>NZ_JAATHD010000036.1 GCF_011947265.1 Paenibacillus sp. HB172176
AGTCTTGACGAATTTGAGAACATGGAAACCACATGCCATGCAATAGCAGTTATTTTCATACATTGGGGTGACGGAGCGGCGTCATGAATGTTTTATCGCCAATTAGAATTTGTAAGTTCGGGCTCCGAAAACTTATAAATTTTTATGTGGTAAGAAAAACGCCTGATGGCGTCCTTTGAAAGCAGCGACCTGTTCTAACGGACTTTTTGTCCTCTTAGACGCCGTTTCCCAACACTCGCTTGCTCTAACGGACTTTTTATCCTCTTAGCCAACCAAACGAGCGAAAAAACAACGGGATTAACCCGCTAAGAGGCGAAAATGTCCGTTAAAAATCTGCGCTGGCTAAAAAGAGCTTCTAAGGGTCGAAAAAGTCCGTTACAGTTGCAGGAATTACTCCCAAACCCCATACTTTCGGCCTTTCAGAGTCGGCGACCTAAAGCTTTGCAGTTCAAAGCAGCCTCGTACGCACATTACGATTTTATTTGTCATTTCCTATGACCCGAAATCTTATAAATTCTATAATTACAACAAAAGCCCCGACCTGGCAAAGCAGGCCGGGGCTTTTCACGTTTTAAGCTTCCACTGCTGCTGCTACCGGAGCCAGATCAACAGGGTATACGCTCACTTTCTTGCGATCGCGGCCGAAGCGCTCGAACTTCACGACACCGTCCACTTTAGCGTAAAGCGTATCGTCTTTGCCAATGCCAACATTCGTTCCAGGATGAATCTTTGTACCGCGTTGGCGATACAGGATGCTTCCGCCGGATACGGTTTGACCGTCCGCGCGTTTGGCGCCAAGGCGCTTCGAGCGGGAGTCGCGTCCGTTCTTCGTGGAACCAACACCCTTCTTGGATGCGAATAGCTGCAGATTCAATTTCAACATGGTGTACCCCTCCTTCTTGTAGATATCTTCATTGGAGCATTATTCGTTATAGTGCTCACGCAAGCTCACATGCTTGCCGTATGATTTCGCAATAGTGTCCAGCATCACGATCATCGATTCGAGCAGCAGTTGCACTCTCTCATCCGTATCCGCCTGAGCCGAAAGCGGAATGCTCGAGGACAGCCAGCCGTTCTTCATCTCCGCCGGAAGCCTGACGCCCGTCAATTGTTCAATGGAATTAACCGTGCCGACCGATACGGCCGATACGCCGGCGCAGACAATATCTTTGCCGGGCTTCGCGTATTTGGCATGTCCTTCGACAGCGAATGACGCGACGCGTTTGTCAGCACCCCGCACAATCGTAATCGTAATCATGGAAATCCGCTCTTACGCTTGGATTTTCTCGATTGTTACTTTTGTGTAAGGCTGACGATGACCTTGCTTGCGACGGTAGTTCTTTTTCGCTTTGTATTTGTAGACGATGATCTTCTGACCTTTGCCGTGTTTTTCGACTTTGCCAGTTACAGTCGCTCCAGCTACCAGCGGAGTTCCGGATACGAAGCCGTCGTTGCCGGTTACGGCCAGGACACGGTCGAAAGTTACGCTTTCGCCTTCGCCGCCGTCCAGCTTCTCGATGTAGATTACATCGCCTTCCTGAACCTTGTATTGCTTGCCGCCTGTTTCAATAATTGCGTACATGTGGTTGCACCTCCTTGTTTTCGAAGACTCGCCTAATAGAGGTGGCTGCTGCGCATGATGCCAGCCGCACTTAAACCTTATCGGAGCGGTACCCGTACGTCACTAATCTTATAGGTTGTTCAAAAAGCCCACTTTTGATCACGAAGTATACCAAGAAGCCTATTCGACATCGAATCTTGCATTCAGCCGAAACTTCCGTTGCTCACGTAGTATTCACTACGCTCCGCTACTCATTTTCTAGCTTCATACAACCTTCTCGGTGCTGAAAACTGATCTTTTTGAACACATATTATAAAACATTAGAAACATACACCCGAGTAGTTTACCATAATCATTCGCCTAATACAACCATCCCAAACAAATTTTCGTTTTGGGAATCTACTTCTATTTGCTAAGGCTTGGGCTGCTTGCCGGTGCCACCGCAGGTACGGCAATCCTCTCCAAGCTGCTTGATGGCGTTCTCCCGCATCTTCTTGCGGGTCAGCTCCATCAGTCCGAGTCTCGTCCATCCGACAATCGTGCATTTCGTGCCATCCTTGCTCGCTTCCTCCGTCATGAGAGACAGAATCCTCTGCCGGCTCTCCTCTTGCTCCATATCGATAAAATCAATGATGACCATGCCGCCGACATCGCGCAAACGCAGCAGTCTGGAGATCAGCTCCGCCGCTTCCCTGTTCGTCTGGTAGACGGTATCCTCCAAATGATGAGTGCCTGTAAATCTTCCCGTATTCACATCGACAACCGTCAGCGCTTCTGTCTCCTCCCAGACGAGATAACCTCCGCTTGCCATGGGAACCCGTCTGGAGAAGGCAACCTCAAGCTGCTCGGATACATGAAAGTGATGAAAGAGGTCCATTCCGCTTTCCGCTTGATACAGATGCAGTCTCTGGGACAGCGCCGGCGCCATCTCCCTGAGCAGCTCTTTCATTTCTTGAAAGCTGATCTTATGATCGATCCACACCTCATCGACGGCATCAGTCATGGAATCGCGTATGATGCGATGCAGCAATCTCGCCTCGCTGTGAATGAGCTCCGGCGCCCCGGCGGTTCCGCCGCGCTCGAGTATGGAATACCAGAGCGCTCTAAGCTTCTTCGCATCCTGGCCAAGCGCTTCCTCATTCTCGCCCTCGGCCGCCGTGCGCAGAATGATGCCTTCCTCCCCGCTTCGAGCTCCCTCGCCGAACAGGCGAAGTCTCTCCCTCTCGGCTTCCGCGGCAATCTTCTTTGAGACGCCGACATAACCGGCAAGCGGCATATAAACAAGATAACGACCCGGCAGGTTGTAATGCGTCGTCACTCTCGCTCCCTTGCCGCCCAGCGGATCCTTCACCACCTGCACAAGCAGCTCCTGTCCCGGCTTCGCCACATCCTGAATCGCAGGTTTCTCGCGAGGCTGCTTGTCCGTATGGGGATGCAGCAGATCATCGATATACAAGAAAGCGTTTCTGCCAAGACCGATATCGACGAAAGCCGCCCCCATCCCCGGGAGCACGTTTACGATTTTTCCTTTATAGATATTTCCGACAAGGCTTCCTCCGCTTGATTTTTCCATGAAAAAATCAATGAGCTGTCCCTCATGCAAAACAGCCGTTTGCAGCAAATTCCCTTCCACATGCACCAACATTTGCTTCATAACCCGAATTCGCCTCCAATCGCCGCCGACTTTTCTCTAGTTTAACTGAAAAGCTCGTGAACTGCACGATTTGGATTCGAGCCGGACAAGCAGCCTTCGACGATTCTCTGCTCGGGAAGCATCCGAAGCTCTTGCCGGGCATGCTCCAGCATGTAGACGAGATAGACCTTCTCCCGCTTGAACATGCGCGCGACGGACAGAATCGACTGCTTGCCGCTGACGATTAGCGGCGTTACCCCCTTGCCTCGATCAATGACCAGCTCCGCCGACCGTTCGCGATGCATGAGAAACCGATAAAACAAATAAGGAATATGACGCCGATAGGTCCAGTTCGTCATGAACAGGAAGCTCGCAACGATCAATACATTCAATTGCAAGCCATGCGCCTGAAGAAAAAGCGGAACAATCGCCGTCGCCAGCATTGCCGCGCTGAACAGGAGGCTAAGCCTTGCCGTCCATACGAGCGTTCTGTAATAGTTGAGCAGTATGCTCAGCAGGGCTTGCAGCAGCTTGCCGCCGTCAAGCGGATAAATCGGGAGCAGATTGAACAAAGCCAGCATCACATTCGCTTCAATGATATATTCCGCCCATGCGGCGTCCCACAGCCCTCCGGCTCCGCACCCCCACGCAGCCAGCGCCATCCATCCGTTCTGAAGCGGACCGGCAATCGCGACGATCGCTTCTTCCTTCGCCGATATCCCGCCCGCATCCTCTACTTCCGCTACTCCGCCGAAGGGCAGAAGTTTAACCTCAAGCACTTTCCAGCGGAAGGCTCTGGCCGCGAGCACATGTCCCAATTCATGCACAACGACGATAACGAACAGCGTCAGAAGCTCCGGGAAGTAGCCGGTCAATAGGGAAGCCAGCATAACCATGATAAACAAGGGATGCACAGACCATGCAATGCCGCGCCACTTAATCAAACGGAATCACGTCCACCGGGTCCATATACTGATCATCTTGCTTCACCGCAAAATAAAGCACCGGAACGCCGCTCTCGTTCGCTTCCTGCAGCTTTCCGATTTCGTCGCCGGCTTCGACCCAGTCATTCACGTGAACCTTGGCTTCGCCAAGCTTGCCATAGACGGTTACCCGATTGTTTGCATGCTGAATAATGACCGTATCCTGCTCCTTCGATACTTGAATGACTCTGCCCGTTTCCGCTGCGGACACCGCTGCCCCCGGCTCTCCTGCCAGCTCGATTCCGTTCAGCAGCTCCGCAAAGGTTCGAAGGAGCGAGCCGTTCCGAAGCGGCGTCACGATTGTCTGCTTGACCTGTCCGTCCACCAAGGCTGCGTCTCTCCGGTCATTCTGGAAGATGGGAATGAAGGACGGAGCTCCCGAAAACAGCTGCTCGTACCATGCCGCGGCGGCTTCGAAATCGAATTCATCCTTCATTGCTTGGTGGATGATGCCTTGTCCTTTCGTTGCCCACTCCTCATCGCCGCGGAAAATGCCCCATATTGCCGCGAACAGAATCAAAGCGATGAGGAACTTCCACTTCAATTCTTTGAAGAAAATGCGCATGCCGCTTGACTGTGTCGACCGATTGTCATACTCACCATTATCGGGGTAAGGAGCGCCCACATAGCTGCGCGGCGGCTTCTTGCTCCAATCCTCCTTATCCCATGACGCCCATGGATTCGGATTTTTTTTCCAAGCCAGCTCGGGATCGATCTGCAGCTCATGCTGCGCGGATAGAAAATCGTCTTCCCGGCGCTCGGAGCCGCCTTGTGCCGAAGATGTATCCGGCTGCCGTTGATTCAACTTCGTTCTCTCCGTTTTCGCCGAATCATCTATTTCCCGTATTCTTCCCGGACTCGCACCGCCGGAATCATGGTATCGCTCGACGATCGTTCGAATTTTGGCCTGTCTGCGCTCCTTCACATCATCCCGCAAGCCCATATTTACGCCTCCCCGCCCTCTTTGAACACTATCTTCTTTACATTTGTATGAACGGGGGCGGACAAGTATGCAACAGCAAGCTGCAAGCTCGCCTCATCCCGAGTCCCATGCTTGCAACATTACGTTAACCTCGGGATTGCGAATGAGACGACACTTGCGCGGAGAAAAGACGTTGCCCAACAAGATCGACTCTTGCAATCGGCAACGCCTGTGCTCTGTTCTCATTCAATTGTTTTCAATTCGCATCCATGTTTTGAATGCTGGCCCCTACTCCGCGAGCTCGTACACCTCTTGATGCGCTTTAATGCTGAATACAAGTCCGATAGAGAGCATGTTCAGAATAAGAGAGGTTCCTCCATAACTGATGAAGGGCAGTGTAATGCCTGTTATCGGCATCAGACCGATCATCATTCCGATATTCTGGAATACCTGGAAGACGAACATCGACACAACGCCTATCACAATATAGGAAGCCCTTCGGTCATAACATTTGAAAGCGATAATAATCATTCTGTAGATAAGCAGGAAGTAAAGCAAGAGCAAAATCGCGGCGCCCTGAAAGCCGAACTCCTCGCCCACGACGACGAAGATCGAATCCGAATACGCATAAGGCACGAAGCCGCCGTTTTTCATATCGCCATTAAGATAGCCGTCGCCGCTGAGGCCTCCCGATCCGATCGCGATTTTGGCATTCTCCGATTGAAGCTTGGCGTCCGCGCTCGCTTCTTCGGGATGAATATACGTATTGATGCGATCGAACCAATGCCCCTTCTTCTGTTCGATCAGATAGTCTTGAATTTCCGTGCTGAAGGTGTTGAACAGGAACACCGCAAGAAAGATAACGGCCAAGACAGCGGTAAGACCGACCGCCACATGAAGGTATTTCACATTGCCAATCCATAACATGCCGATGACAATAACGAGAAAGATGATGGCATTGCCGAGATCGGGCTGTATCATGACAAGCATGAACGGCAGGAAGGAGAAGGCTCCTATCGTAAGAAGATCCTGAGAAAAGTTCAGTCTGTCCCCTTGCCTTCTTCCCATGAGATAAGCAATGCCGATAATAAGAATAATCTTCATCATTTCGGCAGGCTGAAAGGAAAAATAGCCGCCCGGCAGCTTGAACCAACCCTTGGCGCCGTTGATCTCCGCCCCGAAAAAGTAGACGAGAACAAGAAGAGCCACTCCAATGCCGTATAAGACATGCCAGCTCTTCAGCACGATGCGATAATCGAACATGACCGCGACTATCGCAAGAAAGAAGCCTAATCCGAAAAATAAAACTTGCTTCATATCGTTATTGGCATAGAGAGGGTTATTGGCCGTGGCGCTGTTGATGACAATAACGGAAATGATCATGAGACAGACGAGAATAAGCAAAATCCCATAATCAAGTTTTTTCAGTTTATTCAGCACAAAGCAATCATCCTATTCCAAGAAACTTGCGGAAGCGCTTGAAAGCGCCGGATTTCTCGTCAAGAAGCATAAGCGGAACCATGTCGCCAAGGATGCGCCTTGCAATATTGCGATAGGCCATGGCCGCCCTCGAAGAAGGGTTCATAACCGTGGGCTCTCCGCTGTTGGCTGCTGCGATTACTTTCTCGTCATCCGGTACAATGCCCAGCAAATCCACGGCCAGCACCTGGCATATCTCATCGATATCAAGCATCTCGCCGTTCTTCATCATCGAAGGCCGAATACGATTTATAATCAGCTTGGAGGGGATTTTCTCCCCTTCAAGCAAACCGATTACGCGATCCGCATCTCTTACTGCCGCATTCTCGGGCGTTGTAATGACGATTGCCCGATCCGCGCCCGCAATTGCGTTGCGGAAACCATGCTCAATGCCCGCCGGACAATCGATTATGACATAATCATGCTCCTGCTTGAGTTCTTGAATCATTTTGCGAATTTGATCGGGCTTGACGGCGTCCTTGTCCTTCGTCTGGGCAGCCGGCAGCATATACAGCTCGTCAAAGCGCTTATCCTTCACGAGAGCTTGATTCAGACGGCAGCGTCCTTCCGCCACATCAACCAAATCATAGATGATACGATTCTCCAGTCCCATGACGACATCCAGATTGCGAAGACCGATATCCGTATCGACCATGCAAACCTTCTTGCCAAGCAACGCCAGCGCCGTTCCTACATTCGCGGACGTCGTCGTCTTGCCGACCCCGCCTTTGCCAGAAGTAACAACAATCGCTTCACCCATGCTCTACACTCCCTTTAAAAGTATTGGATTATTGCGGAAACGATGCAGGTGAGAAAGCTTGTCAATCTGCATCTCCTCTTCTATTAAATAAGCGAATTCCATTGCTGAATCCTGTGAAAGCCATTCATTCGGAGGCCTGCTGACAATATCCGCAATGCGCAATTGCGTCGGCCTCATCAGCGAGGTCGCAATAATCGCATCCTTCCTTCCGTTCATCCCGGCATGCGCCATGCCTCTGAGCGCCCCCAGCACGTAAATGTCGCCGGTGCAAAGAATCGATCCCCCGGGATTGACATCTCCAATCAGGAACAAATCCCCGTCATGCTCCAGGGTTTGACCTGAACGGACTATGGAAGTAAGCATCTGAAGCTTGCTTGGAACGCTGTTCATTGCCGGAGCAACATCCGATTCAATCGAGCTGATCATCAGATTGCCCTGGGCCCGAATAATCGCGGACAGCTTTTCCTTCTGCTCCTCCGTTATTAATCGTGATCCCAGCTTGACTGAGATATGAACAAGCGGTCCCGTCAGCAGCTGTTGATGCGTCTTCTCCAGTTTATATTTCAATTCGTCCAGCAGAGTCTCGAATTTGCATGTATCGTCGAGAAGGAACAGAAGACCTTCCTTTACGCCTTTAATCATTATATATTGCTTCTCGGTCACGGCCGTCCCTCCCCAACCTATTCAATTCTTCTTGAATGGAACAAAATCCTGCTTGTACCATTCAAATTATTCTTCGTCATTCTCTGCTGAGGCTTTGCCCTGCGCTACGAGAACATGCCTGACAGGAACATAACAAGCCAGCGCAAAGGCCAATTGAAGGAACAAGCTCGGAAGAATATGATGAAGCAAGGACCAGGCATAGGTCGTGTTCGTAATGCGGAATACGCTGTAGATGAAATAGAGGGCAGTGTCATAGAGAATGCACCCGAATCCGATAACGGTAAGCGCCATCAGAATAGTAACCCTCTTGCGTTCCAGGAGCACGCCAGTAAAATAACCAATTATCCCCATAATAAAAAAATGTGCGCCCATGAGATTGCCATAATAAACAACATCCTGCAGCAAGCCGAAGCCCGCTCCGAAAAGCAGCGCCTGATGGCGATTGCCGTAAAGCGCCGACAGCATCACAATGACGAATATAAAGTGCGGGATAAGTCTTCCGTCCAGGCTCCCCGGAATCAACCAGGGCATAATTGAGCCTTCAAAGACGAATAGAGCGAGCATGCATAGAACAAAGCGGTTCATGCTCATTCTTCAGCGCCCTCCATCTCCGGCACCTGAACGACGAACACCTCGGTCAGATGATCGAAGCTGGCAGAGAGCTTGACGGTTGCCGTGTAGGTCAAGCCGAAGTTGCCGACCTGCTTCGTCTCCACGGTTCCGACGCGAATGCCTCTCGGATACACATTGCCGAGACCGGAAGTGATAACGGTATCGCCGACCTCCATCTTGTCGTTCTCGGCAATCTTCGTCATAACGATGCGATCCGTTTCTCTGTCATAGCTGCTTAATATGCCAAAGGAATGCTCCTCGCGGCCTTGAATCGTCGCCGCAATGGAATTGAAGGTTGGCGACGCTTCGTTCAGCTCGGTAATCGGCGTAATGGTCGCCGTGTACGGCGTAACTGAGCTGACCAAGCCGATCAGGCCGTCCACCGTCGTGACGGCCATGTTCTTCTTCACGCCGTGCTTGCTCCCAAGATTAATATTCATCGTATGATTATAAGCATCATTGCTGATCGAGATGACTTGTGCGATCAAGTAATTATAATTATACATTTGCTTCTGCTGCTCGGTGAATTGCAGCTCTTCCTTATATCGCTCGTTCTCGTTTTTCACAAAATTATATTGAAGCTTGTCGCGCGAATAAGCAGCCGCCATGCTGCGCAGCTCCTCGTTTTCTTTGTATACATTCCGAAGATCCTTGATATCCTGGAAGAAGCCCGCTATTGAACCGGCGGGCTTGTAGAACCATTGCTGCACATAGCCGGCGGTATCCTTCACGAATTTCTCCGGCCAAGTCAGCTCACTGCGCTTGCTGAGTGAGAACCCGATAATCGCAATGAAGAGAATAAATCCGATCATAAGCATGAATACACGCTTATTTCTCATGAGATTTAACAGCGAGATCACCTGCCTGTCCTTAGAGCGGTAGTTCAAAAAGTCCGTATCATTATCTTTAAATACGAGTTCAAAAAGCCCGGTTTCAAGAATCGAGGAGATTGGATGAAACTAGAAAGTGAGTAGCGGAACGTAGTGGATACTACGTGAGCAACGGAACTTTCGGTTGAATTCAATATCCGATGTCGAGCTACTTACAGTTCTACTTCGTTATTGAAATTGGACTTTTTGAACATCCTCTTTAACGTTTCGAACGTCCGGAGGATGAGCCTCTGGTGCTCAGCATTGGAATATGATCAAGAGAACGTCCCGTTCCAATGGCCACGCAGTCCAGCGGATTTTCGGCTACGATAACGGGCATGCCGGTTTCGCGTTGCAGCAGCTTGTCCAGATTGCGAAGCAGAGCCCCGCCTCCCGTGAGAACGATTCCGCGATCCATAATATCCGCGGAAAGCTCCGGCGGGCATTTCTCGAGCGTAATCTTCACCGCGTCAACGATCGCGTTCACGGTATCCTGCAGCGCGTCGGTAATTTCATCCGATGTGATCGGCAGCGTCTTCGGCAAGCCGGATACGAGATCGCGGCCGCGAATTTCAAGCACCTCGGCTTGCTCCAGCGGCAATGCGGAGCCGATCTCCATCTTAAGCTGCTCGGCCGTTCTTTCGCCGATCATGAGATTATAAAGCCGCTTGATGTATTGAATTATCGCCTCATCCATCTCGTCTCCCGCAATGCGAATCGAGCGGCTGGTCACAATGCCGCCAAGCGAAATAACCGCCACTTCCGTTGTGCCTCCGCCGATATCGACGACCATGCTGCCGGTCGGCTCCCATACAGGCAGATCCGCACCTATCGCCGCTGCGAACGGCTCCTCGATCGTATGCGCATCGCGCGCGCCCGCCTGTTTCGCGGCATCCTTTACCGCTCTCTGCTCGACGGCCGTAATGCCGCATGGCACGCACACCATGACATAAGGATGCCTTGGGAATAGCGAGCGCTGCTTCTGCGCGGAACGGATGAAATGCTTGATCATTGTCGCGGTCGTTTCGAAATCCGCGATTACGCCGTCCTTCATCGGTCTGACCGCGCGAATATTGCCCGGCGTTCTGCCAATCATCCGCTTCGCCTGTTCGCCGACCGCCTCGATTGTTTTCGTATCTGTATTTAAAGCAACCACAGAGGGTTCTCTGACAACGATTCCTTTGCCCTTCACATACACGAGCGTATTCGCCGTGCCCAAATCAATGCCCAAATCCTTCGAAAATCCACCAAACATGTTCTTGCTCCCTTCTCCTTGCACAATCTTTCTTATTATATTACAGATGTCCTTGTTCCTTCAAACTAATAAAGCGGCCATCGCCGATGACCAAGTGATCGAGCACCTCGATGCCGACCAATTGACCGGCCTCCGCCAGTCTTTTCGTGAGCATGATGTCCTCAGGACTGGGGGCAGGATCTCCGCTGGGATGATTATGCGCGCAAATAATCGACGCGCTGCTGCATTTTATCGCCGCCCTGAACACTTCCCTGGGATGAACGAGGGATGCATTGAGTGTGCCGACGGATAATGTTTCCCGGGCAATAATATGATTTTTGGTATCGAGGAACAGCACGACGAAATGCTCTTTCTTCAAGTATCGAAGCTCTTCCATCACATAATCGGCTGCATCCTTCGGTCTGCGAACCGTGACGGTATCATCCAGACGGCTTCTGGTAATCCTTCTGCCAAGCTCGATGCCCGCACGCAGCTGAAGCGCCTTCGCAGGACCGATGCCTCTAATCGAAGTCAGCTCCTCCATGCTCATATCCATCAGATTGCGCAGATTTCCGCATTGCTTCAAGATAGACCCTGCCAAATGGACAGCGGATTGCCGCTGCGTTCCCGTTCGCAGCAATATGGCCAATAGTTCTGCGTGACTAAGCGATTCTGCCCCATATCTCATCATGCGCTCTCTTGGTCGTTCTTCATGGGGAACTTCACGCAAGGTGCTTATTTGCGTTTCCATGTCCCTCTACCGCCTTTTCTTCCCATTATAGTAACCGTTTCCTGTATTTACATTCGCTTCAAATGACATAAATCCGAAATTGGACAAGCATATCCGCCAGCCTGGACAGCGGCAGCCCTACCACGTTGAAATAACAGCCTCTTATGCCTTCGACCAGCGTTGCGCCCAAGCCTTGAATGCCGTACGCACCGGCCTTATCCATCGGCTCTCCCGTAGCGACGTACCGCTCAAGAATGTCATTGCCGTTATTCTTCATGGTTACGAAGGTTCGCTCATGGGAGAGACAGTATTCGCCAGTGCCGCCATGAAGCAGGGCGACACCTGTATATACCGCATGCTCTCTTCCTTGAAGCAAGGCCAGCATGCGCAAGGCATCGTCAGCATTCCCGGGCTTGCCCAATATATCATTGTCCAGCACCACGACCGTATCGGCCGCCAGAATAAGCGAGCTGCTCCATTCTTCCGCAGATTGCGCAAGTCTCTCTTTCGCCGCCATCGCTTTGCGAAGGCTCAGCTGTTCAACGGCTTCCCCAGGCGACCAATGTTCTTCGATGGTCTCGTCCGCATTCGTAGACAAAATAGAAACCGGCAAGGAAAGGTCCAGAGATGCGACCAGTTCCTTCCGGCGCGGCGACGAAGAAGCCAATACGAAACGGCTAATCGATTCGTTTTCACATATTCGGTTGTTCATTCTTCCTTCTTCTCCTTCATTCCTGCTGCAGAAGCAGCTTCATTATACCTTGCGGTACAGCCAAATTGCCGCAGCGGCTCCGATAATGCTGCATAAGCTAAGCTGCAAAGTCAAATTCATGCTGAATGTAAGAACGTATAAATCGAATGAGGGCGTCCAGGTTGTTTCAATTGATCTTGTGAGAAAGGTAAGTCCGGGCACGGAATCCAGCCATCTGGCTACGAGCGCGCCGGCGATTAGACCCAGTACAAGAAACAAGAAAAGGATCCATCCGTTTTTCTTCATCGTCTAATCCCTTTCGTCATGATTTGACACATGATTCTATTATACGCAGGTTGAGAGCCGTTTACAATGTGCTCATAGACTCAAACCATTCTTTTTGAATAAGCACCGCGTTCATGATCGAGGTTTGCGCGGACCACAGCTCCGAACCGGATGCCTTCTTGTTATATTCGACCATCGCCGCAGCAGCCCCATTCATGGCCGAGCCAAGACGAGTCAAGGCAGTATCGCCGCTCTTGTCGCTCATTCCCGACTTTATCTCCGAGAAATCGGCCTTCCATGTTTCAAAGCTTTTCTGCCAGGCCTCCGTAGCCGATTCACCGATCGGAGTGAACGGCGTTAGCTCTAGTTGTGCCGTAATCAACGAAACCCAACTGCCGATCAATTGATTCGTACCGGCGATAAAACCGCTGACATCGGAGACAGCTCCGTTGTAAGGAAATTCGTCCGGCGTGCTGACGACAATCTTCTTCTTATAGACCTCAAGTCCCGGCATGCGGCTGCCAAGCACTGCCGTCTTGCTTTCATCCCCTGTAATTCCTGCATAAACGCGGTAGTCTTTCCCGGTCTGATAAGCCGCTCCCGGCAAGCCCTTGGCGGACAATTGTTGGAGCGCCAAATCCCTTCCTTCAGCGTTGCTGAACACGCCGTACTGAAGCATGAAATAAGGATAGCTCTCGGCTTCCAGGCTAACCGTCCCGGAGACTTGGACGGCCGTTTGTCCACCGGCATCATCGATGGCTGCCGCCCCATCGTTATTCTCGTCCGTTGCGCTTGCCGGTTTGGAATCCCCTTTGCCGGAATCGACTGCGTCGGCAACATCGGCATTGGACGGATCCGCGGAGCCATTCGATGGATTCATCGGCCAGAGGGAGGCTCCCGTGAACAAAGTCAGAATGAAATAGCCGAACAATGCGCCTGTCGCCAGCGCTCCCGCGACCGAGAAGAACACTTGCATCCAGGAAGGACCCTTCCTGCCCTCCCCAAGCTGTTCCGCGTCCGCATAAGCTATTTCCGGATAATGGTCGGCTTCCGTATTATAGAAACCGCGGGATTCCTCGTTTTTCTCAACATACCTCGATCCCGCCCCCGTCGTGCGGATTGCCGTATCCTTCGCGTCTCTAATAAGCTGCTCCAAGGCGCCTATATCTTCTTGGACGGGGCCTTCCCAAGGCTTCTCTTCTCCTTGAGACTCTTCCCGCTCTATTTCCGGCTCTCGATCCCGATTGAACGGCACGACCTTGGCGGCCGCCGCCTGCTCCGTTTTCCGTTCTATGAAAACAGTCGGCTCCTTCGTCACTTCTCCTTGGAAGACCCGGCCTGTATGGTCAAATCGATAGGTAATTCGGTTTTTTGGCGTCATATGTCTCTCTCCTTCATCTAGCATTTGCTATTAGTCTATGAACGATATCTGAGAGATATGACGAATTAGTAGAAGAAACGCGAACAGAGCAGACTTCGCGAAGTCTGCTCTGTTCGTTTGGCATAGGAATCCAATCGCAGGAATCCCTTATGAATCGGCATATTGCTCCTCGAGAGCTTTCGCAAGCCCATCCGCAACTTTCCAAATATCCCCGGCCCCCATTGTGATGACAAGATCGCCGGGAGCTACCCGTTCTTTCAGCGCTTCGAGCACATCTTCCTTCTTTGCGATATATTCGGCGCTCGCATGACTATTGCTGCGTATCAGCTCTACAAGCTTGCTCGAGGATACGCCTTCAATTTGCTTCTCCCCTGCCGGTGAGTATATATCGGTAATAATGACTTGATCGGCATTCGGGAAAGCTTTGCTGAACTGCTCGAACAAGAAGAAGGTTCGTGTGTAACGCTGCGGCTGAAAAACAGCGATAATCCGTTTTCCCGTCGCCTTGGCCGCGCTGATCGTCGCCTGAATCTCGGTTGGATGATGAGCGTAATCGTCAATGACAAGGATGTTGTTCACTTCGCCGAGAACCTGGAAGCGCCGCTTCGCCCCTCTGAAGGTTTTGATTGCAGCTTTGACCGTATCGAAGGACAAGCCGGCCTCGAGGCAGGTAATGACCGTAGCCATGGCATTGTACACATTATGCAAGCCCGGCACGGACAGCTCGATATTGCCGAGAAGCACGCCTTCATGATTCATATCGAAGGAAACCTTGCGATCTCCAAGCACGATGCGATCCGCTTTGTAGGTCGCTTCCTGCTCGACGCTGTACGAAATCAACTGCGACTTGCGGTTATCGGATTCGCCTTCATAAATTTTTGGCAGCAATTCCCTGACCGTTTCGTCATCACAGCATACAATCGCCTTCCCGCCATCCTTCACCTGCTGCAGAAATTGAACATAGGCGGATTTCAGCTTCTCGAAATCTCCATCATAATTTTCCAAATGATCGGGTTCGATATTCGTTACGATGGCAATGCTTGGATGATACTGAAGGAAGGAACCGTCGCTTTCATCCGCTTCGGCAACGACGTACTCCCCTTTGCCCGCTTTCGCGTTCGTTCCGACATTGACAATTTCTCCGCCGATGATGTAGGTTGGATCTGCGCCGCAGGCTTCCATCACCAGCGCAATCATCGAGGATGTCGTCGTCTTGCCATGCGCGCCGGCGACGGCTACGCCTTTGCCTGCATTCATTAATCTTGCCAACATTTGCGATCTGTGGAGAACCGGAATGTTGAGCTCTTCGGCCGCCTTTCTCTCCACATTATCGTTTGTCAGCGCCGTCGAATAGACAACCAGATCCGCGCCCTTCACATGACCCGGTTCGTGGCCGATGAAGATGCCTGCCCCGTTGGCAGCCAGCTTCTCCGTTAATTCCTGCCTGGCGACATCCGATCCCGTTACTTTATAGCCCATCTCCAGCATAACTCTTGCAATGGCACTCATCCCGTAACCGCCGATGCCGATGAAATGAACATGTTCTGCTGTATTCAAAGACGGTTCACCAACCTTTTTCAGAATCCGAGTTATACAATAGGCGGGAGCGCACGTCAGCGATCAGATAAAGCGTCCCCGTCACGACCCCAAGGTCATTGCCCTCGGTTAACTGTTGTAATTTGTTCAATGCCTGCTTCCAATCCTTCTCGACAATCAATTCGAAAGGCTTGCTTTCATCGCTTTGCTCGCGCATTCTCCCAATCAATTCGCCTAACGCTTCCGCATTCAGCTTCATATGGTAATCGGCTTCTGTCACAATCAGCGTATCCACTAGTGGTAGTATATGCTTAATAGTAGCTTCATGATTCTTATTCTCGAGCATCCCGATCATAAGATGCAGACGACCGTAGTGATAGACGTTCCGAAGCGCGTCGGCAAGCATCGAAGCGCCTTCGGGATTATGCGCGCCGTCGATCAGAATGCGAGGCTCCTTCTGCACCATCTCGAGTCTGCCGGGCCATTCGGTCTGCATCAACCCTTCTCTCAGCGCATCATCCTCGATAATCATGGCCTGATACTGTCGCAATACTTCAAGCGCCATAATCGCTACAGCCGCGTTCTCAAGTTGATGAGCGCCGTTAAGCTTGATGGAGAGCCCTTCAATCGTTCGGAACAATCCCTCGAAGGTGAAGATCTGCTCATCCTCCCTCACAGACTGAACAGAGGTTTTGAATTGCTCGCCCAGCAAATAGAAGGAGCTTCCGGTCTCCTGCGCTTTCCTCCGAATGACCTCGATTACCTCAGGCTGGGCTGCAGCGCTGACAACGGGTATACCCGGCTTGATAATTCCAGCCTTCTCCGCTGCTATTGCCTCAAGAGTAGGCCCAAGGCGATCCATATGGTCATGCCCGACATTCGTAATGATGGACATGACGGGATACACGATATTCGTCACGTCCAGGCGCCCTCCGAGTCCCGTTTCCCAAACCACATAGTCAGGATAGACGACCGTCCCGAAATAGAGAATGGCCAGCGCCGTCGACACCTCGAACATAGTAGGCGAACCCAACTCCGTCTTGGCGATAGCTTCAACATGAGGCTTCAGCTTATTCGCGAGGCGAAGCAGATCCTCCTCTTCAATATCATGTCCGTTGTACTGGAAACGATTAGTGAATTTCGTAATATACGGCGAGGTGAACGTGCCCACATCGTACCCGCCTCTTACGAGCACATTCGTCAGAAACGAACAAGTGGAGCCTTTGCCGTTCGTACCGGCGACATGGATGAATTTCAATCTCCGATGCGGATTGCCGAGCCGCTCCATCAATTCGTGGATGCGATCAAGCCCGGGACGGATGCCGAACGGCACTAATCCGGTAATCCAGTCTACCGCGGATCCATAATCCGGCAGCGAAGAGGAAGAATGCTGCGTCATTTCTTGATTGTTTGAGTCTGTCATAGCTTCCTACCTTCCTCCATCTGGATTATCCTCGCAGCTCCGCGATTCGGGCAAGCACTTTACCGCGTTTGTCGCCATAGTCATTCATCTTGGCTCGTTCTTCCTCGATCACATGCGCCGGAGCCTTCGCCACGAATCCCTGATTCGCCAGCTTCTTCTCCACGCGCTCCACCTCTGCGTTCAGATGCTTCACTTCCTTCTCCAGACGAGCGATTTCTTGAGAAATATCGATCAAGCCCGCAAGAGGCAGGTACAGCTCCGCTCCGGTGACGATTGCGGTCATCGCCTTCTCCGGCGCAGCCATCGCCTCCGAGCATTCCAGCCTGGATGTAGCGCAGAAGCGTTTGATAAACTCTTCATTGCGAACCAGGATTGCCGCTTCAGCAGCTCCGGAAGGCTTGATGAGCAGCTCGATCTTCTTGCTCATCGGCACATTCACCTCGCTCCGGATATTCCGAACCGCGCGAATAATATCCATGAGCAGCTCCATTTCCTTCACCGCATCCGGCGCTTCGAGCTTGGCGTCATAAGTCGGCCATGCCGCAAGCGTAATCGTATCGCCTTCATGCGGAAGATGCTGCCAGATTTCCTCGCTGATGAACGGCATGAACGGGTGAATAAGCCGCTGCGTCCGGTCCAGTACATAGGACAGGACCGATTGCGTCGCAAGCCTGGCTGCTTCGTCGCTGCCGTTCAGGCTCAGCTTGGAGAATTCAATGTACCAATCGCAAAGATCATCCCAGATGAAATTGTACAGCACGCGCCCGGTTTCCCCGAATTCGTAGCTGTCAATGAGACGAGTCACATCCTTGACAGTCTCGTTCAAACGATGGAGAATCCAGCGGTCGGCCGTACCAAGCTTGCCGTCAAGCGCGATTTGCTCGTATCGGAAGCCCTCCAAATTCATCAGCGCGAAGCGCGATGCGTTCCAGATTTTATTGGCGAAGTTGCGTGCCTGCTCCACCTTTTCGTAACGAAAGCGGAGATCCTGCCCCGGCGTGCTGCCCGTCGAAATCATGAAGCGCATCGCATCCGCGCCGTATTGCTCGATAACCTCAAGCGGGTCAACGCCGTTGCCGAGCGACTTCGACATCTTCTGTCCATCCTTGTCGCGGACAAGTCCATGAAGCAGCACGTCTTTGAATGGCATTTCATCTGTAAATTCAAGGGCTGTGAAGATCATCCGCGCCACCCAGAAATAGATGATGTCATAGCCCGTCACGAGCACGTCGGTCGGGTAATAGCGTTTCAAGTCGTTGGTTTCATCCGGCCAGCCGAGCGTGGAGAACGGCCATAGCGCCGAGCTGAACCAGGTATCGAGCACATCGCCGTCCTGACGCAGATGGTCTCCGTCCAGATCTTCTCTCGAAACATGAATGTCGCCTGTCGCGTCATCATACCAAGCCGGAATGCGATGTCCCCACCACAGCTGCCTGGAGATGCACCAATCGCGTACATTCTCAATCCAATTGAGATAGATTTTCTCGAAGCGGTCCGGCACGAACTGCACGCCCTTGCCTTCCTTCTGCGCTTTGATCGCCGCCTCAGCCAGCGGCTTCATCGCAACGAACCATTGCGTGGACAAGTAGGGCTCGACAACGGCGCCGCTGCGCTCGCTGTGGCCGACCTGATGCACATGATCCTCAATCGAGACGCAAATGCCTCCCTCCTGCAAATCCTTCACCAGCTTCTTGCGGCATTCAAAGCGATCCATCCCTTGATAAGGACCCGCTTCCTCGTTCATCACGCCGGATTCGTCCATCACGATAATTTGTTCGAGCTGATGCCGCTCGCCAACCTCGAAGTCGTTAGGATCATGCGCTGGCGTAATCTTCACCGCGCCGGAACCGAACTCCTTCTCGACGTATTCGTCGGCAATGATCGGAATTTCCCTGTTCACAATCGGCAACAGAAGCATGGAGCCGATCAGATGCTTGTAACGTTCATCCTCGGGGTGAACCGCAACCGCAGTGTCTCCCAGCATCGTCTCCGGGCGCGTCGTGGCGACCGTGATGAAGCCTGAGCCGTCCTTCAGCGGATACTTCAGATGATACAAGTGGCCGCTGAGTTCCTTGTATTCCACCTCAATGTCGGAGAGCGCGGTGCGGGCAGCCGGATCCCAGTTAATAATTTTCTTGCCGCGATAGATCAGGCCCTTCTCGTAGAGCTTGACGAATACTTCGCGAACAGCCTTGGACAAGCCTTCATCCAGTGTGAATCTCTCTCTTGTATAATCCAGCGACAATCCCATCTTCGCCCATTGCTCGCGGATGGTGTCCGCATATTGCTCCTTCCAATCCCACACCTTCTCCAGAAACGCCTCGCGTCCCAAATCATGTCTGGTTTGCCCTTGCTCGCGCAGCTTCTGCTCCACCTTCGTCTGCGTGGCGATTCCGGCATGATCGGTTCCCGGCAGCCACAAGGCGTCATAGCCTTGCATCCTCTTCGCGCGAATGAGCACATCCTGCAGCGTGAAGTCGAGAGCATGCCCGATATGAAGCATGCCCGTTACGTTCGGCGGCGGAATAACGATCGTATACGGCTCCGCGTCCGGACGTTTCCCGGCAGCGAAATAATTTCCTTTGATCCAATAGTCATACCATTTCTGCTCCGCCGCCTTTGGATCATAAGTAGAAGGCATGCTTTGCTTTGTTTGTTGTTCAGACATTTATTTCATCCTCCATGTGCAAGATAAATGACATACAAAAAAACCTTTCGCCCCTGTAATAAAGGACGAAAGGCATTGCTTCCGCGGTACCACCTTTGTTCCGCCTGCTGCATAAGCAGAAGCGGCACTCCATACAATTAACGGCTGCTGCCGGCCGGAACTAAGGACTAGAAAACATCCGCTCATTCAGGCAACTCCAGGACGACCCGCATGCAGTTCATTCCTATGGAACCTCTCAGCGTAGGCGGTTCCACTCTCTTAAGGCGCGCTGCACACTCTTTCCCTTCAACGTTATTGACACCTATCTATGTGCAATCATACCGTTGTTGGCGGGAAGAGTCAACTGCGCAAGCTGATAATCCTGGTTAATTCGTAATAATTGGGCTTGGAACAATCATTTAAGGAATATAAAGCAGCTGCCCTTCCTCCACGGAAGATTCATGAAGGCCGTTATGAACGAGAAGCTCCCTCGGATTTATACTGTAACGCAGCGCGATCTGCTCCAGTGTTTCTTCCTTCTGCACAATACACATCCTGATTTTACGAAACTCATTCTCGTCTGCCTGTTTGCTGAGGAACAGCTTCTTCCATTCGATTTCTTCCTCAATCGTTTGCTCCCGAGCCGAATCGAGCTCCTGTTGCTGGGAGACAACTTCCTCTGCCGCGACTCTGGCCGCTTGTTCGCGTTTGCTGGATTGAAGAATGGAGCGGAAGCCGAGTCCCGATTCATCCTCGCTCGGCGAAGCGGACTTGCCTGAAAACGCAATCTGCACCTCTTGCCTGATCGGAGGCTGCTCCTCTTGGCGCGCCGCCTCTCCCAGCTCGGCGTTCAGCCGCTCTTCCGCAACAGCTTCCGCCTCCGCTTCCGCTGCGCGCAACGCTTCAATCGGGGAAGAGTCCGTCTCCTGACCGCTCGGAATTTGCTGATCAGTTTCCCTGTTCGAGGTTAAGAAATCTTGACCTCCGCTCTCCATCGACTCTTGCTCCTCCGCTTGCTGGGATGGAGCAAATGACTGCTGCGTCGGCAAGCTCCACTGCTGCCTCGCGCTCTCGAGAGCAGATTCGTAAGAAGGCTCAGTCTGCTCCCCGGACTGGAACTGCTCGCCTGTCGTTTCATCGGCTATGTAGGCTTGTTCCTTCTCCAGACGGCTGAGCGCCTCGTTCGCTTCTGCCTCATAAGCGGATTGCAGCGCTTCATCGGCAAGCGACCCGGCTTCGCTCCCGGTCTGCTGCTCCTCGATGTTCTCCTGCTCCCGAACCTCTCTCTCATGAACGGCCGTGAACGGCTCCTCCTCCCATTCAAGAGGCTGTTCCGCGCTCGATTCGGCCGAAATGCCTCTTAACGACAGAACGCCAGTAATGTTGAGAGTCCGCGCCGACAGCAAATCCACGTCGAAATTATCGATTTCGATCGAGATATCGTCCAGCCGCGCAACCCGGTTCATCGGAAGCGATATTTCTACCGGTATCCAGTGCTCGAGCGTAAGCGGCCCCGTTGCGGCAGATTGGCTCCTATAGACTCCGCTTAGCAGCAGCTGTCCTCTTAGAATGGCCTGATCCCCCTGGTCAATGACTTGAATGCGGGGCACAAGTTCAATTTCCTCAAGCTCATCTATTGCTGCGACATCATCCGGCAGATGAACTCTTTCATAAACGTCAAACCGCAATCCGTTCGTCTGATTAGACATGCCAAAGTCCTCCCTTCCTATACTGAATGCTTGGTCAAAGCTACATTCATTACTTATCTATATGGGATAAGAGGCGGGAGCATGACTGTCTTTTTCATCTCTCTTCAATTCGCTTGGCAAAAGCATGGAGCCAGGACGGTCGTGGCGCTTCAACCACGATTTTATCGCCATGCAAGGGATGTGAGAATAACAGCGTCTCCCCGTGCAAAGCCTGGTGCTGCAACGCCCGGTCCGCCCCTCCGTACAGGACGTCTCCTGCAAGCGGATGGCCGATATAGCTCATGTGCACGCGGATCTGATGCGTTCTGCCCGTTTCAAGCCGCAGCCTCAGAAGCGACCACTGATCGTTTGCCGCCAATTTTTCGAAACGGGTTAACGCCTTCTCGCCGTTCGGAGATACTCTCCGCCGCTTGGCATGATGACGATCTTTGCCAATGGGCTGATCGACAACTCCTGCCTTTTTGGATACATATCCCTCCACAACAGCGAGATAGATTCTCTCGATCCGCTTCTCGCGCATTGCTTCGTCGAGCCTGAACTGAGCCAAGTCGTTCTTCGCATACAAGACGGGCCCCGACGTATCGTCGTCCAGTCGGTGAATATGCTTCACGGCAAGCGGATCTCCCACGTTTAATAAATGGCGGGCAGCCGCCTGGTCAAGCGTGCCAAACTGTCCCGCGTAAGAGCTGTGAACCGGCATTCCCGCCGGCTTGTGCAGTACAAGGCAGTAATCGTCCTCGTAGAGAACGGGAACCGCGTGCTCCAGCTCCATGCGCATGGCAGCTCGGTACAATTCATCCTCGGCAGGCTTCACCGCGGGGAACGCCAGCAGTTGGATGCGACCCTCTCGCAGTCGTATGCCGCCAATCGAGAACAGTCGGTTGATCCACTTGGCCGGGAACATGGAGCGGGCCAGCAGCCATTGCCGCAATTGATGCGGATGGCTGCCGGCCCCGAATTGTTCTAGCTCAAGCTCCAACCACTCGCCTCTTCTTGAAGCTTGTCTCTCTCTCATAACGCGATGCCTCCAGCTTCCTAAGAAAGTCTGCTTAACGCTTCGTCATGCGCCGCTATGGTAGCGTCGATATCCTGGTCGTTGTGCGCCGCGGATACGAACATGCCTTCGAACTGCGAGGGCGCGATCGAGATGCCCAGATTCAGCATATGTCCGAAATAGGCTTTGAATCGATCCACATTCGCGCTCTTGGCCGAATCGTAATTGATGACGGTCTTCTCCGTGAAGAACGGACAAATCATCGATCCGACGCGATTGATTGTCGACGGTACATTATGCTTCGAAGCATTCTCTTCAAAACCCAGCTGCAAACGAACAGCCTTCCGTTCGAGCGACTCGTAGACATCTGGCGTAAGCAGCTTGAGCGTCGTGTAGCCCGCAGCCATGGCGAGCGGATTGCCGGACAGGGTTCCCGCTTGATAGATCGGGCCGCTCGGCGCCATCATCTCCATCAAGTCTCGTCTGCCGCCATACGCGCCGACGGGCAATCCCCCGCCGATAACCTTGCCGAAGCAGGTTAGATCCGGCGTGATGCCATACAGCCCTTGAGCGCAGCTATAGCCGACCCGGAACCCGGTCATGACCTCGTCGAAAATAAGCAAGCTGCCGAATTCGCTTGTAATGTCTCTCAAGCCCTCCAGGAATCCAGGCAACGGCGGGACAACGCCCATATTGCCGGCGACGGGCTCTACGATAATGCATGCGATCTCTTCACCGAACTTCTCGAAAGCAAGCTTGACGGATTCGAGATCATTATAAGGTACCGTTATCGTATGCGAAGCGATCGATTCCGGAACGCCTGGGCTGTCAGGCAAGCCGAGCGTCGCGACGCCGGAGCCCGCCTTGATGAGCAAGCTGTCCGCATGGCCGTGGTAGGAACCCTCGAATTTCATGATCTTGCTTCGTTTCGTATACCCTCTGGCCAGCCGCAAGGCGCTCATCGTCGCTTCTGTGCCGGAATTCACCATCCGCACAACATCAACCGATGGCACGCGTTCGCAGACGAGCTCCGCCATCAACGTCTCCAGCTCAGTCGGAGCGCCGAAGGAGGTGCCCTTCTCCGCCGTTTTGCGAATCGCTTCGACGACCTCCGGATGAGCATGCCCCATAATAAGCGGCCCCCATGAGCCGATGTAATCAATATAGACATTGCCGTCAATATCATAGATCCGGCAGCCTTCTCCACGCTCTGCATAAACAGGCGTCAATCCAACCGATTTGAAGGCCCGCACCGGGCTGTTGACGCCTCCGGGAATGACCTTCTTGGCCCTTGCGAACGCCTCCGCCGATTTTTTGTCTATTCTTACGCCATCTGACATTTCTTCATTCTCCCTTCAACCAGCGAGCAACATCCTTCGCATGGTAGGTAATGATGATATCCGCGCCGGCGCGCTTCATGCCGGTCAGCGTCTCGAGCACAACGGCCTTCTCATCGATCCAGCCATTCGCGGCTGCCGCCTTCACCATCGCATATTCCGCCGAAACATTATACGCAACTACCGGCAGATCGAACTGCTCCTTCAGCATACGAATCATGTCCATATAAGCAAGCGCGGGCTTCACCATCAGCATATCGGCGCCTTCCTGCACATCCGACTCCGCCTCGCGCGCGGCCTCGCGCGCATTCGCCGGATCCATCTGGTACGTCTTGCGATCGCCCGATTGCGGCGCGGAATGCGCGGCGTCCCGGAACGGACCGTAGTATGCGGAGGCGTATTTAACAGAGTAGGACATGATCGCGATATCCTCGAAGCCCGCTTCGTCGAGCCCTGCTCGGATTGCATGCACGAACCCGTCCATCATGTTGGATGGAGCGATAATATCCGCTCCCGCCTGCGCCTGGGACACCGCGGTGCGAACTAGCAGCTCCAGCGACCTGTCGTTGTCCACCACCGCCGCTCCCGTTAGCTCATCCTGACGAATAAAGCCGCAATGGCCATGATCGGTATAATGACACAGGCAAGTGTCGGCGACCACTACAAGCTCCGGCGCCCATTCTTTAACCGCCCTGATCGCTCTCTGCACAATGCCGTCCGTTTCATAAGCGGAAGTGCCCAGCTCATCCTTATGGTTGGGTATGCCGAACAGCAGCACCGAAGTAATTCCGGCGTCTACAATATCTTGAATTTCATCCTTCAATCGATCAAGCGAATAATGATACACGCCTGGCATGGACGGAATTTCTTCTTTCCTATTTTCGCCGCATGCAACGAACAAAGGATAGATGAAATCGTATCGGTTCAGTACCGTTTCCCGCACTAAACCCCGCAAGCCGGGCGTACGGCGCAATCTCCGATTTCGCGTAACAGGATAACTCATTGCTTATCGCTCCTTCTTCAGTTCTATTCGGATTCTCCCGCGCGTGTTGCTGCCCTTCGGGCATCCACAATCGCTTGTATTAACCCGTCGATGGTTGAATCCAGAGCCTCGACGGTCACCTCGAGACCCGCCGCTCGAACCGCCTTCGAAGTAATCGGTCCAATGCTGGCAACAGGCACGCCCGCAAGAAGCTTGGCCGGCTCCTCGACGCCGCTTCGGCGCAATACCTCCATCAAATTCGCCACCGTTGACGAGCTTGTGAAAGTAATCATGCCGATTTCCTTCTCGCGAATCATCTCCAATGCCCAATCCTCTTGCTTCTCCGCGAGAACCGTCTCGTAGACATCGATAACCGTCGTCTTAAGTCCAAGGCGCTCAAGCTCTCTCGGCAGTACCTCGCGCGCCAGGTCGCCTCGCGGCAGAAGCGCGCGCTGACCCGCTTGCAGCTTGTCCTGAATGCTGTCAAGCAAGCCTTCCGCATGGAAGCTGACGGGCAGCTCTTCGCAGATCAAGCCTCGCTTGGCGAGCGCCTCGGCCGTCTTCGGGCCAACCGCGGCAATGCGGGCTTTGTTGAAGCTTCGAATATCGAGCTTGAAACGGCTTAGATAGCGAAAAAAATAGTCAACGCCGTTCACGCTTGTAAACATCAACCAATCATAATGCTGCCCAGCTGCCATATGCTCCCGAATATGCTCCGCGGCATCAGGATCGGAAGGCTCCCGAACTGCAATAACCGGGAATTCGCAAGGCTCGCCGCCGAGCTCCTCTATGGCTGCCGACAGCTCGCTCGCTTGCTCCCTGGCTCTTGTAACCAATACTCGCAAGCCGAATAACGGCTTTCTCTCGAACCATCTCAGCTTCTCGCGCTGCAATACAACCTCGCCGACGACAATGACAGCCGGCGGCTTGAAATTCGTCTCCCGTACGATTTGCTCGATTGAGCTCAAAGTGCCGACGATCGTCTGCTGCTCGACCCTCGTTCCCCAGCGCACAAGCGCAACCGGCGTATCGGAAGGCTTGCCGTGGCGAATAAGCTGTTCGGCAATATACCCGATTTTGGCAACGCCCATGAGAAAGATCAACGTGCCGGTAGCATTGGTCACCTTGTCCCAATGGATGGAGCGGTCCAGCTTGTCCGGGCTTTCATGCCCGGTAACAATCGAAAGCGACGACGCCAGGTCGCGATGCGTGACCGGAATGCCGGCATAAGCCGGAACGGCTATCGCCGAAGTAATGCCCGGCACAATCTCGAATTCGATGCCATTGTCATAGAGCAGCCCGGCTTCCTCGCCTACCCGACCGAAGATCGTAGGATCTCCGCCCTTCAGCCTGGTCACCGTCCTGCCTTGCAGCGCAAGATCGACGAGAAGATGATTGATTTCCTCCTGCTTCATCGTATGCCGATCCGGCAGCTTCCCTACATAAATCCGTTCTGCCTCGCTCTTGACATGCTGAAGCAAACGCGGACTTGCAAGCCGGTCATACACCACAACATCGCATTCCTGCAAGCATTGCAACCCCCGCACAGTTATCAGCCGGGGATCTCCCGGTCCCGCGCCGACCAAATAAACCTTCCCCTTCTTCATGTTCAGCCTCCGATTTCAGCAAGAATTCGGTCCGCTCCGCCGGCGATAAGCACATTCGCAACATCTCTGCCGAGCTGCTCCGGATCGCGTCCCCGCTGCATTTCCTTGAGCAGGGTTGCGCCGTCGGGCGTGCCTACCATGCCCGTTAGCTCGAGCAGCGGCTGCTCTCCTTCTTCCTGCGATACAAGAGTCGCGTAAGCGCCGATCGGCACTTGACAGCCACCGTGCAAGGTGCCGAGAAAGCTTCGTTCCGCAAGCACGGCAAGCTCCGTCTCTCTGTCGTTCAGATGCGCGAGCAGTTCCCTGATCTCCGTGTCCTCCGAGCGACATTCGATGCCCAGCGCGCCTTGTCCGACAGCGGGCAAGCATATATCAACAGGTATAGTGGCCGATATGCGATCCTCCCAGCCCATCCGCGTCATGCCTGCAGCCGCAAGCACGACCGCTTGAAAGCCTTCCGTATCCAGCTTGCGAATACGCGAATCAATATTTCCCCGAATCGATTCCAACTGCAGGTCCGGCCTTGCATGCTTCAGTTGACTTGCTCGTCTGAGGCTGCTGGTTCCTACTCGCGCCCCTTGCGGAAGATCGTCGATTGAACTTCCTTCCTTCATGATCAAACAATCGAGCGGCGTGAACCTTCGCGGCGTCGCGCCATTCATCAGCCCCTGGGGCAGCTCGTAAGGCATATCCTTCATGCTATGCACCGCAAGATCAATTTCCTTATCCATCAGCGCCTGTTCGATTTCCTTCACGAACAAGCCTTTGCCTCCCACCTTGGATAACGTTACATCCAGGATCCGGTCTCCCTTCGTCACTACCTTATGAATTTCGAACTGATAGTTGTAGCCGTGCTGCTCGCAAATTTTTTCCAGAGCTTCTATGACTTGACCGGTCTGCGTCAATGCAAGTCCGCTTTGTCTTGTTCCTACTACAATTACGCGTTTATCGCTCTTATTCGTCATTAATCGTTTCTCCCCTTCAGCCTCTTCAACAAATGAAAGAACCACCGCTGAGCGTCTCCGCCAGCATTCTGTTCCTCCAAAATTTCCTGGGCCGCCAATTGAAGTATTTCTCTTCTGAGCTTGCGGTCCTCCACTTGTTCGAGCACCACAGTCCGAAGCGCTCTCAAATCCGCCACCGCTTCGCCGTAAGCTTTGTCTATGTAAGATTCAAGCTCTTGCCCAAGCTTGCGGGCAAGCGCCGGGCTTGCTCCGGATGTCGTTACCGAAACGAGCAAATCGCCTCTGCGAACCGTCGAAGCCGTCAGGAAGCTCCCTCCATCCGAATAATCCGCCCGGTTGCACAGAATTTGCCGTTGCTTCGATTGCTCGGCTATCTCTTCGTTAAGAGGCGCGTTGTCCGTTGCGGCGATAATCAGCCAGGCTTCGCAATAATCATTCTGTTCGAACGCTCTTCTAATCCAGCGGGCCTTTCCCGATTCCACAAAAGATTGTATGCCTTCCGTTGCAACAGGACTAATCACATCGATTCGGTTTGCGCCCGCTTGAACGAGTCCCTTCAGCTTGCGCTCGGCAACCGGACCTCCTCCAACGATAACGCATCGCATTCCGCTTACCCGCAAGGCAACCGGATAATAACCGTTGCCGTCAAGTTCCTCCATAACGTTCCTCCTTCCGTTGCGAGCCTAATGAAACGAAGACAAGGAGCTGGTCAACACATTCAGCAGCATAACGGCAAATGAAGCCAGATACAGCTTGGCCAGCTGCTGAGCGGGCTTTTGATTCACCGCCCGTTGATAGACATAGACAATGTACATGATTAACGCCCCGACGGAGCTGAGCACCTTCCAGTCCAGCAGCAAATATTCCCGACCTTCCACCAGCAACGATGTGACCGCAACGGCAAGCGACATCGCGAGGAGCGGCAGTCCAACAATAACCGTTCGATCCACATAACGCTCAATGCTGTCCAGGCTGGGAAATCGGCGCACAAATCTCGACCACTTCTTATGTTTCAATCGATGATGCAAGAACATATACATGCCCGACAGCAAAGCGCCGATCGTAAGCGCCGCGTAGGCGCATAGAACGAGGCTGATATGAACGTAGAGCATCTCCCTCATCGTATCCGACATGGAATAGTCCATTCCGTCGGACGGACTGCTGTACAGATTGAGCGCAAGCACGGCAAAGCCCACGACGTTCACGAAGAAAACAATATAATCGATGGCTATAAATCGGCTAATAACAAGCGACACGGTCACAAGCAGCCAAGAGAAGCCCAGCCAATACTCGAATGGCGAAATCTCCGGCAGTTGAAGATGCGACAGAAGCTTCGACAACAAGTATACCGTTTGCAATCCCCAAACAAAAATAAGCAGCCCTGCACCTATCCGTTTGGCTCTCCGACTTGCGCTCATAAAATCGGAGAAATAAAACAGTAAGCTCAGGGCGTATATATATATAATCACATCATATATCCATTTCTCTGTTGCCATGGCTCCTCCAATCCGCAACTGCCGAGGCGAAACGGTTGCGCCTCCTTCTGTCCGCAAGGCGTGCTTCACTCAGGAGAATGGGCGATTGCCGCCTTCAAGATCATGGATGCGCGAAAACGGGCACGGCAGTCACAACCGGAGTTTGCTTATGACCAAGAGCAGACTTTATCGTCTCGGCATTATCTTCAAGCTTAACGTCTTCCGCTTGCCGGGATTGATTTAACTGCTCTTCGAGAGCGAATAACTTGACGAACATATCCATTGCTTCTTCGGGATGCTTCTCGCCAGCCATCTCTTTGATGCGTAGAATCGGGTCCTGCATCATTTGGTTCACAATGCTCTTCGTCAGCTTTCGAATAACCTTCATCTCATGCTCGTCCAGGTCAGGAAGCTTCTTCGTCAAGCTGTCCATCGTTTCCATATGGATGTCTGACGCTTTCGTCTGCAATGCGCGGATAAGAGGCACTACTCCCAGCGTTCTATACCATTGATCGAATGCGGCCAGCTCCTGGCGAATCATCTCTTCGATCTTGAGAGCCTCCGAACGGCGCTGCTCCAGATTGCTCTGCACGATATTCTCGAGGTCGTCAATATCATACAAGAACACATTCTCTACAGCAGCTATGGATGGATCAAGATCTCTGGGAACGGCGATGTCAATCATGAACAGGGGCTTGGATTTGCGCCTGCGCATAGCCTCCTGCACTTGTTCGCGTGATATCACAAAACCATCGGAGCCCGTCGAACTAATCATAATATCAATTTCGTGCAGCTTCGAGATCGCTTCCTCCATCGAATAAGCCGTCCCGTTGAATTTATCTGCCAAACTGGCTGCCCGCTCGTAAGTGCGATTCACCACAATCACTTGCGTCGCGCCGTTCGCATATAGATGCTTGGCGGTCAACTCGCTTGTTTCGCCAGCTCCTAGAATCATAACAGACTTCTTGTGGAAGGATCCGAATATTTGCTTGCCGAGCTCGACTGCCGCATAGCTGACCGATACCGCGCTTTCCCCGATCATCGTCTCCGAATGCGCGCGTTTGGCCATAGTGACAGCCTGCTTGAACAGCATATTGAATACCGTTCCTGTCGTTTTCTCCGCCTGAGCCAAGAGAAAGGCTTGCTTTACCTGTCCCAAAATTTGAGTCTCTCCGATAACCATCGAATCAAGCCCGCTTGTGACGCGAAAGAGATGTTCGATCGCCTTCTCGTCCTCGTACATGTACAGATGATTCGTAAACTCTTCTCTTGATAGTCCGAACCACCTCTCCATGAAGCTGCGAATATAATGTCCGCAGAGCTGATGCCGGTCAACGACAGCATAGAATTCCGTCCGATTGCAAGTGGCGACGATCACACATTCCATGATGCTCTTCGTGTCCATTAGGCCTCGCAAGGCCCGTGGCAGATCCTTTTCGGCGAAAGTGAATTTCTCCCTCACTTCCACAGGCGCTGTTCGATAATTTAGTCCGACTGAAATGATGTGCATCTCTTCCCACCTGCCTCCTTGCTTCGATGAAAAACAATCCGTTTCCTTCTCTTTGTCATGATTATAACATAATTCGACCAATCCTTAAGGCTTCATATATGAATAATGTTTGAAAATTACATCCCCATTATTCCCTTTTTGCCCAAAGAAATAACCATGGATTGCTCCATGGTTATTCCCATATCATTCATGAATGAGCTTGCTTGCTAGACAAGCTCGATTTGTTTCATATCCGGCTCTACAACCTGTAATTCACCCATGCCGCGAACAAGCTTCTTGGCATGCGCCGTCTTCGGCTTCAATACGGCAAGCATGTAATCAATCGCCAGCTGAGGATCAACCGTTTCACCGCAGGTATAACAGTCAAGCGCGGCAAAGCCTCTCTCAGGATACGTATGAATCGAGAGGTGACTCTCTGACAGCAGTACGAGCACCGTTGCGCCTTGAGGCTCAAATTGTTGGCCCTGTACGGACAATACCGTGGCTCCACAAGCTTCTGCAGCCTCTACCATGTGAGATTTCAAAAATTGTGCGCTGTTCAGCAAATCAAAATCTACACCCCAAGCATCAACAGCAACGTGTCTTCCGAAAGTTGAGTATTCCATCTTCCGGTTCCCCCTTCCTAGGAATAAAATGTTTGAAAAATTTCATCCGCTAGGACCTACGTCATTCACTTCCCGAGGGTTTAAGCTCTCGCAACATATCCATGTCCTGAGTGAATCCTGGTTCCTAATTTGGCACTCCAATTGAATCGCATTACAATGTTTTCAACGAAACTAAAAATAACATCTATCCGTAAGAATTGCAATAGTTTTTTTCAAAAACATTCCCTGCTGTTCGCCCAAAAAGAAAAGAGACCGCTTGGAAGCGATCTCCATCAAATTCTCCCCGTGCCAGCCGTTATGCCTCCAGTACAAAAAGCTTATGCGTAAGCTGGGAAAGCCGCCGGTCAATTTCCTCAAGCTCATGCGAGCCTGGAGCTTGATTGCGCAAATCCAGCAGCTCATTAACCGCTCCTTGAATAAGAGAAATTTCCCTCTCGATCAAGCGGCTCCGGAACACACGCTCCAGCTGTCCGAGCGTATCCTTGTGTTCGAACACGACTCGTTGTCCAGAAGCTGTGCTCTCGACAATAAGCTGCACCGCGCCGTTCTTATAGTGATAGATCATCGTATAATGGCTGTATATGCGATTGACAATCGCGCTGCCTCGAAACGTCGACAGGGCTTTGCGCATCGCGTTCGTCAATTTGGGTGCAAGGAGTCGGCAATTAAGTTCACACACATAGCCATCCTGCCTGCGTTCGAAAGTTAATCTGATTTCTTCCCTTCCGGCCACATCCTGCAGGACAAGCTCTTGATTACCGTTATCGAGCACCAGCACCTGCGATCGCAGCTGTTGATCCTCCATAAATGTAATAAATCGGGCCATTTCTTCATGCTTCAGCTGCAATTTAGCGTTAACATACTCAGTGGCTAGCCGCTTAGCCATAAAAATCAATCCTCAATTCTTTGAGACTCTGTTCCTCTTCCTTATGAGAGCCTTATCAGCATTGCTTATTAACATTATACGTGATCCGGCCGATATATTCCTGCTTGCGAGCTTCGATATTTACGCATATTTCAAGAAATATCGGAATTATCAGCGAGTAATCCAATAAATTGCGCTGTATCCTCTGCTTTTGCGAAGAACTTCCTGCGCTTTCTTGCTTATCTGGCGATTTTCTCGGATATGATCTGCCACAGTTCATCGCGTCCAAGCCCCGTCTCGGACGAGAACAGCACAAATGGATCCTCGGGCTCCGCCTCCAGCACCGTCTTCACCATCTTCACATGCTTGGCCCACTTGGACTTTGGAATCTTATCGGCCTTCGTGCATACGATGCAGGTTGGAATCTCATAATGCTTCAGCCACTTGTACATGAGTTGATCGTCTTTCGACGGCTCGTGGCGGATATCGATAACGAGCAGCTGCAGCTTAAGCGGCTCGCGCTCCTGCAGATAGGTCTCGATCATGGTTCCGAATTGCTCCCGCTGCGTCTTCGAAACCTTGGCGTAGCCGTAACCGGGAAAATCGACCAAGTATATGAGATCATTCACGCGATAATAGTTAAGCTGCTGCGTCTTTCCAGGCTGGGAGCTCGTTCGAGCCAAGTTTTTGCGAAGAATTAATTTATTGATAAGAGATGATTTCCCTACATTCGAACGCCCTGCCAGAGCGATCTCCGGCAAGGCATCCTCAGGATATTGATGCGGCTGGACCGCGCTTATAATAAATTGTGCGTCTGTAATTTTCATGAAATGGTCGTCCCTGCTTTCTCCTCCGTTGCTGCCGGCAGCAGCGCATGCTCCAGAACTTCATCCATATGGCTGACGGGCACGAACGTCATATCGTCCCGTATGCTGTCCGGAATATCGCGCAAATCGCGCTCATTGTCCCTGGGCATCACTATTTTTTTGATTCCCGCACGGTGAGCCGCCAGCGACTTCTCTTTCAACCCGCCGATCGGCAACACCCTGCCTCGCAGCGTAATTTCTCCTGTCATTGCCACATCCTTATTGACGTAACGCTCCGTCAGCGCCGAGATGAGCGCAGTTGCCATTGTAATGCCGGCGGACGGTCCATCCTTCGGAATGGCGCCTTCGGGTATATGGATGTGGATATCATTCTTCTCGTGAAAGTCGGAGTCGATTCCAAGCTGGCTCGCGCGCGATCTTGTGTAGCTGAACGCGGCTTGCGCAGACTCCTTCATCACGTCGCCAAGCTTGCCCGTAAGCGTCAGCTTGCCCTTGCCCGGTAGCACGGTTACTTCAATCACAAGCGTGTCTCCGCCGACCTCGGTCCAGGCGAGACCCGTAACCGCTCCGATTTGATTCTCGATTTCCGCTGTGCCGTACCTGAATTTCGGAGGTCCAATCCACTCCTTCATCAGCGCCGTGTCGACCTTAAGAGGTTGCTGCTCCTCGCCCTCCCCCGGCTTGCTCGAGACGAAAAATTTGGCTGCCTTGCGGCATACGGCAGCGATCTGCTGCTCCAGATTGCGAACGCCCGATTCTCTCGTATATTCCCGGATCAGCAGCTGTACCGCCTCTTGGGACAACTGCAGCCGATCCTCCTCTATGCCGTGATCGCGCTTCTGCTTCGGCACCAGATACCGGACGGCAATCTCCAGCTTCTCAAGCTCCGTATAGCCGGGAATATAGAGCACTTCCATGCGATCAAGCAACGGACGCGGAATATTATGCATGGCGTTGGCCGTTGTGACGAACATGACCTTGGACAGATCGAAGGGCAGTTCAATATAATGATCGCTGAACGTATTGTTCTGCTCCGGATCCAGCACCTCAAGCAGCGCTGAAGCGGGATCGCCGCGGAAATCCATCGCCATCTTGTCAATCTCGTCGAGCAAGAAAACGGGATTCGAGCTGCCTGCCGTCTTCATGCCTTGAATGATTCTCCCTGGCATGGCTCCGACATACGTTCTGCGATGCCCCCTGATCTCAGCTTCGTCGCGCACCCCGCCCAGCGAGATGCGGACGAATTTCCGATTAAGCGATTTCGCGATAGAGCGAGCCAGAGAGGTCTTCCCCACGCCCGGAGGGCCGACGAGACAGAGAATCGGTCCTTTCATCTCTTTGACGAGCTGCTGCACCGCCAAATATTCGAGCACCCTCTCCTTCGGCTTCTCGAGGCCGTAATGATCCTCGTCCAGTATCGTCTCCGCTTTGTCCAGGCTCAGATCGTCTTCCGTTGCAGCCTTCCACGGCAATGCCAATAACCAATCGATATAATTGCGGATGATCCCACCCTCCGCCGAGGATGGAGGCATCTTCTCCAGTCGATCTATCTCCTTGATCGCCTTCTCTTGCACGGATTCCGGCATGCCCGCTTCCACAAGCTGATTTCTCAGCTCTTCCGCTTCTCCGGCACGCCCTTCCTTCTCGCCGAGCTCCTTCTGAATCGCCTTCATCTGCTCGCGCAAATAATATTCCTTCTGCGTCTTCTCCATCTGCTTCTTCACGCGTTGATTGATCTGTCTCTCCAGCTCGAGCACCTCGCGCTCGTTATTCAGCAGATCAAGCAGCTTCTCGAGTCTGGCCCGGACATCCACCGTCTCCAGAATATCTTGCTTGTCTTTGATCTTCAGCGACAAATGGCTGGTAATGACGTCGGCAAGACGCCCCGGTTCATCGATATCCGATACTGCCGCGTAAGTCTCGGGCGTCACCTTCTTCGATAGCGAGATATAATGCTCGAATTGGCTGAGCACCGTTCTCATCAGCGCATCGACCTCGGTATCATCCGATTCGTCCTCGTGAAGCTCTTTTACCTGTACCTCATAGAATTGATCATTCGCCAGATAGCTCTGCACCTCTGCCCTTACAACGCCTTCCACCAGGACACGAATAGTCCCGTTAGGCAGTTTAAGCATTTGACGCACCTTGGCGATCGTCCCGACTTTATAAATATCCTCCTCGGCAGGATCTTCGATATTCACTTCGGATTGCGAGCAAAGCAAAATCATGTGATCATTCACCATCGCATGCTCCAGCGCGCGAACCGACTTGTCTCTGCCCACGTCCAGGTGAAGCACCATGCTCGGATATACAAGCAGCCCCCGTAGCGGAAGCAAGGGCAAAGGACGGCTTTTCGATTTGCCAGATCCCATACCGGCACCTCCATTCATTAACTTCTGCCTTTATTTTATCATTCAGCGGATTCCGCCTGCAAATAGGGAAGGGTCGGAGGGACGAACAGCTCCGTTCCAAACGGCGTTTCGGCCTCTGTTGCCGGCAACGCGGACTTCGGAAATACATGCTTGAATACTTCTTCAATACGGTCGACCCCAATAACCTTCAATCCGTTAAGATCGGCAAAAATCGCCTGCCAGTTTTCTTTCGGAATAATAACCTGCTCCGCACCTGCCTGAAATGCCGCCTCCACTTTGGCCAGGACGCCGCCTACCGGCTTCACATTGCCGTGAATGCCGACTTCTCCCGTCATTGCCAGCTTATTGTCGATCTTCTCCTTGCGAATGGCGGAGGTGATGGCTGTCGCCATCGCTATTCCTGCAGAGGGGCCGTCGATTGGCGTTCCTCCGGGAAAGTTAATATGCAGGTCGAAATCCTGCGGATTGAGGCCGATGCGCCTCAGAACGGTCAGAACGTTCTCAACCGATCCCTTCGCCATGCTCTTGCGCCTCAGAGTCCTGGAGCCGCCGCCAAGCTCTTCTTCATCCACTACGCCTGTAATCGTGAATTGGCCTCTTCCTGCACCGGCCGGAATGGCGCTTACCTCGATCTCGAGCAAGGTGCCCAGATTCGGCCCATACACCGCCAGCCCGTTCACGAAACCCACCTGAGGCATTGCAGGAACCTTCCGATCCGGACGCGGCGGAATTTGCGAGCTGTTCACCACCCATTCAATGTCCGCCGCCGTTATGGCGTCCCGCTTCTCGGACAAGGCGACGCCTGCCGCCAGTTGAATAACGTTAACCGCTTCCCGGCCGTTGGTCGCGTATCGCTTTACCACGTCGATCGCCTCCGGACAAGGTCCGAATCCAATTTTCTTCACCGCGTTCCGGGCAACCTCGGCGATTTCATCCGCGAGCAGCGGACGGAAATAGACCTCCATGCAGCGAGAGCGAATCGCTGGAGGAATATCCTGAGGCGAACGCGTCGTCGCTCCTACCAGCCTGAAATCCGCAGGCAAGCCATTCTGAAAAATATCATGAATATATACAGGTATATTCGCGTCCTCCGAATTATAATACGCGCTTTCCAAATAGACCTTGCGATCCTCGAGCACCTTCAGCAGCTTATTCATCTGAACGGGATGCAATTCCCCGATTTCATCGATGAACAGAATGCCTCCATGCGCCTTCGTGACAGCGCCCGGCTTAGGCTGCGGAATACCCGCCACGCCCATAGCTCCTGCGCCTTGATAGATTGGATCATGCACGGAACCGATAAGCGGATCCGCTATGCCCCTCTCATCGAATCTCGCGGTAGTCGCGTCGATTTCCGTGAATTTCGCTTGGGGCAGAAACGGCGAGCTCGGATTTTTTTTCGCTTCCTCCAGCACCACTCTGGCTGCCGCCGTTTTCCCTACTCCGGGAGGTCCGTAAATAATGACATGCTGCGGATTCGCACTGCATAATGCCGCTTTGAGCGCGCGCAATCCGTCTCGCTGTCCGATAATATCCCCCATCGTCTGCGGACGTGTCTTCTCCGCCAACGGTTTTGTCAGCGAAACCGATCTCAGTTTTTTCAGTTTATCCATTTCCTTCTTCGACTCGCGGTCAACCGCCGATCGATTGGTCTTCTGATTGCGAAGCAAATTCCAGAAATACAATCCAATTACCACAGCAAAAAAAACTTGAATCAACATTAATACGAGACTTAAATTCATCGTCTACCCGCTCCCTTCAAAATCATCCGTATTATGACAGTATTGCCTCTTGGATGATGGAATAATCGCGGGTTGCTGTTCGAAATGATAAATTACGGAATTTCTCCTGAGGAAAAGAAAGAAACTGCCTGAAGGAAATCAAAATCTCCTTTCAAGCAGCTCCTCGCGAGTTATGAATGCACATGATTGCTTCGGCCCGGAATCTCTCCCGTAGCCTCGAACACTCTTACGATTTCATCGATTTCCTTCTTCAGCTCGCTTAGCAGCTCCGCTTCGGGCACTTTGCGAATCATCTCGCCATAGCGGAACAGCATCCCCTCGCCTCGCGCGCCGGCGATGCCGATATCGGCCTCCCGCGCTTCTCCCGGTCCGTTAACCGCGCAGCCCAATACGGAAACCTTGATCGGCACCTTGATTTTCGAAATATATTCTTCCACTTCATTGGCGATAGAGAATAGATCGATATCCAATCTGCCGCAGGTTGGGCATGAGATTAGCGTTGCCGCATTGGTGATTAAACCGAAGGTTTTGAGAAGCTCCCTTGCAACCTTCACTTCCTCGACCGGATCAGCGCTTAGACTGATTCGTACAGTATTGCCGATGCCCATCGCAAGCAGCGCCCCGATGCCCGCGGAGCTTTTGATCGTGCCGGTATGCAGCGTCCCTGCCTCCGTGATGCCAAGATGAAGCGGATATTTGATCTTCTCGGCCGCCATGCTGTATGCCGCGATAGCCATCGGAACGTCGGAGGCCTTGAGCGAGACGATAATATCGTGGAAATCAAGCTCTTCCAGTATTCCGATATGGAACAATGCGCTCTCCACCATCGCTTCTGGAGTCGGATAACCGTATTTCTCGAGCAGATGGTTTTCAAGAGAACCGGCGTTCACGCCGATTCGAATCGGAATGCCTCGCTCCTTGCAAGCCTTCACGACCGCTTCAACCTTTTCTCTTCGGCCGATATTGCCCGGGTTGATACGTACTTTGTCTACACCGTTCTCAATGGCTGCGAGCGCCAATCGATAATCGAAATGAATGTCGGCGACAAGCGGTATGTGTATTCTGCGCTTGATTTCCTTAATGGCCTCGGCGGCTTCCTTGTTGTTGACCGTTACTCGAACAATCTGGCAGCCGGCTTCCTCAAGTCGCAAGATTTCGGCTACCGTAGCTTCGACATCCGCCGTCTTTGTCGTGCACATGCTCTGAATGATAACTTCGTTGCTTCCGCCAATGGTCAGATCGCCGACTTTTACCGCAACCGTATCCTGACGCTTGTACATTAATCATCTCTCCCATGAACGTCAAAGTCCACCCCATGCACGGCACTTTCGCTTATGTGCAAAGGGTGGAAGGCTCCTCCGTCTTATTCCAATGCTTAGGCGCTTTCTTCCTTCTTCTTGTTCTTCTTGGAAGTCAGCTCCGGCATAATCTTCTCTTGCACCGATTTCTCGGTTATGAGACATGTATTCACATCGTCGCGAGACGGCACTTCATACATCACATCGAGCATAATGCCTTCAATGATCGCGCGAAGCCCCCGTGCGCCCGTATTGCGTTTGATCGCTTCCTTCGCAATGGCGTCCAGCGCAGCCGGCTCGAAGTCCAGCTTCACATTGTCCATCTCGAGAAGCTTCTGATATTGCTTGACAAGAGCATTCTTCGGCTCCGACAGAATCCGAACCAGAGCCGGTTCATCCAGCGGCTCCAATGTAGAGATAACCGGCAGGCGGCCTACGAATTCCGGTATGAGGCCAAACTTCAGCAGATCCTCCGGCAATACCATGGACAGATATTCACCAGCCTTCAAATCCTTCTGCGTCTCTCCGGACGAGTTAAAGCCAATCACCTTCTTGCCGATTCTGCGTTTGATCAATTGCTCCAATCCGTCGAACGCGCCGCCGCAGATGAACAGAATGTTGGTTGTGTCGATCTGAATAAATTCCTGATGCGGGTGCTTGCGTCCACCCTGCGGAGGAACAGAAGCTACCGTGCCCTCCAAAATCTTCAGAAGGGCCTGCTGCACGCCTTCGCCGGATACATCGCGGGTAATCGATGGATTCTCGGATTTGCGAGCCACTTTGTCAATCTCGTCAATATAGATGATGCCGCGTTCGGCTTTCTCCACATCATAATCGGCTGCCTGAATCAGCTTGAGCAGGATGTTCTCGACATCCTCGCCGACATAGCCTGCTTCCGTCAACGAAGTTGCGTCAGCGATTGCGAAAGGCACATTCAAGATCTTGGCCATCGTTTGCGCGAGCAGCGTCTTCCCTGAACCGGTTGGGCCCAACAACAGAATGTTGCTCTTCTGCAATTCGACATCCTCGATTTTGCTGCCCGAGTTAATTCGTTTGTAATGATTGTAGACGGCAACGGAAAGAGATTTCTTCGCGAATTCCTGCCCAATCACATAAGAATCCAGAATCGATCTGATTTCTTGCGGCTTCGGAATATCCTTCAGATCCAGCTCCTCTTCATTGCCGAGTTCCTCTTCGACGATTTCCGTGCAAAGCTCGATGCACTCATCGCATATATAAACGCCCGGTCCGGCAACAAGCTTGCGGACCTGCTCCTGCGATTTGCCGCAGAAGGAGCATTTCAGTTGACCCTTCTCATCGTTGAATTTAAACATATACTCACCCCTTCGATGAACTTATTGTTGGATTGGCGAAGTGATTACTTTGTCAATCAAGCCGTAATTCAGCGCGTCTTCGGCGCTCATGAAATTATCGCGGTCCGTATCGCGATCAATCTTCTCGTAGGACTGTCCGGTACGCTCTACATAAATTTGATTCAGCTTCTGCTTCGTCTTCAGAATCCAGTCTGCATGGATTTTAATATCCGTTGCCTGGCCTCTGACGCCGCCGAGCGGCTGATGAATCATCACTTCCGCGTTCGGAAGCGCGAAACGCTTGCCCTTCGCCCCGGCCGTCAAGAGCAAAGAACCCATGCTGGCCGCCATGCCCATGCAGATGGTAGATACCTCGGGCTTAATGTATTGCATCGTATCGAAGATCCCCATCCCGGCAGTAACGGAGCCGCCCGGGGAGTTAATGTAGAGATGAATGTCCTTCTCCGGATCGTCGGCCGCGAGAAACAACAACTGAGCAATTACAGAGTTTGCTACATCATCATCAATAGCGCTCCCGAGAAAAATAATGCGATCCTTAAGCAAACGGGAGTAGATATCGTAAGAACGTTCTCCGCGATTTGTCTGCTCGACTACAATCGGTACTAGATTCATGCGACCAACCTCTTTTCGTTTTAGACTTCATTACACCATCATTGTAACACGTACGATTATTGATGTCATGTTGCCACTACTACAGTATACGGCGGGAATGCTTTGTTATGTACGCCGACTGGATGGAAAGGGCCTTGCAAATTGCAATATGTAGGGTAGAAATAAGGCACGTGACAATCACGCGCCTTATCATAGGGTATATCTTATTCTTCTATGCGAGAAAACGCAAATGGCTTAAACGGTTTTGCTGTTGTCAAGCAAAAATTTAATCGTCTTGCGAAGAAGAACATCCTCTTGCAGATTGCTTATATTTCCGTTCGCCGCGAAGATGCTGCGAAGCTCTTCCGCCGGGCGATTGTATTGCTTGGACAGCTTCTCAAGCTCTTCTGTCAGATCTTCTTCCGTTGCTTCAAAGCCCTCCGCTTTGGCGATACCTTCAAGAACCAGGTTGTTGCGAACGCGCTTCTCGGCATCCGAGCGCATTTGTCCGCGAAGAGCGGCTTCGTCTTGACCGGAGAACTGGTAGTACAGCTCCAGATTCATGCCCTGCATGCTAAGACGGCTTTCGAAATCCTTCAGCATGTAGTCGACTTCCGTATCGATCATCGCATCTGGAATTTCCACTTCAGCAGCGGCTGTAGCTTTATCCACGACTGCAACTTCAAGCGCTTGCTCGGCTTCCTTCTCCTTGCGCTCTTTCAGCGTGTTCATCAAATCCTGCTTATACTCTTCCAGCGTATCGAATTCGCTGACATCCTTCGCGAACTCATCGTCGAGAGCAGGAAGCGATTTGCGCTTCAGTTCATGCAGCTTCACCTTGAACACGGCAGGCTTGCCTGCAAGATGCTCGGCTTGATAGCTTTCAGGGAAGGTTACTTCGACATCCTTGAAATCGCCGATTTGCATGCCTACAACCTGATCTTCAAAGCCGGGAATGAAGGAACCGGAGCCCAGCTCGAGCGAATAACGTTCGCTGTAGCCGCCCTCGAATTGCTCGCCGTCGACATAGCCGTCGAAATCGATAACCGCCGTATCTCCGTTTTGCGCTTCTCCCTCTTCTACCACTACTAGCTCCGCATGACGTCCTTGCAGGCGCTCAAGCTCGGCTTGCAGCTCCTCGTCCGTTACTTCCGAGGAAACCGCCTCGACTTCAAGGCCTTTGTAATCGCCAAGCTGAACTTCAGGCTTCACCGTTACTTTGGCGCTGAATTTGAAAGGTTGTCCTTTCGAGAATTGCGTGACATCAATCTCGGGACGGTCAACCGGCTTGATATCATTCTCCTGAACGGCAGCGGTGTACGCTTCAGGCAACAGAATATCAATCGCGTCTTGATACAGGCTTTCCACGCCGAAGCGCGATTCGAAAATGCCGCGAGGCACTTTGCCTTTGCGGAATCCAGGAACGTTGACCTTCACCGCAACCTTCTTAAAGGCTTGATCCAATGCCGATGCTACTTTTTCTGCTTCAACCTCAACTTCTATCGAGACAAGGTTCTTGTCTATTTTTTCCCATGTTGCTTTCATTTTATGCCTTCCCCTCCAAAAATGCGCATGCATCTTATGTTTTTCACGTCACATAAACCATTCTATTATATACAACCTGTACGAGCATTTCAAGTGGGAGGTTCATCATCCCCGGCATGCAGCAGCATCGCCACGCTGCGCAGCGTTCTGCACGCCTGCTCATACCGAAATCTAAGACTGTCCGTAATGCCGTATGTATCCCGATTGTCATCATCGTTCGCGGAGCCGTATACCGTCAATTGCAAAGTCAGATGCAGAGCCGCCGCGTAACAATCCGTCGTTTCTTCGTCATCTCTGAGCATCCAATTGTAGGCAGATGTGCCGTAAAGAAATTGCAGGCTTTCCTTCCATAATTCTCTTGCGAAATGCGGCAACGTCGGGTCGTCGTTCTCCGCCACCCGCTCCGTTCTCTCCAATATTCGCAATACGGTACGCGGAAATTCCTCCAGCGAGAGAGGGGTGTCCTCAATGGCCAAATCGACGGCTTCATCCATCCGTTCGAGCGAAACCGCGCCTGTCGCGCCTCTCTTTTTCAAGCATTGCAGAGCTTTGAATTGAACCATGGGATGTATGGAATCATCCTCTTGCAGCCAATTGCGGATATCATCGCTCACTTGCTCCGCTTCCAGATAAACCGCCCTCTCGAGCGCGAGCATCTGCTGATCGATCATGGGATGATGCTGCATGATATACATCACTTGATTCAAATAAGCCTCGTCCTGCATCGGCGGATTTAGCAATTCACGTCGAATTTTCTCCTCCGTCGGCTCCTCGCTTCCCTCGCTCCGAAGCTCTGCGCCTGCATAATCGCCTTCGGGAAACGCCATATCCAGCCATTCGAGCAGCGACTTCCACTCCTCGTAATGATGCTTCTCCTTTCCCTGACAATGGAGCAGGAACCCTAGAAGCTCCTTCGCTTCCCCGTACCGCTCCGACTCCAGCATGCGGGTCAGACTAATTTGATATTGATCCAGCATATTCGGAAACAAGTAGACATTGTTTTTGGCTTCTGTTTGTGGATCTTCAGGTATAGTGATGATAACACCGCCTTATGATGCTTCCATTCGCATGAATTCTTAATCTTGCGATAGATTATAACATGACTGTCCCAAAGATAAAAATAGGACCGAATTTTCCTTTTTCCAAAATTTATACTTGCGCATTCCCTATATCGCATGTTATATTATTTTGCAGTGTCCCAGTAGCTCAGTTGGATAGAGCACTCGCCTTCTAAGCGAGTTGTCGGGGGTTCGAATCCCTCCTGGGACGCCATTTCTATCATGAATTGTTCGATCCTATATGTAAAACCTCCAAACCCTTGTTCATCAAGGATTCGGAGGTTTCTTTCATTTCTTCCTTCTATGGGTTCAGCCAACGCAGCAATTCCGCTATCTTCTCCTCATGCAATTCGCCGCTGTTGTCGAATACAAGCACGGATTTCTCCGGCAGCTCCCAATTAATCTCGGGAACGAAATCGACCCGCTTCTGGAAATCGCTCCAATGATCCAGCTTCCACTGATCCCTCACGGTTTGACGTTCCACGATGCGCTCCTTCTGCAGCTCCATATCCTGAAGCGTGACCACCAGCACGCGGACATCCACTTCACTGCGCGCGAGTCCCGCCGCGGCCACCACATCTTCAATCCACTGTTTGTTCTTTAGCTCCGCCGTGAACGGCGAGATCATGAATACGTTTTGGCCCGCAGCCAAATTCTCGATGCACACATCCTTCGCCGTGTCGTACTCCAAGTCTCTTAAATTTTTCTTGTAAAAGTCGGAATCCCGGTCATTCTTGTCGAGTCCCTTCATTTCCAGAATCGCTTCGACAAAACGTCCGCCAATCGTATCTCTATCCAGAAATGCGGCCGGAATGGATGTGCTTAATTTTTTAGCGACAGTCGTTTTGCCCGTCCCGGCAACCCCGACAAAAAATATTAGCTTTTGCAATCGATACGCCTCCACTCGTTTTGAGCAAATTTTCATAGGAAAGTATATCATTTAATAACGAAGAAGCATATCAATTTCCTTGAATCGCTCGTTGGAGCGAGCGCTGGGACAGACATTTTGCGCATAAATTCAGCATATAACTGTTATTATCGCTACTCGAGTCCAGCATAGAGAGGAATGAGACGGATGTGCGGAATTACCGGCTGGATTGATTGGAACAGTGACCTGACCAAAGAAAGCGCGGATTTGGAACGAATGACCGAAACGCTTGCCCCGCGCGGACCGGATGCCTCCGGCACCTGGATATCCGCGCATTGCGCGCTTGGCCACAGACGACTGTCGGTCATCGATCCCGAGAACGGCGCCCAACCGATGATTCGTTACACAGGAGACGACCAATTCGTCATTGTCTACAATGGAGAGCTCTATAACGCGCCCGAGCTTCGGAGAGAGCTTGAAAGCAGGGGGCGCAGCTTTACGACGACCTGCGATACGGAAGTGCTGCTCGGTGCGTTTATGGAATGGGGAAGAGCCTGCGTCGAACGCTTCAATGGCATCTTCGCTTTCGCGATATGGGATGTTACCGCGCAGGAGCTGTTCCTCGCGCGCGATCGATTAGGCGTGAAGCCGTTATTCTACAGCCGAGCGGATGATTTGTTCCTGTTCGGCTCGGAGCCGAAATGTTTGCTGGAGCATCCCGCAATGAAGGCGGAGGTCGGCGCGGCGGGATTAGCCGAAATCTTCGTCATGGGTCCCGCCAGAACGCCGGGGCAGGGCGTATACAAAGGTCTTCTCGAGGTGCGTCCGGGACAATGCATGGTTGTCAATCAGGCCGGCGTGAAGATCATCACTTATTGGAAGCTGCGCAGCACGCCGCATGAGCAGAATGTGGAGCAAACCGCGCAGCATGTGAAGGAGCTCTTGACAGACACCGTCGAGCGGCAGCTTGTGTCCGATGTGCCGGTCTGCACCTTGCTGTCCGGGGGGCTGGATTCCAGCGCGCTGACGACGCTGGCCGTTAATTATTACAATGCGGGCGGACAGGGCAACGTGCATACCTATTCCGTCGATTATCGCGATAATGACAAAAACTTCAAAGCTCACGCCTTTCAGCCGAACAGCGACGCGCCATGGATCGAACGCATGACGAAGCATCTCGGCACGATTCATCACAGCATTCAATTCGATACGCCTGAGCTCGTCGTCGCGCTTCGGGACGCTACTTTGGCGCGCGATCTCCCCGGCATGGCGGATGTGGACGCTTCGCTGCTCTTGTTTTGTCATGAAATCAAGAAAGGCGCTACCGTCGCCATATCCGGCGAGGCCGCCGATGAAATATTCGGAGGCTATCCCTGGTTCCATCGCGAGGACGCGCTCAGTGCGAATACATTCCCATGGTCGCTTGCCACGGCGATGAGGGCGGATTTGCTGGCGCCGGAAATCGCGGATTGGATTCAGCCGCAAGCTTATATCGCCGAGCGCTACGAAGATGCGGTCGCGGAGGTGCCGCAGCTGTCTTCGGAGGATGAGAATACGCGGAAAATGAGGCGCATGTCTTATTTGAACATTACGCGCTTCATGCCGACTCTGCTCGATCGCAAGGACCGCATGAGCATGGCTGCGGGACTCGAGGTGCGGGTTCCGTTCTGCGACCATCGACTGGTCGAATATGTATGGAATATTCCTTGGGAGATCAAAGCCGCCGGCGATCGCGAGAAAGGCATACTTCGCAAGGCGCTGAAAGGCGTTCTTCCAGACGATGTGCTGACACGGAAGAAAAGTCCTTATCCGAAGACGCATAACCCGAATTATCTCACGGCAGTCCGAAAACTTCTGCTTGACGTGCTTAACGAACCCAGTTCGCCGCTGCTTCCCCTCATTAATGTAAAAAAAGTGCGGGAGCTTGCCGAGGCGGATTCGGCGAATTCCAACATTCCGTGGTTCGGCCAATTGATGTCGGGACCGCAGCTGTTCGCCTATTTGTATCAAGTTAATTTATGGCTCAGTCATTATAAGGTAGCGATTAAATAACACGGGATGAAGCTAATGCGACAGTTGAGGCGCAATGACATTCCAAAGGCGATAGTAGTGAGAGGCTTTGCAAGGAAGTAGGTTTTGAGGATGAGTGCTGGGCTGCGTGTTGGGATGTGTGCTGGGTTGCTCATTGAGATAGGTGTCGGGTTGCGTGCTTGGTCGCTCGTTGAGATGAGTGTCGGGTTGCGTGTTATAGAAGATGGGCCTTGTAAGTAAAAGCTTTATCGTCAGGGCTTCGCTTGGAATGAGGCCGTCATGCGCGCAGTTATACTGGAATTATTCCTTCTTATTCCGACCTTGCTGTTTGAATATGTTGATATACAGGAATTTCTCCAGTATATTTCTTAATCCTGCCCTCCCACAGCCGGAATCAGGTAAATATACGGGAACTTTTCCAGTTTAAACGTGAAAAATGGTTTTTTCGCGTCATTATACTGGAGGAATTCCAGTTCAACGACCATTATGCACGGGAGTGGACGGCTGCGAAGACGCGGCGAAGATGCCGCGAAGGCGACCCGGAGGGACAGCGAGGGCGACCCCCGATAGGACCGCGTTGGCGGCCCGAAGGTCCCGCTAGGGCGACCCAAAGGCGCCGCGAGGGCGCGGCGAAGGTTAGCCGCAACCGGCGCTCTTAGGCGGCCGCCTATTCCACCGCGGTAATCAGCTTCACGAGCAGCGCTCTTATCGCTTCGCCGCGATGGCTGATTTCGTTCTTCTCCGATTTCGACAGCTCGGCCATGCCGAGCCCCAGCTGCGGCAGATAGAAAAAGGGATCATAACCGAAGCCTCCGTCGCCATGGGGCTTGTCCGTAATAACGCCGTCGACCGCGCCCTCGGCTTCAATAAATCGGCCCGCCCCCGGATCGTACAGCGCAAGCGCGCAGACAAACTGCGCCCGGCTCAGCATACGAGAGCCGTCCGCCAGCGCAGACTCATCCGGCAAAGCAGCGCCGCGGGCCTCCAGCTCCCGAAGCAGCTTCGCGTTATTGTCGCTGTCCGAAGCGCCTTCCCCCGCGAATCTCGCCGAATAGATGCCCGGCTCGCCGCCGAGAGCGGCAACGCATAGCCCCGAGTCATCCGCGAGCACCGGAACCCCAAGCAAGTCTCCCGCCGTCTTCGCTTTGATCCTGGCATTGGCCGCGAAGCTTTCTCCATCCTCAACGATATCTCCGATCTCCGGATATTCCCGAAGGCTCGTCACTTCCTTGCCAAGCTTCGCGAGAGCTTCCGCAAATTCCTTCACCTTGCCCTCATTCTTCGTTGCGATAACGACAAGCCGCTGCTTTGCTAATAGATCGCTCGACATCTCTTCCTCAACCTCCTATTCGCGCGGACGCTTCTCCCAAAGCCGCCTTCTGCGCTTCAATTAATTCCGCAATGCCTTGCTCCGCAAGCTGCAGCAGCTCGTTCAGCTCCGTGCGCGAGAATGGAGCTTCCTCGCCGGTGCCTTGCACCTCAACGAATTTGCCCTTGCCCGTCATGACGACGTTCATATCCACCTTGGCCTTCGAATCCTCTTCGTAATTCAGATCAAGAAGCGCCTTCTCCTGAATGACGCCTACGCTCACCGATGCCAGGAAATCCGTAATCGGATACAGTCCGAAGTTAGCCGTCTTCGAAAGCTTGTGCACGGCAAGCGACAACGCGACGAACGCGCCTGTAATGGAGGTCGTTCTCGTGCCTCCATCCGCTTGAATCACATCGCAATCAAGCGTAATCGTTCTCTCGCCCAGCGCTTGAAGATTCACGACGGAACGAAGCGCCCGTCCGATCAAACGCTGAATTTCCATCGTGCGCCCGGTGAGCTTCCCCCTGACAGCCTCGCGCTGATTGCGCGAATGCGTCGCCCGGGGCAGCATCGCGTATTCCGCGTTGATCCAGCCCTTGCCCTGCCCCTTCATGAACGGCGGCACTCGCTCCTCTACCGTCGCCGTGCATATGACCTTCGTGTCTCCTACCTCTATTAGAACCGAACCCTCCGCATGCTTATTTACATTCGTCGTTATTTTCACCTGGCGAACTTGATTCGGTTCCCGCTGATCTATTCTCATTTCCCGATTCCTCCTGAACGTCTTCTTCTCTATTCCACGCAATCCCATCCATTCTATCACAAAAGAACGAACCAAGCTCATCGCTTGATTCGTCCCTCAGCTTCGATATTCAAAATTTCTTAAGGTCCCGTATCCAAATTATGATTTCAGCGCATTCACATGATGCGGGCGTGAGACCGGAGCACTGTACGAGTTATCTTGGGTATCCACAATATTCGTCTCGCCGTTAATTTCAATCTGCACCGAGGTTGCCGAAGTATTATCGGTCAGAGAAAGCACGATAGCCTGAAGCATCTCCGACGGCATTTTTTGTCCCGCCTCATAAGAATCGTCAGACAGATCGATGGTGACCACGCCGTCCTTCTCGTCGATGCTGTTCACGACTACATCCGGCATTATGACACTCGTTAATTCCTTCTTGTTCAGCGGTCCGGCAATCAACTCCTCCATGGCGGCCAAGGCGCGCGAATCGGAGCGGGCGATAAGCCTGGTCACCGGTACGTAATATTGATCGTCATCCATCGTTTGCGCCGAGAAATAGAGCGTGACCGGCGAAGAATTCGACATATTGACGCCGTCCGCTGTTTCAATGTTGATACCGATCGCTCTTGTCAAATCCTCATCCATCGGATAGCCCGCTACCGGCATTTCGGTCAAATGTTCCCCGTCTACGGACAACTCGACCCCCGTAACGCCGTTCATCGCCGTCAATGTCCACGTAATCGCCTCCACAATGGAGCGTTCGTCGTCCGAGCTGTAGTCGACGAAAGGACTTGAGAAATTGACCATTGCGATTCCATCCTGCGTTTCGTAAGAGAGAATTTGCGTCCCTTGCGGGATCATCGCTCTGAAATCATCAGGAAGCTCAGAAGCGTAGCTGCCGTTGTCCACCATCATCTCAAGCGCGAGCTGTCCGGGCTCTTCGCCGGTTTTAAGCGAAGCCGGGAGGGAGACCGGCGCAAGATAGCCGTTGCGATCCTGAAGGTAGACGGTGAGGCTCGACACATCGCCTTGCGAATCAAGCGAGCCCGTCGAATCCCCGTCGATGCCGTCCGTTGTCTCCACCTGCGGCGGATCGATCGCTTTGCTTGTCTGCTGCGAGAACAATCCGCATCCAGCAGTCCATGCGGGCAGCAGCAGTAAGGAAGCGGCTAATGCGGTATGACGAATCCATCTTTTTTGAATCATGTGAATAATTCCTCCCCAATCTTGATTTAGCCTGGCGGCTTTGTACAACTCCTTATTTGTAGTAATATGTATACGAGCCCTTCCCTGTTTTAGACCAGTTTTGTCCATAAAATCATGAGGGGGAACTAAAAAGATGCGGGATACAAACAGGTACAGCTTAAACAGCAGCAAAGTAGCCGCCGCGACAGAGGAATGGCTGACGAAGCGCGGAGTCACAAAATTGGCGATTGCCGAGCTCGCCCATTTCCTTCAGAAGGATTATTTCCCCGGTCTTACGCCCGAGGATTGCATCGAGCATGTGGATGCCGTATTGTCCAAGCGCGAGGTTCAGAACGCGGTTCTGACCGGCATTCAGTTGGACTTGCTTGCAGAGGAAGGAAAGCTTATGGCGCCTCTGCAGGACATGATCAAGCATGACGAAGGCTTGTATGGCTGCGATGAAATATTAGCCTTGTCCATTGTGAACGTATACGGAAGCATCGGCTTTACCAATTTCGGTTATATCGACAAGCTGAAGCCTGGCATACTGGTGCGCTTGAACAGCAAGGACAGCGGGGAGATTCACACCTTTCTCGATGACATCGTCGGAGCCATAGCGGCATCGGCGGCAAGCCGTATCGCGCATCGCAAGCAGGCCGAGCGCGAGAACAACACGACCCCTCCGCTCGACTAAGGGTATCCTTCAACTAAAACAGCCTGCAGCGGCATGCCTCCTTATCGAAGCATACCGCCGCAGACTGTTTTCCAATTCAATCGCTTATTCCGCTATCATTTCGCTTTATCGTACCACTCGTTTACTTCCTTCGTAATTTGCTCGCCGCCGGACTTCATCCAATTGCTGACCATTGTATCAAAGGAATCGAGCGGCTGCTGGCCGTAGATGATCTTGCTGAACGTCTCATTGAGCAGCTTGTTCAGCAGCTCGTTCTTGCTCTGCATCGTTTCGGTCAGAGGCCCCATATAATAGTTCTTCTTCCGAATATCCTTCTGATCGAGAACAATCTTCATTGCCAGGGAATTCTCCTTGGTGCGCGTATTGAATTCCTGCTTCTCGTAAGGCGTGACGGGAGCTTCGCCGCTCGACAGCTTCACATGCGTGTCGGCATAAAGCGTCGGAATTCGCGCACCTTCATACGTCAAGGCGTAATACAGCGGCGGCGCCGTCTGATCCTTCAAGCCTGGGAACAACTCCGGATATTTCGCGATATCGGCGGTCAGACTGCCGTCGGGCAGCAAGGCGTAATCGTAGCCCTCCGCGAAGCCGTTCTCGAACTCGCTTCCGGGCTGCGGATTCGCAGTATTTTCGAAGAACCAGTTATAATAATGCAAGATGGCTTCCGGATGCTCCGAGTTTTTATTGACGAAGATATAGCCGTTGGAAGGCGGATTGCCTCCTGCCGAGCCAATCGTTCCGTCGTCGCCGCTCGGAACGGGATACGGCATATAGCTTGCGCCGGGCACATTGTTCAGAAGATCCGGGAACGGCCAGGCCGGAAGCCAGTTCGGACCGAACATGATGCCCGCTTCTCCTTTGGTGAACAGCTCGGAGCCCGTCGACTCGTCATAGAGCGCAGAATCCTGCGAAATATAGCCTTTATCCATCCACTCCTTCAGCTTCGCCAGCGCTTCCTTAGCCGCCGGATCCACGGAACCGTGCTCAAGCTTGCCCTCCGCGTTCAAATTCCACTGTCCCGGCATGGTCCCGTACGCGCCGAACACGAAGCCGATATCCGTCATCCAATTGTTGAAGCCGTGCTTGAAGCCTGTCGCAAGCCCGATCGTATCCTTCTTCCCGTCGCCGTCCGGATCTTCGTTGACGAAAGCGTCCATGACCGCCTCCAGCTCGGAGAGCGTCTTCGGCGCCTGCATGTTCACTTTATCCAGCCAATCCTGACGAATCCACATGACTTGATCGCCGTTGTATGCATAATCGAGAATCGGCAGAGCCATCTTGTCGCCGTCGCGCGTAATCGGCAGCCATATCGCGGGATCGAGAGCGAGTCCTTCTTTGTAGGTCTCGTTCGCATATTGATCCACCAGATCGCCGACAGGCATGAATTGACCGGAATCGATCAGCATATTAACCGTTTCCATATCTCCGCGATACACGACGACATCGGGCATCTTCTCGCCAGAGGAGAGCATCAATCTCAGTTTCGTCTTATAGGCGTCATTCGTATTGGTGACTACCCAATCATACTTGATGTCGATGCCAAGACGCTCTTTGATCAATCTTGTGTGCACGTTGTCCTCGATGGATTCGCCCGACTTGAACACGGAACCGTTCTCGTTGAGTCCCCATACCGTCGTCAGCGTAATCGGCGCCGAGTATTTGCCATTCGCAAAGTCGCCTTCTTTGCCGGGATCGGCAGCTGCTGCATTCGCGTCATTTGAGCTCATCGGTGCACGGGTAACGCTTGAAGCTTCATTTCCGTTGTTGTTTCCGCTTGAGCAGGCTGTTACTGAAGCGGCGACCGATGCAATCATGAATAATGATAGCCATTTTTTCATCGTCATCCCCCATAAGTTATATTTTGTTAATATTAGCGATATTTAACTCATCGCCTTATCCCTGAATCCGTGATGCCTTCGTTGCGGTCTCTACTAGGATCTCCGAATTATGGAAAACGAGTTTTGAAATTTAGTCTATTCCGTCATTCACAT
>NZ_JAATHD010000037.1 GCF_011947265.1 Paenibacillus sp. HB172176
CCTTGCTGCGATTCAGAGTCTGTGCAATCTCCGTGACAAGCTTCCCTTTGAGATGTAAGTACACGGTTTGATAACGTTCATACATGCGGCGTTCTTTTTCTTGCTTCATGGCTTGTGTAACTTCTTCTAACGATTTGTTCTGTTCCATCTGTATCCCAACCTGTCCGAATAAGTTTCCTTACCTATTCGACAAGCAGGTCGCAATTTCCTTACCATAGTTTTCTAATACTTTAGTTCAACTTATATAGTTTAAGGACGGAAAGATTGAACTCATTGGAGGCCCAAAACTGAATGTTCTACGGACAATGTCCAACAATTTACTTATTACCTGATGACCGCTGATCTTAATTGGACAGGAAGCTTAGCATAGGAAGGGTTTGGTGTTTATACCCCCGAACGTCTTAGCCTGTATTTAAGTTATAATATTGGCCGGTGTATCACAATGCTAGCTTAAATATTCTCCTATCCACGGAGTTACCTCAATTATAACGAGTTTAGATAAACGCGATTTGTTGGCGGGACCCCTGAAGATGCCTATGGCATGTTAACAAAAACGGGATATGAAGTTGCTTCCAGAAACTGTTCTTTTGCTGTTTCTAACGAGGTGGAGCCGTAAATAGTGGATATAATTCGACAAAAACATACAAAGTTTGTAGTTTTATTTATCACTTTATACTACAATATGACTATTTTCTATTTTCCCGACAAGTGATACAATTAATTGGAAATTCACACCTAAGAGAAACAGGGGATGAAATTTTCCCGAAAAACAGGATTTTTTAGAAGTAGGTATTAAAAAAGTAAAAAAGTTTAGGAGGAATTTGTAAGTATGAAAAAAAATGTTTTAATTGCAACGCTCTCTGTATCCGCAATGCTTTTCAGTTCCACTGGCACGATGTATGCTGCTTCTGAATCTACACAAATGACTGCCTCTACTCAAGTAACCCATCATCCTAATCAAAAAGCTTTAGAACAGATCAGCATGGCGGTTCATTTAAAGATGGTTGAGGAAGTAAAACAAGGTTTGATCACTACGGATGAACAAGCTTGGACTAGAATTGCTGAATTGGATGCACTAGATCTTCCTGGAAATATTCAACCATTAGCTGCCTACGTCGGAAGCTATCTTACTAGCGCAGGAGAGATGTCCGCTGCAATCTTGGCAGTAGGTCCAATTGACGCATATACTGCAAAAGCTGACGCAGACACAGCATTCGCAAAAGCTGCGACTTCTGGTTATAGTAGACCAGAGGATGGGAAACAAGATGCTTTTAGACATGCCTATTGGAATATATTAATGACAAGAGATATAGGGTCTGGCCAAGCAAAAGAAGTAGCTGATATTCATGAAGAGTATAACCCGGGTTCTGCCCTTGCAAATGAAATGGATTTATATAATAATTCGATAGGGCGAGGCGCTTATAGCGCAGTACTACCCGGCGCTGATGATTCAGATAATGCCCTTGTCACTGAAATCAAATCGTGGTTAGATAATGGATTCCTCAAATACATTAATACAAGTGGATCATTAGTTTGGACAGATGAATAAAAGAATCTTAGTAACATTTGCTGTATTACTTACTTACTTTCTTGCTTGTTGGATGGTTGATCTAAGCAACAGTACAATTGTTATGAACGCTTCTGGCGGTTCTTACAATATTGAGAATCATTTATTTTTCGACAAGTATATCTTTTATAATGAAAACGGCGTAAGCAATACCGAGATAAACCTTAAACTAGACAGAATATTTTTGCTCTGTACGTTTGTTGCTTTTTTAGTTTATAACCTAATGAGAAGATTTAAGCAACCTAAGTAATAAAACTGCACCTCCGATTGTTAGATAACACCTAACATTGGAGGTGCAGCTTTGTTTATATCAACATAGCTGACTTAACTACTGCGCTAAAAGAAAAGCACGTAATCTATCCAGTAAAGGAATATGCTACCTAAAGACCTTAGGGTTTATTTTCGTTAAAATGTTGGCTGGCCTTCTGATTGAGAGATTATGTTAGGAATGAGCCTAGAAGAGGGCTTTTAGGCGATCTTAGGGATTTTCGAACAGTTTGAAAAGGTGAGCGTGATCCGGATGAAAATCCACGGTGGAGCCATCAGCAAATTTCAGCTTTTCATTCTTTGAAATGAATGATATTCTTTGGACTGACCAGGTGGTTATATGTATCCAAGAAGTGAAATTCATTCCGTAGTGACCTGTCTAACGCTGTATGCAATCGTTCATCTTCGAGGGCTAGACAGAAAAACGCGAATAACGTACGCTAACAATTGTGTTGTGTTAGGGTTGATTCGGCTTGAATCCCCTATTTAATATAAAAAGAAGGCTTATTCCATTTGAATGATGATGTGAATAAGCCTTTTTTACGCTTATTTTATCACTCTTAATGACAAATATGAGCTCTGGACATTTTGTATGCATTTGTATACAATTAAAATGGATTGTCGTGTATACAAATGTATGCGAGAGGAGCGGGAGGCAATGAAGAATTCGGGAGACCGAATGAAAGAAGATATGCTAAGCGATGGCAAATTAATCAGCGAAAGCGAAAGAAGCGGGAGGCATAGAGGCGGAAGGCATAAGGGAAAGCATCATCATCACCATGGGGGCGGCGCGCAAACGTTCCGTCGCGGCAGGGCGCTTGAGTTTCTGGAGAGGCTGCGGACGAATCGCGACACTTTAGAGAAGCAGCTCGGGTCTCCGGAGCTGCAGGAAATCAAGCCTGTCATGCTTGGCGAATTGAAGGCGATTGAAATGATCATCGATCAGTATACGCAGCATTTCGAGCTTCATGAAAGGATGGAGATGAAGGAGAAGGATGCTCTGGAAGCTTTGACGGCTAAGGATGATAGGCATGAAGAAGAAATGAATGTAGAAGAAATGAATGAAGAAGAATCGCATGGGCAAGGAGAGCGGGAATAGGCATGTGGAAATTACGAGCATACTGCAGGCCTTACTGGAAATTCATGATTCTGGGCCCGCTTTTTATGATTTTCGAGGTGTTCTTCGATCTGCTGCAGCCGAGATTGGCGGCCTATATTGTGGATTTCGGCGTAGTCGAACGAAATTTTAATGTCATAGAGCAAACCGGACTGACGATGGCGGGCGTGGCGATTCTGTCGCTTGCCACGGGTGTCGCCTGCAATCTGTTCGCAAGCCGCGCTTCCCAGAATCTCGGCGCGGATATTCGGGAAGCGCTGTTCACGAAGGTGCAAACCTTCTCCTTCGAGAATATGGACAGCTTCAAGTCGGGATCGCTCATCACCCGCATGACAAATGATGTGGTTCAAGTTCAGAATTTGATGCAAATTGCGCTTCAGGGTCTTGTTCGAGCGCCAAGTCTGCTGATTGGCAGCGTAGTCATGGCATTGCTCATTAATCTGCGATTGGGACTAATTCTATTAGCGGCTCTTATCGTTCTCGCGGCGGTTCTCTTTGCGCTGATCAAGTTCTCGGCGCCGTTATTTCGAAGCGTGCAGGCGAGGCTTGATGCCGTGAATACGAGAATGCAGGAAAACCTCGCGGGTATCCGCGTTGTGAAGGCGTTCGTGAGGTCGGATTATGAAAGGCAGCGGTTCGGCGAGGTCAATCGGGAGTATACGCAAATTTCCGTGAAAGCGGCGAGGTTCATTGCGATCAATTCACCGATTGTGACATTAATCATGAACACTTGTTTGGTCGTTATCCTGCTTTATGGCGGGAATCTGGTCTGGGACAGCGCGCTTCAGGTGGGCGAGCTCGTCGCTTTCGTCAATTATGTCGTGCAGGTGCTCTCCTCCCTGCTCATGGTGAGCGGCTTGCTGATGAATGTGTCGCAGGCGAATGTGTCGGCGCGGCGCATTCATGAAGTGTTGTCGGAGCAGCCGACTATGACAAGCGCAGAGGCGGGGACAGGAGCGAATTCAGAAGTGGGAGCTGCAATAGGGGCTGTCGTTGGCCACGGCGCTGGAGTCGGAACTGTCGCAAGAGCAACCGTTGGATCTGGATCCGGCGCATCCCTGCCCGCCCGGCAGGTCAGCTTCCATAATGTCGATTTCTCCTATTCGTCGTCAGCGGAGGTCAAGGATCGGATACTGAGCGATATTTGCATCGAAGCGCGTCAAGGCGAGACGGTTGCCATTATCGGCTCCACAGGAGCGGGCAAATCATCGCTGGTCCAACTGATTCCAAGGCTGTATGATGCATCGTCGGGGTCTCTTCAAATTGACGGGAGAGATATTCGGGAAATTCCGCTGGCCGAGCTCCGCGGCAAGATTGGCATGGTGCTTCAGGAGGCTTTTCTTTTCACGGGAACCATCCGGGACAATATCGCGTTCGGCAAAGGGGATGCGACACAAGAGGAGATCGAGCATGCGGCGAAGATTGCGCAAGCGCATGACTTTATCTCGAAACTGCCAGACGGATATTATACAAAACTGGGACAGAGAGGCGTCAATTTGTCCGGCGGCCAAAAACAGCGAATTTCGATCGCGAGAGCATTGCTCGTCAAACCTCCAATTTTAATTATGGATGACAGCACGAGCGCTTTGGATTTGGAGACGGAACGCAGGCTTCGCTTAGCTTTGAAGGCGGCGATGCAGGGCAGTATCACGTTCTTGATTGCTCAGCGAATTTCATCGGTCATCGACGCACAGCGGATTGTGGTTATTGAAGACGGCGCCGTTGCGGGCAATGGCACGCATGAGGAGCTTATGCGCACATGCGAGGTCTATCAAGACATATACAGATCGCAATATGGCAGTGAGGAGGAAGCTTATGCCTAGCCCCATCAACTCCGCGTCCAGCGAGAAATCTGCGGCGAATATGGCCCAAATGGGCTTTCAGCAACGCCAAGGTCATCAACTGGACGTGCAGACAGCAAGATCGAAGCAGGCCAAAAGCATCTTGCTCCGAATATGGACATATCTGCGGCGGCAAAGACTTTCCTTAAGCGTGGTGTTCGTCTCAACCGTCCTGACTTCCTGCTTCTTGCTTTTGGGACCTTATTTGATTGGCAGAATGATCGATGATTATATTGTTCCGCATAAGCTGGAAGGTTTCATAGGAATGGGGCTCATGTTATTGGGGGTGTACGCGCTCGGAGCAGCCTTCACGTGGATTCAGCAATTTATGGCGTCAAGCCTGTCCCAACATACCGTGCGTGAGATGCGCCAGGACTTGTTCGAGCGTTATCAGAGCTTGCCTATTCCCTTCTTCGACCAGAAGACGCACGGCGAGCTGATGAGTCGGGCGACCAATGACATAACCAATGTCTCTAATACGCTTAATCAGACGGTGGTGCAGCTTATTTCGAGTGTGCTGATGCTGGTGGGGAGCGTGGTCATGATGCTGAGCTTGAGCGTATGGATGACGCTTGTCACCGTGTTGACCATTCCGTTCATTGCGCTGCTCACGAAGAAGATTAGCAAGTACACGCGCCAGTTCTTCTCGGAGCAGCAGAAGACACTTGGCGAAGTAAACGGCTACGTACAGGAGAATATTTCCGGCTTGAAGGTTGTGAAGGTGTTCGGCAGGGAAACCAGGTCGATCGAGCAATTCCGCGAGATTAACGAGAGATTGCGGTCGGTCAGCATTAAGGCGCAAAGTCTCTCCGGCTCACTAGGCCCCATGATGAATACAATGAGGAATATCAGCTTCGTTATCATCGCGGTATTCGGCGGCATCTTCGCTTATCATGAAGTGATCACGATCGGTGTCATTATCAGCTTTCTCACCTATTCAACCCAGTTCAGCCAGCCAATCAATCAGCTTGCCAATCAATATAATCTATTCCAGTCGGCAATTGCCGGCGCGGAGCGGGTGTTCGAGGTGATGGATCAGGAGCCTGAGGAGGCGGAGTCGATAGGGGCGGAGATAGCGGATAAGACTGGCAATGCGAGGAGTTCAGGAAATTCCGAAAGTACGGAGGGATCGGTTGGATCGGAAAGGCTGGGAGCAGTGGTGAGTTCACTCGATCTTGGTGCCGACAGCGACCGTCTCGCGTTAAGAGGCGATGTTGTTTTTGAAAATGTCAATTTCGGCTACAAACCGGATGTGCCGGTTCTGAAAAATCTGTCGCTGCATGCCTCGCAAGGGGAAATGATTGCTCTGGTTGGTCCTACAGGCGCGGGCAAAACGACGATTATCAATTTGCTGACGCGATTCTACGACATTCAAGCCGGCGCGATTCGCATTGACGGGAAGGATATTAAGGAAATTCCCTTACATGTACTGCGCAGGAGGATCGGGCTAGTGCTGCAGGACGCGTATGTGTTCTCGGGCACGATTCGCGACAATATCCGCTACGGCAGACTTGAAGCCACAGACCAAGAGGTGGAGAATGCGGCGAGGCTTGCGAATGCGGACGGCTTCATCAGGAAGCTCCCGAACGGTTACGAGACGGAGCTTAGCGCAGAAGGAGGCAATCTGAGCCAAGGGCAGAGGCAGCTTCTCACCATCGCGCGCGCGGTTCTCGCAAATCCTTCCATTCTTATTCTGGACGAGGCCACGAGCAGCGTGGACACTCGGACGGAGCTTCATATTCAGGAAGCGATGAAGACGTTGATGAAGGGCAGAACGAGCTTCGTCATTGCGCATCGGCTTAGCACGATAAGGGAAGCGGACAAGATTCTCGTCATTAACGGCGGGGAAGTCATTGAGCAAGGAACGCATAAGGAGCTCTTGAAGCAGGAGGGCTTCTATGCAAATCTGTGCCGGTATCAATACGCGGGGGCAGGTTAATCCGAACGAAGAAGAGAGAGCAATCCGCAATGTATTGCTCTCTCTTGCTTGTCGGTCATGCGGTTGCAGGCAGACTGGGCCATATTCCAACAGTCATCAAGCCGACGCGCTTGCCTGCCGCGCATGGGAGCGCAGATACACGAACGCGCTGATGATTGACAGAGCGACGACAACCGCGAGGCCCCAATAGATATTGCTGAAGGCATGAGCCTGGGTGAAATTCTTCTGCCATTCCAGAGCGCTGGCCGATACGGCGACCCCGAAGGCGCCGCTGATGAATTGAAAGAGCTGGAATAAGCCCAGTCCCGATCCGATCTGCGCAGGCTGCAGCAGGCGCGACATCTCGTTCGAAATGCTGCTCGACAGTACGGTGAAGCCGCTGCTGAGCAGCATATAGATGAAGAGAATCGACAGATAAGAGCTTCCGACGAACAAGGCGAACAGGATGACGGATAGCAGCACGAGCATCGGAACAAACTGTATGAAAGTACTGTTGCCCCGCGCATCGATGATGCGTCCGACTCTGCGGGAGATTAGCATCGCGAGCAAAGAGCCAGGGAAAATGACGAAACCGGCTTCGATGGGGCTTAGCTCATATTGATGAACCAGAATCTGCGGCATCAGGAATAGCGTGGCGAAGCTGCAAAGATAAGCGGCAATGCCTACCGCTCCGAGAGTCAGATAAGCCTTGTTGCCGAACAACGATGGCAGAACGAACGGCTCCCGCGCCGAACGAATGCGGATGACGAATAAGAGAATGCCGACGATTCCGCCTACAAGCGCGTACCACCAATGATTCGTCAGCGCCAGCAGCAAGCCGGTGGTGCCAATGCCGATGAACAAAGCGCCTAGCGCATCGAAGGAGCCTTTGCGCGGCTGCTCCTTCGGCAGCAGCAGCGAATACAGCGGCGCTAGCAGCAAGGTGACGGCGGTTACGACGAACAGCATATGCCAGCCGAGATATTCGACGATGGCTCCGCCCGCTACAGGGCCGAGCCCCAGACCGACGGACACGGCGGACATAATGACGGCCATCGCTTTGCCCCGTCTTGCGATAGGCACATAACGCGACAGCAGCACCAGGGACAGGGCCGGAATCGCGCCAGCGCCGGATGCTTGCAAAATGCGGACAATCAGCAGCATAAGGAAGCTGTTGCTGAATATCCCGGCAACAGCCGCGAGACTTAGCGACAGAATGCCGATCAGGAACAGCCGGCGAATCGGCACGAAATCGGCAAGACGACTGTAAGTAATGGATGAGATCGCGAATACGATGGAATAGCCGGTCACGATCCAGGATGTTGATGAAGCCGACAGCCCATAATCGATGGCAACATCCGGCAAGGCCAGATTAAACATCATCGTATTCATAATAACGAGCACAATGGTCAAGCCGAGCAGCAGCGTCACCGTTCCTTCTTTCATCACGCTTTGCTCCGCGTTGCTATTGCCCGCTTGCGAATGAGCTTGGTTAGACATGGTATTCCACTCCCTTTATCTATAAATTCGATTATCATCGAACAATAGAAATATATCATGCGTTATGGTAAAATGCAATCATTAACTTCACGTTCACTTTCGGCTCTACAAGAAGTGTGAGGGGGAAATCATACCATGAAGATACTGCATCATCCAACCACTGAGGATTTGCAAATATCGGCGGTGCTTTATGCTTTAAGCGATCCCGTTCGTCTATTGGTCGCTTCCGAGATTCGCAAGGCGGGCGAGCAATGCTGCGGCTCCATCGACGTCCCCGTCGTCAAGTCTACGTTGTCCCATCATATTCGCACGCTCAGAGAAGCTGGAGTCGTTCATGTCAGAGCTCAGGGGACGCAGCGACATATTTCACTCAGAACGGAGGATCTGGAGGAGAGATTTCCAGGACTGCTGACAACGGTATTGGACGCATTCGAGCAATCCGAGGAACGATCGAAGCTGCTGCAGCCGGAATAGGGAAGTACGGGAATGAGAAAAGCCCGCCGAAGCGGGCGGGGCGAACGGCGAATCGACTCAGATCCGAATGTCGATACTCTTGCCCAGATTCGGGTCAAGGCTCCCGTTCATCATTTGCACCAGGCCTTGGCTTTGCGCTTCGGCTTGGCCTTTCGCGAGGTTAGCGACCTTAAGGCTGACCGCCTGCGCGAGCGATGCTTGACTCAGCGACATCGACAAAGCTGCTATGTCCATCGTGAACACCTCCACCATTTGTATCGGCATTAGGAGCGTAATTTTGAATAATTCAATTCTTCTACTCCTTTTCCAAGGTATCAATCTTAATCTTCAATCGAAATTCGGTCGGTGTTGCTCCATAACGCTTCTTGAATATAGTGAAGAAATATTTTTTGTTCTCCCATCCGATTCGGTCTACGATTTCTTCCACCGTTAACGAGGTATGGCTAAGCAGATCGACTGCTTCCACCAGACGCACCTCCGTTATATAGTCCGATATGGATTTCGAGAGATGCTCGCGGAACAGCTTTCCCAAGTAAGAAGCCGTTAATTCCAAATGATCGGCAACCATGCTCGTGGACAGCGCTTTATCTTTATAATGCTGTCGAATGTATTTTTGAGCATTCGTAACAAGCAAGAAGGAGCGCTCTCCTTTCGTTTGATTTACCTTGGAGATGATGGAGTCGAATAGCTCGCGAAGCTCTTCCACGATTTCCTCCAATGTTTCTTTCGCTTTCATTTTTCTATCGAAGGAGACGAAATCAAGATTCAGGTTTACCGTACTGTTTCTCTCGAGGGTATTAATGGCTTGAAAGACCAGAGCAATCATCGTGGACAGATTGTACATCAGACTGTTGTAGCTCGCTGTTTCGAGTAAAGCTTGAATCTCTTGAAACGAATTCCTTAATTCCTCGGCATGACCCTTCAATAGACTCTCCGTAAGTTTTGCAAGCAAAGCATGAGGGATGATGATTTCTTGCAGTTCTTCCTCAACAAATCGATTGGTGTCCAAGAGACAACCATGCCCAAGCTTGAGTCGATACTTCGATAGCTGCAAGCATTCCTCGTACATCAAGCTGACCTCGCGAACGTTATTCGCTATGCTGCTAATAAATATCGAAAGTCCGATGGAGCAATACTGTTGACTGCTTGCTTGTATGGCACGGCATAATCGGGTTAACTCGTCGCATGGCAATTCCTCGATATTTAATAGAAGCACGATGTGGTCGAATTCCATGTCGACACAGGAGCATTTATAGACGGGTTGAATGATTTCTTCCGCAATGTTCATCAAGGCGAATTTTAGCAAGACTTGGTCGGCTTCGCTGTATTGTTCGCTGAAATCGGCGAAATAATCAATCTTGAATAAAATAACGGCAATACTCTCGAGAGGATCGATCTTGACGTTATGCTCTTGAAATTCCTTCTCGAAGTTCGGAGAATGAGTGCGGTTCAGCATCGTTCGAAGAAGCTTCTGTTTCAGTGTGTCCGCATGCGATTTTCTGAAGGTATCCAGTGTCTTCAATTGATCTCGGGTATGCGCGAATGCAGTTGAAATGTAGGAAAATTCATCCTTATGCTCCATGTGCTGCTGTTTATCAGCTAGATTGGCAATGGCTGCTCCCAGATTGCGAATCGGCAAATAGATATGTCTAGAGAGCAGGAAGGCAAGAATGAAGCATATTGCGAGCATGATGGAACCGATCAGCAGCGTAATCGTTTTGACTTTGTTCACCGTTCCGGCGATAGCTGAATAAGGGGTGATACTGACCATGCTCCAATTCGAGCTCGAATCTCTGGAGAACGTAACGACAGATGAAATCCCATCCACAGACGTTAAAAAATACCCCGAGCCGCCACGAGAGTCCAATACTCGCTGTACATACTTTTCACTTGATAAATCGGACAGAAACCTATCGCGGTTTGAATGAGCGATCGCTTTACCTTCGGAATCAAGCACCATGAAAACAGAAGAACGATTATTGTCTCCGCCACGGTATGCCAGCAATCGGTTGAATATCCAATCCACCTTTACGTTGACGGCAATTGCGCTGTTAGGTTTATTCGCTCCTGTCGAAAAGTCGGCAAGCATATAGCTGAACACTTCAATGGATCCGGCATCCGCGTTTTCGGACAAGGGTATTTTCCGGGCTATGGGCATAGAAGTTCTGCTATTCCAAAGGTTTACCATCTCATGATCGAAGAAGTCCTCTGGTTTTCGGCTGATGGCATTCGATCCCAACATATATACAATATCGGATTGTCCATTATAGAGATATACGGAATACAGGAATGGAGATGAAGTAATAGAGCCATCCAAATCGCGCAAGCTGTTTAAATTGCTGCGTATGTCGTCTGAATCCCCCATCATGAGCTGGGTCGCGTCCGGATGCTGGTAGAGCGAGGTTGTGAAGGCTTTCGCGTAATTATTGAACTGCAGCGCATTCTCGAATGCGTTCTGAATTTGACGCTCGTCCGATTTATACAGCAGCTCCAGACTATAGGATTTGAAATTGAAATAGAGAAATCCGGCCAAAAAGATAATGATGACTATCAGGGCAAATGTGATTCGAATATAGAGCTTGTAGAAGTATTTTGACAGCGTACCCACCTCCTGGTCGTCATTAGTATAAGAGGATTACGCAGGAATAGGAAGCCGACAGCGGTGAAATTCACTTATTTTATACGAATGAATCGATTTTGAACGCCATGATTCATGCTGAATTGCACTTAATCGCTTGGTTTGGCCCTACAAGGCTCGCCTCAAAGCTTCTATGATCGAGTTATCGAGGAGAAAGAGGTGGTACGATGCAGCTTATGCAAATAAAGCGTTTGTGGAAAAATCGGTTTTTGCTCCTGCTGACGATGCCGATGGTCGTATTTATTTTTATCTTTAAGTACGTTCCGATGGTAGGGGCGATCGTTGCGTTCAAACATTACCAATTTAACAAAGGGATATTCGGCAGCGAATGGATTGGGCTTACTAATTTTCGTTTTTTGGCAGGATCTCCCGATTTACAGCGGTTGCTTCGCAACACCATCGGATATAATTTATCCTTTATCATTTTCACCCTGATCTGTGCCGTGCTGCTTGCGATATTGCTCTATGAGATCTCGAGCAAGAGGGCGCTTAAGCTGTACCAGACGGTGATCTTCATCCCGCATTTTTTGTCATGGGTTGTGATCGCGTTTATGGTATACGCTTTCTTGAACATGAAGTCCGGCATGTTGAACCAATGGTTCGATCAGTTGGGCTGGGCAAAGATGGATTGGTACAATTCTTCGAAGCCGTGGGTGTTTATTTTCCCAATCTCGCATATCTGGAAGGAAGTCGGGGTTGCCTGCATTATTTATTACGCCGGCTTGATGGGGATCGATCCTACGTATTTCGAGGCTGCGAAGATTGACGGGGCCAGCCGGCTGCAAATGATTTTGCGCATTTCTTTGCCATTCTTGTATCCCATCATGTCCATTCTGACCATTCTCGCGATTGGCAATATTCTTGAAGCGGATTTCGGCCTGTTTTATCAGCTTCCGATGAATTCTCCGTCTATTCTTTCAACGACGGATGTGCTTGACACTTATGTATTCCGCGCACTGATTGAACTAGGGGATATCGGTATGTCGAGCGCGGCAGGCTTGGCCAAATCCGTGGTGGGCTTCTTGCTTGTCATAGCGGCCAATGCGCTGGTAAGAAGAGCGAATTCGGATAATTCATTATTCTAGTCAGAGGAGCATCATGATGCGAAAATTACCGTTTAACCTGTTTAGCTTGTTCAATCATCTGTTTTTCATCTTGCTGTCGCTTGCATTCATTATTCCGTTGTGGTCGCTGGTTTCCATTTCGTTTTCGAGCGAACAGGATATTCTGCAATACGGATATCGGCTTATCCCGCATCAATTCAGCTTTCATGCGTATTCCTATATCTTCTCGACGCCGGCAACGATATGGAATGCGTACAAGGTTACTATAGTGATGTCGCTTGGCGGGACGCTGTTATCTGTATTCATGATTTCGATGTGCGCTTATGCGCTCTCGCGAAGAGACTTTCCATACCGGCGAATCATTACCTTTTACCTGTTTTTTACGATGCTGTTCAATGGAGGTCTGGTGCCTACCTATATTTTAATGACGAATTATTTGCATTTGCAGAATACGTACGCTTCGCTGATTATCCCGCTTATGTGCAGCGTGTGGTTTCTGCTGTTGATGAGAACCTTCTTCCAGCAGCTTCCGACGGCGCTTATTGAATCGGCTACGATAGACGGGGCGGGCGAATACAAGATTTATTTCCGCATCATTATTCCTCTCTCCACCCCGGTCATGGCGACAATCGGTCTGCTGCAGGTATTGCAATACTGGAACTCCTGGTTCCAGGCGCTGCTCTATATCTCGGATAAGGATATGTATCCGCTTCAATATTTGCTGCAAGTGATTTTGCGCAATATTGATGAGATTCTGCGGAGTATGAGTCAGGGCATGTCGATCAACGCGGGGCAGATTGCCGAGCTTCCGACGGAGAGCGCCAGAATGGCGATGGCCGTGTTATCCGTAGGGCCAATCTTGATGATTTTCCCGTTTTTCCAGCGATTCTTCGTGAAAGGCTTAACCGTTGGTTCGCTCAAGGAGTAGATATCAGTGAATTAAAGTCGGCAATTGCCGGTTTTAAGATATATTCGTAAGATAAATCATGGGAGGTTATGCACGTGACAAAGACAAGAAGCAGGAGGAGCAAGATTGGGGTATGGGCGCTTGCAGTATTCGTTGTGCTGGGCCTCGTTCTCGCTGGTTGTTCGTCGAACCAGGATTCATCCAACGAGCCCTCATCGAGTTCGGCGGCAACAACGTTATCCGAAACGCCGGCAACAAGCAATGAACCGCAGGGTCAGGATAAGGAAACGCTCGAACCGGTCAATCTGATCTGGTATATCCGGCAAGCGGAGCCTGCCAATCTGGATTCCGTTATGGCCAAATTCAATGAGATGGTGAAGGATAAGATTAACGCGACGGTTGAATTTCGATTTGTTAATCCCGCGGATTATGACAGCAAGATGCAGCTAGCGATGTCGTCGGGAGAAGCGTATGATTTGGCGTATACGGCTAACTGGACTAATAACTACCAGAACAATGTAGCGAAAGGCGCTTATCTAGCCCTTGACGATTATTTGGATAAATTTCCGAATCTGACGAGCTTGTTCAAGCCGGGGATTTGGGATGCAGTGCGCGTGGGCGGGAAGATCTACGGGGTTCCGAACAAACAGATCATGAATAATACGCCCGGGCATTGGTTTCTGACCGAATATGTAGACAAATATAATCTGGATGTAACCCATCTGAACAAAATCGAGGATCTGACTCCTATTTTTGAAACGATCAAAACAAACGAGCCTGATATCTATCCGATGCGTCAGGGTGAATTTAATACGTACAAGGAATTCACGCCACTTGTGGTCGATATGGGGGGCGAATATATTCACGTCGATCCGAAAACCTTGAAGGTCATCGACGAATCCCAAGAACTGATGCACTATTACAAAGTTATGCGCGAATGGAATCAGAGCGGGTATTTTCCACCGGATGTCGCTACGCTCAAAAACCAGAATGAACTGATTGCCGCAGGCAAGCTGTTTGCCAATTACAGTCGGCAAAAACCGGGCGCGGACGCCGAATATAAAACGAATTACGGACGCGACTTCACGTTCGTTACGGCAGGAGAAAGCGTCATTACGCAAGGCTCCGTTCAGAGTACGTTAACAGCCGTAAGCGCTGCTTCCGAGCATCCGGAGCGCGCATTGATGCTGCTCGATCTGCTCAATACAGACAAGGACATCTACAATACGCTCGTATTCGGACTGGAAGGGCAGGATTACACGAAAGTATCCGACAATCGGATAGAGCCGATTAAAGGCGGTTATTACGTCACGAATTGGATGGTTGGCAACGTCTTTAACAGCTACTTGCTGCCGGGCCAAGCGGATGATGTGTGGGAACAAACAGAAGCCATGGATGAGGCGGCGACAATCGATCCGCTGATCGGATTCACATTCGACCGGGAACCGGTTCAGAATGAAATCGCCAGATGCATCGCCGCAGCGAAGGAATTTATCCCAATATTGAAGAATGGTTTGGACGATCCAGACAAAACGTACCAAGCGTATCAAGAAAAGTTGAAGGCATCGGGCATCGACAAGATTAAGGCGGAGGTAGAGCGTCAGTTGGCTGATTGGAAGGCTGCGCAATAAATATGGCTTTACCCGGGTAAACCCACCGCTAAGGTCGGTGGGTTTGCCGGGATGCTTTCCAGAACAATGAAAGCGCTTAAAAAATGAAGATGGAGGGATTATTCATGAGAAGAGTTCTATCGGCTGTATTGGCGGCAATCTTGGTTATGGCAGCCATGCTCACTTCTGTTCCCAAGGCGGAAGCATCGGGCATAACGTATTACGTGGATGCTGCAAACGGCAATGATTCTACGGGAAACGGAAGTTCAGGAAGCCCCTGGAAAACAATTGGCAAGGCAGCAGGTATAGCTGCAGCAGGCGACACAGTCCTGATCAGATCGGGCACCTATCGCGAAACTGTCACTCCGGTGAATTCGGGTACAAGCGGCAATCCAATCACGTACAAGGCCGATACAGGCGCTACTGTAGAGGTAAGCGGTCTGGATTCTACAACGGCCACTTGGGCGGTTTATTCAGGGGATGTCTACAAGGCGAATATCCCGATGGATTTAGGGCCTGGAAACCAGGTGTTCTACGACGATAACCTCATGATGGAGGCAAGATGGCCTAATAGCGGCAACACTGATGCTACGGACAACACCTTCCTTCTGGAGCCTACCCTTGCGACTGCCGATACTGGAACAGCCACCGTCACCAAGAATATGGAATTAACGTCCAATTTCCTTATCGGTTCATGGCAGTTTGAAGATGATCTGAGCGAGAGTTCGGGAAATGAGCATGAAGGTGTAGGCTATGATCTCTCATATGTAGCTGGAAGCTACGACGGGTCTAAGGCGGCCAGCTTTAACGGGGCAAGCTCGTACGCCTATATACCTGAGAGGGATATCTATTCCTTTAAGAATTGGCAGCATTTTACGATTTCCGCATGGATCAAAACGACTTCTGTGAATGCGCCTATCCTTTCCAAGGGAAGGTATGATGCAGACTCCGATCTGGAGTACAGGCTATATGTGGATGGGAATGGAAAGCTCGCATTTGAAAGATATTGCTCGGATTGTACGCAGAAGACCTTTACGGTCATTGACTCGGATGGCGCATCCATTAATGACGGACAGTGGCATCAAGTCGCATTCGTACAGGGAGACTATGAAGGGATCGTACCTGACGGCCGGAGCCACAGATTATATGTCGATGGAAATCTTGTACAGGAAGACAATCAAACCTGGCATCCCAACGTCTTCTATGAAGAAAGAGAGGACAGAGATCCTATAACGGTAGGAAGATATAAGAACGACACGATCTCCGATACTTATTTCAACGGACAGATTGATGATGTAAGGATCTATAAGACATCGTTGCCTGGAGAAGACATCTTGCATCTGGATACTCATTTCATCAAAGGGCTATGGAAGTTTGAAAACAATGCGGATGATGCAACCGATTTTTCAAACAACGGAACGGGCAGCAATGTAAGCTATGTCGATGATGGGGCGGTTTCAGAACATGCCGGGAGCTTTAACGGCACGAACAGTTATATTTCGGTGCCGGACAGCCCTTCCTTGGCGTTTGGCGATCCTTCAGATCCTTTCACGCTATCGGCTTGGGTGAAAACAACGACAGGAGGAACGATCCTGTCCAAGGGGGTAAACAACAGCTCCAGTGTGGATTATCGATTGTACATTAACCGTTCGGCAGCAGGGAATTTAGGGTTTTCAAGGCTCAATGGAAGTTCGGGCGTTGAAGTGAGAGTAGAGGATACAAGCGGAGTGAATCTGAAAGACAATAACTGGCACCATGTCGCTTTTGTCAATGAAAATGCTTCAAGCCACAAGCTGTATATTGATGGAAATCTGGTTGAAACCAGTACGCAAACCTGGAGCGGCAACTTAATCACTTCCGACCCTCTGTACGTAGGCAGATATCATAATGTTGCGATCGGCGGCGATTATTATTACAAGGGCTTGATCGATCAAGTCACCATTTACGGCAAACAATTATTAAGCGACGAAATCGTGGATTATTCCGATATCGTGGATAGCGATTTGCCGGCGGGTATCGATTTTACAGGCACCAAAATACACCAATTTACTTTTCCGTTAAATGGCTTTGTCACTTATACAACCAGTGTCCTGACGCATTCGGAAAATACGATCCGAACGCCTTATCTTGGTACGCTTAACGTAAAGAATAAAATCCAACCGAATAGCGCTTACTACCTGTTCGGTAATAAGGATTTGCTTGACGCTCCAAGAGAATGGTTCTTTGAGTCCTCCACCTCTACTTTGTACTTCTACAAGCCTGGCGGAGGGATGCCGGATTCTTCGAAAGTGGAAATCAAGAAGAGAACGATTGGTATTGACTTAAGCGATAAATCGTTTATCCAGATCGAGAACATTAACCTTACAGCCAGTACAATTGAAAGCAACGAGAATACTTCCGATTGCACCATAGACGGGATGACGGCCAAATACGTTTCTCATGATTCCAGGGGTACAGCAAACGCGGAAGGTCAGGCGGTTTTCTTTTACCAAAAGGATACGACAGGCATAAATATTTCCGGAAGCAATAATACGTTGAAAAACAGCGAAATCGCTTATAGCTCGGGAACGGGGATCCGAATAAGCGGAAGCGGAATTCAGATTGTTAATAATTACATTCATGACATGGATTATATTGGATCCTATGCGCCTGCACTCGGGATAACGCGGTGTTCGAGTTGTTTGATCAGCCATAATACATTGACAAGAGCAGGCAGGCAGCTAATTTACGCCGGCAGCCCGCGCGCAAACCTTATTCAGTATAATGATATTTCCAGCACAGGATTCCTGAATGCGGATACTGGAGTGGTATATTCTACAGCTGCAAGTGAAAACACAAGGTTTTATCGCAATTTCATCCATGATGCGGGACAGGGCAATTCAAGCATTTATCTGGATAACAATGCCAGCGGGTTTATCCTTGACAATAATGTATTCAGAAACGATACAGGAGAAGGGAAATATGCGATAACACTAAATTTGCCGCAAGAATACACGCTTGTATTCAATAATTCGGTGGATGAAAAAATAGGTCCTTGGGCTTCGGTAGGAAGCGGTGTAGACAGAAAGTTCAAATATGACAGCTTTGGCACAATGCTGCTGAATAATAGCACAAAGCTTTCGATCCGCAAGATTACTCCCCAGAATCTATCTATGCCGCAATTAACAGCGCCATCAAGATATAACCTTGAAAATGCAACGGTTTATGCCAGCTCTACCGATTATCATCTGCAAGGTTTACCGAATGGCGCAGCAGCTATTGATCAAGGTATTTCTATAGAGGGCGTAACAGACGGTTACGTTGGAAATGCACCTGATTTCGGCGCTTATGAGTACGGCGGGTCTGATTGGACGGCTGGACATGACTTTGAAAATCCTCCTAGCCCTGTCTATGCGCCGAGCAATGTGGAATTTATGAACAGGGTATCTGATTCAAGCTTTGAAGAAGGCAACTTGACCAAATGGACCGTACAAAACGGCTCCAATACTAGTGTAAATACGTCCACCAATTGGTGGAGCAACGCTTACGCCAAAAGCAGATTAGGCGGATCCTCATTGAAATTGGGCAACGGCTTGGGCGGCGAAGTCACTCAGACGGTTGCCGGACTGACGGCAGGAAGGACCTACCGGGCGGCTGTCTGGGTAAGGGTGGATGACGGCGAGACGGCCGAACTGGCGGTCGACGGTTTCGGGGGAAGCGCATTATCTGTTTCGCAAGGCTATACCGAGAATACATGGAAGCGGCTTGAATTGATCTTTACGGCGGGTTCAACCAATACCAGTGCGGTTCTGCACGTCAAGAAAACATCTGCGGGAAACAAGAATGTATATTTTGACGATGCAGGATTACAGCAGCTTATGGCATTTGAAGAATTCGAGGACGGAGTGGCGAACAATTGGGATGGTGTCAAAGGGACATGGAGCATAGCAACGAATGGAACTGAGGTATACAGACAGACACCCGATGCGTATGGAATCGCGACGACATTCTACAATGCCGTGTGGAATGATGCCGAGATTGAAGCGGATATTACCCCGTCATCCTTCTCGGGCGGAAATGTAAGCCTTAACCTGAGATATGCGGATGAAAACAACAAATACGCGGCGCAGCTGTACCAAGGCAACACTTTAAGGTTGTATAAAGTGGTGAATGGGCAGCATGCGATTTTGCAGCAGAAGAGCTATACCCTTAATACAGGAACGGCGTATCGCGTGAAATTCTCGGCAGTCGGAAGTACGCTCAAGATGTACGTGAACGGAGTCGAAGAGCTTTCGACGACAGATACAAGCCTTGCCGCGGGAGGCAAAGCAGGATTGGTCGTTTATAATGCGGCAGCAGATTTTGACAACGTCATGATTCACAACAAATAACGGAATAAGATGGAAGAGAGCTAATCCCTCGCGATATTTGATTTCGACGATTTCGAGGGATTAGTTCCAGGGAGGAAGAACAGGAATGGAGAAGAGACCTAATATTGTTATATTCAATCCGGATCAATATCGCTCTGATTTTGTTCGCCATTTGGGAAATCCAGCAGCTGTCACCCCTAACTTTGACAGCATTATTCAAACAGATGCGGTATCTTTCAGCCGCGCTTATTGTCAAAATCCGGTTTGCACCCCCAGCCGTTGCAGCTTCATGAGCGGATGGTATCCGCATGTGAGAGGACATCGCACGATGCTGCACATGATGCAAGAGGATGAGCCTGTGCTATTAAAAACCTTGAAGAAGGAGGGGTATTTTGTCTGGTGGGGCGGCAAGAATGATCTGATTCCTGGACAAAATTCTTATAAGCCCTATTGTGATGTCATGTATAAGCCGAGCCGGAAGATCCAGCCGGGATTGCATACGGATCAAAGCTGGAGGGGGCCAAAGGAAGAAGACAATTATTATTCCTTCTACGCTGGGAAATTGGATACTGGCGGGGATGAGGTATACTACGATTCGGATTGGGCGAATGTGGACGGAGCCGTATCTTTCATAGAATCTTTTGCAGAGAATGCTCCTCAAGAGAACTTCTGTATTTACTTGCCGCTTACCTATCCTCACCCGCCTTACGGCGTGGAGGATCCTTGGTACAGCATGATTGACAGAGAGGCCATTCCTGAACGCATTCCCGCTCCGGAGAATTGGGAAAGCATTCCGAGCATGCTGCGGGGGATCTATGAGCGTCAAGGCTTGCAGCATTGGACGGAAGATCGCTGGAGAGAACTGCGCGCGGTTTACTTGGGCATGTGCGCCCGAATCGATCATCAATTCGGCATGATTGTAGAAGCTTTGAAAGAAGCAGGGATGTATGACAATACGGCGATATTCATGTTCAGCGACCATGGAGATTTTACGGGAGATTACGGGCTTGTGGAGAAGACTCAGAATACATTCGAAGAATGTCTGACGAGGGTTCCATTCATTATAAAACCTCCATCAAATGTTCCGATCAAGCCGGGAATCCGGGACGGACTAGTGGAACTGATTGATTTCCCCGCTACCGTGGAGGCACTGGTCGGAATAGAACCCGCCCATACGCATTTCGGACGATCCTTGTTGCCCATGATAGCGGGAGAAACAGATGTTCATCGGGATGCCGTATTCTGCGAAGGCGGTCGATTGAAGGGAGAAAGACATTGCAGGGAAATGAGCCCTGATGTTGAACATCCGTCAACTGAGGGATTATACTGGCCGAGGTCAAAAATGCAGAGCCAGGATAGCGCAGCGCATACAAAAGCGATTATGTGCCGAACCGAAAGATATAAGTATGTTAAGAGATATGATGAGTTGGATGAGCTGTATGATCTTCAGACGGACCCGCATGAACGGAACAATCGAATCGATGATCCGGAAATGGCTTCTGTGCTGTGCAGGTTGAAAGAAAGATTGTTGGATCATTATATGGAAACTGCGGATGTTGTCCCTCATCAACTGGATGTTCGCCAGATCAAAATAGATTCATAACCTCTTATCCAGCAGCATGGAGAAAAAGAAAGGGCGTTTGAGTGTGAAGAGATTACAATTGTCAGAGGAATGGTTCGAAGGCGCAGTATCTGTCGAGAAACGAGGAGATGGCTGGAAACCATGGCGTCTTCCCTATCAGGATTTCGATTTATTCCCGCCTAATGGAATAGGCAATCATGGAGAATTCTGCGGAGCGGCAAGGATTCGTTTCCAGACGAATACAACGTCTATCGTGCTTCACTGCAGCGCGGTACAGAGTGATGTGAAAATCGATTGTATGTCGAATGGTCAATGGATTGGGACGGGTTCCATTGCAAAGGGTGGCAAAGCAGTAAGCTGGAGCAATCTTCTGTCAGGGGATAAGCTCATCGAACTTTGGCTGCCGCAGAGAGCGGCAATGATCATTTCTCATCTGGAGATTGATGACGAGGCAACAGCTGAACTTGTGCCTGATCATCGTCCCAAATGGATTGCTTATGGCAGTTCTATTACCTTATGTTCGGACGCAGACAGTCCGACAAAAACTTGGCCGTCTATTGCTGCCCACAGAGCAGATTTCAATGTAACCTCGCTTGGCTATGGCGGCAATTGCCACCTTGAACCTATGGTTGCCCTTATGATTCGCGAACTTCCCGCTGAGCTTATAACGCTATGTCTTGGAATTAATATATATGGCGCAAATTCGCTCGGCCCTCGTACCTTTAAAGCAGCGATTATAGGATTCTTGCGAATTATCCGAGAGAAGCACGCAGAAACACCGATTATCGTTTGTTCCCCAATCTATGCTGTCGAGCGTGAATGGAAGGAAAACCTCGTTGGCTTCAACATTATTCGAATGAGAGAGGAAATTGCTGAAGTGGTGGAAATGCTTCAGAGACGTGGTGATCAACATTTGTATTATCGGAGCGGTAAGGATTGGTTCGGCGAAGAGGATGCATATCTATTGCCGGATAATCTGCATCCGAATTCGGAAGGTTATCGCCTCATGGGCGAGCGTTTCGAGAGCCGCATCCTGCAATCAGTTGGTGTGAGAACCAAAATTAAGCAATAGGAGATTAGGTGCTTGTTATTATGCCATCTTTTTCGCCTTGGGGCGAAGAGGATGGCATTTTTGTTTTGATGGTTATACCCTGTTTTCTTGCTGTAAAATGAGAAAACATGAAGAAACATGAATTTTGATTGACAAACAGGAAGGAAACCGAATAACATAGATACGATTGTGAGCATTATACATAGAAAATAGTCGGAGGAAGCTTATAGATGTTAGCGGAAGAGCGCCGTCAGCTTATAGCGGATATCATTCGAAGGGAAGGCAGCGTGGTTGCCAAGGATTTGTCGGAGATGTTCGATTTATCGATTGATTCCGTCAGACGGGATCTGACCATTATGGAGAATCAAGGTCTGCTGCAGAAAACGTATGGGGGAGCCGTTTCGAACAGGAAGCAACCCAAGGTCCGTACCTTGCCGCAATCCGAGGAAATTCGGTATGGGAAAGGCGAGCCGCATCAGAACGCGATTTCCAAGCAGGCGGCTTCGATGATTCGCAAGCATGACACGGTGTTCATCGGAGGAGCGGGCATTCAATATGGCATGCTGAGCTATCTGCCGGAGGATATTCCGTTCACCGTCATTACGAATTCAATGAAGATCGCGGAGGAGCTCCGGCTGCGCGACAATATCGATTCCTACCTGATTGGCGGCAAAATAAGAAGAGAATCTGCGGGCGGCAATTTCAACGATACGCTCGCTATTGAAATGATAAGCAAATTTACGATAGATATCGGTTTCTTGACGGGAGGGGGCATCGCCTCTTGCGGAATCAGCATGTCGACGCCGGACAATGCGTCCTTCAATCGTGCGGTCGCGCAGGCATCTAGAAGAACGGTTGCGCTTGCGCCTCATGAGAAGCTGGGGCTTCGCATGTTCGTGCTGTCTGTCCCTCTCGAATCCATCGATTTGATCATTACCGATCAAGTTGCTCCGGCGTCCGTGCTTGCGGAGCTGGAGAGAAACTCCGTCCCTGTCCAATTGGCAGATGAGAAGGCTGTGAAGGGGAGAGTCGAACATGAAATGGTATAGTATTGAACATACAGGGCAATTGCAGGGAAGCGTGAAAATTCCGGGCTCGAAGAACAGCTCGCTGGCCTTGATAGCGGCAGCATGCTTGTCCGATGAGGGGGTTACGCTGCATGGGGTGCCGAATATTGCCGATTTCCGCGTCATTTGTCAGCTTGGCGAGGAAATGGGCTGCCGAATGACCCGTGATGAGAACGGCACGGTGCGCGTCGATCCTTCACAAATCGATCGTACGGATCTCGATCCGAAGAAGTCTTCCTCCTTCAGGACGGCGTATTACTTTATCGGGGCTCTGCTGGCCAAATTCGGCAAGGTGTCTCTCGGTTATCCCGGAGGGGACGACTTCGTCGCGCGGCCGATGGACCAGCATGTCAAGGCACTGCAGATGATGGGCGCGACATTCACGTATTATGAGGATTATTATGTCGTGGAGGCTTCGAAGTTGAAGGGGGCGACGATCTTCTTCGATACGATTACATCCGGCGCGACGATGAACGCGATGCTCGCCGCCTCGCGCGCTGAGGGCAATACGGTATTGCTGAATGCCGCACGGGATCCCGAGGTGACCGACACGGCGATGCTGCTCAATCTGATGGGAGCCAAGATTAGCGGAGCGGGCACGGATACGATTCGCATTACGGGCGTTTCCCATCTGAAGGGCTGCGCGCATACGGTCATTCCGGACCGTCTGATTGCAGGCGCATTCTTGATGGCGGCGGGCATTTCCGGTGGAAGCGTAACGGTGCAAGACATGATTCCGGAGCATATTACTTCTTGCACGGCGAAGCTGAGAGAGATCGGGATGGAGATCGAAGAGGATGACTATTCCGTGACCGCTCATTCCAATGGTATTTTGAAAGCTACGCGCATTCGCACAGGGATGTATCCTCGCTTCGCTACCGATCTTCAGCAGCCGCTAACGGCATTGCTCACGCAGGCAAATGGAAGAAGCATCGTCAGCGAGCGGATTTATCCGAATCGCTTCAACCATATTCCGCAGCTTGTCAGAATGGGCGCGGACATCCGCGTGCGTTCGGGCGTGGCTTATATTAAGGGGAAGTCACCGCTCAAGAGCTCAACGGTTCACGCCTCGGATATTCGCGCAGGCATCTGCCTCATTCTGGCGGCGCTCGCCGCGGAAGGACGCACGACGATTACGGGCGTGCAGCATATTGAACGAGGCTACGAGGATGTGGCGGAAGCCTTCCAGGCGATCGGAGCGAATATCGAGCTGCATGATTCCTTGCAACGGGAGGAAGAGGTCGCGCTTGGCGATGCGCAATAGAAGCGTGTTTACTGCGCTTCAGAATTCTCTTTAGAATAGCGTCCAGCCATTGCGGCTATTTCACGGAGCAGCTCGGCGACAACCGCAGGAGGGTCCTGCACCTGTACGTGGCGGCCATAGCTGAGAATTTTCTGCAGAGCCTTCTCCATGGAAGAGAAATGGGCGGTTACCGATAAGGTGCCGTCCTTATTGCTGATGACGGGATCATAACCGAATTCATCGTGAACTCTCGTTCGCACTTGCGCATCGAATGTCAGCTTGGCTTGAATCTTGCTGAAGTCGGCTCGGCTCATGAATTGCTGCTCGACCTTTCTCTCCGAATCATTACCCTGACCGTCAAGATAGTGAAACCGAACCAAGCGAAGCGATTTGATGGCATTCTGCAGGACAGTGAATTTCTCCCGGTCATTGGGTGTAAGCTTGAAATCCAAATCCACCGAGCCGTGATCGTGAACAGCTTGCGAAGGATTGGGCGGGCGCAGCGCTCCGAATCTCTCCAGCAAACTCTCGATATCCGGACTTTCGGTTGCAGACTGAATGCCGCGAAGCGCAGTAATGATAGAGGTGAAGTCATCTAGACTGAGCAACTGCTTATCAATACGGTAACCGGACATAATGTCATAACCGCCATCCGCCCCCGGGTAAGATACGATTGGGATTCCGGCCTGATTAATAGATTCCATGTCCCGATAAATCGTGCGAAGCGACACCTCGAAGCGATTAGCCAAATCGGTCGCACTGACGCGTGTTTGATTCAGCAAGGCCATTGTAATGGCTAGCAGACGATCGAGCTTCACAGCATGTTCCCCTTTCCGGAATTCAACTCCAAACAAAGATTTAACTTCCTGCTACTATTCCATTTCCACTCCTCGTTTTCCTTCTTTCTGTTCATCCATCAGGTTGTGCTTTTTTTCCTGCAAGGCTCAGTTGCAATGCTATTCACAATAAGATGGTAAGCATCGGCGTCTGGCGCGGCGAAGCGCAGAAGCTTCATGCCTTCCTCAGCAATAGCTTGTCGCTCGGAGTCACTGCAGAGCTGGAAGGCAGCTATCGTTAAGGTTGCCGTCTTGCTCTTCTGTTGCAGCTGCCAAGTGCCGCGGACAAATCCGTCTAGAAGGATGGTTGGACGAACCAGGCCATTGCGGGTGAACACCTGCTTGCGATCCTCATCGCGAAGAATGCGGTTCCGATTGGCATGAGAGAGCAGTATATTGTCGAATTCGCCAAGGAAGCGAATCCCAGCTGGAGTATCCGCCGAAGGACGGGGGGGCATCCGGCAGATCATAGAGGAGCTCTCCTTTTTCATTCTGAAAGCTGATGAGCTGGTCTGAAAGCAATTTCACAACCTCGGACAGCTTAGTCAGTCCCGACCAGATCTGCATGTCTTTGACGGATGCCGGTCCAAAGGCGGAGAGGTAGCGCAGCAGCAGTGCCTGGAGCTTCTCTTCGGATGGCTCTGCCAGCGGCTGCCCGAGCCATACATCGGCTGAAGCATGCCTCGCTTGGCCGCTCCTGTTCCAGAGCCCGCGCGGAGGCAGCTGCACGAGCGGCACGTTGTTGCGCGCCGCAGCGGCAAGCGCCTCTGGAGCCTGCTTCGGCCATTTGGTTTGAAGCCTCTTGCCGAGCTCGTTGTGGCTCAGCGCTTCGTCCGCCAAGAGGTCTCTGGCTGCTTGCTCTAACTGATACAGATTGACCCCTTCGAGGCGCTTGCCAAAGCTGCCCTTGAGCGACTGGGCAAAAACAGGCTCCAGGCTGGATCGCATGTTGAGGCAATCCTGGGCGGAAACCAAGTGCAGCGTTGAGCGCATCATGGCGATGCGAACGGCTTTGCGCTCGAGGAGCAGCCTGGACAGCTCCGTCGGCTGGAATTGGTCGAGCCGCGCCCATAATCCGAAGTAAGGGGCATCTGTTGATTGGGCCTGCATGCCAGCCAGCCTTTCGATGGCTTCAAGCGCTGGAAGCCGCACACGGTCCAGCAGCATTTGACGAGCGAGCAATGCGCGATTCAAGGACCGGTTGCAGAGCACAATCGGTTGTTCTTTTGACATCCTTCATTCCCCCTGCTATATGGATTATGGTACTCCCAGCTGCCTCAATCCTATTTATCTGAATCGACCGAAGAAGGAGCGAATATCCTCTGCCAGCAGCTGAGGCTGATCCATCGCCGCGAAATGCGTGCCGCTCTCGAACTCGGACCAATGCACGATGTTCGTATTGTCTCTTTCCGCGAATGGACGAATAGATTTGAAATCATCTCCGAATACGGCTAATCCGGTTACGGCGGTGTTCGGTGCTTGCGAAGATTCCTCCGCGCTATGGCCGTTCTCGTAATAGAGTCTGGAGGAGGATTCGGCAGTGTTGGTCAGCCAGTAGATCATCACATTGGTCAGAAAGGCATCTCGATCGATGAAATCGATATGATCGCCGAAGCCGTTGAAGAGATCAGCAATCCAAGCCAGAATTTATAGAATATTGGGTAAGGGTCTTCTGTCTAGCGCTGATTACGAACGTTACAACACGATCCCAGACGGCTATCCACTCTGCAAAGTTGGTTACCAGCGTTGCAGCTTGCAAAAAAAGCGCGGTACCACGCGTTTGCGCAGATTACCTTTTACAAGGACACCGGAGGCCTCAATAGAGGTTTTTTTCACGGTTAATTGCGAGATTGTCTATTCATTGTGGGCAGTCTCATAAAAAAGCGCAGATTGACATGTTGACGGACACAGATGCGCTTATTTCCATCAAAAATCATCATTTGTCATCTTAACGGACACCAGCGCTCTTATTTGCGACAAATCGAGGAAAAAAGGGTGTATTCCACACAATAAGGTCTGTCATGTCCGCCAATATGGAAGAATCCCCGCATTTGAGCCGAATAAGGTCTGTCATGTCCGGTAAAGCTGGTCAGACTGTTCAAAGGATGCCAATATGACAATTCTGAGGTCTAATTTGCAGTCCACGGTTAAACAACAGCTTCTATTGTGTCCGTTAGGCGTCACTCGGCATCCCTTCTTGAAAAAATAGCAATGCGATGCGGTTTTACAATGAATCGAAAACCTTATATAGGACTTTATGTTCAGATCCTGATAATGCCATACTCCTATAATCTTAAAGTAGTGAATGTCGCTAATGATTAATGCAATAAACGAGGAGGAAGTCGCATGATTGGAAAACAATCAAGAGCAGGAAGCAGCAGGGGATTCAGAAGCAAGATAGCTATTCTGTTATCGTTAATGCTGCTGCTTCAAACAGGTCTGGCAGGCGGTTGGTGGGTGGGGACCCAAGTCGCCGAAGCCGCCGCTACGAAATACATAACCTTCCTGTACGATGATTTCGGACAAGCAGCATCGCGCCTGCAATTCAACGGGCAAGCTCAAATTGCGAATGGCGCGCTGCGTTTGACGCCTTCAACTAAAGCCACCTTTGGCTCCGTATTCAACAAGGAGCGAGTCTCGTTAAGCGATCAGAAATCGTTTAGCACCTATTTCGAGTTTCAAATGTCGGATCCCGACAGCATAGACAATTATCCACCGGGAGCGGATGGCTTCGTCTTCACGCTTCAGACGAACTCCAACGATGCAGGCAGCATCGGCAACGGAATCGGTTATGGCGGCATTGGGAACAGCATCGGCATTGAGTTCGATACGTTTGCGAATCAGGATGCTGGCATCGAAGATCCCGATGATCATCATGTCGCTATTCAATTCAACGGCAGCGTGAAGCATCAAGGCCAAACAGCGGGCGTTGATTATGCTACTTCTTATAACTTTAAGCAGGGCGGGCCTTATTATGCCTGGATCGACTATGACGGAGCGGCGCAGACAGTCAAGGTCTATGTGAACAACAGTGCTGCTCGACCGTCCTCGCCTCTGCTCGTCAAATCGGGGATTAATCTTAGCGGTATTCTCGGCTCGAATGACGTGTATGCGGGGTTTACTTCCGCGACTGGCAGCGCCTTCGAGAATCATGATATCAAGCAATGGTATTTCACCAATCGCCATGATCCCATTGATCTGAGCTGCGGCTGCTATGCGGAGGCTCCGGCCAAGCTTAGCTATACGACTGTCGTGAACAGCGTATACGGCTACTATACGGATATCGCGCTGTCATCGCTCAGCGGGCAGCCGGGCGCGAATGTCGCTTTGGAAATCAGCCAAGAGAGCCATGTCGTTTTCGTGGACGCGAATGACAATTCGCAGGATCTGGCTGACGCTCCCGGCGTTACGACCGATGCTAACGGTTTGGCGAGAGTGTACTTCCGCGGCGAAGGCGGCGATCCTTCCTTCCGCGTATCGACCGAATATGGCGTCTATAAGGATATTATTTTCACACTGCCTCCTACAGTCACGACAGGAGCGATAACGCCCGCCTATCCGGGCATGACCGCTTCCATCGGGTTGAATGTGGTCGGCACTGGCGGAGAGACGATTACCGACTGGGGCGTGCAATATCGCGAGAAAACGACGCCTGAAGCCAATTGGATTCCGGTAAAGGGCGATCCGCCTATTCTTACCACTACCGGTCCTCACGCCGTAACGCTTGCAGGATTGTCGGAGAATACGGACTATGATCCGCATGTTTACGAAGCGCGGGCATACGCGGTCAACGCGCAAGGAGCTTCCTACGGAGAGGTGAAGGAATTCGCCGTCGAAGAGCCTATGTCGCCTGGCGATGTAGTCTATGACCGTACGGGGCCTTCTCATATTTATATGGATGACGAGATTACGCAGCAGATTGTCGGTCATGGCTTCAACAAGCTCAAGAAGCGAATGAACGGCCTTAGCGTCAGCCTGTTCGATGGAACGGATACGACGGCGATTGGGGCGGAGCAGATTCATTACATCAGCGATACGCTGCTGTCCATTGATATGCCGGAAGGGCTGCCGCTGGGCGCGTATGATTTGATCCTCACGCATTCCTTCTTCAACGACAGGAGCTTCGAGGATGCTTTGACCGTTACGGACGATCCCATCTACAGAACGAGAAATTACGAGGAGATTACCGCCGAGAACGAATTCGCGGATGCGGATCAAGTGTCCAAAATCGTGCTTCGCGGACCGTTCAAGGAATATGCGAGCGAGCCTGGCATTTTCAAGCTTAGCGATCCCAATGAAGTGGTGTCGCTGAACGGCAATTTGCTGTTCAAGGGCTCGTCGCTTGAGGTGGACAAAACCGGGCCAAGAGATATTATCCGGGGCAACGGCAGATTGTATGTGAACGGGAAAGGCACGATCGATGTTCTTACCGCCTATACGTTGCATGACGGGGAATTCGAGTTGAAGCCGGAGGATTTCGAGCTCGTGCTCGAGGATAATCTGCTTTCAGTCGATTATATCGGCATGTCTACGCCAATCAACGTTCATTCCATCTCCTTCCTGGAGGATGGCATTCGGGTGAAGGGCAGCATCGAGGTTGGCTTCAACATGGGCAAGACGTCCGTCGGGGGCTCCGCGATCGTGAACGGCCTGGATTTCAAGGGCTCGCGCGTGGACCTCGATGCGGACTTTACGATTGGAGCGGATTTCAAAACAGGACCGATCGACAGCTCGGAGCTTCGCGTCGGCATTAATACCGCCATTCAAAGGTACAGCTTCGGCGCGACCGCCGGACTGCGCAAGTACAATTTGGGCTTCGAGATGGATCTCGCCATCAAACAATCGCAGCTAGACGCCGTCAGCTTCGCGATTCATGCGAATATGCCGATTCCGGGCACAGGCGTGCAAGTTACACGGCTGGGAGCAGGAATCGAAAATCTGGCCGGACAGAGAACGGCTCCATTAACCTTCCGGGCGCTTGGCGGTTTGTCCGATATCGTCACGCCGATTGTGGACGGCGATCGTATGGTGAATATCAATCCGCTAGATGCGGAGATTTCGGCGAATCACTTCGGCGCGAACGGAACGCTTGCATTATATTCCGTGGATGTCGCGAATCTGGATCTGTTCGTGGTAGCCAATCCTACGGGGTACAAGGGCTATACGAAGGCCGGCTTCAAGTTAACGGCGAATGTGTCGCTGCTTGATGTTCTGGTCGGCGAGATTATGGCCAAATATTTCAGCTCGCTCGGGATTGAAGGCTATGCGAAGGGGAAATTGCAAATTCCGCGGAATATTCCGCTTGTCGGCGGACAGAAGCTGGCCAGCGCGGAGATGGGTGTGGATAGCGAGCGGGCCAAAGGCGGCTTCTCTGTCATCGGCATCGGTTTTCGAGTGGCGTATATTTTCAGCAAGGATGATGTAGACTTCGATGTCGATATGTTCTCTACGGTTAAGAATGTAGCCAAAAAGGCCGTGAATACGGTCGTTAACGTGGCGAAGAGCTTATGGCCGTTCAGCAGAGCTCCTCATGATCCGATTGCCGCAAGCTTGTATGCCTCGGGGCTTCATTCAGGAGTTTCCGGCATTCGAGGCTCCGTTCAGCCTTATAGTAATGAATCGAATAATGAGGATACGGATGCGGACAGCATCGAGGTCTCGCAGATTATCGGCGAGAAAATGCAGAACCTGAGCGGACGTCCGGCTGAGGGCAGCGGCCGCTACATGGAGGGATATGCGACAACGATGAATGTCGCATTGAATCCGCAGGTAACAGCTGCTGGCGGCGATACAACAATCATCCGTCATTCCTTCGAGGTGAAGGAAGCTTATCGCGCGGTTCTTGATTTGAGCGGCGCCGGCGCGCTGCCGTCCATTGTGTTGAAGAAGCCGGACGGAAGTCGTTATCCGCTTCGCTTCGAAGCCTCCGACGAAGGGGAGGCGAATGCGGTATATTCGGCGGAAGCAGGGAAGGTACTGGCAGAGGTCGAGTTCAACGAGAAGGGCATATGGACGCTGGAAGCGCCGGATACGGTGTCGATGACCGCAGGCAAGCTGTTGTTCCGCAAAGCGGATGTTGCATTCGAGGAGCTTGCCGATCAATGGCTGGCGACGGACGAAGCGCAGCTTGTTCCGATGAAGCTTGACAAGCCGGATCTTCTGCTACTGGAGCTGACGGACGCAAGCCCGGATACGGCAATCTATCAGCCGGACGGCCGTCCTTATGTATTGGAAGCGAACGAAAACGAACCGGCATGGAATCGCTATTACGATTCCCAGTCAGGCAAGCTGTATCTCTACGTGGATGCAGCCGAAACGGGCACATGGCTTCTTGCCGGCGGCGACGAGGCGCTGCTGAACACGTATCGGATACAGCCGGGCAAGACGATGCGCGAAGCGCTGAATTGGCTCCAGTCCGATCAGCATGAATCGGTTCTGCAGCTCGACAGCAGCTTCTCCGGCGGCGTTGTCTTGGAAATCGAGCATGCATCGGCGGATGCGGCTGTATTCCGTCCTGACGGGACGGAATATCCGTTGCAATCGAATCCTAATCTGCCTGGCTGGAATGCTTCGTACGATGCTGAGCGCGAGGCGATGACCGTTCTGCTGGATGTCGATCATTACGGCTTATGGATGGTTCGTTCGGGACAATTCCCGTCCGTCTACGCCTTCGCTCTCAAGAGCTCGCCGTCCGATCTTGGCGATTTGTTCGAATCCAGCCGAAGCATGGGGCTCGACATGCAAGAACAGGGGCGCTATGTATTCGCGATTTCCGGAGAAAACGATGGCATTGCCATTCAGAAGCCGGACGGCTCCGCTTACGAAATTGTCAGCGATGAGAATGCCTCCGACCGCAACGCAATTTGGAACGAAGATCAGCAGACGCTCTACGTAACCGTTGATGTAGATAAGCTTGGCGTTTGGTCGGTGCGGTCCAACTCCTGGTTCGGGCTTGATCTGTACACCGCTCCACCGGCGCAAACGATTGAAGCTTTCCACTCGGAAGCGGTGGAGGGAGCGGAAGGGAACACCTTCCGATTGTCTTGGAATGTCTCGCATCCGAAGCCGGACACGCATGTGACAATGATGATCGTACCTAATGCGGAGGAGCGCGTGGGAGAGATTGTCGCCGACGGGCTTCCTGCGGCGGGCATAACCGAGATTACCTTGCCTGAAGGCTATATGCCGGGTGAATATTGGCTGGTCATGAAGGCGGACGGCGATTCTTCCGGCCCAATGTTCCGCTTGTCCGACAGCGCAATTAACGTAACGGCCAAGACAATGCTTCCTCGTCCCGAGCAACTGGAAGTAGTGTCGACTGGCAATGGAGAAATTACTCTCCGATTTACGGATACGCATGCCGAGGATGTGTCCTATTTCCGCATTCTGACTGCGGATGAGGAAGGCAACCTGCAATATGAAGGTCCGACGCTGGATGTTGAACCGCAAGAAGGAGCGGAGCAAGAAGCCATTGTGTATGGATTGGAGACAGGTCAGACGCATCGCCTTGCCGTCATGGCCATCAAGGAGAATGAGGAAGGAGCGCTGTACAGTCAGCCTTCTGAAATCGTGACGGCCGAATTGCCTGTACCGAACCGCGCCGCGCTGGATGTTGTGATCGATTCGGGCGGGGCGGCGCAGGTCGAGCATGAGTATACGCCGTATTACGCCGACGATTCCTCCGATGAGCAACTGCGGCTTACGGTTACTTCCTCCCATGAGCTGACGCTGACGGTTCAGGCTGATCAAGCGGTATCCGCTGAATTGTTCGTGGGCGGGGAATCGCAAGGCGTGAAAGAGGCCGATCCGGAGATGGGAGCCGAATTCTCCTTGACGGATTTGACCGAACGGGATTACACGATCGAGATTGAAGCCGAGAATGAAGCGGGAGATATTAGCCGTTATTATCAGAAGCTGTTCGTCGACGAGACCGCGCCGTTCCTCTATGTGGAGGAGCCTGTCAGCGGGTATGTGGAGGATGGCAATCGGGTGTTGTTCAGCGGCGCGGCGGAACCGGGCGTGCGCCTGACTGCGAATGACCGGCTCATTCCGGTCAATGAATATGGTCAATTCCATGCTTATTTGCCAATAACGGAAGATGAGGGCGTGCTGCCGATCGAGCTGCTGGCAAAGGATGAGGTTGGCAACACGACGACGTACCGGTTGGAAGTGTTGAAGGGCAACGGGGGAGCCTCCGGCCAGGAGAGTCCTGCCGATTTGTCGGCGCTGACAACGGATATGGGCGACATGTCGACGCTGTTCGATCCAGGCGTGACTGATTATTCCTTGCTGCTGGACGCGGCCACGAAACATATCCGGGTATGGGCCACAGCCGTGAATGGGGATTCCTCCGTGAAAATTAACGGGAAGTCGCCGGATGAAGACGGATCGGTTATGATCGATATTCCGGAAGAGGGAACGACAGTTGAGGTGAACGTTACGGCAGCCAATCTCAGCACGAAGCAATACGAGCTTCATGTTGCCCGCGACACCGACCAAATTGCGATTCTGAATAATCTGCAATTGGGCTCTGGCGAGCTGAACGCAAGCTTCAACGGCATGCGTACCAGCTATACGATGAATGTCGGCAACGAGGTGGATTCGCTCACGGCAACGGCAGAGGCATTCGCATCAGGCTCGACGATTCTTGTGAATGGGATGCCGGTTGCCGACGGGCAGGCATCCGCTCCGATTGCATTGCCGACGGGAGATAGCCTTGTCAGCATTGAAGTGAAATCGCCGAACGGGGAAGCGTCGCGCATGTATGAAGTGACGGTAACGCGCGAGAAGAGCGGCAATGCCGACCTGTCGGAGCTATCGCTTGGCGACGCAGAATGGAATCAGACATTCGCCAGCGATATCAAGCAGTATGCGGCAACTGTAACCGAAGGGACTTCCACATTAAGCGTCGCGGCGACGACGGCTGATGAAGCAGCGGTCATGACGCTTAATGGCGAGACCTTTGTCAGCGAGCGGCAAGTGCAGCTGCAGGATGGAGCCAATCAGTTGGAGATCGAGGTAACAGCCGAGAACGGGAACACGAATACCTACATCGTGAATGTCTACAGAGAGACGGTGCCGGAATTCACGGCGAATTTGAAATCGCTGACGGTGAAGCAAACGGAGCTGTCAACCGCATTCTCGCCGTGGGTCATGAATTACGCATTGGAGGATGAGTCCTACACGGGCAGCATGATGACAATCGAAGCTTTCTCGGAAGACGAGCAAGCGAACGTAACGGTGAATGGCGAAACGCTCCAGGGTGGCGGAACGTTCCAGGTGCCGATTCGACAGACGGGCAACAACTATGTCGGAATCAAAGTCGAATCGCCGGATCAGTTCCAGACGAGGAACTATGCCATTAAAGTGGTCCATCCTCAGACTTCTTCTCCAATCGTTAATGGCGTTAATGTAAACGGTCAGGGGAATATCGCAACGGGCTCCCAGAAGAACGAGTATGGCCGTCAAGTGATGCACGTTTCGTTCGATGCTGTGCAATTGGACAAGATGATTGAAACGGTGAACAGCGGAGATCGCATTACCGTGTCGATTCCTTCCAGCGCAGAGGCGATGAACGGGATGTTGACCGGCGATATGGTGAAGAAGCTGGAAGGCAAGCAATTATCGCTCGACATTGTGATGGGCCGGGCAACATACACAATCTCTGCGGAAGCGATGGAGATCGACAGCGTGCAGGAGCATTTCGGCGCAGCGGTTCCGCTTGAGGATATTGAAGTGAGCATTCGCATTGTTCCGCCGACGGTCGAGCAAAAACAGGTTTATGAGGGAACAATGGCGGAGGCGGGAATCGAGCTTCTGGCCGAACCTGTCGATTTCACGATTGTCTACTCGCATAATGGGCAAGCATACACCCCCGATCGTATGCCAAGCTATGTGGAAAGATCCGTGCTTGTAGATGACGAAGAGCAGGCCAAGCGAATCACAACGGGCGTGCGCGTGAATCCGGACGGCAGCTTCGAGCATGTGCCGACGATAGTCTATGAACAAGACGGACAATATTGGGCGCGAATGAACAGTCTGACGAACAGTCTGTACGCCGCTATCTACCATCAGCAGAGCTTCGCGGATACCAAGGGACACTGGGCTCAGGCGGCGGTTGAAGATATGGCATCCCGATTAATCGTGAACGGCAAGAGCGCCGATCGCTTTGAGCCGGACAGCAGCATTACAAGGGCCGAATTCACGGCGATGATTATGCGTGCGCTGGGATTGCCGGGTCAATCCGGTCAATCTTCGTACAGCGATGTATCCGCCTCGGACTGGTTCGGACCGCTGGTGCTCGCAGCATCCGATTATGAATTGATTTCGGGATACGATGATAAGACCTTCCGTCCGAATCAACGGATTACTCGAGCGGAAGCGATGGTAATAATGAATCGGGCAGCACGGCTTGCCGATATGGAAGCAGTCATGTCCGATCAGGATGCGAGAACGCTGCTAAGCGCCGCTCCGGACAACGATGACATTCCAGGCTGGGCTTACGCAGCGGTCGCGATGTCATTGAAATCGGGAATCGCGAACGGCTACGAGGATGGCAGCATCAAGCCTAACCGTTCGGTCACGCGAGCGGAGACGGCTCAGCTCATTCGCAATTTGCTGGTGAAAGCGGAATTGATCGAATAGCAGCAGTCTTCGCGCAATCCGAATGAGGAGCATGACAAGCCAATCGAGGTAGGCTCTCCGCGAAGCGGGGAGCCTTCTTGTTTCTTTCGTTCTAACGATAGATTGGGCAGCCCCTGTGCTACACTATAGTCAAGATGAAATTCACTCGCGGAGGTCCGATATGCTGAACGTGATGTTATTGGATGATGAAGAGAATGCGATAGAGCTGTTGAATATGATGCTGACGGACACGGGAAGAGTTGCGATTACAGGCGAATACTTGAATCCGACGGTTTTCCTGGAGGATCTCCAGAAGCGCAAGGCACAGGGGCAGCTTCCCCATGCGGTGTTCATTGATATCGAGATGCCTGAAATCTACGGCTTGACAGTCGCGGAGAGAGTCTATGAGATTAGCGGAGATATCCAGGTTGTATTCGTGACCGCGTATAGCGAATACGCTGTTCAAGCCTTCGAGCTGCATGCCCTGGATTATATTCTGAAGCCGGTTAACCGAGGCAGGATCGCGATAACCATCGCACGCGTTGAAGGAGCCGTTCATCTGCTCGAGCAAGCTTCTTCCTTGAAGAAGGAGCGCGAGGTGAGGATTCAGTGTCTTGGGGAATTCGCGATTTATCGCGAGGGAGAGGAGCGGGTGAAATGGCGCACGGTCAAGTCCAAGGAAATATGCGCCTATCTGCTTCATGAGCATAACCGGCTTGTCACGACGGATACGTTGCTGGAGCTGTTCTTCAACATGGAGGATAGCGAGAAGGCGAGGATCTATTTGTACACCACCATCTATTATGTCAGAAAAATATTTAAAGCTTTCGGTTTTCCCGGAGCGCTGCAAAAGCTCGAAGACGGTTATCTATTGAATATTAGCGGCATGCGCTGCGATTATCTGGAGCTGCTGCAAGCCCCGGCCGTATCTGCCCATACTCGTATTTCTGTCCATAATGTCGATGATTTCGAGAGCTTAATAGAGCTATACCAAGGCGATTATTTCTGCAATATGGATCAGCTTGCTTTCCTGGGCAGAAGAGAAGAGCTTAGACAATTGACGGTACAGCTGCTGCGCTTGGTGAAAGCCTATTATCAGGCAGAGGGAGAAACAAATCGCATGATGACCACTCTGGTGAAAATCATTGCGCTGGCCCCCGATTCGGAGCAGGATGCGTGGGAATTAATTCAGCTGTATGCGGAGCAGGGCAAGCGGGCTCAGGCCATGAGCGTTTATCAAAAATTAATGCTACGTCTGGATTCCGAATATGGCATACGGCCAAGCGGAGAGTTCATCCAATACGTGCAGAATACGCTGAAATGAGGCTTGTGATGAACAAAAAGGTCGTGGTCATCCTATTAAGCGCTGCAGCCGCCGTCATCGTTTATCTCGGCCTGATGATCGTGCTGCCCAAGCTAAGCCCGGAAACGGAAAAAACGGCTGTGCAAGGGAGGATTGATTTGACCGGGCTCGAGATGGACTCGACTCATGTGATCCCCCTGAACGGAGAATGGGAGTTTTATCCGAATCAGTTATTGAGCCCGTCTGATTTCAACTCCGGGGAAGAAGCGGCGCAATACGCCCAGGTGCCAACGTCTTCATGGAGCAAGTATGAGCCCGTTGAAGGACAGCGCATGGAGAAGCTGGGCTTCGGCACCTACCGTCTTAAGGTGCGGCTTCGCGAAAGCGGACAGACACTGGGCTTCAAGATGACTAATATCCGCATGTCTCATACCCTCTATGTTAACGGGAATTTAATTGGTCACAGCGGCAATCCATCAACGGATGCTGCTGCTTATGCGCCGGGCAATACGCCGTACACGGCTTATATCACTCCGAGCTCTACCCTTGTAGAAATCGTCATACAGGTCGCCAACTTCAGCTATGGAACGGGCGGGGGCATCTTCCAACCGATCTATATCGGCTCGGATGAAGCGATCGCCCACTACCGGGAGAGGGCATTGCGCAATGACTGGATCGTAACGATGATCTATCTCATCAGCGCATTGCTGTGCGCGGGGATGTACGCGCAGCATGACAAGCAGCGATGGTCGCCGCTCTTCCTCGGGGTGCACAGCGTCATGAGCGCGGCGTACATAGCCAGTCATGGAGAGAAAGTGATGCTTGATGCTATTCCCATGATGTCATATGAGGTTTTTCAGAGAGTGCAGTTCATGTCCGGAAGCCTGCTGTCGATGTTCCTGCTGATGTATGTCTATCATACCTATCGCGAGGTTTGCTCCAAGAGAATGGTAGTCGGTCTTATGTCCTTGGGAGCGCTCTTCACGCTCATGCCGATTGTGCTGCCGCAGATTATGAATACCTCGCTTGAATCCGCTCATGTTCTGTACAGCACTTTGGTATGGAGCTACATCATGTATTTGTTCATTATTGCCAGTCTGAATCGGATGGATGAAGCGGGTTTCATTGTGCCTTCGATATTCGCCTTCTTCATGCACGGCATGTCATACAATTTGAATATTTTCGGCCTGGTGGAAGTGAGCTCGATTCCGATTGTATTCCCGCTCCTCTTTGTGTTCATGCAGCTCCTGATGCTGTCGAGGCGGTTCTCCAACGCGTATAAAGAAGCGCATGAATTGTCGCAGGAGCTGGCGCGAACGGACCGCATGAAGGACGAGTTTCTGGCTCGAACCACGCATGAGTTCAAGACGCCTCTATATGGCATAATGGCTATAACGGACAGCTTGATTCAGGGGGAGGAAGCGGTGATTTCCTCGAGAAGGAAGGAAGGCTTGCAGCTCGTGCATCAGACGGCGCAAAGGTTGTCGCGGCTTGTGCATGATATTCTGGATTTATCCCAATTAAAGCAAGGCCAGCTCAAGCTGAATCCAACGCCGCTTGATGTTCGCTCCTCCGTTCAGGTCGTGCTCGATGTATTCCAGTTCATGATCGAGGGGAAAGAGATTAAGCTCGTTAATGCTGTAGGTCATGAGCTGCCGCCGATATTGGCGGATGAGTTCAGGCTCCAGCAAATCTTGTACAATCTGATCGGCAATGCGCTCAAATTTACCGAAAAGGGCATTATTTCATGCACGGCATTACAGCAAGGCAATGAAGTGCATATAACCATTACGGACACGGGCATTGGCATTCCCCAAGACCAACTGCAGACGATATTCGAGCCTTTCGTGCAGGCTGCCGCCGCATCCGAAAGCGGCCATCGCGATTATCGTGACGGAGCTGGAATCGGTCTCAGCATAGCCAAGCAATTAACGGAGCTTCATGGAGGAAGCATTGGAGTGACGACGGAGCCTGGAACGGGAAGCTCCTTCACCGTCACCTTTCCGATAGCGGCGAGTCATGAGAAGGGAGGGGCGAGACGTTCTGCTGAAGCGTTTCGGATGGAGGCTTCCGCTGCGCGAGGCTCGAAGGAGCCGCTTCTGCATCTTAACGGAGGCCGTTATACGATTCTGATTGTGGACGATATTGAGCTCAATCTTAGAGTATTGGCGAATCGCTTGGGAGAAGAGGGCTATAATGTCATCGCGGTGCAGAGCGGCGAGGAAGCGCTGGCTCAGCTTGCTCAGCACAAGAATATCGATCTGGCGCTGCTGGACATTATGATGCCCGGCATGTCGGGCTATGAGGTCTGCGTGGAAATACGCAAGGAATACGAGTCGGTCGAGCTGCCGGTCATGCTGCTAACGGCAGCCATTCAGGACGAGGAGATGCAAGCCGCCTTCCATTCCGGGGCGAATGATTTCCTGCACAAACCGTTTCAAATGACGGAGCTGCTATTCCGCGTGCGCAGCTTGCTGCAGATGAAGCAATCCTCCATCGAGCGTACGAATATGGAGGTTGCTTTCCTGCAGGCTCAGATTAAACCGCATTTTTTATTCAACGTATTCAATACGATTATTATGCTGAGCTATAAGGATGTGGAGAGAGCGAGGGAGGTGCTGAACCATCTTATCGAATTTTTGAGAGGAAGCTTCGGATTCGCCAATACGGATCAGCTCGTGCCGTTCCGTACCGAATGGGAGCTGGTGCAGGCCTATCTCGAGATCGAAAAAGCCAGGTTCAAGGATCGCATTCGCGTGGAGTGGGAGATCGAGGAGGGAGCGGAATTCGTGCTCCTGCCGCCTCTGCTCATTCAACCGATTGTCGAGAATGCGGTTCGCCATGGCATTACGAAGAAGGCGGATGGCGGCGTGATTCGAATTCATGCGAAGCAAGCCGAGGGTATGTTCATCGTGCGTGTGGAGGATGACGGCGTCGGGATGTCGAAGGACAAGCTTGATGAAGTACTCTCGCTGAATGCGCGCTCGAAGCATGTCGGCATTCGGAATATACGCAAACGGCTGAAGCAGCGTTACGGCACCGATCTGCATATAAGCAGCGAACTGGGCAAAGGAACGGTAATGATTATGCGCATCCCGCTGGAGACGCGCTGAGCGGCTGCGCATCTCGCTTGAGAGGAGTCTTTACTTAAGCAAAGTGACAAAAATGTCACGTTGCTGCATGAAGCGTCGATGGTTGGATTTCCCGATTCTGATTATAGTAAGGATACAGAGAGGGAGGGATTGACCATGCAAGCCATTATGCAAACCAGAAATCTATATAAGAACTACGGCGCTGTATCCGTGCTGAAAAGTATTGATCTCATAATTGAAGCGGGAGAATTCACGGCGATTATGGGGCCGTCGGGTTCGGGGAAATCGACGCTTATGAATGTATTGTCCACGATCGACCGTTTCTCGGGCGGAGAGGTGTGGCTGGAGGGGAAGCCGCTTCTCGAGCTGAAGAAGAAGGAGCTTAGGCAGTTCAGGCAGCAGCGAATGGGCTTCATCTTCCAGGATTACAATTTGCTCGACACGCTGACCGTGAAGGAAAATATTTTGCTGCCGTTGTCGCTGCGCAAGGTGAAGACCGAGGAGATGGAGAAGCGGCTGAAGCCAATCATTCAGGCGCTTCATATTGAAGAGCTTCTGCACAAGTATCCGGGCGAAATATCCGGCGGGCAGAAGCAGCGCACGGCGTCGGCGCGCGCCATCATCATGAATCCGGCGATCGTATTCGCGGACGAGCCCACCGGGGCGCTCGACTCCAGATCCGCCACACAGCTGCTGGAACAGCTGGCGCAACTGAACGAATCGCTTGGGACCGCCATCTTGATGGTGACGCATGACGGCTATGCGGCAAGCTTCTGCAAACGAGTGATCTTCCTGCGCGACGGAGGCATTGTGAGCGAGCTGTACGCGGGGGACCAGTCCCAGAAGATGTTCTACGACCGCATTCTCGAAACCCAAAGCTTGCTAGGGGGCAATCTGCGATGACCTTGCTCGAGCTGACCTACCGCAATGTGAAGCGCAACTTCCGCCTGTATTCCATCTATCTGATGTCCATGATGATCGGCGTCGTTATTCAGTTCACCTTCACGGCGCTGATGTATAACGGCGATGTGATGGATGCGCTGCGCAATCGGAACAACTTCCAGACGGGAGTGGCGATTGCATCGGGGGTCGTATTTCTCTTCATTATCTTCTTTATTCTGTATGCGAACTCTTTCTTCATGAGGCAGAGGAAGCAAGAATTCGGCATGTATCTGCTCTATGGCCTGAACGAGAGGCAGATTACGCTTATGGTGCTGTATGAGTCGCTGATGATCAGCGGTGTCGCGCTCATTGCCGGCTTCCTGCTCGGCGGATTGCTTTCCAAGCTGTTCGGCATGGTGCTCATGAACCTGATGCAATATGATCAAGTCATTTCGCTCTCGTTCCCCATTGAAGCGATTGTATCCACGGCAGCGTTATTCGTCCTGCTGTCCATCATCATAAGCGTTCAGAGCTATTTCTCCGTCAATCGGCTGCAGCTAACGGAATTGTTTCATGCGAAGCAGAAATCGGAGACGGCGTTCCGCGGCTCTGCTTCGCTGGCGATTCTGTCTTTGCTGCTCATCGGGCTGGCCTTCTTCTTGATCGGAAGCGGCAAGTCGTCCGTATTCTGGCAGGATTACGCCATGATCAGTCTTGTCGTCGTTACGGTCGGCATCATTGGAGGCACTTATTTGTTCTTCCGCCAATTCACGGGCTGGCTTCTGGGCGTCATGAGCCGGAGCAAGCGGAGCCAGGAGGGCAACCGAGTGCTGTGGGCGTCTTCGCTGCGGTTCCAGGTGCGGGGCAACACGCTTAACCTGACCTTCATCTCGCTCTTCAGCACCTTGATTATGCTGCTGCTGTGCTTCGTTGCGGTGAACTACAAGGTGCAATTCGAGGCGGTGGGGAGAAATCTTCCGAACGACTTGGCCTTTCAAACGTTGAGCGTCGACGCCAACAATCGAATTGACGAGCTGATCCGGAGCTCTGGGCATGAAGCGCGCTATCATTTGACGCAGGAAACCTTGGTTGTTGATCCCGTCACTCCAATGTCAGAGGCGGTGGATAATCCCGAATACTATGAGGAGAAGATGCTTCTTGTCTCCGAGCAGACCTATAATGATCTCATTGGGCGCAGAGAGAACAAGCAGTCCATATCGCTGGCGGGCGATCAGGCGGTGACGCTGGCGCAAGGCTCGGATTTCCCGAAGATGTTCGCTCCTGGCGAAGAACGACCGTTCACGGTTCGGCTCAATCAAGGGGAAGCGTCGTTCAAGCTGATCGAGAAGAAGGACTACGCCTATATCGGCTGGGAATCCGACCCGGTGAAGTCTATGGTGAAGAAGACGGCCGTGCTCGTCATCTCCGACGAAGCCTATGCGAAGCTTCGCCCGCAGGCGTCAACGCGAAGCTTTGAAATTTACGGACTCAAGGATGCCAAGTCGGCGGAGGATTTGTCGGCGCAGGCGCATGAGATTGTGAAGGGGGAAGGAGATCTGTATTATTCATCCTTCGCAGATGTCTATTCCAAGCAAATCGAAGGCTCGTCGCTGCTTTTATTTGTTAGCGGATTTCTGGCGCTGATTGCGATATTCGCGCTCGCGAGCGTGATTTATTTCAAGCAGCTTCGCGAAGCGACGGAGGAGCGTCGGCAGTATGATATTTTGCGCAAAATCGGGGTGGAGAACGGCGAGATCAAGTCGGTCATTCGCAAGAAGCTCCTGTTCGTCTTCGCTCCGCCTCTGGTGCTTGGCGTTCTGTTCAGCTGGTTCATCATCAAATACTATATTCTCGATTCCGTACAGGATTTCTCCGGTCTGACGAGCGCGGTATGGGGCATTATGGGCGTATACACCTTGATTTATCTGGTGCTCTATCTCTCGTCGACGAATGTGTATTATCGCATTGTGCAGGAAAGGGCGTAGAAGCGGTGAGAGTTCGAGCTTCGCGTAAAAATAGCAGCGGCAGCCAAGGACAAAGCAATATAGTCCTTGGCTGCCGCTGATTTTATCAAATAAAAAAGAGTACCGAGGACTCTTTCTTTGGCTTTAAATATGAATTAACGGGATATCTAACTCACTTTTGACAAAGTTCATATCAGTATCCCTGGATACTAAACCTAACTGATATTCGACAGCAGTAGCAATAATTATCGCGTCGGGGGTTTTGAGCTTTCTGCCATGATTTCTTTGCTCTCTTCTTAAATCACCTGCAAGTCTTGCGATATTGGAATTAACATCTATACATCTGCGTGAATTAAACAACTTAATACCTTTCAAGCGATAATCGGATTTTAACCCGCTAAATACCTCACACTCTGTAATAACAGAAAAATACATAATCATACGATCCTCTTTGGCCTGTCTGGCAAAATTCAAGGAAGCCTCCTCGCCTGCCAAGAGTGCGATAGCTATATTCGTATCAATCAAAAAACCTTCCATCAATTCCACTCATCCTCGCGCATTTTTTTTATTTCCTGAGTTAATTCATCAGCTTGCTCAGGACTTAATACGCCGGCAGAATCTAAAATGTCATCAATAGAGTAGTCGTCCTCTACTTCAATCGTATCGTTGTCTAAATCAATTCTGACTCTACTCTGAGTAATATTTATTTTAAATAAAAGAGAACGAAGCTCATTGGCGGTTTTGCTATCCATTTTTTTAGGTAAGGACATAATAATTGCAGCCCCTTTCCGAAAAGATACTTTTGACAATAGTATATCATACAAATACTTAGCTCTAACACCGGCAGATTCATTCCATTACCGAACATCGGAGCCGCGCTGCAGAACGCTCAAATGCAGGTCATGGTTCCTTGGAAAATGAATCGTGAATACAGTCGGACCGCCAGGCGCCGACTCGCAAGTGATATAATGCCCCAGCTTTCTCGACAGCTCTTGGGCAAGATAGAGACCCATGCCTGTCGATTTCGTATGAATGCGGCCATTGGAGCCGGTGAAGCCCCGGTTGAAAATTCTCGGCAAATCCTTCGGCTCGATGCCGATTCCATTGTCCTCGATAATAAGCTGCTTATCAGCCGCTGTCTCCGCCGTCTTGATGATGATCTCGCCATCGCCTTGTGCCGGCGTATATTTCAACGCGTTCGTGATAATTTGGTTCACAATGAACAGCAGCCACTTCGAATCGCTTTGAATGTTCATGGGCTGCAACTGCAGATGAAGCTTGATTTTCTTGGAAATAAAGGTCTTGGCATGCAGCTTGACCGTCTGCTTGACCGTTTGCTCCAACTCACAGCGGGTAATCTCGTAATCCTGATTGAAATCGTCCAGCTTGGCATAATACAACGCCTGATCGACGAAATACTCAATTCGCGATAATTCCTCCTCGAGGCTCTTAGCGTCTATCTCTGTTTGCTGCATCAAGCGAAGAACGGCTATCGGCGTCTTGATCTCGTGAAACCAGGACATGATGAAGTCATAATGCTCCTTCTGCTTCGCTTGAACGGTGTTCAAAGCGCGAATATGCGAGATCTCCTGCTCCTCGAGCGCATCTCTGCAAGCTTCCGCTTCCAGAGATTGCGGCGGGGCGTGACCGTCCTTCATCCCGCGAATCGCATTCGACTGACTGGCATACCGGTAGAGGAAGAAGCCTGCAAGCAGCAGAACGACGAGCGCTAGAGCATAGAAGAAATTTTGCCAGCGGAAGCGGGCCTCCGGATCTGTTGCGAATATGAGCACCGTGAGCAGGAACACGGCTGCGCAGACGACCAGATAGGGCCGCTCATACCGGAAGAATCGCCAAAGCCTCATTCGATCATATACCCCATTCCTTTGCGCGTGGAGATGAATTCCTCAAGACCAAGCTGCGCGATCTTGCGGCGCAGCCGATTCACGTTCACCGTCAGCGTATTGTCGTCGACGAACTGCTCGTCATTCCACAGCATCTGCATCAGCTCATCCCGAGAGACAATCTTCCCTTGCTTTCTCAGCATCGTCTGCAAAATAATAAATTCATTGCGCGAAAGCTCCGCCGATTGCTCGCCAACCTGAATCGATGAGTTGGCGAGATGAAGCCGCAGCTCGCCATGGGCAAGCTGCAGACTCTCATCCTGATACGTGTAATTGCGGCGCAAGAGCGCGCTTACCTTGGCGGTCAGCACATCGAGATCGAACGGCTTCTGCACATAATCATCCGCGCCCATATTAATCGCCATAATGACATCCATATTCTGATTCCGCGACGAGAGGAAGAGAATCGGCACCTTGGAGACGGCGCGAATTTGCTGACACCAATAGAAGCCGTCGAATACGGGCAGATTTACATCCATAATCACAAGCTGCGGCTGATCGGCGTGAAATTGCTCCAGAATGTGATCGAACTCTTTCGTCTCCACAACCTCGTACTTCCACTTGCTTAGCGTATTGGATACAATGCGTCTAATTTTCTCGTCGTCTTCGATGATCATAATTCGAAACATGAAGCATTCCCCTTACTTTGCGTTATGCTTCTTTTAGTATAACGCAGCACGAGAGACAGGGAAATGCTGGCAGAGACGAAATCAGGAGGCGGAGGAATCGTTGAAAGTGACAATGCTGCTGTTTAGTTGCTCGCCGTCCCACTCTTTATAGAGAAGCGCATTGCCAGATGGACTCCAGAAGGTAGTTGCATTCTCGACACCTGTTGCAATTTGCATGGATTCGCTTGTCAGCAGATCAAATACATAGAGGCCTCCCGCCGCAGCGCCATCGGACTTCATATGATAGGCAATCATTCGTTGATCCGGCGACCAGGACAGTCCGCTCAGCTCTGAGGCTTCAGCAATCACTTGCTGATTGCTGCCATCCATTTCACTTAAGATCAGGGATGATTCTGTGCCGTTGTAATGTGCAATCAGCAATTGATTCCCTTCAGGGGAAGGCAATAATTCATACACTTGCTCCAGATTCATGCTCTCCGTTTGCTTGGTATCTAGATCCAGCCGCATTAAGGAAGGATCTGAGTTTGTGTTGTAATAGACGTTGCTGCCAACCTTCCGCACAATATACAAAGCACCCTCCGTTAGTCCATCCAGAACGGCAATCTTCCCATCTACTGTTGCGATATATGCTCCACCGCTATAAGCCGCGCCGATGATCGTCTGGGAATCCACCCACTTAGCGCTCATGGCCCCGCCGATAGGTTCACCTTGCAGAGCAAAAGTTTCCTTCGTGTCGAGGTTCATAACATAGTAGAGAGGATCGCCAAGCGAATAAGAGGAATAGAGAAGATATTTCTTGTCCGGCGATAGCCGAGCATCTCCCAAGAATGTATTCTTCTGTTCCTTCATTAGCTTGAATTCTTCCGTTTCCAGGCTGTACGAGTACAAGCTTTTTGGATACTCATCTGATAGCTCGGCCAGAGTCATTTTATCCAGAGACTTGTTCTCCTTCGACACAATGACGGTATCTTCATCCAGCCAATCACTCACATCGAGGCCAGGGAAAGGCTTTATTTCTTCGATAGACACATCGGGATCGCCTGTCGCCTCCTCGTTATCCTCAATGATGGTGATGGATTCGCCGTTCGACTCTTTAATCACCGTCCTGTTTGCATTGCCTCCATCGGTGCAAGCCGTCAGGCCCAGAAGAAGCAGTGAAGCAAGGGATACCCATTTGACTATTTTCGTGTTCATAGCTTTCGCCTCCTTGAACCCTACTGTAGCAATCCATTGTTCCAGAAATGCAACCGAATGTTTCCAAGTTGTAAACAATGTTGCTGTCGTTGCACGAAATATCGCATCCTCACCATGTTCGGGTCTCTCCGCTAAGTCGTTGCCGGGAATGACACCCGGAACAGGGTGCCGCTGGCGCTCGAGCGAATCAGCTCAAGGGAGCCGCCTTGCATCTCCGCGTAGGTTTTGGCAAGAGAGAGCCCGAGTCCTGCGCCGCCGCTTTGCCTGGATCTGTTCTTATCCACCGTGTAGAACGGGTCGAATATCCTGTTAGCCGACTCCTCTGGTATGCCGATGCCGGAATCGGCAATATCAATCAGGACGCTGCCTTCCTTGATATAGCTGCTTACGGCGATATGCCCCTGCGGTATATTGTATTTGATGGCGTTATCCAGCAGGTTGACGAGCACGATGACCATGCTGTCCTTATCCGCTATCGCATGGCTTTCGGCCAGATTCGTTTCCAAGGATAGGCCGAACTTCTCCAGCTTTCCCTTCAAGCTCTGCAGCACGTCCTTGATTGTTCGAGGAACATCCACCTTTTCTTTGCTGAATTCAAACTCGTACTTCTCCGTAGCCGACAACTGCAGCACCTTTTCGACCATTTCATACAGGCGCTGGGCTTCCATGGCAATGCTCGACTTGGCTGTTTCGAGAAGCTGTTCGTCGTCGGGATACATATCAAGCAGGTCCAGATATGCCTTAATCGAAGTCAGAGGGGTTTTGAACTCGTGGGTCACATTGCCGATGAATTGCTTCTGCTGAAGATCCAGCTTGGATAATTTCTGTACGGCCAGTGCCAGCTTTTCCCGCTCCGCGTCCTTCTCCTGCAAGGTTGTCTGAATCTGTGCGCTCATGGCCGCAATGCCTCTGCTTAATTGTCCGATTTCATCTCTTCGCCGGAAGGAGGAGACTCCAAAGCTTCCCGCCTTGATGGCCGCGACGGTCTTGTTCAGCTTAATGATACGGCTTGCGAAAGCGTTGAAATAGAAGTAAGCGGCGATAAAGCTCAGGACAAACACAAGCGCGCCAATCGTGATAAAGAGCTCCTTGATTTGCTGATAGAAGGCATGGTCCTCCGACAGGGAGTAGTTGAACTGTATCACGCCGACCTGCTCGTTTCCTGCCCGTAAGGGCGACAGGTAGTACAAGGCGTCGTTCTTCTCCAAATAGGCGATTTTGTTCTGCAGCGCATACGATAATGTTCGCGCGATACTATCTTTATTGGCGACCGGGATGCCTGGATTAAGCATTTCTCCATTCGCATTGTACAGCACAACAGACTGACCGGTTAATTGTTCGACCTTATCGGCAAAAGTCTTCCCCTTGGCAGAGAGGAAGCTCTGCGGCGATTTGTTGGATTCGCTCAGGATCGACTGGAACATGAAGAAATTGGCCGTATCCGCTTGCTGAGCCAGATAGCGCTCTGCGTCTGTTTGTTGATTTTGGCGGATGCCCTCCAGTACCAGAATGCTGAGCGCAGCCACGACGAGCAGCAGCAGAATGGCGAGGAAGAGACTGAATTTTATTTTGATGCTGGAAATCATAGAGTGCCTCTTCTGGCTTTGTAGCCGATGCCATGTACCGTCTGAATGATCTCGCTGCCGGGCTCGCCGAGCTTCTTCCGCAGTCTCTGGACATGAATATCTACCGTGCGCGTCCCTCCGAAATAGGACATGCCCCATACGGAATCGAGCAGCTGCTCTCTTGAATATACCTGGCCCGGGCTTGCGAGAAGCAGCTCCAGCAGGTCGAACTCCTTGGGAGTAAGATCGAGCGAGCGGTCGTCGGCATGAACGGTTCTTTTACTCTTGTGCAGCGTGACTCCGTCGAGTGTAATTTCATCCGTATCCGGCTTCTCGCCTGCGGCCTGAATGCGCCTGAGCAGAGATTTCAACCTGGCCAGCAGCTCCCGCATATCGAAGGGCTTCGTTATATAATCGTCGGCTCCGAGCTCAAGGCCCAGCACCTTGTTGACGATATCTTCTTTGGCTGTGAGCATAATGATGCCGAGGCTTCCTTTGTTCTGCATATGCTTGAGCAGCTCGTAGCCGTCCATGCCGGGAAGCATGACGTCCAGAATAATCGCGTTCGGCCGGAATGCGGACAGTCTCTTCAAGGCTGTTTCGCCATTAAGGCAAACCTCGACGGTATAGCCTTCCCTTCGGAGCGCGTATGCGATGGCATCGGCAATCTTCTGTTCATCTTCAATGACCATAATGTGATCGCTCATGGCGGCTCCTTTCTGTTTCTAAAGCTCGTTATTTTCAATCATCTTACCACAGTCGAAGTTCAGAACGGAGCAAACAGCGGGTTACTAATCGAAATTTTAATGAGGACAATATACAAATATTGTAAATTTATCTTTTTCCTGAATCCGTGATGCCTTCGTTGCGGACTCTACTAGGATCTCCGAATTATGGAAAACAAGTTTTGAAATTTAGTCTATTCCGTCATTCACAT
>NZ_JAATHD010000038.1 GCF_011947265.1 Paenibacillus sp. HB172176
TTTTTTGAAACATCAGATTTTCGGGAGGTGGGGCTTTTTTTTGCTCGTAACCACCATACCATCCATTATGCAGCATTTATTTTCGTATTAAACTTACCTCATGCTTACGAAGCTGCTTTGCTCCGCAAAGCTTTTAGGTCGCTCATCTTTGAAAGGCCGAGGGTAGAGGTTTTCTCAATGTTTGAAATTAAGTTCATTGAAATGGAAACGATTTCGGTGTATGGTTTTACTTGGGAATGCAGTCTTGCCGTTTTAGATAGACAGGGGGATTATGCGTTGAATATCGAGAGTGTGAGCGTGGAGCCGAGTCCAATTACGTATAAAGTAGCAGGGGGGAAAGCCCTCAAGCTGTATCATGTGAAACCTGAAGGCTGGGGGCCAGGAGATCATCGAAGCGCAGTCGTCTGGATTCATGGCGGCGGTTGGAAGAGTGGAACGCCGGAGATTTTGCTGCCGAATTGCTATGATTTAGCCGCGAAGGGTATGGTGTGCTTCTCGGTGCAATACCGACTGGCCGGCAGCAAGCTTGACGATGTCGGCAGAGAGGTTGAACCAGCAGAACAAGACGCAGGGAGAAAAGCGAGCGTTGCAGAAACGGCCACCGTTGAGGACTGCATTGCCGATTGCGAGGATGCCATTCGCTATATTCGGCAGCATGCGGAAGAGCTGGGCGTGGATCCGGCGAGAATCGCGGTTGCGGGTGATTCCGCAGGCGGGCATTTGGCTGCATGTATGGCGACAGTGTCGGAATTGCAACCGCTTTCTATTGTAAGGGATTCTGAGGTTACAGTCTCTGAAGAGGATAGACGGGAAGCCCTCGTACCGCTCGTGAACGCGGCGATTATTCTTAACGGCATTACCGATCTAACGATTAGCTTCCTGAATGTTCCGTTAAGATCGGATCAGGATGAATCTGGCGACGATGTCAGCCGGTTTCAACGTCGATACGCGCAGGCGAAGCGGGTGTCGCCGCAATTCCATATCGCGGGCGGCCTGCCCCCGATTCTGCTGCAGCATGGCTTATTGGACCGGGTCGTCGAGGCCCATCAGAGCGTGAGGATGCATGAGGCGTATTTGGAGGCGGGGAATCACTCCGAGCTTATCCTTTACGACGATTGCAAGCACGCCTTCGTGCTGTATAACTACACAGGTACGGCAGAGGGCATCGAGCGGGCGATGAGGGATATTGAACGATTTCTCGAGAAGCTGGGCTGGGCAAACGAAGTGTAGCTTGGGATAACATGATGGCTCAAGGCCGATCTTGCGAATTCGATCTGTTCGCAGGAACCCCGATCATACTCGGTGCGTTCTCCGATAGACGGACGGATTCAGTCCGCAATGCTTCTTGAAGCTCTTGCTGAGATGATGCTCGTCCGTGAAGCCGCAGGATTCCGCGATCTGCGCCAAGGTGAGCGACGAGTGGCTCAGCAACTGCTTCACCTTGTCCATGCGAAGCTTCGCCGCATAGGCACTTGGAGCGATGCGGAATTCGCTCTGGAAGCGCCTGGTCAGCTGCACTTGACTCACATGCAGCTCGGCGGCGATCGCTTTCAGCGGGGTGCCGTATTCCGCCTGCTGCTGCAGCAGGCGGACCGCTTGCCGCAGCAGTGGATTCTCGCTGTACAATTCGCTGACGCTCTTGCTATTCTCCACCTGCCATTGATAGAAGATGTCCCGCAGAATATGGCTCTTGTAAGCGAGCTTCATGGTATCTGGCAAGTCGTTCGCCTCGCGCAATTGCGAGAGAGAGGTGCGGAAGCGCTTGTTGCCCAGAAGCCGAAGCTTGCCGATGGGCGGGAAGGCCGACTCGTCGACGGCGGAGGAATGATCCGCTGGCAGCTGCGGATACAAAGGTGCGGAGATTGCTGCGCCGGCATCTGCCAGGAAGCCGCCACCCTCATTTGCAGCTCGGCCATCCCCATCAGTCATGGGCTTCCCCCAGTCGAAGCCGATGAAGTGGAACGACACGCCCTCAGTCTTGCGATTGAAGGTGACGCCGGGCGGACATAAGACCATGTCGTCTTGCACAGCCGTGCCGGCAATACCGCCCATCCGAAATTCGAAGCTCCCCTCCTCTGCAATGAACAGTGCCCAATGCTTGTAGAGATCATGCGTCTTCTGAAATTGCGGCGTATCCTTCACATAGACATGGAAGCGCATCAACGGTTCAAGCAACTCGACAGACGTCAAGTTTCCAACCTCCCCTAATTCGTTCACTGATGAAAATATATACAAGAAATTTATCGATTCCTTACATTATAACATCATATATCCTCTACTATAATAGAATTAATTACAAGTTAGAGGAGATGGATGAATATGAACGAAGCTGCTGTCAACGAGCCCGAGATTAGAGATTGGATGGAGCAATTTCAGGAGCAAGGCTATCTGGTTATTCCGAATGTGCTGTCTGCCGAGAAGGTGAAGCGCTTGAACGGCATCATCGACGAGCTTGTGGCCGGCGAGGAGGAATCGCTCGCTTACAATATTTATAACAGCGTTGAACGCCATCCCGAGTTTGCCGACTTGATGGATAATCCAACGATTCTGCCGCTTATCGTGAATTTGCTCGGCTACAATATCCAGCTTCATATCTCGCATCTGACGATTCGCAAACCGAATCCGACCGAAGCGAAGACGGCGACATCAAGCTTCATCAACTGGCATCAGGACGGTCCGCATCCGCAGTTCCCGTCCATAGGAGGTTTAACTTCGACTTATTATATCAAGGCTTGCTTTATTCTAAGCGACATGTCGGAGCCGAACCGGGGGAACACGAAGGTCATTCCGGGAAGCCACAAGCAGCCCTACAATCCGACCCACAAGGACGTAAGCCAGCAGTTGGACGGCGAGGTGCAGGTATGCGGGAAGCCGGGCGATGTGTTTATTTTTCCGCAAAATCTGTGGCATGCCGGTTCTCCCAATCGTTCGAACTTCGAGAGAAGGCAGCTGTTCATCGGGTACAGTCCGATCTGGATGCGTCCGATCGATTATCATGTTGCCTCAGAGGAGCTCTTGAAGGATGCAGATCCGATCCGCAGGCAACTGCTGGGCGTTATCAGCGACAACAAGTTCAACTATTATGTGCCGAAGGACGAGATGGTTCCTCTGAAGTCGATGAAGCTTGAGCAGGGATGAGGCGTAAAAAAATAGAAACGGCAGCGAACTCGATGGAGGACGCTGCCGTTTCTTTTGAAATGTAGAGGTTTAATCATCAGCGCTTTCGATTTTGTGCCAGCGGGCATTCCGACCTTTTGAAACGGATACGATCAATCCTTTCTTCGACATTCGAGAAAGTACTTGTCGTATTGTGGGTCCTGTGATGCCGGGGCAACGATCCATGATATCGGAGACGCTGAATGTCCCCATGCTGTGTTTAATTACCGCCTCAACCTGTCTGGATTTCCATCCTCGTCCACGATCCAGATCTCCAAGACGGTCTTCGAACCGTCGATGAGCTTCTATTAATGTTGTTAAAAAATACTCTACCCATGGCCTCACATCATTTGTTCCCTCATGCCAGCCCGCTGACGATTTTTTAAGCGTATCGTAATACTGCTCTTTCGTGTCCTCGATACATTTTTCTAAGGAAATGTAACGGCCAACTTCATATCCTGCTTGGTAAAGCATGAGTAATGTTAACAATCTGGCCATTCGGCCATTTCCATCAGAAAATGGATGAATCGAAAGGAAATCCAGTATAAAGATAGCAATGAGTAATAGCTCCGGGAATATTCCCTCAGATTTCAGCCTTCGGAAGCCGAGTGTCAATTCATTCATAGTCTCCGTAATATCGTTATCGCTTATTTTGTATTTGCCTCCATTTCCTGTTGCATACTGGAGCAAATACTTATGCAATTGCAATATAACATTGGATGTGACAGGCATAAACTCAAAGGATTCATGAATGATGTTCAAAACATCGCGATAACCCGCGATTTCAGATTCAGATCGATCCATCGGTTCCGAATGCCCATTCACAATTTCGGTTAACCTCTTGGTTGAAACGATGATCTGTTCAATGCGGTTCGAGGATTCAGTACTTTGAATAATCGCGACGTTTAACTATATATATTATACTATAAAATATATAGATATATAAGAGGGTGGAATGATTAGATTACTGCGAGCTCACGCGCTGTCCATTGCATTTGCCCTGCCAAGTAGGCCGCCGAGCAGGAAGACCGCAAGCGACAAGACAAGACAGCCGGACGCGAATATGCCGATGGGCGGATAACCCCCGAAGCACAGAAGAACACTTCTGCGATTCCAACCGTCGGAGAGCGGACCTGCAATCAGGGCGAATACGGCGGCTCCGAGCGTATAAGCGCCAAGCATCCATCCCGCGGGTGGAAAAACTCTAGTTCTTCAAGCTAAGCTATAGTATATATTGCCGTGGATTGAAATCAATATATAGCGGTTTAATCATCAGCGCTTTCGATTTTGTGCCACATGCCAACCTACAGTCCCATCATGAATGAAGCAGCGATTCCCCCGATACGACGATAGCCAGCCTCATTCGGATGCAAGCGATCGGAGGTGAACGTATCCAAGGTCAGCTTATTGATGCCGCTCGTCGTATATAGATCTAGAACGGGCAAGCTATATAGCTTGCCGATATCACGAATCTGCTCAACATAATGCTCAAGCCGGAACCCGGCTTCGTTCATGCTGTAAATGTCGTAGCCGTCCTTATCCCTCTGAAGCGGTGTCCATAGATTTAATCTGCTCAGAGGGAAATGTGAGAGCAGGTGCTCCACAGTCGCTTGGTAAGCGCCGGTGAACGTGAAGAGATCATAGTCGCTGCCGATGCTGTGCAATTCCCCGAGCGGTTTGTTCAATCGAAAGTCGTTCGTGCCTGCGAAGATCGTCATGATGTCGCAGCCCTCTGTCGTATTCTTAATGACGTGACAGGTGGACCCTTCATCTGTAGCTCCGCCGGCTGTCATCGGGCAGCCGGCTTTGCCATAGTTGCGTACATCTTTTAATTGCAACGCTTGCTGGACGAGCGGCTGATAGCCGTTCTCTTGCGTGATACTGTCGCCGAACGTCGCCCAGGTGGATTCCCGCCATCTGTCGGACATGGGAATGTAATTCATATCCATCGTTTCTCCTTCATCGCGCTCAATTGCGCAAGTATTTGCTGCGGGATATGGAAGGGAAGCCGACGGATAGAGTAACCGTCGGCTGTGTCGCGCATCTTTATTGCTTCATTGATGAGTTTCTAGCTGCCGCTGACTGTCGGGCCGCTCGTTACCGCCGTGCTTACCGCATCCGACGAGGTGTCGGTCGTGTGGAAGGAATACGAGTGCACGCCGACCGGCAGCTTGGTCGTATAGGTGTAGTCTTTGCCGTCCGCATAATTCGTATCGGCGGGATTGACCTCCTCCATCGCGCGTATGACGCCGTCCAGCACAAGCTCCATAGCGAACGGAGCTTCGTTGTCCGCATCACTGTATGTCACATCGAACGTGAAGTCCGTTGTCTGATCGCCAACTGTGACGTCGACGCCGCCGTTCGTCAGCGTTGGAGCCGTTCCGCTTGCAACGTTCGTTGCTTTGATTTCATCGATTAGCAGCTCGCCGTAAGTCCCCCCCGTTTGGCTCAGCCAGATGGACAGCCGGGCATTTGTTTTGTTAACCGGATGAGCAAGGCTGTCAAGATCGAATGACAGATCTGTCCAACTGGAAGGCATGCTCGCCCAACCGCCGGTCAGAACATGCGTACGAGTGCCGTCGTACAGCTCGATTCTTGCGCGCAGATTCGAATACCCCGGGTTTTTGACCGTAAAGTTCAGATAGCGATAGCCCGACAGATCGACGATATCATTCCACGGCTGGAATTTGGCGTACGAGGTTGCTGAACTAGGCGTCTGCGTGAACTTGCCGACCGTTCTCCCATCCACAGTCGTCTTGGAGAACGTGCCTGTGCCGCCGTTCTGATTATACCAGTTGGCCCACTGGCTGCTGCCGCCCTTTGAGCCCCATAATCCGCCGCCGCCCATGTCGTCGTAGAGAAGCGGGTTGGACGGATCCGGCAGCGGAGCCGCAACGGTATAGTGCGTGGAGCTATAAGTGTCGTTGCCGTTCGCATCTGTGCCTTTGACATCGATGCGGCGGTAGGTGAACGGAGCGGAGGAGCTCTCGTCTATGACTTGGCTATATGCATCTCCGGATGGGGTCATGGCGATATAACCGGTGCCTGGCGTGTTCTGATTCGCTTGCACCGACGTTACGCCAGCTGCAGGATCCGCGAAGACGGTCACATTGCCGCGTACATAATCGCCGATAATCGGAGAAGTAATCGGCAGTTCTTGCGGCACGTTACCAGCAGAGACGACAGTGCTGTCGGTCGCGCTAAGACCCATAATCGTGTACAGGAGGCCTGCTTGAATGCTGATGCTGAATTCGTTGTAGCGCCACTGATTCGTATCATCCTGGTAAAGCGAACGATCCTCGTACCATGGACTAACGCTTTTGTTGTCTTTGGTGTCCTTAATAATCGGTCCGCCGACCATGGCGCCAGGCAGCACAATGCCGCGGGCGTCCGGCGTGTTGGCTTCTTCGTCATAGCGAGTGTGCGGGAAGTCTACGTAGTCGGAGCCGATTCCCGACACCCAGCTGATGTTCCACGGATTCTCGCCGAAGATCCAATACAGTCCTTCGAGTACGCCATTCAAGGCTTCAGGATCGCCGAACAGTTCGTAATAACGAAGCAGGTCGCCGAGGTACGAGGCATGCGGCTCATTAACGCCGAAGTTCTCGAAATGGTCGAACACGCCGTAAGGTGTATCGTCTGCCGTCGACAAGAAGTAGTTCACTTGCTGCTTAAGCAGATCATGAATATGGGCCTGTGTCGAGGTGTCGGCGACGGGATAAAATTCCGCCAGCGACATTGGCCGCATATCCCAATAGTTCGTAGCGTACAGGTCCGAAAAGTCAAGCGCGTTGATTTTGGCGGCGGCAGCGTTTTTGTAATCGGTTTCATTCGTCAACAGATAGAGCTGTACATCGGCAAGCAGCATGGAATTGTCAATGCCGCCGCGCGTCTGGTAAGAGCCGATCGGGTCGCTGTAATGGTTCAACACATAGTCATAGAAGACTTCGGCAGCATCCTGGCATTCCACCGCAAAAGCGGTCAGCGCTGCGACGTTGGACGAACTGACATCGCCGCCCGCGATGGCCGTTTGAATCGCGCGTGCCGTTGCGGCGAGCGAGCCCGCGGCTTTGGCGGATCCGCCGATGTTGTAGTCGGATATTTTGCGATCGTCGGCGGTGCCCGATATGTTGTCGGTATTCTTATCCGGATGAACGAAGGAGGCATTGTTGCGAATGTTGTACATTGCGCCGCCGAACTGATCGGCGATCTTGATGTAGTATTCGCTGCCCCAGATCGCTTCATCGATAAGATCCGGCACGCCGTTGGCGTCGTTGTCGAACGCGACGCTGCTCTCGCCAGCATAGCGGACATAAGCGAGCGCGATTTCAGCGCCGACCCAGTGGTTGCCGCCGTACTTGCCGTAGTCGCCGGCATCGTACCATCCGCCGGTCAAATCATAGTGCTGCGTGCCGTCGGGCGAAGCGGCATCGTCGAGATGTCCGGCCTGGTGATAGAGTTTCTCGGAAGGAGCGACGGAGCTATAGCCATCCGGATAGGCGTCAACGGTGGAGATGCTGGCTCGCTGCAGACGATAAAATGCGGTCATCTCGTCCTTGAAGTTGTCCCAGACATTCGTCTCGATCGGGAATGGGAAGGAGGAGACGCCGTTCGTCTTCACTGTGTAGTTGTCACCTACCGTGGAAACGGCCGAGAAGTCGATGGTATAGACATGTTTGTTCCAGGTCACGCCTTCGTAAGTCATGTTGCCGGATGCGACGACCGTGCCGCTGCTATTGCGGACTTGATAGGTGGTGTCAGTGAGCGGCTGCACAGCAGTGACTTTGGCCGTCTTAACGTCGTTAACGCTATAGCCGACTTGGCTTGCGACAACGTCGATGGGCTGGCTGGTGCTGACGACGGTCGGTCCTGATACGGGAGTGGTTGCGGCGCCGTCAGAGCTGAGATCCGTAGCACGGAAGAAGTAGGAATGAGAGCCTACGGGCAGCTTGGTCAGATAAGTATACGCATTGCCATCCGTGTAATCGTCATCCCATGCATCTTTTGCCTTCATATCGTAAGCGATGTCATCAATGACAACCTGCACAGCGTACGGCTTCTCATTGTCTGCGTCGGTGTAGGTGGCAGAGAACGTGAAGGAGGTGTTCTGATTGGGGCTGCCGTCGGTATTGGAGGTCATGCCGGTCGCAGATAGAACGGGAGCGTTGCTGCCCGAATCGGTCGTCGCGACAATGTCGTCCATCCAGATTTCGCCATAAGCACCGCTCGATTGCCGCAGCCAAATTTCGAATTTGACTTTCTTTTTGTTGATTGTCGGCGAGAGAGCGTCCAAATCGAACTGGCGGGTTGTCCAACTGCTGTCGACAGTTTCCCAGTTCACGAGCGTATAATAACGTGAGCCGTCGTGAATGGCGATTTTTAGACGAGCGTCGGCATAGCCTGGATTTTTGAGCGTGAAATTCAAATAGCGGTAGCCTCGTAAATCGACAGTTTCGTTCCAGGGCTGGAACTTCGCCCATGAGCTGCTGGAAGCGGGCGTTTGCGCGAATTTTCCAATTTGGCGGGAATCTTCGGTGGTCTTCGTGAAGGTGCCGGTGCCGCCGTCCTGATTCCACCAGTTCATCCAGTTCTGTTTGAATACACCGCCCCCCGAGAAGTCGTCATACACGAGCGGGTTGCTCGGCCCGGGCAGCGGAGCGATCGCGGCCTCAGTAGCCAGCGGCGCGGCAGTCAAGGCAGACAGGATAAGGACGATGCTGAGGCTAAGCGCGGTAAATCGTGTGGCTGCAGAAGTTTTCCATCTTCTCAATGACATTACATAAAACCTCCCATGGATTGTTTTATTGCTCATTCTTGCTCACAGATTGATCGAGAATGGATCATGTGAAAAGAAGCTCTTGCGCTATTGGCATTCTCTTCTCCCTCCTTCTCCTGCAAGGTCACTTTCGCTTCCCTATCATAGAGGGGCGCGCGGCAGACAAGCAATGATGAATAGTGTTCAAATTGATGATATATTTCTACGTCCGAATGACTCGCGCTACAATATTCATCACGATTTCATCCCTAATTCATCATCGCCAAGCCAGGTTATTTGCGATAGAATGTAATCATTTACAGAACGGAGGAGCCTCATGTACAAAATATTGGTTGTCGACGACGAGCCTCGAGTAAGTACGGGAATTCGCAATTTTCTGCTGGAATCCGATTTGAACATCGATTATGTCGAGACAGCGCTTAACGGCTACGAGGCGATCGACTACTTGCGAATGGAGCATTACGATCTTGTACTAACGGATATACAAATGGGACGAATGAGCGGTCTCGAACTGATGGAGACGATCTATATGGAACAACTGCATCTTCCGGTTATCGTCATCTCCGCGCACGAAAAATTCGAATTCGCCAAAACATCTCTTAAGTTCGGCGCGAGGGACTACTTGATCAAACCGGTCGAGGAAGAAGAGCTTCTGCGCGCTGTCAAGCAAGTGCTGAAGGAGGAAGAACAATTCGGCAAGCAAACGCTGGAGCAGACGGAGCAGCAGAAGGAAGAAGAGAAGGACGGCCTAACGAGGCGAAACGAGCTATTGATGGAGCTTGTAACCGAAAAAAACTTGAACCTCAATGATTACGATGAGCTGCTGGCTGAACTGAAGTCTTCTAGTGAGGACGCTTACTTCGGCATGATGTTAATCAGGCTGGAGCTCGACAGCGGAGGCTTCAGCAACCGCCAGATCAAGTTGAACGATCGCAAGCTGCTCAAATACGGGGCGGTCAATATTATTGAAGAAAGTCTGCGTGAGTGGAACGGTTCCGTGTTCAACGGCTATGGCAACGAGTTGGTGGCCATCGTGCAAATCCATGATTATCTCGCGAGCGGCCAACAGCTGCAGCGCCAGAGCCAACTGCAATTCATCGGACAACTCCTGACGAAGAATGTCAAGCAATACTTGAATATTGAGTCGGCAGTCGGCATAAGCACGTTGAGTCCGAATGTGCTCATGCTGCCCAAGCTGATGGAAGAAGCCGGGACGGCGATTGAATGGCGCAAGCTTCATCCTGAGCAATCCGTGTTCTACTTCGACGATATCGCTTCGCAGCATAATCTGAATATTGTCGAATGGATGAAGAAGGTCGACGACTATATGAAGCTTCTGAAATCCGCTTCCAGGGATCCAGCTTCCATCGATCCTTCGATGATCATCGATCAGCTTATCAAATACGGGCATACCGAAGAGCTATATAACAGCTGTTTCGGCATGCTGGTGTATAGGATGTACGGATTGCTGCTCGAATACGGGCATAGCCAGGCCATCTCGTTGCATCGCTTCGATCCGTCAGTCTATTTCCGCGTCTCCGATTCGGATTCGAGACAGGAGTCGCTGAACCAATATACCCTAGAGGTTGTCCTTCAACTGCACGAGATGGTCAAGGAACGCGATCAATCGATTCTGTCACGCATCATCGTCTATATTAGACAGAATTACCGCAATCCTGAGCTCAAAATTCAAGATATCGCCAATGAAGTGAATTTCAGCACGGCTTATCTCGGTAATCTGTTCAAAAAAGAAATGAAACAAAACCTGTGGGACTATGTGACCGAGCAGCGCCTCGAGGAGGCCAAGCGGTTGCTTGCTTCGACGGGCAAAAAACGATATGTGGTGGCCTATGAGGTCGGCTATGAATCGCCGGAGCACTTCAGCCGAATGTTCAAGCGGTATGTAGGGATTAGTCCGGCGGAGTTCCGCAAGGACATACAGGGGTGAGAGGGCTGAAGCTGAAGTATAAAGTGACGATCGCTTTCCTTCTATTCATCGTTGCTCCGTTCCTCGTCATGGGATGGTATTCCGCATACAAGACATCGGAGTCAATGAAGGATGAGATTGGGAGAACAACGCTGCAGCTTGTGAATCAGAATCATGTTACGATCGAAAAAACGTTGTCCGCCGTCAACGATAAGACGGTTACGTTGCTGGATACGCACTTCTTCAGTAATCCCGAGCAGTATAAATTCTGGACAGGCGTGGATACGCTCGGCGAATATACCGCCGCCGATTCGATCCTCGAGAAGTGGTCATCGGACGGAACGCAATATTCGTTGTACATGAGCAATAGGGAAGGCAAACAAATGCCTCTCCAGACATTGAACAAGGAAGCGGGCTTCCAATATGTGGAGGAGAGCGGAGCTGGAACGCCCGATTGGGTGAGGGAAACGCTGGGGCAAGGAGGAGCGAGCAGTCTCAGACTGATCTCGTTGCCTGATGGAGAGACGACAATCAGCTTCTTGCGCGGTATCTTGAATCCGAATTCGTATTACGATGTCATGGGACTGCTCGTAGTGACTAAGCTTGAGGTGCTGCTGACAAGGGATCTGGTGTCGGTCGAAATGCCGGATGGCGCGAGCAGCTTTCTATTCAATGACAGAAATGAACGGTTGATGAAGGCAGGCTCGCCTTCGTCTGAGTTAATCGAGATTCCGGATAGGATCAAGGAACAAACATCCGGTTATTATTTCGCGAGCGAGCATGGCGCGAAATGGCTTTATGCGTTTTCGAGGAAATCGGCTTTTGAGACGACTCTGATCTATAAAATTCCATACGAGTCGATTACCGGCAATCAATCGACGCTCCTCGGCATGCTGACGGTATTGTCCGCTTTGTATCTATGCGTGGTGCTGGTGTTCATCCTATATGTATTGCGGATCGTCGTAAAGCCGCTGGGCAAGCTGATATCCATAACAAAGCTGTACGAACCGGGCAAAAAACTGGAGCTTGGCAGCGAGCAGCTTCGTTCGGATGAATTCGGCATCCTGTACGGCGCCATTCTCAAGATGACGAGAAGATTAGACCGCTCGGTCGAAGAAAATTATGGCATGCAGCTGAAACAGAGAGAGTACGAGCTTATGATGCTGCATTCCCATATTACGCCACATCTGCTGTACAATACGCTGGATTCGATCTATTGGTATGCGCGGGACAGAGGCAACAAGGATGTCGGCTATATGGTCAAAGACTTGTCCAAGCTTCTCCGTATCGGCTTGAGCAAAGGACGGATCATGATTACGATTGAAGAAGAGCTAGAGCATGTGCGCGCGTATACTCGCCTGCAAAACAAAAGGTATCCGGGCATGTTCGAGGTGGAGTGGCATGTGGACGAGACGCTGTTGTCATTCGTGTTGCCGAAAGTTATTATTCAGCCGCTTGTCGAAAATGCGATCTTCCATGGCGTCAGCGGGATGGAAGGCGATGGTGTCATCCTCATTCGCGTGGAGCGATGCGAGGATGAAGTTCGGTTGTCCGTCGAGGACAATGGATTCGTGTCTGTCGACATCGAGCGACTGGCAAGAATCGTGCGGGGTGAAGAGACGGACAAGGGCTACGGCATCCGCAATGTGCATCAGCGCATACAGCTGCATTACGGCGAGGCGTACGGGCTTCGGTACGAACGCGTGGATGGCGACGGGCTGCGAGCCGTCATTCATATGCCTCTTAGAAAGCAAGCATGAGATAACCTGTCAAGCAGCCTTTCCAATGGTGTGAAGTAGCCGTTTTTGTCGTCTTCAATGACGATGGGAACGGCTTTTTCATCGTTCAACCTATCGAGTATGCGTAATCACTATTTATCATAAAACAAGAAAGAATATATCATCGCTATGCAATCCTCCGCATCATATACTTGAACCACTAGAGAGAGTGAGAGAGGAAGTGTTCCCGTGGAGAGAGCGATGACAGAAGCAATAAAGCAATCCCTTGGTGTGAAGAAGAAAACGGCTTGGTCCATGTGGCTGCATCTCATGTGGAAGCAAAAATATTTAACGTTGATGCTGCTTCCGACAACGATCATCATTTTGCTGCACAGCTATCTTCCGATGGTTGGAGTGTTTATCGCATTTAAAAACATTAACTACATCGACGGCATATTCGGCAGTCCTTGGGCGGGTTTCAGAAATTTCGAGTTTTTGTTCTCGTCGGACGCCTTGCTGCGCATCACGAGAAATACGATTTTGTACAGCCTGGCGTTCATGATCGTTAATATGGTCATTTCGGTTGCCATCGCGATTGCGATCAACGAGCTTCGCACGAAGTGGCTGACCAAGACCTATCAAACCTTGATCATTATGCCGAACTTCTTGTCCATGGTTGTTGTCAGTTATCTGGTTTACGCCTTCTTGCATCCTGAACTCGGATTCGTGAACATGACGTTCTTGAAGTGGTTCGGCGTGGATCCGGTCTACTGGTACTCGGAAACAGGAGCCTGGCCCTATATTCTGATTCTCGTTAACGCATGGAAAGGTGTCGGTATTGGCGCCGTCATCTACATTGCGGCAATCGCCGGAATCGATCCCGAATATTACGAAGCGGCGATTATCGACGGAGCCTCCAAGTGGAAGCAAATTATCCATATCACGTTGCCATCCATTCAACCAATTATTATCATTATGACCATTCTGTCGATGGGAAGCATATTCAGTGCGGACTTCGGCTTGTTCTATCAGGTTCCGCAGGACTCGGGCTCATTATATCCGGTGACGGATGTTGTGGATACTTATGTGTATCGTTCCTTGATGGTCATCAACGATATTGGCATGTCGTCGGCAGCAGCGCTTGTTCAGGCGGTCGTAGGGTTCGTCATGGTCATTCTAACGAATTGGACCGTACGCAAGATCAATAAAGAGCAGGCGTTGTTCTAAATCAGATGAAAGACTGAGGTAAAGACTATGAAAATAGGATCAATCCGAAGAGACAACAGCTTGTCTCCTGTTAATGGCTTCCTGTTAAATATCGGCTTCGTCGTACTGTCTCTACTATGCCTGTTGCCGGTGGTGCTCGTCGTCATTGTTTCGTTCACGCACAGCGAATCCATCGTTGCCAAGGGATACAGCTTCCTGCCGGATCGCTTGTCTCTTATCGCCTACGAATCGTTGTTCAAGGATTACGGCACAATCTTGGGCGGCTACGCCGTCAGCATCGGCATCACGATTGCCGGCACGCTGCTCAGCGTTGTCATGATGGCGTTGTATGCGTACCCGATCTCAAGAAGCGATTATACTTTTCGCGGAGGCTTTACGTTTTTCCTTTTCTTCACGATGCTGTTCAATGGAGGTCTCGTCAGCCGCTATCTGGTTTACACGAAGGTGCTGGGACTCAAAGATTCCTACATCGCGCTAATCATTCCGTTGCTCATCATCCCGTTCAATGTCATCATTATGCGGACGTTCTTCCAAACGACGATTCATCCCGCCGTGGTCGAGTCCGCCAAAATCGATGGAGCGGGGGAACTTCGAATATTCGCGACTATCGTCTTGCCGCTCTCCTTGCCGGTGCTTGCCACGATGGCCTTGTTCAGTACGATTAACTATTGGAATGACTGGTTTAACGCGCTGCTCTATATCACGAGCGAAGACAAATTTCCGCTGCAATATTTGATGATGCGGGTCCTTAATGATGTTCAATATTTGCGGAACAATATCGAACTCGCAGCCCAGAATCCGGAACTGCTCGCTAATTTGCCGAATGAGTCGCTTCAAATGGCGATGGCGGTCGTCGGGATGGGGCCCATGCTGATCATCTATCCGTTCTTCCAGAAGTATTTCGTCAAAGGACTTACAGTGGGTGCGGTCAAAGGCTGAATCGGCTCTGGTGAAGATAGTTCCGATCGGGATCTCAGGCGCCGTAGACTTCCGGTCGATCTATATAGATTAGAAGATTGTTTCACATAATCGAGGAGGGTTCACATGAATCAAAGATCAGGCATGAAGAAAATGTTCATCGGATTTGCGCTGCTTGCAGCGATGCTGATGCAAGCATGTTCCAGCGGCAATAACGCAGGCGGCAACAGTTCCCCCGAAGCCACGAAAGCGCCGGAAGGATCAGCTGCTCCAGCTGCAACAGAAGCGGCTGAAGATCTGAAGCCTTATGAAGTGTCGATTACGTACTTCGCGACTCCGGAACGAGACGTAGCGCTGGTTGAAGATAAGCTGAATGAGTATTTCAAGGAAAAGATTAATGCGACTGTGAAATTAAATCCAATTGCAAGCAGCGAATATAAGCAGAAAACGGAGCTTATGATGAACAGCGCCGAGAAGATGGACCTTGTGTTCACCGCTTCGTGGCTGGACTTCTTCTCCAACACGACGAAAGGTGCGTTCCTCGAGCTGAACGACCTGCTCGATCAGTACGGCCAAGGCATTAAGGAGCAACTGAACCCGATGTATCTGGAAGCGCCGCGGATGAATGGCAAGCTGTACGCAATTCCGACGAACAAAGAGATTACGCAAGCCCGCGCGCTCTCGTTCCGCAAAGATATCGTAGATAAATATGATATCCCGCTCGATACGATCAAGACAAAAGCCGATCTTGAGCCATGGCTGAAAGTGATCAAGGAAAATGAGCCAGACATCATCCCGAATTACAACGCTGGAGGCGGCAGTGACGGAGTGCGTTACGAGTCGGACGGAAGATTCCTGCCGATCGGTCCGACGCCGGGCTCGCTCGCTATGTTCTTCTTCAATCCAACTCAGGACAAAATCGAAATTATCGATGCCCTTAATCCAGAAATCGTCAAGATCAACAATGACGCGAACGAGCTTGCGCGCAAGTGGTTCGAGCTCGGTTATACAAACAGCGACGCGGCAACAGCCAAAACACTCGTCTTAGAGCTGCGCAGAGAAGGGAAAACCTGGTATCAGGAAACGTCTTGGAAACCGGGTACAGACATTGAGATGAGCAACACGACAAACAATGAATATGAATTCGTATCCAATGTCCTTAACGAACCGTATGTGACAACGGATTTGACGACGGGCTCCATGTTCGCCATCTCCCGTACGTCTAAGGATCCTGCCCGCGCGATGATGGTGCTGAATGCGATGCACACGGATCCATATGTGGTCAACCTGCTGGTGCAAGGCATCGAGGATGTTCATTACAAAAAAACAGGCGAAAACCGCATCGAGCCGATCGCCGATTCCGGCTATGGCGCAAGCGGATTGTTCTGGGTGCTCGGCAATCAAATGATTAACTACCTGAAGCCAGGTCAGCCTGACGACTACTATACGAACTGGATTAAATTCAACAATGAAGCGAAACGTTCGCCCCTGCTTGGATTCGTATTCAACGATTCCAACGTGAAGAACGAAATCGCACAGATGACGGCAATCGCCACCGAATACAAGTTGATCACCACTGGCGCGGTCGCGGATCCTGTCAAGCTGCTCGAAGAGCGGAACAAGAAGCTGCAGAATGCCGGCATCGAGAAGATTAGAGCGGAAATTCAGTCGCAAGTCGACGCTTGGCTCGCTGCGAAAAATTAATCGGAGCTCATCTCGATAGCTTGACCTCTACAGGGCTGTCCCAACAGGTCGATGTCTGGCCTCCTGCGACAGCCCTTATGATTGAACACGGAGGAGTTGTTTGGCAAATGAATAGAGAAGAAAAGGCAGATCTGGTTATTGTCGGCGGAGGCACAGGCGGATGCGCAGCTGCGCTCGCAGCCTGTCGATTAGGATTGAAGGTCATCATGACGGAAGAGACAGAATGGATTGGCGGACAGTTGACGAGCCAAGCTGTCCCGCCGGATGAACATCCCTGGATCGAACAGTTCGGCTGTACGGGCACGTACCGACAATTCCGCAATGGCGTTCGAAAGTATTATGAGCAGCATTATCCGTTGTCGAACAAAGCCCAAGCCGCGTTGCACTTGAATCCCGGGAATGGCCATGTAAGCCGTTTATGTCATGAGCCGCGGGTGGCATTGGCTGTGCTTCACAATCTGCTAGCTCCCTATGTAAATAGCGGCAGGCTGAGTATCATGACGCAAACACGGCCGATCAGCGCTGAAGTAACGGGAGATGACGTCGACGCCGTTACCGTGCAGCGCGCAGGAACCAATGAGATGCTAACTCTCATCGCCCCGATATTCATCGATGCTACGGAAATAGGAGAATTGCTTCCCTTAACAAAGACGGAATATGTGACAGGCGCAGAGTCGCAGCTTGTAACGGGAGAGCCAAGAGCGCTGACCGATGACAGCCAGCCTCTCGATATGCAGGCAATCTCGCATTGCTTCGCTCTTGAATATGACGAGTTCGAGGATCATACGATTGCGAAGCCCGAAGGATATGACTTCTGGCGCGCCTATAAAGCGGATTTTTGGCCGGATAACCATTTCAGCTTTGTTACACCGGTGCCTTGGACGCTTGAGCCCAATCACCAACAGCTGTTCCCCTCGCCAAGTCGAGCGGATTCGTTATGGCAATTCCGTCGGATTATCGATAAGACTAACTTTCAGGAAGGAACCTACCGCAGCGACATAACACTCGTGAATTGGCCTCAGATCGATTATTGGCTGGGACCTGTATTTGAAGTCGAGCAAGATGTAGCGGCCGAGCATTTGCGGCAGGCGAGGAACTTAAGTCTGTCGTTTCTCTATTGGATGCAGACGGAAGCGATTCGGCCTGACGGCAAACAAGGGTACCCCGGGCTGAAACTGGCGCCGCATGTGACGGGAACGGATGATGGTTTGGCCATGGCCCCGTATATTCGAGAATCACGCAGAATTCAAGCGGAGTTCACCGTGCTGGAGCAGCATATCTCTCCTGAGGGAAAGAACGTTCCGAAAGCGACTGCATTTGACGACAGTGTAGGAATTGGCTCTTACCGCATTGACCTGCATCCCAGCACAGGGTTGCGCAATTATGTGGATGTCTCGGCGCTGCCGTTCCAAATTCCGCTTGGCAGTCTGCTGCCCATCCGGGTCAACAACTTGATTCCGGCATGCAAAAATATTGGAACAACCCATATTACGAACGGCTGTTATCGGCTTCATCCCGTGGAATGGAATATTGGAGAAGCTGCCGGAGCGCTCGCTGCGTACACGCTCAAGCACAGCTTGCAGCCGCGTCAAGTTAGAAGCGAGAAGCATGTCCAGGACTTCCAGAAGATGCTGCAAGAGCTCGGTGTGGAGCTGGAGTGGCCGGAGTTAAGGGCATTGTGAGAAAACCTCTATCGAGGACTAGAGGTCTAGTGGTAAAAAAAGAATGGTTTAAGGAAGGGATTGTGGTGGATATGAGTACGAAACCGTTGCGAAGCGCGATTATCGGGTACGGAGGTCAATTCGGCATGGGAGAGGCCCATGCCCGGCAGATGCAAGAATACGGAATCGAGCTGGTCGCGGTATGCGATTCCGACGAAGCTCGGGCCGCGCAAGCGCAAATTGATTTTCCCGGCATACGCACTTATACCGATTCAAATCTAATGCTCGCTGAAAAAGATATTGATATCGTCGTGGTTATTACTCCGCATGATTCCCATGCGGATTTGGCTCGAAGCGTGCTCGAGCATGGCAAGCACTGCATATTGGAGAAGCCGATGTGCATAAAAACGGAGGATGCCAAGATGCTTAATCAATTGGCAGCCGACCTTGGACTCATGCTCACCGTCTATCATAACCGCCGTTGGGACGGCTGGTACTTAACGGTGAAGGAGCTTATTCAAGAGGGCGTGCTTGGCGACATCTTCATGGTGGATATGTTCTTCGGCGGATTTAAGAAGCCTGGCCCAAACTGGCGAGCGGATAAGGGCAAATCCGGAGGGGTGTTCTACGATTGGGGAGCCCATTTCGTGGATTGGCTGCTCGGTATCGTGACCTCGCCCATTAAAGAGGTTCGCGGATTCATTCATAATCGGTTATGGCATGACATAACGAACGAGGACCAAATAGAAAGCATAATCGAATTTCAGGACGGCGCAACGGCTCAATTGCAAATCTCTACAATCGCCAGAGCCCCGAAGGATGCCGTTCGCGTGCTTGGAACGAAGGGGGCGATCGTGCTCAAGAAGCCTCTGGATACGGAAATTACATTATACAGCGAAATAGGCGGTCAGAAGATCGAGTCTGTTATTCCTTGCAAGCCGAATCATTATAAAGCCTTCTATGAGAATATTTCGGCTCATCTCAGAGAGGGAGCGGAATTGATCGTTCAGGGGAGCCAAGCGGCGAATACGATTGCTGTGCTGGAGATGACGGAAATTTCAGCGAAAGAAGGCAGAGCCATTGTGTTCGAGCAATAGAGCAAAGGGAAGACGAGGAGAATAGATATGAAGATCGCACTGCAGCTATTCACTCTGCATAAGCACTTAACGACGCCGGATGCCATACGGAGCACCTTCGAGAAGGTTAAGAAGCTCGGATTCAACTATGTGGAGGTAGCCGGTATCAAGATCGATTATTTGCACGAAGTCTCCGGGCTGCTGAAAGATACAGGGCTGACGGCCATATCCGCTCATATTGGCTACCAAGATTTGTTGCAGCCTATGGAAAACATTAGGGCTAAGCGTGAGCTCTGGGGCTGCCGTTATTTCACCATTGGCGGCATGCCGCCTGAATACAGGGAAGACAAGGAAGGTTACGCCCAGTTCATCTCCATCATGACGGAAGGCGGGTTGGCGCTTAAGCGCCACGGCTTAGAGCTGTTGTATCACAATCATGCCTTTGAATTTTGCAAGTTCGATGGAAACGCGGGCATGGAGCTATTAGCGGATGCGGCGGGGCGTGGCAGCTACGGGATGGAACTGGATGTTCATTGGGTGCAAGCCGGCGGCGGCGATCCGGTCGATTGGATCTTGAGGCTTAAGGATAAGGCGCCTATTATTCATCTTAAGGATTATTCGGTTACCTCCTCGGGCGAACGAAGGTTTGCAGAGATTGGCAGAGGGAATTTGCATTTCGAGCGGATCTTGGAAGCGTGCGAGGTGGCAGGTGCGGTGTGGGGCGTGGTTGAACAAGATGATTGTTATGCGCGTGATCCATTCGAAGCCCTTGCAGATAGCGTGGAGTGTCTGAAGAAGCTCGGTGCGGAATTCTAACCAATCCGGCTAGAAAGACAGCATCCGCGGTTGCTTCAATGTTCGAAAATACTCAGCGGGGGAAGTCACATCGGCTACATGGCAAAGAGGCAAATCACAGGCTGATTTGCCTCTTTGCTGTGCATGGACAATGGAGATCAGATTAGCTGCGGAAGATGATGGGACGAAGAAAAATATAAGGGGGCGGAAAAAGGCTAGTTCTTCAAGCGAGGCTATAGTATATTGAAGGGAAAAAAGGAGGCATCCAGAATGCGGCAGTTATTCGTCATTGGCGACAGCATATCGATGCAGTATGGTCCTTATCTGGAAGCGATGACAGCAGGAAGATACGGTTACGACAGGAAGCGAGGGGAGCGAGCGACGGATGCCAATCTGGATCGTCCGGCAGGCGCCAATGGCGGCGACAGCTCGATGGTTTTGCGTTATTTGACGGAGCAGAAGGAGAAGGGGGTTGCATACGATGTCTTGCTGCTGAATTGCGGCTTGCATGATATCAAGCGGGATGTGGAGCATGAGGCGCTGAATGTAAGTCCTGAGCAATACCGCAGGCACTTGGAGCAGATTATGGCTGTTGCTGGCGGGATGTCAGGGAGAATCGTCTGGATTCGGACGACGGATGTGGTCGATGCGATTCATTGGAAGCATTCGAAAGCCTTCAAGCGATATCATGCGGATGTGGAGAGCTTTAACCGCATTGCGGACGAGGTGTGCGAGATGCGCGGTATCCCGCAGGCTGACCTGTATTCGTTCACGCAAGCGTTCGGCGACGAAGCCTATTGTGATCATGTGCATTATAAGGATGAAGTACGACGACTTCAGGCGGCCTATTTGGCGGGAGTTGTGGATACGCTTCTGTCAAGCTCATCTCATCGGAATGGAGAAAGCGAGTCGTGAAGGCGGCGGAAGGCCTCATTCTAGCCCTATTCTTCCTGTTGGAGCTATGCGCATTGGCTGCGTTCGGCTATTGGGGTTATCATATTCACGCGGGCGAGATTTTGAAAATCGCTCTGGCAGTCGCAGCCCCGCTAATCGTCGCGGTTCTGTGGGGAATGTTTCTTTCTCCGAAGGCCTCGATGCCGATCTTCTCTTCCACCACGCGAACGGTGCTGAAGCTCCTGGTATTCCTGCTGGCCTCCGCCGCTTTGTATGCGAGCTCGCTAGGCTCGCTGGCGTCGGTATTTGTCATTGCTTCCTTCCTTCTCGTGGGCGGCGTGTTTCTGCTAAAGCTTCATTGATCGACAGGCTCTGAGAGAAGCGCTTATACAGGGTTTTTGTCATCTATTTTCGCCTGCGAACCTTATAATCTACTGACATCAATCGACAAAATTATGGTAGAATAGTAGGTACGAGGTGATGGCTGTGACATATGCTAGATTGACCGTAACCGCTATTCTATTTCTTATACTATTTTCATTAACGCCGCTTAAGGCTCATGCCGGGATGATTGACCGCGTCAAGGATATTTATGAAACGCCGGAGCGTATCGATGACTTGCAGGAGTATTACAAGCAGAGCGCCTCGATTCTCGAAGGACAGATGAAGGCGCAGCAGGAAAAGCTGGAGGAGGCAAGGCAGCAAGCTGAGGAGCTGCTTGCCAGACAAGAAGCGCTGCAGCAAAGCAACGAGAGCTATCAGAAGCAGAACGAGGCATTGCTCGCGGAGAAGGCGGAGATGCTGGCCAAGCAGGAAGAGATGCAGAAGCAGCTGGAGCAGGCCGAGGCGAAGCGGAAAGACACCTACCGCAAAGGCGTGATTGCCGTAGGCTCGCTCATTGCGGCCTTTATCGCGTATGCGCTGTCGGTTCGTGTCTGGCGCTTTCTGGTATGGCGAAGACAGGGAAGAGATGAGCGCGGAGCGCTGCTTCCATGAAGCTGGATACGCCTCCCCGGACAGGCAGCGTGAATGTGGAGCTTGATGTCGATGATACGCTTCATGTGCTGCATCCCGAGTCGATAGCCGCTTATCAAGGGTCGCCGCGCAGCCGCGAGGATCGCTTCATGGATCTCGGAGGCGCGCTGAGGAAGAAGAAGTGGATTCGCTCGAAGCTGCAAGGCCCCTCGCGATTCGTTATGGGCCTGCCTGCCGGCTATTCGCTGTCGGCTATCGACATTCCGCAGGACAGCAACTTATTGTTCGACTTCCGTCACGCCGCGCTGTTCACCGACGGCATGACCTTCAAGACGAAGGTGCTCAAGCTGCGGACGGCGTGGATTACGAGGGAGCTGGTTCGAATCAAATTCTCCGGCCCGGGAACGCTTGGCGTGCTTAGCGCGGGAGAGCTCGCAACGATTCAGCTCCAGCCTGATCAACCTCTGTTCGTTGACAAGAATGCGTTAGTTGCTTATCCGGAGGATGCCTCCATCCGCTTGTCGGTGTACGGCAATTCCCTGGCCAGCCAGCATATGAATGTGCAGTGGCAGCTGATGGGAAGAGGTCCCGTGCTTATTCAGACCGGCTCTCGCGACACGGGCCTGGAGGACAAGCTGACGAACGACGGCTGGCTGAAGCGACTGCTGCGGGAGGTGCTTCCCTTTGGAGGCGTTTATATTAAGTAGGATTTGCTATGTGATAGGAAATCGCAGCATAGTCTGATCGAGCTTGCTGAGAAATCTCGGCAGGCTTTTTTTGTTGACTGAAAGCATAATGGGTCGCCTGACCGCCTGACCAATCAACTGATCGCTGATCGGTCACCTTACCGCCTGACTGCATAATGCTACGGACACGGATGACCCTTAGCGGTTGATTTTAGTATTTTTCAGCTTGTAATGGACAAATTTGACCGCTAAAAGGTATTATTTGCGCGAAATAAGGTGGAGATGACTGCTAAAGGACATCCGCGTCCCTAACAAATCCTGATTCGAATCGGTAAGCGGCTAAAGGACATTTATAACCGGCAACAGGCGGTAAGATTTTGAGATTGGTATAAGGATGAGGGGGCTGTTCCATATAATTAAAAAATGCCTGTTTCAGCTGAATGAGCTGTTGTATATTGGATGAGTAAGTTGGAGGAGTGGGAGACAGGAGGAGAACTATGGAATACAAAGGTTCATCCGTATACGACAATGAGCCATTTTTCCATAACTATTTATCTCGTCGAAATCGGGAGAACAGCCCGAATAATGTCATCGAGAAGCCGGTGCTGTTAGAGCTGGCAGGAGATGTCGAGGGCAAAAATATCTTGGATCTCGGATGCATCGAAGCAGGGATAAGGAAGTGACACATGAACATTAAGCTTGAAGAATGGATTATTGAGGCAGATATAACCAGTATGCAGCTTGCAATGGAAGAGGGGCTGCTCACTTCAGAAGAGCTTGTGAGTATTTACCTTGAAAGAATCGAAATCTACAATCCCGAGATAAATGCGGTCCTGGAAATCAATCCGGATGCCTTGCAGATTGCGAAGCAACTGGACCAGGAACGAAGGGAACGAGGAAGCCGCGGTCTATTGCACGGCATCCCCATTCTTGTGAAGGACAATGTGGATACGGGTGATCGCATGCACACCAGCGCTGGTTCTGTTGTCTTGGCTGATTCGTTCGCGGCCAGAGACTCTTTTGTAGCGGCTAAGCTGCGAGAGTCAGGGGCGGTGCTGCTGGGGAAAACGAATATGACGGAATGGTCCAACTTCATGTCCAGTACCATGCCGGCAGGCTACAGCTCAAGAGGCGGAGAGGTGCGAAGTCCCTATGAGCCGGGTGAGATATTCGTCAGCGGATCCAGTTCGGGCTCCGGAGCGGCAGTTGCAGCGGGCTTCGCGGCTGCAGCGATTGGCACGGAAACGGCAGGCTCCATTATCGGTCCGGCTTGCCAAAGCTTTCTGGTTGGCATCAAGCCAACGGTCGGACTGGTGAGCCGAGCAGGCATTATTCCCATTTCAGTGAGCCAGGATACTGCCGGTCCGCTTGCCCGCAGCGTACGCGACGCAGCAATCCTCTTGGGAGCACTTACGGGAATGGACGAGAGAGATGCGGCCACCAATGCGAGTCATGGGCAAACGCATGAGGATTATACGCCATTTTTGGATGCTTCCTCCCTGCAACAGGCCAGAATAGGCGTGCCAAGGCATTATTATAAGCATCTGGACAAAGAAAGGCTTGCGATTATGGAAGCGGCGATTGAAAGCATGAAGCAGCAAGGCGCAGCGATTATTGATCCGATCGATATTTATGTCGAAGAGCAGGCTTGGAATAATGATGTCATTTGCTATGAATTCAAGCAAGGGCTGAATCGATACTTGTCGCAGACGGCGGATTCAGTACCCGTGCATTCGCTGCATGAGCTGATTGCTTATCATGAAGCGCATACCGAGATCGCCGCAAGGCATGGGCAAGATACATTGATAAGGTCCCAGGCCTCAACCATGACGGAAGAAGAATACCGGCAAAAGAAAGCCGAATACTCCAAAGCCGCGATGGAACGCGGTATTGATTATGTACTTGAGCAGCATCAATTAGATGCGCTGCTGCTTCCCGGCGATATCGACGGCATGTATATTGCCGCTCGGCTGGGCTATCCGCTTGTTTGTGTTCCGGCAGGTTACTCTGAGCAAGGAAGCATCGACTCCGACGGGGATTCGACGAAGGGGCCGTTCGCTGTTGTATTTTCGGGTAAAGCCTTTAGTGAACCTGTGCTCATCAAACTGGCATATGCCTTCGAGCAAGCAACGAAGCATCGCTTCCCGCCGCCGAATCCGTTCGGATTGCGAAGTATAATTCGGAAGTGGTAATCTTAGGAGGAAGGAGTGATGATGAACATGTATACGAGCATTGAAGAAGTGACCGCGGATCTCGGCATTGAAGCGGCATTGACGCAGAAGGTATTAGACAGACTGACGGACGCATCGCTTAAGCAAGCGGTGTCGGAGCAGCAAGCCAGAACGCTTGGCGATATTGCAAGACATGTCGTGATGAGCTTGAAAGGCATCTTCGGCGCGGGAGGCTTGCAGATTGACGTGCCGGGTCTTAGTCTAACGGCTGAATCAAGCAGCGCTGAGATCGCCGAGGGTTATCGCCAAGTCAGCGAGGCGGCCATCGCGGCTATGAAGGAGCAATGGACGGATGCGAAGCTTTCCGAGGATGTAATGCTGTTTGGAGCGATGAAGATGACGCGCAGCAGCGTGGTAAATCTCATCCTCCGTCATCAGATTCATCATCGCGGTCAGATAACGATTCTCATGCGCCAAGCAGGCCTTCCAGTGCCGGGCGTCTACGGACCGAGCGAAGAAGAGAACGCAGCGAGACAAGCGGCGCAGAAGTAGTTCGACTACCGATGATCATTCAATTTAAAGCAGATGGAAGAGGCGTCCAATTCGGGCGTCTCTTTTTGTTTTGCGATTCTTCTTGGCAAACAGAATTTCAACTGGAATACATCACCAGATCAAGCGGATAGATCATGGTATAACGATATTCTTTCTAATATGTTAAGAAGGGCTATTACGTTGATAAGAGCATGTATGGTTTCACTGTTGTGATTAGTTGCGAGTTTTTGTGAAAATCAACTCTAGTGGGGGTTCTAAGATGAATGAAAGAGAAGTGCACGTCGGACTTGCTGCGGGAGAACAGCATCCATGACGCAAATTCAGGTGAGCAACGTCAGGAAGGAATTCAAGATTGCGCGCAAACCAAGCGGCTTCTGGAACGGCGTGCGAGGCATGTTCCTGCCGGAGCATGAGACCAAACCAGCGGTGGATGGCATCTCTTTCAATATTCAGCCTGGCGAAATGATTGGCTTCATAGGTCCCAACGGCGCGGGGAAATCGACGACGATCAAGATGCTGACCGGCATCCTGGTGCCGACATCGGGCGAGGTAAGCGTGCTGGGCAGAGTGCCGCACAAGCATCGCGAATTAAATGCGGCGAATCTGGGCGTTGTATTCGGGCAACGGACGCAGTTATGGTGGGATCTGCCTTTAATCGACTCTATTGAACTGCTGAAGCATGTCTACAAAATCCCGCAAGAACAATTTCAAAAAAATCTGGCGCATCTATCCGAGCTCCTGGACATCAAGTCCTTCCTCCATACGCCTGTCAGGCAGCTCAGTCTTGGTCAACGCATGAGAGGTGATCTGCTCGCCGCGCTCATCCACGAACCTCCGATTCTATTCCTGGACGAGCCAACCATCGGACTTGATATTATCGCGAAAGAGAATATTCGCGAGCAGCTCGTCAACATTAACCGCGAGCGCAACGTAACCGTGCTTCTAACCACGCATGATATGGCGGATATTGAGAAGATCTGCAATCGAATGATCATTATTGACAAAGGAAAACTCATCTATGACGGCGAGCTTGAGCGGATTCGCCAGCAGTACAGCCAATATCGAAAGCTGAGAGTGGATTTCAAATATCACCCGCAGGAACAGCTGCATATCAATGGCGCGGAAATCGTCAAGAAGGATGGACTGCGCTATTGGTTCCAGTTCCACAAGGATGAAATTTCTGCCTCTCAGTTGATCGCGCGCATATCGGAGGCTGAAGAGATCGTAGACTTGACGATTGAAGAGCCGGAGATCGAAACGATCATTAAGGGAATCTATCAGAGCCCTGCCTCGATTGATGCGATTCCAGAACAAGAGCGGGTTTCCGTATGAGAGTGTATGTTGAATTCATTAAGCTGGTTTTTCGTCGGAATGCCGCATACAAGACAGAATATTTCATGAGTCTATTCAATGCGCTACTTGGCTTGTTTATTACAGTTTCCATCTGGGAAGCCGCTTTCGGAGATCGCGCCGGAATAGACAGTATCACCAAAGAGCAGATGATTACCTACGCCGTTATCGCGATTTTGATGCGGACCCTGTTTACGATGAATGAATTTGTTATTGACCGCAAAATTCAAACCGGCGAGATCGCCGTCGATCTGCTCAAGCCTTACAAATTTATGGGCTATATTCTGACGGTCATTATTGGCGATATGATATTTAATCTCTGGACGAAGGTATTGCCCGTGCTGATCGTATCAGTTTTCGTATTTCACCTCCTGTGGCCGGACGAAGCGTCGCGCATTATTTATTTTGCACTCAGTCTGATGCTTGGATTTCTGGAGCTGTATTTGTTTAATCTGTTGTTCTGGCTGTCTGCCTTCTGGATTCATCATACATGGAGTCTCGTTACGATCAAGAATGCCGTTATTCTGCTCGTCTCAGGCGCAACCATTCCCTTATGGTTTATACCGGAGAGGCTTTCGACTATTTTCTCGTATTTGCCGTTTAAGGATATTTATTATACGCCGCTTTCCATTTATTTGGGAAAGGTGCCAATTACGCATATGATGAACACTTATTTGATGCAACTCGGCTGGATTGCTTTGCTGTTCGTTGTCGCCTTTCTGCTATGGCGTCTGGCGCAGAATAAGCTCATCATTCAGGGAGGATAGGCGATGAGAACATTTAGCAAGCATACGTTTTCCGAGTACCTGGTTCTGTACCTTCGATTCATCGCCATGACGATGAAGGCGCGAATGTCGTATAAGCTGAACACCTTTCTCCTGTCGGCTGCCGTCTTATGTCGGGAATGCGTGACCGTTATTACGCTATATCTGATGCTGCAGAAGTTCTCGACGATTAACGGCTGGGATATTAGTCAATTGCTGTTCATGTACAGCTTTGTATTCCTTTCCTATAGTCTGTGCATTGTGATGTTCACTGGCGTGAGAGAGTTCGAAACGACAGTTCAGCAGGGCGAGTTCGATACCTATTTGACCAAGCCGATGAATGCGTTCTTTCAAGTCATCTCGCGCAAGTCCGATATTATGGCGGCGATGGCGCATGGCGGGCTGGGACTGGCGATGTTCATCTATGCTTACAGTAATGCGCATATCCCGGTTACGTTATCCAGCACCTTTGCCATTATAGCTGTTATTGCCGGGGGCATTCTGATTCAAGGCGCGCTTCTGCTCATTCCGGCGGCCATGACGTTCTGGATTACGAAATCGCGGGAAATGCAGAGCTTGATTTTCTATCAAATGCGCGGCTTCATCGCCTACCCCATCACGATCTATCCGAAAGTCATTCAGTTGCTTCTGACCTTTGTCATTCCGCTGGCTTTCGTCAATTATTATCCGGCTACTTATTTGTTCGAAGATTCAAAGAGTCCGCTCCTTTATTTAACGCCGGCAGTGGGGCTTATTCTATTCTCCCTGTCCCTGCTTCTGTGGAGAATCGGCGTAACGAAGTACAAGAGCACGGGGCATTAATCGAAGCTGAGCATAATAGATTAGGGGGCATAACTTATGGAAATTGTATTGGAGAACAGACTTATTGTCATTATTCTCGCAGGTACAAGAGAAAACTTTTACAACCAATTGAAGAAATCTATGAAGTGAATAGGAATGAGAGCCTTCGGGCTCTTTTTTTGTTTTCTCGCATGGAAAGGGCACTGCCGTCAAAAACGATGAGGAGTGGACGGGGACTGCAACTCTAGCGGCTGACCGTGTTAAGCGATCTTAAATGTTGGGTTTCGATCTTAAATATGGGGCGTATCACCCCATATAACGTCGATTTATACTAATGATGTTAAGGAGAATAGCAGAGGGAGGAGCACGGAAAAGCCTTGCCAATTCGATTGATAAGAGGGGGATTACTTTGAAGATGTTCTCTTGGAGACAGACAAGAAGCACAGCTGTGAAATGGTTTCTGGTTTTTTGTTTCATAATAGCGTACTTCGCGAATCTAGCACCGGCTGCTTCAGCCGATCCGGCGGGAGTACCTGCAGCCGTTGTACAGAGTCCGGAGGCGGATGATGCGTTGACTGTGCATAATCTCGCAGCCGCGCCGTCACCGCTCGACAATCCGCTGAAAGGCTTTGCGCCGTTCTATCCATGGCCGACGCAGGACTCGTTTCCGCATAGTATGGAGTGGGTATATGTTCCGCTGAAGGCGGTCATGGATGGGCCCGATTCCTTCACCTTCGACACAGGCCTGGAGCCGATTTTGGATGAAATCGCCGCAAGAGGCAATCAGGCTGCGATGAGAGTTTATCTGGAATACCCGGGCAAGGAAGACGCCATTCCGCAGTTTATTCATGACAGCGGCGTTGCCATGCGTCACAATGACACCTTTAACCAAATAGAGCCGGATTATGACGACCCGAAGATGGTCTCCTATTTGGAGAGCTTTATCGCTGCATTCGGCGAGCGCTACGATGGCGATCCGCGAATCGGCTTTATCCATATGGGTCTTGTCGGCTTGTGGGGGGAGTGGCATACGTATCCTTATGATGAGGATACAGCGGATAGTTTGCCGAATTATATGCCGAATGACGAAACGATCCATACTATTTTCGCTGCATATGATAACGCTTTCAAATATACAAAGCTTGAGGTTCGATACGCCAAGCTGCCGAATGCCGCCGATTATCATATTGGTTATCATGACGATTCGTTCGGGTACAAGGAAGGCGATCCGCTTCAAAGCGTAACGCAGCCTGAAAGTATGGGCGGCGCTTATTATTCCTTCATGACCCAGATGCTGGCGGCCGGCTCCGAGAACAAGTGGATGACGGAATCGATCGGCGGGGAGGTTCGTCCGGAAATCCAGAGCGCGTTCTTCAACGGAGGAGATAACGTTGACAGCGCTATCGATGATATCGAATTGACCCACGCGACATGGATGATCAATCAGTACGGCATTAGCAATTACAGCGCTAATGATGCAGCTGTTGCCGAGGGCGTCAGGAAGATGGGCTATGATCTGAATGTCGTGAGCTCTCATTATAATAATGTGCCTGAGGGATCGCCGCTGAAGGTCGGAGTGAGCATTGAGAATAATGGCGTTGCTCCCTTCTCGTATCCTTGGAAGGTTGAGGTTGGCGTGAAGGATGTATCGGGAAATATCGTGAAAACATGGGACACTCCGTGGGATATTACCAGGGTGATGCCTTCGCAAATACGCACATATCCGGAGTGGAATATCCCCGGGGATCCGAAGTATATGGATTTTGGCGAGCCTTATTACTTCGATACGACGATAGCATCGCCGGAGCTTGAGGATGGCTATTATTATTTGGTGATGAAGGTCGTGAATCCTCTTGAGGAAATAAGCAGTGCGGCTAAGCAGCTAAGATTCGCCAATGCGGATCAGGCGCAGGATGGCTGGTTGAGCTTGGGCAGCGTGCTTGTGGGAGAATGCGAATCCCCTTGCGAGGCTCCTCCGACAACGCCGCCTGCGCCGGAGCAGCCAGCTAATCGTCTCGTTATTGACAATTATGACGGCGTACCCTCATGGCCGGGAACGAATGATCTCGGCAAATATAGCGGCGCCAGCGGTTACGCCAATGGAACGGGAGGAGCCGGAGTCGTTCAGGACGGCGCCTTGGTCCTGCAGTATGCGGGCGGAGGCTGGTTGAACAGCGATATTAATCAAGATATTTCGTCCATGAAGCGGTTGATCTTGCGGATAAAGGGAGCCGCGGGCGGAGAAGAGAATGAGATCAATATCGGACTTGGCGGCGTCATGAAGACGATAGGCGAGCTAAGCGGAGATGGGATAACGACGGAATACAAGGATATCGTAATCGACTTTGCGGAAAATGGCATTGACGTATCCAATTCCACATTGAGCTTGTCCATATCGCCTGCTTGGGGCAGCGAGGGAACAGTATATATTGATGAAATCTATCTTACGGATGGGGATGGAGAATCGGGGTCTCCGACGAGTGATCCGGACAGCCCGAACCCGGATCCAGAGACTCCGGAACAGGCAATGCCAAGCCTCGTCGACGATTTCGAATCTTACGCGGATGACGCGGCGCTTCAGGACGTCTGGGTGGAGGCTTGGTCGGACATTCCCGGGTCGGTGTCTCGCACCCTGGATGAATCGACCTATTCAAGCGGGAGTCAGGCGATGAAGCTGTCGGTCGCGGATTCGCAGGCGACATGGTCCAATATTAAGCGCCAAATTCCCGAGGCGAACAGAGACTGGTCTCCTTATGACGGCATCAGCTTCTGGGTGAACAACGCGGCAAGCGACAATAAGGACCTCAGCTTGAATATTGCGCTTATTACGCCAGTTGCGAACGGAGAATTTGCTTTGAAAACAGGCGGATCAGCTCTAATTCCGACTGCTGACGGAGGCTGGAAAGAGGCGGCCTTCGATGGAGGCTCGCTTCATGTAGCGGCGGGTTATCAAGGTCTTGTGCGGATTCCCTGGGATCAGTTCGTGCAATCGGCATGGCAATGCGACAATGATCAAGAGCAATGCAGCGCCTCATTTGATCCTGCCGAAGTGGACGAGCTGCAGTTCGGATACGCGCCTTCAGCCTTCGCAGGCACGGAGATTACGATCGATGACATTGCCTTATTTCGGGCAGACAAAGCCTTAGATGATTTCGAGGCCTATGCGGATGATGCGGCTTTGCAGGCAGCTTGGCCGATCTCATGGGAAACGGCGGAGCATTCCGTTCTAAGGTCCATCGATCAAGCGAATGTGTCGAATGGCGATCAAGCGTTGCAGTTCACCGTCACCAATCCCGAAGCGACATGGGCCAATATCCAGCATCCCATTGCTGAGCCAGATCGAGATTGGTCCGACTATAGCGGGCTGACCTTCTGGGTGAACAACACATCGCCAAGCAGCAAGAACATGGATTTAAGCCTAACGGTTATCACTCCGGTGCAGAGAGGCGAATTTTCGCTAAAAGAAGGAGGTTCCGCGCAATACTATAATTCGTCTAGCGGCGAATGGGAAGAGGTCGGCTTTAACGGAGCCTCGCTAAGTGTTGCTTCGGATTACCGAGGAATGATAAGAATGCCTTGGGATCAACTCATTCAAGCCGCATGGCAATGCGACAATGATCAGGGAGCATGCAGCGCTTCTTTCGATCCGAGCAGTGTAATCGGCGTTCAATTCGGCTTTAATCCTTCGGCTCAGTCGGACAATGTGCTGAGCATTGACGCCCTCGGATTATACGCGCTGACGGGCAGAACGTCGGGTGCAGGCGAAGAGACGCCGACGGAGGAGCCAGTCGCGAGACCTGAGCCGCCGACTTGGGCGACAGAGGGCGGAACGTTCGACCTGCAGTACGAAGCGGCTCCCGCGGGGAATCCGCTCAAGGGCTTCCTTCCGTTCTACGACGCGTCGGAAGAGGCTTATTTCACGGATGGCGACGATTGGAGAGACCGGCCGGCGCAATTGCCGTATAGCATGGAGTTTTTCTATTTGCCGCTGAGCAAGCTGATGAACAATATCGATGATTTTAATTGGGATGAGCTGGATCGGCGGATATCGGACATTGCCGCAAGAGGCAATCAGGCGGTCTTCCGCATCTACCTGGACTATCCCAACAAGCCGTCGGGCATTCCGCAATTCCTGCTGGATGAAGGGCTGCAAACCTACGATTACACCGCCTATGACAACGGAAAAGACGCCACGAGCGTAGCGCCGAATTATAATGATCCGAGCTTGATGGCGGCGTTGGAGAATTTCATCGGAGCGCTGGGAGCGCGCTATGACGGCGATCCGCGAATCGGCTTCATTACGGCGGGGCTCATCGGATTCTGGGGAGAATGGCATACGTATCCGTATGACGGTCAGGTGATCTCGCCGGGCGCCAGCGAGCCAAATCCGAACTATATGGCATCGCCTGCCAACATGAAGCGCGTGCTTGAAGCGTTCGACAACTCGTTCGATGACACGCAGCTCGTTGTCCGTTATCCGGTTTCGAACAGCACCTTCGAAACGAAGGATTTTGATATCGGCTATCATGACGATTCCTTCGCCTTCGAGACCTTACCCGCGAGCATGGGCGGACAGAGCTGGAAGTTCTGGGGCAGAGTCATCGACGCCGGAGATACCTCCTTCTGGAAGACGAAGAGCATGGGCGGCGAGATGAGACCGGAAATTCAGGTCAAGATGTGGAACAACAATCCGCCGATCTACAATGAGCCTTCCACGCCGATTGGCGGCAGTCAAGGCGAGGATTATTACACCAGCTTGAATCTGACGCATGCCTCCTGGCTCATTGCGCAAGGAATTTTTCAGACTCCGCTGGATGCGGAGCCGCTCGCAAGAGCAACGGAAGGCTCTCGCAGCATGGGATACGATTATGTTTTGCCTGCAGCCTATCTGGACGCAGCGGACGGACAGCTGAAGGTCGGCATGGAACTTGAGAACCGGGGAGTGGCGCCGTTCTATTATGACTGGAATGTGGAGCTGGCCGCGCGAGACGAAGACGGCATTGTCAGCGTGTGGCAGCCGGGTTGGCATTTGCAAGATCTACTTCCGAACGAGAACGGGTATGAAAATAATATGCTATTCGAAGCCGCGGACAATCCTGCACTCAGCAACGGCATGTATGATATCCTGGTTCGTTATGTCAATCCGCTCGAAGCGTTGAATTCGGATGCGAAGAGCTTCCGCTTCTCAAATGCGGAGCAAGCCGGAGATGGATGGCTGAAGCTCGGCAGCGTCGAAGTTGCGAACAGTTTGGCAGAGGTCCCGATCAGGGTAACAGGTCTGCAGGCGACCACAGCAGGTGAAATCAAGCTGAAGCCTGGATCGACCTCGCAGCTTGCTGTTACCGTGGTGCCGCAGAACGCCGGCAACAAAGGCGTTGTATGGTCTTCATCGAACGCGAAAGCAGCCTATGTGTCCGGGAATGGCTTGGTGACGGCAGTCGGCGCGGGCCAGACCGTTATTACGGCGAGAACATTGGACGGGAATTGGGAGAAAACGTTCCAGGTAACGGTTGCTTCCGATTCAGGAACGGGATCCGGCACAGGTTCTGGAACGGGCTCAGGTTCTGGTTCGCCGTCAACGCCGACAACGACGCCGAATGAGCCTGTGAACGGCGAAGTCGCGCTCGGCGCGGAAGCCATGATAATAGAGCAACTGACAAACGGGAACGGCTTGACCGAGACGGTCGCTACCCTTGATACGGATAAGCTAAAGGCCGCCTTTAAGGCTCTTCAAGGAAGCTCGAACGAGAAGAGATCGGTTCTGGTCAAGGTGGACAATGCAGGAGGAAACGCGAAAGTGAAGCTGTCCTCTGCGGCCTTCGCAGATGTCATGAATGATATGCCGAATGCGGTACTCCAAGTGCAAACCGACGATGGCAGCTACAAATTGCCGCTGGAGGCGCTCGATCTATCAGCAATAGCCGAGTCGCTTGGCGCAAGACTCGGTGAAATGACAGTAAGCATCTCTATTTCGAAGCTCGCAGGAAGCGAAGCCGATTCCATCGCTGTGCAAGCGGAAGAAGAGGGAATGAGGCTGCTTGCTCCTCTGTATGAGTACAGCATTACAATAGAAAGCAACGGGAAGACGATAGATGTGAACCGGTTCGGCAGCGTTTATGTGGAGCGCACAATCATCCTTCCGGAGTCCATAGATTCAGCTCATGCGACTGCTGTTCTTTATGATCCGGCAACGAAGTCATTCACTTTCGTGCCTGCCGTATTTAACGCCAAGGACGGAAGCACAGAGGTCATCATCAAGCGCAATGGAAACAGCATGTATACAGTCGTCTCAAGCGATAAGACATTTTCCGATCTGAACGGGCATTGGGCGAAAACGGATATTGAGTTGCTCGCCTCGAAGCGGATAATGAACGGTGTTGCGGATGACAGCTTTGCCCCGGATCGCTCCACTACACGCGCGGAATTTGCAGCTGTGCTCGTGCGCTCATTAGGACTGACAGCAGCGGACGACGAGAGCCTGTCCTTCGTCGACATAAGCGAAGGGGATTGGTATGCGGATGCCATTGCCATTGCTGCGAGAGCCGGTCTCGTTCATGGCTTCGCGGACGATTCGTTCAGACCGAACGACGCCATTACGCGCGAGCAAATGGCCGTTATGCTGTCGAGAGCGCTAAGCTTTGCGGGTCAGTCTGTCAGCGATGAGGCTCAACAAACGACTGCTCTTGCCGGCTACGCGGACAACGGCTCTGTCAACTCGTGGGCGAGGGATTCCATGTCGGAGTTAATCTTGGCCGGAATCATCAAGGGCAGAACACAGACCATAATCGCGCCAGCCGAGCTCGCAACGAGAGCGGAAGCCACTGTCATGATGAAACGATTGTTGAAATTTATGGAATTTATGAACGAATAGTTGAAACGAACGTAATCGTTATTCTCCATCAGGGACACTTTCAGCGCCGTTGCTCTTGCAGCAGCATCGCCGGAAGTGTCCTTTTCACCACAATAGCGTATAAGTTTCCTGGACATTTAAACTGTAAATTCATTTGGCGATAAAACTTTCCTCATGCTTACGAAGCTGCTTTGCTCCGCAAAGCTTTAGGTCGCTCATCTTCGAAAGGCCGAGGGTAGAGGATTTCTCGTATTCTTTTCAAAATTTCGAGGCGGGGTCGTTTCCCGGATTGTGATGGATTGGAGGAATGCGGATTCGCCCTCTGCGATAAGGTTCAGGATGGATTTGCAGCTGACGGACATTTGCGACCTTTAGAAGCTTGTTTTTGCCAATTCAGAATTTTAGAGCAAATCGCATCGCGACGGCAAGCGGACAGTACGGATTATTGCAGTAAAATAGCAGGAATTTATAATGGAACTCGAATTTATGTCGGTATACTTAGTGTTAAAAGCGTTTTCATGTTTGTAAACCGCCATTGAAGCGAAAGGGCTTCATTGTCAGGAGCAGGTCATGTGACGATGACGGTGGTTGTTCATTCGAATGCTAAGCGATGAGGAGATGTTGTGATGAAAAACGGAAAAAAGAATGTTGTCGTCATCATGACCGACCAGCAAAGAAGCGACGTCCGGGCACTGGAAGGTTATCCCTTGGATACGACGCCGTTCCTGGACAGCCTGGCGCAAAACGGAACATGGTTCGACAAGGCGTATACGACGATGCCGATCTGCGGGCCCGCGAGAACCAGTCTGTTGACCGGCTGCTGGCCCAGCGCGCATCGCGTGAGCGGGAATTTCTGTTTGGACCAGGCTGTCTACGAGAAGGACTTATTCGATGTAGCCAAAGAACAGGGCTATGCCACGGCGCTCATAGGCAAAAATCACAGTTATCTTCGACCCGAGCAAAAAACTGACTTTTGCCTGGAACAAGGTCATTGGGGCGGCTTCGGACCTCAGCGGACGGACGAAGAGAAGGCTTACGATGGGTGGCTGAAGACGCTATCTCAAGTCAGCATGGAAGCAACGCCGTTCCCGCTGCATTGCCAGCTTCCCTATCGTGCGGTATCGGCTGCGCAAAGCTGGATTCGGGAGCAACGAGAGCAACAAGAGCAACAACGAGAGCAGCCCTTCATGATGTGGCTCAGCTTCCCGGAGCCGCATAATCCGTATCAAGCGCCCGAGCCGTATTATTCCATGTTCGATCCGGAGGAGCTGCCGCCGCTTCGGGCCAAGGAAGACGAGCGGGATCGCAAAGGAGAGAAGTGGAAGTTTTACGGCGATCAAATCGAACACTTTCTCCCGGACTACAAGGAACGCATTCCGAGAGCCCGTTCCAATTATCTGGGAATGCTTCGCCTGATCGACGACCAGATTCGGCGATTCGTGCAATTCCTCGAGGACGAGGCGCTGCTGGAGAACACGCTGATCGTCTTTGTCTCCGACCACGGAGATTTTGTCGGCGAATATGAGCTGATCAAGAAAGGGCCCGAGGCGCCGGATATTCTGACGCGCATTCCGCTCCAGTTCTACGGACCGGGCGTCGCGGCGAGCGCAAGTCCGCATCCGGCCCATGTGTCGCTCGCGGATATCATGCCGACGGTGTGCGAGGCGATGGGCAGTCCGATTCCCGCCAGTGTGCAAGGACGCAGCCTCTGGCCAATTCTGGCTGGCGGAGACTATCCCGAACGGGAGTTTCAAAGCGTATTCGCCGAACACGGCTACGGCGGGCTGTATCATGTCAATGGAGATGAACCGCAATTCGATCTGGTAGGCAAAGTGACGAACGGCGTCGCCCTATTTAACGAATTGAACAGATACACGCAATCCGGCTGGCTGCGCACCGTCCGCAAAGGCGATTGGAAGCTCAACCTCGATATGCATGGCAGGGGAGAGCTCTATCAGATTGCGAGAGATCCGCTCGAACTGAACAATTTGTTCGGGCAAGAAGCCAGCAGGGATGTCGAGAGAGAAATGCTGGCCGAGCTGTGCACCTGGATGATTCGCGTGCAAGCGCCGACCTTGCCGGAGGGCAAGGAATATCCGCTGAAGCGGGATTTTCGCAATTATTGGTTCTCGACCAAGCCGGAATTGCGTTAATCAATTGTTAGTTGCTGTCCATGCTAGCGAACTATTATATAGCTGCATGATTCGTAGCGACCATCTTCGCTTTGGAGATGGTCGCTTTGCATATTGGGCGAAATGAGATTGCCTATACAAAGCTTTAATGATTTCAAGCAAATGAACGTTCATTCACCAGGAGAATTGAAAGCTGTCTGCGTGGTAATGAATAGCTAATCAGCGATTTCGTTGTCGATAGGAGCCTGGCGATTCTCCGACATGCCGGGTGAACATTCGGCTGAAATGAGCATAAGAGTGAAAGCCGCAGGAGTAGGCAACATCCTCGAGAGGCAAGTCATCATAGAGTATCCGTTCTTTGGCCAGAGTAAGGCGAATTTGTATGACATACTGAATGATGGAGCAGTGAAAGGTGGACTTGAACAATTCAGAAGCGCGAGAAACACCCAAATTAACTGCAGCAGCGACCTCACTAAGCTTAAGCGATTCGGTTGCACGCTTCTCGATGTATTCCTTCATATGGTAAGGAGCATAGCGATGGGTTGAAGGATGCATCCGTAATCTCTTGATCGTCAAGAGGAGGATGCGAAGATAGTAGTGCTGAATGAGGCTCTCGTCTCTTGGCTGTCGGCGTTGTTCATAGATGATGTGCTGAAACAAGTGCATGAGCTGATCGTCTATACCAACAGTGATGAGACGTGAGTATTCTTTATCCCACCATTGATCAAGAGCTTCACCGTTGCAACGAATGAAATAATCTGCACATCTTGCATCAGGCGAAGCATCATCCTCGAGCGTATAATGATCGCCTGGTCGACATAGCAGAAGATCTCCTTGATGCTGTTCATAGAGAACATGGTTGAGTCGAATACGGCTGCTTCCTTCCGTTTGATAGCGGATGAGATAGCAGGAGAGATGACTTTCTCCCGAGAATGGCTTGATATGTACGGCGTGGTTGCAGGTTAACACATCAATTGTGCTCATCTCAAGCATGGCAGTTGGCTCCAATCAAATAATCGTAAGATAGATCATATATTTGGCAGATTGTATATGTTCATCCTATCCCATAATGATTATGATGTAAACGAATACTTGATCTTAGTTTGTTTTTTGAATCGGAATAAACAGGAGGTTCATATGGTAGAGAGAATAGCGCTTCAATTGCATACAGTGCGAGAGGAGTGTAAAGCGGATTTTCCGGGCACATTGAGAAAATTGGGGGAAATGGGATGGCCGGCCGTTCAATTTGCAGGCTTTCATGACTATAATCCGGCCGAGCTTAAAGCGGTGCTGGATGAGACTGGGATGAAAACGGCAGGGCTTCATGTCAATCTGATGCAATTAACAGAACAAGCGGATGAGCTTGTTGCAGAAGCTCGCCGATTTGGCACGCGCGATCTGATCTGTTCGAACACGCCGCAGGATATGCGCAATGAAGCGGGCTTTCGCGAGATGAAGGCACGGCTCGGGGACGTTGCGCGGAAACTGGAGAGCGAAGGCATTCGAATCAGTTATCATAACCATGCCTTTGAATTGGAGGAAGCCGTTGGCGATCAGACCGCATTATCGTTCCTTCTTGAGCCAAGTGAAGACAATCCGCTTCTGGCTGAGCTTGATGTGTATTGGCTTAAGAAAGGCGGCTATGACCCGGCATCCTTCTTAACCCCATATGTAAACAGAATGCCAATTATTCATTTGAAGGATATGACGAGCGACGAAGAAGAAACCTTTGCCGAGATCGGAACCGGCAGTATTGATTTTAAACCGATCCTGCAGTGGTGCGAGCAAAGCGGAGTAGAATGGTATGTGGTGGAGCAAGATCGTTGTCGCCGTTCTCCGTTGGAGTCTGTCGAGATTAGCTTGAAGAACCTGAAGCAACTGTTAGGTTGAAAATATCAAACGAACTACATTTGAATATAGGGGTGTGAATGACATGACCGAATCGTTGAAGTTTGGAATTGTTGGGGCTGGAAATATTTTTAAATCAGCACATCTGCCACATATTATGGCGGCTGAGGATATGTCCATCGTTGCTATTTGTGATATTAATGAAGAGAGAGCCAAGACGCTTGCAGAGGAACATGGTATCCCCCATGTATTTACAGATTATAATGAAATGCTGGAGAAGTGCCCTGAGATTAACGCGCTGGATATCTGTACGCCAAATCTGTATCATTCCAAGGTGGCGGTAGCGGGGTTGAAGGCAGGTAAGCATGTATTCTGTGAGAAGCCTGATGCTGTAAATCCGGAGGAAGCGCAGAAGATGGCTGATGCTGCAATCGAGTCAGGCAAGATGCTTATGGTTATGCGCAACAATCGCTTCACGCCAGCTTCGCAATATTTGAAGCGTTATATCGAGGAAGGCCATATGGGTGATATCTATACGGGTCGCTGCGGGTGGGTTCGCCGCCGGGGCATCCCGGGCAAGGGCGGGTGGTTTACTAACAAGGAGCTTTCTGGAGGAGGTCCGCTTATCGACCTTGGCGTCCACTTCATCGATCTTGCGATATGGTTAATGGGGAATCCGAAGCCGATTGCGGTATCCGGGGCAACCTACTCCAAGTTCGCGGACAATGAACTGTCCGACTCGATTCACAGCAAATTCGGCGAGAAGCAAGCTGATGGCGTCTATGATGTAGAGGATCTGGCAACGGGCTTTATTCGTTTCGATAACGGAGCAACGCTGCAAATCGAATTTAGCTGGGCTTCGAATGTTGAAACGGGGATGAATTTCGTAGAGCTTAGAGGCACGAAGGCAGGCTCAAGCATACGTAATAGCGAGCTTGAGATCTATTCGGAGACAGCGGGACAGCTCGTTGATATTAAGCCGGTGCTGCGTAAGGATTCGGTCGGTGGACATGGTCGTAATATTCTGCACTTTGCAGACTGCGTGCTAAGAGGCGAGAGTCCTATATTCGAGCCGGAGCAAGGCGTGAATATGGTTAAGATTCTGACGGCGATTTACGAATCTGCTGAAACCGGTCGTGAAGTGCGACTGTAGGTTGTAGAGAACGGCTGTCGAGCAGAGCGGATTGGATCGAGTCGAGTCGGAATCCATAGCGGTTATTGCAAGAAAAGAAACGGGCTTTCTTCACCGAGTTGAATAAGAGTGATAGGTTCTGTAAGACGCAGCCTTCCTGATTGGGAGGTATTGCGTCTTTATTTTATAGGTTGCATGGTTTATGAACGAAATGGATGAGAAATGAATGCAAGTATTGATCGTCCCAAGAAACTTTTTCCACTAAATCCACGTCTAGTGTTATATCCATTACATTTGTGAGAGGGTGGGCATTCTGAAAAAGTTTATTCTTGGTCTCCTATGCGGAATGGCAATATGTCTTGCTACTGCCGCTTCCAGTTCTGAGGTTAGAGCTATCCTGTTCCCAACTGTTATAACCTATCAAATAAATGATGAGGTCACACGATCTGACGGCGAAGACATTATTCTCAATTACAACCAGCATCTTTATGTGCCTCTTCGCTCTTTCGCCGAGCATATGGGAAGCACTGTTGAATACGCACCGCCGGGAAGTTATGGACATTCTAAAGCTACCGTATCTGTTTATAAGCTTGATGACAAGGATTTCACAATCTTCGATGAAAGCAACACCGTCGGAATGGGCAAATTCACTTTATCGTTTGATGACTTGAATTATAGTGCTCCATTGTTAACCGGAACGTTAAAATTTAATCAATCACTCCCAACTGACAAACAACTGGTCGTTTCTTTGCTGAATCAGGATGGAGATGTTATTGCTGTATCTGAGCAACTTAAGCTGGCATATAGACAAGCTGATGAAATGGTTGCAGGTGAGATTACTAAATTCTCTACAGAATTTCCTTATATAGATGAGCCCGATCAGTATAGCTTGCAGCTTCAAATCGTGCCCCAAACCACATGGAATTTTAATCAAATCTATTCGGAATCCGTTCTTACCGGAGCTGGGGGTCTCGATGGTTATCCATTAATCGTAGGGACATATATAGACGCGGATACAGTCAAGTTAAACCAATCTGTAGAAATTGGCGCTCGATTGATTAATATAAGCGACGATGATGATATTACGATTCAGGAAGATTTGTTTTTTTATCTTGATATTTATAAAATGGAAAATAACAGCCGAGTATTGGTGCGTACATTAAAAACCGAACCTTTTACCGGAAATATCCCCTATAGGAAGGGCAGCTATTACACATCGGTTTCCTGGGATCAAAAGGATGAGAATGGCAATTCGTTAGCCAAGGGCGAATACTGGTTTAAGCCGCGGCTTCCCAGCCAAGCCACAGGTACGCTTTCAAGCGATCCTGAAAAAACAGTGACTTTCGAGTTGGAAGATTCTATGGGAGCAAACCAAATCATCTTGATTGAGTGATTTTTGAGATCTGAGCATTGAAAACGGAAGATTTCGAGTTTGGAATGCTATTGATAAAGAAGCGGAGTCGCCTTAACAGGCTCGATTCCGTTTTTTTGCGTGCGTGATAGCATTTTCGCTGGCTCAGATTTTACCGAACATTTTGTCCACTTAGCGGGTTAATAAGATTCCTCCACCTTAAATATGGGGCAGCCATTCTTTAATCCTCGGCATTTCGCCGCGGGGCACAGAGTCTTATGATTAAGCTATCAAAGGCGCACCTGATGCTAGAAGCGGGAGGATTTGCGCAGATTCTTCCGCCACATTTAATCTAATTCGCAGAAAACCTTGAGGGGGATATGAAACATGAAGATGCGGTATAGAGGCAGAGCGGCCATCTACTTGCTAGGGGCGATTCTCGTATTCACGATGATGATGACGGCTTGCTCGAACAACAACGGTTCGAATAATGGCTCGGGTAACGGCTCGAATAACAACAAGGAAACCAATCAGCCAGCAGACAACGGAAACGGCAGCGAGTCTGCCAAGGATGTAACGATCTCTTACACCATTTGGGACAAAATTCAACAGCCTGCCATGGAAGCGATCGCCAAGGAATTCACGGCGGAGCATCCTAATATTCATGTCAAGGTAGAGGTTATTCCTTGGGCGGATTATTGGACGAAGATGTCCGCAGCGGCTCCTGCCGGAACCCTGCCTGACGTGTTCTGGATGCATGGCGGTCAATTCATCAAATACGCAACCGGCGGCAATTTCATCGAGCCGATCACGGATCTGATCGATTCGGGCGCGGTCAACCTGGACGATTACGCTTCGAACCTGGGCTCCATCTACACGCTCGACGGCGTGAGCTATGGCGTTCCGAAGGATTTTGACACGATCGGTCTTGCCTACAACAAGGAATTATTCGATGCGGCGGGCATCCCTTATCCGGATGATACATGGGATTACAACAAGCTGGCTGAGGTGGCGAAGCAGCTCTCCCAGCCTGACAAGGGCATCTACGGCTTCGGCGCCAAGATGGATACGCAGGTCGGCTACTGGAATGACATGATTGCGAACGGCGGTTATGTGCTGAACGACGATATGACCAAATCCGGCTATGATGATCCGGCTTCGATCGAAGCGCTCAAGTTCCGCTATCAGATGATTCTGGACGGCGCTTCCCCGACGCATCAACAGTTCACGGACACGGAAGCGACAGAGATGTTCAAGTCCGGCAAGCTGGCGATGACCTTCGAAGGCTCATGGCGCAACAGCGATATCGACAGCAGTGAGATTATCCACGGCAAATGGGATTGGGCAGTATTGCCTAAGGGCAAGGTAACGCGCGGCAACATCATTAACGGACTTGGCAACGTGATGTCGGCGCAAGGCAAGCACAAGGAAGAATCGAAGCTGTTCCTGGCCTTCCTGGGCTCCAAGCGCGCAGCGGAAATTACGGCGGAGATGGGCGCTGCAATTCCGGCCTTCAAGGGCACGCAGGACGCATGGGTCGCGTCGAATCCGGATCTGAATTTGCAAATCTTCATTGATCAAGCGGCGAATGCCGTTCCGTATCCAAGCGGCTCGAAAGCTTACCCGGTTTGGTTCGCCAAAGAGCCTGAGATCATGTCGCAGGCATGGGGCGGAGCAATCTCGATTGAAGACGGCGCCAAGAAGGTTGCCGACATGATGAATCAAGCGATTGAAGACGCGAAATAGATTTCCAAACAAGAAGAGTGTCGCAGGCCTTCCGTTCCAGAGGAGCGGAGCGCCTGCGGCAATCGAACGAGGTGGCAAAAATGAATTCGAGAAGCAGATATCTATGGGCGTACATCATGATTGCCCCTACATTAATCGGCACATTGGTATTCTGGAGCTGGCCGGCCGTCTATTCAATTTACCTTGGATTTCTGAAGTCGGAAAATTTCGGAATGGTGAATCATTGGGTCGGGCTTCGGAATTACGACAAGCTGTTCCACGACGAAGAGTTCTGGCAAAATCTGCGCAATACGCTCTATTACATGGTGCTGTTCGTGCCGGCTACGATTGTGCTGTCCACCTTCTTCGCCGTGCTGCTCAATGCCAAGATAAGAGGACGCTCGATCTACCGGGTCATCTTCTTCCTGCCGCAGGTCACGATGCCGGCGGCGGCAGCCATGGTGTGGGTTGTCTTGTTCGCGCAGGATTACGGCTTGATCAATTATGTATTCGGTACGCATGTTTCCTGGCTGTCGGATCCGAGGTTCGCGATGTATTCGCTCGTTATCGTCGGGGTATGGGCGGCGATCGGATTCAACATGCTGCTTATTCTGGCGGGCTTGCAGGGCATTCCGAAATCGCTCTACGAGGCGGCGGAAATCGACGGAGCCGTTCGGTTCAACAAGTTCAGGTTCATTACGTTGCCGCTGCTGACGCCCACGCTGTTCTTCACCACAATCGTGCTGATGATCGGCGCTTCGCAAATTTTCGACGCGATCTACTTGCTAATTGGCAAAACCAATGTGGCGCTGCCCGCGGTCCGGTCGCTCGTCTATGCGTATTATCAAAATTCGTTCGTCTATTATGATCAGAACTACGGCGCGGCAATCATCAACATGCTGCTGGTTATGAATTTGCTTCTGACGGGCCTGCAGTTCCTGTTTCAGAAAAAATGGGTCGTATATGACTGAGGAGGGGTAAGATGAACATCAGCAGAGCCGCGTCCAATCGCAAGGTTAATATTACCATTCATATCGTTCTTCTTGCGACCTCCGTCGTCATGATCCTGCCGTTTCTCTGGATGATTCTCACATCCTTGAAAACGACGACGGAAGCGACGCAAATTCCGATTAAGGTCTTTCCTTCTTCGTTCCGCTGGGAAAGCTACAAGGAAGCGTTCGAGCAATCCTCGTTCAGCTATTACTATTTTAACACGGCCATATCGGCGCTGATGAAGACGGTATTCCCGGTTATCTTCAGCTCCATGGCAGCCTTCGCCTTCGCGAGAATCAAGTTCCCGGGAAGAACGCTTTGCTTCTTCCTCATCATCTCGGTCATGATGGTGCCCAATCCGGTGTTCTATACGCCGCAATATTTGATGATGAGCAAGCTGGGGCTGGTCAATACGGTAACGGCGCTCTGGATCGCAGCTCTGATCAGTCCGTTCGCGACCTTCTTGCTGCGGCAATTTTTCCTGGGCTTGTCGAAGGAGCTGGAGGAAGCTGCTGTTCTCGACGGCTGCAATCCGTTCCAAATTTACTGGCACATCATGCTGCCGCTAGTCAGATCGGCGCTCGTCGCGATTGTGATCATTCAACTGCTTTGGGCGTGGAACGAGCTGCAATGGCCGCTCATTATTAACAGCTCTCCCGAGAAGCTGACCTTGTCGGCGGGCCTGGCGACACTCGTCTCAAAGTTCGCTACGAATTATCCGGTGCTCATGGCGGGAGCCTTTATGGCGGTTATTCCGATGATTGTGTTGTTCTTTATTTTTCAGAAACGATTTATTGAGGGCGTGGCGTTCAGCGCGCATAAGGGTTGAGAGAAAGGGGAGTCGCGGGTGATGGCGGCCCCTTGCCTTTTTATTATATTGCGCGCCTAGCCAAGCTAGGCACAACTAGCCGGTGAAAGTCCGGTCGAGGTAAGAGCCAAGTCGCCTCGTAGCTGACAGGCAACTGGTGGAGAGATCCTAAGGTTGAAGCCCTGTGACA
>NZ_JAATHD010000039.1 GCF_011947265.1 Paenibacillus sp. HB172176
GAGGGAAAACCTCACGTCCGGTTTGATGAAGGGGGAACTGGAAAGTAACTAGAGGGCTTGCGCCCTCCAACGAAATTCAGTTCTCTACTCTACTTGCACATTATAGAATGGATAAGCAACTGTAACGGACATTTTCGCCTCTTAGCGGGTTAATCCCGTTGTTTTTTCGCTCGTTTGATCGACTAAGAGGACAAAATGAGGCTGTCGATTCATTGTGGACCGGGCTGGAATACCGATTATCAGCTCTGCATCCTCGGATCACGCTCCGATTGGCGCTCTAGCGCTGATTATCCGCTCTGGAGCTTCAAAAGCGGAACCGGCTGAGGTGTTATACAGGTTGGTGATCCACAGTTAATCGACAGCCTTCAAAAAGCCCGTTAGAGCAGATTACTGCTATCAAAGGACAACCTCAGGCGTTTTTCTTATTTATTGAACATTTAAGTCTACTCTGAATGAAGCTGCAGTCTATACGCAAGTGAAGGATTCGATCGATCTCAGATCAAAGCCGGCGTACATCCAGAAGGCTCCGTTCCAGCGGAAGCCTGCGATGGAGGTTGGACCGACGAAGACTGGAAAAAACCAGAACTGGCTGCGATTATGCATCCAAATATACGTAAAGCGGAAAAGGCAGCGGCGAATGCCTCCCGGGTCAACGGCTAAAGCGGCGGCAGAGGCTTGTTGCGGTACAAAAGAGGGCGGTGGCGAACTGGGCGCCATCTGCTGATGGCCGGGAGGTCCCTGCGGCGGTCCCATTCCTTGACCGGGCGGTCCAAATTGCCCTGGAGGCCCGAAGGGCGGTAGAAAGGACATGGAAGATTCACTCCTGTTTGTAGGATCAGTTATTTGTTCTATACACTATGCGTTCGCATAGATAGAGGTGACCAATCATCACATCCCGTCGAATGCGTTGTCTCAAGAAAATCCCCCATGAAATCAATTCATGATTTCATGGGGGATTTGTTTTCGCATTATTTAAATGGGGAACAGCGTTCTCCTGTCGTTAGCTTTTAGGCTATAACTTGCTCCATGCGTTCCAATATGGCGCGGGTTTGCGCTTCGTTGGCTAGCTGCTTCGCCATCTGAACGCCAGCGGATAGGTTGGGCTTGCGTTTCACATTATGGGCATCGGTCGCGAGGGTATGCACAAGGTTTTGCTGGAGCAGCCATTTGGAGAAATCCGCCGCTTCCTTGCCATTCGTGCCGATTAGACTATCGGCGGTAACTTGGGTCCATGCGCCTTGATGAATTAACTCCATTAATAGTTGAGGCTGTTCACGGAAGAAGTAATGTCGCTCCGGATGCGGAATAATGGGTCTTGTTTGCTGGTGAAGGAAGAAGTCGACGATCTCTGGAGTGTCCTCATTGTAGTGGTTCCAGCATTGCTCCAGCAGAACAAAGCCTTTGGCAGCATTCAAATATAGAAAATGATCTTGCTGAGCGTGAGTATAAATAAATGCGGCAGAGTTCACGCGAACCTCATTGCCCGGAAGTACGGTCAGAGGAATGTCCTCTGCATGAAGCGCCCGCTGCAAGGTCTCGATTTTTTGCAACAGATTGGTTTTCGAGGTTGTTCCGTTCTCGAAGAAATGGGGAGTCGCAATCATATGAGTGACACCGTCAGAACTGGCCATTCGCGCCATTGCAATCGATTCTTCCAAATCCTTTGCCCCGTCATCCACTCCGAACAGGATGTGACTATGAATATCAATCATCGCCTCCTTTGTATGGGAATTATATCGGAAAATGGTTCATTTGGCGACCCCTAATCGGGCTACATGTCTAAATGCCTATGGGAAATCCGTCTTTTGTTAAAAAAATGAGAAATATGTGTTTGAGAAGAGACAATCGGTGTCTACCTATAGGTATAGCCTTTGTTATGCGGATGGCATGGGCAATTGCGTAACCCCCTGACGCGCATTTGCCTGTTTTCAGTCTTCATAACGATTCCAGAAAAATATGCTGAAAGGTCTGCAAGATTAACCATTGCCTAGTGCATTGGTAGCAGAAGCATTCATGAACGCAGCTTTATCGAGGTCGCTGATCAACATTCTGCTTGAGCTTTGCTGCGGCGAAGAGTATGATGGTTTGCAGCGGCTTTCACACTGTGGCGGTGAAAGACCCATGTGACTCGTCCTGAGCGTATGGAAGGCTTTCTCATGATCAAGCTCATTCGGAGAGCATCCCGATCTTTTTTTTGATGAAAATGATTAAAAAATGATGCCGGATGTAATCTAAAACCCCGGATTATACGAATGAGTAGATATAGGGGAAAATGCTTGAAGGGAGTTTCCTATGAGTGATCAGGAACGAGATCGGCAATTAATGTCTCAGATTGCGTTGAAGGATTCAAGCGCGCTTGAGCAATTGTATGATCAATACGAGATGCCCTTATACTCGTTCGTTATGCGAATGGTTAAGGATGCGATGCTCGCAGAAGAAATTATTCAGGAGCTGTTCCTGCGGATATGGAATCATGCGGAAAGATACGATGGAGAGAGCGGCAAATTCACAACGTGGATGTTCGCCATTGCCCGCAATATCGCGATTGATCAGCTTCGAAAGCGGAAGAGCCGCATGCCCGAGCCCTATGCGGATGAGTCGCAGCTAGCGGCAGTGGCGGACGAGAAGCAGGATATTGAGACCGAGGTTGAAATGAATTGGTACGGCAACGAAATGAAGAAGGCGATTCAGGAGCTGAATGAGGACCAGCAGGACGTTGTCGAGATGATCTATTATCAAGGCTATACGCAGCAGGAAGTGTCTAGGCTGAGGGATATTCCGCTTGGAACGGTGAAGAGCCGTGTCAGGCTGGCTCTTAGACAGCTTAGGAAGAGGCTTGACGGTCTGCAGACAGGGGTGATGGTCTATGGGAAATCAAGAACATAGCGAGCTTTGCGAGCTGCCGGAGCTCTATGTGTTAGGAGGATTGACTACAGAGGAGCGGGAGGCGTTCGAAGCGCATTTGAAACTATGCCCGAATTGCAGGGAAGCCGTGTCCGATCTTGGAACCGTGGCGGAAATGCTGCCTCATGCGGCCGACCGGTTGCAGCCGCCGCCGGGCATGAAGCGCAGAATTCTCTCGACCGTATTGGGAGAGGAAGCGTCGAGTGCGGTTGCGGGCGATGCGATGACGGTACAATTGCCGGAGCGTTTTCTTGGGAGAGAAGGCGGTGAAGCGGCAGGAGAAAGCGGGACGGTCAGGGAGGCTTCGAAACCCTCGAGAAGATCGGCATGGGAGCGGTGGTCGCTGGCAGGGATATCGGCGGCTGCGGTCGCGCTTGTCGTCTATTCGATGGTACTGACGGGTCAGAAGCAGGATTTGAAAAAACAAATCGCCGAGAATAGAGCGAGTGTGGAGCAGCTCGAGCAGCAATTAGCGGATGCGAACAGTCCGGATTTGTCCACGAAGCAGCTTGTATCGGCAGTGACGCTAAGTCCGGCAGCGAATGATATCGTCGCGAACGGTTTGGCGACGATCGTAATCGACGATAAGGGAACGCATCTAATCGTTCAGGCGGAGAACCTGCCGCAGCTTCAGAACACGGAGGCCTATCAAGTATGGCTGCTTAAAGACGGCAAGCCTCGGAATGCGGGAACCTTCTTGACGACGGATGGCAATGGAGCGCTTTATTTCACATTCGAGAACAGCGACTTTGATACAATTGCGATTACGCAGGAGCCGGATGCGAACGGAACGCAGCCGCGAGGCGACATTGTATTGAGCGCGAAATTAGGCTGATGCGCAGATGACGCGTTGGAGTGTTTGGGCTCTTGTTTTTGAAAAGGGCAGGAGTCCGCATGGCTTACCACATAAGAATTTATAAGTTTTCGGGTCATCCCACAGAATTATGCTTGCATTAAATGAAATGAATATGTTATATTATATGTCTGATGTAACTTGCGCGCGTATGGCGGAATTGGCAGACGCACTAGACTTAGGATCTAGCGGGAGACCGTGGGGGTTCAAGTCCCTCTACGCGCATATAGCTTTTGAAAAACCCTTCGATTGAAGGGTTTTTTTGTGCATTATAGGATCTTGCAATTGTAACGGACCTTTTCGACCGTTAGAAGCGCTTTTTAGCTAGTTCGGATTTTTAACGGACCTTTTCGCCTCTAAGCGGGTTCATCCCGTTGTTTTTTCGCTCGTAGGGTTGGCTAAGAGGACAAAAAGTCCGTTAGAGCAAGCGAGTGTTGAAAAACGGCGTCTAAGAGGACAAAAAGTCCGTTAGAGCAGGTCGCTGCTTTCAAAGGACGCCGTGAGGCGTTTTTCTCATTGCAATCCTGCTCCTCATGTTTTAGAATAATGTGAGAATGATTATCATTTATGCGGAGGGAATTCATGCGTACCAACGCTCAGGCTGTTATGGAGCTCATGAGCTCAGCCTCCTTGCTGCTCGTCGATGCCAAGCATGCCTCCAGCGAGCCTAAGGAGGGAATCTCAGACCGGGCGCAGCATACGCTGCTGCTGTTCCGTCAAGGAGAAGGGGAACTGGAAGCGGACGGACGGCGATACGAGCTGAGAGGCAAGAAGATTCTGCTTCTCGCGCCCCATACGGTAGCGCGATTTCTTCTTCGGATGAAGGAGGAGCTCGATTATGTCGAGATAGGCTTCCACCTGCTTCGAGTCGGCGAGAGCGGCAAAGCGGAATTTGCCGAGCTCCCCTTGAACGAGGAGCTTATGGTCTCGCATTTCCACGTACATATGGCTCGGGCGTTCGAACTGGCGAGAATGTGCGAGGGAGACGGCTGGGGCAGGACGAAGGCGAATATTCGCTTTCAGGAGCTTATCGTCGATCTTCTGCAGGAGCTGCTGGACAATCCGGAAGCCGCGGGAAGCGCTTCGGGAGGCGCTTCCATACAAGGGACGATAGACTATATGCGGGAGCATTTCCGTGATTCAATCAAGCGGGAATTGCTCTCGGAGATGGCCGGCATGAGCGCCGATTATTATACCAAAGCATTCAAGAAGAGAACCGGCAAGACGCCGACTGCTTATTTAACCCATTTAAGAATTAACTATGCGAAGCAACTGCTGCTTGTCTCGAATGACTCGAACCGCATGATTGCTCAGAAGTCGGGCTTCGGAGACGAGTTCTACTTCAGCCGCAAATTCAAGTCGGCTACGGGCTATTCGCCGTCGGTGTATGCGGCCAAGGTGAAGAGCGCCGATAAGATCGTAACGCTGCAGCATAATCTGACCGGTCATCTGCTTGCGCTTGGCGTTGAGCCGCATGGGGCGCTGATCAATGGCTATTATCCGTTCGAAGCGGGAAGCACGGTGTCCGTCGGGGGCTTCAGACCCGATCTGGACAGGCTTGCGGCGGTACGGCCGGATCTGATTCTGGCGAATGACATTCATGATGAAGAAACCTCCCGCAAAGCCAAAATTTTCGATCAAATCGCGCCTACCGTCATTATTCCCTATCTCGATAATTGGAGAACGCAATTGCGAAACACGGCATCGGCTATCGGAGAGAGGGAGAAGGCCGAGGCTTGGCTCGACGGCTATGAGCGGAAAGCCGCCGCGCTGCGCGAACGGCTGCCCGATGCTATCCGGGAGGAGAGGACGCTGATTGTCGGCATCGGCTGCGGCAAGCTGTGCTTGTTCGGACAGCGCAACGTGGGAAGCGTGCTGCATGGCGATCTGGGTGTCCTTCCTGCGTCCGTAGCGACGGGAATTGCGCACTACCGGGAGATCGAATACGAGGAGCTGCTGGAGCAGCATGCGGATCGAATTCTGATTGTCAGCTATCGCAACGATGGATCGCCTGAATCGAAGCGGCGAATCGAGGAGATGGAGGAGCGCTGGTCCGGCGACCCGAGATGGCTTGCCTTGAAGCCGGTTCGAGAGGGCAAGACGCATAGGCTGTTGGATCGGCAGCATTTGTATACGTTATACACCTCCTACTCCCACTCGATTTTGCTCGATCGTTTATATGCGATTCTCATGTCGGAAACATCCAAATAGTCGACGGATTTGTTCATGTTCTTTTTCCTCCAAACACGTATACTTAACGTTGATAATGATTATCAATTACATTATAGGGATGAAGGGGATTAACAACATGCGCAAGATGAAGACTCAGGGATTGGTATGGCTGCTTGCCGCGATGCTGGTGCTGGCGGCAGGCTGCGGACAAAGCAACGGGAACGCTAATGAAGGGATTAACGCGACCGCGGCAGGGAACGCCGCTGGAAGCGAAGAGAATAAAGGGGCGTCGAATTCGGCGGCCGGCGGAGAAGGCAATGAGACACGCGTCATTGAGCATGCCATGGGCAGCACAGAGCTGAAGGGGATCCCCCAGAAGGTTGTCACGTTGTATCAGGGCGCGAACGATACGGCTGTCGCATACGGCATCAAGCCGGTCGGAATCGTGGAATCCTGGTCCGAGAAGCCGATCTACTCTTATCTGAGAGATGATCTGGAGGGCATTCCGATGCTGGGTGAGGAGCATCAACCGAATTTGGAAGCCTTAAGTCAATTGAAGCCGGATCTGATTGTCGGGACGAAGACGAGGCATGAGGCGATCTATGATCAGCTTAGCCAAATCGCCCCAACGGTCATGATCGATCAGGTTTATGATTGGAAGGCGACCGTGAAGCTGATGGGAGAGGCCCTTCATCAGGAGGAGAAGGCGGATCAACTCATGCAGGATTGGGATGACCGCGTGGCTGATTTCAAGACCAAGATGGGTGATCGATTGCCGATTGAAGCGACCATTACGAATTTCCGGGCGGATCATGCGCGAATCTTCTATATGGGGTTTGGCGGCGGCATCTTGAAGGAGGCGGGCTTCGATCGTCCCGAAGGGCATGACGCGGATATATGGGGCGTGACGCTGACCTCGAAGGAGAGCATTCCGGATATGAACGCCGATGTGATTTTCAACTTCAACACGGGGACCGATGAAGAAGCGGTTCAGCGATTCTATGAGGATTGGACGACTCATCCGCTATGGAAGTCGCTCGACGCGGTCAAGAACGGTCAGGTGTATGATGTGAATGAAGTGGCGTGGAATTCGGGCGGAGGCTATCTTGCCGCGAACAATATGCTAGACCAACTGTACGAATTCTTCAATCTCGCGCCATGAAGAGCTTGAAGCTCGGCTGGTTGCTGCTATTCCTCGCCGCGCTGGGCTGCCTGCTTGCAGGCAGTCTTCTGCTTGGTCGGACGGCTATTTCATGGAGCACGATGCTGGATGCTTTCCGCCAATACGACGAATCGAATGCCAAGCAGCTTATCGTTCGCACGGAGAGGCTGGACCGAGCCGTCATTGCCGCGACTACGGGAGCGGCTTTGGCCGTGGCGGGAGCGCTTATGCAGGCGTTAACGCGCAATCCGCTTGCTTCGCCATCCGTATTCGGGATTAATTCGGGTGCGATTCTTTTTGTCGTTCTGGGCACGCTGCTTCTCGATATTCATGATATGTCGCAGCTGATGTGGCTGGGGTTCGCGGGGGCTGCGCTTACGGCGCTATGCGTCTATATGCTGGGTGCGGTCGGCTCGGACGGGATGACTCCAATGAAGCTGGTTATGGCCGGAGCGGCGATGACGGCGTTGTTCGCGTCGATGACGCAGATTATTCTGGTCATGGACGATACGGGCTTTCAGGACGTGATTTTCTGGCTGTCAGGCTCGGTGAGCGGACGATCGCTCGACAGTCTGCTGCCGGTGCTGCCTTTTCTTGTTGCGGCTCTTATGGCGGCCTTCCTGATGAGCGGCGCGATTAACGTGCTGATTACCGGAGAAGATATCGCGAGGGGGCTGGGTCAACGGACGACAATCGTCAAGATCGCGATGGGCCTCACCGTCGTTGTGCTTGCTGGCGGTTCGGTCGGCGTGGTTGGTTCTATTGGCTTTGTCGGATTGGTGGTGCCTCACTTGGCGCGGGCGTTTACAGGGAACGACTATCGCTGGCTTATTCCGATTTCGGCAGTGATGGGAGCGGATCTGCTGCTGCTTGCCGATATCGGCGCGCGCTTCCTGATCATGCCGCAGGAGGTTCCGATCGGCATTATGATGGCGATGATCGGTGTGCCGTTCTTTGTTTATATTGCGCGCAGAGGAGTGATTCGGGATTGAAGGGGCATGTGACTTTTCGAAGCAAGCGACCTGAAATGCATTTCCAAATCGAACGAAGATCGCTGATCGCGCTTGCCGTGCTGATTCCGCTCGCGCCGCTCCTGGTGTTCGCGGCGGCATGCTTCGGCAATACGATGATCGCTCCGCTTGATGTCTTGAAGACGATTGCGGGTCTGCAGGGCGACTTCGTGGTCGAATCGCTGCGGCTCCCGAGGGCGCTCCTGTCATTGCTCGCGGGAGCGGGACTCGGCATCGCGGGCGCGATTCTGCAAGGCATCATCCGCAATCCGCTCGCTTCGCCGGATATTGTGGGCATTACGGGCGGGGCGTCGGTCGCCGCCGTAATCTTCCTGACTTACGGAGCGGGAAGCGTCAGCATTCACCTGCTGCCGTTCGCGGCGATTGCGGGAGCGCTGCTTGTGTCGACGCTGCTCTATCTCTTGTCGTGGAGGGACGGCGTCACGCCAAATCGACTGGTGTTGATCGGTATCGGACTCGCTGCGGCGATGAGCGCCGCGACTACGCTTATGCTCATCATCAGCCCGGTTCTGTCGTTCAACCAGGCGTATATCTGGATGACGGGCAGCGTCTATGGCGCGAGATGGGAAAATGTGCGAGTGATGCTGGCGGTCGTCGCGCTGCTATTGCCCCTCACGCTATATTTCGCGAGAAGCTTGAACGCACAGGAGCTCGGCGACGATATGGCCGGAGGCTTCGGCGTGGCTGTGCAGCGAGATCGGCTATGCTTATTGGCGTTAAGCGTCGTGCTTGCCGGTACGGCGGTGGCCTTTGTCGGAGCCATCGGCTTCGTCGGACTGATCTCGCCGCATATCGCGAGACGGCTTGTCGGCAGACCGTTCGGCAGCCAGGTTGTTGTAGCTGGAATTGTCGGGGGAATCATTGTATTGCTGGCAGATTGGACGGCCAGGACAGCTTTTTATCCGAAGGACATACCGGCAGGCGTGTTCACGGCGGCCATCGGCGCGCCCTTCTTCCTGTACCTGCTGTTCCGGGCGCGCAAGTTTTAATTCAAGAATTGTAGAGGAGGCATGCGTTCATGGCGATTTTGGAGGCTAAGGCGCTATCGATTGCTTACGGCGAGAAGACGGTGCTGGAGCAATTGGATTTGCGAATACCCCCGGGCAAAATAACGGTCCTGATCGGAAGCAACGGCTGCGGGAAGTCGACGCTGCTGCGTACGATTGCCAGGCTAAGACAGCCGAGCTCCGGCGCGATTCTGCTGGATGGGAAGCAGCTCTCGTCCATGAGCTCGAAGGAGATTGCGAGGCAGCTGGCGATGCTGCCGCAAGGCCCGGAGGCTCCCGAGGGGTTGACGGTGCGCCAGCTTGTTCGTCAAGGGAGATATCCGCATCAGAGCTGGCTGAAGCAGTGGTCGCAGGAGGATGAGCGAATGGTGAAGTACGCGCTGGACGCGACGAGGACGGCGGAATTCGCGGAGCGATCGCTTCAGGCGCTGTCGGGCGGCCAACGTCAACGCGCCTGGATCGCGCTGGCTTTGGCGCAAGGGACGGATATGCTGTTGCTAGACGAGCCCACCACTTATCTCGACCTGACGCATCAGGTCGACATTCTCGATATGCTGTTCGAGCTTAACGAACGCGAAGGACGGACAATTGTCATGGTGCTGCATGACCTGAATCTGGCATGCCGGTACGCGCATCACATGGTCGCTGTGAGTGAGGGAGGAATCTACGATGAAGGACCGCCGGAGCAAATCATGACGGAAGAGATGGTGCGGCATGTGTTCCGAATGCGCTGCAGAATCGCGGAGGATCCGATCTTCCATACGCCGTATTGCATTCCCGAAGGACGGGGCAGAATGATTAGCTCCGAGACCAGGACCAGGGAGGCTGTACAATGAGCGCAGACCTGGAATGGGCGGGCTTGGATGCGGATTTCATGGATCAGTATTTTCAGCTGTGCTTCAAGGAGCCCGAAGGCTCTGTCTATTCGGCTCCGGCATCCCAGTTGCTTGAAGGCGGCGGGATGAAGAGCTTCCTGGAGCGGTACGCTCCCGAGATGAAGGCTCTGGATCGGCAAGCCGCAGCGGCTTACTTGGCTAAGTGGCTTGGAGGCCCGGCGATTGCGCAGCAATATTTGATGGCTTACCAGGGGAGAGCGATGCGGCTTGCGCATGGGAATATTCGGTTCCACCTGGTGCTTGACGGCGGTCATGCCCGGATTCTCTTCGAGGCGGAGGAGGCGGAGTGGACGATGGCTCCTGAATCGAAGGCTGAGCGCGCGAATTGGATCAGGGAAGAACTGGCTGCTCTGCACGGCGGCTTCGTGCGGCCGCTGCTGGAGCGGATCGCGGAGGCCGGCGGTATGCGCCTTGCCTATCTCTGGGGGTTAATGCCTACCAGGTTGAATTATTTAATGGAGCAAATTCCGAAGGCAGCGCCCGGGGTGCCGGATATCGATGCGGAGATCAGGCTTTTGGAGGATTATCGTCTGTTGAAGGAAGAGCTGGAGCCCGCCGTATTCGGCCTGAAGCGCAATCCGCTTCAAGTTAAGATCAGGTGGGTGGAGCATTATAAGGATTCCGAAGAGCGGATGCGGATGAAGAATGTATGCTGCATGTACTATCGCACCGAAGGGGGCAGCTATTGCTATACCTGTCCGAGAATGACGGCGGAAGAAAGAGAGGAGCGCCTCCGGATGCTGCGCCAATAGGCGGCTCGCGGAGGCCGCTTGCCGTTTCAAGCGTCGGGATGCACCTTCCGGCCGAGGAAGCCGTCATGCCAGCCATGGTAATGCATAATGCGTTCCTCGCCCTCCCGCCAGCAGATCAGCACTTCCTCGCCGTCTATTATGGAAGGAAAATCGAGAAGCGCGGGCTGAATCATTTTGATCAGGATGCCCTTGCGCGAGAAATTATCCATATACATGTTCAGCTCATGCTGCATAAAGTCGATCTTGCCCTCCAGCTCGAATAAGGGCTCTTCTTTGTTGCTGCTTAGGGCCGCCTTGATCTTCTGATGCTCGATAATCTGCTCCTCAAGCTCCTCGAGCAAGCGCTGAAGCTGCTTCAAGTCGGCGCGTATATCGGGCAACATGTCGTTGGCTTCTTGTAACGTAAATCGCTTGTTCACCATGCACATACACTCCTAACGAAAAATGATGATTGCATTTATAGGACGGATTGAATGTAGAAGGAAGGGTATGCTCTAAAGTTTACTAGAAGGAGCCGACCCTTTTCAAGCTTGTTGGCAGGCGGCAGGAGGCGCAGAGAAGGAGGATGCGGCAAGCGCAGACCAACTTTATCAAAAAACACATTTTTTTTATAAAAGGAGTTGCATTTTGTTTTTGAGCGTGATATATTATTACTTGTCGCCGCAAGACGTTAAGTGTTTGGCGATGAAGCTTTTAACCCTATGCGGAAGTGGCTCAGCGGTAGAGCATCGCCTTGCCAAGGCGAGGGTCGCGGGTTCGATTCCCGTCTTCCGCTCCATAAATCGTGCGGCCTTAGCTCAGCTGGATAGAGCGTTTGACTACGAATCAAAAGGTCAGGAGTTCGAATCTCTTAGGCCGCGCCATTTATTCTTTGCAAGATTGTTTTTGACGGGATGTAGCTCAGCTTGGTAGAGCACCTGGTTTGGGACCAGGGGGTCGCATGTTCAAATCGTGTCATCCCGACCATCATCATATGCGGGTGTAGTTCAATGGTAGAACTTTAGCCTTCCAAGCTAATAGCGTGGGTTCGATTCCCATCACCCGCTCCAGTAATTAAATCGCCGAAACTCCTTGATACATAAGGGGTTTTTATTTTTGTCTTTTTCGACAAACGCAGGCTGCATTCCCTCGTTGATGTCCATTTTGGTGAGCAGGCGGTGCCGAATTTAAGTGTTTAACGGGGAGCGCAATGGTGTATAAATAAGGTAGCCAAGCCGAATCGAGCGAAAAAAAAGGGTGGTGGCGGCACCGCTCCCATGAGTAATTGCTTCCAATTCGACAATTTGAAGCGGGGAGACTTCAACGGCGCCGATATTTGTAGTATGATGTTAGGAGCTATGTACGAATAATTGAAGGTAATCTTACAAAGTTGTGACGGATAGGGGCATCGCTGATGCTCCTGTCTTCAAAGTGAGTTTGCTGCTAGGAGGAACGGTATGTCAGAACAATCAGTATCACTGTCAACAGCCAGTCGGACACAAGCGAATAATCTGCTAAGAAGAGATGTCCGTTTTCTAGGGAATATTCTCGGGGACGTGCTGGTGCATCAAGGCGGGCGCGAGCTGCTTGATCTTGTCGAGCAAATCCGCGAGATGAGCAAGACGCTTCGCGCGGAATACGTGCCGGAGCTGTTCGAGCAATTCAAGACGACGATCTCGTCCCTGAGCCCGGACAAACGTCATCAGGTTATCCGCGCGTTCGCTGTATACTTCCAACTCGTCAACATTGCGGAGCAGAATCATCGCATTCGGAGAAAACGCGACTATGAGCTGTCAGCGGGCGAGACGGTTCAACGCGGTTCGATCGAAAGCGCGATTCAGGATCTGAAGGAGCGCAATATCGCGGTCAATGATGTGCAGGACATTCTGTCCGGCATCTCGCTGGAGCTGGTCATGACCGCGCATCCGACGGAAGCGACGCGCCGCGCGGTTCTGGATATTCATAAGCGTATCGCGGAGAACGTGATGAAGCTGGATGATCCGACCTTGACGATTCGCGAGCGTGAAAAGCTGAACGAAACGTTGGTCAACGAAGTACTCATTCTATGGCAGACGGACGAGCTTCGCGATCGCAAGCCAACCGTAATCGACGAGGTGCGCAACGGCTTGTTTTATTTCGACGAGACGTTGTTCGAGGTGCTTCCTAATGTCTATGAAGAGCTTGAGCGCTGCCTTGCGAAATATTACCCGGACGAGAAATGGCATGTGCCGGCTTACCTTCGCTTTGGCTCCTGGATCGGGGGCGACCGCGACGGCAACCCGTCCGTCAAGGCCAAGGTGACCTGGGAGACGTTGACGCTTCATCGCCAATTGGCGATCAAGAAGTATGAAGAGAAGCTGAATGAGCTTGTGGATCTGCTGAGCTTCAGCACGAGTCTTGTTGAAATTACGGATGAGCTGGAGGAGTCGATCCGCACGGACCGCGAGCACGTCGAGCTGAAGAATGTGGATCTGTGGCGCAATACGAAGGAGCCTTACCGCATTAAGCTGGGCTTCATGCTCGAGAAGCTCGCCAATACGCGCAATGACGCCCTGAAAGGCTCGCCTATGCGCTACAACCACCCGAATGAGCTGAGAGAGGATCTGCAAATCATCGACCGCAGCTTGCGTCATCACTTCGCGGATTATGTGGCCGACACGGATGTGGCGAAGCTGATTCGCCAGGTGGAGCTGTTCGGCTTCCATCTTATGGCGCTTGATATTCGTCAGCACAGCCAGGAGCATGAGAATGCGATGGCCGAGGTTCTGGCGAAGATGAATGTAACGAGTAATTATGCGGAATTGTCCGAGAGCGAGAAGACGAAGCTTCTGGTGGAGCTGCTGAACGATCCGCGTCCGCTCACTTCAAGCCATCTGGACTATTCGGAGTCCACGCGCGAGTGTCTGGATGTGTATCATACGATCTACCGCGCCCAGAAGGAGTTCGGAGAGAACTGCATCAACAGCTATCTCATCTCGATGACGGAAGCGGCCAGCGACATGCTGGAGGTTATGGTGTTCGCGAAGGAAGTCGGCTTGTTCCGTCAAGAGACGGACGGCTCGATTCGCTGCTCGATTCAATCGGTGCCGCTGTTCGAAACGATCGACGATCTTCATGCCGCTCCTGCCATTATGAAGGAGCTGTTCGAGACGCCGATTTATCGCAAAGCGGTAGAGGCCTGCGGCAATTTGCATGAAATCATGCTAGGCTACTCCGACAGCAACAAGGACGGCGGAGCGGTGACGGCGAACTGGGAGCTGCGCGTCGCGATGAACGAGATTACGGCGGCGGGCAAAGCCTACGATGTGAAGCTGAAGTTCTTCCACGGCCGCGGCGGTGCTTTGGGTCGCGGCGGCATGCCGCTCAACCGCAGCATTCTGGCGCAGCCGCCTCATACGATCGGCGGAGGCATCAAGATCACGGAGCAGGGCGAGGTATTGTCCTCCCGCTATTCGATGCAAGGCATCGCTTATCGCAGTCTGGAGCAGGCGACCTGGGCGCTGGTGACGGCTTCCCGCCTAGCGAAATATCCGCAGCAAGAGCCATCCGACGTGGCGGAGTGGGACGAGATTGCCCGTTCGATCTCGGAGACGGCGCTGACCAAGTATCAGGATCTGATCTTCCGCGATCCGGATTTCTTGACTTTCTTCCGCGAATCGACGCCGCTGCTTGAAGTTGGCGAGCTCAACATCGGCTCACGTCCTTCCAAGCGGAAGAACAGCGACCGCTTCGAGGATCTGCGCGCGATTCCATGGGTGTTCTCCTGGACACAGAGCCGTTACCTGCTTCCGGCATGGTATGCGGCAGGCACAGCGCTGCAAAGCTACGTGAAGGATGATAACGCGAAGCTGGAAACGTTGAAGACGATGTACGAGCAATTCCCGTTCTTCCGTTCGCTGATCGACAATCTGCAGATGGCGCTTGCCAAGGCGGATATGCTGATCGCGAAGGAATATGCGAATATGATCAAGGATTCGGCGATCCGCGATCGCATTTTCAAGCAGGTTGAAGAGGAATATCAGCTCACTTCGGATCTCATTCTACGCATTACGGGGCAGGATGAAATTCTGGACAATGTGCCGGTCATTCAAGAATCGATTCGCCTGCGCAATCCATACGTGGATCCGCTCAGCTACCTTCAGGTGCAGCTGATTACGGAGCTTCGCGAGCTGCGCGACAAGGACGAGGACGACCAAGAACTTCTGCGTGAAGTACTGCTTACCATCAATGGCATTGCCGCGGGACTTCGGAACACCGGTTAATACGGCCGATGACTTTAAATGGCAAGCAATCGACACAGCAAGAAGAGAGAGTCAGCTGCGGAGCACCGCGGCTGGCTCTTTTTATGTAACCTTTAGTTTCGATTAAGATTGTCTTAAGGTCGATCCTTCATGATAGAGCTATCAGATAGAAGAGCAACAAATCATGGGAGGATGATGAGAGATGAATCACGATACTTATGAGCATGAGAGCAAACCGAATTCGCAGGCGCGTGAACATACGAACACAACGAATGAGTTCGAAGCTTATTATAAAGAAGTGGGACAGCAACCGGTCGGGAAGAAGCAGCGCAAAACGAAGCGCAATCGGGTAGCGCCGCTAGCGGCGGCATTCCTGGCAGGAGCAATCGTCATTGGCGGATTGACCTACTCCGCCGATGAGATGAACCTGTTCACCGGCGGCGCGGCGGCGAGCGAAGCGACTGCCGGACAAACCTCAAGCTCGGCGGTGGGAGCGGGATCCGGCCTCACAACGGCGAGCCTGAGTACGAGCTCCGACCTGGCCTCGATCTATGAGCAGGCTAGTCCGGCGGTGGTGAAGGTAGAGAACTATGTGCAGCCTCAGCGCAGCTCGATGAGCGCCAATCCGTTCTTCCAGGAGCTGTTCGGCTATAGAGGGCAAGGGCGCGGAGGATCGCAAGACGGCTCGCAAGGCCAGTCGCAGGACGATCAGCAGTCAAGCAGCGACGAGAATCTCGAATTGTACGGAACGGGAACCGGCTTCTTCTTCGATGAGGAGGGCTATATTCTGACCAATGAGCATGTAATCGACGGAGCGGCGCAGGTGAAGGTGACGGTAGAGGGCTACGACGAGCCGCTTGTGGCGGAGGTGCTGGGTTCGAGCACGGATCTCGATCTTGCGGTGCTGAAGGTGACGAATCCGAACGGGGAGAGCTTCCCGTCCCTGACGCTCGGCAATTCCGATAATACGAAGATCGGGGACTGGGTGATGGCGATCGGCAATCCGTACGGCTTCGACTCGACGCTGACGATGGGCGTGCTGAGCGCGAAGGAGCGGCCGATTACGATTCAAGGCGAGGATGGACAGGCCCATACGTACGAGCATTTGCTGCAGACGGACGCTTCCATCAACCCGGGCAACTCCGGCGGCCCGCTGCTGAACACGTCGGGCGAAGTAATCGGCATCAATTCGGCGGTGAACGCGGAGGCGCAGGGCATCGGTTTCGCGATCCCGACGACAACCATACTGAATGTGCTGGATGATTTGAAAGCAGGTTAATATGGGCTGTGCTAACGAGCCTGAGATGAGAAAAGCTGAGAAATGGAGAGCTTGGCCTGACGGTCAGGGTCTCCTTTTTCTTTCCATTGAGCAAGCAACGAACATCTCTGGCCGTAATCGGTACATGAATCCCGGCAGTCGAGGGGGAATTATGAACGCCAAGGAGCCGGGGCTGCCAAAACACTTGCAATTTGCGGTCAGGTCGTTTACCATTTTTCTAAATAGACGGGCGTACGTTTGGTCGTTTGGAGGAGTTAACAAGGTGAACGTATTGGAGAACAGGCTCGCTCGATTAGCCTTGAAGGGCGATCGGCAAGCCTTCGAGGAGCTTGTCGATCTGTATCAGGGCAAGCTCTATCATATGGCTTATCGCATGCTGAGCAGCAGGCAAGAGGCGGAGGATGTTGTACAGGAAACCTTTCTTCGCGTGTACAAGAACTTGGAGCGTTTCGACGATACGCAGAAATTCTCGACCTGGATCTACCGGATCGCCACGAATCTGTGCATCGATCGTCTTCGGAAGCGCCGGCCGACGTATTCCCTCGACGCGGAATCGAATGATTACGAAGGGCTTGACGGCTATTCGATGATTCCGAGCGACGATCGGACGCCGGAGTCGGAGCTTATTCTGACCGATACACAGCGGATTATACAGGAAGCGATGGAATCGCTGCCGCCGAAGTACAAGACGGTCATGATGCTTCGGTATCTGCATGATCTCTCCTTGCAGGAGGTCGGCGATATTCTGGGTATGCCGGTGACGACGATTAAGACGAGAGTACATAGAGGCAGGGAGTTTCTGCGCAAGAAGCTGGAGCACCGCTTGTAGCATTCATTTTGTTGGCAGAAAAAAGTGAAACATCCCTCGTTCTGATACGTATCCTATAACGAGTTGAACGCGAAAGCACAAGCACTTGGGAAGAAAGGAATGGCTGCTATGGATTGTAAGGTTGCCATCGTCAAGCTTCACGACTATTTGGACGGCGATATGTCCCGTGAAGAGATTGATACTTTGCAGACGCATTTGTCGACTTGCGCCTCTTGCAGCACGCGATTGGAGCAACTGGAGAAGACGGATGCCAGTATATACCGATTCATGGAGAGCGGTCACAAGAGCTCTCGGGAAGACGCGGCGGCTTCCGCGCAGCTGAAGGAGCGCATCATGGCGCAGCTTCCGAAGCAAGGGGCCAAGAAGAAGGAGCGCAGCAAGCTGGTTCAATTGCTCTACCGTTATCCGGGAGCAACGGCCGCGGCCGTGTTCCTGCTTATTATGTTCAGCAGCCTGTTCGCCTCTTGGGGTGAAGACTCCAAGCTGATTGTCTCCGGAGACGGCGCGGATCTTCAGCAAATCGTCATTAACGGAGACACGGTCATCGTTCCCGCAGGCGTGCAGATTGCCGGCGATTTGACGGTTGAGAACGGCAAGGTGGAGGTTCAGGGCTCGGTGGACGGCGATGTGACCGTTATCGACGGGTCGATGGTGCTGGCCTCGACAGGACATATTGCCGGTCAGAGCCGGACGATCGATCAAGCGCTCGACTGGTTCTGGTACAAGGTTACGAATACATTCGGCAAAGCGATTTCGCCTTAGCTGCAGCGGCTTCCCCTTGCGGGAAGCCATTTTTTTGCCGAGAATATGTCGATTCGACGATGTTTTTATTAAATATTATTGATTTAGAGGATTTCACAGGCGTTTTATAGAAAATAATAAAGTTAATGTGCGATAATAGAGAGAGCCGTGATTTGCAGTTGGGGGTTGACGCATGAGCTACTTTTCAGATTTGTCTTGGAATAACTGGCTGAAGGATATTGTCGATGTCGGCATCGTTAGCTATATTATCTATAAAATGATTTTGCTTGTAAGAGGCACGCGCGCCGTGCAGCTTCTCAAAGGCATATTCGTGCTGGTCGCCACCTGGGCGCTCAGCACCTGGTTCAATCTGTATACGCTGAAATGGCTGATGAACCAGATGTTCACCTTCGGTATCGTGACGGTGCTCATCATCTTCCAGCCTGAGCTCCGGCGCGTCCTTGAGCAGCTTGGACGGGGAAATCTGTTCTCGCGCTCCTCCTCGCTCGAACGCAACGCGATCAGCGATCAGATCGACGAAGTGATCAAAGCGGTGCAGAATATGTCGAAGCGCAAGGTGGGCGCGCTGATTGTGTTCGAGAGGAAGACGGGCGTCAGCGAGCTGATTGAATCCGGCATAGCCATGGAGTCGCGGATTACCTCCGAGCTCTTGATTAATATCTTTACTCCGAATTCGCCGCTGCATGACGGCGCGGTTATTATTAGAGGCAATCAGATTATGGCGGCGGGCTGTTATTTGCCGCTGTCGGAGAATCCTTTTATCAGCAAGGAGCTTGGCACGAGACATCGGGCGGCGATCGGTGTCAGCGAGGTCAGCGATGCCTTGTCGGTCGTCGTGTCGGAGGAGACGGGACAGGTCTCTCTCTCCTTCAACGGCATGATTGTCCGCGATATTAATGAAGAGTCGCTCATCTCCAAGCTGTTCGAGGAATTGACTCCGAAGGTGAACGAACGCTCGAAGGACAGCGGTTGGTCCTTGTTCGGGAAGCGGAAGGGAGAATGATATGGATAAGTGGCTAAGTCATCCTACCGTTCTGAAAATTATCTCCGTCGTTCTTGCCCTCTTGCTCTGGGCGGTCGTGCATATCGATCCGGAGACCTCGCCGCAGACGACTACATCGAATACGGTTACGAAGGTCATTGAAGCGGCGACGATCTCTGCGACGGGGCTTGATCCGAAGAAGTACAAGCTGACGGCAATGGAACCGACGGTGACTCGGCTTGTGGTTGAAGGTCGAATAACGAGTCTGTATGCGGCTACCAATGAAGATTATATCGTGCAGGTAGATGTCTCAAATGCGAAGCCTGGCATTCAGAAGCTTCCCCTGACGGTAAAGCTGCCTTCGGGCATCAAGGAGATCGAGCTGTCGCCGCGCGAGGTGACGGTTCAGCTCGAGAAGATCGAGACGAAATCGTTCGACGTGGAAGTGATGACCGAGGGCAAGGTCGCGGACGGCATGGTGCTTGGCACGCCGGAGATTCTGACTGAGGGCGGGTCGAAGGTTGACGTGACGCTTCCCGACGGCGATATGAGCCGCGTAGGCGTCGTAGGCGTGTCGCTCGATGTGTCGGGCGCGACGAAGACGGTCGAGAATAAGAAGGCGAAGATTGTCGTCTATGATACGGAAGGCCAGGAGATTACCGACGCGGTGGTAGATCCGCAGACGATTCATGTGTCGGCGCCCGTTACGCTTCCATCGAAGCAGGTGCCGCTGCAGGTGCGCTATACGGGAAGTCTGCCGGATAATCTCAGTCTCGTGTCGATCCAGCCGCAGCTCGATCAGGTGACGGTGTATGCGCCGGAGGACAAGCTGAGCGATATTCAGATCTATGACGGCGCGGTGCTGGACCTGTCGAAGGTGAAGGAAACGGGCATTGTGAAGGTGAAGGCGTCTCCGCTTGACGATATCGAGTCGGTGGCGCCCGGCGAGATCGAGATGATGGTCGTGGTCGAACCGACCGTAACGCAAACCTTCAATAACGTGCAAGTGAAGGTGAACGGCGCGATCGAGGGACTGACGACGGAATTTGTTGGGGATAACGGGAACAAGCTGAGCGTGAAGCTGAAGGGCGCTCAGACGGTGTTGTCCGGCGTGAAGGCTTCGGATATATCCGCTTCGATCAAGGTGGACGGGCTCGAGCCCGGGGAGTATACGCTGCCGGTCGATCTCGGCTTGCCGTCCTATGTACAGCCAGTGCTCGAGGATGACAAGCCGCTGACGGTGACCGTCGACATCCTGGACGGGTCGGCGCTTGTCGATCCGACTGATCCGGGAGAAGATGTGGATGACGATAACACTGAGGCGACCGACCCGCCAAGCGGAGGCACAGCTACGCCGCCGCCCGCGACGGAGGAGCCAACCGATACTGGCAAGACCGTCGATCCGAGCGATGGAAGCGGGAACCGCAGTGAGAGCGCGAAGGTTGATGCGACGGATAGTGTGAATCGCAGTCTGGCGAGGCCGGGGATGTCGACCGGCGTGTAAGCGCGGTTGAATGCGTTTTACGGAATAGGGAGAAGCATTGCCGACATAGTGTCAAGGAATGGGATATGAATCGAATGGATTCGAATGACATGGGATAAAGGGGAAGAAGCAGGATGGGGAAATATTTCGGTACGGACGGCGTTCGCGGCGTCGCCAATAGAGAATTGACGCCGGAGCTGGCGTATAAGATCGGCCGCTGCGGCGGCTATGTATTGACGAGGACGGCCGTAAGCCGCCCGAAGGTGGTCATTGGACTGGATACGCGCATATCCGGACCGATGCTGGAATCGGCGCTCATCGCGGGGCTGCTGTCGATCGGGGCGAGCGTGGTCCGTTTAGGCGTGGTGTCTACGCCGGCGGTTGCTTTCTTGACGAAGGAGCTCGGAGCGGATGCTGGCGTGATGATCTCGGCTTCGCATAATCCCGTAGAGGATAATGGCATTAAGTTCTTCGCGGGCGACGGCTTCAAGCTCTCGGATGAGACGGAGCTGGAGATCGAAGCGCTGATCGACGCGCCTACCGATGCCCTGCCTCGTCCAGTTGGCGGCGATGTGGGTGTGGTGACGGATGACAGTGAAGCGAAGCGAAGGTATCTGGATTTCTTGAAAACAACGATCAAGGGGCAATTCAGCGGGCTGAAAATTGTGCTCGATTGCGCGAACGGCTCCGCTTATGAGCTTGCGCCAGCGGTGTTCCGCGAGCTTGGAGCGGAGATTGCGACGGTAGGCGCCGAGCCGGACGGCCGCAATATTAACGCTGGCGTCGGTTCGACGCATCCGGAATTTCTGCGGGAGAAGGTGCTGGAGCTCGGCGCCGATCTCGGCCTCAGCTTCGACGGCGACGCGGATCGCTTGATCGCGATCGACGAGAAGGGCGAAGAGGTGGACGGCGATTTCATCCTCTGCATTATCGGCGACCGCTTGAAGCGGGAGGGCAAGCTGTCCCATGACACGGTCGTCACGACGGTGATGGCGAATATTGGCTTCTTCAAGGGAGCGGGCAGCATCGGACTGAAGACGGCGCAGACGGCGGTCGGCGACCGCTACGTCATGGAAGAGATGCGCCGCGGCGGCTACAATCTGGGCGGCGAGCAGTCCGGCCATGTCATCTTCCTCGATCATATTACGACGGGCGACGGCATTCTGACCGCACTGCAGCTGGTGGATACGGTTGCCGCTTCGGGCAAGAAGCTCGGCGAGCTGAAGACGCTTATGCGGAAGTTCCCGCAGAAGCTGGTCAATGTACGCGTGGCGGACAAGAGCAGGTATGCGGGCAACGCAGCGATTCTGAAGGCAGTGGCCGACGTGGAGGCGGAGCTCGGCGACAACGGCCGCGTGCTGGTCCGTCCATCGGGCACCGAATCGCTGATTCGCGTCATGGCCGAAGGACCGGACAAAGCTCAAGTGGAAGCCTATGTGGATCAAATCGCTAATGTGGTGAAAAGTGAACTGGGTTAAGGAATGAGAGAGGCAAGCGAGGTCCGCTGGACTGTTGCTCGCCTCGCTCTTTTTTTTGCATGCCCCGCATCAATACATATAGGCCGACAACCCGTTAATATGAGCGAGATAGCGCGCTTTGCTGCCTTCCTTCATGAGGGAAGCCGGCAGTCCTTTGAGCGCAATGTTGTTCGCTCCCACGGAAGCGATGGCATCCTTGCGGCCGAGGCTGACCAGCTTGCCGGAGTTCTTGAAGCGGAACGCTTCAAGCGGGAGCCCGCGTATCGTCGCGTAGAGATTATAGCCGATCGCGTCGCCCATCTGTGAGGCTAGCTGGGCCGATGGCGGAGTCGGTTGATCCAGCTCGTTGCGGAAGACCGCGCTGTCGCCGGCGACAAAGATATCGGGATGTGATACGGAAGCGAGATACGGGTCGATCTGCGCTCGGCCGCGCTCCAGCGCGATGCCCGAATCCGCGACGAGTTGATTGCCCTTCACGCCGCCGGTCCAGACCAGCGTGGAAGCGGGAATCTCCCGGCCGTCTCTAAGCCGCACAAGCTCCCCTGTATATTCGGCAATATGCATGCCTGTGATGAACGTCACGCCGCGAGCGGTCAGGCTGCTTCTGGCGCGGTCGACCAGCTCGCTCTCGAAGCCGGGCAGAATGTTCGGAGCTGCCTCGATGCAATACAGCGAGATGTCTCCCATCTGAATTCCCCTCTCCTTGCACCAAATCGGCATGCGGTCAGCTAATTCTCCGACTAGCTCGACCCCGGTCAAGCCGCCGCCTCCGATGACGATGGCAGCATCCTCCGGCTGCCGGCGCAGCTTATATTGATCGAATTTTGCCAAGATATGCGAGCGAATCTGATTGGCCTCGTTAGCGGATTTCAGCGTCAGGCTGTGCTCTTCAAGGCCGGGAATTTGGAAAAACGAGGTCTGGCTTCCAAGCGCGATGACCAGCAGATCATAGCTCAGCGGCTTGCTGTTGTGCTGAAGAGTTACCTGCTTCTGATCCGGCTTGATGGCGGCGACCTTGTCGATCACCAGCTCGATTCCTTTTCCCTTAATTAGCTTCTCAAGCGGCAGCCCGATGGCTCGTTCCGACAGACCGCCTGCGGCGAGTCGGTGCAGCTCCGTTATAATCTGATGCGTCTTGTATTGATTGACCAGTGTAATGGCGGCTTCCTCCTGCGAGAGCAGCTTCCTCGCTGCCAGAGCGCTGACTAATCCGCCGTAACCTCCGCCTAGAATGACAATATGCTTCATGATCTCATCTCCCTTGTTTGTTGTTGCCGGATTGCATGAGGTTCAAGTAAGCCTGCGAAAATCTCAAAACAGACTGCACGCCGGGCGATTTCAGCATTCGAAGCATGCCGAGCAGACCGATGGTCCGAGTGTTTTTGGCGGCTTCCTCCTGAGCTTCGATGGCTGTTGCGGCTAGGGCTTTGGCTTTGTCCTGGAGGGGAAGAAGAACTTCCTTCGCCCCGTCGATCAGATCCTCTCTGATTACTGGATCACTGCATATTTGCTGCGCTTTGTCGTAGGTTTTTGCCATCGTGGAGATCATCTGCTCCAGCTTCGGAAGCTGTTCCAGCAGACTCAGGAGCGATTGCTCCACCTCGGGTTTGCTTAATTGCTCGAGAAGCTTTGGCGATAATCGGTAACCGGCGTCAGCGGTTTCGACCTTTTCTTCTGTAAGTGTAGTAGTCATGGGATAGCGCTCCTTTCGGTAGCAGGGATTAATGTTGTGAAATTATTCACAAACTTGAATGCAGATGCATTCTGTCGCTGAAGGCATCGTTGAATGCATCGATTCATGAAAGGCACAATCATTATTTGTGAAACATTTCACAAAACTGCGAACAAACAGCTGAAGATACGTGTGTCGAGCGACTTCTTGTTTGTGAACAAATTCACAATCTCTATGTCCCAAATAATAACACAGGAAAGATTTATTTGACAATAGGTTTGAATTATAATTTTTCGGTGTAGAAAGATAGGAGATCTTGTCGCATTTCGGGAAATTAACGAATAATAGTTGCACGAATCGAGGAATATGAATATGATAGGACATATGATTCCAGCAGGAAAGAGAGGGAAGAGGTCGTACTAGATTTACAAGCGCCAGAGCTTGCGTGATGATCGCGCCGGAGAAGCCGCATGGAAAGTGGGCTTTATGACGGGGCGACATACGGGAAGCTGACGAGGTGAAGGTGTTCGAAGCATTCGGCGGGGACCTTCCGGTAACGAGCAAGCCAACCGAAAGCCGTAACGCAAAACGATCGGGCGACCGATCCGACAAACGTGCGGCAGGCTGCTGCAGAACGCTCCCATATGTCCACGATGCCGCCTGTGAGGTCGGCACGGGCAGAAGGGTTACATTATGTGACAACTTCATATTCACCTGTGCCGCGCACAGCCAGCATCCGAGACTCGGGAAATATACCGTTATCGGAGGTTTATTAATTATGTGTGGAATTGTTGGATATATTGGTAAGCGCGACTCTCAGGATATTTTGCTGGAAGGATTGAAGAAGCTCGAGTATCGGGGATACGATTCCGCCGGTATCGCTGTCTTCACGAAGGAAGGACTTCAAATCTCGAAGTCGAAAGGCCGCTTGGCCGTGCTCGAGGATAAGCTGAAGGGTGAGCCGCTGGCAGGCTCTGTCGGCATCGGGCATACGCGCTGGGCAACGCATGGCAAGCCGTCCGACCTGAACTCGCATCCGCATACGGATAACTCGGCGAAGTTCTCGGTCGTGCATAACGGCATTGTCGAGAATTATCTGGATCTGAAGGATGAGCTTGCCGCGAAAGGCCATGTATTCGTGTCGGAGACGGATACAGAGGTGATCTCGCATCTTGTCGCGGACGAATATGACGGCAATATTGTCGAAGCGGTGCAGCGGGCTGTCGCGCGCATGCGCGGAGCGTTCGCTCTAGGCGTATTGACCGAATTCGAACCGGAGAAGCTCGTTGCCGTTCGTTTCGCAAGCCCTCTCGTTATCGGAATCGGCGACGGAGAGAACTTCATCGGCTCGGATATTCCCGCCATATTGGAGCATACGCGCAATGTGTATATTCTGAATGATGGCGAAATGGCGGTGTTGACGTGCAACGCTGTCGAATTAATGACGATCGAGGGAGCAACTATTTCCAAGGAAATATTCCATGTCGATTGGGATCTCGTTACGGCCGAGAAAGCCGGATTTGATCATTTTATGCTGAAAGAAATCTATGAACAGCCGAAGGCGTATCGTGATACGATGCTGGGCAGAGTGTCGGATGACGGCAAATCCGTCGATTTGAAGGAACTGTCGATGTCCGATGAGTACATCAAATCGATTAACAGGGTGCATATTGTCGCCTGCGGAACGGCGTATCATGCCGGACTTGTCGGCAAGTCGGTCATCGAGTCGCTCGCGCGCATCTCGGTCGAGAATGATGTCGCATCCGAATATCGCTATCGTTCGCCAATCATTACGCCGCAGACGCTGGTCATTGTGGTCAGTCAATCGGGCGAGACGGCGGATACGCTGGCTGCGCTTCGTGAAGCGCAGCGCAACGGCGCTCGCGTGCTCGCGATTACGAATGTTGTCGGAAGCTCGGTTGCTCGCGAGGCGGATGATGTGATTACGACATGGGCGGGTCCGGAAATTGCGGTCGCCTCGACCAAGGCCTATTCCTCGCAGCTTATCGCCTTCTATCTGCTCGGTCTCCATCTTGCACGCGTGCTTGGCACGCAGGAACCGGCAGCTATGGAAGAGCTGATTACAGGACTGAATGCCTTGCCGGAGCAAGTGGAGAAGATCCTGGAGCAAGCCGTCGTGCTGAAGCAGGTCGCGGAATCGATCTCGCATCATCGCAGCCTCTTCTTCATCGGCCGCGGCGTGGATTATGCTGTCGCTCAGGAAGGCTCGTTGAAGCTTAAGGAAATTTCTTACATTCATTCCGAGGCCTATGCAGCCGGCGAATTGAAGCATGGCACGTTGGCGCTTATTGAGGAAGGCGTTCCGGTCATCGCGCTGGTGACGCAAGAGACGCTGTACGAGAAGACGCTTAGCAACATTAAGGAAGTGAAGGCTCGCGGCGCTCATGTGCTTGCTGTCGCCAACAGCGGCTTCGAAGGCGAGGTCGCGAAATCCGTCGACGAAATCTTCGCCATTCCGAAGACATTGCCAATCCTATCGCCAGCGCTTGCCGTCATCCCGTTGCAGCTGCTGTCGTACTACGCCTCTCTGGCGCTTGGGCATGATGTTGATAAACCGAGGAATTTGGCAAAATCGGTTACTGTTGAATAAGGGGAAAGGACTGGGGTTATATGTCAGAAGAAAATAAAGTTAGACTGACGTAACTGGCCATACTGCTACTAGGAGCTCTTCTACTGTCTCAGAACCGACATCCAGAATAACAACATGACTCTATTTGAGGCTACCTATGGTAGCCTCATTTTTATTGTGCGCCACGCATGGCGCGTAGCTAGGCGGTGAAAGTCCGCTATGGGGGCTGGCAGTTGCCAACCATTAGCCAAGAGCAAGGGTGTCCATCGCGAGGTGGAATCTGAAGGAAGCTGGCGGCAAAGTTCCGACCCGAGGAACACGAATCGCATCAGGCATCCAAAGTGGGATGAGTCTGCAATACAAGACGAAATCCAATAAACTGCACGGACACGAGGATGTAAATGTGGCGGGTACATGGAATGAAAGTTACGCGTCTTACCGTGGGAGGTCTCACGGACGCATGAAGCGTATTTGCGAAATGCGGTTGAAACAAGATTTGTCGTGAGAAGTCAGCAGATACCATATTAGTAACGCGGCCAGGCAGCGTTATGAAGGGTTGAACCTAAGGAGGTGTTTAGTCAATGAATGTTACCAAAGTCGGGATAAAAGAAAGCAGAATACCTTGCTGTGGCAAGGGCTGCCCGCAAAGAGATAGTGCGGAACACGAAGGGTATGCGGGAGCGCTTACCGACAAGCGGATAACAGAAAACAACAACACCAACGCCAACAGTCGAGAGGACGAGCTTTTAGAGAGAATCCTGAGTCGAGGAAATCTTAACGAAGCTTACAAGCAAGTGAAGAGGAACAAAGGCTCACACGGCATCGATGGGATGAAAGTGGAGCATCTTCTGCAATATCTCAGAGATAACGGGGATGAACTCGTAAAACTAGTTCTGGATGGCAAATACCGTCCAAATCCAGTCCGTAGGGTTGAAATACCCAAGGACAATGGAAAGATGCGAACGCTTGGAGTCCCAACGGCAGTAGATAGGGTGTTACAGCAGGCCATCATGCAAGTAATGTCGCCCCTCTTCGAACCGCAATTCGCGGAAACAAGTTATGGTTTCCGACCCAAGCGAAGCGCCCACGATGCACTGAGAAAGTGTAAGGAATATGCAAACGAAGGGTACACCTACGTAGTCGACATGGACCTGGAGAAATTCTTTGATACGGTCAACCAATCGAAGATGATTAAATTGCTGTCCAGAACGATTAAAGATGGCAGGGTGGTATCCCTCATACACAAGTATCTAAAGGCGGGAGCAATGAACAAGGGGAAGTTCGAAGAGACAGAACTCGGACTCGTTCAAGGCGGGAACATTAGCCCTTTATGCAGTAATATCATGCTGAACGAGCTTGACCGAGAACTGGAACGCAGAGGAATCAGGTTTGTTAGGTACGCCGACGACATGCTTCTCTTTGCAAAGACAAAACGATCAGCCGAGCGGATGCTGAAACACATTCTGCCCTACATCGAGGGAAAACTACGGCTCAAGGTGAACAGAGAGAAAACGGTAGTTGCCTACATCGGCAGGGTTAAGTTCCTGGGATACGGATTTTACCCGTCCAAAGACGGAATTAAACTACGTGTCCATGCCAAGAGCATCAGCAAGATGAAAGCAAAGATAAAGGAACTCACTGCCAGAAGCAGTGGGTTCGGATACGACCTGCTGAAATTAAAGCTGAAACAATATATCACGGGCTGGATTAATTACTTCAAACTCGCAGATATGAGGAAGATGCTCGAAGGAACGGACAAATGGTTAAGACGAAGATTACGGATGTATATCTGGAAACGATGGAGACGAGTTCGAACCAGATACGCAATGCTCCGCAAACTCGGACACAACCACAACACTGCTTTCAAATTCGCGTGTACAAGAAAAGGCTATTGGCGGATTGCCCAAAGCCCGATTTTAAACACATCTCTGACTGACTCACGTCTAAAACAAGCGGGATACACATTTTTCTCGGAGCATTTCAAAACTGCTAAGGCGTAAACTTAGGAACCGCCGTATACCGAACGGTACGTACGGTGGTGTGGAAGGTCGGCTACTCAATTAATGGGTAGCCTCCTATCCGATTTATGTTGGGGGTGTCGTTTATTGTGGCAAAAAGAAAACGTGAGATAACAGATAGCAAAATTAATAGATTCATCAAAGAAGGCAGAGGTCAAGGATCTGGAGCCGACTACCTTCCATGGCTACGGGTACAGGATGTGCCTTCGACAGGCGATCGACTCGAGGTTTGGGTTGGACTACTGGCAGGCAGCACACCTTTCTGTCTGATCTGGAGCGTGACTATTTCTATGCTTTGGATTTTGCCGATGAGGTGACGGACATTCAAGAGCAGTATCCCCTTCTTCCGCTGGAAGAAACGAAGCTGATAGCGGAGAAACTCGGTGTTGAACATCCCAAAGATCCTAAGACTGGCGTAGATATCGTCATGACAACGGATTTTGTTATTACATATAAGGACAAGGAATTCGCAAGAACGGTCAAGCCATCAAAAGAATTAGAGAATGATCGTATACTAGAGAAATTCGAAATAGAACGAATATATTGGCAGTCGCATCAAGTTGATGGGGGGATCGTGACCGAAAGGGATTTGCCCTATACGCTGATTCGGAATGTCGAATGGATTCATAAGGAATACCATAACGAAGATGTCCAGGCGCTGGGGAACTTTGCTGTTCAGAGCTTGGAGCGTTCACTGGCAGCTTCACTACTGTCAGGCATAACGATAGCAAAGGCTTGTCTGGCTTGTGATGAGCAAATGGGGCTTGAAGCCGGTACTTCTTTGGCGATGTTTAGACATTTTCTCGCTCGTAAAATTTGGGCTGTAAATATGAATGAGAAGATAAGTCCTTCTAGCAGCGCTAACAGATTTCATGTTAATCAAGCAAAAGATCAATTGGCGAAAGGCGGCTAAGGTGTGCATATCCTCTATGAAAATATGGTTGTTGAATGGCAATTACCTGAATCCGACTTGCGTCAGGTAGAGAGAATATTATGGATTGCCCCGAATAAGGAATATCTCTATTGCATTGCCATGGAAGATGATAAGGCCTTTTCCGTTATGAAAGCTTATTCCGAATTTGCAGCTGGTCTTGAATCCAGGCTTTGTAAGCAAGTGGAGTGGATAAAAACATGCCTATCAGAAGACGCTGGAGAAGTTTTTTGCAAACGGGTATCGTCAGGAAGGGCAAGCGTATATCCCTGTCCTCCCTCCTCCAGAGAAGCTGCCCACTTTCGGTCAATATAAGTATTGGTTTCAGAAAGAAATGAATCTTGAAGATACACTGAAAAGCAGGCTCGGTCAAAAGAGATATGAGTTGAGTTACCGTCCGATACTTGGAAGTTCTACTCAAGAGAGCTTCGGCCCAGGCTCCAGGTTTCAAATTGATGCCACTGTTGCGGATGTCTATTTGGTCAGTGAATATCAACGGGAATGGATCATTGGGCGGCCGATTATATACATTGTCATTGATGTATTTAGCCGCTATATCACTGGCATATATATCGGCTTGGAGGGACCGAGTTGGGTTGGAGCCATGATGGCATTAGCCAATACAACGGCTGATAAAGTCAAATTTTGTGCCGAATACGGTATCGAGATAACCGAATCGGAATGGATGAGCAGCCATCTACCGCAAAAGCTTACAGCAGATCGCGGTGAACTAGAGGGCGAACAGCCGACTCGGCTTATAGACGTTCTAGGTGTCGATGTAGAAAATGCTCCACCATATAGAGCGGATTGGAAAGGTATTGTGGAGGCACGCTTTGGTATTTTAAACTCTCGCAGTATTCGATTTATGCCGGGTGCTATCAAAGAACGCTACAGAGAGCGTGGCGAACGAGATTATCGCCTGGATGTGTGTGTCCGGGTGCAGTCGGCGATCGAGGATTTGAAGCTGCGTCGGTTAGGAATGTCAGGATCATTATGATGTACTCAAACAGCAAAGGAGGCTGGTCAGCATGGCTTTATCCAACCTACCGAATTTGCGACAAGTTGAATACCGAAATGACGCATTACGCCATTTTCGGGACGCGGGGCAAGAAGACAATATCGCGGTTGGTGCCGCTTGTAACAAATCCAGTGATTATGTACGGTTGCTCCATGTAGTACCGAATGAATATAATTATGGCAAAACCCCGGCGGGTAAGTCGGTCGATGAGGAAGCCGATAATGAACTAGTCGTGTTCGAGGCGAACGATGAGTTGAGAGGCTTTCAGGAGCGCCATGGTATGACGCTAGAGGAGTGGGCTAATTTCACTTTTAGGCAACAAGTCAGAGTGATCTAAGGAGTGGGTGCATTGTGTTCAGTAAACAATAGTTGAGGAGACATAACAATCAAACGAGAAAATTGAAAGGTTATAATATACGGCCTCTCAAAAGGAGAATAGACGCGAGATCTTTTATTTAAATACGAGGAGATCGCAAATGATCTCCTCGTTCTATTTTATTTACATTGTAAAAGTGTAGTCTAGAGAACCTATATTCGTACTACCATTTGTCGGAGTATAAGTAACGCTAAGTGGAGTCCAACCTAGAGTTGCACTGAATCCTGTGAATGGATTGCTTTGTGCCTCCATATATTTCACGAGCACTCTATTAATAGCATCACTTTGAACTTTTTTCATATCAAAATGAACATGCCCTTTAAACCAGGCAAATGGACTGGATGCAGCACTACTCATTCTCCAAGCCGCTCCATATAAGTCATAGCCGTCCGTAGCTGGTTGTCCGTTATTATCATAACCACCGGAAAGTAGCTGCCAAGTAGTAGGTTGTGAAGTATAAGGGTCTCGTTCATTTTTATAAATTTCTGAAGAGTAACTATTAGACTGGATTTCCCAACCATCAGGAATGGCAATTGCCATTACATCTTTATAAACGCCTTGTGGAGCAGTTTCGCTTGGGCCATTTCCAGTTGTATTCCATTGCCAGCCTCCATAAATCTCTTTAACATTAGTGCCAGTTCCATCAAAAACTAAAACTGTAAATGATAGATCAGCGCTTGAGATTGCTCCCATAGTAGTTATGCCACCAGAAGTTTGGAGTTGTTCGACTTCAACTAGCTTTCCTTGAAAGTCATATTTATAATCTTTATTTTCTGAGCCCGTGTAGGACAAATTTTCTCCATTGTCGCGAATAATCGCACGTTTCAAATCAATATCAGTTTGTTCTACTTTTTCTTCAGGCATGCCGGAATTAATTAGAATTTGGTTAATATCTTCGTCTGAATAATTATTTACATTTTGCGGGTCAACAGGTGAATTTTTTGCCGAAACACCTGCAGGAACTATGGATAGGGCTAGAATCAATGACAATACAACTAAAGAAGACTTTTTCAAAATCATTCCTCCTAATAGGCATATAATTTTAAAATTCAAGGTTTATAAGGTATTATATAAATCACAAAACAAATTAAAGGGTGTGAAGAAAAATGCTTAAAAAAGTGATTTTTTTGATAATGTTTTCCTTAGTTCTTTTCATCTCCTCATGCAGCAATGTTAGTAATACAACAGGGATATACGTAGTATTAAGTAAAAAACAGACACTAAATGATTTTTCGATCATTATTAATGATTTGGGGAAAAACCCAGAGCAGTTTGAGTTGACACTCGACAATGAAAACACATGGAATCTAATTAAAGAAAATGAACTTTATAGAATTACTTTTGATCATAAGCCAAACAAAAAAAGTGGTGATTTAAAAACGATATTTCCCGCTGATACTTAATTTTTTCATGCTACATCAATAATAATTAATAACTTAATAACTGCAATTAATGATTAATAGGCATCACTCCCGTTTGAAATTATTAATTCATAGTATCAAAAGCATTTATAGTTGTAATGAGCAATTAGTTTCAAATTAATTTGATTTAAATGTCGAAAAATGTCCAAATTTGCATTATTTAAATGAATTATTTATATTTTCAGTTTCACACAAAAGTGCCTGCCTTATCATGCATGCAATCACAGAACAAATTCTACATTATTTCAATGGCTCTAGTACCCAATCTCAATATGCAAGTGAACTATTTACTACAACAGCCGGGACTGACTTCTCCCTTGTTGAGAATGTACTAAATGATCATCAATCCGATAATACTCATGGTTATCAGGATTTTGACTCTACAGAGTTTTTGACTTGGAATACAGCTAATATATTATCAATCGACGGGGGGCATCCTGTGGCATTAGATTTGAAGGTCACACCTCAAACAATGCCACTATACACTTCAACAGTACAAGGGCATATGGGGCTGTACCTGCGTAGCTGACACTACTCGCAAACGCATGGATAAAAATGTAAAGAAACCTCTACTTCAAACAGAGGTTGTCTTTTTTGCTGTCTATATGGGGTCACCACACGAAACGGTAATAGTCGTACATATGATCTAGGGGGATAATATAATGGCATCCGTCACACAAAGAGTCAAGAAATTCAAACAGCCTTATGGAGGCTTTTTAAGACCAAACGATTTTACTAAAACAGTTTTCGATGACGGGATCGAATTGTGCTCAGAGGAGAATATATATGCTGGTTTAGTCGGGATAGCGGTAGATTACTTGATTCGCTTCATGACTGGAACTCCTGCGGAAGAGGCATATAAGATTTCGCTAATTGGCTCTCAATACATGAAACAAGAAAATAAAGCAAAAGAATTCATAAATCAGATAAAGGGCTTGGATGATCAATCCATAATTTATGCTTGTAAACTTGTGGGTTATGACGTGTGCGTTAGGGTGGGCACATTCAGGTATATGCCAGTGGAAGACATTAATCCCGATGAAAATACTGTGTCTAACATTCGTACAATGGTGAATAGGGGCCTTTCATTCTGGGAGCATTCTGGACCAATTATTAAGGAAGGGTTCACTTTTGAATTAGCTTATACACCGATGATTACGTCCGGCGACGGGGATTACCTGACAGAAGATACTTTGTGGGATTTAAAGGTGTCTAAGAATTCTCCAACAAGTACGCATACTTTGCAATTGTTAGTTTACTATATTTTGGGTCTTCGCTCAATTCATACGGAGTTCCAAAATATAAAAAAATTAGGCATCTACAATCCAAGGCTTAACATAGCCTATTTGTTAGAAATTTCAAAGATTGATTCTTCCGTGATAAAAGAGGTGGCTACTTATGTTGTAGGTGTTCATTCGCCCCTCGAAAGTTTTGAGACCCACATGCACGCTAAGGAGTGGGTTATCGTGTCTCCAGACGGCGAGACGTATCGTTGCCGCAATCTTAAGCACTGGCTGCGTGAGCACGAGGATTTGCTTGATGGCACGGTCACTCAAGCCTCGGACGGTATAAGAAAGATCAAATACTCCATGCAGGGCAAACGGAAGAATAAGTCGTACCATTGGAAAGGTTGGCAACTCTTAGAGTGGGGCGATAATTAAAGTGACGATTTCCCATGCGTAAATCCGCGTTAAATCCTATCTTTCGCGAGCTGTGCTGGGGCGGATTCGAGTCGCTATCGCAATGTTCCAGGGGCAATCTATACCTTGGACGATCGAAATTTTGTTCGAGGCAAGTGGGTCGAGGAGTTCGTCTCTCACTCGGTTGAACGAATTATTGATCCAGTGATTATCATCGATGACGTTCGTGCTCACATTGAGCAGTTGGATCCTAACGGGAGCGTTATTATCGAGAAATGGACTGGTGCGAGTGACGACAATTCCATTCTTAATCATTGATTCGGAAAAATTGCTCAGTACAATACACGTCGGAGTGTTGCGGAGGAGGCGAGGACTTTCATCTTGCACATGATACCGGATCTTATTCAAGAATTCGATCGTCGATGTCGCCTCATTTTTAATCATTGGTATACATAATATATTAGTATACTTTGTATACCTACTTAACTGACTCTAGATAGCGGCCGCGCGTCGTTTTACTTCAGGCCGTTCATATTGCAGGCAATGCAGGTACTCATGTATAATTAATCCATTACGATTCATCAAGCATTATCCATGCCGTCTCTTTTTCTGGCATGGAAGGCGCCGCTATTAAGCGAATCACAAGGGTATATCTAGGAGACCATTCGAACATACGGGACCCGTATGTTTTTTTGTTGTTTAGGAAATTATGCAACATTAAAATTTGTGGATAAATAGGTCGAAGAAATAAGTAGGAGGGGATCGAGATGGAGAGATCAAATACATGGAAAAAACGAGGAGTAGTCAAACAAATATTGAAGGATCACTTTCATGGCTTCTGGGAACTCCATGCCGATCGATTTCCTGAAGAATTACAAACGGCAATACCGGAAGCGGTAAAGAAAGCGACACGTTGTGGAACGAAGGATATGGGATACGCTCGGTATGAATGCAAAGGATGTACCGCAGGTGCTCCTGAACCTGTATTCATCTGTTTCACGTGCAAAAGTCGTTTTTGTCACGGATGCGGAAAGAAGTACACAGATGAATGGGCAGAAAAACAACAAGAACGAATCCTGAATGTGCCGCATCGACATACGGTATTCACCGTACCGAAAGAGCTAAGGAAGTACTTTTTCCGAGATAGAAGTCGACTGAACGAGATGAGTAAACGAGTGGCCCAGGTCATTCAGCATTATTATCGTAGTAAAAACAAAAGTAAGCAGTACGAGGTTGGCGTCATTACGGTAATCCATACCTTTGGACGAGACTTGAAATTCAATCCGCATATTCATGCGTTGGTGACAGAAGGCGCGCTGGACTGTCATCGACAATGGAAAAGCGTCGACTATATATCCTTTACGTACCTGAGGAAATCATGGCAGAAACTGTTGATGGATCTTATGCTGAAATGGTTCCCGGAGGACGAGAAGATCAAAGCATTGGTTAATCAACTTTACCACAGATATAAGCATGGATTTTATGTGAATGCAGAAACAAGAATGAAGGATGCACGTGGAGCGGCCAAATACATAGGCCGTTATTTAGCACGTCCAGCCATAGCAGAGTACCGAATTATCAAGTACGACTATCATAAGGTGCATTATTGGTATGAGGATCATCAGACGGGGAAGAGGATCGATGTAGTAGCTCCGGCCATGAGGTTTATTCACGATCTCGTTCAACATATTCCGCCCAAGCATATTCGAATGGTGGGCAGGTACGGCCTATACAGTAGAGGCAAGAATAAAGAGTCGCAGAAGATTATTAACCTGTGGCGATACATGGTGTACAAGCAAATCGAAATGACATTTCCTCCGAAAGAGCCAAGAAAAAAGACCTATCGGGAACGGATGATTGAAACCTATGAACGTGATCCAATTGCCTGTCCCTGCTGCAAGCAGACGATGTTGCTTGTGGTGATTTGGCATGCAGATTATGGCCGAATTTATTATTATGATGAGGAAAGCGAAAGAGCATATCAGAAGAAATGGGGAGTTCGGTATGAACGAAAGAAAAAACAACAGACAGGATGAAGAAGAAAAGGGGGACATGAAAGAAGTGTTCTACTTTGAAGATGACGATGAAGAGGAGATCTTTATCGATTACTACTGCGTGGACTGCGGATGTATAGATCCTGTTCCAGAGTTCATAGTTGCAGAATGTGCTTATGATTTAGAGCCAGGTGAAAGCCCTGAATTTTTCTGTCCTGAATGTAATGGAACCTTGGTGAGAAAGGAAAAGCCGGCGGAAGAGTAACCGTCGGCTAGTAAGTTAAGTCACCGTTAGGTGATTTTGTTCTGCTTGCTAACTTTAATGAATTTTCAACGATTTCCAAGTAGGAAATACATCGAGAACTTGCTAGTAAGTAGCTCAGCACGCCTGTTGATTAACCAGTATTTGTATGATCTAGAGATGCCGAATAGACGTAATTATCTATGACTCTATTAACGGCCATCATCCACTCTGGCTGCAACCGATGATGTTTAATCTGCTCTTTGAATCGAATAAGGGGTACGGACATACAAGAAATAACGAAGGTTTTGGCGCGAATATATAGCCACTTCAAAATGACATAAGTCATCAACCCCGCAAAAAGTTGGTTGAACACCGCATTTTTAGTCGTATCAAATAAGACAGGCACATTGAGGTTTTGTTTGATCCACCTGAAAAACACCTCGATAGCTTATGCGAATATTCGCATAAAAGGTGGAGACGGGATACCGCTACTTCAAAGAGTTGCTTGGCTTTGATCAATACCAATTGCTTTCGTTTAAGGGCATTAATCGTTACTGGGCTATTCAATTCTTAACACAAAACCTGCTCGAGCTCCAAAGAATGAAATGGTCTAAACCTTCAACCAAGTTAACGCTTGGCGATGTGGTTCGAAGGTTCCGTCATGAGCATAAGGGGCAAATGTTGCTCTATGTCTTTGAACAAGCGATCCAGAAGAAGCCGCTATTCGACATATTACGAGATCTCAAGATGATCTCATAATGCTCTAAACACCATATACGCTACCCGTATGTCTGCTGAAGGCTCAATTTCGGATTTTTGCAAGAGTCAAGTAAATTATTAATTATATTTGAATCGTGAGTTTTTCAGTGGCCTCTTCGGAGAGGAAAACCTTTTTCCTTAATCCGTGAAGCAACTTAAATAAAAAGCTAGAAAAACGAAGGAAATCACATCTCTGATGGCGAATATTAAAGATAACAAGCGATTATCT
>NZ_JAATHD010000004.1 GCF_011947265.1 Paenibacillus sp. HB172176
GAGGGAAAACCTCACGTCCGGTTTGATGAAGGGGGAACTGGAAAGTAACTAGAGGGCTTGCGCCCTCCAACGAAATTCAGTTCTCTACTCTACTGAAAGCGTTTACCGAAATCGTTACAGGAGGGAATATTAATGAAAAAAATGTTCAGGTGGCCGGGCATGCTAAGCTTGCTGGCCATTGTACTCGCTGTCGGGGCAGTAAGCTGGCCGGTCCAGAAAGCGAATGCCGATGTGGGGACGTTGACTGTCAATTTGTCGGAAACCTCAGAGGCGTTCAAGAACCCCAATAGTGGCTTCAGACCATCGGTGTATATCGGAAGCACGAACTTTCCGGACAAGGAGTATACGTCGATCTACAAGCAGTATATTCCGTATACGGATCTGGAGAATCTGGCGTCCGATTCGGTGCAGAAGATCAAGGACTGGAGCAACACGGCTTGGGCTGGGCTGGAGAGCCGCAACTTGAAGGTCGTGCCCCGGGTGGTCATCGTCTATCCGAATGTGGGCGAATATTGGCCGGACGGCATTCCGCACGGCGATCCGGCAGGACAATGGCTGTCGGATACGTATAAGAACAGGATGATTGCCTTCATCGACAAGCTCGGACAAGCCTGGAATGATGATCCGAGAGTCGCTGCGGTGGAGTTCGGCTTGTTCGGCAATTGGGGCGAGCAGCATATTTATCCCAATAAATTTGCGGATGGCACAGATCGTATCCCGCTTAGCTTTCAGCAGGCGCTTGGCGATGCTTATGTGGATGCTTTTCCTGATAAAAAGGTGATGGTGCGTTATCCGGAGACGTTCGTCGGCTATCCGTTCGGCATCCAGTGGGATTCCTTCGCACTGCCGGATGACGCCTCGGGCGGCAATGGCGAGGTCGCCAGAGATACGTGGAGGACGCAGATCAACAGCGGCGAGGTGGCCTATGATTGGGGCGATCAATCGAACCTCGGCGGCAGCCCCGACGGCACGCTCGGCAGCGTAAGCAACACGAACTATGTGATCGACTGGATTATGAAGACGCATACGTCGAGTCTGGGCTGGATTGCGGAGTACAATGCGAGCAATTCCGCCGTTGAGACCGGCGCGACCGCCATGCAGAAGGTGCTCGGTTATCGTTATGTCATTAACCAGGCGTCCTTCTCCGGCAATGTTCAGCCGGGTGGAACGATGGACGTGTCGTTCAATGTCACGAATAAAGGTTCTTCGCCGTTCTATTATGATTGGCCGGTAGAGGCAAGCCTGCTGAATGCGGACAAAACGGTAGCCTGGAAGGGCGTGTTCAATGCCGATATCCGCGACTGGCTGCCGGGAACGGATTGGAACACAAGCTCGAGAGCGTATAACAATGCTCCGGCAACGAATGCCGTTTCAGGTTCATTTACCATTCCTGGTAATCTGGCAAATGGAACCTACACGCTCGCCTTATCCATTCTTGATCCGGCAGGCTGGAAGCCAAGCGTGAGATTCGCGAATACGAACTACTATACGGGCGGCTATACACCGATCGGGAAGGTCGGCATCGGCGGCGACCCGGCGAATCAGAATCTGGGATCGTTCAATAGCTTGAAGAGCGACAATACGTTATCGTACAGCTTGATCAGCGGTCCATATGATGGCGGTATAACCGACGGCGGCGATAGTGGAGACGGGGGAGATGGCGGCAATGGAGACACCGGGGGAAGCAGTGCGTCCTATGAGGCGGAAGCATCCGGCAATACCTTGCTCGGAGGTGCGGTCATCAGCTCATGCTCCAACTGTTCGGGAGGCAGTAAGGTCGGCTACGTCGGCGACAACAGCGGAACGCTGCAATTCAACGGGATTAGCGCAGGTGCGGCCGGTTCTGCGACTGTGACGATCAGCTATTTGAATGGCGGGTCTGCCCGATCTGCCCAGATGAGCGTGAACGGAGGCGCGGCCGTAACCGTTAACTTCCCGGGTACGGGAAGTTGGACGACGATAGGGACCGTGCAGTCGCAGATTAACTTGAATGCGGGCAACAACACGATCAAGTTCTCAAATCCAAGCGGATGGGCGCCGGATTTTGACCGCATCGAGGTAAGTGCAGGCAGCGGCGGGGGAGGGAGCACGCAGCCGCCGGGAGGCGGAAGCACACCCACACCGCCGCCAACAGGCTCGGGGCTGCTGCTTGACGACTTCGACGGCTCTCCTTCATGGCCGGGCAGCAACGATCTGGACAATTGGGCCGGAGCGAACAGCTTCACGAATGGCGCCGGGGTCATTGAGAGCGGCGCGTTAAAGCTTCAATATAATAACAACGGCTGGCTTGGCACCGATGTGAACCAGGATTTGAGCGGCTATTCCAAGATGGTCATACGGGTGAAGGGAGCCGCTGGCGGAGAGCAATCGGACTTCAATCTATCTATCGGCGGCGTGGAGAAGAGCCTGGAGTCATTCAGCGGCGACACGATTACGACATCCTACAAGGATATTGAAATCGACTTGGTCGCAAACGGCGTGAACCGCAGCGCGCCGGGACAGCTGACCATGACCTTCTGGCATGGCGGCAGCGGCACGATCTGGATCGACGAGATTCGGTTCGAGTAGTGCTCCGGCAGCATCTCATTTGTCACCGGCCGCCCGAAAGCTTATAATAGACTCAAAGTAAAGCACTGTATGCAGAGAATGGGAATCCCATTATCTACACGGTGCTTTTTTATTTGAATCGTGTCGGCTGCAATGGTTACACAAGAAAGGAAGTGAGTTTATGTTAAGCGCATTATTAGTCTTTGCCGTGCAGCTATTGTACGTGCCCGTCGTCATTATGAGAACGATCCTTGCCGTGAAGGGCATGAAGAGATCGTCAGCGGCAATCGGAATGGTGGAAGGCTTCAGTTACGTATTCGCTCTCGGTCTGGTATTCAGCGATCTCTCCAATTACATGAATATGATTGCGTACGCGCTTGGATTCGGGGTCGGCGTTTATCTTGGCGGCTTGTTAGAGGAGCGGCTGGCTATTGGCTATGTTTCCATTGAAGCGAATATTCCGCACAAAAATACGGAGCTGATTAATAAGCTTCGGGAAGTCGGATTCAGCGTGTCGGTCAGTGAAGCCGAAGGCATGAATTCCTTGCGTTTCCGCCTGGATTGCACAGCCAGAAGAGACCGGGAGAAAGAGTTTTACAAATTGGTCGCCCACTATGAAGCGCAAGCGTTCGTCGCGACCTACGAGCCGAGAAATTTCAAAGGCGGTTATATTACGAAAGCCATGAAGAAAAGAAGCGAGTTATTCTATAAGAAGAAACAACAAGAGGAGGAGGCGAAGAAGCAGTTGGATGCGCATTGAAAGGACGAAGGAGAAGGATCCCCATGCATGGATAAAACGTGGTACGATGACAAGAAACAGAAATGTTGGGCGGGATAATGATGGACTATGCGTTTTTTGAAAGCTTTCTTCCGCGGATTAGCGAGGTTACGAACCGCGGCCTTCCGCGATGGGAGCGGTCGAACTATCAGATTGTAAGAGATCGGACGGCGCTTCATTCACTCGGGTATGTCTACAGCGGAGAAGGCGTACTCGAGTATGCGGGGAAGAGCAGACAACTCGCAGCAGGAGAGCTGTTCCAGCTTTGCCCGGGTCATGCGATGAAGATCGTCTCCAGCAGGGAGCATCCGCTTGCCTTTTATTCCTATCTGTTTCGCTATCGCGTCGTGAACTGGGAGCAAAACGCGATTTCGGGCGAAGAGACCGGAGGTCCGCTGCCGCTCGAGCTCCTGCATGCGGGAGGCCAGATGCAAGCGGTGGAAGAGCATTTCCGCAAGGCGTACGAGCTGTGGTCGGCCAAGGATACGGGGTATGACTGGCATGTCAAGCTGCAGTTCCTGCAAACCTTGAAGCTTCTGGAGTCTCTCGGACGGTTCAGCGTTCACGGTTCGAGCGGCAAGGAAGCGGTTCAGCGGGCGATCGAACGAATGAAGACGGATTATATGCGGCCGCTGTCGAGGAACGATTTGGCCGAAGCGGCGGCTGTATCGCCAGGCTACTTCTCCGCATTGTTCAAGACGCATACAGGGGGTAATCCGATCCGATATTTGAACAAAATTCGGCTTGATCATGCCAAGCAGCTGCTAAGGGACACTGACGCGCCGATTAAGGAAATCGCGGAGCAATGCGGCTTCGAGGATTCCTTCTATTTCTCTAGACTTTTCCAGAGAGAAACGGGAATGTCCCCTAGAGCGTACAGGAGTTCGATCTGACAATTATCCAGCTATATCTTCTTTTTCTTCATGTACCGCAAGGGCGGCGCATTGTAAAGTGGAGTTAAACAAAAGCTCGAAAGGGCGGAAGAAGAGAAGATAAGCCCCAATATTGCGGCAGTTTCATAAATCCGAATGAAAGCGAGGCAACGCTTATGCCGTCTCGAATGAATGCTCCCTTCATCAGACCGTTTCCTGTACAGAATCGTTGGTGCGTACACAGCTATTATACGATCAGCCCGTACGCGCCCGACGGTTCGGGAAGATTGCTTCTGGCGGGGGCCGATCTGGATCGCGATACAGGCGAGGTTCTAGTTCTCTCCAAGGATGGCGAGGTGATGGAAAGATTCGGGGAAGATAAGCTGACGACAGGCTTCTATCATACGGGGAGATGGCAAACCTGGAGTCCGGACGCACGGTTCGTGTATTATCAGAGCGGCAGCATGAGGCAGCCGCGCATCGTCCGCAGGGAACTGGCCACCGGCGAGGAACGCTCGATGGAGGGCGATATGGAAGGCGCGCCTCCCTTCGGAGAGCCGATTCTCTCCGGCTTGCTCGGCATGCTGTATGCGGCGGGCTACGGAGACGGGATGTTCAAGCCGGAGGAAGCGCCCGTTCCCTTCTTGCAGAGAGAGCGGCACGGTCTGTTTCGCTGCTCGCTTGAAGACGGGAGCAGCAAGCTGGTTCTCAGCACGGCCGAAATACTGGCGTCCCATCCGCATAAGCTGAAGCTGATGCAGAGCGACCAAGAGATGAAGGCTCGCTGGGGCGACGGCCTTACGCTGATGGCCTATTGCGCGCGCTGGAGCCCGGACGGGGAGCGGGTGCTGTTCTTCTTCGGCAATCATTGCGTCGACAGGAGGCGCGGAGAGCCAAGGCTCACCTACATATTCACGGCGGATAGGGAACTGAAGGAGATTCATCTGGCGCTGGATCTCAGCTACGGCGTTCCCGGCTTGCATTGGTCCTGGCAGCCGGACGGCGAGATGCTCGTAGGCTACGGTCCCGATCCCGACGACGGCTCGCGATTATGCCTGGCGGAGGTCAGATATGACGGCACGCGATATCGCAAGATAAGCTCCCATAACAGCGGAGGTCATCCCAGCGTCTCGCCGGCGAATGCGAATCTGCTGGTAACGGACGATTATGGAATACCGGGAGAGATTTCCTTCATCGACAAGAGCTCCGGCGAAATTTTGCGACAGCTGCATCTGCCGCGCACGCTCGGCGATGTCGAGCGGCGAGGCCGCAATCGATATCGCGTCTGCCTTCATCCGACCTTCTCGCGCGATGGCAGCAAGCTGCTCGTCAATACGCTTGACGGCAAAGACGCGGTCGCGTGCGAGATTGATGTGGAGCAGGCGCTGGGTATGTAGAGTCAGGGAAGGAGTACTCGCAGCGGACATTTCATGAATGCAGAGTTGTTTTCGGGCAGAAATCATGCTCGTTTTGATGTGCGTTAGAGCCTCATCCCAGGCCGCAGTCCACGCTGTAACGTTGGTAGCCAGCGCTACAGCCCCCACGCGGCCTGTTTTCCATGCTGCAACGTTGGTAGCCAGCGCTGCAGCCCCCATGCGGCCTGTTTTCCATGCTGCAACGTTGGTAGCCAGCGCTACAGTCCCGATGCGGACGGCTTTCCCCTCTGTAACGTTAGTAAACAGCGTTGCAGGATCGAAACAGCGCGGTACCGCGCATTTACGCTGATTACTTTTGAGAAGGATGCCATCAGGTGTTTTTCTCATTCTTAGAGCTCAATAATGAAGCGAGGCGAAAGGGTTCGTTTTTGCGAAAGGGACGAATTTTGTAACCGCTTCCCAGCAGCTCCCCGTTTGTTATAATAAGATACAATCATTGCAAGGGGGCGGGTCGCGCTGCTGAATCTGAAGGCAAGGGGAGTCCGGAAAGTCACTTTGTTCTGGCGTTTTTTTGTAACCTTTCTCGTATTCATTCTCGTGCCATCCATGCTGGCAAGCTTGTTTATCTATACCTACGTCACGAGTCTGCTGGAGCGCGAGATGGAGAAATCGAGCCAGATCGTGATTGGTCATTTCGCGGATCGGACCGATGAAATGATCAATGCGCTTCAGAACGACATGATCAAGCTGCTCGGCTATCCCGGACTTGACCGATATTTGAGGATGCAGGACGAAGAGTCGGATTCCATCGACCGCAACGAGCTGCTAGGAACCTTTATGTCGCAGATGTCCGCGATGGTTGCGGGGCATCCGCTTGCTTCGGATGCGTATTTGGTGCTGACCGGCCATGATTTGGTCGTTCACCCGACAGGAAGCTTCGGAAAGCAAGTGTTCTTTTCCTATATTAATCATTTCGCCGACATGTCCGAGGATCAACTGCAGACCATGTTCAGCGGGACCAAAATGATGTCGTTCACCGCCATGCGCACGGTCGAGGAATTTGCGCTGTACGATAATTTGAAGCTGAATTCTGGCAGGTATACATCGGCCATTATGAGCTATCCCTATAATTCGCCCGATCCGAAGGCTTATTTGGTCGTCAATGTCGATGCCGAGCAGCTGCGAAGTCAGATACAGATCCGCAACAGCAATCTGTTCGAAACGGCAATCGTTAGCCGAAGCGGCGAGGTGCTGACGTATACGGGTGAGGGAATGCCGAGCAGCGAAGCGCTGATGCGGGCGATTACGTCGGATAATGGATCGGAAGTTCGGATTCGGACGGGCGACAGGGAATGGAGGGCGTTCGGCCATCAGCTTGGCAGACATGATTGGTTCTATGTCGGCCTGACGGATATTAAGGAGCTGAATCGAACGGGAGATCAGATCAAACGAGGAAGCATTCTCCTGCTGCTGCTGTTTCTGCTAGCCGGAACGATGCTCTCCTTCCTCGTCAGCAGAAGAATGCATACGCCGATTCGGGAAATCAAAGAGGAGCTGGAGACGGGCCGGCGCAAGGCGAATCTGCCTCATGACATGCCGGGCAACGAGCTGGAGCAAATACGTTCCTGGGCGAAGCATCTGATGCTGGAGCATCAGGATATGTCCGTTCAAATTAACGGGATGTCGCCGATTATGCATGAAATCTTTTTGGGCAAAATATTGCTTGGAGAATTCCGGGATGAGCTGTCGATCGACTATTACGCGAAGGAAATCGGGTTCCGCATGCTCCCGCAGCTCGATCTTGCCGCTCTTTGCATTGAGCTGGTATTCGCGGTCGATGTAACGGAGACGGGCAAGTCCTATTTGATGGTCGATTTGAAAAACAAGCTGGAGCGGTTGTTGCGGGACGAGGTGTGGCTTTGCTCCTTGCACAAAGACCTGCTTGTATGCGTGCTGCAGCTCAGAAGAGGAGAGGACTCGGATCGGGAATCGCTCGAGAAGGCCGATGAAATCGCCGAGCTGCTCGGACGGCAAAGCGATCGATACCGCGCCGCGATCGGCGTTGGAGGCAAGGTTGCGACGATGGCCGAGCTGCATCGTTCCTATCAGAGGGGCAAACGTCTGCTCCGTCTGAAAAGTCTGGACGAGAGCGTGATCGTCTACAGCGGCTTGGCCGAGCCCGAGGAGAAGACGACGCTTGACAGCTTCTTGCCGGCGGAGCAAATCAGCCAATTATTGAACTGGTATCGCGGGGGCCATTATTCGGCAATGCTCGAGCACGCATTGGAGCGAATCGAACAAGCCGAGTCGCAGAACGCCGCCGCCGTGTCGGTCAAGCAGCTCAGCTCGGATATGCTTAACGCCTGGATCCGCACGGTCGCCGCCGACAATCGGCATGATTTCAGCCTGGAGCAGTTTACCGCGTTGTACATGCGATTGGAGGAGTGCTCGACCTGGGAGGAGCTTCGCCGGTTTTTCCGAGACACGGCCTCGGAGCTGTTCGTCGAGACGGAGACGGGCAGCCGGGCCGAGCAATTTCGGGAGTCGGCCGACTATATTCGAACGCATTATGCCGAAGACTTGACCATCGAGCAACTGGCGAGCGGCATGAACATGTCTGTTGGACATTTCAGCAGAAGCTTCAAGGACGCGATCGGCGAGAAGTACATCGATTATTTGACCCGCTGCCGGATAGAGGCCGCTCAACAACTGCTGCTGGAGAGTGATAAGAGAATTGACGATATCGCGATAGAGGTCGGCTATTTGGGCCGCAACTCCTTTATCAAGACCTTTCGCAAGCAGGTCGGCATTACGCCGGGCAAATATCGCGAGGCTTGCAAATCCGGGTCCTGATGGGGACGAATATCATTTTTTCGGAATCCGTTATGGTTTTTAACCGTAGCGGATTTTTTGGTGTTGTTTAGGAAATGAACAATTTCGACTGTTGTGGACAATCGGTTCATATTTATTTCTAGCGACGGCGTCCGTACGGGTCATGTTCGATTCTAACGAAGACTGATAACGTTAAAGTCCCTATGCTGCATGACTCCAAAATCTAACGAAGATCTGTAACCTTATTTGTCCCTATTGCTCGATTACAAGTCCATTTTTGCTGGAATAGCGATACGAATCTTCGTTAAAATCCAGATTCGGCTGATTTCGAGTAAATAACGTTATGACTATTCGTTAGATGGGGGAATATACCTCAAAATAGAGAGAACATATTGTTGCGAATATACAACATCATTAACGATTCTGTAGCTTTTTTGATGGAAATGATGCGAATATACAACTATTTGACCCTGATGTCCGCAGAAAAGTCGCTAATAGATGGCATATGATGCAACAACGTTGCCGTATTTGCATGAATGGTGGTAATAATGTTGCAGAATCGCAACAAGTTTTTGGTGTGCGATCGCCGCTCTCTGGAAGACTGAGGCTCTCCTGTTTCTCGGGCCGTTTCCCAACGCAAATAATGCCCCTTATATCGCAAATAACGCCCCTATTGCGGCGTTCCGCCCTTGAACAAGCCCATCCTCACAACTCGCCCCTTCTACAAAAATGGGCGCTATACGATATTCCGTCATGCTTGCTACGATGGGGACGTACAGAAGCACGACAACCAATCGACGAGTCAAGGAGGGGATCGTTATCGCTGCCTCAACACATCCCGAGGCGGTCCGCGCGGCGCAGCCGGCAACCGGCTTTCGAATGAAGGCCAGGTATACGTGGCGTCTTGTTCGCAAATTGAAGGTTTTTTATTTGCTTATGCTGCCGGGACTGCTGTATTACATCATTTTCAAGTATGTTCCGATGTACGGCATTTTGATCGGGTTTCAGGATTACTCGGTCGCCAGGGGCGTATTCGGGAGCCATTGGGTCGGGATGAAGCATTTCGTCGCTTTCTTCTACGAAACGCCCGACGCCTGGAAGCTGGTTCGCAACACGCTTTTGCTTAATGTGTATGATCTGATTTTTCATTTTCCCGCACCGATTTTGCTGGCGATTTTGCTTCATGAGCTCAAGAACGTCATGTTTCGGAGAATCGTGCAAACGATCAGCTACATGCCGCATTTCCTGTCCACTGTCGTCATCGTCGGCATGGCGGTCACCTTCCTCTCTCCGCAAACCGGCATCGTCAATCACTTGCTGGCGTGGCTGGGCCTGGAGCGCATTATGTTTCTCGGTCTGCCGGAATGGTTCCGCACTATCTATATCGGCACGACGATCTGGCAGCATCTGGGCTGGGGCACCATTCTCTATCTGGCGGCGATCTCCGGCATCGATCCGGTTCTTTACGAAGCGGCCAAGATGGACGGAGCCAATCGATTTCAGCAGATCCGCCATGTCACATTCGTCGGCATGGTGCCGGTCATTGTCATTCTGTTCGTGCTGAATCTGGGCAATATGCTGGAAATCGGCTATCAGAAAATCATCCTGCTGTACAATCCCATGGTCTATGAAACGGCGGATGTCATTAATACGTTCGTGTACCGAAGAGGTGTGCTCGGAGCGGATTTCAGCTTCGCAACCGCCGTAGGCCTGTTCCAGTCGGCCGTGGGCTTCGTGCTGGTCATTGCCGCAAATCGGCTTGCCCGCAAATATTCGGAAACCAGTCTGTGGTGAAGGAGGAGAGAACAACATGAGGATATCTGTATCTTCCCGCATTTTCGACGGATTCAACATCTTGCTGATGCTGCTTCTTGCGGCTGTCACCTTATATCCGGTGCTGTATGTTATCTCCGCATCGGTCAGCAATCCGGCGCTTGTGCAGGGAGGAGAGGTGAAGCTGCTGCCGCAGGGCTGGACATGGATCGCGTACGAACGAATTTTATCCAGATCGGATCTGTGGATCAGCTATTGGAATACGATTCGATATACCGTTGTTCAGACGGTATTGACGCTTATCGTGACGAGCATGCTGGCGTATCCGCTGGCAAGACGAATTTTGCCGGGCAAGCGCTTCTTATTGCTGATGATCGCATTCACGATGCTGTTCAATGGAGGACTTATCCCGACCTTCCTCGTCATTCAACAGCTTGGCATGCTCAATACGATATGGGCGATGGTTATTCCCACGCTTGTGAGCACATGGTATCTGTTCATTATGCGAACTTTCTTCGCAGCGCTTCCAAGCGAGCTGGAGGATGCCGCGACCATCGACGGCTGTGGTCCGCTTGGCGTGCTGTTTCGCATTGTGCTGCCGCTGTCGATTCCGGTTATGGTCACGATAGGGCTGTTTACGGCGGTGGGGCAATGGAATTCGTTTTTCGACGCCATGCTTTATTTGAGCGAGAGAGACAAGTATCCGTTGCAAATTCTGCTGCGAACCATCCTTATCGTCGGCAATACCTCGGATTCCTACGCGGAGGATGACGGAACCTTCGTCGAGACGGTGAAATATTCCTTGATTGTCATCTCGACGCTGCCGATTCTATGCGTATATCCGTTTATTCAGAAGTACTTCGTGCAAGGCGCCATGATTGGCGGCATCAAAGGATAGTCCCGATGTCGCGCACTCTGGCTATCTTATATAATGGAAAGAAGAAGGGGAGGCACACGAGCATGAAGAAGGTATGGAAAAAAGGGATTGCGACAACGGCGATCGTAACCGCGCTGGCTATGCTGTCCGGAGCCTGCAGCGGAGGAAGCTCCGGCAATGGCAATGACAACCCGGCGGCGACTAACGCGCCGAGCGGAGGCTCATCCTCTGCGCCGACGGAATCGGCGGGAGGGGGAAAGCTGTTCGATAAGCCGATGACGTTCAAGTGGCTGGTATCGGATCGCAAGGAGGCTCCTGTTCGCAATGATTGGCCGGTTTTCGACCAAATTCGCGAACTGACGAATGTAACGGTTGAATTTGAGCCGGTAGCTGACGGCATGGCCGAGAAGCAGCAAATTTTGATCGCAACGAATTCGGTTCCCGACTTTATGTTGACCGGCAACACCGATGCGCGAGCGTACGGGCCGGACGGCGTGTTTCTTGATTTGAGCAAATATTTGGATATTGCCCCGAATCTGAAAGCCTATTATGAGGAATATCCCGAAGCCAAGGCGGTTGTTACGGGATCGGACGGGGGGCTCTACGGCGTGCCGATGCTGGAGGGCACGGGCTTTAACTATTCATGGATTGTGCGCAGAGATTTGATGGACAAATACGGCATTAAGGACCCGACGAATCCAGATGAATTTTACAATATGCTGAAAACGCTTAAAGAGCATCACCCCGACACCTATCCGCTTGTGCCGGAACGAGCGACGAATCTCAGTGCCGAAAATCTGTTCTCACCGTTCCTGACAGCCTTCACTGGCCTTAGCGGATTGCTTGCCTTCGATCCGAACCAGCAGGAATATGTCTTCGCCCCCGAGAGTTCCGGCTTCAAGGATACGCTCGAGTATATGAACAAGCTGTATGACGAGAAGCTGCTTGATCCCGAGTTTCTCATTATGAAGTCTGCGCAATGGGAGGAGAGAATGCTGTCGGGCAAAGGGCTGGTAAGCTGGTTCTGGAAGACGCGTATTCAAATGTTCAACAACAATGCGGAGAAAGCGGGAATGATCGACGGCTACGAGATGGATACGATGCCGCTCTTCGCCTCTCCCGGCATAGAACCGTATCTGTTCTCTCGTAATATGGTCAGCGGGTCGGGAATTACCATCTCCGGCAAGATCAAGGATCCCGAAGCGGCTGTCCGCTTCCTTGATTTCCTCATGGGCGAGCGAGGTTCTGACTTATTGTCGCTCGGCATTGAAGGCGAGACCTATGAACGAGTAAACGGCGAGGCCAAGTTTCTGGAATCACTGGGTCCTGCTCCGTACTCGATTCTTCGCGGCGATTACGGTATATGGTATCCGGGCATTGCGCTCGACTTTGGCAAGTCGCGCGAAGCCGAGGTGTTGAGCGAAGCCGCCCAGCGAATCGAGGACTTATATCTGCCGAGGCTGGTGGAGGCTCCGAAGTCGCTAGTCATGACGCCGGCGGAGACGGATCTCGAGAAAGCGAAGAAATCGAATCTCAATACGTATATGGATCAGAAGATTTCCGAATTCATTGCCGGACGAACGCCGATTAACGACAATACGATCAAAGCCTTTGTCGATCAAAGCGTGAAGTTGGGCGCGCATGAACTGAGGGATATGTATAACGCATCCTACCAACGTACGTATGGCGGCAGCTAGGCGACCGCTGCCGACCAGGCGATGAATTGTGCGAGGCGCTTGTCTTATAGAAGTCCATGCGATTAGAAGCAGAAGCAAAGCCAACCTGTTAGGATGAACAGGCTTGGCTTTGTTTGCGTTATAAGCGATTAGTCTGGCGTTGTTCGGCAAACGACGCTAACCGATGCGCGACAGACTTCAGATTTCATATATGGACGGAATACGAATATACACATATAATTTACACAGAAACAACCATAAATAGACAGTTATGATTCCGATAGGATGAACATCGCGGGAAGGGGACAGGCTGTGTGATTAGAAGAGTAGTCGTTTTATTGTGTTTCATGCTCGTTTTGCTCATACCGATCATGTCTGTGGCAGCAGCGGAGGAACGATCCTTCGAGATTAAGAAGGCCCAGATAGATGTCGTTGTGGACAATGCCGGTAATTTGCATGTGACAGAGATGGACATTTATGAATTTAATGGCGAATATAACGGCATTTATATTGATCTGAACAGCAATCATTCGAATGGTATTCATGGATTTCAAGTGTTTGATGTGACGGCCGGAGCTCGGCAAGAACTGGAATATGAGTTGAACGAGGACGGGGACGAGCAGCACTATAAGGTGTATTCGGCTTCGCACAATGAGACTCGCGCCTATCAGTTCTCGTATGTTGTTGACAATGCGGTGAAGGTCTATGCCGATACCGCTGAATTGTATTGGAAATTTTTCGATGAATCGAATAGCAGCGACATTGCCTCTGTTCTCATTAACGTCAGGCTGCCGGAAGGGGCGCAGCCAGAGCAGGTGAAGATGTATGGCCATGGTCCGGACAGTGGCACAGTGGAGTATACGGAGGATGGCACGGTGTATTATGAAGTAGGACCGTTATCTGCGGGAGAAACGGTGGAGGCGCGCGTTCTGTTTCCTGTGGAGATCGTGCCTGACAGCGTCAATCGAAGCCAGGAGATGATGCTCGATAACATTATAGCAGAGGAGCAAGCGTGGGCGGATGCGGATGCAGCTTCATACGAAAGCAACGGTGACGATAGAGCCGATTTGGGATTGGCGCTGCTGCTTTTGAACATTGTCGTCGGGTTTATTGCCCGTATGAAGTACGGCAAGAAGCACAAGTCGGAGTGGAGGGACAAGTACTGCAGCGAGCTGCCGAATGACGTAACGCCTGCCGTCGTGAGCTTCCTGCGAAAGCATCGATTAAATGCTATTGATTTGTATGCCACTCTAATAGATTTTGTGAGAAAGGGATATCTTCGTCTGGAGAAAAAGGAGAAGGACGATTATGCCTTTATCCTGATAAAGTATGAGTGGAGTGAATTAGACCCGCATGAGCAATTGTTGATGAATTGGTTATTTCATGAACAGGGCCGAAGCGGGAGTTTGCGACTCTCTGAGCTGCGCGGGCAATCCGAGACCGAGGCCAAGACGTTTATGTCACGGTTTGGAGAATGGAAGAATGCCGTGAAAGCAAGAGTAGACGAGCTCGGGTATTACGAGTATCACAGTAAAGCATTCTGGGCTGTCCTGCTTCTGTTTTTCCTGCAATTTTTCGGTATTATGTTTCTGGCCTCGGAGAATGTGAACTGGATAGCCTTTTGCGCTTTGCCGCTGTTGTTTCTTCGGCCCAAGCGCAGACGAAGATCACGCTACGGGGAGACCGAATATAAGAAGTGGCAAGCGTTCAGACGCTATTTGCAGCAATACAACACATTGGATGTCAGAGAGCCTTTAAGCGTGTATGAATGGCAGCATTATTTCGTTTATGCCATTCCTTTGGGGGTTGCCAAGGGCGTAGCGGAGATGATGAAATCTCTCCTCCCGATAGATCAACGGGCGAATCTTCAGGATGATTACTTCTATATGTACGAATATACCAACGGGAGTCATTCATTCAATAGCGCGTTTAACAAAATAGCTGCTACAGCCAATCCATCAGACGATTCGGGCGGATCGTTCTCTTCAGGCGGAGGGGGCGGCGGAGGAGGGGGCGGTCGCGGGGCCTTCTGAGGGTTGCTGCAGAATCGGAAATGACAGTCCTGACGAATTGATTATTTCGAGTAACGAACATTTGCGTTTTAGGCGCTTCTCCCAACCTGATGTTTACAAAGTTGCTGAACCCCGCAAAGGTGGAGATCGAACAGAGCGGAAAGACGTCATTTTCAAATCTAACGAACGATATGAATGACGCTGTCGATTAACTGTGAATCACCAACTTGTAGAACACCTCAGCCGGAGCGTGATCTGAAGCTGCAGCGCTGGAAATCAACCTTGCAACCCAGTCTACAGTTAATCGACAGCCTCTGAATCTTCGTTGCAGTGCAGAAAGCGGCCCGGGATGGGGCTGTAACGCTGGTCACCAGCGCTAGATACACGCAGGCCTGAGCTTTAGGCGTTTAACGTTATGAATCTTCTTTAGAATCAAACATGACCTGACAGCTACCGCCAGAAATGAAAATGAACCGACGAAATTTTAGTGCTTTAGAGTATAGATTCAAAGTCCAGCGTGAAGCCGTCCGCATCCTTCTTGTACATGCGAATCTCGGAGGCTCCGAAGCGCTGCGTCCAGCAGTCGGGTCGGCCGAGATGAGGCGCGCATGCTTCTCTAACTGCATCGGATAGGAAGTCGGACACGGGGAGCCAAAGGCCGCCGCTGGCGTAACGCTTGCTCGAGCGCCACTCTGCCGGCAGCAGCCATTCGGCTGCGATGACCGCAGCGCCCTCTTCCGCATGTTTGCGCACAGCAAGCAAGGTACCCGAAGAAACGGATGTTCCGGCGACGATGATGAGGTTCGGCGAGCCAAGCTGATGCTCTTGCACGAACCCATCGTACACCAGGACGTTGTTTGTTGGATAGAAGAGCGGATGCACGTTAGGCTTATCAGGCAATACAGCACCGCTGCGGAGCGGGAAACGCTCCGCGGCATATTGCCGCTTTAGCTCATGTCTGGGAAAGTCAAAGCCGGGAATATGCATGTTGTTTCCATGAGCGGGAATCGCTCCGTGACTGAGCATATGCCAGATGCGGAACACGCTTTGCGATTCTGCCGGCATCGACAGCTCCCGGCTGCCAAAGGGGCGTTCGTTCTGACCGTAATTGCTGTCATCGGAGTGTATAAGAGCAATAGTGGCGGCCGCATCCTGATGGGTCCACCTAAGCGGATTGGCGGGTATGAATTCGCGAGTGAATTGCTGCCACACATCGCCGAATTCTGTGTTGCGGAAGCCGTCTGCTCCATAGCTCAGAAGGACATCCGCATTCTCGGCGAAGAGATGGCTGGGTCCCATGTAATAGCCCATTCGCAGCGCGGATGCGAATTCTTCCGGCGAATGGCCCGGGAAACCGGGCGTGCGCGTGAACCAGCTCCCGACATCGGGGCCCCATAGATCCGCGCATATCCACATCGGCCTGCCATATTGCTTTGCGGCGCCCAAGGCTGTTGCGAGCTGTAAGGATTGGAAGGATTCCTTCATTATTTTCGGACAAGGAGCCATTCCTCCCCTTGCTTGCGCATGGAAGAGAACGGGGAATACCTGCTCGGACAAGAGAGGCACGCTTGACGCGGCGGCTCCGGGAACGCCCGCATGAGCCGCACTGTCCGAATGAGCATTAGCAAGCAATGCCTGAACATGCTTGACGCGAGTCTCTACGGATTTCGTCACGCATTCGCGGGCATGATCCAGACGGGCTTGAGCATTAAGCGGCTGCTCCGATGATGAAGAGGAGGCTGCGCCATCGCCATTCTTCCAATGAGGGAACCATCCGTCCTTTCGATATTGGGCTGCATTAATTTGAAGATGCTCCGGTTCATCGTAGAGAATACCGATCAATCGTCCGGATGCGGCTGCTTCGAGCAGCTCGGCATCGGGAATATCGTAGCGGTTCGTTCCCTCTACCCATGGACCGTTAATGTTGCCGTATTCATTGCCGAGGCACAGGTCGATTCCGTATTGACAAGCATCGGCGAGAAGCTCGCGCTGCCCCTCGAATCCGGGAAAAACGTGATGAACATAGAAGTCCGCATGCAGCTCTCGAAGCGCTTTCATAAACTCTTGCCCTCGAGGCGCATCATCCTGAGACAAGACGATCCGGCCTGTTCCGGTACGCATCAATTGATCGGATGCCTGTCCCGCCCAAGGATCCTGCCATGCCAGAACGGAGCCCTGAATACCCAGCCTTGGCTGCGGCGCCCTTGAATCATTGGTTGAAGTCATTAATCTCGCTCCTTTTTTTTCGTATCTTAGCATGCCGAAAGCGGTGTATGAATACGCATATTGACCGCTAAGGTGAAGAAACATCCGTTAGAGAAGATGAGCAACGGGAAGCGGCGCCTAAGGTGAAAAAATAATCGTTACGGCTTACTGCCCCTTTAATGCACGCCGAGAGGAGGCGTGACCTTCTCAATAGCCCCCGCCGAATGACAAGCCCTCGGGCGGTAGTCCCGCCTCGCTTGCAGCCATGAACTCCGATCTTTTCTCAACCGTTCGTTCGCCTGCCTCCTTGGCCTTGACCGCGTCCCCTTCGAAGAGATGCTCGACGACCCAGCGCTGCCCGAAGCCCGCGTGAACAACCTCATCCGCCCAATCGAAGTCCTGGAAGGTGGTCATGAGCGGATCGGCGACCGTATCCCGGCAGAACTCCCATTCCTCGCGCTTGCCCGGAGGATATTTCATAGCCGCTTTCTCGATCGCGATCGTCAAATGAGTATAGGCTTCATCCTTCTCGAACAGATTGGCCGTCATATGATACCAGCCTGTCCAGTTGGGAGCGGCATAGACATCATACCCCTTCAAGCGCAGCGCTGCCTCTCCGAACCAGGAATGCCGCACCTCGTCCCAAGTATGTCTTGCCGTATCGTAATAGAAGGCCCACGGTCTTCCGATTTCTGTATAATGAACATAGGCAATGGCTTCGGCGGCCGTCATTTCGAAGAAACGATTGTACATCATCATGAGGAAGCGGCCGTCATCGTTCTGCTCGAAGGTCAAGCCCTCGTGTTTGATAATCGCACTGGTGAAACGCGGGTCTCGTGTGCTCAATTCGGGCAGCGCGAAAGGCTTCGCGGGGACGACAGCCCGAGCCGGGACCGGCGTTCGAGCGTCTTGACCACTCATGCCGCCGGCGGCATCCAGCAGCGCCTTCATATAAGCAGTCCAGGACGCGCAGCCTTGCAGCTCCTCCGCCCCGGCAGCGGCTCTGTATTCGTCAATCGCCGACAGCCCCCATTGCACTTGCTCCTCGCGATCAAGCAGTTGATGCCGCAGCATCTGGATGGTCGGCTCGTCGACGATAGGCTGCGCAAGCTGCAGGTACTCCTTTATCGCGGCAATCTGCGCAGGCTTGACCACCTCGAACAAGGCGGATAACAGCATAAGCGTTGATGGAGAATCGAGGACGCGGGACATCAGCTCCTCCAGCGCCTCATCCGGGCATTTGTCGAACGCAACCACGCTCATACGCAGCTGCTTGCCGCGATTGCGCAAGGCATCATAATGCGAGGCGTCCTGCCAGAGCATGCGGGCGAGAGCGCCTTTCAATTCGTATTCCGGGCGAGCCGTCATATGACCGGCTTCAACCCGCATGAGCTGTCGATCCGCATAGGCGATCCGCTGAAGTCTCTTGGCGGATTGCTCGACGGAGAATCCGGTCCGCTGCCAGTCTTCAATACCCATGAATGGATGCATGTCATCATCTCCTCATTGTGATGAAAGGTTAGGGTTCAGCTCTATTGTAGGAGGGATCGCGGGCTTCTGAAATGCATCACATGCCCAAAGAGTTATACTGAACTACATAAATTCAAGTTTCCATTAGTAGGGGGCAAACGGGATGACACGAGAGTCAATCCTTCGGATTTGCAATAATTACGGGCAGGTTACCTGCGAGACGGGCTGGAAATGGAATACGAAGGAGCAGCCTTTGACCGACTTTGATTTGTGGTATGTGTGGGACGGGGCGGGAGAGATGAATCTGAACGGGGAGCTCTTCCCTTTGTCGAAGGGAAGCTGCTTCTTGTTCCGTCCGGGGGATCGCACCTCTGCGCATCATCACCCGGACAACCCGCTTACGGTGACCTATATTCATTTCGAAGCGGATGATCCGGATGTTCCATCCCTCGATTCCTACCGGGACATCCGGGATACCCTTCTCTTCGAAACCTATTTGAATCGCTATGTGCAAACGCTCATTAACGAATCCTATCAGCATGAACGGGAGGCGGAGCTGCTGTTGTCGCTGCTGCTTCAGCAGCTTCGGCGAGAGCAGTGGGAGACGAAGAACGAGAGCGGCTTCCTCGGCGACGAGAAGAGGAATCGGATTCACGAAGCGGCGAACTTCATTCGCCAGAATCCGGGCATGCGCCATTCCCTCAAGGATTTAGCCGAGCGTGCGGGATTGTCCCCGCGTTATTTTTCACTGAAATTCAAGGAAACGATGTCTACGACCGTCGAGCTGTTCACGATTCGGGAACGAATAAGGCGGGCGGAGCACTTGCTGCGCTTCAACAACATGACCGTGGCGGAGGTGGCGGACACGCTCGGCTATCGCAATGTATATTTCTTCAGCCGACAGTTCAAGCAATTCACAGGAAGATCCCCGAGGCAATTCGCGAAGGCTGCGGCTGAGCTCGAAAGCTAGCAGAGCAGGAATTGCGAGCGTCGTTCTCCTTATTCCTCCCGATGCAATCTCCGATATTGCGAGGGCGTCATTCCGGCGATTCGCTTGAACACGCGGTAGAAGTGCTGCAGGCTCTGGAAGCCGCAGGCAAGCCCGATATCGATAATTGGTTGCTCGGAATACAGCAGCTTCTTCTGGGCTTCCGCGATTCTGCGATAGTGAACATATTCAATAATGGTATAGCGGGTCGATTCCTTGAAAATATGGCTGAGATGATATTTGCTTCTGCCTGCCACGGACTCGAGATCCTCAAGCTCGATCGGCTCGGAGAAATGCTTGTCAATATACTGAATGATCCGCTGAATCTGCTGGTCTATCCGGCTGTATGACCTGGACTGGCGCTGCGTCTGGCTGATCCGGAAGAAGGACTGCAGCAGCAGAAGAAGCTGAAGCTGGATAGCGGGCTTAATGGTCGCATCCTGTTCATCCGCGGCAAGCTCCGTCTGAAGAACATGAAGCCGGCGAAAATCCGCTTCCATCGCAAACCGCTGCTTCAGATCAAGCTTGATTCTGGCCCCTGCGCCGCTTCTTAGCGTATGAAGCATGGATTCGAGCTGCAGCGTCTGCAACAACTCTTTTATAAATGCATATTGGAAATTAATAACGTACCGCTCGTAAGGCTGATTGGTTTTGTATTCCATTCGATGGATTTCAAAGATGTCTATGAATAACATATCTCCATCCCGAATATCGTACTTCCGGTCCTTGATCCATATATCAATATCGGCTTTAATGAATAGAACCAGCTCGAACGAGTTGTGGAAATGCTCGAGCGGCTGTCTATCTGTGTTGTGGCTGTCCACATATTCAAGATGAAAGGCAGGCGTGCTTGCCAGCAAGCTGGAATGATCCATTCTACTCCATCCTCTCGAAAAAATAAATCGCAAGATACGTTAATTGTACGGCAAGCCGCAACATAAATGAAGAACCCTGCCTTCCCTATTCCTTATGCTTCAAGGAAGGAGAGTGATCATATGAAAGGCGCAACCGTACAGCATCAAGTGATTGAACGGAAAGATCCGGAGACGGGAAAGGTCGTCAGACAGCTAACCTCGCTTCCGGGGAACCATCATCATTTGTATTTTACCAGCAGCAGCTTTACCGCGGACAAGAAACATATTCTGTACATCAGCGACGACGGCAGCGGGAATCCGAATCTGTACAAGCTGTCCATTGCGGATGGAAGAGCGATTCAACTGACAGACAATCGGAACGGGATCATGAGAAGCTATGTATATTATGACGGAAATCCGAATCGGGGGCTGGCGAAAGCAAGTCCGTCCTATAATGCGGAGAGTAACAACATGCTCTATATCCAGGACAACGAGGTTCGACTGATTGACGTGGACACGCTTGAGGAGAAATGCCTCTGCCGCCTGCCTTCCCATGCGATGACCGGCTTCACGCATCTCTCGTCGGCCGGCCGGCTCGCGGCCGTGCCAATTATTCCCGCCGAGGCGTTCCGCGTCCCTCCGGGGAATCCGTTCAGCCAAATTCGAATGAAGGTGCAGGAGGAAGGCATAGCTTCGAGCATGCTCCAGATTGATACGGAAACGGGGCATTGCGATACGTTATTTCGGCAAGTCGGCTGGATTACTCATGTGCAGTACCATCCTCAGGACTCTAGCCAGCTCTTGTACAATCATGAAGGCGGGATGGTGGAGCAGCGCATCTGGCTCTATGACGGGGAGACGATTCAGAAAATCAGAGAACAAATGCCCGGCCCCGATTCGCTCTGGATTTGCCATGAGATGTGGTCGCAGCAGGGTCAAGGCGTGATCTATCACGGTACGTCAGGCATCCCCAACGATCCGGCCATGCGGGAGCTTGGTCGCGCAGAGGATGAGATCGTAAGCTTTGTCGGGTATTATGACAGGGCTGCCCAACGTTATGATGAAGTGTCGTTCCCGCCGGAGATGAAGGCGTACGGCCATTTCACCTCGAATTCAAAGGATACGTTGCTCGTGACCGATGGGGTGATTGATGACGCCAGCATCCATTTGATCGAACCGAATTGGCCGGGCAGATCCGCATCCTGGACGAAGGTATGCGCGCATAACAGCAGCTTTAAGGTACAGGATGTCCATCCGCATCCGATCTTCAGCAGGGAGGATCGTTACGTGCTGTATACCTCCGACGCGCATAATGAGGAAGGAAAAGGAAATATCTATCTAGTTGAATTGTAAGCGGATACAGAGTATCGTTGACTAGACAAAGGGGGGATATAGATGCGATGGTGGCCGCCAAGCTTGAAGGGGAAAAACAGACTGTTCGGCAAGTTTCTATTGTCTTATTTTCTCATCCTGCTCGTTCCGTTGCTCATCGGGGTCTATGCCTATAACAAAACGGTCGGCGTTGTTCGCGAGGATGCCGCGCAATTGAATCTTACCGTTCTCGAGCAAAGCGAGGAAGCGCTCAATCGGCTGCTCACGGAAATTCGCGATACCGTATCGCTGCTCTCGCTCGATTCGGAAGTGCTCAAGAGTATGATTACGGCAGATCGTAATTGGTCTCCAAGCTCGCTGTATCAATTCTCACAGCTGCAGCGAAATGAGCTGAGCTTGTTGTCAACCAACCAGTTCTTCTCCGATTTATTCATTTACTTGCAGAAGAGCGAGGCGGTCATCTCGAAGAATGCGATCGAGAGACTGGACACCGAACCGATCAAGATTGGCGAGACGCCGTTCGGGGAGTGGCTGGAGGGCGTCTTCGACAATGACCAGACAAACCGGTATTTGCGCTTGGAGAATGTGTCCAAGGGAGGAGCGACTCACAATTATTTGGCATATGTCAGCACATTGCCCGCCGGAAACAGCAGAGCGCATATCGATGGCGCGATTATTATTCTGATTGACGAACGCTCCATTGCCAGCTTATTCGATCGGCTGATGGTTCATGAAGGCGCCTTTGCTTATATCATGAACCAGCAGAACGAGATCATCGTCTCGGTGGCAAACGGCAAGGAACAGCTCGAGCCGGTTCCCTATTCGGGAGAATCGGGCTCCTTCCTGAAAACGCAGGGGCGCGACATCTTCGTCACCACGTATTCGGCGCAGCAGAGAGGCTGGACCTATACGGTTGGCATTCCGGCCGACGCGGTATTCTCCAAAGCGGAATACATTAAGCGAATCAATTGGATCATCGCCGGAATCGCCCTGGCGCTAGGCTGTCTCATTGCCTACTTGTTCGCTTATCGCAATAGCAAGCCGATCGAGGATCTCGTCGACTCGATTCGGGAATTCGCCCGAGGAGAGCCGGAGCGGAAGACGAACGAAATCGAATTGCTTGCCTCGACGGTTCACGACATTATTAGCGATAACAAAGATATGAACGTTAAGATGGAGCAGCAGCTGCCCATGCTGCAAGCGGCTTGTCTGGAGCGATTGCTGAAGAGCGGCTTTCATAACGAGCAAGAGATGAGAACGTACCTCAATCAAGCGCACATGACACTTGCAGAGGAACATGTTGGCGTGGCGATTCTGAAAATTCAGGCGACGGAATACAGGGTTCGCGAAGAGCTGCTGGCGGAGAAAGCTCATGTCAAGCGACTATGGTCCCCCGAGCTTGAGGAATGCTGGTATATTCATGATTTGAAATCGGACAAGCTTGCTTTGATTTACTCTTTCAGCGGCACTCGGGCAGAGGAGAAGCTGGCAGGCTTGACCAAGCAATTGGATCGGTTTCAGAAGAAGCTCCTGAGCGAGCACAAGCTGATGACCTCCATCGGGATCGGACAGCTGTATCATCATGGTCTGGATCTATGGCGCTCCTGCAACGAAGCGCTGCAAGCGCTCGACGTTCAGGATCCAGACACTTCCTTGAAGCTCGTCAGCTATGAGACGATCAGTTATGATTCCAATCATTATTATTATCCGCTCGATTTGGAATACAAGCTGCTGAACACGATCAAGCTGGGAGACACCGAGGCGCTGGAGCGGCTCCTGGAGCATATCGAAACCCAGAATTTCGAGATGCGCAAGCTTAGTCCGTGGCGTGTCAGGCAGCTGCATTCGGAAATCCAGGGCACTTTGCTGAAGCTCTCCGAGCAAGCGCAGTATTTGTCCGGTACGATCGATTTTCAATTGGATCATGCGGATTTGGAGGGAGCAGGCGAAGCTCTGTCCGGGTTTCAGCGGGTGAAGTCGATGCTGCTGGCAACCAGCGACAAGATTATGCAGCAGAGATCGGCGAAGCAGCAGGACATGTTCGAGAGCATGAAGCATTATGTGGAAGTGAATTTCGCAGACAATAATCTGAGTCTGGCCATGCTGGCAAGCGAATACCAGCAGACCGAAAGCTTTGTGTCCACCTCCTTCAAGGAATACGTGGGCATGGCCTTCTCGGAATATCTGGAGCAGCTTCGGCTGAATGAAGCATGCGATTTGCTCAAGAGAACCGCCGCTCCGATTCAGGACATCGCTGTTCGCGTCGGCTACAGCAATGACAAATCGTTCCGAAGAGCCTTCAAGCGATCCTTCGGCGTACAGCCGACCTCGTTCCGAAATCAACCCCAGATCAAATCCGGCTTGTCATAGGCGATAGAATGCGGAATAACAAGGAGCTCATCTCCCCCGTGCAGCTATGCGGCGGGCGATGATCTCTTTTTTCTGCGTTTACAAGGCGTCAGCCCCATGCCCTGGATTAATGGTATGTCGCAAATGAAAGGGGTGCCGCTTGGAGGCAGGCGGCTGCCCACTTAATTAAGCGCTTTCATTTTGAGAGGATGCTGGAAATGAACTGTTCCTTTACGGCGATCGCGCCGCAAGCTATGGTTGTAAATGAGAGCGCTGCCACACGGAAAGCAACGCATAAGGACAGGGGGATAAGCCAACATGAGAGAAGCAATCATGGGACGGAAAAATCGATGGTCCGAAATAGGGCGGAAAGCGAAGAAGCAGAAGGTTCTCTTGCTTTTATTGCTTCCTGCAATCGCTTACTTTTTTATATTCAATTATATTCCCATCTATGGCGTTCTTATCGCATTCAAAAATTTTCGAATGCAGGCCGATCAAAGCTTTTTGAAGACGATTCTCGAAGCCCCGTGGGCGGGCCCCTTCGGACTGGATCACTTCAAGGCGTTCGTGAATGGTCCGTTCTTCTGGAAGCTTCTCAGGAATACGTTCCTGCTCGGCATCTATTCCTTAGTGTTCGGCTTCCCGATTCCCATTCTGTTCGCCCTGCTGCTGAACGAGCTCAGAAGGAAGTTCTATAAGAGCTTCGTCCAGACAATCAGCTATCTTCCTTATTTCCTATCCGTCGTAGCCGTCATCGGAATGATGAAGATGGTCCTGTCGCCGGGCAGCGGGATCGTGAATGTGCTGCTGACCAAGCTGGGGCTGGAGCCGATCTATTTCATGGCTGACGCCGGCTGGTTCCGCTTCCTGTTCGTGAGCTCCGGCATCTGGACGTCGATGGGCATGGGCGCCGTGATCTACCTGGCCGCTTTGTCCAAGGTAGACGCCGAGCAGTATGAATCGGCGGTTATCGACGGAGCGACCCGACTGAGGCAAATGTGGCATATTACATTGCCGGCGATCAAGCCAGTGGTCGTCATTACGTTAATCCTGAATATGTCCGGGGTGCTGAGCGTGGGCTCGGAGAAAATTATTCTGATGTATAACTCTCTTACTTACGAGACGGCCGACGTATTTTCCACCTTCGTCTATCGCCGGGGACTTGTCGAGCTGGATTTCAGCTTTGGCGCCGCCGTTGATTTGTTCAACGCGATCGTCAACATCCTGTTCCTTGTGACGGCGAATTATTTGGCCAGAAAGGTGGCGAACGAAAGCTTATGGTAAAGGATCATACACTGGGATCAAAAATGCTTGATGTTGTCGTGCATGGGGTGATGGCGCTCGTCCTCGTGCTTACGTTATTGCCGCTGCTGCATGTCGTATCGATTTCGTTCAGCGATCCGGCGGATATTATGAGAGGCAAGGTTGGGCTGTGGCCTTCCCATTTCAGCTTGTCGGCGTATTTCACTATTCTGTTCGAGAATGCGCATATCCCGCGCTCCTTCGTGAATTCCGTTGTTATTACCATAGTAGGAACCTTCCTTAATGTGGTCTTCACGACGATAACCGCCTATGCGCTCGCGAAGAAGGATTTGCTGTTTCGGCCGTTTTTCCTGATGTTCGCGATTATGCCGATGTTCTTCACCGGCGGCCTCGTGCCGCAGTTTCTGCTGGTGAAGTCTCTCGGCATGATGGATACAATCTGGTCCGTAACCGTGCCGGTTCTCGTCAGCTCTTGGTGGCTGATCATTATGATTTCGTTTTTCAAAAATTTCCCGGTCGAACTGGAGGAAGCCGCCCGGCTCGATGGCTGCGGCGAGCTGCAGACCTTGTTCCGAATCGTGCTGCCGCTGTCCATGGCAGGTGTTGTCACGATCGCCTTGTTCTATGGCGTGAATCACTGGAATTCCTACTTTACGGCGATGCTGTACTTCCGCAGTTACGATAATTATCCCTTGCAGCTGCTCCTGAGAGAAATCGTTCTGCAGAGCACGCTTGCCGAACAGCTGGCTTCGCAAGGGAATGCCGCGCTGGCCGAGGATATGAGCTCCAAGCTGACGCCCGAGAGTGTACAGTATGCGACGTTGGTCATATCCATCGTTCCGATGCTGGTTATTTATCCCTTCATTCAGAAATACTTCGTGAAGGGAATCATGATCGGCTCCTTGAAGGGCTAGACGACAGACAAAGGCGATTCCAAGTATGATCAGCCTAATGAGGGAGGTGATGCCGGCATATTGGGCCTATCGTTCAAAAGCAGCATCAAAACTGCGACAACCATTCATTTTCGAGGGGGATTGCAACACATGAAGAAGACAATGTTCGTCCTGACCACTGCAATGATTCTACTGGTTACGTCCGTGCTATCCGGCTGCAGCAGCAATGCGAAAAACGAGAATACGGGCTCAAGCTCCACACAGCCTGCGGAGAGCGCTTCGAATGGGAATAAGCCCGTTGAACTGTCCGTCGCAAGCATGCCGAAATATCCGCCGAACGACATTCCGAACGATTACATCAAGGAAGTCGAGAAGCGGTTCAATATGGAATGGGATTTCGAATCAATCCCGCTGTCCGCGGGCATTGAGAAATACAACGTGATGTTCGCTTCGGGGGATTATCCGGACTTCATCCCCAATATGAATAGCCCGACAAGCGTGGCAAAATGGGCTTCGGCCGGCTACTTGCTGCCGATTGGCGACTACATCGATAAGCTGCCGAACTACCGCGGTCTCTTCTCCGATGAGGATTGGCAGCTGCTGCTGGACTTCGCCCAGACGAACGGCAAGCTGTATATGCTGCCCAGCGTGGCCAGCAACGATCCCATGACGTGGATCTATCGCAAGGACGCCTTCGACAAAGTCGGCATAACGGAATTCCCGAAGACATTGGATGAGCTGCATGAAGCGCTGAAGAAGCTGAAAGAAGCTTATCCGGAAAGTGTGGGAATCGGCGTGCGCGGAGGCACGGACAACAACGGAGTGAAAAACCTGATGAACGGCTTCAGGCAAGCCTTCCGCAATCCGCATAATACCTATACGCGGGGCTTCTGGAATGATCCGGATCAAGGCGATGCGGTGGTATGGGATATGGCTTCATCCAAGCATCGCGACATGCTGAGTTATATTGCGGAGCTGTACAGCGAAGGGCTGGTAGAGAAAGAATTCGCAACGTTAACGCAGGATCAATGGAAAGCGAAACGACTGACGGGCAAGGTGCTGCTTGATTTCCAATATTCGAGCCATACGGTCGATCCGGGCTATGCCTTAACGGATATTCCGGGCGGAGAGTGGGATTATTCCCGATACCTGCCTACCGCGTCGGATAAGCCGGCGCTGGAATTCAAGCCGGTCAACTTCTCCCTCTTCGGTCCGGTATTCAGCAATAAGCTGGCGGATGATCCCGAGAAGCTGCAGAGTCTGTTCGACTATATAGAATGGGGAGCAACGCCCGAAGGGCAGTTGTTCCACCAAGCGGGTCTGAAGGATGTCACGTATGAGGATGTCGGAGGCACGCTTCAGTACAAGGAAGGCATGGATCGCCAGAAGGTCGCGGAGCAATACGGCTTCGATTGGTGGCTGAGCCAAAGCGCGGATTTCATGAAGTCGGACGCCGGGTATCTGAAGAAGAAGGAAGCGATGGAGCAGAACGCAGATATGTTCAATCTGTTGCCGAAGAGCGCGCCGCTGACAGAGGATGAGCAGGAAGCGATCAACACCAAAGTTAGCGCGCTGGAGGATGTGGCTCTGCAATTCGCGACAAAAGCCATTATGGGTCTTGTGGACGTGAATGACGACAAGGTATGGAACGGTTACCTTAGTGATCTGGAGCAGGTTGGTTTAAGCGAAACACAAGCGATTTACGAGAAATATTTGAAGTAGGCGGGAGCGGAGCGGCCCGGCCCATGCGGGAGTGGAAGGGATTTTCGATCCTGGCAGGAGCTGGGCAGCTCTTTAAGAGGCAGATTTAAAAACCGGACAGTGTGAACATGCATTTTAAGCTTATCTATAAAGGAGTTTTCATATATGACTTCAAGTATTCGATTGGCAGTGCCGGAGGAAGCATGCAGTCGGGTCCGCTTGGGAGCGGAGCTGCTGAGGCGTTCTCTCCTTGATATAGGGCATGTTGTAAATGATATTGGCGGCTTAACGCTGGACAATTATCGCAGGGAGGCCAGTCTTAAGCTGGTGCTTGGCAACCGCGGAGAGCATTCCTTCATTCAAGAGCTGGAGCAGAGCGAGGTGCTGCTCTATCATACGAATGCGCCGGAAGGAGAAGGCTTCTATCTGGCTTCCCTGCCGGGCAATCTGATTGTGGTTGTCGGGGGCAGCGACACGGGCGTCTTGTACGGCTGTCAGGAGCTTGCGGGCATGGTGGCCGAGAAAGGCGGTATTCCCGCCGAACTGGCGTACGGGGACGCGCCGGATATGAAGCTTCGCGGCCCGGTCGTGCCGCTTCAGCTGACGAAGGTCGAGCCGCCGCGGCGAACCTATGAATATCCGATTACGCCAGGACGGTTTCCGTGGTTTTACGATAAGCAACTGTGGCTGGACTATCTGGATCGCTTGCTGGAATATCGCTGCAATGTCGTCTATATCTGGTCGGGACATCCGTTCTCCTCGCTCGTCAGGCTGAAGAGCTATCCGGAAGCCATGGAGGTGACGGAGGAGGAATTCGCGCTGAACGTGGATACATTCAACTGGCTCGCAGAGGAATGCGACCGTAGAGGCATCTGGCTGGTGTTGAAATTTTATAATATTCACATTCCGCTGCCCTTCGCCGAGAAGCATGGGCTGGATCTTCATCAGCCGAAGCCGATGCCGCTGACAAGCGACTATTATATTCAATCGATATCCGCATTCATTCGCAGCTTTCCGAATGTCGGTCTCATGGTCTGCCTGGGCGAAGCGCTGCAAGGGGCGTTATACGGGGTCGAATGGTTCAACGAAACGATTCTTGTCGGCGTGAACGAGGGGCTTAAGGATCTGAAGCCGAAGGAGCTGCCGCCGATTATCGTCCGAGCTCATGCGATTCCATCGGAGAAGGTCATGGAAGCGGCGATCCCGAACTATGGCAATCTGTTCACAGAGGCCAAGTATAACGGGGAGTCGCTCACAACCTTCACGCCGCGCGGCAATTGGCAGGACACGCATCAGCATCTCGGCTCGCTGGGATCCGTTCATCTTTTCAATGTTCATATTCTGGCGAATTTGGAGCCCTTCCGCTTCGGAGCTCCTTCGTTTATTCAGAAATGCGTGCAAGCGGCGAAATATCGGCTGGGCTGCAACGGCATTCATCTCTATCCGCTGTTCTACTGGGATTGGCCTTACTCGCCGGATGCCGTGACGCCAAGATTGAAGCAGCTCGATCGGGATTGGATCTGGTTCGCTGCATGGTTCCGCTATGCATGGAAGCCTGATCATCATCCGGCGCTTGAGCGGGAATACTGGACTCAGCAATTCGCGAAGCGATATGGCAGCCGTGAGGCAGGAGAAGCTATTCTGGATGCCTATGAGGAATCGGGAGAATGCGCTCCGAAGCTGCTGCGCAGATTCGGCATTACCGAGGGCAATCGTCAGACGATGAGTCTCGGCATGACGATGAGCCAGCTGACGAATCCCGACCGTTACGGTCCGTGGAAGGAGCTGTGGGAGTCGCAAGCGCCGCAAGGCGAGCGGTTGGACCAGTACGTTGCGCGCGAAGAGCGCGGGGAGCCGCATATTGGGGAGACGCCTCTGGATATCGCGGACAACGTCGATGCGCATGCGAGGAATGCGGAACAGGCCATCGAGAGAGCGCGGCCTCATGTGCTGCGAAACGGAGAGGAATTCGAGCGCATCGCGACCGATGTGTTGGCGATTGCGCTTATGACTCGCGCCTATACGTTCAAAGCGCGGGCGGCTGTTGGGATTCTGACCTACAAGTCGCGAGCTGGACGGGAGTTCCTGAAACATGTGGAGCTGCTGGAGCAGGCGATCCCGGACTTTGAGCAAAGCTTGTTGAATTACCGCGAGCTGGCGAAGCTGACCGAGGATACGTATCTCTATGCCAACAGCATGCAGACGCCGCAGCGGAAGGTGCCGTTCCCGGATGGAGAGAAACACGGCCATTGGCGCGACTGCTTGCCGTATTACGAGCGGGAGTTCGACCATTTCACAGCGCGGGTAGAGGAGCTGAAACGGGGGCAATTGCCGGCGGTTGCGCAAGGCGAAGCGGCGGGCCCTTATGCGGAGGCCGAATTCGTCCTGCATTCCGCCGATGCCGAGCAGTATGTGCTGGATAAGCAAAGCAGGGTGTTCTCGGACGGCGATGTGATCGCCTCGCATGTGGCCGAGGAGCTTGCCGGGTTAACGGGCATTCGCATCAATCGGGATCAAGCAGCCAAGGAAGGCGTTCAGATTGATATTGAGCTGAAGGAGCCCGCGCGTATTCTGATTGGCTACTTCAATTCCAAAGATTCAGAATGGCTTCAGGTGCCGAACTTGGAGGAAAATACTCATGCGGATGATCGAGGCGGTTTGGCACCGATTCTTAAAAACGGGCTTAAGGTATTTTTCTATCCATCCGTTAATGTCCATGCCTTTCTGTATGAGGCAGGCCGTCATACGCTCGTCTTCGGACGAGGCTCTTACCTCATTGCGGGCGTGATTAAGGCTTCGCAGCAAATAACGGTGCGCGACCTGGAGGGCTCCAACAGTATGGATACGCTCGATTGGCTGTACGAGAACGGAAAAGCATGAGGATCTGATTGCGGATAGGAGGAGGCATAGAGATGAATCAGAAAGGAATGGAACCCGTGGGCGATTCGAAGTGGTTCACGGAAGCGCGGTTCGGCATGTATATCCATTGGGGATTATATTCGCTTGGCGCTCGTCATGAATGGATGCGGGGGCGCGAATTTCTGAGCAATGAGCAGTATGAAAAGTATTTCAAGCGATTCGATCCGGATCTCTACGATCCCGAGCTATGGGCGCAGCTCGCCTCGGATGCAGGAATGAAGTATATGGTCGTGACGACGAAGCATCATGAAGGCTTCTGCCTGTGGGATTCGAAGCTGACCGATTACAAGGTGACGAACACACCGTACGGCAAGGATCTGCTCCGCCCCATGCTGGACGCCTTCCGGGGCAAGGGCATTCGGGCGGGCTTATATTATTCTTTGCTGGACTGGCATCATTCGCAGTATACCGTGGATGTGAAGCATCCGCAGCGTTACGACGCAGCGTTCGTGGAGCAGAGCAAGCAGCGGGATTTCTCGAAGTATGTGGATTACCTGTTCGGTCAGACGCGAGAGCTGCTCAGCGAATTCGGGGACATCGACGTGCTGTTCTACGATTTCTCTATTGCGGCGGAGGAGGGCTTCCCCGGCAAGGGCAAGGAAGCGTGGCAGAGCGAGAAGCTCGTGAAGCTGATTCGCGAGCTGCAGCCGCGCATTATGCTGAACGACCGGCTGCAGGTGCCGGGCGATATTACGACGCCCGAGCAATATCAGCCCCGCGAGTGGATCAAGGTGAACGGGAGGCGGGTCGTATGGGAAGCTTGCCACACCTTCAGCGGATCCTGGGGCTATTACCGGGACGAGGAATCATGGAAGAGCGTGGACATGCTGCTGCAGATGCTCATCGACACGGTTGCCAAGGGCGGCAATCTGCTGCTGAACGTCGGCCCTACCGGCCGCGGGGAGTTCGATGAACGAGCTGTTGACCGCCTGAAGGGGATGGGCGGATGGATGCGCCGCCACAGCCGTTCGATCTACGGCTGCACGGCTGCGCCGGAAGCATTCGAATGCCCGCCGGATTGCCGATTCACGTACAATCCGGACACTAATCGCTTGTATTTGCATGTATTCGCGTGGCCGTTCAAACAGTTGCATCTCTCGAACTTCTCCGGACGGGTCGAATATGCGCAACTGCTGAATGACGCTTCGGAAATCCGGATGGTCGAGGGAGAGAAGAAGCTGACGATGGAGGCCGGGGCCTTCGATGAGGGCCGCCCGGCGAACACGCTGACGCTGCAACTGCCAGTGAAGAAACCGAACGTGGCGGTTCCGGTTATTGAGCTTTTCTTGAGAGATCAGTGAATAGCTACCGTTCCGCTCCGAGTGATGAATGCGCAGCTTACAACGTTGCTTGGCTCTGCAAAGCTGAAGGTCGAGTATCACGGAAGGACCTCGATCGTAGGCTTGGATGGAGCCAGGCGGAATGCTAACGAAACATGATAACGTTAAGAGCATAAAAAGGCATCATTTTCGAATCTAACGAAGATTTATCGTCTTATTTCATGGTTTCGGGCTGAAATCATGCTCACTTTGAAGAAATAACGATATCAATCTTCTTTAGCTTCACCAAGGCTGGAGAATTACGCGTTTAACGTTATGAATCTTCCTTAACGATTCTACTAAATGAAGCTAAATGATCCGAATAGAGGAGTTGTTTGGTGTGATTATGCCCTTCCAGGTTCCAGATAACAAGAAGATACGCCTTATCATCAACACCGATGCCGCGAATGAAGCGGATGATCAATACGCGATCGTGCATGCCCTGCTGACGCCAAGGTTCCAAATCACGGGCATCATCGCCGCGCATTTCGGCACTCGAACAACGACCACGATGGAGGAATCCTATGCGGAGGCCGGCAAGCTGCTGAAGCTCATGGACATGGAGGATACGATTCCCCTCTATAGAGGCGCTCACCGCGCGATGGTGGATGAGGAGACTCCCGTTCCGTCCGAAGGAGCGGAGCTTATCATTCGCGAGGCGATGAAGGAGGATCCGCTGCCATTGTACGTCATATTCCTTGGGCCGCTGACGGATATGGCATCCGCTTACTTAATGGAGCCTCGAATCGCAGATCGGCTGACCGCAGTTTGGATAGGAGGCGGATCGTATCCGCACGGCGCAGAGGAATTTAACCTCCTTAACGATATCAAGGCCGCCAATACGATAATGAAATCCCTCGTGCCGCTGTGGCAGGTTCCGAAGAATGTGTATTCCATGATCCGGGTCAGCCTGGCTGAACTCGCGGTTCGGGTCCGTCCTTACGGAGCCATCGGTGAATATCTCTACGAACAGCTTGCGGCATTCAATCTGCTGCCGAGGCATAGCGCAAGATGGCCGAAGGGCGAGATGTGGATGCTGGGAGATTCCCCGGCGGTATCGCTTCTTATTGATGATCATGCGTTCGAATACGAATTGCGCCCAGCGCCTCATATTCGCGACGATATGACCTATGAGGAGCGGGAGGGTGGACGCATCATACGGGTGTATCGATATGTGGATGCCCGGTTCACGCTTGAGGACATGTACGCCAAGCTGGCTTTATTCCATGCCTGTAACGAAGAGAAGGGAGGTGCGTCATGACAGTTCGAGTGGTCGGCTGCAAAACGGAATATGCTGTAAATCCGAGAGGACTGCACACTTTAAAGCCGCGTCTGTGCTGGCGGATGGAAGCGCAAGGGCAAGCCGTTAAGCAAACCGCTTACCAGATCGCGGTTGCGACCTCCTTGCAGAAGCTGGACAATGGTGAAGCGGATAGGTGGGACAGCGGCAAGGTCGCATCGAGTCAATCCATACAGATTGTCTATGACGGCAAGCCGCTTGAGCAAGAAGGGGTCTATTATTGGAAGGTTCGCGTTTGGGACGGCGAAGATCAACGATCAGAGTGGAGCGAGCCCGCATTCTGGACGATCGGCCTACTGTCGCGAACCGCTTGGAAGGGGAAGTGGATTGGCCGCAAGCCCGTTCAGCCTGCGGCTGCATCAGCGGCAGCACCAGCAACAGACGGACAGAAGCCGGAGCTGGAGAAGCAATTGTCGCCCTCGCCTCATTTGCGCAAGATGTTCGAAATTCGAGGACCCGTCAAGCGAGCGACGACATACGCGACAGCTCTTGGCGTCTATAAGCTGTGCGTGAATGGAGAGCGACTGGGAGGAGACTGGTTCGCTCCGGGATGGACCGATTATAATAGGCGCGCGCAGGTGCAGGCTTATGATATAACCGATGAGCTGAAGACGGGCAGCAATGTGTTCAGCGTTGTTCTCGGAGATGGCTGGTATTCGGGAACGGTTGGATTTCTCGGCAATAAGGTGTACGGCGAGAGACCCTTCTTCCTGATGCAGACGAATATCGAATACGAGGATGGCAGCCGCGACAGCGTCGTTACGGATGGCAGTTGGGTAGTGACAACCGGTCCCCTGCTCTACTCGGATATGATCAAAGGGGAAACCTACGACGCCACCAAGGAATTGACGGGCTGGGACAATGTGGGTTACGACGATTCCGGCTGGGAGCGGCCGGATGTCCGCCCTGGCTATAACGGCGTGCTGAGCGCGACGCTTGAGCCTCCGATCCGGACGACGGAGATTTTGAAGCCAATTAGTATTCGGAAGACGAATCAAGGCACATACATCTATGACATGGGGCAAAACATGGTGGGCTGGACGGAGCTTAAGGTCAGCGGCGCGCGAGGCATTCGGGTTACGTTAAGCCATACGGAGATGCTGAACTCGGACGGCTCCATGTATCTGGATAACCTGCGCAAGGGCATCCAGCAGGATCATTATATTTTGAAAGGCGAAGGGGAGGAGCGTTACGAACCGAGCTTCACCTTCCATGGCTTTCGTTATGTGGAGCTGATCGGTTATCCAGGCGAGGCTGATCTGGGCACGATTGTCGGCAAGGTCGTCCACTCCGATACGCCGAAGACCGGTCGCATGCGCACCTCGGATGAGAAAGTCAACAAGCTGTACGCTAACATTACTTGGGGGCAGAGAGGCAACTTCCTGTCGGTTCCGACGGATTGTCCGCAACGCGACGAGCGACTGGGATGGACGGGGGATGCGCAGATCTTTGCTCGCACAGCTTCCTATAACATGGACGTATCGCGATTTTTCACCAAGTTCTATCAGGATATGCTGGACTGCCAGCAGCCATCGGGAGCTTTCACGGATGTTGCCCCGGACGCAGGCTGGATTCGGCATAAAATGTGGAATACCAGACTGAATTGGTATGCGCCGGACAATTCAGGCTGGGGGGATGCGGGTGTTGTCATTCCCTGGACCCTGTATCTGATGTATGGGGATACGAGAATTCTGGAAGCAAATTATGGAGCAATGGAGCGTTGGGTTGAATATTTGCGCTGCACCACGGACAACCTTGTTCGCCCGGACTATGCCAATTACGGCGACTGGTTGTCCATTGAAGCGGATACGCCCAACGAAGTACTCGCAACCGCGTATTTTGCGTACAGCACGAAGCTGCTTTCCACTATTGCCGGCGTGCTGGGCAAAATGGAGGATGAGGCGCTTTATTCCGCCTTGTTCGAGGATATTGCGGCGGCCTTCCGAGGCGCATTCATCGACGAGCAAGGAATCATTCGCGGCCATACCCAAACGGTGTATGTGCTTGCGCTGCAATTCGGCTTATTGACCGAGGATTTACGGCAAAAGGCGGTCGAGCATCTGACTGCGGATATTAAGCGGAAGGGCGACCGGCTGTCGACGGGCTTCCTCGGCGTAGGTTATCTGTTGCCTGCGCTTACGGATAACGGTAAGCTGGATGTCGCTTACCAACTGCTCACGCAAGAGGAATTCCCTTCGTGGCTGTATTCGATCAAGCATGGGGCCACGACGATATGGGAACGCTGGGACGGCTGGACGGAGGACAAGGGCTTCCAGACACCGTCCATGAACTCCTTCAACCATTACTCCCTCGGCTCCGTCGGAGAATGGATGTATCGTTACATGGCCGGAATAGAGACGGACGCTGCCGCATCCGGTTTCCGGCACGCCATTATTCGCCCGCGTCCTGGCGGAACGATAACAGAGGTGGAAGCCTCCTACAATTCATTGTACGGAACGATCTCCACGCATTGGAAGCTGGAGCAGGACGGCGAGTTCCGCCTTGCTGTCGCGATTCCGCCGAATACGACCGCAACCGTATGGATTCTGAAGGGGAAGGCTACTATCAATGGCTTGTCGGCGGGAGATTCTTCTTTGACAGGCTGCACTTCCGTGGGAGAAGAAGATGGCTATTTGAAATTCGAAATTGCTTCGGGTGCTTATGAGTTTTTAAGTGTGGAGCGTCAAGTTGTGTAGCATTCTAATATAGTTGCATGCAGGATAACCTTCTGGAGGAATATATCTTTCGGGAGGTTTTCTGCGTGAGCTGTGAAGAAATGAAACAGGAAATGCGAATTCGAATATAATGCACCAATGGGTTCAATTTCGCAGAAAAATGATATAATAGTAATGTGTTTCATTTACGGGAGGATCGAACAGGAATTACGCTTATAGATGATATCGAATTGCATTTTCTGGAGCTTTCCAAGCTAGGAGATAATGCTGTAGCAATGGAGGGCGGCGGTTTGGTAAATTGGCTGTTGTTCCTGAAGGGTGCGGATAAATCCAAGTGGGAGGCTTGAGTATGAATGAACCTGTATTGAAGAAAGCGATGAATACGCTGGAGTTCCTCAGTCAGGACGCGGAGGCCCGCCGGTTGTACGAGGATCGTCAGAAGTTTCTGCACGACGAAGCTTCTATGATTGAGGGGGCTCTTGCAGAGGGGAGAGCTCAAGGGAAAGCCCAAGGAGAAGCTATAGGAGAAGCAAGGGGTGAAGCAAGAGGTGAGGCAAGAGGAATCATTGCAGGTCAGCAACAGAAGGCGAGAACGATGGCAGCAGAGCTTCTTGCACTCGGTGTGGATCCTGCCGTCATTGCGAAAGCTTCCGGATTGACTGAGGCGGAGGTACTCGCTCGAAAGAATCAGAACTAAAAATAAGCATTAACAAAGCCAGCCTGTTGTTACGTATAGGCTGGTTTTCTTTATTCTTATAGCGTATAACATTTCGGGTAGGGGCTTCCGTCTAGCGCTGGTGACCAGCGTTACAGCCCCATCCCGGGCCGCTTTCTGCACTGCAACGTTGGTGACCAGCGTTACAGGATCGAAAAGCAGCACGGTACAGCGCATTTGCGCTGCTTACCTCTGACAAAAACACCGTCAGGCTTTTTTCTCATGTCCAGCTTTCGTTTGAATCTGAAGAGGCCTATTGTGTGCGGCTTTTTAGGTGCTTCATTAAAGTGATACATTCGTAAATTATGGTAAATGTGAGTCATGTTCTTTAATTTCAGGCATCCCACCTTAAATCCTTGGTCTATCCCCCCATCGCGGACTCCTGTAAAATAGGAATAGTATCTTCATTTCGCAATACGAAACGGGGTCTTCGATGCGATGCGCAAACCTACTATAGCCGTGATCTCCGCGCTGCTCTTAATCAGTCTGCTTGTAAGCGCTTGCCGCGGCGACAACAATAATGAGAGTGCGATATCTTCGGCCGGAACCGGCAATGACAAGATCGTTACGCTCCGAATGATCATGCCCGGAGACGAATCGCCGCGCATGAGGGAGTTCGTGGACAACGAGCTTAACGCGAGGCTGCGGCATGATCTGAACATGGAGCTCGACCTGACCTATATCCCGTGGGGGAGCTATCAGCAGAAGCTTGAGCTGGCCCTCTCTACCGGCGAGAAATATGATCTGTTCTGGTACGGCACGCCCTTCGTGTCCGGTTATATGACGCAGGGCTATATTCAGCCGCTCGACGATTTGCTCGAGCAATACGGCAGAGATCTCATCGCGAATATTCCCGCCGAGAATTTCAAGCTCGATCGTATTAACGGCAAGCAATGGGCGATTCCGTCCCAGGCGTTCACGTCCGCCGGCAAATTCACATCGATGCTGGTCCGTCAGGATCTGCTGGAATCGGTCGGCATGAGAGAGATTCGATCGATTGCCGATTTGGAGCTATTTTATAAGAAGGTGCATGAGAGAGATCCAAGCTATTACGGCTATCTGGAGACGGATCGCGGCCAGGATATTCTATGGAGGGAAATTGGGGGCCGCAATTATACGATGTTGGACGAGCGGCAGCTGTTCGCGGTAGATGAGGATTCGGGCGAGCTGATGAATTACGTGGAGTCCGAGCTGTACAAGAAGACGGTCCAGCTTCGCGAATCCTGGGTGGACAAGGGCATTATCGATCGCGATCTCGTCGGCAATCCGGCGGCGAAGATCGATCAGGAGAATGCCGGCAAGCTGCTCTTCCGAGTCGGCGCGGTGTCGCGCGCAATGGAGAATTGGCAGACCGCCCAGAAGGCTGATCCGAACGCCAGGCTTCGCGAATATTATTTGTCGCCGGGCAAGCCGAAATATATTACCGCCCCCAGCAATGAAGCGTATATGATTCCTTCCGCCGCTGAGCATCCCGAGCTCGCGATGCAATTCATGAACTGGATTTTGCAGAGCAAGGAGAATTACATGTTCATCATCTACGGCGTAGAGGGCGTCGATTACGAGCTGGATGACGGTGAGATCAAGCTGCTGACGAATGATCAGCTCATGTACGAGTGGATGTGGCGGAACACGAATTACTTCACAGCGCCGAGGATTGTGGATGATGAAGTAATCGACGATATGCTCGGGAATGACGATAACGCTCGAATTTCCAAGCTGTTCGGCTTTCACTTTAACGAAGAGCCGGTGAAGAACGAGCTGGCCAAGGTGATGACGGTGTACAAGGAGAAGTTCGAGCCAATCAACTTCGGTCTGGTCGGTTACGACGAAGGCTATGAGGATGCGATTCAGTCGCTGAAGAAGGCCGGACTTGATATCGTGTTCGCCGAGGTGAAGAGGCAGTTCGAAGCCTTCCGCGCGCAAACGGGGGATGAGGATGAATAATTTTGGCATATTCCCCAAGGTGATCGCCACGCTCGTCATTTTGCTGACGCCGATTCTGATTCTGTATGCGATCTCCAACCGGACAAGCGTCGGCTTGCTGAAGGACGAGATTATGAAGGTGAAGCAGAATCAGATCGAGACGTTCGCAAGCCAGCTCGACCACACCTTGGTGCAGCTCGATACGTATCAGAAGATGCTGTACGAAAGCACGGATGTGCGCAATTTGGCGTATCCGGATCTGCTGGGTGATATTTTGCAAAAATACAGAACGGTTCGTTCCGTATCCGAGGAGATTGGCCGCCTTGCCGGCTACGGGGATTGGAAGGCGGTCATCGCGGTTTCTTACCCGAAGACGGGGAATGTGATCAAGAGCAATTCCAGCCTGAACGCTCTGCCCTCGCAGCTGCCGGCCGAGGATATGCTGTGGCAGTATTTCGACGATCCGAACGGCTCGTATTTCATGGAGGTGTTATCCTATCCGCGAAGCGACGGCTCGCAGGATGAGGCGGATATGCGGGTCATTGTGAAAATGGATGTGGCGGAAATCAAAAGCGCGTTGTCCGATTTCAAGTCGAATGATTCGGGAGATCCGTTCCTCTATCAGCCTGGCAGCGCGCCGATCTACAATTATACCTCCGACCGGAAGCTGATCGACGAGCTGCTGACGGACTTTAAGCCGGATTTGCCTCGGGACGAGGGTTATTTCCTCAGCAAGGCGGGAGCTTCGAGCTACCAGATTCATTATCAAAAGGTAGACGCGCTTGGCTGGTATGTGTTCGATTATGTGCCGATCTCACAGATTATGGCGCCAATCGACCGCAATCTGACGATGTTTTACGCGATCTCATCGATGATTCTGTTCATGGCGGTGTTTCTGGCGTTTATCGTGTACCGCAATGTGAGAATTCCGTTCCGCAAGCTGCTGCAGAGCATGAATATGATCGAGAAGGGCATTTACTCTATCCGAATGAAGGATAAGCCGCGAGGCGAATTCCGCTTCCTATACGATCGCTTCAACTCGATGGCGTCGCGGATCGAAGCGCTGATCGAGGATGTGTTCAAGGAGCAGCTGCGGTCTAAGGAAGCGACGCTGAAGCAGCTGCAATCGCAGATTAATCCGCATTTTCTCTATAATACGCTTGCTTACATCAAGAGCATGATCGAGCTCGACGAAGAGGAAGCGGCGATCGCGATGACGATGAATCTCAGCAAGTATTACCGCTACACGACGAAGACGGGCAACAAGCTGGCTACGCTGGCGGAGGAGCTGGACATGGTGTCGCATTACCTGGCGATTCACAGCTCGCTCATGGACGGCTTTGAATATGAGATCGAAGTGGATCCCAACATGCTGCAGATGGAGGTGCCGCGCCTGATCGTGCAGCCGATTGTGGAGAATGTGATTCTGCACGGCTTCAAGAATCAAAGCGGCTTCGGCCTGATTCGCATCACCGGGACGCTGGATGGCGGGCAGGCGCAATTGACGGTAGAGGACAGCGGTGTCGGCATGGAGCGGTACGCGCTCGAGGCGCTCAATGTTCGCAACCGGGCCGACAACACGGAGACGATTGAATCGGGCATGCAAAATGTGCATCAACGGATGAAGCTGCTGTTCGGGGAAGGCTCGGGCTTGATGCTCCGGCGCTCGGCGCTTGGCGGCGTGTGCGCGGAGCTGACGTGGACGAGCGGCGGGAAGCAGGGCGATCAGACGTAGATGGGCGAGACGCAGAATGACCAGGAGCGGGACGGCGGGAAGTAGAACTACGACACACAGCGGAGAGAACAGCTCATTCTGGAGAAGCGATCCCAAGAATGATCGTCTCTCACAGCAACATGTCTGTAAGCAACTAAAGTTAGACAGGGGAGGCGATGGCTGTGTACGAAATATTGCTTGTGGACGATCATACCCACTTGGTCGACAGCATGGCGATTACGATTCCATGGGAAGCGATGGGCATCGCGGCGGTGCATAAGGCTTACTCCGGCGAGGAGGCGCTGGAACTGCTCGCTTATCATGCCATCGACATTGTCGTCACGGATATTCAGATGAACGGCATGAGCGGGCTCGAGCTTATTTCGCGCATTAATGAAAAGCAGCGCAATGTGCGAACGATTATTTTGACAGGCCACGACGAATTTCAATATGCGAAAGAGGCGCTGCACAATCGCGTATCCGAATACCTGCTGAAGCCGGTGCCCAACGAGGAGCTTGCGCAAACGGTGCGAAGGCTGCTCGCCGAGATCGAGCAGGAGGGCAAGGCGCTGGTCGATCAGCAGAAAATTACGGATTTGTTCCGCGAAAGCCTTCCGAGGCTTCGCGAATCGCTGTTGTTGGATTTGCTCGCCGAGCAGAGAATAGCTCCGTCCGCCCTGAAGGAGAAAATCGATCTGTACCGGCTGGGCTTTCGCCTGGATCAACCGGCCACGCTGCTCTGCATCAGGATCGAAGAGGATTATTCGAATATGGATCTGTACAGCGTGTCGCTTCTGGAATACGCTTTCTGCAATATTGCGGAGGAGGTATTTTCGGGACATTATCGCATTTGGACATGCAAGGATCCTTACGATTATTTCATTATGATGGTTCAACCGCTGGAGGGCGAAGAAGGTACTGGTACAGAAGCAGTTGGTCCTGGAGGTATAGAAGGCGGGGCGGCGGGAGATTCAGGAACGAGCTCAGTAACGAGCGCGGGGACAAGAGCATTTCTTGAAGATCTGGCCAGGCATGTGCAGCATCAGGTGAAGCTCTATTTGAAAATGAAGGTGTCGATTGTCGTGAGTCCTCCAGGCAAGCTGCTTCCGGATTTGGCGGGGATGTATCATGCGGCGCTGTCTACCTACTCTGATTTCATCGGCTATCAGACGGAGAGCTATCTGAACGTGATGGGGGATCAGACGAAGATCGCGCTTCGGCCGCTGTCTTCGCTGTACGCGACGCCGACGCTGATGCAATTGATCGACGTGGAGCAATGGGGCTCTTTCGAGGAGAAGCTGACGGCAATCTTCGATGAGCTTGATCATCATGCGGACAATACGAATGAATACGGCTTCGAGATCTACACAGCCTTGCTCCAGGCCTTCACGTATTATGTTCACAAGAAGGGGAAGCGGTTCTTCGAGGTGTTCGGCAGAGATATCGACATGATGCTGAAGGCGGAGGCCAGTTGGAGCTCCGGCCCCCTTCGCGAATGGGCGATGGCCAGCTTCCATCAGCTGAAGGCCTACAGCAGCAATCGCTCGAATCATCTGCGCTCGGAGCTGATGGAGCGGGTATACCGGTTCATGACGGAGCATCTGAGCGAAGCGACGCTTCAGTCGGTAGCCGACCATGTCGAGCTTCATCCGGTCTATGTCTCCAACCTGTTCAAGCAGGAGAGCGGGGAGAATTTCTCCGCTTACGTCCTGCGGTTGCGCATGGATAAGGCCGTGGAGCTCTTGGGCGACAAGGAGCGGAAGGTGAGCCAGATCGCTCTGGAGGTCGGGTACCAGAAGCCGCAATATTTCATCAAGCTGTTCAAGAACCAGTTCGGCATGACGCCTCAGGATTTCCGGAACAAGAATGCCGAGGAGAGCCGGATATAGCTGCGAGCTTGATCGTTTGCGGGTTGGGGCGATTCGACTGCGGGGGATTTTCGCGGCTGCCAATTCATTGTGAATAAGGGTGAGCCGGTTCTAAAGGTCATGCGTGACCGTTAGAGACAGAAATAATTTAAACACTTAATTATCTTCTCTTACGGTTATCGGCGTCCTGTAAAAAAACAAAATGAGAGATAATCGCTTCTTACGGTCAAATGTGGACTTTAGGCTTCAATTCTTGGACAAGTGGTCAAGCCTTCTTGAATCCATCCCGCACAAAAGGATATATGATTAGCCTCCGCGATAGATGGCTTCAATAGCCGCGGGTACTGGAACGCCAAGCTCTTCCGTTAATATTGTTTTGTAGCGGCGGTAATGCTGTTCGATTGCAGCTCGGTTATTGGCGGAGTCTAAGATCATCATCAGAAGCAGATTCGCCTCTTCGTCGAGGTTATTATGGCTGAGCAACCGCCTGCAGACCCGTTTCGCCTCCTCATGTTGATCCTCGGAAATATAGTACCGCACCAGCTTCTTGGCGAAGCCGAGATACAAGCTCTCCATCCGCTCATGCTCGGCAACAGACCATGGATAGCTTTTGTCCTCGAATAATCCGCCACCGTAGAGCTGCTCCATGGAAGCAGCCCCTTCTATCGTATTCACGTCAATTCCCTCGCTCTTGTCGACAAAGCGCTCAAATCGAACGAAATCGGCTTCAATGCTGCTCATATCCAGATGAAGCTGCTCGCGCGAGGTATGGATGATCGCCTTCAGCCCATGTGGATTAAGAGCCTTGCGCAGCTGGTAAACGGCTGTGTTGAGATAGGTTTCCGCGTTTTTGAGAGGCATATCCTGAAAAATATCTTCTATAATTCGGCTCTTGGAGACGCTTCTTCCGCGATGCATGAGCAGATAGAGGAACAGCTCTTGACTCTTCTGCGAAATCCACTTGATCCTGCCGCTGAATTCGCTGGCGATATCAATCGAACCGAATGCCTGAATGCGGAGCTTGGGCAGGGGCGGCTTGACCGAAGGATCGACATGGCGGGAGTTTTCGCCCGCATGGCCGACACTAGCAGCATGAGCAGCTTGTTTGGCGACTTCCGTCTTTCTCGACATTGCGCGTTCCACCGTTTTGCGAAGACGGCTCTTGGTAACGGGCTTGACCATATAATCCAGCGGATAGGCGTCGAAGGCTTCAAGCGCGAAGTCGCTGTGGGAGGTGACGAACACGATGTCGAGCGCCGAGTTCAGAGCTCGCAGCTCGCGGGCTAGCTGGAGCCCGTTGTCCTCGGCGATCATGATGTCGACGAAGGCCAGATCGACATGCTCTTCGCGGATATGCGACAGCGCTTCCCGCGCGCTGGCTACAGAAGCGGTTACCGCCGCCTCCTCCATGCCGGAGAGAAGCTGGCTGATCGCCTTCCTCATGATCGGCTCATCGTCTACAATCATAATCTTCACGTAATCCCTCTCCCTTCGAGCAAAATATGGAACCTGCTTCCTTCGCCTTGCTTGCTCTCCGCCCAAAGCTTTCCGCCATTTAAATGAACGAATCTCCGACAGACAAGCAGCCCAAGCCCGGTGCCCTTCTCTCCCGAGGTTCCTCTTGAAGTGCGAAAGCGTTTTTCATCAAACAGCTCGCGCAACTGATCTTCGTTCATGCCTATTCCTTTGTCTACAACAACAATTTCGACGATGTCTTCTCCCGAAGCGCTCGCCTTAATCTCAACTGTGCTTTCAGCCTTAGAGAATTTGACGGCATTGGACAACAGATTGCGAAGTACAAGCGAGAAGGTGTCACGGTCGGCATGAATGTGGATGAGAGGATTGAAGGAATAGGCAAAGCTGATCTCCTTCACCTCGCTGTTCATTCGCAACTGCTCGACACACTCCTCCACCACCTCGGACAGCTCGATCCATTCCGGCTTTAGCACGATGCCGTCACGCTGGCTGCGGAACCATTCCAGCAGGTTTTCGACCATACCGAAGGAGGTTCGGACTTGCTGCAGCAAAGCGTCGACGGTTTCGCGGCTTTCTGTTCCTGTTTCTTTGCGCTCGTTCTCGATCATTTCAATAAGCTGCATCTGAAGCGCGACAGGTCCTCGTATATCATGCGATACGATGGTGAACAGCTTGTCCTGCAGCTGATTGAGATGAGCGATATGCTCGAGCCGGCGCTGCTTCTCGGTAATATCGTTTAGCACGGTCAGGCTTCCCAGCTTGCGCTTTCCCTGCGACTTCAGAGGCGATACATTCAGGCTGTATACCTTCTCTTCGCCGCCTGTGGAGAAGAGAATTTCGACGGAGCCTTCTCTCATCGTCGCGCACAGTCGCTGCCATTCCGGCCAAGGAGCGAGCAGGGAGGCAGCAGGTTGATTCATAATGGACGTTAATCCCCGCTCTTCGAACAACAACAGCATAGGCGCGTTGCAATCCACGATCATCCCCCGGGCATTCACGATGAGCACGCCTTCGCGCATTGTCTCAACCACGGCGTTTCGAGAGATGGGCACATTGACGAACAGCTTGTGGCGATAAAATAAAATAAGCATCATCATACCCGTGAATCCGCAATAAACGGCCGCGGGCTGCAGCCAAGGGGACAGATCCGGCCGCCAGAGCCTGAGCATCTCCACAGCCGGAGGCATGGTTCCGAACAAGAGGATGAACAGGGCCGGTGTCCGTATTTCGCTTCGAATCGTGCGAACATACATAAGAATTCCAATCATGCACAGTATGTACAGAGATAGATAGAAGAGGCTGTAGCCGACTGCAAAGCCTGATTTGGTCATGATGAGCTGATCATTGCGGAGAGTGACAGTATCATAAATCAAATGAAGCCTCGAGTCGCTCCAATTCAGAGCCGCCCATACGCCAAACGGCAGAAACAGAATAAACCGGAGGCTGCGCAGAAGTCTCTCTTTTCCCAATAAATCAAGCGTTAGTAGAATTAGAAAAGGAAGAATGATGGTATTCATTGTAATTTCGATATAGCGATAGATCAGCTTCGCATCCAGTGAGGAGCTATATAACTCCAGGATTACGCACAAGGAGAAGACGACCCGACAGAACAGCATAGGGATAAAGAAACGAACGCCGCGCTCGCGTCTATGCGAAAGTGCATAAATCAAAATCATGCCGGTCATGCAAAGAGCTAGAATCATGGAGGATAGCGAGAGCCATGAGAGAGTCATCCGAATCAGTTCCTTTGCGCATAGAGGTTAAGTTTAAATTCTACCATATTTCGAGCCTATATCTCATATTCTTTCAGAATTCTTTCAGAGCATCTTGATAGGATAAGCAAACGTATGTGCAAAGAAGAGACTATTCGAAATTGGAGGATTTGTGGAGTGAAAAAAAAGTATAGATTCTTGCCGTTTTTTGTGGTTATGATCATGATTTTGAACACATCGACCTTTGCTGCTGCAGATGCCGGTACAAAGGTAGAGCAATTGCCGAATTGGGCGGTAAAACAGCTTACGCAGATGGCATTACTCGAGGTGCTTTATGGCGATCAGAACGGCAAAATTAATCCAAATGAGAATGTGACAAAGCAGGAAGCCGTTGCTATGACAACCCGGCTAATGGAGCTAGATCCGGTACGGAGCATGGATGTATCGCTGTCAGCAGATGACTGGGCTCAGTTCGCAATAGCGGCCGCGCTCGGAGCAGGCTTGGTTAAGGCGGCAGAGGAAAATACGAAGGACGGAGCAGTATGGGGAGCTCAGACGGCGACCAGAGAATGGATAGCAAGATTAGTTGTTCGAGCGATTGGCAAGGAGCAAGAAGCGCTGCAACTATCTAAGACATTGACGAAGTTCGAAGATAATCGGGATATTTCTCCTGAATATCTTGGTTATATCAATGCAGGCGTTCAATATGGCATTGTCAGCGGCTTTCCGGACAACATGTTTCAGCCTGACACGCTAATTACACGGTCGCAAATGGCAGTGATATTGAGTAACTCCTTACTATACTTCCCGGTAGGACGAGATCATTTTGCGAAGGGAACGCTGGCGAGTGTAACGGGCAGCTCCTTCTCAATCGAAATCGCTGGAACGAACGAGAATTTCAATTGGAATAACAAAACGGTCTTCTTCGGTAATCAATCAGGACAAGAAGGATCTCTGGCCACAATGGTTATTGGCGAGGAAGTCAATGTATTGCATAAAGACGGCATGGCTTTAATGGTGGAAGCTGTTGTACAAGATGAAGAAATCGAGGTCCCTGGAGTGAAAGGAGAGAAAGGAGACAAAGGCGAGCAGGGAGCAACAGGCGAGCAAGGAGGTCAAGGAGCCAAGGGAGACAAAGGCGAGCAGGGTGATACTGGCCCAGCAGGACCGGCGGGTCCGCAGGGTGAGCCAGGTCCTGCGGGACCGGCGGGTGAGCAGGGCGAGCAGGGTCTGCAGGGCGAGCAGGGTCTGCAGGGCGAGCAGGGTCTGCAGGGCGAGCAGGGGCTGCAGGGCGAGCAGGGTCTGCAAGGCGAGCAAGGTCTGCAAGGCGAGCAAGGTCTGCAGGGCGAGCAGGGTCTGCAAGGCGAGACAGGTGCAACAGGTCCGGCAGGTCCGATAGGTCCTGCGGGTGCGAAAGGCGATCAGGGTCTGCAGGGCGAGCAAGGTCCGGCAGGTCCGACAGGTCCGACAGGTCCTGCGGGTGCGAAAGGCGAGACAGGTGCAACAGGTCCGGCAGGTCCGCAAGGCCCGGCTGGAGCTCAGGGTGAGAAGGGCGAGACAGGTGCAACAGGTCCAGAAGGACCGCAAGGCCCGGCAGGAGCTCAGGGTGAGAAGGGCGAGACAGGTGCAACAGGTCCAGCAGGACCGCAAGGCCCGACAGGTGCGCGGGGTGAGAAGGGCGAGACAGGTGCAACAGGTCCAGCAGGACCGCAAGGCCCGGCGGGAGCTCAGGGTGAGCAAGGCCCAACAGGTCCAGAAGGACCGCAAGGCCCGGCAGGAGCTCAGGGTGAGCAAGGCCCAATTGGTCCAGAAGGATCGCAAGGTCCGACAGGCGAGCAAGGCCCAGCAGGTCCGGCAGGGCCAGCGGGTCCGCAAGGTGAGCAAGGTCCGCAAGGCGAACCAGGAAGCTCAAGTAATCCTGCGACTGAAGGTTTCTCGGCATTTTTGGGGAGCAGCACGGGCTCTTCTTCCATGCAATTGACAAATTGGAGCACAGCAAATTCCTTTTACAGCAGCTCCGGGTTTAATGCAGCAAGCGGGAACTATACGGTACCAACTACGGGGAGATATGCCGTAAAAGCAACGATCAATTATAAAACAACCTCCTCTGTTACAACATCAATGGGAGCTGGAATTGATCCTTATTTTTCTGTAAAGAGGATGTCTCCGACCGCGACAGCTTTAATTTCAGGGTCACTTCCCATTCTGGATGTGAATATACCCCTAGTATTAACGATGAGAACGGTGCTCGGAAGCGGAACAGTGACATTGGATGGAGAAGTATACTTGAATGCGGGCGATCAAATTGGTTTGTTTTATGAAGCAGATGGTCTGACCATCTCGCTTGATTTTGGCGGCGCCGACGCTTTAGGAGTGACATGGTCCATGCATAAGGTAGCGGATGATGGCAGCGGATCGTATATTTAAATAACATGGAAATACATGAAACAGAGGAGCCGTCTTGGTTTCTCTGTTTTCATTGTGCGCCTCTATCGAAACCGATGCCAGTCAATGAAAACTAGCTGATTCTTTAAACATTAATCATTGTATTCTTTCATTATTCTTTCAGTGCGCTTTGATAGACTGTTGAAAGTTATGCAATTCATAAAGACAAGAAATTGGGTATTGGAGGAATTTGAGTTGAAGAGAATCGGAATGATATTGTTGTCGTTGTTAATAGCGTGGTTGCCGCTGGAAAGCCATTCGGCGAAAGCAAGTCCTGGGGATACGGTATTCGTATCCGTGTCTACGATGCTTAGTAACGCGATAGCGCTGGATAACATGGGCAATATCTGGGGGTTGGGGGATAATAGCGTTGGTCAATATGGGAATGGAACGACGAGCGGTTCTGCAAATGGAGCGCCGGAGAAGGTGACGGTTCTGGAAGGCGGCAATCCTGTAAGCTTTCAAGACGTGCAGACAGGTGGCGGCTACACGATCGCCTTGGACGATAATGGCCGATTATGGTCTACTGGATCTAATGATGATGGTCAACTGGGCAACGGCACGACGACGAACTCGTTGACATGGGGCAAGCTTAGCGTGATGGACGGAGGAACAGAGGCTGTCTTTACGCAAATTGCAATCGGCAGATTCAGCGCCTTTGCCATAGACAGTCATCGTCATCTCTGGGCATGGGGGTTTCGAACGACTTCCACCCCGAATGTGCCCACGGCGCTCGATGTGATGGATGGGGGGAGCCTGGCTGAATTTGCATCCATTCAGGCCTATGATGAATTCGTGCTTGGGATTGATACAACCAACCATCTATGGAACCTATTTAATGTGTCGATTGTGTCGATGCCGAAATATGCCTTGATGGACGGTGCTTCAGAAGCTTTGTTTCAATCCGTAGCGGTAGGAACCGAAGTTGATGGCAGCTTTGTCGGATATCTGGAAGCGGCACTCGATACGAATGGTCAGATCTGGACCTGGGGTACCAATAAGTATGGACAGTTCGGAAATGGATCAACCTCGACAGATTCTATTGATACACCAGAGAAGCGGGTTATCATGGACGGAGGGAGCGTTGTGCAATTCACACAAGCCTCAGCGGGTAATTCCTATATGCTTGCTCTTGACGACAAGGGGGATATGTGGGCTTGGGGAAAAGATGATCAAGGCCAATTGGGGGATGGAGCGACTTCTAATCCAAATCCTCATAAAGTTTCGGTGATGAACCCGAATACGGGCGGCTCATTGTCCTTCGCTTCGGTGGTTGCGGGCAACGAGAGATCTTACGGCATTGACGATGACGGGGCAATTTGGACATGGGGGCGTGGACAGACGACGCCTGCGTTGCTCAAGCATAATCCTTCCGTATCGTTGTCAGTGTCGGATGCGGCAACGACTTATCTGCAGGAAACCACGTTGACGGCTTCCGTGTCTGGCGATGTTGGAATGCCTTCGGGAACGGTTACGTTCAAAGACGGGGCAACTACGCTGGGAAATGTGACTCTTATGAGCGGATCGGCATCGCTTGATGTTTCAAATTTGGGGGTTGGGAACCACTCTATTCAAGTAGATTATTCGGGAGATGCAGGCTATAACAGCATGACATCCGGCAACTCGACTGTCACGGTTAGTCTCCCCACTGCGCCGTCTCTTGTGATTACGCCTTCCACGATGAGCAGCACCTTCGATCCGGTAACGATGACGGTTTCGCCGACCATCCATGGTGAAGGAAATGGGCTGCAAGCTCTTAAATGGCTGCCGGGCAGCAAGACGGTTGGCAATTTCGCCGGCAGCGGAACGGATATAACGGTGGCGAAGACATTTGACGCGACAAGCAACGGCACTTACACGGTATATGTCGAGGATAAAGCCGGCAACAAGAAAGTGCAGACCGCTACGGTCAACAATATACAGGCTGCGGGTGACGCGACAGCGCTGGAGGCGGAGATAGCTGTGGCGCAGCAGAAGTTGACCGATCATGCGGAGGGCTCGAGCGTTGGCGATGCGCCAGCAGTGGCGCGCACGACGCTGGGGAATGCGATAACGGCTGCGCAGGCGGTGGACGCCGCGAAGGCGAGCAAGACGCAGGCGGAGCTGGACAGCGCGCGGACGACGTTGGAAGCGGCGGTGACGGCGTTCGATGGAGCGGTGATCGGAGCAGGTGACGCGACGGCGCTGGAGGCTGTGATCGCGACCGCCGAGCAGCGTCTGGTCGATCATCCGCAAGGAACGGGCGTGGGTGATGCGCCGAGCGGAGCGCGTGCTACGCTGCAGAGTGCCATTGCTGATGCGCAAGCGGTGGACGCCGCGAAGGCGAGCAAGACGCAGGCGGAGCTGGACAGCGCGCGGACGACGTTGGAAGCGGCGGTGACGGCGTTCGACGGAGCGGTGATCGGAGCAGGTGACGCGACGGCGCTGGAGGCTGTGATCGCGACCGCCGAGCAGCGTCTGGTCGATCATCCGCAAGGAACGGGCGTGGGTGATGCGCCGAGCGGAGCGCGTGCTACGCTGCAGAGTGCCATTGCTGATGCGCAAGCGGTGGACGCCGCGAAGGCAAGCAAGACGCAGGCGGAGCTGGACAGCGCGCGGACGACGTTGGAAGCGGCGGTGACGGCGTTCGACGGAGCGGTGATCGGAGCAGGTGACGCGACGGCGCTGGAGGCTGCGATAGCTGTGGCGCAGCAGCGGCTGGTAGATCACACGGAGGGAACGAGCATAGGCGATGCACCAGCAGCGGCTCGCACGACGCTGGGGAATGCGATATCGGCTGCGCAGGCAGTGGATGCCGCGAAGGCGAGCAAGACGCAGGCGGAGCTGGACAGCGCGCAGACGGCGTTGGAAGCAGCGGTGACGGCGTTCGATGGAGCGGTGATTGGAGCGGGCGACGCGGCGGCGCTGGAGGCTGTGATCGCGACCGCCGAGCAGCGTCTGGTCGATCATGCGGAGGGCTCAAGCGTTGGTGATGCGCCAGCAGCGGCTCGCACGGCGCTGGGGAATGCGATAGACGCTGCGCAGGCGGTGGATGACGCGAAGGCGAGCAAGACGCAGGCGGAGCTGGACAGCGCGCGGACGACGTTGGAAGCGGCGGTAACGGCGTTCAACGGAGCGGTGATTGGCGCGGGCGACGCGGCGGCGCTGGAGGCGGAGATAGCTGTGGCGCAGCAGAAGTTGACCGATCATGCGGAGGGCTCGAGCGTTGGCGATGCGCCAGCAGCGGCTCGCACGACGCTGGGGAATGCGATATCGGCTGCGCAGGCAGTGGATGCCGCGAAGGCAAGCAAGACGCAGGCGGAGCTGAACAGCGCGCAGACGACGTTGGAAGCGGCGGTGACGGCGTTCGACGGAGCGGTGATTGGAGCGGGCGACGCGACGGCGCTGGAGGCTGCGATAGCTGTGGCGCAGCAGCGGCTGGTAGATCACACGGAGGGAACAAGCATAGGCGAAGCGCCAGCAGCGGCTCGCACGACGCTGGGGAATGCGATATCGGCTGCGCAGGCGGTGGATGCCGCAAAGGCGAGCAAGACGCAGGCGGAGCTGAACAGCGCGCAGACGACGTTGGAAGCGGCGGTAACGGCGTTCGACGGAGCGGTGATTGGAGCGGGTGATGCGGCGGCGCTGGAGGCTGTGATCACAACCGCCGAGCAGCGTCTGGTCGATCATCCGCAAGGAACGGGCGTGGGCGATGCGCCGAGCGGAGCGCGTGCTACGCTGCAGAGCGCGATTGCTGATGCGCAGGCGGTGGACGCTGATGCCGTGAACCAGTCGCAGACGGAATTGGATGCGGCAACTGCGGTTTTGAACGCGGCCATTGCGGATTTCGATGCGGCGCTGGTCGGCGTCGTGATTTCTGCTCCAGCAGATGGACTTTACGGCGTTGGGCAGGATCTTTCCATTACCGTCACCTATGGGTACGACGTTGTTGTAACGGGAATGCCGCGCGTTCTGCTGGCCATCGGCACCGGAAGCGTTACGCAAAGCGTTTACGCGATTTATGACGGACAGACGGACACCGCTTTGACGCATCTTCACTTTACGTATGCAGTGCCTGCGAACATAGCGGATGAAGATGGAATCGAGATGGGATCCGAACTGAATCTGCCGGACGGCGCAACAATTATGCGGCAAGGCGGCGGAGCGGCTGATCTGAGCTATGCGGCTCCGAATACGACAGATGTTCGCATTGTAGCGATAGAGCCGGCAATTACATTATCGAGCGTCGATCGAGGCGCGACGGCGGAGATTTCGGTCACGGCCAGCGCGTATGGCGAAAGCTCTACAGGCAATCAGTTAACGGCTCTGCGCTGGGCCCTTGGAAGTCAAGCTGCATCCGATTTTGCGAGCGGAACGTTCGGCAGCGATATTCTGACAACGTCAATTTTTACAGTAACGCAGAACGGCGTCTATACAGTCTTTGCGGAAGACAGCGCGGGAAATCAGGCAACAGAAGAAATTACCGTGTCGAGCATCTCTCCAGCGGTGACGAATCCAGATCCAGCCATGGATTCCGCTGACAATGACGAGGAGCCTTTGTTCCCGATCACCTTATCTTGGAACGAGAACAACTCGAATGCGTTCTCCTTCACTGAGAAGGAGCTTCGGGAGACCATTCTGGCAGTGGACGGAGATCAGCTCATGAACGGTGAGGTTAGCGAATGGGAACTCTCGCTGCCGAGGAAGACGGTCAAGAAGCTGCTCGCTGTTAATAAGAACGGAGTCATTCAAATTCAATCCCGTCTCGGGGTTGTTGAGATTCCCGTCGCGCTATTCGGTAATTTGAATCTTGGCGATGCTGCCTCCATCGCAATAACGCTTGGGCAAGATAAGAGGAACGCGAGCTCGCAATGGGCGGAGGCGGCAGATACCATAGGCGCAACCGTGCATGGACTGCCAATCCAGCTTCACTTGCTCGCCGTGAATAGCGACGGAAGCACCGAGATTGCCTCCTGGAGCGAATATATCTCAGTTACAAGTCCGTTGGAGCAAGGGATGAATCAAGATGCAACCCTGATTTCCAGATATGACCATGAGCAGGACGCATACACGCCAATACCGGCATTGCTTGATGCGGAATGGATCCAGTGGAAAGCGAGGGCTGGAGGCGTTTATGTGCTCCTGTCGCATGAGAAGCAATTTGCGGATGTGCAAGGCACTTGGGCGGAAAATCTCGTCAATCGAATGGGCTCCAAGCTCATTGTGAATGGCATCGACGAAGAGCATTTCGCCCCTATGGCCCAGGTGACGAGAGCCGAACTGACGACGATGCTGGTTAGAGCTTTGGGCATCATTGAACCAACGGGCGGGCCGGAAGTATTCTCCGATGTGGATTCGCAAGCTTGGTATGCGGGGTTTGTTGCCGCTGCTTACGGCGAAGGACTGGTGCATGGCTACGATGACGGTTCCTTCCGCCCGGACGCATCTGTAAGTCGCCAGGAAGCAACGGTGATGTTCATGAATGCAATGCGGCATAGGGAGATTGTGCAAGAGTCGTCAGAGGTTCGATTCGAGCTGTCCGATATGTCCGACGCATCTATGATATCCTCATGGGCGGCGGACGAGATGGCTGAAGCCATGCAAGCAGGCATCATTCAAGGGGATGCTGAGCATCAACTGCATCCCCAGCAGCCGATTACGCGAGCAGAAGCGGCGGCGATGCTGGAACGCATGCTGATTGCGATTGGTTTTTTGAACTAGTTCTCTGAAAAATTATGATAGAGCATATAGGAGAGCAGCCTCAAGGAAACGATCCTTGAGGCTGCTCTTCTTGTCTTTAATATGAGCCGTCTGAGAAAGGCCTACACACGCAGACTGATCTTCTGACTGCATGCGCGCAGCTTGGCGGCGTAGTCCTCAATCATGCTGTCGTCGAAGCGCAGGGAAGGGCCGGAGATGCTCATGCCTCCGAGCAATGTGCCGTCTCGTTTGAAAACCGGCACGCCGACGCATTTGATGCCGAACTCATGCTCCATATTGTCGACACTGTAGCCGCGCCCCCGGATGAGATCGAGCTCATGGAGCAACGCGCTCCGTTCCGTGATGGTGTTCGGCGTATAGGAGGTCATGCTTTGCTCGCTGATCGCCTTCATGGCTTGATCCGGCGGAAGATATGCCAGAATAGCCTTGCCAAGCGAGGTACAGTACATCTCGGCTGTCTCGCCCGTCATCGAGCGAACGCTGTATGAATTGGCAGGATACACGCCTTCGAGATACAGAATATGCGATGCTCTGGGCACTGCGAAGTATATGACTTCGTTCACCTCAGAGGACAATTGACTCAGCGGCGGGTAAATCATGTTGTGCAATCCAAGGCTGGAATTAATGACGAACGCGAGCTCGAGAATCTTCGTTCCGAGCCGGTACTTTCCCGTGTCGGGATTGCGCTCGATATAGCCGCACTGCTCGAAGGTGGAGATGATGTTGTGAACATTGCTTTTGTATAAGCCGAGCTTCTCGCCGATTTCTGAGATGCCGAGCTCAGGCGTGGATACGGAGAACACTTCCAGCACATCGAGAGCTTTTTTCAAGGTTTTAACTTTCGGTTCTTCGGGCATAAGAGGATCCTTTCCTGAAAAATATTCTGAATAATAGAACATTATTCTATTATTAACGATATAATCAGGCGGTGTAAAGCTTATTTTAAGAAGAAAGGGTTTACATCGCCTATTTGCTATGCTAATATGGGGACACGAATTAACTGATTATAGAACAACGTTCTTAATTTTAGAACGATAAAGAGGTGAATTTCTTGCATCACATCCACAATGGAGTCTGGCCGACGATGATTACGCCGTTTACGGACCGCAATGAAATCGATTATGACGCGGTCGAGAAGCTCTTAATGTTTTATCAACGGAGGGGTGTTGCCGGGGTGTTCGCTGTCTGTCAATCGAGTGAGATGTTCAAGCTCGATCTGGAGGAGAAGAAGCAACTGATCCGCTTCGTTGTCGAACGTCTCCCTGACGGCATGCAAGCAGTCGTGTCCGGCCATACTGCGGACAATCTGGATGATCAGGCGCGCGAGGCAGAAGCTGTCATGTGCGAGGGAGCGGCAGCCTATGTCGTATTGCCGAATCGATTTGCGGGGGAAGAGGAGTCGGATGATCGCCTGATCGAGAATATGGAAGCGTTTTCGGCCAAGTTTCCGGATATTCCGCTCGGAATGTACGAATGTCCGTATCCGTACAAGCGCGTGTTGTCGCCCCGCGTGCTGCGCAGCTGTGTGGACATTGGACGGTTTCTGTTCATTAAGGATACATGCTCCAATGTAGGCCAGATGGCTGAGAAGCTGAGCGTAATCGAAGGCTCCGGGATCAAGCTGTTCAATGCGAACAGCGCTACGCTGCTAGACAGTTTGAAGCTTGGAGCATCTGGCTACAGCGGCGTTATGGCCAATTTCCATCCGCAGCTGTATGCGTGGCTCTGCCGGAATTATGCGAAGGAGCCCGGCAAGGCGGAGCGCCTGCAGCGGTTGCTTGGAGCTTGCTCCATGGCTGAATACCAGTATTACCCGGTTAACGCAAAGTACAGTTTGTCTCTCCAAGGAGTGACGATGGCTATCGACAGCCGCGTATTGGACGCGGATCTGTTCGCGGAGTCCAAGCGTCTGGAAATTCGCCAGCTCAATGAAGTGGCCGCATGGGCTGGGGAGATGTTGCAGCTGGTGCATTCGTAAAGCAGCAATACAATAAAAGAGGGAGGTTTGTAAACGTATGCAAACAAAAGGTAAGCGCTTTATCGTTGGAATGGGGTTGTCGCTGGTGCTCGCTGTCGCAGGAATGGCCGGTTGCTCGAAAAACACAAACGAGTCGCCTCCGACTAATGCGGGAAGCGGGAATGAATCCGGGCTGCCAGACGGGGGGATGACCAATCTGGAGGGGTATCCGATTACGAAGGAGCCGATTACGATTACCGCGGCTGTTACGTACGGATCGCTGCGTCCGGAGATGGACACGACGGCCATCTGGAAGTATGTCGCGGAGAAAACGAATATTAATCTGGATATTGAGATTATCAAGGACAAGGACAAGGCGGATCTGATGTTCGCGAGCGGCGAGTTTCCGGACCTGATCATGAATGTCGGAATCAATCCCAATCAAATGGCCAATGCCGTGGAGGGCGGCAGCTTCGTGGAGATGAAGCCGCTGCTTGAGAAGTATGCGCCGACTTGGAACAAGTTCATGGAGGAAAATCCGCTCGTCTATAATGGTTCGCTTGCGCCGAACGGCAAGCTGTACAGCCTGCCGTATATCGACTTTGCTCCGTTTGACCGTAATCTGCGAGATCAATGGATCATGATGGGGAATTGGCTTGAGGAGCTGAACCTGCCAGTACCGAAGACGACGGAGGAATTCAAGAACGCGCTCCTGGCGATTAAGGAGAACGCCGGCAAGGGCTCCATACCTGCCGATGTCATTCCGTACTATTTCTACTTCGACAATTATGTTGGCGGCCAGTTCGACATCTACGGCAGCTTCGGCGTGTATATTACCGATCCGGATTACGTCGTTGTGGAGGATGGCATTGTCAAGGATCAGTCGACGAATCCCGCTCTCAAGGAGCCGTTGAAATATTTGCGCGAGCTGTATGCAGACGGACTGATTCCGCCGGAGGTATTCACCGACGACTTCACAACCTACGCTTCCAAAATTAGTTCCAATCCGCCAATCGTCGGCGCTTATCACTCCTATGCCAACCGACAGCCGGAGCTTGGCGTTCCGATGGGGCCGCTGGACAGCGGCAACGGAGAGAAGCCGCTGCTTCGCAGTCAGGCGTATATGCCGGGACCTGCCAACACTGCCATTATCACCTCGAAGAATAAGTATCCGGTTGCGACGGTTCGCCTGCTCGAAGCAATCGCGGCAGATACGGAGCTGGGCCTGACCGTTAGCAGGGGAACGAAAGGAATCGTATGGGATACCGACGAGGATGGCAAGGCTTATCAGATTTTCTGGGAGGAGTCTCCGGATCTGATGGCGGCCAACGCCGGAGATTTGGGAATGCACAACTCTTTTGTCGCACTGAAGGATCAGAACTTCTACGAGAATGTGTGGAAGGAGAAATCCTACGACGTGAAGAACTCCAGAGGCTGGGCTTATCAGAATGTGTACAAGGATGTCGTGCTGCCGAACGCTATGGTGTACGTCCAGGGAGCGATGAGCCAGGACGACAACAATCTAATGAGTCAATACAAAACGGATCTGACGAATTACCGCAAGGCCATGTTGGCCGATTTCATTACCGGCAAGCAGGATATTGACGCCGCATGGGATTCCTATGTGGAACGAATGAAGCAGCTTGGTTTGGATGAATTTATCAAGCTGAAACAGAAAGCGTATGATGCCATCGCCAAGTAAGCCGAGAGGAGGGATTGGGCATGGATACCGCTAGCCATGCTAGTCCGCAAGAGCAACAGCTTCGCAAGAAATCGGTAGGATTTCGCATTTGGCAAAGCCGGGAGCTATACCTGTTTCTGTTGCCGGCCATAGCGTTAATTATCGTCTTCAACTATTTTCCGATGTATGGAATTACGGTCGCTTTTAAGGATTTCAAGCCGTATTTGGGCATAATGGACAGTCCATGGGCCGGAATGAAATATTTCGATCGATTCTTCTCGATGCCAATGTTCAGCGTCATTCTGAAGAATACGCTTTTGCTAAGCTTCTACACCTTGATCGCTGCTTTTCCGCTGCCGATTGTTCTGGCCTTGGCGCTCAACAGCACATCCAGTCAGCCCCTCAAGAAAATCGTGCAGACTATCACGTACGCGCCTCATTTCATCTCGATCGTTATTATCGTAGGCATGCTCAACATCTTCTTCTCTCCCTCGATGGGCATCGTGCGCAATTTGCTCCATGGTCTGGGGCTGATGGACGGCAATCTTGACGTGCTGATGAATGCGTCCAGCTTTCCGCATCTATATGTATGGAGCGGCGTGTGGCAAACCTTGGGGTGGAGCAGCATCATCTATCTGGGCGCGCTCAGCTCCGTCGACCCCGCGCTGCACGAGTCGGCTGTGATTGACGGCGCCTCGAAATTTCAGAGGGTATATCGCATTGATTTGCCGCTCATTCTGCCAACGATCGTTATTCTGCTTATTCTTGAATCCGGCACGATTATGAATATCGGCTTCGAGAAGGTGTTCCTGATGCAGAACGCATTCAATCTCAGCTCGAGCGAGGTCATCAATACGTATGTGTACAAAATCGGTATTCGCGAGGCGCAGTACAGCCTCTCGTCCGCAATCGGTTTATTCAACTCGGGAATTAATTTCATTCTGATCCTGCTGGTGAATCAGATTAGCCGTCGGCTCGGACAGGAATCGCTATGGTAAGGAGGAGAGAGCATGCATAACGCAATCAAGTCCACCTCGCGGGACCGCGTCTATGATGTCATTAATACCATACTGCTGATGGCGCTGTTGCTCATCGTGGCCTATCCGCTGTACTTTGTCGTCATTGCCTCGATCAGCGATCCGAAGCTGGTCGCCACGGGCAGGGTCCTGCTGTGGCCGCAGCAGTTCAGCTTCAAAGGATACCTGGAGGTCGTGAAATACGGACCTATCTGGACGGGCTATCGCAACACGCTTATTTATACAACGGCATTCACCGTTATCTCGGTCATGGTGAGTTTGATGGCCGGCTACGCGCTTGCGAGGAAGCCGTTTCCCGGCAAGACGGCGATTACCGCCTTCATGCTGTTAACGATGTTTTTCAACGGAGGACTCATCCCGACTTATCTGTTGATGCGGGAGATCGGCTTGTACGGCAATCCACTCATTATTGTATTGCTCGGCGCGGTCAATGTGACCAACATTATCATCAGCCGGACGTTTATCAAGTCTTCGATACCCGAAGAGCTGTATGAGGCTGCGCAGATCGACGGCTGCACGCATGTTTCGTTCTTCTTCCGAATTGTCTTGCCGGTATCTCAGGCATTAATCGCCGTATTGGTATTGTTCGCGGCGGTCAGCCAGTGGAATTCCTGGTTCAATGCAATGATTTATTTGAACGATGAGGCGCATATGCCTTTGCAAATGGTGCTGCGCGATTTGATCGTGAGTCAGTCCGCGCTCAGTACAGCCAGCAATACGGACAGCATGGGCGGCGATGCGGCAGCGCAAATCTATCTGGTCGAATCGATGCGGTACGCGGTCATTATTGTCTCGACGCTGCCGATTATGTGCTTCTATCCGTTCGTGCAGAAGTATTTCGTCAAGGGCGTCATGATTGGCTCGGTAAAAGGTTAAGAGGTTAAAAGGGTAAAAGGTTAGGAGGAATTGCAAATATGAGAGGACAATCGGCTTGGCATTACCGCCCATATCGTCCATTGGATCAGATTCGGGAGCGAGAGCTCCCTTATATCTGCAGGCTCGCGCCGGGCGAGGAAGAGATTGCGCTGGAGTGGTTCGATTCCGGCAGCGATGGGGCACATGCGCTGTACTGGCGACCGCGCGGATCGGAGACGGCGTATACCCGGACAGAGCTGACGGGATCGGAGGCAATTATTGACGGGCTTGAGCCGCATCGCGATTACGAGCTTTATGTGGAGCGCTTGGACAGCAGCGGTCGCAGCGTGGTCCGGCTTGCCCGCACCGGTGCCGCGGTCGGAACGGTCATTCATTATTTGCACCCGGAGGATGAGATCTACGCCTTCTCCGGCAGGAGCCTGTGCAGCCCTTCGCTCGTCAAGCTGCCGGGCGGCGCGTTGCTCGCGTCGATGGATGTCTTCTCCGGCGGAGCACCGCAAAATTTGACGCTGCTCTACCGTTCGGATGACGGAGGAGACAACTGGAAATACGTGACCGAGCTGTTCCCGTGCTTCTGGGGAAAGCTGTTCGTATGGAAGAATGCGCTGTACATGCTGGCGCATACGACTGAATATGGCAGCCTGATCATTGGCGTCTCGCATGACGAAGGCCGGACATGGAGCGCTCCTGTTACGATTCTGCCGGGAGCGGGGTCCAAGGTTGCGCGCGGACCGCATAAGGCGCCGATGCCGGTAATCGAAGCAGGCGGCAGACTGCATACGGCGGTTGATTACGGCTCTTGGCCGACCGGCGGCCATGCCAATGCGCTGCTCTCCATCGACAGCGATGCCGATCTGCTGGTTGCGGACAACTGGCGCTGCACCGACTTTCTTCCGTATGACGCCGATTGGAAAGGCGCGGCCGTGGGCAAGAGCGGCGGCGCGCTGGAGGGCAATGCAGTCGTCGGACCGGACGGTCAGTTATACAATGTGCTGCGTTACCAGATGAATGGCTGTACCCCTTCTCATGGCAAAGCGCTGATGCTGCGCGGCAATCTGGAAGAGCCGGAGGCTCCCTTGAACTTTCACGGCTTTGTCGACTTCAACGGCGGCAGCAATTCGAAGTTCGACCTGCTGTACGACGAGCCGTCCGGGGCGTACTGGGCCATTGTCAGCGAGATCGTCGACGACGCTGCGCCAAGTCAGCGCAATGTGCTGTCGCTGGCCGTCTCTCAAGATTTGCAGCGCTTCTCCATCGTGAAGCGGCTGCTCGATTACCGCGATGCGAACCCGCAAGAGGTAGGCTTTCAATATGTCAGTTTCCTGATCGACGGCGATGACATTCTCTATCAGTGCCGCACCGCGATGAACGGGGCGCGTAATTTTCATGACGCTAACTATTCGACCTTCCATCGGATTGAGAGATTCAGGCGGTACTCGCAAGGGTTGTAATCAGGAATGGAGCAGTCCCGGCAGAGCAACTGATTGTTGCTTTTCCGGGGCTGCTTTTTTTCTTTTGCAGCAGGACGGACGATGAAGAGATGGCATTTTACATTTATGTGCAATGACCAACTGCACTGTTTAGCATTCTCGAGGGATATGCGGAGCTGTTCCACCCTCATCCATATATGGTATTCTACATGTAAGGGAGGGGGGCTTCAATTGAAGAGAACGAGATATTTAGTGAAAAATCCTTCATCAGCATTGCTCGCAGCGAGTATGTCCATTCTTGCTTTCACTCAAGTGTATAGCGCTATCCATGCGTTTAATCGAGAGGATTACGATGTTTTCTTTTATTTGAATTGCGGGATGTCTATCCTGTTTATCTTCTTCATCATTCTTGCATTAGTGAGATCCTTCCGAAAACCGACCGAGCTGCAATTCAATCGGGGAGCCCTCCACTTGCATGGCGAGTCCATTCCTGCGGAGTCTATCAAGGAGATTATGATTCGGGGATACTTCAAGCCTGTCGTCGGAATTAAGCCCCATGGCGTCTGGATCGTTCCTCTCAATCGCTGCTTCCGATTCGCAGTCAACGAGGAACGCGGCAGAGAAGCTGTCGAGAGCTGGGCAGAGCAGAATAAGGTGAAGGTAATTCATCGCTCGTTCATGAGATGGCTGTGAGCCTGTTCTGCGCCATCGTAGTAATGAAGACACAAGCCCGGCCAAAGGTTTAATTCTTCGCAAAATAGCCCAAGCTTCCTACTGAGGTGATGATATGATCATTCTACTGACGGCAGGCTTGCTAATCGGCGGAGCTATAATCTGGATTTTGCGGAAATGGATGATTTGGACGAGAATGATATGCGATCTTGCGGCGGTAGCGACTTATATCGTGTTCGGAGTGAAGGCGGCCGATGCGGTTATGCAGACCGTTGAGGATGGCACAGTGTTCATGACCGAGGTTCATCGCGTGTTTCTTAGCCATCTGTTTCTTGTGTGCGGGGCATATGTTGGGACTTACGGCCTGGCGTTTCTGTTGGAGAGGTTGACAGGGACTCGGACTGAAGTGTAATTATGAAAAGCAACCAATGATTTGCGGAGAAGGAATCTCTTCCGTATCTTGCAGTGTCGGTTTGGGAAATCGCATATAATTGGGAGAAGCTCCCGTATGTATCTGATGGGAACGCAGGAATATGCGTCTTTGTCAGATATATACGGGAGTTTTTCATTTGGAGAATGGACGGAGGAACTCCTGCTCCATGCGACCTCCTCAATCGCTCTAATGACATAATTTACATAAAAATAAAAGTGAAGGAGCAATTCATGCAGGAAAAATGTAGTTATTTGTCGAAAAGAAAGCGATATGTCTAAACAATGAAATTTTAGTCCCAATTGAGAGAGTGGAGGTCGGAAGGTATGAGGATGGCAGGATGTACATATTCAATGGACGGGGTGAACGAGAAATGGTGAAGAAGCTGCGAAAAGAGTTTGGATTATTCCTGATCCTTACCCTGCTCCTCAGTGCATTTGCGCCGCTGACTCCTGCGTCTGCAATGCCAGATCCTACTCCACAAGAGGTGACGGCAACGGATTCTGTTACCTTCGCGACCTATATGGCGAATCCCGGCGTTTCCGTCATTAACTTGGTCGGAACGGAAACTTACGAATACGGCGGCGGCACGGTTGACCGGCCTCTGACGATCAACGGGAATGGCGCTTCCATCACCGTTACTGGCGGTGTCTCGGGAGTCAGCTTTACGCGTTCGTTTGATGGAGGGGTGGATCCGTATGCAAATGTGAACTCATTTTTGTATGTGGACGGCACCGGTGACTTGACTATCAATGATGTGCTCCTCCAGGGTGAACAAGATTTAATGCTGTTTAGCGTTATTGGGGTAAAATCGGGCGGCAAGCTGGCGGCTGACCATATCGAGATGGACAATTTCTTCAATAACAGTGATTACTTGACTGGCGGAGGGACAAATGAAAAACAGTTGAGCTTCGGCATCTTGCTGGAGAACGGCTCTATGGCGACGGTGCAGAACAGCACTTTCGGCTCCGGCAATGCGTTCCGTCAGGCCATTAGTGTTTATGGCGACGCGAACATCTTGAATAATACGTTCGAAGGGACGTTGTACCCCGGAAGGCTTCGTTATACGGATGGCTACGAATATGCGATATATACGTATGGCGGCGATATTACCATTCGAGGCAATCAGATCAGCGGCTATGACAGCACGAACCAGCCGGGTTACAGAAGCGGTGCCATTTGCTTGATCGCCTTCTATGACTCGTCCGTGATTATTGAAGGCAACACGTTGACGGATAACGGCGACAGCTTTGGCGTTACGGGGGTATGGTCCGGACTGGCTGAAGGCTCGTTGACCATTAACGGACGTTTGCTTGTCGACGATTCGTTCCAATACCCAACCGACGAGGAGATTACGGCCTGCGAAGACAATGGAGAATGCACCGATCCATACGATTTCGAGAACCTATGGTCCATAGGCGAATCGCTAATGCAGAGCAATACGTCAACGCATCCGAATTATCCGTATGGCGGCAATGTATTAATCATGCTGGATCAGGATGATGAGGTCGAAATTGACGGGGGATTCGCTGTGCTTGGCGGATATTTGTCTCCGGTGTTGACGTTGGTCGATCAGGATGAGAATTGGGCGGAGCTGGCGTTCTCAACTGATGAAGAAATCAAAAAAATACTAAAAGAAGCGGTCAGTGTACGTATTGAGAAGAAGGTTGGGAACGACTGGGTTGCGGCTGGACCTCAAATCGATTTGACCGACCTTATTAATGATAATGCCGATTTGACGACGCGTATTGAGGGCTTGACGCCGGGGCAGGATTATACGCTTCGCTTGAAAATGATTCATCAATCTTATGTGGAACCTTCTGTTCCCTTGGAAGAATATGATGAAAATCAAAGAAATCTCATCACCTATTCCGGAACGATCATAGTAGATAAGACTCCGCCTGCAGCGCCAGTGATCACCTCGCCTGTAGACGGAACTTCAAGAACGAACCGCCGACCAGTCGTGGAAGGAACGGCGGAGCCAGGCAGCGCGGTGACGTTGACGATTGACGGTACAGAGTACAGTTTGACGGCGGGCAGCGACGGCAAATGGAGCTATACGCCGACGAATAACCTCGATATCGGAACGCATACTTTCTCGGCTTATGCAACGGATGCGGTCGGCAATGTCGGACCTGTCTCCTCTGAAATTCAATTGAGGATTTACGTTCCTGCTTCCGTACCTGTTGAAGAGACCGATGACTCGTCCGGCATCGACATTCTCGTCAACGGCAAGGTTGAGAATGCCGGGACAGCGGTAACGACCGAGGAGAATGGCCGTTCAGTGACAACGGTAACAGTCGATCCGGACAAGCTGAAGGATAAGCTGGAAGAGGAAGGGCAGAACGCCATTGTCATTATCCCGGTAAAGACAGGAGCGGACGAGGTTATCGGCGAGCTTGACGGACTGATGGTTCAGCAGATGGCGGAACAATCCGCAGTGCTGGTCATACAGACGGAGCTGGGCTCTTACACGCTGCCTGCGGGGCTTATTGATATCGAGAATGTGAAAGCTCAGCTTGATCAAGAAGCCGATTTGAAAGAGATTAAGCTTCAAGTGACAATTTCGTCTCCTACATTGGAGCAGCAGGAAGCTGCTGAGCAAGCAGCTTTAGACAGCGGGGTGGAGCTCGCTGGCGCACCGGTTAACTTCACAGTAAAGGCTTCTTATGGAGATCAGATTGTAGAAATTACGGAATTTCCCCAATATGTAGAGCGTGCAATCGCTATACCGAGTGATATTGATAGCAGCCGTATTACGACGGGTGTTGTTATCGAGGCGGACGGAACGATGCGCCATGTGCCGACCAAGATTTTTCAAGCTGACGGTCAAGATTGGGCGCAAATCAACAGCTTGACGAACAGTCTATACGCGATAGTCTGGAATCCGCTGGAGTTTCCCGATGTGGCGGGTCATTGGTCGCAGGCTGCAGTAAACGACATGGGATCTCGACTAATTGTGGAAGGCGATGGAAGCGGGAATTTTGATGGGGAACGTTCGATCACCCGCGCTGAATTCGCGGCCAGTCTCGTACGGGCGCTTGGTTTGTCCGTGGCTGCTCAATCGGATTCGAGTTTCCAAGATGTGCTGGAGACAGACTGGTTTGCAGGCGCGGTCGGGGAGGCCTATGCATACGGCTTGATTCAAGGCTTTGAAGACGGCAGCTTCCGTCCGGATGAGGCGATTACTCGCCAAGAAGCGATGAAGATGCTGGCAAAGGCTATGGCGCTGACAGGGCTGCAAGAGGCGCTTTCCTTGCAATCTGACGAGCAAATTCTAAGCCGCTTCGAGGATTCGGAAGCTGTGGCCGGCTGGGCGAGCGGCAGCATTGCGGATTGTGTAGCAGCAGGTCTTGTAGAAGGCAGAGGAGGCAATAGCATCGCTCCTCTTGAGAACATTACGAGAGCAGAAACGGCTGAGCTCCTTCAACGGCTTCTGCAGCAATCCAATTTGATATAAAGGCATATGAAAGATATGAAAGGATCTCAGTGTCCGCCGTACAGCGGACACTGAGATCCTCTTTTTATTCTAAGCGTATAAGTTGCGTTTTATCCAAGCTTGCAATTGTCTGGCAGTGTTACACGCTTCGCCTCCAGAGGACTGCGCAGCAGCTTCACCTTGGTCCATCTAAACATGCTTCCAAGACGTATCCTTGCCGGAAATCGGGCATACGGGAAAGGTTTTCCCGACGCTTAGCTCGGCCTCTTGTCCTTCATTGCTCACATATTTGCCTGATGCGGTTACCTCTTCGCCCGTCTTATGCTCGTGATCCATGTGGCGCCAATTTGTTGCCTGCTTGGTAATGGGACAATCCGGGAACACATCTCCCGCCTGCAGCTCCTTGATTTCTCCCGACACACAAACATACTTTCCGCTTTCTTCTACAGTATCACCTGTTTTATATTGCTTCTCCGTGACTGCGCTCATCGCGAACAGCTCCTTTAGGAAAATCGTGGATTCCCGCCGACAGGGAAGAGTCTCCTTGTATTCGGGTATTTAGAAGATACACTCTTTCCTCTGAAACGAAACGCGGGGATGCCAATACTGAGGAATTATTAATATTGGAAGCTGGAGACGCCTCAGTCCTGTATAATGGTAAAAAAACACAGGCGGGAGTGGTGATGTGCGAGATTTAATGAGTCGATGGAGTTGGAGCAGCCTAAGAAGTTGGCGCTGGCATTGGACCAAAGCCGGTGTCACGGTGGGAATCGTACTTGTGTTAATGCTCTTATCCACCGCATGCGGCAGCGTTGAGAGGACTGAACATATCGAAAGCTTCACGATTGAAAATTCAGAAAAACAGGACAATGGGATGTTCGAAGTGACTGGTTACAAGAAGGTAAACTCTGTATCCCTAATTGAAGAGAGCGACAACCATATGGAGTCCGATGTGAAGATGGTGGAGGACTACTATAATTCAGACGGCATTTTTTTGAAATCGATATTCACATATGGCCATGGTACTCTATCCAAGCTAACCAGAGCGACAGACTCTGATGAACAGAAGCTTGAGCTCAGCGAGCCTTCGACCATATTAGCTCCGGATTTAGAGGGAGATAATTTTAAAGGGGTGGAGCTGACCGCAGAGGAGAAAGTACGAGTGAAGGAGCATGTGTTATCATTTATGGAGGATTGAGTACTTATTCCGAATATGATATAATTTATGCTGTAATCGATATAATTATCGTTATATGGAAAGAATGGAGGATTGAAGATGAAATTTGATGATTTTATGCATGAGATTGGTGAAACCACAATTGAAGCAGAAACGATTCGGCAAATAGCACGCATGGTTTCTGACATTGTAAAACGTCGGAAGATGCTTGGATTAACTCAGGATGAAGTTGCCAAGAGAGCCGGTTTAACCCAAGCGCAGATAGCGCGGTTAGAAAACAGTTCTCAAATTCCTAGAGTGGATACCTTACTTAAAGCAGCTATTGCTCTTGGCATGAACATTCAATTAAATGAGACTGATGAGCAAGCTGTCGCATTAATCAACTAGCAGTTGTCATCCAACTGCAACCTTATCTTCACGTTCCTTTAATGTTGGGGGCTTATAATGAAGACAACCCCCTTTTGATAGTATATAAATGAGACCCGCGGCTCGAAAGCTGCGGGTCTCTGTTTGTTCAATCGCGACTGCGAGTATAGTCTGCCGGCAGGCCGGCAAATGTCTTGATTATGTCAGCTGTTGCTGGAATCTGAGGCGTTCAGATCTATCTGCGGATATTCAAGCTTCAGCTCCTTCAGCGTATGAACGATGATTTTCAGCGTAAGATAGTCACGGAACCAACGGTTATTGGCAGGCACGACATACCAGGGGGTCTTCTTGGTAGAGGTGGCCTCGAACGCCGCTACATAGGCTTTCTGGTAAGCGTCCCAATAGCGCCGCTCCTCCAGATCACTGGGATCAAACTTCCACAGCTTCTCCGGATTTTCCATGCGATCGTTGATTTTCTGCAATTGAAAGTCCTTGTCGATGTGAAGGAAGAGCTTGATGAGGACAATACCGCTGTCCGAGAGCAGCTTCTCGAAATGCTGGATATGCTTCAGGCGCTTGTCCGCTTCCTTATCGTCGATGAGTTGATGCACGCGGGTAATAAGAACATCCTCGTAGTAAGAGCGGTTGAACGCCGTCATATAGCCTTTGGGCGGAGTTACTTTATGCGCGCGCCAGAGAAAATCGTGAGCGGCTTCGTCGCCGGTTGGCTTCTTGAAGCTCTCCGCGCGGAAGCCTTGCGGATTCAGCCCCGCCAGTGTTTTCTTAATGACGCCGTCCTTGCCGCTGCAATCCATGCCCTGAAACAGAATAAGAACGCCGTTCGTCTTGGAGGCGAACAGTCTCTCCTGAATATCCTCGAGCTCTTCCTTCAACTGCTCGAATTCTTCTTTAATCTCATCCTTGTCGGCAATGCCCGCGGTATCCTCGGGATCAAAGCCGGTGAGCGACATCTTCGACTTCTTGTCCAAGCGGTATTTTTTCAGCATAATCTTCCTTCCTTTCTATCGAAATTCTCTCTCCTCCATCCTACTTCAAAGCGCCTCTTATGCCAAATTTCACCACAAAGTTTCATCAAATAGAAAATTCGCATAGTTAACTAAAGTTAGTTATGACTGCGCTTGGATTTTGATACAATTTCCCTGCTATTTCTTGAGAGGGGATGATTCGTATGTTGAATAGATACAGGGGCGGTCTACATATAAGGTTTCTAGTCATGCTGGGAGTCGCCGTCGCGTGTTTGATGATGGGATGGACGCAGCAGGCGGACGCGGCGGTGATGGAGGAGCAGCTTCCCGCATCGGCGGATTTGCCGGAGCAGCTGTCTGGTGTTGCGGCAAGCCGCGTGTTCACAGGCAATCAGGCTCTCGTTACCGGGGGGCAGACAAATTCGAACGGATTCGCTGCTCATTCTTATATTTTTAATGCGGATAATCAGACTTGGAGTTCATTCGCTCCCCCGCTGCAACTGAGCTATCACCATCAATCGATATTGAATGATGGTCGAGTGCTGGTAACCGGCGGCAACCAATTCATCAGCGGCATCGGCTATGTGTACAACAACTCGTCGAGCATCTACAGCATGCTGTATAACACGTGGACAAGCGCCGCCAATTTGCCCGTTACGATGCTGGGCAATTCGCAGAGCACGCTGCTGGATGGAAGAGTGATGATCGTGGGGGGTTCCGATGAAATATACAGTGCATCGACCAGCGCGACCTATGACAAAGCTTATCTCTATGATCCCGGAACGAATGCGTGGAGCGAAGCCGCATCGCTGCCGGTTCCTGTCTACGGCGCTGCACAGAGCACGCTGAATGATGGTCGGGTACTGCTGACGGGCGGGCAGAGCGGATATGCATTATTACACCATTCCTACCTTTATGACCCTGTTGCGAATGCTTGGACAAAGGCGGCAGATTTGCCTTACGAAGGCTCGGATGTGTTCTTCCGCCATGCTCAGGTGACGCTTGGAAACGGCAAGGTTCTGGTGATGGGTAATTGCAATTATTATCTATACGACCCTGCTTCGAACAGTTGGACGATGGATAGCGTTAACTCGGGCCATCTCGAGAATGCGAGCATGGTCGTTTTCGGAAATAATGTGTATGTATTCGGGGGCTATAATGATCAAACCTACGAAATGAATCGCCATGTGTTTAAGCTAAGCTTTGACTTCAATGCTCCATCGGCACCTACACTGTCGGGGGTTCCGGCAGGTTGGACTGCTCTCTCTGCTTCGATCGGCATTGCTCCGGGTACGGATGCGGAAACGGGCGTGGATCGGACGGAATACAGTCTCTCCGGAGCGTCAACGCTGGGCTGGACCTTGTACAACAGTGGAGATGTCATCTCGATTACGAGCAGCGGACAGACGACGATCAGCGCGAGAACGATTGATAAGGCGGGGAATATAAGCAGCCTGGCTACAGGTGTTATCAAAATCGATCAAACGCCGCCGACCGCGCCTGCAATCAACCGTTCTTCCTCGTCATGGAGTCCTTCTGCGGTTTCTTTCAGCCTTGGGAGCAGCTCGGACGGAGGAGGTTCGGGAGTGAGTCGTATGGAGTACAGCCTGTCCGGCGCGAAGACGCAAGGCTGGACCACCTATTCGAGTGCCGTCTCCGTAACGGCTTGGGGTCAAACGACAGTGCATGCCAGGTCGGTCGACGGAGTAGGCAATGTAAGCTCCGAGAGCGCGGCGGTGATCTTGATTGATAGCGAGGCTCCCGCAGCTCCGACGGTGACGATTGGGGCGGTCGGCTGGAGCGCGGCCAATGTCAGCGTCTCGGTCGATGACGGCTCGGACACAGGAGGCTCTGGCATAAGTCGTTCCGAGATCAGACTCTCGGGCGCGGTCAATATGAGCTGGACGACGTACAGCGGCACGATTACGGTCAATGCGGAAGGAACAACGGAGATTGAAGCCAGGACGGTGGATAACGCCGGGAATATCAGTGAACTGGCATCGGCTCAAGTGCGAATTGACAAGACGGCTCCGACCGCTCCGGTTGTCACGCCTTCCGAGACGACATGGACGAACAGCGAATCGGTGGACGTCGCAATAACAGGCGGAGCGGACGGCGGCTCGGGCGTGAACCGCGTGGAGTACAGCTTGAGCGGAGCGACTACGAAGAGCTGGACGGCCTATTCCGACGCGCTGACGATTACGGCGGAAGGGGAAACAACGATTTCCGCCCGCGCAATCGACAATGTGGGCAATGTGAGCGGCGTTGCGACGGGCTTGGTTAAGATCGACCGAGCCTCTCCGGGCGATCCGGTTATTAGCCCGGCAAGCGGAGGGTGGAGCGCGTCTGCCGTTCAGGTTACTGTTGCTCCTGCTGCCGATAGCGGCGGATCCGGCGTGAATCGCGTGGAATACAAGCTGTCGGGGGCCATGACGAGGAACTGGACAACCTATTCGGCCGAGTTGACGATAAGCGCGGAGGGCGAGACGACGATAGAGGCCAGAGCAATTGATAATGCAGGCAATATCAGCGGCATCGCAGTCGCTGCAGAGCGAATTGACGTGAGCAAACCCGACAAGCCGTCAATCAGCGGCGGCTCGGAGGAGTGGCAAACCGCGGAGAGCGTTGCCCTAACGGCGGATTCCGGCGCCGACAGCGGCGGCTCGGGCGTGAATCGCGTGGAATATCGGCTGAGCGGGGCTCAGTCTTCGCCATGGACAAGCTATTCCGGGCCAATTGCCGTCACGACCGAGGGCATCACGACGATCGCCGCTAGAGTTGTGGATAACGCGGGGAACAGCAGCGATGAAGAGACGACAATGGTGAAGCTGGATTATACGGCGCCAACCGTGCCGGGGGTGCATGCTTCCGCAGCGGAATGGACCTCCGCCGACGTTAATGTGACTTTGACGCCGGGAACGGACGCGGTCTCCGGCTTGAACGCGACGGAGTACCGTCTCTCTGGCGCGATGACGTCTGATTGGACCCCCTATTCGGGCGCGCTGGCGATAACGGCCGAAGGAGAGACGGTTGTCTTCGCTAGATCCGGCGATGCCGCTGGCAATTGGAGCGAGGAAGCGTCGGCAACGGTCCGCATTGATCGAACGGAGCCGACCGCTCCTGCATTGTCGCCGGAAACGACGGCTTGGACGAATGCGGCAAGCGTTGCCGTTTCGGTGATTGCGGGTAGTGATGGAGAGGGATCGGGCTCGCAGCTGACTGAGTACAGCTTGTCGGGCGCGACGGTCGCGGGCTGGACGTCCTACTCTTCTCCTATTGCCTTAATGGCTGCGGGGCAGACTACGATCAAGGCGAGAACGATAGACGCCGCGGGCAATGTAAGCGACGAAGCAAGTGCAATAGTGTTAATCGACAGAACGCCGCCTGCTGCGCCTGTCATTGAACGGGATGCGGAGAGCTGGACTTCGGCGGCTGCGGTGTCGGTCGTCATTGCCTCTGGCGGAGATGAAGGCGGCTCGGGAGCAAGCTATACGGAATATCGGGTTTCCGGCGCGGAGGAAGCGGATTGGAGCCTGTATGAAGGCGAAATTTCTTTGACGGCGGAGGGCGAGAGCGTCATAAGCGCGAGAGAGATCGATGGCGCAGGGAATGTCGGCGAGATCGCTCAGGCTGCGATTCGAATCGATCGAACGCCGCCTTCGCAGCCAGTCGTGACGTCGCCAGGCGATGGCAGCTTCCTGAATGATTCCAAGCCTGTTATGGAAGGAACGGCCGACGGGGAAAGTGCGGTTCTCCTCGTTCTGAACGGCGCGGAGCTTCCGCCGATTATCGCGGAAGCGGGCGGCGCCTGGAGCTATACGCCGTCCTCCGCGCTGCCGGACGGGGAATATGCGCTGAAAGTCAGCGCCGAAGACGCGGCGGGCAACGTGAGCGAGATAGCTGTCGTGAGCTTCGAGATCGATACGGCGGCCCCCGCGGCTCCGATGATCGAAACGCCGCTTCATGACGCGTTCTTGAACAACGCCGCGCCGATCATCTCCGGAACGGGCGAACCGGGGGCGGCGATTACACTGTATTTGGACGATGAGGCGATTGACGAATCAATTGCGGTTGAAGCGAGCGGAGATTGGTCCTACAGCATTGCCGATCCTCTTGCTGATGGCGTTCATGAGACGAAGGCGGAGGCGACGGATGCAGCTGGAAACGTTAGCGCGGCTTCGACGGTTGTTGTATGGACGCAGGATACGGCGGCGCCCGAAGCTCCGGTCATTTCATCGCCGGCGGATGGCGCCAGCTTGAACGGCAATCGCCCATTGATAAATGGAACGGCCGAAGCGGGTTCTTTCGTCACGTTAATGATTAACGGGGCTGAGCAAGCGACTATTGAAGCGAATGTCGGCAATTGGAGCTATGCGATGGAGAGCGACCTTGCGGACGGGATGTATGTCGTCAAGGCTTTCGCCGCGGATCGGGCCGGCAATGTCGGTGAGGATTCGGAAACAATAAGCATTGAGATCGATACGATTGCGCCTGCCGCGCCAATTATTGAAGCGCCGCAGGATGCAGCGATTCTGAATACGAATAAACCGGAGCTCTCGGGTTACGGCGAAGCGGGCGCGGCGATTGACGTCATTTTGGACGGGGGAAGCTTGGCGCATGTGACGACGAATGAAGAGGGAGAGTGGAGTCTGGAGATCGACGTTGCTCTAACGGAAGGTGCGCATACGGTAAAGGCGGTCGCCAGGGATGCCGCGGGCAACGAGAGCGAGGAATCGGCTTCCTTGACCTTCAAGGTTGATACGGTGAAGCCGCCCGTTCCGGTTGTCACTGAGCCTGGGAATGGCGCTACGATTAATCTGACCAAGCCGGTCTTATCCGGCAAAGCCGAAGCGGGAAGCAGGGTCGTACTCGATATGGATGATCGCGCATCTGAGATGCTTGAGGCGGACGACGAGGGTATTTGGAGCTTCACGGTGACTGACGCGCTGGAGCTTGGTGAGCACCGAGTAAGAGTGCGCGCCATTGACGCGGCGGGCAACGAAAGCGAAAGCTCGACAGAGCATATTTTCACAGTGGTCTCGGATAATGCGGCTCTTGCGCAATTGGAGCTGAGCGATATTAAGCTCAAGGAAGCGGTGGATCGAGATACATTGGTTTATTCCGCCAACACATTCTATGGCCGTACGTCAACAACGATTACGGCAATACCCGAGGATCCTAACGCGACGGTACAGCTTCAGATGGACGGCATGCCGGTGGAGAATCCCGTTGACCTGAAAACCGGCAACCAGACCATTACGATCCTGATTACCGCGCAGGACGGAATGACGGTTCAAGCCTATAAGGTGAACATATACAAGGTGCCGTACGTCATTATTCCCGACAAGCCGGAAGAGCCGGAGGAGACCAAGGATTCCGAGGGGTTGGATGCTCTGCCTCCGCTGAAAATCTGCGAAGGGAATGGCGCTGCCGGCGGCCGTTATACGGATACGGCGGGCCATTGGGCGGAGGAAGCGGTCAGGAAGGCCTCGGGCTGCGGAGTCGTGAACGGCTACGAGGACGGAAGCTTTCACCCCGATGCCGTGATCACGCGCGCTCAGTTTGTCGTGATGCTGATTCAGGCGCTGGAGGAGGCGGAAGGGGATTCGGGAGATGACTCTGACAGCGGAGGCTCAGCTGCGTTGTCAGAGTCCGCAGGCAGCGAAGGAGCGGATGCAAACGGAGACGCTGATGCAGCGGGAAGCGGCGATGCTGACTTGAGCGGTGAAGCTTCGGGAAGCGGGGAAAATGTTGCGGAAGACGGAGCTTCTCAATCAGGAGGCGGAGAGCAAACTGTCTCGTTCGCAGATGAGGCGGCGATTCCGGATTGGGCGGCGAATGCCGTGGCCGAGGCGGTGCGCTACGATCTAGTGAACGGCTACGAGGATGGGACCTTCAGGCCGGACGCGTTCGTCACGCGAGCGGAGATGGTGACGCTAATCGCCAAGATAGCGAAGCTGGCGCCCCTTGACGGGGATGCGGTCGACGGAGCCTTCGCCGATGCGGACGCTATACCGGATTGGGCGAAGGGCTATGCGGCAGCGGCGCGGCAAGCGGGCTTCGTCAATGGCCGCGGCGATGGCAGGTTCGATCCGCTCGCCAGCTCCACGCGCGCCGAAGCGGTAACGATGCTGCTCCGTATTATGGAAGCGCAGAAGGATGAACAGCTCGAGGCAAATGCGGCAGATGAGGCGAAGTAGTCTGCAGGGGGAGAAAGTAACTCTGGGGAGCTGGAATAGGTCGTGGATCAGTCTGCAGGGGTACAAAGTAACCTTAGAGCATACCTAGAGCATAGATTGAAACAAGGATGGAAAGGCAGGCAGCCGATCTTCAGACTATTCGAAGAAGATCGGCTTTTTGCGCATGGTTCGCATATCAAGAAAGCGCCGCATGGGAGTGAAGCTTGAAGACGGCCGCTCCTGACCGAGCTCGAAAAGCCCGGCCGTACCCGATCAAGATTGGAAAGTCTGACCGACTCGAAGAGCATGTCCGAGCTGATAGTGCCTGATCGACCGAGCCAGACAGGCCATGTTACCACCCGTATCGCTCGGGACCCCAGGGCTTCGATGTGAGCTCCTGCTTCACGCTGACAATCGTTCGATTGGGCACATCCTCCTGCAGGAGTACGCCGGGGCCGACGATGCTGTGCACGCCGATCTTCACGCCAGGCATCAGAATGGCATTCACGCCGGTTCTGCTGTAATCGCCGAGATAGACGGCGTCCGCGTATGCGCGCGGCAGCTCGCGTCTGCCCTTGATTCGGTGAATCGTCTGACCGTCGTCGAAGCGCAGCGTGCCGCATACGGTGGCGGCTCCAAGATCGGTGCTCGCACCGATAATGCCGTAGAACTCCATATAGTGATACAGGTACACATTATCCATGATGAGCCCGTCCAGCTCCGCGCAATGGTTGATGACGCATCGGCTGCCTACCGAAGAGCCTTCGGCGAGATAACAATAATTGCCGATATAGCAATCATTGCCGATGACATGATTTCCCTGCAAAATAGCGCCATTCTCGATGACGGTGCCGCTCCCGACAATGAGATTGCCGGACACGGACACATTCCTGCCGATTCGGCTCCCTTCGCCAAGTCGGACGAAGCCGCGAATATCGGCCGAAGGATCGATTGATGCGCCTTCGGCCAGCTCATGCTCGGTCAACACTCCGCACCGCTTGCTTACCAGCAGCTCGTTCGCCTGTAAAATATGCCAAGGCTTATCCATATCGATAAACGCTTCATGCGCTTCTACAGCGGGAATGGAGCCGCCCACATGGAGATAATCGACAAGCGACATTTCCAGATAGCCCTCCGGGGCGGGCATCATGCCTACCTGCACCCGAGAGAACAGCCCGGAGTTGGCGGAGCAGACGGACAGGAATTCTCTTGAAAAGGCGAAGGCGCCGAAGCGATGCGTATAACCGTCGCGCGGATGCCCCATAATATCGGCGATTTCCAGCGGCTCTCCGCCGTCCGCCGCGCCATCACTACCAGCCCTTCCAAGCCGGCAGCATATCCAATCCTGCGAGGGCTCTTCTCCCAGCGGAGCGACGAGCGCTGCCGCAGGGCTGCCCCCTCCTTCGAAGCGGGCAATCAAACGAGCTAAATCTTCCTTGCCTACAACGGTATCTCCATAGAGCGTCAGAAACGGTTCATCCACTTCGAGCCGATCCGCCGCCGCGAGCAGCGTGAACGCGGTCCCGCGAGGCTCGGCCGCGCCGACGCGCACAACCTGAACAGCCTCGCGCGCTCGCGGCGACACATCCTCTCCCTGCCGGAAATAATTTGTGATCTGCTCGCTCATGCGTCCGCCCGCTACAATGAGCGTCTCGAAGCCGAGCTCAAGCAGGCTCTCGACCTGATGCGCGATCACGGGTTTTCCCGCAACGGGAATCATCGCTTTCGGACGGAGCTCGGCGTAGGGCCATATTTTCGTACCGTCGCCTGCGGCTAATAGAATAGCGGTCTTCAAGCTCCATTCGCCTCCCCTATGTGAGGAACGCGCCCAACAAGGACGCATTCGTTCCTTTCTACTTCAATGCGCCCTCGGTTAGTCCTGCAACGATATAACGATGGAAGAAAATATAGAGAATAATCATCGGAATCGTAATGAGCGCGAGCGCCGAGAAGAGCAGCTTGTAATCGGTCATATAGCGGCTTGAGAATGCGAGAAGGCCGACGGGGATCGTCTTCAGCGCGTCATTCTGAATATACAGCATAGCCAGCAGCAGCTCGTTCCACGCATTGAGCGCCGAGAATATCCCGACCGTCGCCATGCTTGGAATAAGCAGCGGGAAGATGATCTTGCGGAATAGCAGGAAGTCGCCGCAGCCGTCCATGCGCGCCGCTTCCATGAGCTCCTTCGGCACCGAATCCAGATAAGCCTTGAGCAGGAAGATCGCAAGCGGCAGTCCCGTTCCGACATATGGAAGAATAAGTCCCAGATACGTGTCCTTCAAGTTCAATTGTTCGAAAATATAGCTTTGCGCGATAAAGAAAGATTGCAGCGGCATGAACAGTCCGAAGACGAACAGCAGCATCAGGAAGCTGCTGCCACGAAAGCGCAGCTTGCTGAAGGCGAACGCTGCGAGACTGGCAAGCAGCAGGATGCCGACGATAGTCGCTGATGTGACGATAACGCTGTTCTTTGCGTACGTGCTCATATTGCCGATCGTCCAGGCCTCCGACCAGTTTGAGAAATGAATGCTGTCGGGCAGGGCGAACGGCGAGGAGAAGATTTCTCTATTTTCGCGGAAGGAAGAGAGAATGAGCCATAGCAAAGGGTAGAAATAGAAGCAGGACAGGATGATCATAAACAGATAATAGAAGATCGCAGAGAACCGCTTGCTGCGGCTTTTTTGCTCTTCGGCGCGTGAATTCTTATGAATGCTCAGGGCTGTAGTCGCCAAGGTCAGCACCTCTTTCTCTTAATACTCCAGCACATCGGAGTCTTTCCTCTTCAGCTTGTTGGCGATAAGGCCAATGATTGCGATGACGAGCGTCATAATGACGGCCAGCGCGGAGCCATAGCCGATGCTCATATGATTAAAGACGACTTTGACGAGATAAGTCGTGACGATCTCGGTGGAATTATACGGTCCGCCGTTGGTCATGACATAGAACAGATCGAAGGATTGGAAGCCGGTCAGCACGCACAGCATGATGGCGGTGTCCACCAGGCTGCGAATCATCGGCACCTTGATCTGGAAGAAGATTTGTCGTTCATTGGCCCCGTCCAGATAGGCCGATTCGAAGATTTCCTTGGAAATGCGTTGAATGCCTGAATAGAAAATCGTCATATAAAAGCCGGCATAGATCCATCCCGAGACGATGCAGATGGCGTACAGCGCTGTATCGGGATTGCCAAGCCAGACTCTGGTCCAGCTATCCAGTCCAATCGCGTTCAATATGGAATTGATCAGGCCGAAGTCGGAATTGTACACGAACTTCCAGAGATAGGAGACGACGATCATCGGCAGCATGACGGGCGTGAAGAACGCGAGCCGGAACAAGCCGCTGCCCTTGCGACCCATTGTAATGAGTCCAGCCAGGCCAAGTCCGACAAGCACCTCGACAACAACGGTAGCCGCGATATAAATGAGAATATGGCCGTAGGAATGGATATAGATGCGGTCATGAATGGCTCGCGTATAATTATCGAGTCCGGTAAATTCCATCTTGCCAATTCCGTTCCAATCATAGAAGCTGAAGAAAAACGTCATGGCAATCGGCACGAGCACGATGAAGGCGAATAGCAGTACGGCAGGGGCCGTGAAAAGATAGGGTGAGAGTTTGTTGCTTCTGCCGGACATCGGCACACCTCCAGGTATAGACTAGGGAGGAGGAGGGGAACCGCGTTGCGGCATTCCGCCTCCTCCATGCCTCTAGAGCAAATTATTTCTTAAGCGGAGCAATGGTCTCCTCAAGCTCGTCAAGCGCAGCCTCCGGCGCTTTCGCGCCTCCAATCACTTGCGAGGTCGCCATATTAAGCGCGTTTGCCACTTCGATGGAGTAGCCGGTGTCGGGAGGGGACACCAGTACGGGCGCATTCTGCATGAGATCATTCAGGCTCAGGGAAAGCGGATGAGTGTTTTCCTTGTCGATGCCTGTTTTCGTAATCGGCACCGCGCCTGCGTCCGACAGCTTCTTCGACGATTCATCGGAGCTGTACAGCTTCATGAAGTCGATGGCTTCGTCGATCAGCTTCGAATTTTTGTTCACGACCATGCCGTTCAGCACGCCGATGACGCTGTCCTGATTGCCTTTGCCGTCCGGCATGGCGGGCGTATTGAAATAACCGAGCTCCAGCTCCGGCGTTTCCTCGACCGCCGTAGGCACGAGCCAGCTTCCGATCGGATGCATCGCGCCATTGCCGTTCAGGAACAACATGTCGGCTTCGTTGTCCGCAATCGCATTGACATTGTCGTTAATGTAGCCTTTGTCCCACAGCTCCTGTACATAGCCGTAAGCCTTGGCGAAGTCGGGCGAATCGAACGGCTGCTTGAGCTGCAGCGCTTCGCTGTACGCCTCTTCTCCGACCACGCGGGAGATGAGATGGCCGATCCAGTTGCCCGCCGTCCACAGATCCGAGTTGCCGATGACGATCGGCGTAATGCCCGCTTGCTTGACCGCCTCGCATACGGCGAGGAACTCTTCCCAGGTTGTCGGCGGTTCGAGCCCGAGATCGCTGAAGATCTGCTTGTTGTAGAAAATGACATTGGTTACATCGCCGGCTGTAGGGATCATATACGTCTTTCCGTCGATAATCATGCCGTTGAAGCTTCCGTCAGCGAACATATCCTTCAGGCCGGAGCTTTCAAGCTGCGAGGTAATATCCGCGGCGTAGCCGTCAGCCACTCTCGTATCCAGACGTTGCCCCGCCCATTCGAAATACAAGTCGGGAGCGTTCTTGCCGCTTAACAGGTTGGGAAGTCCGATTGTTTGATAGGTGTCGTCGTCCTGGAAATTGAATTCGACCTTAATGCCTTCATGCTCGCTTTCGAATTGCTTGCCGAGATCCTCCCACACCTTGATCAGTCCTTCGCCGGGGGAGCCCATGGCGATTCTGAGCGTGCTTTGTCCGCTCCCCTCGTTTGTGTTGCCCGAGCAGCCGGCAAGCGCGGTGACCAGCATCGCCGCAATAAGTCCAAGCATCCATTTTTTCATGTGAAAATCGCTCCTTTTGAATGGTTTATTCATTTTGAACTGCCTCATTTATTTGGTGAAGCCTTGATCCAGCAGCTTGTTCATGAAGGACGCAAGCACGTCGCCGAACACATAGGCGCTGTCTTGCCGGTACCAGGCATATTCGCTTTGAAGCTGCTCAAGCGCCCCTCCGGAAGCGTCGTTGTCCAGATAATCAATGGCATGAAGCAATAATTCGCAGCCTTGCTCGTACTTGCACAGCCAGCGCTCCAGTTCCCCCATGAGAGCGGGATATTGCTCGCTGCTTGCGCGCAAGGCTTGGGCGGACTCCGCCATGCGAAGCGCGAATTGCTTCATTCGCTTGATGGCAAGAGGGCGTTCCTCCGTTTTCTCATGCTTATATTCGAATTCGAAACGCGTCAATGCTTTCTCCAATTGCGGCGCATCGGAGGGATGCAAGCAAGAATAGCGGACATTATCCGCAAAGCGGAGGAAGTCTTCACGCAGCGTCCCTCCGACGACAAGACCGATCGCCTTCCTCCAGCTATGCTCCGAATCGTAGCGGACGGGATTCCATGCATAATCCGCAATTGTGGCAAAGGCGATTTTCGAGCTTTCCGGGAGGCTCATGCCGTTGGCGATAATGCCTCTTGAGAAACAGTATAGCTTCGCATCCCGCTGCCGATACGGCCCGATATGAAGCTCGTCGGTCATTTCCATGTCGTTCACCGGGTAATTGTCCCAATAAAGCGGAGGACGGCTTGCGTTTCTGGTGAAGACGGCTGCTTCCATTAAAGTGATTTCCTGTGAGCAGATATTGCGGCCCGTCCAGAACAAATCGATGGAGGGATGGATCGCTTGACCAAGAGCTGTAATGTAATATTCCTCGCCCTTTCCCCAATACTGCGTAGGACAGACGATTAATTCGATGCAGCTGTCCCATTTCCGCAAATCGTGAAAGCATCGGTTAATCAGCCGGATATGGGCAGCCGCGAGGTCCGGGTATGCGAGCCTGTCCTCGGCATGTTGAAGCTCCTCCGGAATATCGTCGAGCAGCAGACCGAAGCGCCTTATGCCAAGCTGATAGAGCTGCTTCGCTTTGAGGAGCAACGCGGCGTAATCCTCCTCGCTGGAATATTGCATGGATAATCCGGGAGCTATGCAATAATAGAAATGCAAGCCCAGCGCCTGTGACGATTGCATGAGCGCCTGCAGATCCGCGCCGGCCTCTTCGTTGTACAGCTCCCGCCACTTCTCTCTGTGATAGGCGTCATCCTTCGGGGCATAGATGTAAGCATTCATATTCTGATCCGCGATGAATTGCAGCATATCCAGCCTCTGCGCGAACGTCCAGGGCTTCCCGTAGAAGCCTTCAACAATGCCCCGCAGCGGGAAATGCGGATATTCATAAGCAACGTCGTTATTCCAGACGGATTGTCGCGGCTTCTTGCGAAAGAGGTTGAGCGCGTATCTCAATCCCCTGATGGATGAGCACATAATCTTCAGTACAGCCTTTGCGGGCGCGCCTTCTAAAGCCATTTCGTAAATTTCGTCCGAAGCTCTGCAGAGCTCTTCGATGTATGTGAATCTTCTTGCGTTCGAGCGCACGACGTGAATATGAATATCCCCCTCACCCGTCGTAGTGAAGCGATAACCATGTCGATTGCTCCAGTAACGAATGAAAGCAAGATCCGTCGAATTGTCGCAATCGGCGGATAGCGTCATAGACATCGAATCTCCCCCTTGTATTTCTGAATGAGGCGCTCATTGCGGAGATCTCCGCCGTCCGAGTTGCTGCTTGCGAATAGCTCGGGATGAAAGCCGCGCTGCAGCAGCAATTCAATGGCTTCGGCTGCCAGCAAATTGACGATGAAGGCGCCAATGACGGTGGAGGTGGGCGCCGCCGACTCCGGGAGTCCATCGATGCGAACGGCGGCGTCTCCGATACAGCCATGATTGTCGATCACAATGTCGCTAATCTCATGCAGGCGCAGGCCGCTCGCATGTCTGGAGGCCGAGCTCGCGGCTTGCTTCAGACTGGTCAGCGCGATAACGGTCATGCCAATCGCTTTGGCTTCCAGTGCCATCTCTACGACAACCGCGTTCCGGCCGGAATTCGATGCAATCAGAATGGCGTCTCCGGGCTTTGCCGGCTGCTGCGCCAGCAATAAAGCAGACAGACCGCTCAGACGCTCCATGGCTGTGCTGAGTGAAGCATTTCGGTGGAGCATGAGGCTTTCTTCTAATATGGGATTGATGCAAGCGAGTCCTCCGGCACGGTAGAACAGCTCCTCGGCAAGCATATGGGAGTGCCCCGTTCCGAATACATGCAGCTTGCCTCCTTGCAGGATGGCGTCCGCCGTGCTTTCGGCCGCTTGCCTAATAGCAGGCAGCTCCTCATCTTGGACGGATTGCATCAATCGAGTAATGGCTTCCATATATCGCAAGCCTGCTGTCAATCCTTATCCCCCCTTTTTTCTCAACCTGGGACATGCTGCCTTCATTTACCTTAGTTAATCAGCCTAATGTCATATTTCCTTACATACAAATGACGTAATTTAAAATACAACTAAGGGAAAATGATGGGAAATCAATACTAACCGCAAATTTGTAATGACAACATAACTCTATATTAGTAATGATCGCAACAAAAAGTCAATCTATTTTTATGAATTTGTTTTATTTTTAATTGGAATAGATAGAAGAGTACATGACTTGGAACGTTTATCCAGCTAGATCCTGTAAGCGTTATCTAATATTGATATTGAACGATTGTTACGAAATTCAAGTTTTTGTAAGAAGAAAAATATGTAAATTGGATATGACGAAATTAAATAGTTGACAATTTGTTGTGATTATAAATAGAATAGACTTAATTGTTACTACAAAATAGTAATAAAAGTTGACATGGAGGTGACGCGTATGGGAGGGACGCTAGAAGGACAAAAGTGATTGGGGCTGTAAATGCTTGTTCCAGAGCCGAATGTTGAAGAATGCTTTGTAACTGTAATTGAAAAGATGGAGAAATGAAGGAGGAGCGCGTAATGAAGTTGAAATGGAAGCAGACAGTATCAGCTCTTGCCATGACATCGGCCTTGTCGTTGTCGTTCTCGTCAGTATTTGCTGCGTCGACAGCCGCCCCGGAGAAGATTCCCGCGTGGGCATCCGGGGAAATAGCCGCATGGCAAAGCATGGGGCTGCTCGAGGGAGATCAGAACGGACTTATTCATCCGAATGACGGCATTAAGAAAGCGGAATTCGCAGCGCTGATCAATCGTATCTTTCGATTCAGCGAAGAGAGCGGCCAGATCTTTGGTGATGTTCCGTTGTCCTCATGGTACGCAGCCGATATGTACAAAGCGGCAGCCGCCGGCATCATTGTCGGCAGCGGCAACGGGAACGGGGACCCGCTTGAGATTCTGACCCGCGAGAAAGCCGCGTTGATGCTGAGCAGAGTATTCCATGCCGAAGCGGGGACGGATGCGCCGTCAAGCTTCAGGGATGATGCGGATATCGCGGATTGGTCGAAGGCTGCCGTTTATGCAATGAAAGAGGAAGGCTATGTCGACGGCACGCCGCAAGGCGACTTTCTTCCGCAGAAGGCCTTGACCCGCGCCGAAGCGGTCAAGATGATCAACAATGCCATGGGCGAGCTCATTGCGGACAGCGAAGATCATGAGGGGCTTTCCTCCGGAAATTTGGTCGTGAATACGCCTGGAGGACAGTTGTCGGATCTGGATCTGAGCGGCAATTTGTACATTACATCCGGTGTAGGAGAAGGAAACCTTGGCTTGACGAATGCAGAAGTCGGCGGGACGGTGTACGTCAATGGCGGGGGTACGCACAGCATCACTTTTGTCGACAGCGATTTGTTCAAAGTCGTGATCGATAAGAAGAATGGCGCTGTTCGCGTGGTCGCAAGCGGCTCTACAACGACTGGTACGCTGAATGTGCAATCTGCGGGCATCGTGGAGAATCAGTCGTCGACGCCGATCGGGCATGTGAATGTCATGACGGACAATGGCGAAACCGTTCAGTGGACTGGCGATGCGGACCAGGTAACGGTAAGCGGCAAGACGGAATTAATTGTGGGACCGGGAAGCATTGATGCGTTAATGGTGACTGCCGAGGCATCCGGCACTCATGTCACGTTGAATGAAGGAGCGAAGATTAATCAATTGACATTCGATTCTCCAGGCTCGGTTACGGGAGAGGGTGAGATCGATACTGTGGTTGTTAATGTGGAAGGCGTCGAATTCAGCAAGATGCCGACTCATCTGACCTTGAATGCGGGCAGCGTGACGATCGCGGGCAAGGTGATGACGCAAGCCGATATTGAAGCCGTATCGGGCGGCAGCGGAACCGGCGGCAGCGTCGTCGTGCCGACGCAGCCCAAGACAACGAAGCTGTACAGCTATGAGGAGGCATTAAGCAGCTTCTCCTCTACTGGCGCCGAAGGCTACGTGAAGCAATATTTGACCTTCCTGCAGGATCCGACCTATACGCCGGCAACGGCTAATCCCGACGTAGACATGCCTGATTTGACGAATGCCAATACATTTGTAAATTATCAATTCGACGTACAGCCTTCCATCTTCCCGTCCATGCGCGGCGTGAACACATCGGTACTGGATGAATCACGGACATACTTGTGGATTGGCACGGATGAAGGAGTGACCAAGATCAAGCTGAGTACGAATGCGATGAAGGATTACAAGGCCGAGGATAATCAATTAAGCGATGATAAGGTGCTGCTGCTCATACCGGACGGTCAGACGGGCGTGTTCGCGATTACGGAAACGGGCGTATCACATATTTATCAATAAGAGGAGGACTACGCGATGTTGAGAATGAATAAGCGCGGCAAGGCGATTACCGGCGCAATGATTATTGCGATGCTGCTTGCGCAGCCTACGGCTTCGGTATTCGCTGCGAAGCTGCCGGGATCGAGCTATTCGCCTGTACAATTGGAAGCCGTTCAAACGAAGGAAATGACGTATTACAAAACGGGCTCCGCTTCAATTCCCGCCGACATCGAGTGGGTCGAGGATTCGACTGCTCTTGCCTTTCTTCCGCTGTCGGTGATCGGCGATGTGACCAGCGTGGTGAAGGATAAAGACGGGGTCTATTGGATTGGCACCGAAACGGGCTTGCAGCGAGTGAATTTCAGCGAACCGGATACGAAGGATATCGTGCAGTATATGGCGGGTCCGCGTTATCTCTACGGGGGGGACGATCACGTAACCGGACTTGCGAGCGATGGCGAGGGCGGCATATGGGCAAGAACGGCGAGCGGAGTTACGCATATCGCCATGCCGGAGAGAACGATGGAAGAGAAGGCGGCCATCTACGAGGATGTGACGGCATCCGTGAATGATCGCCGGGGCATGGTGAGCGACACGAAATTCACCTTCACCGAAACGAATGGCTCCTTCGACGCAATAGACTACAATTCGCCGACAGGCGTTTTCACTTCGCATGCTACGACCAGCGATAATGACGGTCTATGGACAACGATGTACGCGATGGGCGAAATATTCCGTTATCAAGCTCTGCAAGAGCAGTACGGAGCGAATGCAACAATGGAGGAGCAAGCGGAGATCGACGAAGCGAAAGCGACGGCCATTCGGTCAACGAAGGCCGTGCTGTTCCTGGATTATGTGTCGGGGCGCGGCAATGGTTTCCCGGCGCGGTCTTACATGCTGACCAGCGAAGCCAGCGCGGCGACAGTAGGCAATTCCGTATACGGCTATCAGTCGCAGAACGGCTTCTGGTTCCAGCATTTCGTCGGACCTGACGCGGTGAATCCGAACGGCATTATTCCAAGCATGCAGCGCGATGACGCGGAGCCGATCGGATATTCTCTGGTTCGCGTGACGAAGGATGCCGAGAAGAAGCAAGGCTCGACGTTGTTCCCGAGCGGCGGTACCGATGTAATGAACTATAATGGCCTTGGCCTGAGTCAGGAGGCCATCGATGAGCTTAACTTGACGCGTCCTGACGGTCAGAAGCTCGGAATCGACATTAAGACGATCGTCGGTACGGAAGACGGCAATCCGATCTATCAGGTGCTGCCGGTCATTACGAACGCGACGAACAATCAGAATGCGGCTGAGGATAAGACGACGGGCGAGAGCAACAAGCCATTGTTCCAACTGACCGTTCCGGTGTATGAGCAGATGCCGACCTTCTTCAATGATTTGTTCCCGGAGAGCGTCATCGTAGACGGACATATCGATATGAATCAAATCGTGTACAAAGCGGATACGTCCTCCGATGAGGTGGACGGGCATTATGCGATGTTCTATACCGCCTACAAGTATCTGGTCGGCGACAGCACCGATCCGGAATTGCTGGAGATGAAGTCGATTATCGAAGAGGCAACTCATCGCATGACGGAATTGATTTTGAAGGACGATCATTATTACATTGAAGACGCAACCGGCAAATCGACGCAATGGTCGAGATGGCTGGCGAAATATTTCAATGACAGCATCGGCGTTATGGAGCAGCAAGCGCAGTGGGAATCGAAGGTTGGCGTCGATGAGAATGGCGATGACGCATTGTCCTACGGCTATGAAGACGGGCCGCTGAACGCGCTTGAGGTTATGGCGGCATTGAAGGTGGCGAGCTACATTACGGCGGATAGCTTCCCTGTGGATTCCGCCAAATACGAAGAGGCGTACAATCAAACCTTCGAGGGAAGCTACAGCAAGGATGAGCCTTACGTGAACGGCAAGGGCTATATTCAGATGGCGCTCGATTATATCGATCGCAGACTCGTTCGCCAGGCGACCAATGCATACAACGACAATGACAACATGATTGTAACGCCGGAGAATTTCGGCGAAGCCAGCACGAACGCGAACGCGACCCTGCATAACGACTGGACACAATATATCAACTATTCGGATGAAGAGCTGGGCTGGTTCCCCGTGTTCATTCTCGTCACGCTGGAGCAAGACGAGGCCAAGCATAAGCTGATTGTGGAAGCCTTCGATCAATGGTATTCGAATGAGGTTCGGGAAGAGAATCCGTTCTACACGTTCTTGTATCAATTGGCGCATCCGGACAAGAAGGATGTGGATCTGCAGTCCGCGGTTCACTTCATGTACCGCTTGCAGGAGTATCTGATTACCTTCCCTGTACAATGGAATCGTCAGGATGTCTTCTACATTGAGCCGGGCGATCGTGACGATTATAAGCAGACGAACATTGTTCTCGCGCCGGACGAGAGACGCAGTCAGAAAAATAACGGCAATCCGTTCGAGAATGATAATCAAGTGGAAGGCGTTAATCCAAACTATAATTACAGCTCGGGCGAAATCGTGGCAGGATCGATCTTCACGCTGCCGTACTGGATGGGCAGGTATTTCGAAATTATTGCAGAATAAGGTGAGGGCAAGAAAGGGGGGAGGATAATGTCCTCCCCTTTGTAACCACATTAGAATTTATTAAAATGGAGACAATCACTCGAACTGCCGCTCGATTGTATAGCTCGGGAAGTCTCCGCGGAATACGCCGAAGCTGTACTCCAGCGGCGTATCGTCCTCGAGATAGCTGAAGGTGCGGACTTGAAGGCAAGGCGAGCCCTCCTTCACGCCAAGCAGCTTGACGGCGGTTTTGTCGGCGAGCACCGGCTTCAATTGCTCCACGGAGCGATGAGCTTTAAGCTTGTAAGCAGATTCGAGAAACGAGAATAAGGAGCCGTCCTTGTAATCATTGGCGAGTCCCGGAGCCAGATCCCACGCGATGTGGGTCGTTTCATAGAGAAGCGGCTCGTTGTCAGCATAGCGAACGCGAAGCAGTTGATTGATTGGAGCCTTCAATTTGACGCCAAGCAGCTCATGAAGCGGGGTTTCGGCAGGCATCACCTTGGCTTCGATAATAACGCTGGCAGGCTCCTTGCCGTTCATGAGCACATCCTCAGCGAAGCTGCGCGTCTGAATCAGATGAAGCTCCTTGCGTTTGACGAAGGTGCCTTTGCCCTGAAAGCGCTCGAGAATGCCCTGCGATTCAAGCTCGCTCAGCGCCATCCGAATGGTTGTGCGACTCGCGGAGAAAAGCTCGCATAGATCGGCTTCTGTGGGCAATTTCTCTCCGACTGTATAAACGCCGGATTGAATTTGCTTGAGAAGTTGTTCTTTAATATTAAAGTATAAGGAATTATTCGTTCTCTTTGTCATTACAACTTTCCTCCGAAATCAAATTTGTTACATTATATCATGGAAAATCGAAGGATGAAATAGGAAATTATCGAACAAGACAGACTAATCATGTCAAGTATAGGAGTGGAGATGTATGTACCTAGCGGGTGTGGACGGCGGCGGAAGCAAGACATTCGCGGTTGTGTCAGACAGTCATGGAGCGATTCTGGGATCGGGAGCGGCAGGTTGCGGAAATCATCAGATGATCGGAGCGGAGGCGGCAGTCGCGAATTTGAAGCTGGCGCTCTCTCTGGCGCTGGAGGAGGCCGGGATCAGGGAGGGGCAGCTTTCTTTCGTCCAATTCGGACTCGCGGGTGCGGACAGGCGCTTTGACATGGATAGATTGCATCCCGAAATCGAGAAGCAGATGCGTCTTCGGGAGTGGAATGTCGTATGCGATACGATTGAGGGCTTGCGGACCGGCAGCCCCGATCACCTCGGCGTCGTGCTGGTTTGCGGAAGCAATTCGAATGCGGCGGGCAGGAACAAAGCAGGGCAAACCGTGCAAGTCGGCGGGTTTGACGCATTGTTCGGCGACCGGGCTGGAGGCTATTACTTGGCCGCGCAAGCCTTCGGCAGAACGATTCGATCCTGGGAAGGGCGCGAGCCGCACAGTTTGTTGGTCGAGCTTGTGCCTGCCGGGCTCGGCTTCCCGGGCATGCAGGAAATGATGGATTATTATTTGGATGAAGAGATCGAGACGGCGCCGCTCCAGCTGTCGTTCATTGTTCATGAAGCAGCGGAAAGCGGCGATTGGCTCTCTCGCGAATTGTTGGGAGAGATGGGTAAGGAGCTGGGCATGTCGGCTGCAGCCGTTATTCGCAAGCTCGGCGGCTTTGGGGAAGAGACGGTGCCGATTGTGCTTACCGGAAGCATCCTTCAATCGGGCAGAAGCCAGCTGCTGCTGGATGCGCTGGAGAAGGAAGTGAGCGCGGCTCATCCGCAGTATCAGCTCATTATACCGGAGCTGGCGCCGGTGTTCGGAGCCGTAATGATGGCGATGGATCATTTGCATATAGAGGTTACAGATGAGATTATAGAGAATTTCGAGAAGTTTGGAGGACATCGCAGATGAAGAGAAACCAATTGAAACTAGCGGTAATCGGGGGTGGATCCTCCTATACGCCTGAATTAATAGAAGGACTGATACGTTATCATGATGTTTTTCCCGTCGCCGAGCTGTATTTGGTAGATATCGAAGCCGGCTGGAATAAGCTTCAAATTATAGGAGAATTGTCGCAGCGAATGATTGACGCCAGCGGCAAGCCCATTAAGCTTCATCTCACATTGGATAGACGGGAGGCGATTCGGGGCGCTGATTTCGTCACGACGCAGATGCGCGTAGGCATGCTGGATGCAAGATCGCGTGATGAGAAGATTCCGCTTAAGCATCGCCTGATCGGCCAGGAAACAACGGGAGCCGGCGGTTTCGCCAAGGCGCTTCGCACGATTCCTGTTATACTGGATATTTGCCGCGAGATGGAGGAGCTTGCTCCCGAAGCGTTCCTGATCAATTTCACGAATCCGGCCGGCATGGTCACAGAAGCGGTTAACAAATATTCGAGCATCAAGTCGGTCGGGCTTTGCAATCTGCCAATCAGCACAAAGATGCAGATTGCGGAGCTGTACGGCATTTCTCAGTCCCAGCTGTTCATCGAGATGGCGGGCATTAATCATTTGAACTGGACAACCAGGGTTGTCATTGAAGGAAAGGATATGACGGAGGATTTCCTGAGGAGACTGTCAGGCTCGAAGAGTCTGTCGATGGCCAATATTCCCGATCTGGAATGGGATTCCGCCTTTCTGCAATCGCTGGGCGCGCTGCCCTGCGCGTATCATCGCTACTACTATATGAAGGAAGAGATGCTTCGCGAGATTATGGAGCAATACAAGAACGAAGGGACGACCCGCGCGGATGTGGTCAAGCATGTGGAGGCGGAATTGTTCGAGCTGTACAAGCAGCCGGAGCTGAACGAGAAGCCCGCGCAATTGGAGCAGCGCGGAGGCGCTTATTATTCCGAAGCCGCCGTTCAGCTCATGAAGTCGATCTACAATGATATAGGAGATATTCAAACGGTGAATGTCCGAAATAGCGGCATTATCGCCTGCCTTCCGGACAACGTGACCATCGAAGTCAATTGCGTGATCAAGTCGGACGGTCCCCATCCGATCGCGCTGACCAAGCCGCTTCCTCCACAGATTAGAGGCTTGCTGCAGGTGGTGAAGGCCTATGAGGAGCTGGCGGTCGAAGCTGCCGTGCACGGCGATTACCATGCAGCGCTGCAGGCGCTCACGATTCATCCTCTTGTCGGCGACGAGCAGATCGCGAAGGCGGTTCTGGACGATATTTTGAAGGAAAACGAGCCTTACTTGAAGCAGTTCCATGCGCAGAAGGCGTAGTGGGAATGGAGTGTAACGGATCGGCGGCACTGATAACAGCATAGCGTCAAGCTTCAGTTGCCCTTTGCGCGCTTCGGTGCGCAGGGGGCTTTTTTGGCGGACAGATTCCTTCAGGCCTTCGGAAAGATTCGCCTGCCGCGCAGTTGTAACGGACATTTGCGACCTTTAGAAGCTCATTTTTTCTAATTCGGATTTTTAACGGACATTTGATCCGTTTAGCGGTTCAATCCAGTTGTCTGTGCGATAGAATTAGCCGCTAAGGTGACCAAATGTCCCTTACAGCAATCAGGCATCAAATAAAGCCGTGTAAGAGGACCAAATGTCCGTTACAGGGGGGAGTGTTTTCAAAAACGCTATCTGGTGTTTGAGAAACGGAATTTAGCGGCGTCAATTGGAGCATTCCGGCTAAATGAGAGACATCTTGCAAAATAGTTCCATAGCCTGGCATCCTACGTGTTGCGAGGTTTTTTGGCGTGCAAAAAAATGGAATAGACGAGGTGGTTTGGAGGCCGCTAGCATGGTAGTTGCCACCTTAGAACCGACCTGGAATTTTTATGCTGATGAAAAGGGCCTGATGAAGAAGCCGAAAGAAGAAGCTTGGCGGGACATTCTCGGGCAGGAGAAAGGAGGGACAGTAAGGCTTGGAAGGGCAACGTGTTGCCGGTTCTACAGTAGTACAAATCAGCGAATGTCAGGACAACATCAGCGACATTAGATCATTAGGACAGCAGGATATCAGGACATCAGCAGAACATCAGCGCAATGTCAGCGCACTACATGATACCTTAAAACATCTGCACATTACCAGCTAATACTTACACATAATCACGAAAGCGCATACATGATCTCGATGAATCTCGCGAAATTCTATTGAAGAATAAGGAGTGAATAATCATTGGCGAATAAGAAACTCAAATATATCTCGTGCTTGCTGGCGCTCGCGCTGCTCTGTTCCAATGCTGCATTTGTCGCGGCGGCGGATACCGGAGGAGCGCCGGTTCCGGATCAGCTTATCTCAAGCACTGATTTCGAGGATGGGGATACCTGGGGTTTCATTCCCGGAGGAGGCGCCACGGCCGTCGTCGATGCGGAGGAGGGAGGGAACCATTATTTGAACGCCGGCGGCAGCGGCAGCGGCACGCGGCAGATTGTCAAAACGCTCGTGGAGCCGACTGATTCAGCGGCGATTCTAATGCAATTCGACTGGAAGCCCGGGGAGGTTTCCACGGCGACAAATTCCAGCGAGGTACTGATTAGCGACGCCAATGGAAGCCCGCTGCTTCGGCTTGCGAAGGCTGGCGGGCCTGACGGCGGCATCAGCTACGGCATCGGAACGACTGGAACGGATTTGTCGGGCAATACGGAGGTAACGGGTGTAAGTAAGGATGGAAGCTGGCTTGAAGTGGAGATGCGGCTTGACTTCATTTCGGAGACGGCGTCTCTCTCGGTCTCGGACAAGGCGAATGCGGCGAACAGCTTTGCGGTCTCGGACATCTCCTTCAGCGCGCTTAACTATACGAATCACATCGCCTCGATTACCCTTAGAGGAAACCGGGCGAGCGGCAACACGCTGGGCTTCACTGCCGGTATTGACAATATGGGGATCTACGGCTCGGCGGAGGCGGCTCCCGCGCAGGGCTTGCAACAGATTACCGTTATCTCGAGCGTGTATGACAGCAGCATAACGATCGAGCAAGGTACGTTGAAAGAGGCTGTGATCGCTTCCTTCCCTTCCCAGCTTGACGTCAAGCTGGATAACGATGCGATCTTATCAGGGATGCCCGTTGCTTGGGACAGTGCGGATTATGATGCGAATCAGCTCGGTTCCTACACCTTCACGGGAACGCTCGACCCGGAGGGCATACCGAACGTGGCGAATGACGGCGGTGTTGAGGCGGTAATTGCCGTTACGGTGATTGCCTCATCCGAGCTGCCAGTAATAGAGGGCTTCGATACCGTTTATTACACCGATTTCGGCGATACGGCAGATGTTATTCCTCCGAATTGGGGCTTTGCGACGGCGAACGCAGCGCTTTCGATTCACGAGGGCGATCTTGCCGGCAACGCCACGCCCAAGCTGCAATTCGCCATTGAAAATCAAAGCGGAGGACGCGTGGCGTCCAAGACATTCGGGCAGGCTGTCAAAGGCAATCGGATTCTCGTCGCATTCGATTGGTATCCCGGACAGATGAATGACAAAGGGGCGAATCCGAACGAGAACGGCGGTGAGTTCCGCGTGCTTGACGCGTCGAACAACATTGTGTTCACGCTGAATTATACGAATAACGCGGCATTTACCTACTTCGCAGGAGGACGAGCCGAGACGGCCGAGGCGACGGCGTTCACTGATCCGGAGGCATGGTATCGCGTTGAAATCGAATTCGATCTGTCCGGGAACGCAGCCGAATTGAAGCTGACGAGCCTTGCGGACGAGTCGACCGAATCCCACACGGTATCGCTGGATGGCGTCGCGTTCGACGGCTCTGTCGCCACGGTCAGGCTTGTCGGCCTTCGCACCTCGGGCAACAATCAGACATGGACCTCGTATCTGGACAATTTCGGCGTATACAACGTATCGATTCCGGACAACACAATCGTGAGTGTCGATCCCATTCCTTATGTGCGCGTATATGCGGGTGAAACGGGTCAAGATTTCTCATCAATCGGGCTTCCGCAGACTGTGCAGGTGACGCTCGCGGACAGCTCCAAGGCGCAGGCGGAAATTAGCGAATGGACGACAATCGGCAGCGCATGGAATCCTGCGGTCGCTGGCGTGTACGAATTCCGCGGAGAGCTTGCCGATTCGGAAGAGCTGGACAACAGCTTTGAACGAAGCGCGACTGTCTATGTCTATAATCGGCTGCTGCCGCCGGATACGGAACGTCAGGCGGAATGGCTGGATCGCGGCGTAATCGCATTGAAGGCGGATGACGGCATCTTCGTCAGCTGGCGGCTGCTTGCCGACGAGTACGACCGGGATGTGATGTTCAACCTGTATCGGAACGGGGAGAAGCTGAATGAAGCACCGCTTGCCGTGACGAATTTCCTGGATGAGGCCGGCGCGGCGGGAGACTCTTACTCTGTCGAGACGTTGGTGGACGGCGCATCGACGGAAACGAATGAGCGAATCGCGGCGGAGAACGATTATTTGTCCATTCCGCTGCAGAAGCCGGAAGGAGGAACGACGGCGACGGGGGATTATACGTACACAGCCAATGATGCCGGCGTCGGCGATCTGGACGGCGACGGACAATACGAGGTGATCGTCAAGTGGTACCCAACCAACAGCATTGACAGCTCGCAGCAAGGAATGACGGGTCCGACGATCTTTGATGCTTACCGAATGGACGGCACGCTGCTGTGGCGTATGAACATGGGGCTGAACCTGACGTCGGGCGCCCACTATAATCAGTTCATCGTGGCGGATCTCGACGGGGACGGCAAGAGCGAGATGCTGATCAAAACGGCTGACGGAACTACGGTATACGGCGCGACGGACGGCATGGCTGACGAATCCAAGCTGGTGTCCCAAATTGGGAACCCTGCCGACAACGGCATTTGGGTAAATGAGCAAGGCCACATCGTTGGAGGTCCCGAATACATGACGGCCTTCAACGGAGAGACGGGCGAAGTCATCGACACAGTAGACTATGCGTTCCCTCTTGGAGACGTCGCATCATGGGGCGATACGTGGTACAACCGTTCGGATCGTTTCCTTGCGGGGCTGGCTTACCTGGATGGGGTGAAGCCCAGCGCTGTATTCGGCAGGGGCTATTATGAGAGAACGACATTTGTCGCGTACAGCCTCGTGAACCATCAATTGGTACAGGAATGGACCTTCGATTCGGCGGCGGAAGGCAGAGGAGGCGGTCTCGGCTACCATAGCCTTGCGACCGGCGATGTCGACAATGACGGGTATGATGAAATCGTTGCGGGCTCTCTGACGCTGGATCAAGACGGATCGATTCTCTACGTGATGGATGGAGAGATGGGACGCGTAACCGGCTCGCATGGCGACGCGCTGCATCTCGGCGCGTTCGATCCCGACCGGGAAGGGCTGCAGGTATTCGGCGTGCACGAGGTTCCGGCGGTTGCCTCGGTCGAATATCATGATGCCGCAACTGGAGAGACGCTTGATTCCTATTATGCATTCGTCGATGCAGGCCGCGGGTTGGCCGCGAATATCGCTTCCGCTCCCGGCTACGAATTCTGGGGAACGGGCGGCGCGGACGCCGAGAGCGGCGGAGGCATATACAACGTGCAGGGAGAGGTTCTTGCGGACAGCTTCAGGAATGCGGGATTGTCGGTCAACTTTGCGCTCTATTGGGACGGCGACCTGCAGCAAGAGCTGCTTGATCAGACCTCGATTTCAAAATACAACGAAGAGACCGGCCAAGCGGAGACGATCCGTAGCTTCGATGGCGTCGTCAGCAACAACGGAACAAAGGCGACGCCGTCGCTGCAGGCCGACATACTGGGCGATTGGCGCGAAGAGGTGCTGCTGCCGTCGGAGGACAGCTCGGAGCTGCGCATATACAGCACGACAACGCCGACGGAATATCGCCTGTACACGCTGATGCATGATCCCGTATACCGCAACGCGATCGCTTGGCAGAACACGGCGTACAATCAGCCGCCGCATCTTGGCTTTTATCTGGGCGAGGATGTCAGGTATGAGGTGCTTGCCGGCGAGTTGCATGCGCCGAAGCTTGCCTATACGAATGGACCTTCCACGGAGGAGCCGGAGAGCCCGGACGACACGGGCACGAACACCGGCGGCGTCATTCAAGCTCCATCCGCTTCAGTGGAGCAAAGGGAAGACGGTTCGGTCCTGGTGACGCTAACGGGACGGCAGAATGCTTCCACCGGAGAGCTGGAGGCGACGCTTGGAGCAAGCGAGCTTGCGTCGGCGCTGGCCAAGGCGGCGGTCGGCGAGAATGGCAAGAAACGGATCGAGCTGAAGCTTGCGGATGTCGCCGATGCCATCAGGCTGAGGCTTCCGACGGCCGCCGGCGAAGAGACCGACTTCACGCTCACGATCGAGAGCGCGTCCGGCATTGTCGAGCTGCCTGCGCGATTGCTTCGCGAGGCGGCATTATCCGGCGAAGGGGAGATTGATCTTCTATTCTCCGTCGACCGGATTGGAGAATCGGGCGAAGCGCAGGCGCTGTCATGGAGCGAGACGGAGGAGCTCGCGGCAGTCATGGTTGCCGTCGAGGCTGGCGGCAACCAGCTGCCATTGGCGCTCGAGGGTGAAGGCGTTCAGGTAACCGTGCCGTATGCGCTGACCGAGGAAGAAGCAAGAGAGTATGAACGGCTCGCCGTTGTCTATATCGGAGAAGACGGAGGCCGCGAGCCGGTTTATCTGGGAAGATATCGAGAAGACAAGGAGGCTTTCGTCTTCGAAGCAGCGCAATCGGGAAAATATGTCTTGTCGCTTGTGCAGAAGACATTTGGAGATCTTGCGCATCATGAGTGGGCGCGCCATGCCGTAGAATCGCTGGCTGCCAAGGGCATAGTGAGCGGCATCTCCGAGACGAACGGCCTGTTCGGTCCGGACGCTTCCATTACGCGCGCGGATTTCCTCCTCTTGCTCATGCGCTCGCTGGGCTTGAAGGCGGAGGGGGCGGACTCATTCGATGACGTGCCTTTGGACGCCTACTACGCGGAGGCGGTGCTCGGGGCGAGAGCGCTTGGCATCGCCAGCGGCAGCGGGGACAATCGATTCGATCCTATGGCTCCGATCTCCCGTCAAGATATGATGACGCTCGCATCGAGAGCTTTGGAAGCGGCGGGTATGTCTCTGCATGAATCGGACGCCGCTGCGCTTGAGAGTTATCGCGACAAGGCATTAGTAGCGAATTATGCGCTCGAAGCGGCAGCGTCGCTGATTGAATCGAAGTTAATCGTCGGAGCGGACGGCATGCTGAATCCGCAGGACGAGACGAGCAGAGCGGAAGCGGCTGTATTCTTGTACCGCATCTATCAGTTGGAGGACTGACCGCGTTCGCGAGGCGGGCCGCTTGCAAGCGGCCCGCCCCTTTGCGCGCTCGGACAGAGGAGGAATCACGCAGCTTGCTTTGACGGACAAGAGATGCGCTATTTTGATAAAAGCACAGAGAACCTTATTTGGCTCAAAAGCGCAACTTATACCAGGAGGCGGAAGGGTATGAATCTATCAACTAGAGAGGCTGTATTAGTGGGGAAAATCGACATTGCCGAAGCGGGAGACAGATGCAAGCTGCTGCTCGGCGATCTGGACGGCGATGGAAGAATGGAGCTGCTAATGGTGCAGGCAAATGGCGGCATCGACGATAGATATGTGCCGCATCAGGTGCAGTGCCTGACCGCTTACAATTTGGACGGCAAACTGCTTTGGCAAGCAGGGCAGCCCGATCCGCAGCCGGGCGGACCCGGCTCGGATTATCCGGCTCAGATATGCGATATTGACGGGGATGGAGCCAATGAGGTTGTCTGCGTCATGGACAAGAAGCTGCTCGTCCTCGACGGCCGGACGGGAGCCGTCAAGCGCGAAGGCGCGCTGCCGGATGACGAAGCGCATGATTGCATCATTATCGCCAACCTGAGCGGAGGGGAAGCGGCCAGGGAGCTGATCGTGAAGGACAGATATCGCCGCATGTGGGCGCTGGACAGCGATTTCCAAGTGATGTGGACGCATGAAGGCAACTTGGGACATTTTCCATGGACCTATGATTTGAACGGGGATGGACGAGATGAGGTGATGGCCGGCTACGATTTGCTGGACAGCAAAGGGAACAAGCTATGGTCATGCCGCGATCTCGAGGATCATGCGGATTGCGTCTGGGTCGGCGATGTGCTCGGTCAAGGCGGTGAGAAGCAAATCGTCATCGGCGGCAGCGTGACGGTGATGTATGATATCCGCGGCAACGAGCTGTGGCGGTATGAGGGCTCGATCGAATCGCAGCATATCGCGTTGGGCAAATTCAGAGATGATCTGCCGGGACTGCAGGTCGCGGGGATTGATCGCATCGTGCGCGGCGATACGGGCGCGAGGATGACGGGGAGCGGCAAGGATGGGATGTTTCTGCTGGATTCGCAGGGACGCGAAGTATGGAAGGAGGATCGCAAGACCGACGGCTGGTTGACGATTATCGAGACGCTGCGCGGTTGGGATGATTCGGGTCTGGATCGTATTCTTGCCTATCGCCGTGGAGGGGACGTGTATCCGACGCTTTATGATGGGTATATGCGAGAGATCGCTAGCTTTCCCGTGGACGGCTACGCGGCTCATGCCGATCTGACAGGAAGCGGCGAAGAGCAGGTGCTAATCTATACGAATAAGGCTGTTCATGTGTTCGGCCGGGAAGGTTCGAAGGCTGCGGAACTGAAGCTGAAGCCTTCGAATCCCGGACGAGCCTTGAAGCAGGAGAAGCGCTTGTACGCGTCCACCTTGTACCCGGGAGGTCAGTACGAATAAGCGTTAGGATCCCGAACAGGAAGTGGGAGCCGCCTGAAGGAATAGGGGGATTGCGCTCGCATTCGATTTTTCTCCGGATAGAGACAATTCCCAGCGATTCAGCTAAACTGAGGAAGAGCGGGGAATTGTTATCACCTTCTCTTGAAGGATTCCAAACGAAGCCTGGATTATGAGCGAGGGCTCTGGAGTCATTTGAAAGAAGCATCATCTTGGCCATTTACCTGGAGAAGGCTTGTATGGCATAGAAGGAGTTATAGGACATGCGACAACAGACATCGAATTGGGCAGGCAATTATTCATATTCCAGCAAACGTTTCCATGAACCCCAAAGCATCGAGGAGGTGCAGGAGCTCGTCTCCGGCAGCCGCCGAATCAAGGTGCTTGGATCCCGGCATTCCTTCAATTCGATCGGCGATACGGATGAAGATCATCTGTCGCTTGCGAAGCTCGACCGCGTCATAGATCTTGACCGCGCGAACGGCAGAGTAACGGTAGAAGGCGGCATTCGGTATGGCGAGCTATGCACTTTCTTGCACGAGAACGGTTATGCGCTGCATAATCTGGCATCCTTGCCCCATATTACGATAGCGGGGGCATGCGCCACGGGTACGCACGGCTCGGGCAACGGCAACGGCAATCTTGCAACTGCCGTGCATGCGATGGAGCTTGTGAAAGGCAATGGAGAAACGATACAGTTCACGCGCGACCAGTCTGATGCCGAGCTGGCGGGAGCGGCTATCGGACTCGGGGCGCTCGGCGTTGTGACGAAGCTGACGCTGAACGTGCTTCCCTCCTTCGACATGACTCAGCATGTCTGCGAAGGGCTGCAGCTTGCTCGTCTAGACGGCAGAATCGACGAAGTATTCGCCTTGGGCTACAGCGTCTCCCTGTTCACGGACTGGCGAGCATCCGCGTTCAATCAGGTCTGGTTGAAGCGTCTGGCAGGCGCGAAAAGGGGTCGGGAGGAGACGGATGCCGAAGAATTGCTCGCCGGTCTGGGAGCCTCGCTCTCTCGCGTCAATCTGAACCCGGTGCCCGGAAGCGCGCCGCTGAATTGCAGCGAGCAGTGCGGCATTCCCGGACCATGGCATGAGCGGCTGCCGCATTTCCGCATGAATTTCACGCCGAGCTCGGGCAATGAGCTGCAGAGCGAATATTTCGTCGCGCGGAAGGATGTTTACGATGCCTTGCGCGCTCTGGACAGCATCCGGGAGCAGATCGCGCCGCTGCTCATGATTGCGGAGACTCGCACGATCGCGGCGGATGATCTCTGGATGAGTCCTTGCTACGATCAGGACTCCGCCGCCTTCCATTTCACATGGAAGCCGGATACGGCTGCGGTTCGCCGATTGCTTCCGTTAATGGAGGACAAGCTTGAACCCTTTGGCGTGCGGCCACATTGGAGCAAGCTGTTCGAGATGGAGCCGAAGACAGTTCGAGGGAGATATTCGAAACTGCCGGATTTTCAAGCGCTTGCCGGCAAATGCGATCCAGAGAGGAAATTCGGAAATGAGTTTCTGGAGTCATATATTTACTGAGCTTAGAGGCGACAAGGGAATATTCCCTTGTCGTTTCTTTACAGAATTCATAAAATTTTGAGTAGACTTGGATGCAGCCAGGCGGAAAGCTAACGAAGATTGATAACGTTAAACTCATAAAAAGACATCGATTTCAAATCTAACGAAGATGTATCGTCTTATTACATGGTTTTGGGCTGAAATCCTGCTCCCTTTAATGAAATAGCGATATCAATATTCTTTAGATTCAGGCAAGCTGAAGATTCAGGCGTATAACGTTATGAATCTTCCTTAGAATCTGATGGTCTTGGTCTGAGATTCTTCAATTCCATAAATGTAGCGAAATGAGCCGCAGGTTTATCAGCCTTCGTCTATCCGACCCTGATCTAAGCGCAAGGACTACCATGTTGCTTCCCGTTTCCCGACAGGGAAACGGAGCGGCAACAGCTTGCCCGTTACCCCCTGCGTCAGAATAGCATTTTGTCTATTCTCTCTTCATTCCTTCACCGAACCGAGCAGGACGCCCTTTACAAAATATTTCTGCAAGAAGGGATACAGCAGCAGGATGGGGAGCGTGCTCGCCATGATGGTGGCGAATTTCAAGGAATCTGATAGGAGCATGCTTGCGTCGGCCGCCGATTGCGCGCCCGGCCGGGCGGATAGCGTTCCCTGGATAATCAGATCGCGCATGACAATCGTGAGCGGGAATTTGTCCGGGCTCTTCAGGTACAAGATAGGCTTGTAAAAGTCGTTCCACAGCGCCACGGCTTGGAACAAACCAATTGCGGCGTACACCGGCTTCGACAAAGGTACAACGATGCGTATGAACAAGCCGAAATCCTGAAGGCCGTCCACCTTGCCGGCGTCGTACAGAGGCTCGGGAATGCTTTGGAAGAAGGTGCGGAACACCAACAAGTGAAACGTACTGACCGCGCCGGGCAAGACGATCGACCAGATGGAGTCCAGAATGCCGACCTGCTTGGCGACCAGAAAGCTCGGAATCATCCCGCCGCTGAACAAGATCGTGAACACGATGGCAAGCAGCAGCGGTTTGCGAAACATCATCTTCTGCTGCGAAAGCGCGAAGGCGCCGAGCGAGGTGATGATCAGGGACAGAACGGTGCCGACCGCCGTATATGCGATCGTATTCCGGTAACCGGCGCCGATCCGGCCATCAAGGAAGACTTCCTTGTACCACATCAAGGTAAAGCCTCTTGGCCAAAACCACACCTCGTTGCGTATAACATAAAATTCGCTGCTGAAGGAAATGTTCAGCATATACCAGAAGGGATATATCGTGATCAACATGAGCCCCGTCATAAATGCGGCGTTCGCCATGCCGAAACCCGTCACGCGCTTTCTCATCCGATAGTCTCCTTTACCACAGGCTGGTTTCCTGGAATCTGCGCGCCGCATAATTGGCAGCGATGATCAGGATGAATCCGAGCGCTCCGTTGAATACGCCGATAGCAGTCGCATAGCTGAAGTCTCCGTGCATCAGACCGATTCGGTACGTATAGGTCGAGAAAATATCGGCGGTCTCGAAGGTGAGCGGATTGTAGAGCAGGAACACCTTCTCGAAACCGGTGCCCATCAGACCGCCGATTTCCATGATGAGCAGAATGATGACGACCGGCATCATGCCCGGAAGGGAGACATGCCGCATCTTCCGCCAGCGTCCCGCGCCGTCCAGTTCGGCCGCTTCGTACAAGCTTGGATCGACGGAGGACAGCGCGGCGAGGTAAATAATTGTCCCCCATCCGACGCTTTGCCAGATGCCGGAAGAGACGAAGATGGTGCGGAAAAATTCCGGCTTCGACATGAAATAGACCGGCTCGCCGCCGAACATGCCGATCAGTCTATTGACCAAGCCGCCGTCCGGGGACAGAAACAGGATCAGCATGCTTGCGACTACGACGTTGGAGACGAAATGAGGCAAATAACTGATCGTTTGCACCAGACGCTTGAACGGCTGATGCCGAAATTCGTTCAACAGCAGGGCGAGAACGATGGGAGCGGGAAATCCCCATATCAACGAATACAGGCCAAGAAGAGCCGTATTGCGAAGGAGCTCGGGGAAGTCCGGGTTTTCAATCAGAAAGTAGCGAAAATATTTCAGACCGACCCAATCGCTGGCCCAAACGCCTTGAAAGACGTTGTAGTCCTTGAAGGCGATTACGATGCCGAACATGGGACCATATTCGAATACGGCATAGTAAAGCGCGGCCGGAGCGAACATCAGAAGCAAAATTTTGCTCGCACGCAGCCTTGTTGCCAATCTCGCCATGAGCTTCCACCTCTCCGGAGCATGCTGAAGCAGTCGCGGAAGCGCCTGTGCCTGCGCTCCCGCGCCCCCGTCCGATTTACTTCCACGCCCGCTTGGACGCTTCGTTATAGACATCGAGCACATCGTTCAGACCGAGATCGTACAAGCCTTGCACGTAATCGTCCCACTGTGCGAGAGGCAGCTGGCCGACGATCATCTTGCTGACATTCTCTTGATAGTATTTGTCGATCGACGTCATCTTGAGCGAGATGGCGTCCCGTTCCTGCTTGGACAGCGCGACGCTTCTCGGCGCGGGCGCCAGATGCTTGACCGCTTCCATATACGATTCCTTCTCGTCCTCCGACATCAAGGCGATGTTGGCGTCATTGTCGAACCAGGCCGTCATGGCCGATGTGCGGATGCCGTATTCGTTGGATCGGAACGCTGCATCCTTGACGACGGGCAAGTATTGCTTCATACCGTCCTTGACCTCGTACGTGACGCCTTCCTTGCCCCAGCTCATTAGATCTCTCGCCTTCTCGGTGAACAGCGAATCGATGAAACGGAGCGCTTCTTCCTTGTGTTTGGACGTCGTGGTCACGGTCAGACCTTCCTGATACAAATATTGCTGGGTGTGATAGCCGGTATGTCCGTCACCGCTCGGCGGCGTCAACTGGATCATCCTGAAGTCCGGATTCGAACTCTTCAACGAGTCGAAAAACGTGAAGTCGCCTTGCTCGAACCAGGCATAGCTGACGAAGATTTCGTCCTTGGCAATAAGCTCGTTGCGCTTCTTCATATCCATGTTGCCGAATTCCTGCGGAATCAGCTTGTTCGCATAGGCGTTCGCCATGAACGACAGCAGCTTCTCGAAATTCGCCTCCGCCGGCGCATACTTCCACGACTGATCGGCCTCGTCATAGTACAGGCTGTTGCCGAGCCCGAAGCTAAGCGCCAGCCGGTTCACATCGCCAAGTCCCTCGATGAAGAGCGGGTAGCTGTCCGGATACAACGACTTTAATTTCATCAGCACATCGAACAGTTCGTCGTACGTCTGGGGCTCCTTCAGGCTATGCTTGTCGAACACATCCTTGCGGTAGACGAGCATGCTGTCGACATCGCCGAAGGGGCCGTATGCCGGATGCATGAACAGCTTGCCTTCGGAGGACAGCAGAGCTTCGGTTTCCGCCGGATGTTGTTCCATGAAAGCTTGCAGATTAGGCATGATGTCCCGGTAGTCAAGCAGATTGACGAGCGCCCCGTCCTCGCCGCTCTTGTTCACGATATCCGGTCCCGACATCCACATCATGTCGGGCATGTCGCCGGAAGCGATCACGAGCGGTATCGCCTCCCACCAGTTCCCCTGGAAGCCGCTGACTTCGAGTTCGACATTCGCGTTCTCGCCAAGCCAGTCATAGATGGGCCAGTCCGGATTGAGCGGCATAGCGGGATGATTCTGCACCATCATCGTCAGTTTGACCGGCGCGGCCTTCTTGCCGCCATCTGTTGTGCCGCTTTGGCGCGAAGGCGCATCGTTCCCGGAGGAACAAGCCGATAACAGCGTCATTAAGCCGAGACCAAGGATCAAGGCTTTACTCCCTTTATTGGACATGTAGTCAATCCCCTTCTCGTCGTATTGTTTTGCCTGATTTCATTGTATAACGGAGCTGGATGGACGCGGTATTAATGAATCGATAGACACTTGTATCGCTGTCATGCATTTGAGGCGTTTGGGCAGAGAGGACCTCTTCCCCCAACAGGTATGAATCGGTTAACCAATTGCGAAATCCGTTAAGCTCGGCCCTTTCTCTTTTCTACTATAATGTAAGAAAGGGATAGAAGATGCGCCGGGAGGGGGAAGCGTTACGATACGCCATTGGAAACGATTTATTGCAATGATTGTACGTCCAACGATTCTGGGAAAGCTGATTGTCAGCTTGCTGCTGATCGTGATTCCGTTGTATGCCCTCAATTACATGTTGAACAATCTGGCTACCGGGAAAAATCGTGAGGAAATAACGGCGACGCTGCAGAACTCGGTGAAGTCCTACAACAATATCGTCAGCGGGGAGTTGATTCGGATTCGGGAAATGCTGGATGCGTTCTCCCGGGATGTCGCGGTTGCCCATGCGAATACGGCCGTGAGCGGCTCGGATTCCGCTCTGCAAGCCCAACTAACGGATTTCCGCAAAGACCTGAACCGAATTCAGTATTCCAGCCGCTTCATTACGGACACGGTCGCTCTGCTCCCCCAGTTGCAAACGACGATAAGCTCTACAAAGGGCATGAAGAGCAGCGTCGACCAGGAGGAATATGCGTCGCTTAATCACTATTCGACTTCGTTCGTCACGGCGGGGAAGCAGTTGTTCGTCAGCGTGCCGTACGACACGAGAAACAGCGTTAGGCCCATCCGTTTCATACTGGCGGTCAACCTGTCCAGCTCGCATATCGCGGCTTATCTGTCGCAAATCATGAACTTCAAGGGCGGCGGCGCCCTGTACTACAGTGCCGGGGAAGAGTGGGAGATTGCGACGCAAGAGAGAACGGGGACGGCCGAACAGTTAAAGAAGGAGCTTGCGGCCTTCGATCCTACCAGGGGGTTGGCGGTCCCGGAAGTACGAACGATACGATTGAATGACGAGCCGTATATCGTCGCGTATCAGCGCTCTTCACAGCTGAATACCATTCTGGCCGCGTATGCCCCCAAAGCGGAAATCTATCAATCGCTGGGCGTCTACCGCAAATGGTTCTATGCGATGTCGGCTATCTCTGTCTTGATCATCATGCTCTGCTCCTTGTGGCTGTACAAGCTGATCCACAAGCCTCTGCGCAATATCGTAGGCGCCATCCGCAAGGTTGAGAGCGGCGATTTGCGATTCACGATCATGCATGGCGGCCAGGACGAATTCGATTATCTATACCGGCGATTCAACGATATGATTGGCAATCTCGACAAGCTCGTCCACGTTGTGGCGGATCAGAAAATCGCCAACGAACGCTCCGAGCTGAAACGGCTGCAATCGCAAATCAACCCGCATTTTCTATACAACAATTTCTACGTGCTGCAATCGCTGATACGGATGAAGCGCATCGATCGCGCCGGCGAATTCACCGGATATCTGGGGCAATACTTTCAATTCGTCACCAGACAATCCGCCGACGACATTCCGCTTGAGGAGGACATTGGCCATGCCAAAACCTACGAAGAAATTCAACGGTTCAGCTTCAACGGCCGCATTATCGTCGTATTCGACACGCTGCCTGGAGATATGGCGCGGATTCTTGTGCCTCGCTTGATAGTACAGCCGATCATTGAGAACAGTTACAGACATGCCTTCGAGCACAAGCTTGGGGCTGGACGTATGAGCATACAGTTCGAGCAAGGCGAGAGCATAAGCAGAATCGTAATCGAAGACAGCGGATCGGCGATAAGCGATGAGCGGATCGTCGAATTGGACAAGGCGCTGCGAGAGTCAGCCGCTTCTGCGGCTGAGACGACCGGCATGATTAACGTCCATCGCCGCCTGCGCCTGAAGTTCGGCGGCCAATCCGGTCTGCGCTTGTCGAGAAGCACGCTCGGGGGATTGAAGACGGAGATCGTCATCGACTTGAAGGGGGGCAAGCAGCGATGAAATCATTGCTCGTTGTAGACGACGTAGCCATCATCGCCGACGGATTGCACGATTTGTTCAGCAAGGAATGGAAGGGGCAAGTTCAGGTATACAAAGCTTATTCGGTTCCGGAAGCGTTCGAGCAGATGGAAGCTCACGAAATCGATATCGTCGTTTCCGATATTCGCATGCCGCAATATTCCGGAATTGATCTGCTGAGAGAGATTATTGAAAGGTGGCCGGAATGCAAGGTCATTTTTTTGACCAGCTATCATGATTTCCAATTTGCGAGGGAAGCGGTTACGCTCGGGGTATTCGATTTTATATTGAAAACCGAAGGCGATCAAAGGCTCCTCCAGGCGGTGAACAATGCTCTCGACGAGCTGAGGCAGAAGGAAGAAGCCCGGCGGTTGAGCGCCAAAGTGCAGACCCAGTACAAGCAGGCACTGCCTTCGCTGCAAGAGCAATTCCTGCGTGAAATGCTTCAAGGCATGCATGCCGACGAAGCGTTCAGGCAAGCGCAATTCCGCGATCTGAGCATGCCGTTCCTGCCTGATCAGCCCGCGTTCCTCGCGATCGCGCGCATGGATGAATGGAAGCAGAGCATGACATGGAAGGATAAAGCCCTGCTGAAATATGCCTTCAAGAACATCATGGAGGAGTACTTGTCCCGGAAAGTTCGGATGATTATCCTTGAAATCGGCTCCTCCCATCTCGCCGTCATCTGGCAGCCGGAAGAAGATGGCGACGAAAGGACAGCGCTTAGCCGCGCGTTCCGGTTTTTCTATGGAACGCTCGAGACGGTCCAGAACGTCTGTCATGACCAGCTTAATTTGCATGTTTCGTTCATCCATGGAGCCGAGCCTGCTAGCTGGGAGGCGCTGGGAAGGCATATGCAGGAGTTGGAGCTGCTGTTGCAAAGCGGCGTCGGCCTCAGCGTCGAATTGCTCACGACCGATGCGGAACTGCTGAACAACCGCTCCAGACAAGGCGAGGACAAGGATCAGAGTGAAACGGCGTACCTTCTGCCCGCAACGACGTTCTCATTGCTGCCGGATCTGCTTGCGGACGGTCAGGAGGAGCGGTTCTTCGAGTTGTTCGACGAACTGTCGGCAACCGTACGGGCAGCCGGCGACAGGCTTGGACCGAAGCTCGAGGCGATTCATATGCTCGCCTCCGCGTTCATCCCCTACATGAACCGAAGAGGTCTGCTGTCCGGCGCGGCAAGGCAGCTGGGCCTTGACAAATGGCCGCCGGTCGAGGAAGATCCCGACTGGAACAGTCATGCCCTCTTCTATCGCAAGCTCGCGCGCTACTTGTTTAATCATGCGGCGAACGAGAGATCGCATGGAAGAGGCAAGCTGATCTACGAGGTTCAGCAGTACGTTCAGCGGAATCTTGGCGGCGACTTATCGCTCACCCGGATCGGGGAGCATGTCCATTTGAATCCAACGTATCTGTCCAGGCTGTACAAACAAATGACCGGCACTGGCTTGTCCGACTACATCATGGAAGTCCGAATCGCCAAAGCGCGGGAGCTGCTCGATGGCAGCAGCATCAAAATCCACGAGATCGCCGAGATCGTCGGCTATCAGTCCGGCATCGCGTTCAATCGTTTTTTTAATCGCATGCTTAATATTTCCCCTCAGGATTATCGCAGAATGAAAGTCGAACGCGATTGACGGACAAGAGGATGAGCTTGGAAGTTAGATCAGAATATCTCTCAAGTATTCGCGAAGGCATCATGAACGAGGCAATTGGATTCAAGGAATGGAATGGATTCTGCATAGAGGGCTTACAACAATTAAGGATAATGTTACAATTATAGGAAAATAGGAGGGGGAGGCAGAGGTTTGGTGGATGTCGTAATCATTCTGTTGCTGCTCGTTATTATTGGGATCCTGCTGGATATGAATAATAAGCTTCCTCGAAGAGATTATGTCAAGGAAGCGATGAAGAGAGATGAGGAACGAAAGAGGAATGAGAACGTAGTAGAGAAATGAAACTGCAGAAGAATGATACAAACTGCTTTGTCATATCATACCCTGTCCCTTGCAGCGCCTGAACGAATTCGCAACATGGAGAGGATGGATGCAGATGGAAACGTTCGGCAGAGGATGCTTGTGGCTCATTCTTGGCTCTCTTGGCTTGTTGGTGCTTGCAATCATTACCCAAAGCTCCATTAATATTCCTATTTTTGTTTTTATCCCAATCGTGATTCTGGTATTCTGGCTGGCCTCAAAGAAAAGCCGAAAATGAGCGTCACCCCTTTCAGCACAACGAATAAGAGGATGAAGCCCTGGGCTTCATCCTCTTATTCGTTGTGCTCCCTAGTTAAGAGGGGGCGCTCTAACGAACGCTGGGAGACTGCCGATTAACTGTGGATTGCCAACTTGCAGAACACCTCAGTCGGCCCGGAGCCCGGAGCTGCAGCGCTGACGATCAGCGCTAGAGCGCTCGACGGCTCGTCGTCCGCAGCGGCAGCTCTTTTCGCGATGAACAGGCAGCCTGGCTCATGTCTTTGATAACGAGCTGGCAGGAGACTCATTCGCCGACTTCCCACGGGGAAGCTCAGTCGTTATCCAAATGCGGCTGAAGCAGCTGTCGCAATGCCGGAGAGAGATTGTCCGCCATGCGCAGGAAGCCCAGATCGGTCGGATGGACGCCGTCCACGGTGCATTCATAGAAGTCTTCCTCTCCAAGCAACTGCTCGCCATCGAAGAAATGAAGCTGGCGAGCCCCTTCCTTCTCAAGCTGCTCGATCGTGCGAAGCGCGATCTTCTTCATGCCAAGTCGCTTCTCCAGCAAGTCCCTCTTGCAGAATTCGGCGGCGAATTTGATTTTGGATACGACCAAGATCGGCACGTCTGGATGCGCTTCGCGAAGGATTCGGATAAATGCCGGCAGCGTTTCTTCATAGAGCTCGACGGATACTGCGTTGGCTTCATAGTCCAGCACGAACAGGGCGGGATCTTCAATCTCGCTGATGGTCCGCGCGACCTCGGGCTCGCCCCTGCCATTTCCCGAGAATCCCAAATTAATGAATTCAAGCGGGATGCGGCGGCTTAAAAGGTTCGGATATGCCATGCCGGGCCGGCTCGCGCAGCCGCCTTGCGTAATGGATGTGCCATAGATGACGACCTTCTTGTCGCTTGCGTAAGGAACGGGCGCTTCCAGGGATGAGCCCTCGTCAATGCCGATCATGATCCGCTTCACGCCTTGATAGAGCGGAAGGTTCAAGGTGACATGCCGCGATTCGCCTTGCGGCAGTTCATAGAGAATAACTTCATAGGATTGCTGCTGACGGTCGAAACGAGCGGTTGAAAGGAACCGCTGCCGCCCGGGCTCTCCGAGATACACGTCGACGCCGCATTGCCCGGTCGCCGGCATATGGTACATATTCGCCGGTGCAGACAACTCGACGGATACGGCCAGCCGGGGCGAGTCGGTTCTGAAGCTGATCTGCCCGCCGGCCGTGCAATTGGCGAGCTGATCGACCGCCGGGGGCAGCGTTTCGCCCGGATTCATCGGCATTCTGCGATATTGCCCCTCTTGGGGATACCAGGCAAAGCCGGACAGACGGAGCGGAGCTTCGTCCGGCGAATGCCAGACAAAGCCTTGAAGCCGGCTCTCGTCCAGCTTCATATTCGGATCGAGCTGCTGCGCGTTTACTTTAGTAGAATGATTGGACATGGCGGAAAAACGCCTCCTATACCTGTTTGTTTTTCATGGTTTTCCTGTAATCGCTGGGGCTTCTCCCCCGGATCTTGAGAAAGCTACGCGAGAAGCTGGAGAAGGAGCCGAAGCCGACCTCCATGGCGATGTCCGTCACGGGCAGGTCGGTGAAGGCGAGCAGGCCGCTCGCATGCCGGATCCGCAGCTCGCGGATGAAATCGATGTAATTTTGTCCAAGCGTTTGTTTGAGCTTTTCGCTCAGATGCGTCGTATTGAAGTGAAAGCGCGCGGCAAGCTCGGACAAGGTCAACGCATCGAGATAGTTCTGATGCACATAATGGATGACATTCCAAATTCCGTTGGCATGAGCGCTTCCCCCGTCCTTGCTGTCCTTGACGGGCGGCCGGTGCCCGCATCGATGCCGATCGAACAGAATTAGCGCTTCGAACAGTCTTGCTCGAAGAGAAACATTCCTCCAGCGCTCGCTCCCCGAATAGTCGAGCGACATCCGTTCGTAGATCGACAGCATTTCACCGTAAGCGGTTTCGTTCAGATGGCAGAAGGGCGCGAGATTGTCGACTTCGTCGAGCAAGGCTCCCATGCCCCAATCGTTATGGCCGGAAGAGAGCAGCAAGCCGAGGTCGAAGTTGCATACCCAGAGCGAGAGCGGCTGCTCGGAGCGGCTGCGATATTCATGAATCTGATAGGGAAGCGTGAAGGTCGCCGTGCCGCGGACCATTTCATGGGAAACCCCGTTGATCCAGCCTGTGCCTTCCCCGTCCAGCACGAGAATAAGCGTCAGAAAATCGCCGCGGTAGGCCGGGACGAAGGTGCGAAGCTTGCGTTCCATGAAGAAAGGAAAGGGGCTTTCTCGGTTCGGATATTCCCACAAGTAACGAGGATAACCACTCATCGGCGTTCTCACCTCTCTTGGTCGTCTTACTTCTGATTATACCGAAAAAATGCAATATGTCCCCTAAAAAATGACCGGCTGACGCCTGTCTGTTCCTTTACTATAGAGAAAGGTAGAATTTCAGCATTGGAGGATTGCGGCAATGAATCACGAATCATTTAAGGGCATCTATACGGCATTGGTCACGCCCATGACGGAGGACGGCGGCCTGGATTTGCCATCTCTGGTCCGTCTGGTGGAGCATCAACTGGCAAGCGGCATTCATGGCTTCTATGTAGGCGGCAGTACGGGAGAAGGCTTCATCCTCTCCAGCGAAGAACGGAAGACGGTGCTGGAAACCGTGTTAAGCGCCAATCGCGGCAGAGGCAAGATCATTGCCCATGTAGGCTGCATAAGCACGGACGAGAGCGCGAGGCTTGCGAAGCATGCCGAGCAGGCGGGAGCGGACGCCGTCTCCGCGGTTGTTCCGTTCTACTATAAGCTTGGCATGGCGGAAATTCGCAAGCACTACGATTGCATCATGCGGGCAACGAAGCTTCCCATGCTTATTTATCATTTTCCCGGCGCGACGGGGGTCAGTCTGTCGATGGACTTCTATGAAGAAATGGCGGCACATCCTCAGTGCCTGGGCGTGAAGTTCACTTCCCTGAATTTGTTCGAAATGCAGCAAATTCGCGCGAAATGCGGTCCCGATTTCCTCATTCTGAACGGCCACGACGAGGTGTACGCAGCCGGGGCTCTCATGGGCGCGGACGGCGCGATCGGCAGCACGATGAATATGATGCCGGGACTGTATGCAGGCATGTTCGACAGCATCCGCCGGGAAGACTGGAAGGCGCTGCGAAATCCGCAAGCGCTTGCAAACGAGATTATCGCCCATATGCTGAAGTTCGACGTTATTCCGTACGAGAAATACATGCTGTATCTTCAGGGCGTCATCGCCAGCCCGAGAGCGCGTCAGCCGCTGACCCAATTGAGTGAGGGCGAAATGGCGGCGATTCGAGCTTATTTCGAGACGAACGGCGTGCTGGGAAGCTACCGCAACGAAGCATCATGGCAAGCGACAGGAAAGGAAGGGATTTAGTTGATCAAACAATATTCATACGACGTTGTTGTCGTCGGCGGAGGCGCTACGGGCATCGTTGCGGCCATGGCCGCCGCCCGGGCGGGAGCAAGGACGGCGATTATCGAATACAACGGCTTCGTGGGCGGCAATGTCATTCCGGGCTTGCCGCTGCTGGGCTATCATAATCAAGACGGTCAGCTTGTTGTGCGGGGGATTGCTTACGAAATCGCCCTTAAGCTCCAGGAGATGGGCGCGGCTACGGAATTTTATCTCGATCCGATTACAAGCGATGTGCTTGGCGTCGATCCGCACTGGTTCAAATATCTGGTCACCAAGATGCTTCGGGAGGACGGCGTCGATTTCTTCCTGCACAGCATGCTGACGGATACGATTGTGGAGGACGGCGCGGTGAAGGGTGTCATGATTCAGAACAAGGAAGGCGGACAATTGTTAAGCGCGGAGGTTGTTATCGATTGCAGCGGCGACGGAGACGCGGCGGTTCGCGCCGGAGCGGAGTATGTGTACGGCAGGAAGGCGGATAACAAAACGCAGGTGTCCACGCTCGTATTCCGGGTTCGCAACATCGACTTCAAGCCGCTGCTGCACTACTTCCGGGAAAATCCGACGCAGATTCGTCCCTGGTCGATGACGGACGAGGTCGTCACGAAGCTGATCGATCAGATGGAGGAGTCCGAGGTATTCGTGCTCGGCGGGTTGCAGCAATATATCGAACGCGCCGTCGCCGACGGCATCCCTTATCCGAGAGCGAACCTGGTCGGCGTATGCATTCCGAAATTCGACCAAATGATCGTCGTGTCAAGCCGAGTGGAGGGTGTGGATCCGAACAACAACCGCAGCTATTCGAACGGCGAGGTGGCGGGGCTGCTTCAGATGAAGGATGTATTCGATTTTCTCCAAAAATACGCGCCGGGCTTCGAGCAGATTCAACTGATCGATACGGGACATCAAATCGGCATTCGGGAGAGCCGCCACATTGTCGGCGATTATCTGCTTACCGGCGAGGATTTGACGGCAAGCAAGCCATTCGACGACGTCATCGCGCTCGGCGGCTATCACATCGATGTGCATTCACCGGATCATAAAGGCATTCAATCGCAAAAGGTCAGCACTTACGAAATACCGTTCTCCTGCCTGCTGCCGAAAGGGCTGGAAGGGATGCTGCTGGCGGGTCGGCCGATCTCGGCGACGCATGAAGCGATGGCTTCGACCCGGGTCATCCCGATTCAGATGGCCCAAGCGGAAGCGGCGGGTCTCGCCGCGGCGATGAGCGTCGAGCAGAGCAAGCCGATTCGCGAGCTGAGCATACGGGAGCTTCAACGCCGTTTGGTCGCCCAAGGCGCGGAGCTCGGACAAGGTCTCGGTCGCCGGACGTTTGATTAGCCTGTCATTCCACACAAGAGGAGAGGATTGTTATGAATAACATGTTGATTGCGCCCGAAGCGGGAGACTTCGGGCTTCCCCGGCTCGTCGTGCCGGCTCCGGCGAATCCGCGGTACTCGCATTTGGGCTGGCCCAAGGCGGTGAGGACGAGGGATGGCGCGATTGTGCTTGCGTATTTGTCGGGAACGACGCATACGACAAACGGTTGTCCCGTTGTGGCGGTTTCCAGAGACGGGGGCAAGAGCTTCTCGGAGCCGCAAGTGATGATGGAATTGCATGACGGCATGGAATTCCATCATTCCGGCAATGTATCGCTCGGCACTGCCTCCGACGGCTCCGTCGTCTTGCTGGCGATGGCGCTGCGCGAGCGCAGAGAGAGCAGCACCATTATCGGCTGGCGCTCGGAGGATTCGGGAGCAACCTGGTCGCGCGTCAATACCGAGCAACTGGAGAACACGGGGGGCAGCGTGTATGGACATGTGTTCGAGGCGCCGGGCAGAGGGTTGGCCGTGACCGGACATTTCCGGGAAGGCTCCGTGCTTAGAGAGCAGGGGCTGTGGATCGCTTTCTCGCAGGATCACGGGAAGTCGTGGGGAGCGCCGCAGGTCATAACCAAGCGCTTCTTGGGTGAACCGGCCTTCTGCAGCGTCCAGGGCAAGCTCGTCGGACTTGCGAAGGGCAGGAAGGGAAGCGCGCTTGGCTATGTGCAGTTCGTATCCGAGGATGGGGGATCAAGCTGGGACATGATGGATTCGGGCTTGAGCGTGGAAGTGAATCCGGCTTCGCCGACCATTATTCCCGACCCGGACAATCCCCATATCGTGTATGCCTTCCAGACCGAACGCGTCATTTCGGAGGATAAGAGCTTGCCAGGACATATTACGCTTTACCGGGCGAATGCGGGCGATTTGCAGTGGAAGAAGGTCGGCGTTATCGCCCAATTCCCGCAGCTGCCGCTCAGACGGGATTTCGGCTACCCCTGGATGACCAAATGCGAGGACGGCACATGGTTTCTCGTGTTCTATGACGGCATATTCGACGGCTCGAATTCACTGTGGGGACTAACGTTAAGCATTTAGCGGCAGGCATATCTGGATAAGGGAGGTTTTTCAAATGTGGAAGCGTTTTCGCATTGTGGTCTTGACCGTACTATCCTTGAACTTTGTCTTCGGATTCGGATTTCACGGGCTCATTCAGCCCGCGTATGCCGCAGATTCATATGACGACCTGCGAATCAAATGGAAGGATTTTTTGACAGGCGGTTCTTATTCCCTGTCGGATCCCGATGTGGCCGATCTTATCACGGAAATAACCGATAACGCGCAAGGCTACTGGAGCACGATGGACACATCCCCGACGCGGGTCTACTTATGGAGCGATCTGGACGATACGGGAGCCGTCAATTCCACCAAATCGAGCAATATGTCAGTGAATTACAATCGGCTTGAGGCAATGGCGCTCGCTTACGCCACATCCGGCTCCAGCCTGTATCAGGATTCGTCGCTGCTGGGGGATCTGATCAGCGCTCTGGATTGGATGCATGCGAACAAGTATAATGCCGGCAGCACCGAAATCGGCAACTGGTTCGACTGGGAGATTGGCACGCCGCTCAAATTGAACGATATAACCGTGCTGCTCTATGATCAGCTTACCGCTGCCCAGATTGACAACTACATGGACGCGATTGAAGCCTTCAACCCAACCGTAACCCTGAGCGGAGCGAATCGGGTCTGGGAATCGACCGTTATTGCCATTCGAGGCATAATCGTGAAGGACAGCGCCAAGATCGCTGCGGCCAGAGACGGCCTGACCGCCGTGTTTGCTTACGTGCCGACGATTGGCGACGGCTTCTATACGGACGGCTCCTTTGTCCAGCATGGTCGATTCGCCTATACCGGCGGCTACGGGGCGGCGCTCATCAGCAACATAGCCAATATTGTCAACCTGCTGAACGGCTCCGCTTGGGAGGTGACGACCGCCGGCTTGCAGCATATGTTCCAGTGGGTGTACGACTCCTTCGAGCCGCTGCTCTACAAAGGAGCGATGATGGACATGTCGCGGGGACGGAACATGTCGAGAAGATCGAGCCAGGATCATTCTGCCGGAGGCGGAGTCGCCCAGTCGGTCATCCAGATCGCGCAGTTCGCTCCGTCGGCGGATGCCGCCAATTTCAAAAGCATGGTCAAATATTGGATACAATCGGATACGTTCCGTCCTATGCTGGACAATATGCGATCGATCTACCATCTTACGCTGGCCAAGGCGATCGTAGCCGATTCATCGATCGTTCCGCGCGGCGAACCCCTCGGCTATTATTCGTTCCCGATGATGGATCGCGCCGTGCAGCGCCGCCCGGATTTCGCATTCGCGCTGAGCATGTCCTCCAAGCGGATTTACAACTATGAATCGCTGAACAATGAAAACTTGAAGGGCTGGTATACCGGCGACGGAATGACCTATCTGTATAACGGCGATCTCGGTCAGTACAGCGATGAATATTGGGGGCTTGTGAATCCTTACCGCCTTCCCGGCACAACGGTCGATACCCGAACGCGGGCGGATAAGGACGGCAATACGTATCTCAGCAGCAAGAACTGGGTCGGCGGGGCGACGGCGGCCGGTATTTACGGAGCGGCCGGCATGGAGCTTGACGCATACGGCAGCACCCTCACCGCCCGGAAGTCGTGGTTCTCCTTCGCCGACAAGATCGTCGCGTTGGGAGCGGGAATCCATTCCACCGACGGAAATGTGATTGAGACGATCGTCGATAACCGCAAGATCAATGAGGACGGGGACAATGCGTTGACGGTGAACGGCTCGGCCAAATCCTCTTCGCTCGGCTGGTCCGAGACGATGAGCGGCGTGAGCCGGATTCATCTGCAGGGCAATGCGGCAGACTCGGATATCGGGTATTATTTCCCCGGAGGAACGACTGTGAAGGGACTGCGCGAAGCGAGAACCGGATCTTGGGAAAGCGTCAATAAATATGTGAAATTAAAGGATTCCACGATTCTTACGAGAAACTTCCTGACGCTATGGTTTGATCATGGGGCAAATCCCGTAAACGGTGACTATTCCTACGTTATTCTGCCGAATGTGACCTCCGCGGAGCTGGACGACTATGCGAGCCATCCTGACGTGGATATTCTGGAAAATACGGATGAAGCGCAGGCGGTCAGAGATCGTTCCGTCCATACGACGGGCTTTAACTTCTGGAACGCCGCGTCCAAGACGGTGTATGACGGCGGGGATCCGGTCCTGACGAGCAGCACGAAGGCATCCGTTGTGATGGTCGAGCAAGAGGATGAGTTGGAGATTGGCGCAGCCGATCCGACGCAAGCCAACAGCGGAACGATCCAGCTTGAAATCAATCAAGCGGCCGCATCGCTGATTTCCGCCGATCCGGGCGTGACGGTCGTTCAACTTCAGCCGACGATCCAGTTAAGCGTGAATGTGTCCGGGGCGAGGGGCAAGACGTTCCATGCCAAATTCGAGAGGGCCGAGAACGTGCTGCTGAGCGACAGCTTCGACGCGAATACGACGGGAGCGGCTCCGTCAGGCTGGACGATCGACACGTCTGGCGGCACAGTCGATATTGCGGACGACCCGTCTTCCGTGAACAAAAGCATGAAGCTAAGCGATACAAGCAGCGCTTCTAGGGTGTCGGCGCTTCATTCGTTCACGGCTTCGAGCTCGGCGGTCACCGCTGAATTCAAAGTGAAGCTGGAAACGACGAGCAGCTTGTACTATATGACGCTGAAATCGGGCTCCGCGGAGGCTATAAGGCTGCGAACGTTCCTCGGCCAGCTTCAGGTCTACAACGGGGGAACCTACACCGATCTGCAGGGGTATTCGCCATCCACATGGTATACGATCAAGATCGCAGCCGATCCGGCTACGGATCTGGCCGATATTTATATCGACGGCGTGCTGGTCCAGTCGCAAGGCGCGTTCGCCGGAGCGGTATCCGACATCGATTCGATTCTATTCGCTACGCATTCCAGCGGCATCAACATGACCATGAAGCTGGATGACATTGAGATTACCAATTAATCGATAGCTTCCGGTTGGTCATTTGCTTTCCGCATACGAGACTGCTTTTCTGAAAAACGAGGCTTGCCAACGGCAAGCCTCGAATCAGAGGGGCTTTCACTGATTAATCGTTCGGTCCATCAGCATCCGCAACAACAAATTTCGATTGCAGCATTTCCGGGAGCAAAGCCGGGGCCGTTCCCAGCTGTTGGTGGTGTGCGATGATTCTATCCGTCAGTTCGTGGATAACGGATGTATATTCCGGCAAGCCGAACAAATTATGCAATTGATTCGGATCCTTCCTGCGGTCAAACAGAATATGATCCCGGAAGGCATGATTCTCTTCCCGCTTCCATCCCCGGCCAACATAGGCCAATTCAAAATCCGGCGTAAATATGCCGGCGCGCGGCACATCGTTGGGATGAATGAAGGCCTCGTCCGTCCATTCGGGCGAATCCCCCCGTAAGAGAGGGGAAGCGTCCCGGCCTTGCTCTCTTCCGCAAGGAGGGAGGCCAAGCAAGCCGAGAAGCGTTTGCTGGAAATCCACGATGCTGACGATCCGGTCAACGACCGATCCCGCCTTCAATTGTTCCGGCCATCGCATGATCAGCGGAATTCGATAAGCCGATTCGTACAAATTGTTTTTTTCCAGCAAACCGTGCTCTCCCATATACTCGCCGTGGTCGGTCGTGAAGATAATCAACGTTCTGTTGTAGATTCCCCTTTTCTTCAAGGTGTCCACTATTTTGCCCACATTGTCGTCGATGCACTTCACTTCTCCGCAATAGCTGGCTTTTATGCGCTTCAACTGCGCTTCCCGTTCCGGATCCTCTATCGGAAAATAGCGGTTTCGTCCCCATTCGTCCTGATCGGCCCAGTCGGGGAGCTCCTCCTGGTAGAAGGAATCCGGCACGGGCATGTCATCCGGCTCAAACATCGTGTCGTATGGCGAACGGACATGGAAGGGCTGATGCGGATCGGGAATGCTGACCATGAACAAGAACGGCTTGCTCCGCGGACGTTCAATGAATTCCATCGTCTTCCGGGTGAGCCAATCGGTCATATACGTATGCTCGTCCCCGATTCGCGCCGACATCTCGAGAGAGCCGTCCGGCCGCTCCAGCACCTCCTTCAAATGGCCGTTAATCATGAAACGGCTGTCCTCGAAGCCCATGGCCATGTTCTTCGGCACGACCTTGCAGTCTTGTCCGTCCAGATGCCATTTGCCGGCGTAGCCCGTCTCGTATCCATGAGCGCCTAAAAGATGGGCGAACGTAATTTCATCCTCGCCTATCGCTTCTCCATTGCGGTACGCCTTGTGATGATGGGGATATCGACCCGTGAGAAAGCTGCCCCGCGCAGGCGTGCAAACCGCGCTGTTGGCGAAGAAATTCGTAAATCGCGCGCCTTCATCTGCAATGGAATCGATATGGGGCGTCGGAATCAAAGTGCCTCCGTAGCAGCCCAACGTCCAACTGCTTTGTTGATCTGTTTGAATAATCAGAACGTTCGGCAGCCGGGAATCGGTCATCATGCCGAATCCCCTCCGGAAAACCAATTCAGATCCCATTCCTCAAGCCACTGGATAACTGGCTTGCCATCTTCCATATGAAGAGGAAGCCATACGTATCTTGAATCTCCAAGGTCGTCCTTCTTCCATCTGTCCGCCAGAAAGATAAAGGCATGCTCGCGGCCTTCCAAACGAAGAACATGCGTGCTTTGGGAATTGAAGGTAAGCTCCGCGTTTTCCCCAGAGCAGGGGTTGCCTGCCGTTTCCCATGGGCCCAGCGGCGAGGCTGCAACGGCATATTGCGCTTGATTCGGATCCCAGCCGGTGCAGCCCGAGGTAATCAGATAATACTTGCTCTCGTGCTTGAACATGGCGGGCGCTTCGCGATATTGATTGACAAAATTTCTCGTATAGATTGCAGTCGGACGGAGATAATCGTCCGAAAGCAGGCAGACATGCAGCGTGCTGTTGTTCTCGGAAGAAAAGAGGAGATAGGCTTTTCCGTCGTCATCCTTGAAAAGCGTCATATCCCTGCTCATGGCATCGTTTGGCCTGCAGCTGCCAAGGTATTCAAACGGGCCGGAAGGGCTGTCCGATACGGCAACGCCGGCCCGCGCGTATTGATAGTCCCGTGTTTCCGCATGCATCCACATGACAAACTTTCGGGTCGCATCATGATAAACGACCTTCGGTCTTTCCAGAACCTTGCTCGTGTGAAGATCATGGTCGGGATCGTCTGCAACCGCCGGAAGAGCCAACCCCTCATTTGTCCAATGGAGCAAATCTCTCGAAGAATAGCAGGATATGCCTGCGAGCTCCGTCTGATAGCGGATAAATCTTTCGCCGTTTTTTCGTACAGCCGGGGTTGCGGTCGTTTCCACGGCTTTATTTTCCCCATACCAATAATACATTCCGTCATGAAACAATATGCCGCCGCCATGAGCCTGAATGGGCTCTCCGGAATTGTCTTTCCAGACCAAGCCCGGCAGAAACTTGCTGTTCGTCTTGATTTCCATCGATTTCCCTCCGTTACTTGCCCGATACCGATTGATACCAGTCATTGACCTCTTTCGTAATCTGGTCGCCGCCGGTGGATTTCCACTGAGTAACGAATTTGTCGAAGTCGTCGAGCGGAACCTTCCCGTAAATAATTTTGGTGAAGGCTTCAAGCTCCATCGTATTTAATAATTCCTGCTTGGAAAGCATGGTTTTCGTTTTCGGTCCGGTGAAGACGTTGGGTTTTGCGATGCTCTTCTGCTCCTCTACGATCGCGCCTGCCTCAATCCAGCTTTTTGCAACAGATTCGCTGATCTTTTTCTCGAAAGGCGTTTCCGGAGCTTTGCCGGAAGCAAGCTTCAGGTAGGTTTGGGATTGCAAGGACGGAATTCGCGCTCCCTCGAACGTCAAGGTGTACTTGTCCGCCGGGACCCATCCTCCAGGCACCTTGTCTCTGGCCGAGGTCGGCGTTCCATCCACCATATCCCAATCGTAGCCTTGGGCAAAACCGTACTCGAACTCGCCTCCCGGCGCGGGATTGGCATAGTTCTCGAACAAATAGTTCCAATAGACGAAGAAGGCGTCCGGATTTTTCATATCCTTGTTGAGAAGAACAACGCCATTAACTCCGGGCGTGCTGTTCGTGCCTCTTTTTCCGTCGGGTCCGGCAGGTACGGGATAGGCCTTCACTTCTGCGCCGGGCACGTTCTTCGCCACGCTCGCAATTCCCGCGGGACCGTCGTACCAGAGCGGGCCGGCGATGATTCCGACAGAGCCTTTGTTATATTGTTCATTGGCCTGAGCCGGCGTATAAAGACCGACATCCTGCGGCATATACCCTTTATCCACCCATTCCTTCATTTTCGCCAAGCCCTGTTTCACGCCCGGATCAATGGAGCCGTATTCCAATTGGCCGTCCTTCAAATTCCATTGCTGCGGAATAGCTCCGTAGGCGCCGAAAATCCAGGCGGCGGAAGCCATGCCGCCGACAAACCCGTTCTTGCCGGCATAGGCAAGCCCGTAGGTGTCTTTTTTTCCATTGCCGTCAGGATCTTGATTGGTAAAGGCATCCATGACTTTTTCCAGCTCGTCAATCGTTGTCGGCGCTTCAAGATTCAGCTTTTTCAGCCAATCCTCGCGAATCCACAGGACGGCATCCTGATTTTGCGAATAGTCCAGCACCGGCAGGCCGTATTTTTTACCATCCCGCATATACGGATACCAGACGGTAGGATCCTCAGCCATCGCATCCTTCCATGCTTTACCCGCAAACTTGTCGAACAGCTCTCCGACTTCCATTACCTTGCCGGAGTCGATCAATTCCTGAGCGACATCGCCGCCCCGTACGGGAATGACATCCGGAAACTCCTGGTTGGCCGAAAGCATCAGTCTGAGCTTTGTAATATAAGCTTGATTTTGCGTAGACGCTGTCCACAAGTAGTTGATGTCGATTCCCAGATTTTCCTTCGCCCAACGGGTATGGACGTTGTTTTCGATGCTCTCTCCGTTTTTGAATGTAACGGCGGGACCTACCGCGTATACCGCTGAAATGCTGACGGGCGGATCGTATTTCCCGTCCTCGAACGGCGCCGAATACTTGCTCTCCACGGAGGATTTTTCCGGCTCCGCCTCTTTTTCTTTCTCCCCGGAAGACGAGCAGGCCGCGACCGAGGTCATGCCCAGAACGATCGCGATAATGGCAGCCAACTTTCTTTTCATGTTTCTGTTCCCCTCTCAATGATCTTAAAATGATCTTAAAAATATTAGAACTATTAGAACTATGATGGATATCATAGAGTTCTATCTCTTATTGCTTCACGGAGCCCAGTACAATCCCTTTCACGAAGTAGCGTTGCAGTAACGGGTAAATCGCCAGAATGGGAAGGGTTGCGATGAAAATTTGGGACGCTTTGACCGTTCGGTTGGAGAGCTCCTCGAGATCGCTGGCATCAAGCGACATCTGACTAAGATCGGCTTGGACGACGATGGTCTGAAGCAAGGTTGAGAGCGGATAATTCTCCGGCTTCGTCATATAGATCAGCCCGTGAAACCATTCGTTCCAATGTCCGACGATATTGAACAGAGATACTGTCGCAATGGAAGGAACAGCGAGCGGGATGTATACGCTGAACAGCGTTCGCAAATGGCCCGCTCCATCTATATAAGCCGCCTCCTCCAACGCTTTGGGAACGGAGGTTCGAAAGAAATTCAATAATAGAATCATATTGAATATTTTGACCGCTCCCGGAATGATCAAAGCCCAGACCGAATTCATTAATCCCGTTTTTTGGACGATGATATACGAAGGGATAAGTCCCCCATGAAACAGCATCGTGAACACGAAGAGCCAGGCATAAACATTTCGGCCCTTGAACTCATGCTTTTCTTTGGACAACGCATACGCGGCCATCGTAATCAGCGCCATGGTGGTAATTGTCCCCAGAGCGGTTCTTGTGATCGATGTAAAGAACGATCGAATGAAATTTTGATTGCCGAAGGTTTTCTCGTAGGCGTCTGTCGTAAAATCAACCGGCCACAATCCGACTAAGCGGGCATCCGCCGGAGCTTTGTCGCTAAAGGAAACGGCAAGAATATGAAGCAACGGCAAAACGCAAATGATCGCAAGGGCCCCCAGCAATGCATAGTTCAGTAGCGTAAAAACCTTGTAAGAGAAGGAGTCGTATCTGCTGCTCATCTGTATCACCTGTCTTTAAAAAATTCTGTAATTCGCGAGCTTGTATGCCAAAAGATAAGAAATGACGACCATTATGAAGCTTACCGCCGATTTGAACAATCCGACAGCGGTTGCGAAGCTGAATTGTCCGCTCAATAAGCCTGTCCGGTACACGAAGGTATCGATAATATCGCCGGTTTCATACACAAGCGGGTTATACAAATTGAAAATTTGATCGAATCCCGCATCCAGAACTTGTCCGAGCGACAAGGTAAGGACGACGACCGCGATGGGCAGCATCGACGGTACGGTCACATACAACGTCTGTTTCCAACGGTTCGCCCCGTCCATGACGGACGCTTCGTAAAGGCCCGGATCTATGCCGGCCAGCGCCGCCAAAAAGATGATGGCCGCGAAGCCGAAATCCTTCCACGTATCCGATATGACGACAACGAAACGAAACCAATCCGGATCGCCTAAAAAGAATATCGGGCGGATTCCGAAAGTCGATTCAAGAACCTGGTTCAATAAGCCGCCTTCAGGCGACAGCATATCGACCATAATGCCCCCCAGAATAACCCACGATAAGAAGTGGGGCAAATAAACGAGTGTCTGCACGCTTCTTTTAAAGAAGGTGTGTCTTACTTCATTCAACAGGATGGCGAAAACGAAGGGGGTTATAAAATTAACGGCGATTTTCAAAGAAGCGATAATCAGCGTGTTCCAAAAAACCCTCATGATTTCCGGATAGTCAAAGAACATTCTGAAATGGTCCAAGCCTACCCAAACCGATCCCCTTATTCCCAGCCAAGGCTTGTAATCCTGGAAAGCCATGACCAATCCCGCCATTGGACCGTATTGGTAAATGAGCAGAATGACCAAAGACGGCGCCAGCATGAAGTGAAGCGGCCAGTTGCGTTTTAAATTCCAACCTTGCATCGGTCTGCTCTCCTTTCTGTATGTTAAGCTTATTGTAAATTTCTCCGGTCTGACGGGATATGATAAATCATTAAGAAAAGTAAAACTAAATTAGTTAATTAATCGTTCGGACCCGTTATCGTAATATCGTCAAAGAAAATGTTATCGACACTGGATGCCGTTGTGCCGACTCCGAGCTTGTCCAGGTACATCACCTTGTTTTTGAAGCTGGCGCCGCCATACACGAGATTGTTATTCACGAATACATCGTATGTGCCGGCGTCGGTGTTGATCTCCAGACGCAGGGTATACCACCAGCCGCCGGTGAAGTCGAACAGCTTGATGTCGTTTCCGTCTGGATCGCGCATGGCAAGCGCGTTCAGGACACTTGAGTTTACGATGTCGATCGCGACCGTCTGTCCGGCCTTGAGGCGAATATAATCGTCTTTGCCGATTTGGTTGAATTTGAAATTCAGTTGCACGGTCACGGACGAGCCCGATTGAGGCGCAAACGGTTTAACGGCCCATGCTCCGTTCACTGAACTCTGATCGGAGATTCGCATGCTCTTGTCCGCGGCTGACGGAACTTCGAGCACTTCCACGGCTGTATCAGCCGGCGTGGAGAGCGTCCAGCCATCCGGCTGGCTGCCCGTTGTTTGGCCGTCGAATCTTTCATCTGCCAGCGGGACCGTATTCGAGTCGCCTCCCCAGGCTTGAAACTCGAAGATGCCGAAGTTATTGTTGCCCTGGGAGTTCGCCGCTGTATTAATCAATCGGATATAACGGCCCGTTGCGGGAGCGTCGAAATGCAGCGTCTGAAGCCACTTGATGATGGGCGTATGGTCCTCATAAGCCGTCGTATAAGAAGTGAAGCCCGGGTCGTCGCTGACATCGATTCTCAGGGAATGGCTGCGCTTGTTATTGGCAACATCGAGCATAAGCTTTACTGCTTTGACGTTTTGCGACGAGCCAAGATCATAGATGATGGTTGCTGTTCCAAGTTGATTGTCGTTCATCCATTTTGTCGTCATGTTGCCGTCATACGAGTTGCCCGCCGTTCCTGTCGGCGCGGTCGCTCCGGCAATCGCCAGCTTATGCCCAATGTCGTAGTCGTACCCGATTACGTCGCCCGTCGTATCGTCGATTGTGACATAATCATAATAATTCGTTGTCAGATCCGTATCCGAGTTAAAGTAGATCGGAAGCCACACCTTCCGGCTGTCGGCGCTTGTGCCGCCCCACACCTGAGCGTTTCGGGTTCCGGTGAAAATAAGACTTTTCGGAAAGGATTCGGAAGCGATTCCCGTGCTGAACAGTTGAGAATGATAGCCTGTAGAATCCCCAATAGTCAATTGAGGCGACCAGTCGGACACTTCATTGCTCAAGCTGGTCGTATAGGCATATTTCATCTGGTTTGGAAACCAGCCTGTCTGCCCGGAGGTGAACAGATAGTAGTAGGAGCCTTGCTTCCGGATACTCGGAGCCTCGCGGTGATCGAGTCCGTCGGCCGTTGCAGGGTCGGCCCATTGAAGTCCGCTGTTGACCTCTCCGACAATTTCGGTGCAATCGTCGTTCAATTGATAGATATAGATGATATGGTTGACCGTATCCGAGGAGACGAGGTACGTAACGGGTGTCGGAGAATCGGTAAATACGCCAAGATCGCCGGAAGGATGGCCGTAAGGCTGAGAGCTTGTATAATGGTCATAATTTCCGTTGATCGCGGTACTTTGCACATGGGCCAGCTCTCGAAGCGGACCGGATGTGCTCTGGCGCTTCATCCAGAGGTTCCACATGCCCGTGACGGGCGACTTGAACCATTTGATCGCTTCGAAGCGGGAGTCCGACGGGACACCGTCAGCCGTGGACAGGATAGTATTGTCGAAAGCGTACGTGCTGCCGCCGTCCGTCGATTTCCAAATGTCGAACGAAGTAAAAGCGCCAGTCGTCGAATCGGTATTATACTTCAATCCGTACCAGTCGGCGCCTTCCTGCTTCACCGTTTTGAAGCCGTAGACGGTCTTGGGGTCGTTCGGATCCTGTGCCTCGCCGTTTACAACCGTTGCCGTGGCGGCTGCTGCATGAAGGACATGCAGCTGAAGCGAGGAAGCGATAATCAACACAGTTAAGAAAACGCTTGCAACACATAATTTCCAAATCGATTTTTCTTGTCTTCCGTTCATCATATTCACCCTCGTTTCTATGTATTTAACACAGGTTCATTTTAACATCGGCATTCAAGATACTGTCTATAGCAATCTATTAGGAACGATGCCCGTCTATTAGTTTCCTAACATTGTTGCATCGATTCTAAAATGTTTGTATAGGAGATTGATCATCCTTTCATTACAATGAATAGGACAGGTCTATACGTGCAGGCAGAGCTGGCCGCCAGCTTCATTCAAGGAGGGACCCATGCGCATTACGATTTTCACGAAAATAGTTCTGATGGTATTGTTCATACTCGTACCGCTCTTCTCCATCTACTCGTATTCGACGTGGAACAATGAACGGGTGATCGAGAAGGAGATTACGGCTTCCAAGCTGCAGAACGTATCGTTCTTCAAGCAACAGATGGAGACGACGCTCGAGCAGCTGCAGCTGTCCGCCATTACCATGACACGGGATCCCGATGTCCGGAGGCTTAATTATCTGCATCTTCTGGAAACGCCGTTCGACCGGATGCAACTGGTTAACAGCATCCGGGACAAGCTGACGCTCTATGTTTCCGCCAGTAATTGGGATCACGAAATGGTGGTCTTCTCGACGGAAAACAGGACGGCCGTATCGGCGGGAGAGCCGTTCGCCTATCCGTTCGATGCGAATCGTTTCTTGTCTCAGCAAGCCGGGACAAGCTGGAGCTATGTTATGCCCGAAGACCGAAACCAAATTTCCGGCAATGATTTCGTCAGCTACGTCGGCGATACGTACACCCGATCCGGAGAAGCGGACGCCAGCAAAATCGCCGTGCAGATTCGGTTATCCGATAAAGACTTGATTGCGATGCTGGAGCAGTATAAATCGGGGGGCAAGGGGGAAGCTGTGTTGTATCATCCCGATTTCGCTCCGCTTACGCCCCGCTCGTCCGATCCCTTATTCGTCGCGTCCTTGACCGAGCAGCTGCATAAGCTGTCCCTGGGTGCGAAAGGAACTTATAATTTGAACGTTGCCGGGAAGGATTTTCTTGTCAACTACGTCAAGTCCGAGCAGCTTGGCTGGTATGTTGTAGACAGCTTGCCCTTGAATGAGACGTTCGCGTCAATTGTTCGCAATCAACATATCTTCTTTCTCACCGTTGTGGTGATGCTTGTCATCTGTACGATCGCCGCGTACGTCCTGTACCGACAAATTCAAGTTCCGATCGGCGAGCTGCTGAGAGGGGTGCAAAGCATCAAGAGAGGCGAGTACGGCAAACGTATCCGGTCGAAGCCCGCCAATGAGTTTCGATTGCTGAACTCGCGCTTCAACGAAATGACGGAACAGATTCAACAGCTCATTGAACGAGTGTTCGCCGAGCAGATTCAAGCCCGCGAAGCGCTGCTGAAGCAATTGCAATCCCAGATCAATCCGCATTTCCTGTATAATTGCTTGTTCTTCATGAAGAACATGGCCAAAATGCGAAAATCGGACGCGGTCGAAGCCATGGCCCTCAATTTGGGCGAATATTTCCGCTATACGACACGCGTCGATCAATCGGCGCCTCTGCGGGACGAGATCGAGCTTCTTCATAACTATTTGACGATTCAGCAGCTTCGCATGCCGCGCTTGCACTATAGGCTGGATATTCCGGATGACATGCTGCCGGTCGTCATGCCCCGGCTTGTTATACAGCCTCTCGTGGAGAATGCCGTCAAGCATGGCCTGGAGCGGAAAGCAGCCGGCGGCGTTATTCGAATAAGCGGTTCTGTCGAAGGGGATTTCTTCCGTATCCAGGTTGAAGATGACGGCTATGGCATGACCGAAGAGAGCATGAGCGACATGCGAAGACGGCTCGCTTCGGCGGAAAGCCCGGAGCGGGGCTATGGATTATGGAATGTCCATCAGAGGCTGCAACACCGTTTTGGTTCAGGCTCCGGTCTTGACTTTGCTTCGTCCGAGCTTGGGGGGTTAACCGTTATTCTATCTTGGCGGCGAAGTGCTGCCGCGCTTCCGGGAGGGTTGGACAATGCTTCACATGTTGATCGTAGATGACGAGGTGTCCGTTGTCGAGACGTTGGCGCAATCGTATCCCTGGGAGGAGCTGGGCTTCGGGCATGTACAGACGGCATCATCCGGAGCAGAGGCGCTCTCCTATATGGAGCAGCATGCGGTGGATGTCCTGATTACGGACATCAGAATGCCGGAGCTATCCGGGATCGAGCTGCTCGAGCGGGTCAGGCGGAGATGGCCGCGAACGAAGGCTATCCTCTTGTCAGGTCATGCGGAATTCGAATATGCGCAGCAAGCGATGACCTTCCAGCCGATCCGTTATTTGCTCAAGCCCGTTAGCGACGAGGAGTTGCTGGCGGCTGTCAGCGAGGCAGCCGGTATTGTGCGTCGGCAGTGGCAAGAAGCAAGCTCCTTGGCCAAAGCCGAGCAGGTTATGCGGGAGCATCTTCCCGCGTTGCGCCAGATGCTGCTTGGGGAGCTTCTCCTGGAGCGAATCTCAACGGGCGAATTTGTCGGCAAAGCGGAGGAGTACGGATTGAGCTTCCGCGAAGGAGAATCGTTTTACTTTTTCATGCTGTGCAAAGACGCTCCCTCCGAGCATTGGAACAGCTCTTCGTTGTTCGATTACGCCGTGGGCAACATCGCGGGGGAGGTGCTTGAACCGGCTTTCGAGCCGATATACGGGCGAAATCTGAGGGATGAGCTGGTCTTCGTGCTCCGGGCCAAGGATCCCGATCTCATCAACTGGTCCAGCGACGCCTCCGTTCGCTATGCGGAGGAGCTGGTGCTCAAGCTGCAGGATTGCGTCACGCGGTATTTGAAGCAATCGGTTTCCGTCGTGCTGGGCGGAATCGGAACGTTCCCTGATGGCTTGCTGCGTCTTTATAAAAATTGCCAAACCGCTATTCGCCAAACCGTGCTTCGTGAAACCGGATATGTACTCCATGCCTCCGGCTCGAATGCAACGCTGACCGAGGCTCTCAGTCTTACTTCGCTGTACGAGCCTCCGCAGTTTGCCCATCTGCTTCAAAGCGGAAGATGGCAAGAGGCGGAAGAAAAGCTGGAAACCTTGTTCGTCCAATACGAGGCCGACGGCAGCCTGCTCCCGGAGCATGCAACCGAAATTCACTTTTCAATCGTTGCGGCTTTGATCGCCGCCTGCCATCTGCATGGCGTCCGGTTTGCCGAGATGGCAGAGGAGGATTACGAAGCTCTTCTCTCATCCGGCCGGGCAAGTCAATTGCAGGGCATGAAGAACATTCTGATCACAGTACTGGGGAGAATCCGCGATGCCGTGAATCTCGAGAAGAAAGGAACGCGCAGCCGAGTCGTCTCGCAAGTTCGTCAATATATCGAGACCCATCTGGATCAGGATGTATCGCTGCAAAACCTGGCAGACCAGGTGTTCATGCATCCGGTCTATTTGTCCCAGCTGTACAAAGCGGAGACAGGAGAGGGAATCAGCGATTTCCTTCTGAGATGCCGCATGGAGAAATCCGTCTTTATGCTGAAAGAAGGGAAGGATAAAGTCCAGGATATTTCGCGGTCGATCGGCTACCAGAATACCTCTTATTTTATTAGGGTATTCAAGCAGTATTTCGGTCTGACGCCGCAGGAATATCGGGAAAGCCGATAACAAAACAGGCGGAGCGTCGTTCAAGGGTTGCGATGCCGATAAATGAAATGCTTGGAGGAAGCGGGCCTATGCGAATGCGCATAGGCCCGCTTGGTCTTCGCCGGCGGCCAGTGTCGCGGTTGCGCCCCTGTCTGCTTTCTTCATCTGATTCGCCTCCGCAATCGTCAATAAAGTCGCCATTAGAGTAACGGAAGTTATCTTATGGCCGGAAGCGGTTGCAATTATAATGAGGCTATCAACGAAATTTGCTATATGGAGCATTGGGAGAGGATGTGAAGATTAATGTCGGATAACCGGGCGTTGTCCGCCGAGATCCGGGTGATACCAACCGAGAGGCGGGAAGGCGGAACCCTCAAGCATTTCCGCAGGTATTGGGATCTGTATCTGATTCTGCTGCCCGGCCTTCTGCACCTGATATTGTTTCGTTATGTGCCGTTGTGGGGGATTCTTATCGCCTTTCAGGATTATTCTCCATTCGCCGGCATGAAAGGGAGCGACTGGGTCGGGCTGAAGCATTTCAATGCGATGTTCCATGACGCCGAGTTTGCCAAGCTGCTTAAGAATACATTTCTGATCAGCATCTACAAGATTGTATGGGGATTCCCGGGCCCGATTCTGCTGGCGCTCATGCTCAACGAGGTGCGCCGGACCTTGTTCAAGCGCTGGTTCCAGACGCTCGTCTACCTGCCCCATTTCTTGTCCTGGATCATTATCGGAGGCATATTGTTTAATCTGCTGTCGCCGTCAACCGGTGTGATCAACGATGTGCTGAAGGCGTTCGGCATGGAGCCGATCCTGTTCCTGGCCAGTCCCGAATGGTTTCGAACGATTCTCGTCGCCAGCGACCTGTGGAAGGAAATCGGCTGGGGCACGATCATCTATCTGGCGGCCTTGTCGAGCGTCGATCCGCAGCTGTACGAGGCGGCGATTATGGATGGCGCGAACAAATGGAAGCAGACGATCTACATTACGCTGCCGTCGATTATGGGCACGATCGTCATTTTGTTTCTTCTCCGACTCGGCAATATTCTGGAGGTCGGCTTCGAACAAATTTTCGTGTTGTACAATCCGCTTGTCTACGATGTAGCCGATGTGTTCGAAACGTATATTTACCGGGAAGGAATAACGAGGGGCAATTTCAGCTATACGACGGCAATCGGCTTGTTTCAGAATGTCGTGGGGCTTCTTCTGGTCGTTCTTGCGAATCAGGCTTCCAAGAAGGCGGGACAAGACGGAATATGGTAGGAGGTGAGACAAATGCGAATCAGTCGCGGCGAGCGATTGTTCGTCGGATTCAATTATGCGGCTCTAACGTTGCTCGGACTTCTATGCATCGCGCCGTTCATTAATATCTTCGCCCAGTCGCTGAGCGGGCATTATGCCATTGTCTCCGGGCAGGTCGGCATGCTGCCGGTCGATCCGACCCTGCAGGCTTATGACAAGGTGTTTCAGGACAAAACATTTCTGATGTCGATGGGAATCAGCATCATGAGGACGGGGGTTGGCGTGGCGTTGTCGGTGCTGCTCACAGTGCTGATGGCGTATCCGCTCTCCAAGCCTTATATTAAGGGGCGCAGCGTGATCATGTTTCTACTGGTATTCTCGATGCTGTTCGGCAGCGGCATGATTCCGAACTATCTGCTCAATAAGAGTCTGGGGCTGCTCGATACGTTCTGGGTAATGGTTATCCCGACGTTGATCGCCGGCTTCCATGTCATTATTGTCAGAAGCTTCTTTCAGAATGTGCCGGGCGAGCTGGAGGAATCGGCCCGCATCGACGGCTGCGGCAATCTAGGCATTCTGTTTCGAATCGTATTTCCGCTGTCGATGCCGGTGATCGCGACGATTGCGCTGTTCAAAGCGGTCGTTCACTGGAACGCGTTCTTCGATGCGGTATTGTATATCAACAATCAGGATTTGATGCCGCTCCAAGTCTATCTGCGCAATCTGATCATGATGAACGCCTCCATGATCAACACGGGCGATATTCGAATGGACGAAGAATTAATCGCCAACGAATCGCTGAAGGCGGCGGCCTTGTTCACCTCGATGATTCCGATCTTAATCGTATATCCGTTCTTGCAGAAATATTTTGTGAAGGGGATGCTGATCGGGTCAGTGAAGGGCTAAACTAAAAAAGGGAGATGGTCTGCATGTGGAAACAACGCAAGGGAAAAAGGATTCTGATCGCTTCAGCGGCGCTCATTCTGACCGCTGCGGCGGCGACAGGATGCTCCGGGGGCAAGAAGGACGGCAATGACGGCAGCGCTGCCAATGTAAAGATTCAGGTGGTCAAGCCGGCTCAAGCCAGCTCGGTGAAATATCCGGACGGGATGGACGACAACACTAATCCGTATTCCGATTATATTCGCAGCAGCACCGGTCTGGATATAGAGATTACCGCTTATCCGTCGGAAGGCAGCGCATATGTAGACAAGCTGAACGTGCTGCTTGCCTCAAGCGATCTGCCGGATATGATGGTGGTGCCGAAAGCGGAGCAATTCATCTCCTTCTTGAACCAGAAGGCGTTGAAGCCGCTGAATGAAGCGATCGACAAGTACGGCTCAGATCTAATGAAGCAAATTCCGCAAGAAGCTTGGGACGGCGTCACGATTGACGGCAAAATCTATGCGGTGCCAAGACTGGGGGATACCGAGGCGACGCAGCTGATGTACGTGCGCAAGGACTGGCTGGACAATCTGGGTCTCCAGGCGCCGAAGACGCTGGAGGACTATGCGGCTGTCGCGAAGGCGTTCGCCGAAGCGGATCCCGACGGAAACGGCAAAGCCGACACGGTCGGCTTGCTGGCAGGCGAAAATCTGGACCGTCTGGGCCCGTTCCTCGGCGCGTTCGGCGTACAGCAAGGCATATGGATGGAACGGAACGGCGAGCTCGTCAATGGCAGTATTTTGCCCGAAATGAAGCAGGCGTTGACGTATCTGAACGGACTCTACAAGGATAAAGTGCTGGATCAGGAATGGGCGCTCAACAAACAAACCACGATCAACGAGAAGATAGGCGGCGGCAAGGCGGGATTATTCTCCGCAAGATGGCAGGATACCCGCACGCCGATTCTGGCCAACAAGAAGAGCGATCCGAAGGCGGATTGGATTCCGATCGGCTATCCGACAGGTCCCGAAGGCAAATCCGGCATAGCGCTCGGCAATAAAATATCGCAATACATGGTCGTGCCGGCCACTTCCTCGGAGGCGGAGGCGGAGGCCGTAGTGAAAATGCTTAATTTCATCGTTGGCGAAGGCTTCAGCAGTATCAAGAACGGCTTCGAGAATGAAGTATGGACGAAGAAGGACGGCAAGGTCGTCATTGACGAGGAGCAAAACAATCTCCATCTGTACCGTCTGGGGCTTGCGTTCGCCCAGCCGGGCGATCCGAATCTGAAGCTTGGCAGACTGCAAGCGATCGACGACGGAGATCCTCAGTTCAAATTGGTGGAAAATATTAATACGATCTTGAAGAACGGCATCCCGGATCTCTACACGGGACTTCCGACGGACGGGATGGGCGAGTACGGCGCCAAGCTGTCCAGCCTGGAGAACGAAACGTTCACGAAGATGATCATGGGCGTCATTCCGCTGGACGACTTCGATAAGTTCGTCGCGCAATGGAAGAAGGACGGCGGCGACGAAATTACGCAAGAGGTGAACGAGTGGTATAAAAACAAGAACAAATAAAGTACAATCAAAAGAAATGGTATTCTCGCTCTCCGGGGATACCATTTCTTCTATCTTGAAGCGATTGCATGCGGGAGGAGAATACGGCTATGAGAAATCCGGCACATTGGATCAAGCGTAGGCTGCAGAGCTCCATACAATTTCGATTAACGTTCTCGATCCTGCTTATCCTGCTGCCGCTTGTTGCCGCCAGTCTCTACGGACTCTATCAATCGCAGCAAATATTGAAGAGGCAGATTGGCGAGCGGACCGGCAATGCGATGGAATCGACGATGGCCTATATCGAAATGACGCTCAGCGGCATTCAGGAAATATCGGCATTAATATCATCCGACATCAACTTGAACGATACACTGCAGCAGGCGAATGAAGGGATCGATCCCGCTCTCATATTGGAGTTCCAGCGGATGAGCCAGCATCTGCTGGCGGTCACGACCACCAGCCCGGCGATTGCCCAGGCTTCGATCCTGCATGTTCGTTCCGGTCTGATGGTCTCGTCGAGGTACGGACCGAAGCATGTGCCGGAGCTTGCCGGAGTTCTGTGGTACGATCAAGCGCAGAGCTCCGGGGGAAGACCGATGTGGGTCATACCGGACGAAGCGGATCCTCCCATCGTTCCCGAGCTGCAGCAGGCCGTATCGCTGAACGGGATTACGCTTATGCGCCTGATGGACCTCGGCAACCCTCAGAGACAAGGCGATGTGCTGATGCTGACAGTAGACAGGGAGGCGCTTCTGAAGCTGATTGGCGACCTGGCGCCTTCGCCGCGCGGCGATGTGTATTTGCTGGATGAGCAAGGACGGGTGGTCGTTGGAACAGGGGAGCCGGGTGAGTCGGATGAGCCTGATGAGTCGGATGAGACTTTGGCCAGCCTGCCCGCGTCGGACGCCTTCACGGTGTTGTCGGAGAGCTCCGGCGAGCGATTGCTGGGGATGCGGGTAAGCTCGCCGCTTACGAGCTTCTCGCTTGTGCTCGTGCAGCCGGAGCGGGATCTCTTCGTCGAATTGCATAAGCAGCAGCTGTATATGGCGATGATCATCCTTCTGAGCTTCGTGCTGGCGGTATGGATCGCCTGGGTCGTCTATCGCGGCATATCCGCGCCGGTCAATTATCTGGCTTCGGGGATGAAGCGATTGCGCCGAGGCATGCTCGATACCAAACTCGATGTCGTGCGGCATGACGAGCTGGGCTATTTGATCGAAAGCTTCAATCAGCTCGTGACCGAGCAGCGGCATCTCATTCACGATAATTACGAGCAGCAGCTGCGGCGATCTAAGACGGAGCTGAAGCTGCTGCAATCGCAGATTAACCCTCATTTCTTGTACAATACGCTCGATTCGATCTATTGGTCGGCCAAGGATCACGGGGCGGAGGATCTGAGCGAGATGGTGCTGAACCTGTCCCGTTTCCTGCGGCTTAACTTAAGCAAAGGCAGGGAGACCTTCACGCTGGACGAGACCCTCGAGCATCTCAACTATTATTTGCTGATTCAGCAGTCGAGATTTGCCGGCAGGCTGAATGTGCGATTCCAAATCGACGAGGCCTGCGGCTCTATCCCGATTCTGAAGCTGATCATACAGCCTCTTGTCGAGAACGCGATCGTGCACGGCCTCGAGGAGACGATCAGCCGCATGGAGCTCACCTTGTCGGCTTCGATGGTCGGGGGGAGCTTGCTGCTTCGCGTGCATGACAACGGAGCCGGCATGACGCCCGAACGCCATGCCTATATCCGGAGCAGGCTTGACGAAGCGGAGAAAGCTTTTTTCCAAGATGGGGATATGCCGAGCGACTTGTTCGGATTGCGCAACGTGAAAGCTCGTCTATCGATGTATTACGGGCCGGAAGCCCGCTTGCTGCTGGAGAGCGGAGAGGACGGCACAACGGTCAGTTTGTTGATTCCGCAGCCGGAGAAGGAAGGAGCCTGAGCCATGAATCTGATGATCGCAGAGGACGAAATGCAGTTAAGAAACAGCATCGCGAGGAATATTCCGTGGCATGAGCATGATATTACTGTCGCCGCGCTTGCCGCCAACGGGAATGAGGCGCTGGAGCTGTTCGAGCAGGTAAAGCCGGAGATTGTGCTGATGGATATCCGCATGCCGGGCATGGACGGGCTGACGCTTGCACCCAAGCTGCTGCAGATGCAGCCAGCGACGAAAATCATTATATTGAGCGGCTACGACAGCTTCGATTACGCCCAGAAAGCGATTGAGCTGGGCGTGTACCACTATTTGCTGAAGCCCGCGGGCGACAAGCAGATCGTAAGCATCGTAACCGGAGCCGCCAGCGAGCTTCGCAAGGAGCTGGAGGTGCTGCAGACGCAGGAAGAGGCGCTGAAGCGTTGGCAGGAGCATCTCCCCCGGCTGCAATTGATGTTTTTCCAGAATTGGATCATGGGCCGCTATGCGAATTGGGAGCTGGAGAGCAAGAGCGAGGAGCTGCATATTCGTCTTCCTGCGAATGGGACGTACATTGCCGCCGTTCTTGATATGGACCCCTTGCAGAGCGGCGAAACGCGCTTCACCGAGCGCGATCAGTCGCTGATTCGCTTCTCCCTTCACGGCATCGCCGTCGAATTGCTGCAGGATCAGTCGCTGTGGGTATTCCAGGATGCGGGGGAGAGAGCCGTTCTGCTGTTCTACGGCGAGGAAGGCGAGCAGGAGGAGCAGCTGTACAATCGGGTCAACATTTGGGCGTCCAAGCTGCTGGAAGCAATCAAAGAATGCCTGAAGCTGACGGCCAGCGCCGGCGTCGGAGGGGCGGTCGCTCAGCCGGTGAATGTGTCGCAATCCTGGCTTCAGGCCGTGCAGGCTCTGAACAAAAGAATTCTATACGGCAACGACCTCGTCATTCCCCACCGCGATCAGGACCAGGCTCGCAACGAGGTGCAGGCCGACAACAGCCTCATTCGGACGATGAAGTCGGCAATCGATGTCGGAGACGAAGAGAAGGCGCTCGCGACATGCCGGGAGCTGCTGGAAGAGGGGCTGCACAAGATGGGGAGCGCGGAGGCGGTCAAGGAGCAGATCCTGTATCTCGCGGGCGTGTTCATACGAATGATTCATCTTCGAGGCTGGTCGGTTCAGGAGGTCGCCGGCAGCGATTACGAGCGATTTCACCGGCTGGAGAGCTTGCAGACGAAGGAGCAGGTCGGAGAGCTGTTCGAGCGCATGGTCGCGAAGATTATTCATTATGCCAATCAAACGCGGCTATCCGGCACCCAGAAGCTGATTCGGGACATCGTTGCCTATGTGGAGCGGGAAATAACGAGCGATATTAGCCTGCATGGAATCGCCCAGAAGTTTTTTATCAACGCTTCCTATCTCAGCCGCGTGTTCAAGAAGGAGATGGGAATCTCGTTCTCCGTCTATATCTTCGACAAGAAGATGGAGTACGCCCGCCGCAATTTGTCCGAAGGCATGAAGGTATACGATGTGGCGAATCTGCTCGGCTACGCCGACATCAGCTATTTCATCCGCGTCTTTCACAAGCATTGGGGCGTTACGCCGGGCGAGATCAAGAAGGGCTGATTGGAGAGACGCTGCAATTCATCAAATGTTTCAGGATGGAAGTCATGCTTTTCCCTAACAGCCCGTGCCTTGCAGCCTCTATGATGGGGATAGTCACGGGATGGAGGGTGAAAACATTGAACAAGCAATCTCAAATCGTAGTCTACGGAGCCACGCCATGCGGCTTGTCTGCGGCGATCGCCGCAGCGCGGTACGGCCGGCAGGTGACGCTGCTTGCGCATGGACAGCATATTGGAGGCATGATGTCGAGCGGGCTGAGCATTACCGATCTGCGATTTCCGTGGGCATTCGGAGGCATCTTCAAGCAGTTCACGGATAGAGTGCTTCGCTATTATACGGAAACCTATGGCTCCGACTCGGAGGAAGCGAAGCTTTGCAACGGCGGCATCTGGTTCGAGCCGCATGTCGCGGAGGCCGTCTTCGAGGAGATGGTCGCGGAGCTGCCCGAGCTTACTCTGGTCAGGAATGTTCGATTAATCGAAGCGCGCGCGGCGGAGGGGAGGATTTCTGGTATCGTCTGCGAGGACCGCGTGAGCGGCAACAGAGTCGAGCATGCAGCCGAGCTATGGATCGACGGCTCCTATGAAGGCGATCTGGCCGCCTTGGCCGGGGCGGCCTATCGCGTCGGCAGGGAAGGGCGCGAGGAATACGATGAGCCGTATGCCGGCTTCATCTTTCTGCGCAATCCGGGACTCCAGGTGCTCGAAGGCAGCACAGGCGAAGGAGACGAGCGCATTCAAGCGTATAATTACCGCCTTTGTCTGACGAACCGGGCCGAGCTGCGGGTGAGGATCGAGCGTCCCGCCGATTATAATCGCGATTTGTACGCGCCGCTTGTCGAGCTGGCGAAGGAGGGCCGGATCAAAGGCTTGAACGACGTGATACGGCTTGCGCCGATTCCGAACGGCAAGTTCAACGGGAATAACCGTCCGATAGGCGTCAGTCTCGATCTGCCGGAAGCGAACACCGGGTATCCGGAGGGAAGCGAAGAAGAGAGAAGAGAGATTATCGCGACGTACCGGTCTTATATGACGGGGCTGCTCTGGTTCGTCCAGCATGACGAAGAGCTGCCGCTTGCGTTCAGAGAGGAATGCGGCACATGGGGCTTCCCGAAGGATGAATTCGCGGATAACGGACATATTCCCTATGAGTTCTATGTCCGTGAGGCGAGGCGGATCGCGGGCCGAGCGACCTTCACTTCGCATGACGCCTTCCTGGCGCCCGGCGGCGAGCGTGCGCCGATTCACGCCGACTCCGTCGCGGTCGGCGATTATCATGTCGATTCGCATATCGTCCAGCGCAAGAAGGAGGAGTGGCCGCAGATGGAAGGGCATGTCTACCTGCGGGCAATTTCCAAGCCTGCGCAGATTCCCTATGGCGTCATGCTGCCGCGCGACCTTGACAATCTGCTCGTGCCCGGCGCGATGTCGGCCACGCATCTCGGCTTCAGCGTGCTCCGCATGGAGCCGCCATGGAGCGCGCTCGGCCAGGCGGCGGGCACCGCGGCGCATCTTGCCCTGACTCGGGAGAAGTCGCCTTCCCGGATCGATGTTGCCGAGCTGCAGCGAATGCTGCTCGACGCCGGCCAAGTGATTACGTTCTTCTACGACACCGGCGGACAGGATCATGTCTGGGAGCTGCTGAACGTGCCGGGAGAGCGCACGAGGCAGGATGCCACGATTGAGACGGCGCCCCTCTTCGGGGAAGGGAAAGGCATCCAGTTCTTCGGAACCAAGGGCTTCTTCCCCAGCTACTATGCCCGCCCGCACGATGCGTTGACGCGAACGGAAGCCGTTCGTTGGCTATGCTCTTTCGGGGATTTGGCGGGAGGCCGCATCAAGGAAGGAATGGACGGCGCGGGCGCAACGGAAGCCGTCCGCGATTACGTCGATGTCGGCCCCGAGCATCCGGATTATCCTTATGTGGCGCGGCTGAAGACGATTGTCGACGGCTGGCTGGGTACGAACGGCTTTTATCCGACGGCGGCTTTGTCGTGGGCCGACGCGGCCCGCTGGTTGGTCCGCCTGTGTGGATTCCCTGCGGATCGGGAGCAGGAGGGGAACGCATTCTCTCCATGGAGCGATCTGCCGCTCGAGGATCCGAATTTCGTCTGCTTCAGCCTGTTGAAGCGGCATGGGATTCTGCCCAAGGCCTGGAACGAGACCGGCTGTCTCGAGCCGTTGTCCTATGTGACGCGCGAGCAGTTCTGCGATATGCTGTATCGCGCCTTTGATAACCTCTGTGGATAAAGGTATGACAGCCGCATAATCAAAGAAATAAGAGACACCGACGAAGCATTCGCTTTGTCGGTTTCTTCCTTTTTATGGATATAACTTCAAGCGCCGCAACGGTTTTTCAAAATAATACTACTTCATAAAGAAAGTGCAAGGCTGCTTTTTGCCCATTTAAAAGAGTGTTATGACAAGAAGTATGTCATGGTATTTGTCCGGTTATCGGGCTTCAAGAATCTCATGGATCAGCATAGTTATTTCAATCGGATCTTCAAGAAGGAAGAGGGAATTGCGCCTAGCGAGTTTAGAGAGCTGAGCCGGAAATAAGATTCAATTATAAATCTTCCTGTACTGATTCGGACTAAGCTGCTCGTGTTTCTTGAAGACGGAGCAGAAGTAGTTGGGATCTTCAAAGCCGGTTAGAGCGGCGATCTCCTGCACTTGCAGGTGGGGATGCAGCAGCAGGAGTTCCTTGCTTTTCTTGATTCTCACGGATTGAATATACTGGAAGAGGCGAAGATGGGTCGTCTTCTTGAATACGTTGCACAGATGCTGGGGCGTTACCCCAATCACGTCCGCCATGCCTTCGAGCGTGAGCGGACGATTGTAGTTCTGCTCAATATAATCGAATAACGGCTTAAGCTTGAAGTTCAGGCTGGTGGCACTGTTGTTCGGAAGCAGGGATGTGTATTGCACGATCTGTGTGAGTAAGGTATACATGACGCCCGAGCACTGAATTCCCTTGAGCGCGGTATCCGTTTGCCCGATATCCAGAACCTGGCGAATGGTGTCCAGGAGGATATCGGGCCTAGACACGTAATAGACGCCGGATGATGCAATACCGGCGTTCCGCTTCAAGAACGCATCGACTTGATGACCGTCGAAGACCACCCAATCTACGATCCAGGATGAAGCCAGGGCATAGTATTCATGCTCGGCTCCTTTGAAGAGCAGCATGCCCATGCCGGGCTTCACACGATAGGTTTTCCCGTCAAGTCTTAGCTCTCCTTCTCCCTCCACACACTGAATCCATTGATAGAGATAGCCGTTCGGACGAATGACATGCTCCTGATCCCACTGCTGTCCTGCGTTAACCAGATAGTAGGGGAGCTCCTTGTCGGACTCCGTTATAACAGGGATATATCTTCTCATGGCAATCACCCTCAATATGTTTAATATATTGCTATTATTCTTAATATGATTAGATTGTTGGCTATCATGCAGCGGTTTACAATTAACAATATAACAAAGAATGTTGCGTTGCAACGTCAATGAAATGAACCTCGAAAGGATGTTGATCAGCATGTGCAGAATCGAGACGCCGATAATGAATAATTGGGAGTTTGCGCTGGGAGAACCTCAGGATCAGAACTTCAAACCTGTGCATTTGCCGCATGACTGGGCGATAACCGCCCCGGTCAATCGGGATATGAAGCAAGGAACAGCCCAGGGTTTTCGCGAGAGATGGGGGATCGGCTGGTATCGCAAAAAGCTGGTTTTGGCCGAAAAGAAGGACGGTTATGTGTATCAATTGCAGTTCGACGGCGTATACGAGAACAGCACGGTATGGGTGAACGGCATGGAAGTTGGAGGAAGAAAATATGGTTATTCCCGCTTTACGCTGGATATTACGCACAGCATCCAAGAGGGAGACAATCTGATTCAGGTCAAGGTGGACAATACGGCTTTCCCCGCCGACAGATGGTATTCGGGAGCGGGCATCTACCGCACGGTCAAGCTGTTGGAATTAAAGGAGAAGCATCTTGATCCAGGGAATATTCAGGTTACTTCGGAGATGAATGGCAGCACGGCGAACGTAACGATCCGGACCGGGTCCGCTTCCTTGGTGAAGGCGCGCTTGACGAATAGTGATGCTGAGTTCGTTGGAGAATCGGACAATGGAGTGATCCATATTGACATAGCGAATGCAAAGCTGTGGAGTCCCGAGGAACCGAATCTCTATAAGCTGGAATTGTCGCTCTATGACGGCGATGAAGTTTCGGATGTGTACGATATGCGCATCGGCGTTCGATCGATTGAGATGATTCCAGGCCAAGGCATGTTCCTGAACGGTCAAAGGGTCAAGATCAAAGGCATATGCGTGCATCAGGATGGGGGTTCGCTTGGGACAGCGGTCACGCCGGAGATCTGGAGAGAGAGATTCTTGAAGCTGAAGGAAATCGGCTGCAACGCGATTCGCGTCTCGCATCATATTCCGGCCTCGGAGCTGCTGGATCTATGCGACGAGTTTGGCCTCTTGGTCTACGAGGAGCCGTTCGACAAGTGGGTCGGCGGTTCGTACAGGAGATATTTCGAGACGGAGTGGCAGCGCGATCTGGAGTGCATGGTGCGAAGAGACCGCAATCATCCATGCATCTTCATGTGGGGCGTCGGGAACGAAGTGGAGAATCAGGCGCAGGAGTCGATGCTTGGCATTCTTAGGATGCTGAGAGATCATCTGCGTACGCTCGACGATACGAGACCTGTCTCCTATGCGATGAATCCCCATTTCAAATACGAGAGCAACGTGGATCTGTCCAAAGTGGAGGATATTCAGCAATTCGTCGATACGGTGAGCGATACGGAGATCTACGACAGGGACGAGAGAATCGAGCGTATCCGCCGAATCGCCGATATCGTGGATGTCATCTCCTGCAATTATCAGGAGCAATGGTATCCGGATATTCACAAGGCGATGCCGGACAAGCTGATTCTCGGAACGGAGACGTATCAATATTTCCGCGGGCATCCGGATCAAATGCAGAATTTTAGCGAGGAATGCCCTTGGCTGGATGTGGAAAAGCATGATTATGTGATCGGCGGCATGCTGTGGACGGGCATCGACTATCTTGGCGAATCAATGGGCTATCCGGCCAAAGGCTGGGCCGGCTCGCTGTTCTGGACCACGATGGAACGCAAGCCGCTCTCCTATCTATATGAGAGCTATTGGTCAGAGAAGCCGATGGTCTATATGGCTGTGATGGATTATTCCTTGCAGGACGAGGTCGTCAAGGAGCATTGGGATGCGCCAAGATACGCCAGCCACTGGGATTTCCCGCAGTTTAACAAAACCGTCATTCCCTACATGATCGCGACGAATTGCGAGGAAGTAACGCTGGACGTGAACGGCAAGCAGTTCTATGTGAAGCAGCCTGCTTCCTTCCCTAACCGCATGATTACAGGTTTTCTTCCTTATTTGCCCGGCACTGTAACCGTGAGGGGCTTCAAGGACGGGGAAGAAGCTTGCAGCTATACGCTGAAAACGGCAGGAGCTGCGGTGAAGCTTCGGTTCGACGAGGAGGAGGTCAGGCTTGCTGTCAGGGAAGGCTATCATCAATTGTTTACGGTGAGAGCGGAGGATGCGGAAGGAACTTCCGTATTCCGCGAAAGCGCCAAGGTCACATTCCAGGTGGAAGGACCTGCGGAGATTGTACGCGTCGATAATGGCGATCTCAGCTCCAGCGAGCCGTATGATCGGAACTGGATGCATATGTACCGGGGAAGCGTCAGTACGGTCATTCGATTGACCGGAGAGCAGGGGCGCGTGGTGTTGACGGCCTATGCGGAGGGCATGTATCCTGCAAGGGTAAGCGTTAACGTCGTTGAATAAGAACGTTGGATTAGGTGGTGAAATCCACATGATGCTGCGCTGCAACGCTGGTTTTTAGCGTTGCAGCGCTCTTTTGCCGAATAGGAGATTTCAAGGAGGAATAATCTGTGAAGCTGTCTGTATGTATAGATTCGATTTGTCGGGGCTGGGATTTGACAGAGGCGCTGGAGCTGGTCAAGAAGAGCGGAATAGGCGCCTTTGAATTTTGGAACTGGAAGAACAAGGACTTGGACCGAATGGAGCGCGAGATGGACAGGCTGGGTTTGACGCTGTCGGCCTTCTGCACGGTGGGCGGCGCGCTCGCTAACCGGGATTCGCATGGCGAATATTTGGAAGGTCTCCGGGATGCGGTCGCTGTGGCCAAGCGTCTTGGCTGCAAGAGGCTGATCACGACGGCAGGCAATGAAAGCGAGGATATGCCGCGGGCAAAACAACTTGAGGATGTGGCAAGTGGGCTGCGGTCCGCCGCTGGGATTGTCGAGGAGGCGGGGATTACCCTTCTATTAGAACCTCTGAACACGGCTGTCGATCATCCTGGACAACTTTTGTCTCGTTCGAGCGAGGCCTTCGATATTATCGATCAAGTCGGGAACCGTTATGTGAAGGTCTTGTTCGATGCGTATCATCAACAGGTGACGGAAGGAAATCTGATCTCCGCCATGACCGAGCATATTGCGAGCATTGGTCATATACACGCTGCGGGCTGCCCGGGGCGGCATGAGCTGCAATTCGGAGAAATTCATTATGGGAATCTGATCAGTGCTTTGAGCGAGGCGGGGTACCAGCACTATTTTGGACTGGAATACGTGCCGACTCTTCATGCTCTTGAAGGATTGAAAAGCGCGAAGAAGCTGTTCGAGACGGGGATCGACGAGTGCGCTCGGGCAAAATAGTTCTACTTCTCCAAAAAAGTGCTACCGCTCTATTGGCGTCAAACAAAAAAGTAGGATTGCAGGCCATCGCATGAACCGTTAAGGTAACGTTAGGAATAAATGAATGAGGTGTAGGTATGAGTCACATGGAAGCATTGAAGAAGCAATTCCTGAATCCCCCTGCCGAATTCAGCCCGATTCCGTTCTGGTTCTGGAACGATGAGTTGACCGAAGAGGAGATTATAAGACAAATAAACGAATTCCATGAGAAGGAAGTCGACGGCTTCGTGCTGCATCCGCGCATGGGCTTGCCCCGCTCGATGCCTTATCTGTCCGATGGCTATATGGAGCTGGTCGAGGCGGCGGTTGCCGAAGCCGAACGCTTAGGCATGAGGGTTATTCTCTACGATGAGGGGATGTATCCGTCCGGATCGGCCAACGGCATGGTCGTAAAGCGGAATCCAGACTACGCTAGCCGGGGGCTCCAGCTTCGAGAAATCGCTTGTCCGCCGGGGGGCGGCTCTATCGCATTGTCGCTGCAGCCCGGCGAGACGCTCGTATCGGCGCAAGCCGTCCGCAAGCGGTCGGAGCGGGAGGTAGACGCAGGCGGAGCGATCCTGCTCGATGTCGCGGACGGAGCGATCTCGTTCGCCCCGCCGAAGGAGGGCGACTGGTCTCTGCTCCTCTTCGTCGACACGTACTCGAAGGGAACGATCCGCGGCGTTCATCCCGGCCAGGATGACGGCGAGCCCGATGTTCCCGCGGCGGCGGATCTGCTGAATCCGGCGGCGGTACAAGCGTTCATCGCGTTAACGCATGAACGGTACTACGCCAAGCTGAGCCGCTACTTCGGCAAGACGGTGTTCGCAATGTTCACGGACGAGCCGGATCTGCTCGGCCGCGGTCATGTCAAGGGATTGAAGCCTTGGACGAGCGGACTGCTGGATGAATTCGTTGCGGCGGGCGGACGCGAGCAAGATCTGGCGTTGCTCTGGTTCGAGGAGGGACAAGCGGAAGCGGAGGTTCGCGAGCGCTTTGCCGCCGTCGTACGGCAACGTCTGGCGCGCACCTACTATCAGCCGCTTGCCGATTGGTGCGAGGCGCATGGCATCGGCTTGACAGGGCATCCGGCCGCCAGCGACGACATTGGTCTTCTCACCCCGTTCCATATTCCCGGACAGGACGTGGTGTGGCGCTATATTGCGCCGGAGGACGGCAAAGGGCTGACGGGCGCGCACAGCACGATGGGCAAGTGCTCGTCCGATTCCGCCCGCCACCGGGGAAAACGCAGAAATCTGAACGAGGCTTTCGGCGTATGCGGCATCGAGGGCGGCTGGACGCTGACGGCGGACAATATGAAGTGGTATCTCGACTGGCTGTTCGTCCGAGGCGTCAATCTCATTAGCCCGCATGCCTTCTATTACTCTATTCGGGGAGAGCGCAGAGATGAGCGGCCGCCGGATGTCGGTCCGAACAATATTTGGTGGCCGGAGTACAAGACGATCTCGAGATATATCAAGCGAATGAGCTGGCTGATGACTGGCAGCGTGAACAGCGCCAAAGTTGCTGTTTTGGCGGGGGGAGACTATCTGCCTTGGAGAATCGTCAAGCCGCTGTACGAGCGGCAGATCGAATTCAATTATCTTGAGGAGTCACTGTTGCAGCATGCCTGCCAAGTGAAGGATGGGTTGATCGAAATTGCCGGCTACCGTTACAGCGCCGTTCTGATCCAGGAAGGAAGTCGCTTTGCTCCGGGCAGTTGGGAAACGCTTGAAGCGTTCGTCCGGCAGGGAGGCTTGATCATTGAGTGGAATGGGAGAGACGAAGACGGGTCAGCCAATAGCATTGGGCAGATTCGTGACATTGGCCAGATCTGTGTTCAACAGGAGCAGCAAGCTGCCGAGGAGTTGGAACGCAGGCTGGATCGGGATTATTCGCTCAATCCCTCATGTGCGGATATCCGTATTAGCCGCGTGGAGAAGAACGGGATGCTGTTCTACGTTATTGTGAATGAGGGCGAGGAAGGCTACTCAGGAGCTCTGCGCATGAAGCATACCGGGCTGACGGAGGTTTGGAATCCTTGGACGGGAAGCTGCGATGCGGCAAGCGCAATCGGCACCATTGACGGTCAGAACGTAATTCTAAGTCTGGAGCGCAGAGCGAGCCTTGTGATTGCGGTTCAGCCGAATGACTGGTCTGAGCAAGAGCACGATGATTGGAAGCGAATTGAGCGCGGGCATGAGCTAGAAGAGGGCTCGACTGGTGCGTTTGAGGCGGCAATCGAGTTTAAAGATTTGTCGGCAGGCTGGCGCGTCGTGGAGGGGCCTTGGACAGGAGAACTCAAGGCGCTTGCCTCGTGGACCGAATGGGCGGGCTTGGAGCATTTTTCGGGCACGGTTGTATATGAGACATCCTTTGAGTGGAGTCCCGCTGCGGAATGGACAAGCATCAAGCTCGATCTCGGAATTGTGCATGAGCTTGCCCGCGTATGGGTGAACGGCAGAGAAGTTGGCGTTCAGATGTGGAGTCCTTATATGTTTGCGATTGGGCAGGAGCTGCAGCAAGGCATGAACGTTCTGCGGGTTGCGGTCACGAACAGCTTGACGAATCAGTATGACGGCAAATCTTGGCCGTCCGGGTTGATCGGCCCGGTACGCTTGCTTGGGATGCGGCATGAAACGGTATCGGAGTCAATTATATAGGAGTGGAACTCTAACGAATCTTTATAACGTTAAAAGCTACTTTTCTGTATGATTAGAAATCTAACGAATATCTATATGCTTATTTATTGGTTTTCAGTGGAAAAAGGCCATCTCTTGTTGCAATAGCGGTATGAATCTTCGTTAAAAACATGCAGCGGGTGACAGGAGGAGATTAACGTTAGGAGTCTTCGTTAGATTGTACCCGGAGCTAACTTGAGCGCTCTATTATTCAATAAAGCAAAGGAGCTGACAACTTGAAGTTGAATATGAATGAAACGGAACTAAGGCAGATAATCGCGCAAGTTGCGGATTATACGCTGGAGATGGATCTCACCTGGGACTGGCCCTGCGGGGTTGCGTATTACGGCGTCAGCCGCGCCTTCGAGGTGACCGGCGAGCAGAGCTATCTCGACCGAATGGCGGCATTCTGCGACGAATACATCGAGGTTGGTCTCCCGGGCTGGACGGTCAATGCCTGCGCGATGGGGCATATGCTGATTACGTTGTACGAGCAGACGGGCGAGCAGAAATATCTCGATCTCATCCTGAGCAAGGTGGACTATCTGGAGCATAAGGCGCTGCGGTTCGGCGATCGGGTTCTTCAGCATACGGTGTCGGCCAACAATGATTTTCCCGAGCAATGCTGGGCGGACACGCTCTTCATGGCGGCTTATTTCCTATTGCGGGCAGGCATCATGCTGAAGGAGAAGCGGCTCGTCGACGACGCGCTGCACCAATACTTCTGGCATATCAACTACTTGCAGGACGAGGACAGCAGTCTGTGGTTCCACGGCTACAATCATCTCGGCAAAGACCATATGTCGGGCATCTATTGGGCGCGCGCCAATGCATGGGGAGCGTATACGATGTCCCGCGCCGCGAAGATATTGCCGGAGGCTTATCTCTATCCTCCGATGATGCATATCTGGAGCTCGCTGCGCGATCAACTCGCAGCGCTGAAGAAGCTGCAGAAAGCGGACGGCCTCTGGGGCACGGTGCTGGATTACGGTGAAGCCTATGGCGAGGTGTCGGCGACGGCGGGCATTGCCGCAGCGATGATGACTCAGAACAATCCGCTGCACAGCAAGTATGCGCAGAGAGCGCTGGACGGCGTGCTGGCGAATATCGCGGATAACGGGCGCGTGTTGAACGTGTCCGGCGGCACTGCCGTGATGAACGATATCGAAGGTTATCTCGGCATCGATCGCAAGTGGGCTCAGGGCTGGGGACAGGGCTTGGCGCTCGCCTTGCTCGCGTCGGTGCTGGAGAATCAACAGCCAGAATGATTTCCTGTCGCCTTTGCCCCAAACAAGTCGGAATTCTATACAAGAATGTCTGTTTTTTGAATGGGATTCACAGGCATATTGCGATAATTTAAGAAGAGGCACTGACGATTTCACGTCCAGTGTCTCTTCTTTCTCGTTACGAAGAGGATCGAGCCAAGTTCCGACAATGGAGGGGTTAGGATGAAACGAATTCCGATTATGCTGCAATGGGCATTTATACTGTTCATCGTCATGGCGGCGCCGACCGCGCTCTTGACCTGGTACAGCGGCAATCAAATATTGGGCAATTCGGAGGACGCGATCGCGGAATCCTCTTTATCGGGACTGAATGCGAGCCGCAGACTCAATGAGAACGCGCTGAACAACCTCGCGCAAGACGCCGTGCGGCTGACCGCGACCAATATTTTCGATCGCATCCGTTACTTCGAAACCTATGATGAAGTGAACTCCAATTACAATAACGTCAGCGACGCACAGGCGGTGCTGAGGGAATTGCGGAATCTGAGCAAACGGGTAGACGGCGTATATTCCTCCGCCTTCTATCTGGCGGATTCGAATTATGTCATCTCGACGGATGAAGGCATTACGCCGCTGGAACGATATGAATCTTTGAATTGGATGAAGGAGGCGGTAGCCGGACGTCGAGGAATCGCGGGCGTCTGGTATCCCCGCAAGCTGGATTCCGGAATCAACGTGGTATCCTACGTGCTGCCTCTTAATTATCTCTCCACTACGACAAGGGGAACCATCATCGTCAATATGCGAGAGAGTCAAATCGGCGAATATTTGCGTTCCTCGGAGCCGGGCGAGCAAGGCTATATGTTGATGAATGCGAACGGAACCATTATTTCGAACAACGACAAGAGCTTGCTGCTTTCAGACGGAGCCGAATTACCCTTTATGCGAGACATTCTGAACCAAGAGGGGGAGGAGGGATACGCTTTCCATGAAGTCGATGGGGAGAGGCGGCTGTATACATGGTCGCGCTCGGAGATCTACGATTGGGTCAATGTCAACATCTATTCCATGGATGAGCTGATGACGAAGACGAACCAGGTGCAGCGCAGCATGATCCTCCTTACCGTCATTATCCTGTTCGCGGGAACCGTTCTGACTGTACTCCTCGCTACATGGTTGTCGAGACCGGTTCGCAAGCTGGTTCGGAGCATTCGATCCGAGCGCAATCTGGGCATGACTCATAAACGGAACGAATTCGCTTTCCTCGATTCGGCATTTAAGCGCATGCAAGAAGAGGAAGAGGGGCTCTACAAAATGCTGCAGGAGCGCGAGCAGGATACCCGGAGCCTGGCGGTTCACAATCTGCTGCGAGGCGAGCTGGATAAGCAGGTCGACGAGCTGTTTCCCGAGTCTTATTTTGCGACAGCCGTGGTTTCCATCGACCAATATAGAAGATATGTGAGCCAGACTAACCCGGAGACGCGCAGCTATCACCGTTATCATTTCATCTCGTATTGCGAAGGGATGTTCTCCGGGAATATTTATGCCAGAATCGTCTATCAAGGCGGGGGCTGCTTCGCCATCGTTATCAATTATGGACAAGAGGAGCATGAAGATGAGCTTGCGGCGGTGAAGGAAGCAATCGGAGTGATTAGCGCGCAAGCCGCCGAGTTGTTCGGCCATTCCGTCACAATCGGCATCAGCAGCTGCGGAGATCGGGCGGCTGAGGTATCCGGGCAAGCGGCGGAAGCTGCGGAGATGATCAAGTATCGCATGATTGAAGGCGGCGGAGGCATTATGTTCTGGCGCAAGGAAGAGGATCGCAATGAGAAATACCTGTATCCCGCGAACAGCGAGCGGCGCATTCTGAATTTCCTGGACAGCGGAGATCTCGAGAGCATAATTCAAGAGCTGGAGGCGATCCGCGAAGACATTCATGCCGCCCGGCATATTACGTACGACAACATTCTCTTCATCTACAATCAACTTGCAGGCGTGACCATCAAGCATCTCCGGGAAAATAAGATCAGCACAGCGCGCATCTTCGCGGGATGGGGCAATATGTATTCCGCCATTGCTTCGCTCGACACGCTTGACGAGTTGAATGAATATCTGCATGAATTTTACGGGGAGATTGTGGAGTACCTGACTCGCGACTCGGGCGAAACCAATTATGTCGAACGAATTATTGCCTATCTCGAAGAGCATTACCGCGAGGATATCGTATTCGAGGAGATGGCGAAGGAAATCGGAATCAGTTATTCCTATATGCGCAAGATTGTATGCGAAGCGACCGGAAAGAGCCTGATCGATTATACGAATTCGCTGCGAATCGAACGGGCGAAGCAGCTCCTGCTCGAGACGAAGCTGAATATGACGCAAATCGCATCCCAGGTGGGATACTTCAACGTGCAAAGCTTCAACCGTTTTTTCCGCAAATACGAAGGCATGCCGCCAAGCAGCTACAAGGCTTCGCGGGCAGGAGCTTAGGACTTGCCTTGCAGCGGGGTAGCGGAGAAATGGCGTAAACACAAGGCTTCTCAGCCTTCATGACGCATATTTGATACGGTGCATCAGATTTGATTATGGGGTCAAAAGTGACTGCGTTAATCAATATTCACGATTTACTCCGAGAGAAACTCACGGCTATGATAGAGCCACGACCTCGACATTGACAGAAGCAATCGATGGGGGAACATCATGAACGGGGGTGAGAATATGAAAGTTGAAAGCGCAACCATTCCGGAGAACAATCTTATGGTGAAGGGAGGAGCGGGCAAGAGACTCCTGCATTATTACAGGCATAATTGGCCGTTATACGTTCTGCTGCTCATTCCGCTGGCCTTTGTGCTCCTATTCAAATTCGCTCCCATGTCGGGTTTGATTCTGGCCTTCAAGGACTATAAGATCGCAAGAGGCTTCTGGGGCAGCGACTGGGTCGGCTTCCAGGTATTCCAGGATATTTTCACGAATCGGAATTTTGCCAAGGCGCTGCGCAACACCGTGCTGCTGAATGTGCTCGATCTGCTCTTCAGCTTCACGGCGCCGATCCTTCTCGCGCTGTTGCTCAATGAAGTGAAGAACGTATTCTTCAAACGCGTGAATCAAACGCTGCTTTATCTGCCGCATTTCCTCTCATGGATCATTATCGGCGCTCTCGCTTATCAGCTGCTCAGCGAAGGCAACGGCGTAATCAACAACATGATTGAAATGCTGGGAGGGACGCGGATTCCGTTCCTGCAGGAGGATAATCACTGGCTTGTCAGTTATCTCGCCATTGGCGTCTGGCAGAGCATGGGCTGGGGAACGATCATCTATCTGGCGGCGATAAGCGGCATTAACCCTGAATTGTACGAGGCTGCGACGATGGACGGCTCCGGCCGCCTGCGCAAGATGTGGAATGTGACGCTGCCTTCGATTCGCATGACGATCATTACCTTGTTGATTCTGAATCTGGGCAGGGTGATGGAGGGCTCGTTCGAGCGAATATTCGCGTTGCAGAACAAGGCGACGACGGAATTCACTACGACGATTCCCGTTCTTGTCTATCGATGGGGCATCGAGAAGGGCGATTTCAGCGAAGCGACCGCGCTTGGGCTGTTCCAGTCGCTCATCGGCCTGCTGCTGGTCATCATGGCTGACCGCATTGCGAAGCGACTAGGCGAAGAGGGCTTGTTCTAGAAAGGAGGATGACGATGAAATCAACCAGTACCATTCAATCCAGGCTTCGGAAAAAGCGTTTCGACACATGGGATGTGCTGATCCACCTTTCTCTGATCCTCGTCTCGCTCGCATGCTTCCTGCCATTCGTGCATGTGGTTGCGAAGTCGCTCAGCGAAGACGCGTTTGTCATCGCGAACAAGGTTATTCTATGGCCGGAGGGGCTGACCTTCGAGGCGTATAAGAAGATTTTTGCGGATGCAAGCATTCTGCGTTCCTTGTACGTATCGATCGTCATGACGGTATCCTTCACGATTCTCGGGATGATCATTACGATCTGCGCCGCCTATCCGCTGTCGCGCAAAAACTTGAAAGGCCGGGGCATCCTTACGTTCCTGTTCATGTTCACGCTGTTCTTCAGCGGCGGCATTATTCCCGATTATATGCTCGTTAATAATCTGGGCATGCTGGATACGTTATGGGCGCTCATTCTGCCTCCCGCGTTCAGCGCGTTCAATCTGCTCATTATGAAGACGTCGATCACGGGCAGCATTCCGGACAGTCTGGAGGAGGCGGCGAGAATTGACGGAGCGGGACATTTCCGAATTCTCTGGAGTGTCGTGCTGCCGCTGTCGAAGCCGATTATCGCGACCTTGTCGCTCTTCTATGCGGTAGGACGTTGGAATGCTTATCAGGACGCCCTGTTCTATATTAAGCAAAATGTCGATCTAAGACCGCTGCAGTTGAAATTGTATTATCTCATCATTCAGTCGAGCGAAAGCTTTCAGCTCGAGGCAACCCAGGTATCGCTTACGAATCCCGAAGTACTGAAGGCGTCATGCGTGGTGTTCGCCACGATTCCGATTCTTCTGGTTTACCCGTTCATTCAGAAATACTTTGTCCAAGGCGTCATGCTCGGCGGCGTCAAAGGATAATGTATCCATAAAAATTCGAAATTGGGGGAAAAACAATGCGTATGAAGAAAACCATGACCACCGTATTCTCGATCGCTCTTGTCGCAAGCATGATGACAGCCTGCACGAACAACAACAACGAGCCTGCAGCGACATCGAACAATGGCAAGGCAACCGACAATCCGACTGCGACGAGCGCAGCCTCCGAAGGCGGATATCCGGATTATTCGCAAGGCTTCCCGGAGAAGGTAACGCTTGAAATTCCGGTTTATGAACGCGCTTTCGAAGGCTGGAATGTATCGGATAATTATTATACCAAGTGGGTCCAGAAGGAATTCGGGGACAAATACAATGTGGATGTCAAGTTCATCCCCATTACGCGCAGCAACGAGGTTACGGATTACGAGCAACTGCTCGCGGCGCATAAAGCGCCGGACATCATCTTCCATTACGATATGCCGCAAGCGCTTGCCTATTATGGCGAGGATGTGATGCAAGAGCTGGATTACGATGAAATCGCGAACTATGCGCCGACCTATTGGAAGAACATGGGCGATACGATCGAGCAATACGGCAAGGTTGACGACAAGAACACCTTCTTCTTCGCCGCCCGTCCGGCAGCCGACAACTTCACGACGCTCATTCGCAAAGACTGGGTAGAGAAGGTCGGCATGAAGATGGAGGATCTCACTTCTCTGGAGAAGTATAACGAGATGCTGCAGAAATGGAAGGACGCGGGCCTTGGCGTCGGCAGCGAAAACTTGAGAAAGAACAATTATACCTACAACTACGTTTTCCGGGAATGGCCGGTTGATCCCGAGTATCGCGCATTGTATTCCGATCTGAGCGTCGCGGACCTTACGACGGAAGACACGGAGCGCTATCTCCGCAACCTGAATTTCCAATACAATAACGGGCTGATTGACAAGGAATTCTATCTTCGCGAGGATGACAACAAAATTAAGTCAGAGTTCGTATCCGGCAAGACCGGAACCTATGCGTTCTACCTGTCGAGCAATACCGATGTTCTGGAAGCTACGCTTAAGAACAACCCCGGAGCCGAATTCGCCGTGCTTGACAATATGGCGGGCGTTCCGGAAGGCTACAAGCCGCAGGCAAGAGCTTACTGGCCGTTCGGCTTGATCATGGGCATCAACTACGAATCGACGGACATGGAACGAGCGGCGGTGTGGATGTATCTCGAGTGGATGAGCCAGCCGGATAATCTGTTCAAGTTCCAGAACGGCGTCGAAGGCGACAACTATACCCTCGATGCGGACGGCATTGCGGTGAAGAAGGAAGGCTTCAGCGGCGAATCCGTTCTGTCGGCGAACAATAACAAGGACTACTGGGGTCTTGTGACCGAGATGGCGCAGTACCCGGATCCGGCGGTAACGCGCAAGGCCTATATCCGCAACTGGGCTCCGGCCGGTTATGAATATTTGGCGGAGGATCTGCTCAGCTACTATGACAAATACGCGGAATACCGCACGCCGGATGCTCTCTACTCCGTAGTGCTGGATAAGGTGAATGAATACAAGGCGGATCTGAACTCCTTGTTCCAGGAGCTGTACGTGAAATGCGTGCTGGCTCCCGAAGCGGATTTCGATAAAACGTATGAAGCGGCGAAGAAGGAATACCTCGACGCAGGCTATCAAGAGATTCTGGACGAGAAGCAGAAGGCGATCGACGCCGGTCAATATAGCTAACGCGCTCCAAGGGAACGCGCTGACGGCAAGTATAAGATGGATGTATTCAGCAGGGTAAAATAGGAATCGATCAAAGCCCCCGCTTCCAGCAAGCTGGGGCTTTGGTCGTGAAAGGGCGGAGACAAATGAAGTTGCGGACGACCTCTGAGGAATTGTTGCCTGTAATGAAGCAAGTGGCTGACTATACGCTGGAGATGGATCTCACCTGGGACTGGCCCTGCGGGGTCGCTTATTACGGCGTCAGCCGCGCCTTCGAGGTGACTGGCGAGCAGAGCTATCTGGATCGCATGGCAGCATTTTGCGAGGAATATATGGAGGTTGGCCTTCCGGGCTGGACGGTCAATGCCTGCGCAATGGGGCATATGCTGATTACGTTGTACGAGCAGACGGGCGAGCAGAAGTATCTCGATCTCATCCTGAGCAAGGTGGACTATCTGGAGCATAAGGCGCTGCGGTTCGGCGATCGGGTGCTGCAGCATACGGTGTCGGCCAACAATGATTTTCCCGAGCAATGCTGGGCGGATACGCTGTTCATGGCGGCTTACTTCCTGCTTCGCGTTGGCGTGATGCTGAAGGAGAAGCGGCTCGTCGATGACGCGCTGCATCAATTCTTCTGGCATATCAACTACTTGCAGGACGAGAACAGCGGCCTGTGGTATCACGGCTATAATCATCTCGGCAAAGATCATATGTCCGGCATGTACTGGGCGCGCGCCAATGCTTGGGCGGCGTATACGATGTCTCGCGCTGCGAAGATATTGCCGGAGGCATATCTCTATCCTCCGATGATGCATATCTGGAGCTCGCTGCGCGATCAACTCGCAGCGCTGAAGAAGCTGCAGAAGGCTGACGGCCTCTGGGGCACGGTGCTCGATTACGGGGAAGCCTACGGCGAGGTGTCGGCGACGGCGGGCATCGCCGCGGCGATGATGACGCAGAACAATCCGCTGCACAGCAAGTATACGCAGAGAGCGCTGGACGGCGTGCTGGCGAATATTGCGGAGAACGGACGAGTATTGAACGTGTCCGGCGGCACCGCCGTCATGAACGATATCGAAGGGTATCTCGGCATTGACCGTAAGTGGGCGCAGGGTTGGGGGCAGGGGCTGGCGCTCGCTTTGCTCGCGTCGGTCATCGAGAATGAAGGATAGGAGTCGGCCTAGCTTCATGAAGGAATCAATGACCGCTTGCAACTGTAACGGACATTTTCGAGGCTAAGCGCCGCTTGACATGCTGACGGACACAGATGCGCTTATCTACATCAAAAATCATCATTAGTCGTTTTAACGGACACCAGCGCTCTTATTTGTAACAAATCGAGGAAAAAAAGAGTGTATCCCACCCAATAAGGTCTGTCATGTCCGTTAGAGCAATCAGCCATCCCGAATAGACATTAACTAAGCAGAAAAGGATGAAGCCTCGGTAGCTTCATCCTTTTCTGCGAATAATAGGTTCTACTTGCTGAAAGCCGGGCTCTTCGAATCGGCCGAGCCAGCGCCTGACGAAGCGACAACCTTCGCGTCCTCCGCCGGAGCCACTCTGCGGATGAAGAAAGCAAGCACGAGGGCGGCCAACGTCATCCAGGTTGCGACGACGAAGGAAAAGTTAATGCCGTGAACAGTAGCAAGCGTTGTGATTTCTTGCATTTGCGCAGCGTTCGCCGCATCCTTCGGATCGATCTTCGCCGCTTTCACGAGCTCGGCGCCGCGGGATTCGGCCGCTTGCGTCATGATCGTGACAAGCAGTGCCGTACCGAGAGCTCCGGCTACGTTCCGAATCGTCTGCGACATGGCGGAGCCATGTGAATTCAGACGCCTCGGTAATTGATTAATCCCCGCTGTTTGAATCGGCATCATGAGCATGGACATGCCGAACATCCGCGCCGTATACATAATGATAATATGCGAATAGGAAGTTTCCATGGTAAGCGTGCTGAACTCGTACGTTGTTATCGTTGTGATAAGCAATCCGACAACAGCCAGCCATCTAGCCCCGATCTTATCGAATATAATGCCCGTAATCGGCGACATAATTCCCATGAGAATCGCGCCTGGCAACAGCAGCAAGCCGGATTCGAGCGGCGTGAAGCCGCGCAACGTTTGCAGGTAGATCGGCAGCAAAATCATGCCGGAGAACATCGCCATTGTAATGATGGAGTTAATGAATGCGGTTAGCGAAAACATACTGTATTTGAATACGCGCACATCAAGAATAGGCTTCTCGACAACAGCCTCGCGCCATACGAACAGAATGAGCGAAACGGCTCCGACTGCCAAGGATACAATAACGGTGGCGCTGTCCCAGCCGTCGTTGCCCGCATCGCTGAAGCCGTACAGCAAGCCGCCGAATCCGAGCGTGGACAAGATAACCCCAAGCAAATCGAGCTTCGACTTGCCGGTCTGCGTTACGTTCTTCATGGAGAAGAAGCCGAAGATAAAGCTGATAATGGATAGCGGCAGCACGATGTAGAAGAGGACGCGCCAGGAATAATGCTCAACCACCCAGCCGGACAAGGTAGGTCCGATTGCCGGGGCGAAGATCATCGCAAGCCCCATCATGCCCATCGCCTTTCCCCGTTCCTCGACAGGGAAGATCGTCAGGAACACGACCATCATAAGCGGCATCAGTATGCCGGCGCCGGCTGCCTGAATGATGCGTCCGGTCAGCAGGAAGCTGAATTCGGGCGCGAAGGCGCAGACAATTGTGCCAATCGCGAATAATCCTACCGCCGTCAGGAACAGCTTCCGGGTCGAAAATCGTGAAATAAGAAACGCGCTTAGCGGAATTAAAATTCCGTTCGTTAACAGATAGCCGTTGGTTAACCATTGAATCGTATTCGTGGAGACCTCAAGATCCTCCATCATTTTAGGCAGAGCGACATTGAGCAGGGTTTGCGCGAGAAGGGCAACGAACGCGCCCATAATCAAAGCAGCAACGATGGGGACCCTCCGCAGATTTTGTGTGGCTTCACTCATGATCCTTTTTCCTCACTTTGTCTTAAAATTATGCAGATGTCATAGTTAGATCGTCCGCTGCATGTTCCATTTTGCCCAATGGGCAAGGTAAGAATGGTCGTATTCTTAATTGTACTAAAATTAGAGGCAAATATCTATGGAAATTTAGAACTTTTTGTTACAAGTTGCATGATACAATTAGTAAAAAATGTCTGGAAAAGGGCTCTGTTACAAGAAGATGCTTTCATCATGAAACTAATACGGGTCCGAAAATGAAATGCTGCCGACGCGGATTTGCGACGGCAGCGGAAGGGAGGATTTTGCGATTTCCGAGGGAACCTCTTATAGGCTTATTTGCTGAACGCCGGCTGATTCCGGTCCCGGGAGGAGCGGTTCGCCGACTCGATCCGTGCCTCGTCCGCCGGAGCGACTCTTCGGATGAAAAAGGCGAGAATGAGCGCCGCGACGGTCATCCAGGTAGCCACCTCGAAGGAGTAATTAATGCCGTGAACTGTCGCAAGCGAGGTGATGTCCTGCATCTGCGCCGCATTAGCTGCATCGGACGGATCGATCTTCGCCGCGCGTACAAGATCGGCGCCCCTTGCTCTGGCCTGTTGGGTCATAACGGTGACGAGCAAGGCCGTGCCAAGCGCTCCCGCTACATTTCGAATCGTCTGCGACATGGCCGAGCCGTGTGAATTCAACCTGCGCGGAAGCTGATTAATGCCGGCGGTCTGAATCGGCATCATGAGCATCGACATTCCGAACATGCGGGCGGTATACATGAGAATGATATGGAAATAGGTTGTCTCAAGCGTAAGTCTGCTAAACTCGAAGGTGGTAAGGACGGTAATAAGCAAACCGACGACGGCAAGCCATCTTGCTCCTACCTTATCGAATATAATGCCTGTTATCGGAGACATAATGCCCATCAGAATCGCGCCGGGCAGCAGGAGCAGGCCTGATTCGAGCGGCGTGAAGCCGCGCAGGGTCTGCAGATAGATCGGGAGCAGAATCATCCCTGAATACAAAGCCATCGTGATGATGGCGTTTATAAACGAGGTTAAGGAAAACATGCTGAACTGAAATACGCGCATATCCAGAATCGGCTTGTCGACGACGATTTCTCGCCAAACGAAGCCAATCAGCGCAATGCCTCCGATGACCAGCGTGGCGATGACGGCTTTGCTCCCCCAGCCGTCGTTGCCGGCGTCGCTGAAGCCGTAAAGCAGACCCCCGAAGCCGAGCGTAGACAGAATCACGCCGAACAAATCGAGCTTCGGCTTGCCGGTTTCCGTCACATTCTTCATGGAGAAGAAGCCGAAGATGAAGCTGATGATAGACAACGGAAGCACAATGTAGAACAGAACGCGCCATGTATAATGCTCGATAACCCAACCGGACAAGGTCGGGCCGATTGCAGGAGCGAAAATCATCGCAAGGCCCATCATGCCCATCGCTTTCCCGCGTTCCTCCACAGGAAAGATGGTTAGGAATACGACCATCATTAGCGGCATCAGGATTCCTGCACCGATCGCTTGAATAATGCGACCTGTTAGCAGTATGTTGAAATGCGGCGCAACCGCGCACACGATTGTTCCGATGGCGAATAAGCCCACCGCAGACAGGAAAAGCTTGCGGGTGGAGAATCGTTCGACGAGAAAAGCGCTTAGCGGAATCAGGATGCCGTTGGTCAGCAGATAGCCGTTCGCGAGCCATTGAATCGTATTCGTGCTGACGTTGAGATCGAGCATCATATGAGGCAATGCCACATTCAGCAAGGTTTGGGCGAGAAGCGCGACGAACGCGCCAAGGATTAAGGAAGCGACAATCTGCCCCCTGTGCATCACTTTGGATTGTTCACTCATGGCGGACAAATTCCTTCTTTCTATTCGAATTTTACAGGTTTAGGCTAGTTTGTCCGTTTGAATCACATTCCATTAATCGTAGTTCGGAGCAGGTTGTGATAAGCTTGATGAAGCGAAGTAAGCAAGAGCATCGTTTGCAACTTGAAGCTGCAAATGTGGAGGAGGAAAATAATAATGAAGGAAAAGACGAATGAAATAGCCGATTGGATGTTCAACGAGCTGCGAAGCGCCGGCATGCTGTATCAGGAAGCGGCGGTTGCGCATATCAGAGCCGAATATGGCAATGAGTATCTATATGAGAACGAGAACGGGAAGATCTCGATCGACAAGGAGGTGAAGAAAGCGTTCAAGAAGCTTCATGGCGGCAAAGCCGCATGGGATCGGGATGCATTTTTCTGGGGCTGGACCTCTGCGATTAAAGGTTAATTTGAAAAAGAAGTTGTATTATAGACTCTATCCATCTATAATGGATGATGTGTATCTATAATTAATATTATGACGAAAGGAGGAGGTATCGCATGCAATTCGCCAAGAGCACCGGCTATGCCTTGCATGCTTTGATGCACATGGCGCTGTCCGATCGCGGGCATAATATCGGAATCAAGGAGCTTGCGGCAAAGCTCGGCGTGTCGGAGAGCTATCTTAGCAAGGTGATGTCCAAGCTGCGTCAGGACGGCATTGTGCGGGCGGTTACGGGGCTGAACGGAGGCTATGAGCTTGCCCGCCGGGCTGATCAGATTACATTCCTGGATGTCATTCAAGTTATTGAAGGGCGACAGCAGTTGTATGAATGCGCGAATTTGAATGAAGAGCAGCATCGATTGTTCTTCGAAGCTTCGCAGGATTGCGGCAGCGTTGGCGAGAATGAATGCTCCGAAGAAGGGAAGCATGATCCTTTCGGCAAGGATTGTCTGGTGAAGAAAGTGATGGACGGGGCCGAACAACGAATGAATGACTATTTGCGCGAGCATACGATACAATCGGTCGTGGACGCGGCGTGTGGCGTGCCCAGGCAGGCAGTCGAATAAATGGCTGCTTTTTGCGCTTATATTATGGATATTAAAGATCTACTATAATGAGAGGTGAGTGATGAAGATGAATCATGAACATCATGAATCGGAATTAGAAGCGAATAAGAAAGTTGATGTTGCCATTATCGGCGGAGGGCCGTCCGGCTTGAGCGCGGCTCTGGTGCTGGGGAGAGCGAGGAAGAAGGTCATTGTTATCGATGCGGCGGCGCCTCGAAATCGGGTTACGCATGAGGTGCATGGTTATTTGACGAGAGATCGCATCACGCCAAGCGAGTTTCGACGCATAGCCAAAGAAGAGATTGGCGTTTATCCGACCGTCCAATTTGTAACGGACACCGCGGAATCGGTCGAGGGTGAAGACGGAGCGTTCCGGATTACGACAGGCCGAGGAGAGACATTCCTCAGCAAGAAGCTGCTGTTCGCCACAGGGATGAAGGATTTGCCGATCGAGACTCGCGGTTTGTCCGAGGTGTATGGTCGCAGCGCGTTCGTCTGTCCTTATTGCGACGGCTGGGAGCACAGGGATCAGAAGCTCGCCATTATTGCGAAGGGCGAAGGCGCTTTGCATCTTGCCAAGCTGCTCAAGGGCTGGACTTCCCGCATCGTCGTCTGCACGGACGGAACGGGCGAAGACGGACCTATGACCTCCGAACAGCGTGAGGAGCTTGAGCGCCATGACGTTTCCGTATACGAGACGCCGATCCGCATGATCGAATCCAATGCTGGAATGGTGGAACGAATTGTTCTGGAGAATGAGACGCAGATTATGTGCACGGGAATTTTCTTTGCTCCGAAGCTGGCGCCCGGATCATCGCTGCCGCAGTCTCTCGGCTGTGAAATGACCGAAACGGGAGCTGTCGTTATCGACGACTTCGGCAAAACCAATGTGCCTGGCGTGTACAGCAGCGGCGACGCGTCGTCGAGGCTGTATCAAGCAGTTGCGGCAGCGGCGTCGGGAAGCTTCACGGCGGCGGCAATCAATAACGAGCTATGTATGGAAGCATGGGAACGCGCGTAACGCGAATATCCCAAGAAGCTATCTCTGAATAGCTTCTTATTGCAGTGGACATAGCGATTCCATCTGCGCTATGCTCTTGGTGAAAGGCGGTGCGAGCATGGCTTCCGAGCATTACGAGCATGATTTCCGATTCAATATGAACCGTCGTCCGAGCGAGCTGTCGCTCTTGTTCAGCGGTTTCGGCAAGCCGATGGAGAATCATCAGATTGGTCCTACGGTATACGATTATTATTTGATTCACACGGTTATTTCCGGAGTTGGCGAATATCGAATAAATGATGTCCGCTATACATGCAAGGCGGGCGATACGTTCTTCATTTTCCCCGGCGAGATGTTCAGTTATACGGCCGACGCCAAGGAGCCGTGGGTATATACTTGGGTTGCATTGGGCGCGGGCAGCATGGCTGAGGATCTGTTGCATCTGATTGGCGTGTCCCCGGAGCGTCCGATTATACCTGGCGCAAGCAGGAAGGTGTATGCCGCTTATCGGCAGATTCTGAAGGATCTGGAGAATAAGGAGATTCCGGCGCTGACGGATGTGTCTTGCACGGGCCATCTGCGGTTGCTGCTCTATCATCTTGGCGTTTGCAATAAGGAGTACGTGCAACATGAGGATTCGCAAATCTCGGATACGGAGCAACGAATCCGGTACGCCGAGAGCTACATGAATACGCAGTTTGGCCAGTCGATTTCGATTGAAGGACTGGCGGGGAGGCTGGGCTATCACCGTACTTATTTTTCCAGCCTGTTCAAGCAGCACACGGGTAAGTCGCCGAAGCAATATCTGCAGCACATTCGCATGGAGCAAGCGATGCTGCTGCTTCGATCAACGGCACTGTCCGTCGATCAGATTGCGGCTTCCGTCGGCTTCAGCGATTCTCTCTACTTCTCGAAGAACTTTCACGCATGGACAGGCGAAGCGCCTACGGCTTATCGGAAGAGAGTGGCGAGATAAAAGGAGCGGGAGGGCGACAAAAGCTTAAAAAGTCGAATATTGTGGTCCTCCGGCATGCATTTTATACAAAGAAAAATCATCGATTTCTCCATTGCGGGGTAAATGGATTGCCCTTACTATAGATAATATTAATAATGATAATCATTATCTATATTAGATGGAGGGATCGATTTTCAACATGAAGAACAGAAATTTGCGGGTGGTTGTGTGGATTTGCGTAATGGTCTTGTTCTCGGCAATATGCCTTGCCGCATGCGGCAATTCGAATAATTCGGAGAGCGCGCCCTCGGAGACGGCCGGAGCGACCGTCAATCCGAGCGGACAAGAGGAAACGCCGACGCCGTCTGAGGAATCGGCTACCCGTTCCTATACGGATTCGAAGGGTCATACGGTAGAGATTCCAACGAATCCGCAGCGAATCGTATACACGGGCAGCGACTTGGGCGATATGCTGGCACTAGGCGTGAAACCGGTGGGCGCCGCCCTTGGCGTCATCGGCGACCAAATTGCTTATTCGGATCTGATTGACGGCATCGAGGATGTCGGGGACTTGCTCGGCGACGCCGAGAAGGTGCTTTCGCTGAATCCCGATCTTATTCTGCTTGATGGCGGCGGCACGTATTACGAAGAGAGCGCTTATGAAACGTTGAACAAGATCGCGCCGACCGTTACCTACGAGCGGCTTGCGACAAGCGAGAGGCTTCTGGGTCTGGCGGACATTATCGGCAAAAGGCAGGAAGCGGAGCAATGGATAAGCGATTTTGAAGGGGAAGCGGCCGAGACCATAGAGAAGATGGGGCTGCAGGGAGGAGACACTGCGACGGTGTTTCTTCAATTGGGTACAGATCTCTATGTGATGGGGAACAAGGGCTTCGGCACGCTGCTCTACGAAACGCTGGGCTACGAGCCTGCTCCCCAAGTGAAGAAGGAGCTGATTGACAAGGGCGAGGCATTTATTAACGTATCGAAGGAGCTGCTGGCCGAATTTGCCGGGGATGAGGTGTTCGTGCTTACCGATCAGGATGAAGCGGGCCGCGCGGCCTCCGATTCCATCTTCTCCACGGGAACCTGGAATGCCATACCTGCCGTTCAAGCAGGGCATGTGCATTATGTGGCTACGATGTGGAACTTCGACGATCCGATTACGAAGGAAAGACTGCTCGATATGCTTCAAACGATTTTTCAAAAATAAGGAAGAACGGGAGCCGTCAACGACAGGTTGATGGTTCCTTCTTATTTGTGTAGAATAAGAATAGTAAATGATATTGATTCTCAATTAAGAGGATGATCGGAATGAAATACGATGAATGAAAAAGAGAAAACGACGGCAATTGAAGCTGCTCCGGGAATGGATATGGGCGAATTCTGGTTCGATTTCAAGCATATTCGGAGAATGAACACGCAGTCTGGTTTGCGAGCCGGCTCGCAAACGAATCATTATACCTTCGTTGCATTTCTGGAGGGAAGCGGCTGGCTCCGCTCGCGGGGAACGGACAGATGGTTCCGTTCCGGCGCCTGCTTAATCATCCCCCCCGGAGAAGAATTCGAATATGAAGGTTACTCCAACGAAGCTGTGATCGGGGCTTCTATTTGTTTTGACTTATATAAGAGGGGGAAGGAAGGGGCATGGGAAGAGGCGGCAGCGAATGGACTGTTCGCTGAGTTTATTCAGATCGCTTCGCTCTCCCGGCTTGCCGGCTTGCTTAAGGCTCTGGAAACAACGGATACGGCCTTCGGAGCTGCGGCTCAATTGAATGCGTTGCGAAAGAGGACCAGATTCCAGGAGCTGATCATTTTCTATCTCGAGAATGCGGCTTCAGAGGAGACGGCAACCAATGCGTCAACCGCGATAGAGCGGGCAGTCGTATATCTGGAAAGCAATTATCGCGAACCGATTACAGTAGAACAGCTGTGGAAGCTTTCCGGGGTGAGCCGCTCGCAATTCAGCGCGCTCTTCCAAGCCGCAACGGGACGCAAGCCTCTGGATTACTTGACGGAGGTGCGTATTCGCCGCGCGAAGGAGCTTCTTGCCCTCTCCAATGATCCGCTTCGCGAAATCGCGCGAAGCATCGGCTTCAAGGATGAATATTACTTCAACAGGCGTTTTCGTCAGGTAACGGGCATCTCGCCCAAGCAGTTCGGCAGACTGCATCAGCGTAGCGGCGGAGCGGTCGATTGCCTGGGCAGAGAGCAAGCGATTCCGCTCGCGGACAGCCGGGTCGTCGCGATCGGCTATGCGCTGGGCGATTTGCTTGCTCTCGGCCTGCGTCCTATCGGGGCCGATCTTAGCGTTATCGGGAAGCAGGTTGTCTTCCGCAACGAACTGGAAGGCATTGAGGATGTCGGGCTGCTGGGAGACCCGGTCATGATTGCGGCCTTGCAGCCGCAATCGATTCTCTATTGCAGCTTCGAGGATGAATCGCTGCGCGCATTGTCTCAAATCGCGCCTACCTTCTTCGTAAAGAGAAATCAGCCGACCTATGAGCGATTGCGGCAGGTTGCGGCATTATTTAATAAGAAGAAGGCTGCGGAGAAATGGATTGCGAGTCATATGCGGCGCTCGGAGATGCTATGGAAACGGTTGAATAGAATGGCCGGACAAGGTGAAACGGCCGCCGTTATTGCGGTTGTGGACGGCAGATTATATGCAATGGGCGCCCGCGGAATGGCGCAGACCTTGTATCAGCCCCAGGCTTTTCTGCCTGCGCCCGGCATCCGGAGATTGATTAACGAGCAGATTTCCTTCCAGCTTATTACCGAGGAAGCGTTACCGGACTTTGCCGGGGATCGTCTGTTCCTGCTTGTGAACGAGGAGGAGCCGTCGAGGCGCAAGGCATTCGAGCTGACAAGCGGTCCGATCTGGACCGGTCTGGAAGCGGTTCGCCGCAAACGAGCCTATAGAACCAGTGCGCAGTGGAACTACGATGATCCGATTACGATGGATCGGCTTCTGCTGAAGCTCCCCGATATTCTAGGCAATCCGCTGTGAGAGCAACCGCCCGTCGCCCGGCTGTTCCGTTCTTACATCGCATGCTTGATGCCCTTCTTCAATAAATACCAGTTGGCGGGCAGGCTGGTGGCGGCTCCAAGTATCATCGCGATTTGCATCATAAACCAGAATTCCATTTGAATGGGCTCTGGCGCGGATGCGAATAACACATAATGAACAATGGCCATCCAGCCGAACATGCCGATTTCGAAGGAGACGAGCGACAGGGTGTCGGCCTTTACTGCTTCGTAGACGGCTTTGCCCCAGCTCATGTCGGGATTCATAGGCTTAATCGCGAATACCTGAAAGAAGACCCCGAACAGATACGCCAGTATAAACTCCGCGGCGTAATCGGCCAGCAGGACGGAACCCGCAACGGTGAGTCCCAGCGCGAACACGGCCGGGGCGCCGATGACATCGCCCAGCGTGCAGCCGCTGGAGCAGTGGCTGGTGGAGACGAAGACGCTTTGCCAAGACGGATTGGCGGAGGCGTCTTTATGTTGTCCATGATTCTCCCCTTGGCGATGCTTATGCTGATTATGGCTCTCATGGCCGCCTCCCCCTTCTTTTCCCGCTCTCCCCATTATCGAATACAACCAGATTGCGAACGGACCCAGATACAATCCATTGATCGGCCACACGATATTCATAATCGCCATGGGCTGTGGATGACGGATGATATCGATCAAGATGAAGATGGCAGACAGAATGCCGATTCCGACACAGATATATGCGATATTATTGAGCAAATGTAACCCTCCTTGAAGATTTGTCGTCTATTCTCATAGTCTGGCAAGCTCTTCATATACGTTACCACGGTATATGAATCGTCAATCAGGGCAAGCAATATTGGAAATCGGCGCTAAAGCGCTCGAAGCAGCCGCATCGTTTTTTTTAAAAAATAATAGACTACACTGAAAAATATCGCTCCTCTGAGTTGTATTCATAGTGAAAGGGGGACGCAAGGTGCATGATTCATCTGAGCTCAATGAATCCATTCAACAAGCCGTAATCCATTATTCAGACAGTCTGATCAAAATTGCGTTCACTTATCTGAAATCGGTTGCCGACGCGGAAGAAGCCGTGCAGGATGTGTTCTTGACCTATCTGCAGAAATCCCCTGTATTCGCGAGCAGGGAGCATCAGAAGGCATGGCTCATCCGGGCTGTTATTAATAGAAGCAAGAACATGCTGAAGAATGCATGGCTGAAGAAGCGCAGCCCGATCCCGGACGATCTGTCGTATCTGCCGCGGGAGGAACAGTCGATTATGCAAGAGGTACTGTCGCTCGACAAGAAGTACCGGCTTCCGATTCATCTTCATTATTACGAAGGCTATTCCATCGAGGAAATTGCCCATATCCTTCAGGCCAAGCCGGCCACGGTGGGCACCTGGCTAGCGCGCGGCCGAAAACAGTTAAAAGAAGCGATAGGAGGTGCTTGAGTTGGAAGAAAAACAATACAAATCGGCTCTCTCCAAATTGAGAATCAGCGAGGATTTTCAAGAACGAATGATTTTGCGATTGAAGCTGGAACAGAATCGAACTTCGTATACCTATATTAGAGGAGGAACACAATATATGAGTACAGCAACAGCAACAAAAGGGAAAAAAATTACGGTATGGGCTATCAGCCTTGCCGCATGCGCGGCTATTACGTTCGGCATCTATGCTTCCAATCAGAACAGCACGCCTGAGCAAGTCACGTCGCCGCCAACGATCGGAGCCAAGCAACAGGTCAATATCGACGGCGTTATTGAGGAAGTAGGCGCGGATGGAAAGAGCTTCCGTATCGGGGACCTGTGGGTGAGCGTGAACGAGAACACCACATACGGCATCTCCGGGCCGACGGCTCCAGATCCGTCCGAGCAGCTTGTGAGCAAAGAATTCAAAGTGGGCAATACCGTGTCGGGCTTTACTTCCGAGGATGTAGCCAGCGGCAAGGTGACGGCGAACGCGATCTACAACAATTTCTAAGAATATCGCATCCGAATTTCTCCCGCTTATTGACCTTGAATGCGCTAAATTGTCATTAGCGCGGTTAATAAGCGGGAGTTTTTCCGGCGGATAAAGGTTGGCAACGGGGAGAAAGACTCACAGCTTATTGTTTGTTTTTGGTCGTTGCGTTTGGGCCTCAGGAACCATGGGTATATACATCGTAAAACCGATACATACGGAGGTCGATCAACTTGTATACCTATAACCGGATTCTCGTCCCCATGGACGGCTCGCAGCCCGGGGAGAAGGCGCTCAATCACGCCATCGGCATTATTAGCACCGTTAATTATCCCGTGCAATTGACGATTATGCATGTCAGCCACGCCTCAATCGTGAATGAGCCCATTACCGAGGTAGAGGATAATCAATCGGTCGATCTCGAAGCCGAGCTCATCCTGGGGCCTGCGATGTCGCGGCTGAAGGAAGCGAAAATTCCGTTCGAGATTTTCACTGAATTCGGCGACCCGGCGAGCGGCATCATCCGCGCGGCCTATGACGCGAATATCGATCTCATCATCATGGGCACCCGCGGAATGGGGATCATGTCGGAGCTGCTGCTCGGAAGCGTCAGCCATCAGGTGGTGAAGGAGGTATCTTGTCCGGTTTTTCTAGTTAAGTAATGATCCGCAGCAGGGTGAGAATTTCGTTAGAGTCGTCAAGAAGCCGATACCTTTAGGTCTCGGCTTCTTGGACATTTCGCCCGGCGCTATCCTTTTTTTCGCTATGAAAATAGGGTTGACATTGCACCTTTTTGCTCTCATATTCCGTCTAAGTTGAAGGAGGGGATATGGAATGAGAAAGTTAGCTGTATTAGTATTAAGTGCCGTTCTGCTAGGAAGCGTCATGGGCTGCGCAACGAATAATTCTTCAAATTACGGAGAGACGCGGGTGACTACGGGCACGCCGGAAGGGACGATGCAGCCGGGAATACAATTGCAAGAAACCGGTGATGCGGAAGAGAGAGTGACAGTGTATAGAGCGGTCGATTTCAGACCGGCCGGCGGGAAACCTTATGTTGTTTTCACCGAAGAGGAAGCCTTGGAGAGCTTCCGGTCAGCGATTCAAAGCGCCGAACGAATAAAGGGGATCCTGAATGTCATGTCGCCGCAATACATCTTCAAGCTGAGCGTCGACGGTGAGGTTAAAGCTTATAACTTATGGCTGGGAGACGGAGGCGACAGCGATAAGCAAGGCATGATTATGGATACGGCGGACACGCATACCGGCTATACCTTGACGCTCGAGGCGACCCGCGAGCTCTATGCACTCATCTGGAACGCCGAGTATAACGCGGAGACCGCGGCGGCGAATGGCGATGTCGTGAACAGCATCTTCGACGGTTACCATAATCTTCATAAATGGGACGCTTTCGTCGAGCATGCGAAATCCGGGGTGAAGGACGAGGTTCAGGTTGTCCATTATACAGTCGAAGGCGATCCAATCTTCAATAATTTGAGCTTCGACGGCGAATGGATCGTTCATCAGCATGACACATCGCATGACGCATATGGGGCATCGCGAATAAGCAGGTACCAATGCAAGGCGATTGATCAGGAGGAAATCGAGCAAAGCATAGCCTACACGTTGAGCGGTTGCGTCGACGTGCATGATGATGAAGTGCCTTTCCGGCTGGTCATTCCGGAAGAGTAGCGGGGGGTGATGGGGAAGTGATAGACGATGTTGCGAAGGTATTTCAATATTTTTATTGAAATAGGATTCAATCAACCTTATTATTGATATTGATTATCAATATTGATTGAGACAAGCAGCCTTGTACGGGGAGTGTAGATTTGGTGAATAACAGGACGGCTTTGCCATGGAAGGAAGTTTTGGAGGCAGACGCCATGCACACGATAAGCGGCGATGTCAGAGTGATTGAAGCGTTCCCGATTCCAGAGCTGCAGACGGAGCGCAGAGTGTGGATTTACTTGCCTCGAAGCTATAACGAAGGCAATCGTCATTATCCCGTCCTCTTTATGCATGACGGGCAAAATATGTTCGATCAAGCAACGTCCTGGGGCAGCGAGTGGGGCATTGACGAAACGCTGGAGCAAATGGGGTTGGAAGATCCCTCGCTTGAGACGATTGTGGTCGCTGTTGATCATGGGGGCGATCAGCGCAATCATGAGTATAACTTCGTCATTAACGAGGAGTATGGCTTCGGAGGCAAAGGAGAGGCGCATGTCGCATTCCTCGCGGAAACGCTCAAGCCTTATATCGACGGCCGGTTCCGGACACGACGCGAATCGCGGTTCACAATGATTGGCGGAAGCTCGTTCGGCGCGTATATGTCGCTCTACACTGCGATTCGCTATCCGGATCGGTTCGGCCGAGTGGCCGGAATTTCCTTCGTAATGTGGCAGGACAACGGCGCAATCATCGAGTTGATTCGGAGCTCGATTATTTCCCGGGATCTGCGCATTTACCTAAGCATCGGAGGGCAGGAGACCGATAATCCGGAATTCAATCGGATAGCCAAAGAGCATGTAGCGCTGGTCCGTCAGACGCTAATCGAGGCAGGGATGTCCGAAAATCAGGTTCGATTCGATTTTGTGCCGGACGGAACGCATCACGAGTCGACGTGGAGCTCGCTCTTCGCGGACGCTTATCGCTATTTGCTTCCAGGGGAATGAGCTCCGAAGCGGAGGTTGCGGACCGACAACGTTTTCTATTGACAACGAAGGACCTTGGATATATAATAATTGAATATGATAATCATTATCAATTATATCCTACAGTAAAGAAGGGTCCGTGAACGATGAAAATCAGAAAGAAATTAACAATGCCCATACTGCTATCCTCATTTGCGCTTATGATTGTGCTGGCAGGCTGCGGCGGAAATAACGGCAACAGCAATGCCAACAGCAATTCTGGTACCAACACGAACGCTGGCACAGGTGCATCCTCCTCTGCTGCTCCCGAGACAACATCTGCGACGAGCGAAGAATCGGCTAAGGAGCAAGGGGATGTGCAATATCCCATAACGATTAAACACGCGCTGGGCGAAACGGTAATTGAATCGAAGCCGGAACGAGTTGTGACGATATCATGGGCGAATCAAGATATTGTTCTTGCTCTTGGCGTCGTGCCGGTCGGGTTCTCGGAGGCCAATTACGGCGTTATCGACGGTTCAAGGCTGTTGCCTTGGACGAAGGCGAAGCTTGATGAGCTTGGAACGACAGAGCCTAATTTGTTCCATGATACGGACGGCCTGGATTTCGAGGCGATTTCGGATGCGAATCCCGATGTCATTCTGGCAGCCTACTCGGGCATTACTCAGGAGGAATACGATATATTGACCCAAATTGCTCCGGTTGTCGCTTATCAGACGGCTCCATGGGTAGCCAGCTGGCGTGAGCAGGTTCTGTATGATGCCATGGGCATGGGCATGCAGGCGGAAGGCGAGCAGCTTATTAAGGATACCGAAAATCTTATCCAAGAGAAGCTTGCCGCTTATCCGGAGCTGAAAGGCAAGACGGCCGCCTTCGCTTACATTAGCCCGGCGGATCTGTCCTCGCTCTCAATCTATGCTCCTGGGGATCCTCGCGGCGACTTTCTGAACGAGCTCGGCATGCCGTTCCCGGACGGCCTGGCGAATCTGGTCACGGACAGCTTCTATCTGCAGCTTAGCGCCGAGAACACCGATGCGCTTAACGATACGGACATCATTGTTGCCTATGGCGACGAGAAGCTGCTCAAAGCGCTTCAAGCGGATCCGCTGCTTGGCAAGGTTCCGGCCATTCAAAGAGGCTCAGTCGTGTTCATTGAAGATAACACGCCGCTCGCTGCCGCAGGCAATCCGAATCCGCTGTCGATCGCTTACACGCTTGACGAGTATTTGGGATTGATTGGCGATGCCGCCAAGAAGGTTGCCAACGAATAGACGAAAGATATCGATAGAACGGAAGAAGCAGTCTTCTCTTAGTGAGAGGACTGCTTTTTCGGCTACCTGTTGGATCGAATCTAATATTAAATCGTTTGAGTTCCAGCGAATGGATCATTCTTTTCCAGTTTGTTTCATGTTAGAATATGGAAGATCTAATGAGTTCAATCAGGCCTAAAAAGGCTGCAGGGGGCGTTGTTGTTGTCAGATAAAAGTACGACACAGGTATTATTGGGAAGATTATTCGAGACAAATGGATTCGCAGTAAGAAGAAACGAAAAGGATGATGCGTTTTGGTACACCTCCGGAATTCCAGGACCTTTCTACACCAATACAGAAAATCTAGCCGGAGAGAAAGAAGCGAGTCTTGTCTTAGATCAAATCAACAAACTCTTAAAGAGGAATGATTCAAGAGAACTTCAAGCAAAAGCCTTATTCGAGATCATTAACGAAACGGTTACGAAGGACCCCGCCTATGCTTGTTCTTTGGATGTCATTGCAGAATACTACCTGGCACAACAAGTGCTGAGGCCGGAAATGATATCGGGTGGCGAACGTAGGGACTGGTTTTTCTCCATACCTATTGCACAAAGACTAAATCTCCCACATGTGATGCTGTACAAATCGGGTGATTATATTATAACCGATTCGGATGGGAACGCCCTCTCACTGAATTTGGACAACCAGAAGGTGCTGCATGTCGCTGATATTATTAATCAAGGCAGCAGTTACACGGACAGATGGATTCCAATGCTGCGCAAGGCAGGTGCCGATTTTACAGAGACACTATCGGTAGCAGTGCGTGATCAAGCAGGAACAAACCGAATTAAGCAGCAGCAGGTAAACGTTTTATCTCCTCTTATTGTGAATGTAGAGCTCTTCGATGAGGCGTATTCTCTTGGGCTTATTAATAGCTTTGCGCACCGTGAAATCAGACAGTTTTATGATTCACCAAGAGAATGGACGCGGGCATTCCTTTCCGAAGAGAATATTCTTGAGAAGAATAAGTCCTTGGCAGGCTCTGTTAGAACGGATCGCGAAGCCATGTTTAAGGAGAATGATCCGTACCAATTGAAGCGTGAGCTTCCGTATTATTTTTCGAAGAAGTAATTCGCAATGGACTGAAGAGCTTCTCTTCAGGAATTATTGAGGGAGCTCTTCTTTCATTGGTTCACCCTATACCAATAGGTATAGATTTCTTTGAAGCCAATCTTCTCATACAATCGCCGAGCAGGAGCATTATTCGCAACTACAGCCAGACAGCTATTCTTCGCTCCATGAAGTTTTCCCCACTGCAACAGATGCAGAATCATCTGCTCTCCATACCCTTTGTTGCGATAACTCTTCTCCGTCACGATATCATATAACCCGATACATTCCCTCTCGATAACTCCAAAGCCGCAAGCTACTGCTTGATCCCCGATATAAAATAGGATAAATCTGCTCCTGAAAGTGATGCCGGATAACATTCGTTCCATAACGGATCGATGCGCTTCCTTCATGGAATTGAACCTGCAGAAGTGATTGATCCATTCATCTGTTGCACCGTCGGTAATAACAATTGAAGACGTCGTTGGCTCACGAAGAGCATCTAGCTTCATCACCTGCATACTTGTGAGATCAACTTGTGAATAACCTCGCTCAGTTAATTTGCTGTCCAAATCGATTGGATGAACAAACGGCGTGATTTTGAAAATCGTCGGCAGTTGGTTTGCGCTATATAAGCTCTCGCAAAATTCAATCTTCTCAAGTAATTGATGCGTCGAATAATGAATAGGGTTAATTGAATTAGCGCGTTTCGTATAACCATCAGCGAATCGAAGCAGCCAACCATCGTATAGGACAGTGGACAGCGCCTGCCAATGGTTCAAAGTAAGTTCTTCAATGCTTTTGTGATCCATGAGTAAGCTCCTTTCGACCAATATGAATATGAATAATAATACATAAATATGAATTTTTATTCAATATAAATTTGAAGGACAATTGTAGGGAGGTCTTATAAGCTATCCCCTCAGCGCAGGAATAAAAGAACGGCAGTCCGCAAATGCGCTTCTGAGCAAAAGGGATAGTACCCAGAAGCGGCGAGCTGCATAATAGCCCTGAGTAAAGGGGATAGCGAGTAGAAGCAGTGAGTTGCATAAAAGCCTGAGCAAAGGGGATAGCGAGTAGAAGTGGTGAGTTACATAATAGCCTGAGTAAAGGGGATAGTGGTCCAAAAGCTGCGTCTAAACTGAGGTTCCCGTCAACACAGGGGTTCGAGCAAGCGCATGTGAATCTATGCGGGGAGAAAAGCTCCGCACTCCCATATGAATCTATGAAAACCGCACTTCAATATGAAATTTTCGGTATATCATTCTGGAAAAATCTGTCCCTATAATGAATTGTAAGCTATTACAAGCTTGAAGGGAGAGATTAATAGTGAGAAAAGCCGGTATGCTGCTTAGTCTTGTCTTGGCCATGGTCATGGTTGTCATGTCGGGAACGGTCCCGCTGCCCGAGGCGCATGCGTCCGGAACGGGAATCATCAAGAGGGTCTACACGGACAAAGCAAGGTATGATCCCAGCGATGTCGCCACCATCAAGGTGGAGCTTACGAATGATTCCGGCGCGCTCTACAGCGGCAATGTCAATCTATCGATTCATCATCTGGAAACGCAAGTGTACACCACTTCCCAGGCTATATCCCTCGCAAACGGCAATTCAACAACAGTAACCTTCACTTGGACGACTCCTGGCACAGACTTCAAAGGCTATTTCGTCAGCGTAACGGCAGGAAGCTCGACGGGCGCGACGGCTATCGACGTGTCCAGCGATTGGACAAGATTCCCGAGATACGGCTATATGTCGGAATTCCCTTCGGAATCATCGACCGTCTCGGATGCGAGAGTGAAGCAGACGATCGAGGATTATCACACGAATGCATTCCAGCTCTATGATTGGATGTGGCGTCACGAGAATTACATTAAACGGACGGGAGGCGTGATCGACAGCTCGTGGACGGATTGGAGCGGCGATAACACGATGTACTGGCAGACGATTCAGAACCTGATCTCGTCCATGCATGATTATAACGCGGCGGCCATGCCGTATACGATGACCTATGCGGCGCTGAACGATTACGAAAGCATCTCCGGGGTGGACCCGGAATGGGCGATGTACGAGGACAGCGCGCATATGAATCCGCTTGGCTTCGACTTCGTCGACAATGATCCAAGCACATGGCTGTGGCTGTTCAATCCGGCCGATAGCGGCTGGCAGAGCCATATTTTCGCACAGTACAGGGATATTATGAACACGGCGGGCTTCGACGGCATCCATCTCGATCAGATGGGAGAGCGGTCCGACCCTTACGACTATGACGGCAATGTGATCGATCTCGACAACAGCTTCTCCGGCTTCATTAATAATCTGCGGGATAATCTCGATGCCAATAGTCTATCCGACAAGGTTATCACGTTCAATAATGTGGACGGCGCGGAGAACGGCTGGGCGTTCAACGATGTGACGAAGAATGCGGATTATGACTTCACGTATACCGAAATTTGGGGCAACGCGAATGATTATATCGAGCTGAAGGCGCTCATCGACAAAGCGAAACGGAATAATGGACAGAAGGCCGTCGTGCTTGCCGCCTATATGAACTACGAGGAGAATACGGGCACGAAATATGAAGCGGAATCGGCAACGTTAAGCGGCGTATCCACGAACAATGATCATGCGGGCTATACGGGCAGCGGCTTCGTAGACGGCTTTGGCGACAGCGGCGATTATGTGGAATTCACGATTACCGCTCCCGAGGACGGCTGGTATGGGCTTGTATTCCGCTATGCGAATGATACTGGCACGAATAATTCGCGCAGTCTGTACGTCGACAGCAGCTTTGTTACCCAAATGGACAATTTCCTCGACCAGGACAGCTGGGGAACGTGGAAGTTCGACGCTTCGGAGACGGTATGGTTGACGGCGGGAACGCATACGGTGAAGCTGGCCAGGGATGCGGGGGATTCCGGCTTTATCAATCTCGACAGCCTGACGCTCGGCACGTTCAATGAACCGTCGGTCAGATTGACGAGCGCGGCGATTGCGGCTTCCGGCGCTTCTCGCATCGAGATGGGCGAGGGCGATCAGATGCTGGGACATCCGTATTTCCCGAACCGGGCCAAGCAGATGCGGAACAGTCTGAAGGAAGCGATGAAGAATCAATATAATTTCATAACGGCCTATGAGAATCTCCTGTTCGACAAGGATGTGTTCAATACGGATTCCGGCAGTCAATTCGTCGATATTTCGGGTCAACCGGTTGCCGGCAACGGGGAGGACGGCTCGATCTGGAGCTTCATGAAGCAGAGCGACGATTACAGCATCGTTCACCTTATAAATATGAAAAACAGCACGGATACGGATTGGCGCAATTCGGATTCCGCGCCTACGACGCTCACGAATCTGGCGACCAAGGTGTATATTGGCAATCAGGAGTCGGTCTCCGGCGTATATATCGCTTCACCGGATATCGCGCTTGGCGCGTCGCAATCGTTGTCCTTCACGACGGGCACGGACAGCAAAGGCAAGTATGTCTCCTTCACAGTGCCGTCTCTGCAATATTGGGACATGATCTATATGGACCGCACATTCACAACGCCGACGGATGACAAATACGAAGCGGAGGACGGCACCAAGGTGGATGTCGGCGTCAATAACAATCATAGCGGCTATTCGGGCAGCGGCTTCGTCGATAACTTCGCAAGCAACGACGGCGTGACATTCACGGTATCCGCAGCTCAGGATGATGATCAGGCGCTTCTCTTCCGCTATGCGAACGGAGGCTCCGACGCCACGAGGGATATTTTCGTCGACGGCAATTATGCCGGAACAATCCCGTTCCCCGCGACCGGCAGCTGGAGCAGCTGGTCAACGTCAGAGCTGACTGTCACGTTGAAGGAAGGCATTCATACGATTACGATCTGGAAGAATGCTTCAAATACGGGAGCGATTAATCTGGATTATCTCGATCTGGACAAGACGTATGTGTGGCAATTCGATCGTCAAATTACGTCGGCTCCCGCAGGCTACAGAATTACGTTCCGAACAGGCGCATCAGGCTGGGTGCATCAGGGCGTTGACGGCTGGACGGGCGTAGGCGATTACATGATGAGGGGCAATGGAGCAAGCGACGCGCTGCTCGATCATGAGGTGTCCGTCGGGCCGTTCACATCGGGAACGACGGTCGATTTCACCTTCCTGTGGGACGATAATGCGAATGGTGTGCTTGAGACGGGAACGGATCGCTGGGAAGGAACGGATTTCGAAATTTCAATTGATTAATGCCATCAAATAAAATGATAGGAAGGCGGAATCATTCATGACCTATGGAAGTGGGAGCTTCAAAGCATGGAGGAAGTCTCTGTCTGCTTGCATGGCCGCTGTATTGCTTGCCGCGCTCTTCTCCTTCGCTCCGGCGCAGAAAGCGGAGGCGTACGTCAGCGCGCTTGGCAATGTGACCGGCGCGTCGGTCTCGGGAGACACGCTGACGTTGACGGTAGACAATGGAGCCGAGCCGAATGATGATAAGCTGATCTTCGATGTGCTGCGCAGCGATATCGTGAAAGTGTCCTACAGGCCAAACGACGTTTCTCCAAGTCCGGACACGCCGATGATCGATCCGGACAAGACCTGGTCGGCGGTAGGCGCGACAATCGACACGACCGGCGATCCGATCACGATCACAACGTCGGACATCAAGGTCGAGATTGCCAAGAATCCGGCACGCGTCACGATCAAGAAGGCGGACGGCACGACACTGCTTTGGGAGCCTTCGGGCGGCGGCGTGTTCTACGACGGTGTTCGCTTCCAGCATGCGACAAGCCATAATGTATACGGCATTCGCAGCTACAACGCGAATGAGAGCGCATCGGACATTATTCGCAACTCCAGCACGCATCCGGCGCATGCGGGGAATCAGGGCGACTCGGGCGGACCGTTCATCTGGTCGACGGCCGGATATGGCATATTGGTCGACAGCGACGGCGGTTATCCGTATACGGACACGACCGGCAAGCTGGAATTCTATTATGGGGGCACGCCGACGGAAGGTCGCAGATACACGAAGACCGATGTGGAATATTACGCGATTGTCGGCGATCCCGAGGAGATTATGGACGGCTTCTCCGCGATTACGGGGAAATCCCCGATGATGCCGAAGTGGTCGCTGGGCTTCATGAATTTCGAATGGGACACGAATCAGACGGAGATGACAGATATGGTCGAGACGTACAGAGCGAAGAACATTCCTCTGGATGCATACGGACTCGATTATGATTGGAAAAAATACGGGGAGACCGGCTACGGCGAATTTGCCTGGAACTCCACGAACTTTCCAGACGCGAATTCCGGCACGCTGAAAGCCGACATGGACAGCGAAGGCGTCAAGATGATCGGCATCACGAAGCCGAGAATCGTGACCGAGGACAGCGGAGGCACCCGAACCTCGCAATATTACGATGCCGATGCGGGAGGTTACTGGTATCCGGGGCATAGCGAATATTCGGATTATTTTATCCCTGTGCTCGTTCGCAGCATTGATCCGTATAACGCCAGCATGAGATCGTGGTTCTGGGATCATTCCGAGGATGCCTTCGACAAGGGGATTGTCGGCTGGTGGAACGACGAGACGGATAAGATCGCTTCCGGCGCCGCACAGTGGTGGTTCGGCAACTTCACGACAACCCATCTGTCCCAGGCGCTGTATGAAGGACAGCGGGATTATACGAATGACGAGCAACGGGTATGGCAGACGGTGAGAACGTATTATCCCGGCGCGCAGCGCTACGCGACCTCGCTCTGGTCTGGAGATATCGGCGGCCAGTTCTACATGGGCGAGAAGGTGGGCTGGGCTTCGGGCATGAAGGAGCAGCGGGCGGTCATGCTCTCCTCCATCAACAACGGCCAGCCGAAGTGGGGCATGGATACCGGCGGCTTCAATCCGAACGACAGCAATCCGAGTCCGGAGCTGTATGCGAGATGGATGCAGTTCGCCGCGCTCACGCCGGTGTTCCGCGTGCATGGCAATCTGTATCAGCAGAGACAGCCCTGGTTCTACGGCAATACGGCCGAGGAAGCGGCAACGGCGGCGATTCAGCTGAGATACAGCCTCATACCGTATATGTACGCTTACGAGAGAGAGGCGTACGAGACGGGCAACGGCCTTGTCAGACCGCTGATCTTCGATTATCCGTCGGACGCGAACGTGAAGAACGACGTGGATGCCTGGATGTTCGGCGACTGGCTGCTGGCGGCGCCGGTCGTGGACGAGGGACAGACGGTGAAGGATATCTACTTGCCTGCGGGAACGTGGATCGACTATTTCAAAGGCACGGAATATACAGGCGGCCAAACGATTCATTACGCAGTCAACGCCGAGACATGGTCGGATATTCCTCTCTTCGTCAAGAAGGGCGCGATCATTCCATCGCAGGAGGTGCAGGATTATGTCGGACAGAGTCCGGTAACCGATGTGGATGTCGATGTGTTCCCGGATACGGCTTCGACCAGCTTCACCTATTATGACGATGACGGAGCCAGCTATGATTACGAAAGCGGCGATTACTTCAAACAAGAAATCACGGCCCAGGACAACGGCGGCAGCGGAATCCATGTAGGCGTAGCCGCGAAGACCGGGACGTATACGCCGGATGTCGAGCATTATATGCTGAAAATTCATGGGGAAGCGGGAACGGCGGCCACGCTGAACGGCTCTGCCATGACCTCTTATGCGGATCTTGCTGCCTTGCAAGCGGCGGCGGGAGAAGGCTGGACGACCGGCAAAGATGTGTATGGCGAGGTCACTTATGTGAAGGTCGCCGCAGCCAGCGGATCGAGCAAGAGCGTAGTCGTGTCGGGAAGCGGCTCGCCGGCGGCAACGGGAAGCAAGCTGGAGGCGGAGGAGGCTTCGCTGTCCGGCGAGACGGCTGCCGCGCAGGCTTCCGTCAATACGAATCATTCCGGCTATTCGGGCAGCGGCTTCGTCGACGGTCTGGATAACGCTGGAGCGGCGGCAACCTTCTATGCGGATGTTGCGGTCGGCGGCGACTATGATGTCGCGCTGCGCTATGCGAACGCGACAGGGTCCGCAAAGTCTCTCAGCATTTTCGTGAACGGCGAGAGAGTGAACCAGACAAGCCTTGCGACTCTGGCGAATTGGGATACGTGGTCGACACAGAGCGAGACCCTTCCGCTCGAAGCGGGCCGCAATGCCATCAGCTATCGCTATTATGATGAAGGCGGCGATACGGGCAATGTGAACCTGGATTATATAACGGTTCCATTCGCTCCGACAGTCGCCAAATACGAGGCGGAGAGCGCGGCATTGTCCGGAGGCGCTTCGACGAATCAGAATCATGAGTTCTATTCGGGCCATGCGTTCGTCGACGGCATAGCCACCTCGGGCGCCCAGGTCAGCTTCCAGGTCGAGGTTCCTTCCTCCGGTAGCTATCAGCTTGCTTTGCGCTACGCGAACGGATCGGGGGGCACGAAGACGATGAGCACTTACGTCAACGGTGTCGATGTGGCGCAGGCGAGCTTGACCAGTCCGGGAACGAGCTGGGATGTATGGCAGGATCATGTGCAGACGGTCTCCTTGAACGCAGGCATGAACACGATTGCGTACAGATACGATGTGGCCGATACAGGAGGCATTAATCTGGATCGGATACTTGTCTCATCCGGAGCTGCGGGAACGCCTCAGTCGGAGCTGAACCTGCTCGATAACGGCGATTTCGAGCGGAATACGGCTATGGGAAGCAATTGGACGGAATGGCATCCAGGCGGTCAGGCGCTGGCTTACGGCATCGACAGCGGATCGGGCTCGAACCCGCCCGCTTCGCCTTGGACGGGCGACTATCGCGCCTACTTCTACTCGGCTAGCGCTTATCAGCAGAGCATTCACCAGACGATTAACGTGCCGGTGAACAATCATGATTATACGCTGGAGGCATGGGTGCGAATGGATTACGCGACGCCGACGACGGCCAGAGCGGAAATCGCGAGCTACGGCGGCACCGTCATCTACGAGAGCATTCCAGGCGGAGGGCAGTGGCAGTATATCCGCGTTGATAACATCAATGTCACAAGCGGCCAGATCGACATCGGCTTCTACGTCGATTCGCCCGGCGGTACGGTGGTTCATATCGACGATGTGCGAGTAACGATGGAATAGCGGCTTGATTCGGAACGAGCAGCCTTCTCTTGGTGAGGGGGCTGCTCGTTCTATGCTGCACGCCACAATTGATGGATATCTGCATCATAAGGCTTGCCATTCATCAAGTCCTGTGTGAAAATCGATATAAATCGAACCCTGGCAAGCGTTCTGATGGTGAACAATCCGCCTCGGCCTGCCGAGAGTCTATTCATTTTTAGGAGGATTAATTGCAGAATGGGTTATTTGCAGCGTGCAACAGAGGAATTATATCAATATATGCCCGAGCTTACGAAGAAGGATGATTTCGATGCGTTTTGGCAAGAGACGATAGGGGAAGCGAAGGAAGTGCCCTTGGCCCCAAAACGGATAAAGCTCGACTACCCGATCGGCAGCGTGGAGGTTTACGAGATTCAATATAACGGGATGGATGAAACGACGATTCATGGCTGGATGATCGTACCGGCGTTCATGCGCAAGGAGCAATACCCATGTCTGATTCATTATCACGGATTTAGCGGAAACCGGGGGGAGCCTTCGGCATTTATGAATTGGGCGATGATGGGCTTTGTTGTCCTGACCGTCGACTGTCGCGACCAGGGAGGGCGCACAGGCAACCAGGCCTCGTATTCAAGCGGCTTCTCGCTTAACGTAGCCAGCAAGGGGATTCATAATAAATATGAGTACTATTACCGCTATGCCTATATGGATTGCTTGAAGGCAATCGATTTCGCTTGCGCGCAGGCGGAGGTGGACGCTTCGCGCATCGTGGTTGAAGGAGGCAGCCAAGGGGGAGGCCTTGCCATGGCGGTGGCGGCGCTGGATGACCGGCCGGCGCTTGCGATGGTCGATGTGCCGAGCAACAGCAATTTGACCCAGCGCGTCGAGGGGCTGCACGGCGCCTTCGCAAGCGTTGCCGAATATGTGAAGCGGCGTCCCGAGGAGCTCGAGCTCGCCATCGATAACTTGACGTACTTCGACACGATGAATATGGCCGACCGCATCACGTGCAGGGTGCTTGCCTCGGTAGCGTTAAAAGACGAAACCTGCCCGCCGCTGATGTATTTTGCTACCTATAACCGGCTTGCTTGCGATAAGGATATCGTCGTCTACCCGTTTAACGGACATGAGGGCGGGGGCGCAAGGCAGACGGAGGAAAAGCTTTCCTACGTCAAGCAATGGTTCAAGGAGTGGTTCGAATGAGTGGCAACCCGCAAAAGCAAAAACCGAATATCCTCATCTTCATGAGCGATCAGCAAAGAGGGGATACGATTCCGCCCTACGGCAAAGCCAAGACCCCGAATCTTGACCGCTTCTGCCGGGAAGGCTTGACCTTCTCCAATGCGCACACGATCTCCCCCCATTGCTGCCCTTCGAGGGCGACGTTCTTCTCCGGTCTCTACCCGTCGCAGCATGGCGTATGGAATAACGTGGATGTCGGCAATACCCTGTCTCGGGGCTTGTACGAGGGCGTTCGCCTGTGGAGCGAGGATTTCCGGGATGACGGCTACGCGATGAGCTATCATGGCAAATGGCATGTCAGCGGTTTGGAGGGACCCGAGCATCGGGGGTTTAACGAAGCAGCTTCACCCGCCGCCGGCTATCGTCATTCTCGTCCTCATACCAGGGAATGGGCACAATATGAGAGCATGAATGCTGGATCCGGAATAGACGAGCAGGGCGAACGACAGGAAGGCCAGATTATGCGAAAAGGCTATGAAACGTACGCGCATTACGGCGTGCACGAGGATCCGTTCAACGATCGCGCGACAGTCGAAGAGGCGATCGCCTCGCTGCGAAAGCTGGGTTCCCATTCATCCGGCAGCCCCTGGTGCCTCTATGTCGGTACGCTTGGCCCGCATGATCCTTATTTCGTCCCGCAGCGCTATCTGGATAAGTATGCTATAGATGATATCGAGCTGCCGCCAAGCTTCAACGATCGCATGAAGGACAAGCCCGGTCTGTACCGCAAAACGCGCGATCGCTTCGACCAGCTTACCGAACGCGAGCATAAGGAAGCGATCCGCCATTATCTTGCGTTCTGCACCTATGAAGACGATTTGTTCGGACAGGTGCTGGTGGAGCTCGAACAGTCAGGCGAAGCGGAGAACACGCTCGTCTTGTATATTTCCGACCATGGCGATTATATGGCGGAGCATGGCTTATGGTGCAAAGGCCTGCCTTGCTTCCGCGGCGCCTATCACATCCCGGCCGTCATCCGCTGGCCTGCCGAATTGAAAAATCCGGGAAGGATTGTCGATGCATTCATCAACCTGGCCGACTTTGCCCCTACCTTCATGGAGGCGGCCTCCATACAGACGGAACGCGAGTTCGCGGGAAGAAGCTTAATGCCGTTTATCCGGGACGGTCGGCCGGAAGCCTGGCGAGAGGCAGTGTTCACGCAATCCAACGGCAACGAGCTATACGGCATTCAACGCTCGATCATGACGAAGGAATGGAAATTCGTCTATAACGGCTTCGATTACGAGGAGCTCTACGACCTGCGGGAAGATCCGCATGAGACGCGCAATCTATTCGGGCAAGAGGAATACGAGCCCGTCGTGCGGTTGCTTTCCGAGCAGCTCTGGGCCTTTGCCAGAACAGTTGACGATGTGTGCATTAATCCTTACGTGATGGTTGCGTTGGCGCCATACGGCCCGGGATCGGCGTTCCGTTCACGGGCGACGAATCCATAAGCTTTATTCGCTACACATCAGGAGATCGCCCGCGGTCTCCTGTTTTTGATGATGATGATCCTTAAATGATGATCGCCCATTCAGAAATTGATGATAGCCTGCCATATTCCATGATTTACACGGTTAAACTCCCTCTTTTAGAATGAATCTGGACGTAACGGTCCAAGATCAATCCAAATGAAGGAGGAGAAAAATGAAAGCGAAATCATTTAACCGAATGACCAGAATCCTGGCAAAGGGGATGTTGTCTGTACTTGTGTTGCAAGTCTGTGTGTTTGGGCTGCAATCCTTCCTCGTTGCGCCAAGCGCGGCGGCAAGCTCGGGCAGCGAGAACCTGTTGCAGAACGGCGGTTTCGAGCAAGGCACTGTCGGATGGATTCCATGGGGGCAGGCTGCCGAGATAACCGTGGACGAGTCTGTATATAAGGAAGGGAGCGCAGCGCTGAAGGTTGTGTTGTCGGACAAGACGGCAGGGAGCATTCAGAATGTAAATGTACAAGGCGGTACAATGTACAGTCTCAAGTTTTGGCTGAAAATGGAGCCATTGAATGAAAACGCGACATTCTATGTGCGTGCGACATACGTTAGCAGCGATGGCAGCAAGGAAACGGTCCAGATACCTGGAACAAGTCTTACAGGAACAGGGGATTGGCGATTTATAGAATCGCATTTCCAAGTGCCGGAGGATGTAATTCGCATAAATCTGAACCCTTATTTCTCAGCGAAGGGCACATACTGGCTGGATGATATGTCCTTGTCCGAGTATATTCCCGTTACAAGCATCTCGCTGAATCCTGAAACGCTTTCTCTGGATATAGGTGAAGCGGCTGCTATTCAAGCCATTATCGCTCCAGGAAATGCCACCGATCAGGCGATAACCTGGACGACTTCCAATTCTGAAGTGGCAACGGTCGTTGACGGCACAGTGACCGGGCTGCAACAGGGGATTGCCATCATTACGGCTGCTTCAGACGAATTCAGCGCAAGCTGCCTCGTTAAGGTAGACGTGTCTTACGAGTTGGAGCAAGCGAGCCCTGAAGTCGTTACAGATGAGGACATTGCCGTTCAAGGAGCGCTGGAGCCGTATAGCGACGGAGGAGCTCCGTTGCGTTATGAAATGCTTGCAGGGCCCGAAAGGGGACAAACGGAATTGAACGGGGATGGGACATGGGAATACCGTCCCGACAGCAATAGCTACGGAACGGATTCTTTCACGGCTGCTTATTGGGATCAGAATGGAGGCTTCGGCACCGTACAAGTCCAACTTGTGATTCAATCTGTCAACGATGCGCCTGTAGTAGAGAACGAGCAGTTCTTGTTGACCGAATATGAAAATGTCAGCGGACAGATTCAGGCAGAGGATATCGAGGGGGACGAGCTATTCTATGCTATCGGACAATCGCCCGAACACGGCGAGCTGACCTTGCTGCAAGATGGACAATGGACTTTCGTTTCTGACGGCTATGTAGGGAAAGTTGAATTCCAAATCGACGTATCCGATTCGCAAGGCGGCCATTCGCCGGCTGTTATCCAGCTGTTTACCGGCCCAGCGGGAGATACGGTGATGGCGGATCTGCGCCAGCAGCATCCCGTTGGCGAGCATCCACGCCTTTTGGCTACAAGCGATGATTTCGACGCGGTCAGCCAAAGAATGCTTACAGACACGACATTCCAACAATGGTATGCAGAGGTCGAGCAAGAAGCCGACGATATGCTGCAGGATCCTTTGCCGGTCTATGATACCTCGCAGGATCACGGAAGCGGCAACTTCCTCAACAGCATCAGCAGAACCGAATTGGATCGCATGCTGCACTGGGGCTTCATGTACCAAATGACCGGCGATACGGCTTACGTCGACAGAGCATGGCAGGATCTTCAGGCAACCAACGCTTTCGTCGATTGGAGCCCGGCTCAATTTCTTGCCACGGCTGAATTGTCCTTCGCCTACGCGATTGCGTATGACTGGTTCTATGATGCATGGACCGAGCAGCAGAGAGAGTCTCTGTACACGGCGATATCGGATAAAGCGTTCGATCCTGCGTTGAAGGTATATCTGGAGGAGCCTGCCACTGGGATAGAGCGAGGCTGGTTCACTTCATCGACCAACAAGAATGCGGTGGTCAACAGCGCACTAGCCATGTCTGCGCTCGCGATTGCCGATGAAGCGCCTGTCCAATCGAAGGAGATTCTTGAGGAGGCTCTGCAATCGGTACAGGAGCATCTGGATCATTATGCGCCGGATGGAGCCTCGGAAGAAGGACCGATGTATTGGAATTATGCGATGCAGTACCTGGTGGATCTGCTGTCTTCCATGGACGCCTCCCTTGGAACCGACTATGGGTTCTCCGACAAGGAAGGAATGGCGGAATCCAGTTATTACCCGCTCTATATGACATCGCCGACAGGAAGCCGCTTCAATTACAGTGATGCGGATTCATCCGGCATGTTTAATGACGAGAATTTCTGGATGGCCAATCGTTACAATGTGCCCGAGCTGGGCGGCTTTACGCTGCAGAGTCCGAGGATTGGCGTGAAACGCTTGCTATGGGCGCAGCCCGAGAATTATCAGACGCCCGCGGAAACTGGAACGGCATTAGACAAGTTGTTCACGGGAAGGGAAGAAGTCGCGTCGATGCGAAACGCATGGGGCAATGACGAGGCTCTGTATGTCGGAGTCAAGGGCGGGGACAACCAATCCAGCCACGGCGACCTGGATATCGGATCGTTCGTGCTGGATGCGCTCGGCGTCAGATGGGCGATGGAGCTCGGCGTGCAAGCCTATGGCTCAACCGATTTGTGGAGCTTCGATGAAGATGCGGCAAGGTGGACCTATTACAAGAAGCGGGCGGAGGGGAACAACACGATTGTGATCAATCCCGACTCGGGCCCCGATCAGAACCCTTATGCGGTTTCGAGCGTCACGCAATTCGTCTATGGATCCCAAGAAGCGTTTGCGATTGTCGATCTTACGCCTGCCTATGAAGATCAGGTCGTATCGGCTCGGAGAGGGGTAGCGCTGAAGGATCATCGGAGCAGCGTTCTTATGCAGGATGAACTGGAAACGAAGAAAGCATCTGATATATGGTGGTTCATGCATACTGCTGCATCTCAAGTTGAGATAGGACAAGATGGCAGAACGGCTGTTCTGAAGCAAGGAAACAAGCGGCTGCAAGTAAGCATTCAGTCTCCGGCGAATGCCGAGTTCAGCCTCATGGATGCCGTTCCGCTGCCAAGCTCGCCGAATCCGGCGGAGAATGACAGCACGACGGGCATCCGCAAGCTGGCCATTCATCTGGAAAATGCCGTTAATCCGACCATTGCGGTGTCGTTTACGCCTTATCTGGCCGGCTACGCGCCCGATAGCCAGAATGAGACGGTCTTGCCGCTGGAGGATTGGACGATATCGGAGCGGCAAGCCGCCCCCTTGGAATCGATTCTGGTAAATGGGGGGACGCTTCCGAATTTTTCGCCGAATCAACGCTTCTATGAAGAGACGCTTCCAATAGACGAGGACAATCCGCCGATCGTCGCCGCCGTCCCTCAGTCATCAGGCGATCAGGTTGTGATCGAGCAGGCGGAAGGCTTGCCGGGAACCGCAGTCATTACGGTCATTCCAGCAGATACAGACAAGGATGAAGCGGTCTATTACGTTTCCTTCAAGCGTGAAATTCAAATCGGAGTGCCCGCGTCGGCTACCAAGTGGGACGTCCTGCAAGCAAGCGCCAGCGATGCGCAATACGCGGAAGGCAATATTCCGGAGAATGCCGTCGATGGCAATATGTCAACCCGTTGGTCCGCAAGCGGCAGCGGCCAATGGCTTCAGCTTGATCTCGGGCAGGAGCGCTTGGTCAATGCCGTCAGCGCAGCCTGGCTGAGCGGAAATGCGCGAAAAACATGGTTTGATATCCAGGTTTCTCAAGACGCGGAAACTTGGCAGACGGTTTACGAGGGCGAGAGCAGCGGTATTTCCGCTGATTCCGAACTATATACGTTCAATGCTGTTTCTGCCAGATATATCCGTATCGTGGGCTATGGGAATAGCGTGAACACCTGGAACAGCATTAATGAAGCGGGCGTTTATTGGCAAGAGTCAAATTCACTGGCGACGGACGCGCCAGCCAATCCGGTTCTCTCGAACGACAACGGATACGACACAGGCTTGAGAGACGGCAACTACACCATCACGATGAACCAATGGTGGGGGAATAACGGTACGACATACAAGCTATACGAGAATGGAGTCTTGATTGATACGAGGTCATTAATCGATTATTCTCCTGCTGCTCAGACAGCTGCAACTGTCCTGACGGGCAGACACAATGGCACTTATGTATACTCTTGCGAATTAATGAATTCATACGGCACCGCAAGCTGCGATCCTTTGACCGTTGCTGTTGTCGACGCATTGCCCGGCAATGCCATGCTCTCCAGCGATAATTGGGATGGAGACGGCAACTACAACGTGAGGATGGATATGTGGTGGGGAACGAATGCCTCTATCTTTGAGCTCTATGAGAACGGAAAGCTTCTTCAAACCATTCCTCTGGTCGAATCGACACCTGGAGCCCAATCAGCTCAGGTTACGATGACAGGCAAGCAAGCAGGCACGTATGAATATTACGGCAAGCTAATCAATGCGGCCGGCGAAACGGTAACAGCGGAATTGGTCGTACATGTATCTTGAATAGTGGAGGGTCAGCATTGGAAAATCGACCGCATGTAATCGTCATTATGGCCGATCAATTAAGAGAGGATGTTTTATCGCCTGAGGTTACGCCGCATATTTGCAAGCTTCTCACGGAAAGCTTTCGCTTTCAGCGCGCCTATTGCGCTTCGCCGCTTTGCGTGCCGGCGAGAGGCTCGTTCTTCACCGGGCGGTATCCGAACGAGACAGGCTGCGTCATCAATCCATGGACACCCGCGGAGAAAGCGCACGGGCTCGTGGCGTCCGGCACTCCGAATTTGTATCAGCATTTAGAGGACGACTGGGATAGCTGGCATGTAGGCAAGCAGCATTTCTTGACGGCTGACGGCATTGATCGCTTGGCGGATTCGAAAACCAATTGGCGGAACAGCGAAGAAGAATATGGGCCTTTCTTACGCGAGCATGGCAAGCGCGCGCCGGGAGGAGAGCGGTTCCGGGGAATCGTTCCGGAAATGGCTTTCGGCACAACGACAAGATTGAAGAAGTATTCCATACCGACCACAGGCTGCTATGAGGAAGGCTTTGACTATTTCTTCGACGGCTTTATTCTGGATACGGCCTTGAAGGCGATTCGCGATCGGGACCGGAGTAAGCCGATGCTTCTAAATGCCATGTTCCTGGCACCGCATCCGCCGCTTGACATTCCGGAGCCTTGGTACTCCAGATTCAATCGGGAGGAGATCGCTCTCCCGGACAATGTCGGGCGTTGGTCGGCCAAGCAATCGCCGTTGCAGCTTTATAATCTGACCGGGGCTGTAGGCAGTCGTTATTCGAGGGAAGACTGGCATGAAATCTGGAAGACCTATCTCGGACTCGTCTCGTTGCTCGATGATTGTGTAGGCCAAATGATCGATGAGCTGAAGAAACAAGGGATGTACGAGGACGCGCTCATTGTATTCACAAGCGATCATGGCGAAATGCTCGGTTCTCACGGATTATGGCAAAAAATGTGCATGTACGAGGAGTCTGTACGCATTCCGCTCGGCTTCAAATTCCCGCAAGGTGATCACGACCAATATGGCGGTGGCAGCTCGGATGAACCGGTTAGCGCAATCGATGTGTTCCCAACGCTTTGCGACTATCTCGGAGCGCCCATTCCCGAATCGGTTACCGGGACATCGCTTATGGAAGTCATGAATGGCAGAGCGCGAGCAGCATCAGGAAATGTATTCATCCAATTCGACGGCAATGGAGCAAGAGGTAATTATCAACGATGCATCGTACAAGGCTCCGACAAATTGATCGTAGACTGGTTCAAGGATGAAATTTTTCTGGAGCTATACGATCTGTCGAACGATCCTATGGAACAGGATAATCGGATATTCGAAGAAAGTGAGCGAGAATTGATCGCGAGATTGTTGGATGATCTCAGCAATCATATGAAGCGGACGGGAGATTTGCTGCAACTGCCGCCGAATCTATATGATCGCTTTGTCGAGCAGTATGCCCCCTTCTATAAGGATAAATAAAGCTTCCATACAGACAGGACCTTCGTCATTGCGGAGGTCCTGTCTGTTTTTGATGATCCTTTCGAAAAAAAGATGATTTACGAGGGCGGATTGAATCCAGTAGTGTTAGAGCAGGATAGTAAAATGGATTACGGGTTCGACAAAATCGATATATCTCAAAATCGGGGGATGGGAGCATCATGTCTAACAAAAAGTTACTTCTATTGCCGCGCAATAAAAGTGTGGCGCTAAAATGGTTTATTTCTTATTTAATCGTCCTTGTTATTCCTATTTTATTTGCGCTCTACCTGTATCATGATTCCGAGAAAATCGTCAGGGGACAGATGAACGAGTCGAGTGTAATGATATTGAAGGAGATGAAGGATACCTTTGATAATCAGTTGAATGAGATGGGCAAGATTGCAACGCAAATCGCATTTAACCCCAAAGTGCAGATGATGGTTAGCAAACAAGCCTCTCTGACTCCTCGAGAGGAGTATATGTTGGTGGAGCTTCTGGATGATTTTAAGGTGTATAAGGCGGCTAACTCCACAGTCGAAGATTTTTTTGTTTACTTCCACCATCAGGATATAGTCGTTTCCTCCAATAATAAATTTAGAACCAATCACCTGTCGATCTTCCTGGATGATTTGGACATCGATATGGAGGAGTGGGACGGGCTTGTCGGAAATTCAACGATGGAGGGTTACGGCGCGCTTGAGAAACCAGATGGAAGCAAGCTGGTATTCTACAAGCAAAGCTTGCCGTTCAGGCAGACAAAGGATCCTGATGTGACCATTGCCGCAGTGCTGGATAACAAGAGTATTCTGCAATATTTCGATTATTTCCACGATGAATATCAGGGGATTGTCTATATTCTGAATGATCAAGGCCGAACCTTATTGTCTTCTCAATCAGAGCCTCTTCCATTTGATGCTTCGCGTTTAACGTCGGAGGCTAATGGATTTCACTCGAATGAATATGTTGTATCGTATATTAAATCTACCAACACGCCGTTCACTTACGTCATCGCGATTCCCGAAAGCGTATTCCAGCAGAAGCTGCACGCGATTAACAAAACCGCGATTGCCGCTCTGGTCCTGGCTATTATTCTAGGGCTGCTCATGGTGTTATGGCTAGTGAGCAAGCAATATAAGCCAGTCCGCAGCATTATGTCCCAGTTATCGAAGAACAAACCAGTCAGTCATGCCAATACGGATAACGAGTGGGAAATGATCGAGTCGATGCTGGGCGAGACCTTGGAAGAAAATTCGACTGCGAATCAACGATTGCATCGTCAGAGAAAGGTTATTGAATCGAATTTGCTCGAGCGAGTCATCAAGGGACGAATCGAAGGTCAAGAGATGCTGGAAGATATTCTTAGCGGGATGGATTTCGAAATGGCGTCAGAGGAATTTATGATTTTCATCATTTATATCGAAAACTACGAGCTTGACCTGGTCGGAGATCGAGAGGACGACGCCAGGGATTGGGATCTTGTTCGCCTAATTATTAGCAATATTACGGAGGAGCTGCTGAATCCCGTATGTCGTCAAATCATGTTTGAGGTTGACGATCTCCTGGTCGGGCTGATTAATGTGCCTCCATCCCAAGAAGGCGTTATGAAGGATGACAGAGATCCTGTTATCGCCAAGCTGCGTGAGTCCCAGAAATTTATTCAAAATCGGTTCAACATTCAATACTCCGTTTCGTACAGCGGACTTCATCGAACGATTTCCAGTATCCCGAGTGCGTATGAAGAGGCGATGCAAGCGATGGAATACAAGTTTTTGCTGGGCACATCGCAAATGATCGACTTCGAGAGCTTTAAGAAATCGGAGCCCGAGTATTTCTATTCGCTTGAGCAGGAGCAATGGCTCGTCAATTATATCAAGGCAGGCGATTATGAGAGCGCGAAAAAGCTGGTCGATCAGTTGGTGCACCTATTTGGTTCAGCCGGCAACGTATCGATTGAAGTGGTGAAATGTTTTATGTTCGACATTACCTCCACGATTATAAAGGCGACAGAAGAAATTCAAATGAACAAAGAGGAAATCGTGAATCAAACCATTAACGATCTCCTTCACTGTCGAACGATTGTGGAGATGCAAGACAAATTACTCCAATTACTCAAGAAGATGACCGACTTTATTCAAGAGAAGAAGTCGGGCGGCGACGAAGAACTGAAAAATCAGATTTTGTCTTTCATCGAGGAGCGCTATTCCGACAACGATTTGAGCGTATCTTCAATTGCGGAAAGCTTTCACAAGGATCCTGTCTATCTGTCGAAGTACTTTCGGAAATATGAGGAAGACGGTATTCTGGACGCGATTAATCGGGTCCGTCTGCAAGCGGCGAAAATTCAATTAATCGAAACCGGGAAGACGATTAAAGAGATCGCGAATGATGTCGGTTATTACAACAGCAATGCGTTTATACGAATCTTCAAGAAATACGAGGGTATCACGCCGGGGAAATACAGGGAAAGCAACGAATGAACAGATAAAACGCAAATGGCGACAGTGTTCAATATTGATGACGCTCAAAGACTGTTATTGATGATAAAACAAGGAATTGACGATTTACCGAAGGATAGCCATTCTCCTACACTGATAACTGAACCTGCCAGGTGTTCGATATGAAATAAGGAGGCAACTTCAAATGGGGAAGAAAAACAGAAACAGAGCCATTCAATGGATGTCAGCGCTGTTGGTGGTGACTGCGGTCACAGGATGCAGCGGCAACAATGGCTCGGATGCTAACGGGAATGCGAAGAATGGGAGCAATACTGCTGCGAATGAAGCGACTTCGGTTGCTGGCGACAGTCAGAAAGAGATTGATCTCAAGTATTGGACGGGGCTGCCGGCCGAAGTTGCGACTGTAGCGAAGAGCTACAACGACATCACCATGTATAAAGTAAGAAATGAAGAAAGCAACGTGAAAGTAGAATTCGAGCATCCGGCTTCGGGGAGCGAGGATGAGCAGTTCAATCTTATGATGGCGAGTCAAGCGCTGCCGGATGTGATTGAATACGATTTCCTGAATAAGTACCCGGGAGGACCGGATAAAGCGATCGAGGATGAGGTTATCATTCCGCTGAACGACTTGATTGATGAATATGCGCCAAATCTTAAAAAATATCTGGATGAACATCCGGATCTCGCGAAAGAAATCAAAACGGATAACGGAACCATCTATAATATTCCCTCCTTGTCCGACACCACGTATCGTTCGTTTGGCGGACCTATGATTCGCAAGGATTGGCTGGATGAATTCAATCTGAGCGCACCGGAAACCGTCGACGATTGGGAGAACGTGCTTGGCACGCTTAAACAGGAGAAGGGGCTGGATGCTCCGTATGCGAAATTGCAATGGATGCCCGATGTCTTCGCTTGGGCTTACGGCATTCAGATTTTCGACGATCAAGGCTTCTATCAGGATAACGGAACGGTATTGTATGGACCTATGCAGCCCCAGTACAAGGAATATTTGACGAGAATGCATAGCTGGTATGAGAAGGGATTGCTGGATCCGGACTTCGCCACGATCGATCAGAAAACGATGGACGCCAAGGTTTTGCAAGATGAAACCGCTGGGATTTATGGTTATATCGGCGGAGGAATGGGAACCTATAACCCGGCCGGCCAAGAGAAAAACAAGAATTTCGAATTGGTCGCGGTGCAATACCCCGTGCTGAATCAAGGAGATGAGCCCCAATTTATCAATGCCGCGGCGGTTTATCAGCCTGGCAACAGCGCTTATATTACGACTGCGAACAAAAACCCTGTGGATACGATCAAATGGTTTGATTATTGGTTCTCCGAAGAAGGACAATTATTGAAAAACTTTGGCGTCGAGGGCGAGACCTACAACATGGTCGATAATTACCCAACCTATACAGACGAGATTCTGAACAATCCGGACGGCTTGTCGATTGCGGTTGCGATGGGGAAACATTTCAGAGCAAACAAACCGGCGCCGGGTATACAAAATCTTCCTGCTTATCTGGAGCAATATTATCAAATGGATGAACAGAAAGAAGCGGTGCAAGTGTTCGGCAAATACGCGGACAATAACACGAAAAACGCATTGCCGAAGGGATTGGTGCCGACGGCTGACGAATCGAAGGAAATGGCCAAGCTCAATGCGAACATTCAAACGTATGTGAAAGAAATGTTCACCAAGTTTATCATGGGCGCCGAATCCTTGGACAATTACGACGATTATTTGGCAACGCTGGAAAAGTTGGAAGTGAATCGATTGGTGGAATTGAAGCAGAATCAATTCGACCGTTACCAACAGAGATAGGATTTCTTGCGAAAGAAGCGCATTTGCGCTTCTTTCAACTTCCTGCAATAGAAAGGTGATTCAACGATGAGAGAATCCATACTGCCGCGATTGCGAAAGGACATTGTTCGAAACAAAGCCATTTATCTCATGCTGCTGCCAGTCCTTGTCTTCTACATCATTTTTGAATATGGACCGATGTATGGCGCAATTATCGCTTTCAAGGATTTCAATGTGAGCAGGGGAATTCTGGGAAGCGACTGGGTTGGCTTTAGCCATTTTACAGATTTTTTTGAAAGCATCTATTTTTGGCGCGTGATGAAGAATACATTTGTTGTTAACTTGTATTTGCTGATTTTCGCTTTTCCGGCTCCGATCCTGTTAGCTTTGCTGCTCAATGAGGTAAGAGCCAACAAATTCAAGCGCACTGTGCAAAGTATCACCTACTTGCCTCATTTCATCTCCGTTGTAGTGGTCGTAGGGATGATCGTACAGTTTACCGAACGCAATGGATTCATTACGCAGCTATTATCGCATTTTGGCGGGTCGACCCAAGCTTCGCTGCTCGCCTTTCCCGAAAACTTTCGCGCTATATTCGTCGTATCCGAAATTTGGCAGCAAATCGGCTGGGGCTCCATTATTTATTTGGCTGCATTGAGCGGGATCAGCAATGAGCAGTACGAGGCGGCAACGATTGACGGAGCCGGACGCTGGAGGAAGGTATTGAACGTGACCATTCCCGGCATTATGCCGATTATCGTCATCATGTTCATTCTGAATATGGGGAAATTCATGACCATTGGGTTTGAGAAAATTGTATTGATGTACAATCCGAACACGTATGAAACGGCGGATGTCATCAACACTTACGTATATCGGGTAGGCCTTAGCGGCAGCTTTGAATTCAGCTATGCAACGGCAGTAGGGTTGTTCCAATCGGCTATGAATTTTGCTTTGCTCATCCTTGCCAATTGGATTAGCCGCAAGGTGAACGAAACAAGTTTATGGTAGGAGGGAATGCGATGACATCGCGTCACGACAGCAGTGGAGAGAAGCTATTTGATGTGTTCAATTATTTCATATTATTCATTCTGATTCTGATTTGCTTGTATCCTTTCGCCTATGTGGTATTCGCATCCTTGAGCGATTCGAATCAATTCATGGCGCATTCGGGGCTATTGCTGCATCCGTTAGGCTTTGATCTTGCTTCTTACAAAGCCGTTTTCTCCAATCCGAATATTCTTCAAGGCTACGAAAATACGTTAATAATCGTTGTGGGCGGTACGGCGCTGAATTTGCTCCTAACCTCCATCGGCGCGTATTGTCTGTCCCGTAAGAACGTGATGCTGGCGACGCCGGTCATGCTCGGGATTGTGTTTACGATGTTCTTCTCGGGCGGAATCATTCCCGTTTATCTGCTTGTAACCCAAACGCTCCATCTGGGCGACAATCTGCTCGCCTTGATTTTGCCGACGGCCATTAATACATGGAATCTGATTATTATGAGAACCTCCTTCGCCTCCATACCGGAAGAGCTGATCGAGAGCGCCAGGATGGACGGCGCCAGCGAGCCGTATATATTGGCGCGGATCGTGATGCCGCTGTCGATGTCGGTCATCTCGGTCATGCTCTTGTTCTACGGCGTGCAGCATTGGAATGCGTGGTTCCAGGCCGTTATCTTCCTGAGAGATCGCGGATTGTACCCGGTGCAGCTGATTTTAAGGGAAATTCTCATTCAAAATAATACGTCAGCGATGTCTCAGAGCGCAGGAGGCGGCTCGGATATCTATTCCATTGGCGAGACCATTAAATACGCTACGGTCATCGTCACGACGCTTCCCATCTTGTTCGTCTATCCCTTCCTTCAGAAATACTTCGTCAAGGGTGTCATGATCGGAGCCATTAAAGGATGAGGCCTATGAATATCGTCTATCTGCACGCGCATGATGCGGGCCGTTATGTCAGTCCGTACGGCTTCCCGGTCGATACGCCGAATCTGATGAAATTCGCGCAGGAGGGCGTGCTGTTCCGCAAAGCGTTCTGCGCCGCGCCGACCTGCGGCCCCAGTCGGTCCGCGCTTATGAGCGGTCAATATCCGCATGAGATCGGAATGTACGGACTTCCCGGGACGCCAGAGGGTTGGGCGTTCGACGACTATGGCAAGCATTTGGTCCGCAATCTGAGGGAGCTTGGCTTCGAGACGGTGCTTGCCGGCTGCCAGCACGAGACCGGCAAGAGCGACAAGGAGCTTCGCGAGGATCTTGGCTACGAGCGTCTGCTGAACGAAGGACGGGAGAAGAAGGGCTGGTTTTATCAGGAGACGATTGACCATGTGGAGCGCTACCTCGCCGAACCGAAGACGCGGCCCTTCTTCCTGTCGGTCGGCATTGACGAGCCGCATCGCAACAATATCGGACGGCCCGAGCTCGGCATCGGCGGAGAGAGCGCCCGCTTCTCCAAGACGCGCTATTATAATCCTGATTTGCTGGATTATCGCTATACGGCGCCGCCGCCGTTCCTTCCCGATCTGCCCGAGATTCGCAAGGATATGGCCAGCTATCGGGAGGGCGCTCGCATCATGGATGAGTATATGGGACGCGTGCTGTACGCGCTGAAGCATTACGGCTGCGAGGATAACACGCTCGTCATTGTGACGACCGATCATGGCATCGAGTTTGCCGGCGGCAAGAAGACGCTGAGCGATCAAGGCATCGGCGTCATGCTGATGATGCGCGGGCCTCATGGCTTCAGCGGAGGCCGGGTCGTCGAGAGCCTGGTCTCGCAGCTCGATATTTACCCGACGCTATGCGAGCTTCTGCAAATCGAGTGCAGGTCATGGCTGCGAGGCAAGAGCCTGATGCCAATCCTGCGCGGGGAAGCGCAGTCGATCCATGAGGAGATATTCGCCGAGCAAACCTGTCATGGCAAGCTGGAGCCGCTCAGGTGCATTCGGACCGAGCGCTGCAAGCTTGTGCTGCGTCATTATGCGGAGGGGCCCAAGCTTCGCAGCGATTCCCCGTGCGATGACCTCATGGCGTCCATCGGCTTCTATGACCGCCCTCTTGGGGCCGTCGAGCTGTTCGACCTGTACCTTGACCCTTGGGAGCACTGCAACCGCGCGGAGGATCCCGCTTATCAAGCGATTCGCAGGGAGCTTACGGAGAAGCTGACGCTTTGGATGTCGGAGTCCGGAGACCCGTTCCCGAGCGGTTCGTTTCCCGAGCATGGCATAAGAAGAGGAGATCATAGATAGACAGGGTGAGGCAACGGATGTCTTCTTGCTATCGCTCCAAGGCATACCGGAGCTGAACGACATCTCCGCCTAAAGGCTTGCAGTCCATGTGAACATGGACGCAGGAGCATGGCGCGTATCTGAAGAAGGATGAGGAAGGCAAGGCGATCTGAAAAAATAAGGAACAGAAATAGGCGACAGAGTACTCCTTCGGGAGTTATTCTGTCGCCTTTTAAACGAAAGCAGCCCGAAGCCGCCCAATAGAGCTGGAAACCAACACTACAGAGCCGAAAGTCGGATGGAATGGAGAAATAGAGCTGGAAACCAGCACTACACCCATTTGTGTGAAGATCGGTTACGAGCTTGCCGTAAACCGTCCCCAGCGCCTCGCGCATAATGCGCACAGGATCGCTCCCGCAAGAGCCATGACGCTCCATATCATGATCGTGTGCCGCCAGCCGAATTGCTCGTTGAATGCCGCAAAGCCATAGATCGAACCGGCGCTGCCGACATAGGTGAAGGCGTTCAAGATGCCCGACATCGTGGAGATCCGGCCGAATTTGGCGAAATGCATGGGGAGCAAGCTGATCAGCATTAAGTTTATGCCGTGAATGCAGCCTGTCAGGAGGCTTATAATCGCAACGGCGACAACAACATTCGACTTGTAGACAGCCAGCAGTAAGCAGGCTGCTGCGAAAGCCGCGGTCCAGAGATAGGCGGCCATCTTGAGCTCATTGTTCACGATGCGCTGGAAGAACGAAGCCGCGGCGACGCTCGCGATCGCGAACAGCGGCAGGACGGCCGTGTTCAGGATGGAGACGGCATTGCCGATATGGAAGGTGTCGGCGATATACGTCGGCATCCAGGTGGTGATGCCGTCGCGCAGCGCGCCTTGCAGCACGATTGCCAGAAGGATCGGCAGCAGTCCCGAAGCCAGTAAGAGCGAGCCTGGGTTAGTCTTCGCCGGTGAGACCGGATCGTTTTCTTCAGCGACGGAGCTCGTCTTCCTGCCTTTTACAAGGGAGTCTTCGATCTCGGCGCTCCCTCTATTCGATATATCCCGGACCTCCGCGCGGCTTGACGAATGTCGCCGTGGCAAATCCCGAGCCCTGGCAAACCACGCGGCGGCAACGGCTAGAGCCAGAGCAGCTGGTAACAGGAAGGACAGCCGCCATCCCGATAGATGAATGCATAGCGGCACAAGCAAGTATACGCCGATGGTGCCGGCGGAGGCTGCCGTTACAATGCCGACGCTTGTTCTCCGGAATTGCACGGGGGATAGAGCCCCCGCCATACTGCGCATAAGAGGCGGCCAGAGCATGGCCTGGAACAAGCCGTTGAAGCCCCAAACGGCGGCTATCAAGTAGATGTTGTTCAGGCAAGCGACAGCGATATTGCTCAGAGCGACCAGAGCAAGACCCGCAGCAATCATTGATCTGGGCTGCAAGCGGTCGCCTAACATGCCGAAAAAGGGCTGCCCGACGCCATAGGCGACGAAGCTTAGAATCAGGGCGATTCCGGCAAGCTGATTGGATACCCCCAGCGAATCCGAGATTTCGGAAATGGCCGCTCCGTAATTGATGCGAGTCAGATAGCTGGTGAAATAGACAAGGCAGCATAAGAGGCTGAAGGCTGTCGCTTGACGTCCGGACAGGCTTACAGCAAGCATCGTCCCTCCCAATCCGGATTAGCCGGAACGCCGATCAGCTTCGCGATCGTAGGAGCGAGATCGATAATATTCGCCTGCCCGAGCTCCTCCCCCTGCGCAACGGCGCTGCTCCTGATGAACAGGGGAATGGTCATATCCTCCGCCATGCTCGTGCCGTGCGTCCGCTCATGTCCGCCGTGATCGGCTGTTACGATGACGGCATATTCCTCAGAGACGGCGTTCGCAATTCTCTCGATGCTGCTCCAGGAATCGTAGACCGATTCGATATAGGCCTCGGACATCCAGCCATGCCGGTGCCCGATCTCATCCACCAGTCCGAGATAGAGGAAGACGAAGTCGGGCGAATGCTCTTGTATGTATTGCGAGGCCCGATCGGTGAGCTCATCATTCGTCGTCTCGAAGGAATGCTTGTATCCGTTCAGAAAGCAGCTGTGAGACAGCGATCCGGGACGGCTGACGTCTCGCAGCTGCTCCCAATTGTAGAACATAGCCGAGCTTTTGCCATGACCGTGCAACTGCTCGCATAAGCCGGCAATCGGACGAACCTGCGGCGTATACACATTCTCCATAATGCCATGCCGCTGAGGAGGAACGCTGTGAAACAGGGACATATGACAGGGCAAAGTAATGCTCGGCATGACCGTTGTCGCGCTCAGCGTGTGGCTTCCGACTGCTTTCCATTTTTCGATACAGGGATGACCGGAACTCTCCAGCGCGTCGGGACGCATGCCGTCGACCAGAATCAACAATACCTTTTCGCTCATGATGAACTCTCCTTTAATTGCGAATGATTTGCAGGGCGCTCCTTTTGTACGACTCATAGATTCGGTCCGGAAGCCGGTTGTCTGTAATAAGCTTCAAGGAAGGAGACAAGTCGCAGAGCTTGATCTTGGCCGTCGTTTCGAATTTCGTGCTGTCGGCGAGCAGGAACACCTCATCGGCGTTCTGCATATAGGCGCGCTGAATTTCGAACAGTTCGTGCACGAATTCGCTTGCTCCGTTCTTTAAAGAAATGGCGGAGGGGAATATGAATACTTTCGCAAAATGAAGGCGGTTAATCGCATCCAACGCCATGTGGCCGCAGAAGGCCTTCTCTTCCCGGTGATATTTCCCTCCGATCTGAATCAATTCATACTGCTCCATATCGCTGAAGCAGCCGAACACCTCGGGCGAGTTGGTGGCAATGGAGAGCCGCTCGAATCGGTTCTTGATTATCGGCGCGAGCTCCATGGCCGTACTGCCTGAATCGATGGCGATTATATCTCCTTCGTTAATGAAGCGAACGGCCGATTCGGTCAATTGCCGTTTTAATTCGACATTCTCGTTCGCGCGGGCTTCGAGCTTCGTGAAAGCTTTCGACTTCTTGATGGATACGGCGCCGCCATGAACTCTAGTCAGTACCTTCTGCTTCTCCAGATGGGCGAGGTCTCGGCGCACGGTTTCGATGGAAACCGCGAACAGCTCCATAAGCTCGGCGACCGTAATGGAAGCGTTCCTCTCCAGCAGCTCCGCGATTTTGGCGTATCGTTCATTTGCAAACAAATGCAATCAACTCCAATCAAATACACATAAATGCACATCTAGAGAATAAGCGGTATAGTGCGTTGTGTCAAGCGTTTGTATGGAATTCGAGAGCCGACACCTGGATGAGCGCATAAAATCGGACGTAATCGAAGTTTTGTAGGATATAATCCGCTGATGGGGAAAGTTATAATGAATGGCATACTACATCCTGTCAGGAGGAACTTAAGGTGCAAATAACAAGACATCCACAAAACCCGATTGTCGTGCCGGGTCTGTTCGAGTGGCGCAAGGCCACCGTGTTCAATCCGGCTGTTATTATAGAAGATGGGAAATTTTATATGATCGAACGCACGGCGGGCTCGCTTACGCCATGCAAAAACTATCTGGGTCTGCTTGTGAGCGAAGACGGCGTGAACTTCACCCATGTGAAGGACGAGCCGGTCGTCACGCCGGATGAGCTGGGCTTCCCTTACGGCAGCGTGCAGGATCCTCGCGTCGTCAAGATTGACGATACCTTTTACTTGAATTACGCGCTCCGTCCATGCGCGATGAATTATTATCCGACCGGAACAGGCTTGCCGGAGCGCTCGATTCCGGAATACCCGGACGGCTGGGGCAATGATCCCCAGCATTGGCTGACCCGCTCGGGCATTATGACCTCGAAGGATCTCGTTAACTGGGAATATCTCTGCGACACGACGCCGCTTGAGATTAACGACAGGGACAATATTCTATTCCCGGAGAAGATTAACGGCAGATTCGCGCTGCTGCGCCGTCCCGAGGAATATGTCGGTCCGGAATACGGCACGGAGAGAGCGGCTATGTGGATCACTTACTCGGATGATCTCATTCATTGGGACGAGCCCGAGCTTTTGGCCACTGCCGGCAGCGAGGCTTGGGAGCAGAAAAAAATCGGCGGTTCAACGCCTCCGGTCAAGACCGACAAAGGCTGGCTGGTGCTATATCACGGCGTAGACTTCGACAGCGTTTATCGCGTCGGCGCCTTGCTGCTTGATTTGGAGGATCCGAAGAAGATCATTGCGCGCACGAAAAACTTCATTATGGAGCCGGTGCCGTACTATGAAAAGTTCGGGTATCAGGTGCCGAATGTCATCTTCCCGACGGGCAACGTGGTGAAGGACGGCTTGCTGTACATTTATTATGGCGTTACCGATACGGCCATTGCTCTAGCTACTGTGCCGCTCGATGAATTAGTCGATTATATCCTTGCAGGCAACTAAATCATTCGAATTATATTGCAGATTGTTCCAGAAGTTACATGGATCAATCTGCTTTTTCTATTTTTTTATTGTAAAAGGGTGGAAATCTTAAAAATTCGGGTATAATCATGTTTCGCTTGGATATTAATCCGGTCTAAGGGCAATTTATAATGGATATATGACATTTGTCATAATAAGTTTTCAAGAAGGAGAGGGTTTTGACTTGAAACAGAGAAAATGGATGAAAACAACGGCGGCGATTGCAATGGCTGCTGCGCTAACGGTTGTGACGGCATGCGGCAACAATTCGAACAACGGCGCTAACGGGGAAAACGGCGGCTCAGATGAGGAAACAATTACGCTGACGATGATGCATCCCTGGACCTCGCCGAATGCGGACAATGATGTGTATAAAGCGCGTATCGCGGCTTTCGAAGAGAAGTTTCCCAACATCAAGATCAAGCAAGACGGCGTAGCGGCAGCGCAATATAAAACGAAGCTGTTCACGCTGGCAACGGCCAACAATCTGGCGGACATCGACGTCGTATGGCCTGGCGCGGACTTGGATCCTCTTGTTTCGGGCGATCTGCTAATGCCTCTGAACGATGTCATGGGCGATTTCGACTACGTGCTAGAGGATTCCCTTCCTGGGTATAATGTGGACGGCAATCAGCTTGCGATCCCGACGAAACGCAACTTTGTAGATATTATCTATTACAACAAAGAATATCTGTCGCAGGTTGGGTATGATCAATTCCCGACGACATATGCCGATTTTATCGAAATGATCAAGAAGCTCAAGGAAGCGGGAATTACGCCGATCTCCTTGGGAAATAAAGAAAAATGGCCTCTTCAGTCCTCCTATATGTCGATTATCGGCCAACGCTTTGCGGGAGAAGACTTCCTGGCGAAGGTAGTGAAAGGCGAGGCGAAGCTGACGGATCCCGAATATGTGAAAGCTATTGCCGTCATCGACGAGTTGACGAAGCTTGGCGCCTTCAATGAAGATGCCAACAACATGGATTCGGTGCAAGCGCAGGATTATCTAATTCAAGGCAAAGCGGCGATGCATATCTCCTCCGCGACGGTGAACGCGCGTATTCGCATCGATAATGAGGAAGGCGACAAGTTCGGCATTGCATTGTTCCCTAGCGTACCGGACGGCAAAGGCGACCCGCAGATGAGCTCTGGCGTGGCGCAATTCGGTATCGCAATCAAGAGCGGCTTGGACGAGAAGAAGAAAGAAGCGGCTCTTGAATTTTTGAAATTCTTCCTTGACAAAGAAATGTATGCCAATCTGACGAAAGCCGGCATTCTCGTTCCTGTTGATCTGGAGATGGGCGAGGACGTGAATCCGTTCGTGAAGGAAATGTATGAATTGACCAGCCATGGAACGGCGCCTGTCTTCGATGCGGTTATCCCGACTCAGGCAGCCAAAGAATTCGAAAACGGCTTGCAGGCTCTTACCGTTGGCAGAAGCACGCCGGAGCAGGTGGCGAAGGATGCGCAGGCGCTAATTGAATAGCAGCTTCGCACTGCATAACGGAACATCATTAATTGGCAGCAACATGAAGCACGGCAAGACCATGAAATAACCCAACAAGCCGGTAATAGGAATCGTCCCGTTACTGGCTTGTTTTCACTAGAAGAGCTTCGAGGCTTGCGGTTGGAGGAGAGTGGCTGATGCATACATTAAGAAAAACCAGACTTGCCATATTTTTCGGGCTGCTTCCCGCGCTCGCGATCTACATCGGCATTGCCATCATTCCGATTGTGTTGTCCATGTATTATTCCTTTTTTGACTGGGATGGCATTACGGACATGTCGTTTATCGGACTGGATAATTTCACTGAAATGATTAAGGATGATACCTTCTGGTTATCTGTCAAAAATAATGTGTTTATTATGGTTACCGGCATTGCGGGTCAGCTTCCGCTGGGATTGCTGCTGGCTTTATTACTGAACCGCGGCTTGCGCGGCAATGGCTTTTTCAGAACAGTGGGCTTTCTGCCCGTAGTTATTTCCTCGGTCATGGTTTCCTTGATTTGGGGTATGATTTACAACACGGAATACGGTTTTCTGAACAATATTCTCGGCTTGATTGGGCTTGACAGCTGGCAACGCAATTGGCTCGGAGATCCCGACTGGTCGATGCTGTCCATCAGCATTGCTTACATTTGGCAAAACTGCGGTTTGTATATGATTATATTCCTTGCCGCATTGCAAAATATATCGAGCGAGGTGAACGAAGCTGCGGAGCTTGACGGGGCGACGGGCCTCAGAAAGGTGCTTAGAATCACGATTCCGATCATTCGTCCAACGATTCTGGTAACCGTGATCTATAGCATCAGCAATTCGTTCCGCGTATTCGACTTGATTCAAATTCTGACTGGCGGCGGACCCGCCCATCAGACGGAAGTTATGACTATCTATATGTACAACCACGCATTTCTGAGCAGGCAGTTCGGCTATGGGAGCGCCGTCTCGGTCATGATCCTGTTGTTCAGTCTAATTGTGGTCGTCATCGCCAACCGGATCGGCAGGGAGAAGGACTAGAAAGGAGGAGCATGACTCATGGCCAAAAAGAAACCGTGGTATTATATATTGGCATATGTTTTTCTTGGATTATTTGCGATATTCAATATCGTTCCGATATTCTATATGATAGTAGGCTCCTTCAAGAGCGAGTCGGAATATGCGGCTAGTCCCTTTGCGATGCCGGAGAAGCTGCATTTCTCCAATTACGCGAAGGCTTGGGATGTCGCCAATATGGATGTATATTTCTTCAACAGCTTGCTGATTACGATTATTACGTTGATCGTGACGGTGCTGCTTGGCGCTTTGGCGGCGTATTTCCTGTCTCGGTTTCAATATAAGCTGCGCGGGGCGATATACGCGCTGTTTCTGATCGGCATGCTGGTGCCGATTCATGCGACGCTCATTCCGATTTTTATGATTATGAAAAATATTAACCTGCTGGACACGTATCTGTCGCTGATTTTGCCGTATACGGCATTTCATCTATCGCTTACCGTATTCATTCTTGAGGGCTTTATGCGCTCCTTTCCCCGTGACCTGGAGGAATCCGGAATCGTGGACGGAGCGGGCGTGTACCGCATCTTCTGGTCGATTATTTTGCCGATCACGAGACCGGCGCTGGCAACGGTTATTATATTGAATTTCATCTATAACTGGAATGAATATTTGTTCGCGCTTGTCATGATCAGCTCGGAAGCGCTGAAGACGCTGCCGCTCGGCATCGCTAACTTTGTCGGCATCGAGACGGCAAGCATGACGCTGCAGATGGCTGCGCTTACGATCGCGCTCGTTCCAATCATCATCTTCTATCTGCTGCTGCAGAAGCAGCTTGTGAACGGAATGGTGGCAGGAGCTGTCAAAGGCTAATGAAGGAGCAAGGAAAGGAATGCGGCCAATGCTGGGGAAGTTACGATTATTTCGCCATTTCGGATTGAAGCAAATCGCAATCCTTATTTTCTTGCTGCTGGTAATCCTGCCCACGCTTGGCGTTGGCATTATGGTACAGTACAAATATACGGCTATTCTGAAGAATCAGTTCGTCGACTCCACCACGAGGAATTTGAATGCGGTCGTCAATCAATTGGAAGAACAGGTTTCGACCATGGAGGATATTGCGGATTATATGAATTTCAGCCCGGATCTCAACGCCTATCTGCAATCTGATCCGAATGAATATAGTGATCGAATCGACAATCTGCATGAATCGGTGGAAGGATTGCTCACCTTCCATATATTCTCCAAATCCTATATACGCTCCATTACGATAGATGGCTTCAACGGTCGGAAGATGGAGATGGGCGAGCCGGTGCATGGCGATGAGAGCCGCTGGCTGAGCGAGGCCGCGGCGCGGCGCGGCGGCATTGTGTGGAGTGAAGGCTATACGATTAACAGCGACTGGAATGGCCAGATAAAGGTCGTGTCGCTGTTTCGTGTTTTAAACCGTTATAAGCATGTGAACGAGCCGCTTGCTAACCTGGTCATACGTTTGGATGAAGAGAGCATTGTTCGTCTGCTTGAGAATGATCAGTTCCGCAAGGACGGCTATGTGTATTTGCTTGATTCCCAAGGAAAAAGAGTTCTGGAATCGGATAACGCGAAGGAATCCGGGCTGGAACCGGGAGAGATGCTCGCGCAGATGAAAGAAGAGCGTGCCACGAATACGTTGTACCGCAGCGGGACGAGTTCGTATTATGCCTTCTACCATAAGGTCGAGGGAACCGATTGGCAGGTTGTGACGGCGATTCCCGATTCGGTCATCAAGGAACAGACGACGGGCGTTCGCATGGTAACGACGGCGGTGCTGCTGGGCATTCTGCTGCTTGTCGTCACGGCGCTTGCGGGCTTCCAGTCGATGATCATCGGACCGATCGTGCGCCTGAAGAACGAGACGACCCGCGTTATTATGGGAGATTTCACCGCGCGCGTGCCTATTCATTCGAAGAATGAAATATCCGATTTGAACCGAAAGTTCAACGCGATGGTGGATACGATCCAGGAATTGATCGATCATAAGTACAAGATGGAAATTCGTCAGCGCGAATCGGAGCTGAAGCTGCTGCAAAGCCAGATGGATCCGCATTTTCTGTATAATACGCTTGATACGATTCGCTGGACGGCCCGGCTGGAGAAGGCGGAGAGAGCCAGTCATCTGATCGAAATGCTGTCTCGCTTCTTCCGCTCTTCCCTGAACAATGGACAATACGAAACGACGCTTCTGCAAGAGATGCATTTCGTCCAATCCTATCTTTCCTTGCATGCGGTGCGTCTGGGCAAACGTCTTCATTACAGCCTGTTCATGGAATACACCCTTGAGAAGGTACAGGTGCCGAAGACGATTATCCAGCCGCTCGTGGAGAACTTCCTGATTCACGGCTTCAGGGCAAAGACGTCTGACAACTGGATTAAAGTGAACATTTTTCGCGCCGGCCCAGAGATTTGGGTGGATGTTCGGGATAACGGCATCGGCATGACGCCGGAGCAGATATACAGAATTAAGGCTGATCTGGAAGACGGCAAACGGAATGAAGAGAGCTTCGGCGCTCTGCATAATATCCATGATCGTCTGGTCATCTTCTTCGGTCCGGGCTATGGACTGGAGCTGATGAACGGCGGCGCGGGCGGTGTGTGGGTGCGGCTCAGAATTCCTTATGACGTTCCACACGACGAATCACACGACGAATCACATGACGATCCTCATGACGATCCTAACGGCGGTGAACATAATGGAGTATAACAATCGATTGATTCGAATTATGATTGTGGATGACGAGGCCATCATATGCGAAGGGCTTCAGATGACGATCGATTGGTCGAAGCTTGGCGCCGAGGTCATCGACACAGCTTATGACGGGGAAGAGGCGCTTCGGAAGATTGCGGACAATCCGCCGGATATCCTGCTGTCCGATATTCGAATGGACGGCATGGACGGTCTGGAGCTGGCGGAGCGGCTGAAGGCGATTCATCCTCAGCTTCATATCGTAATGATCAGCGGATACGAGGATTTCGAATACGCGCGCCGCGCTATGCGGACAGGCGTGAGGGATTATTTGCTGAAGCCGGTGGAGATCGAGGAGCTCGAAAAGGTGGTCGGTCGAATCGCTGCGCGCATTCGCGAGAAGGCGGCATCCGGCAGCCGTGAAGAGAATCAGGAATGGCTGCTGAATGCGATTGGGGGCAATAGCGGCGTAACGGAGGCCTGCCCGCCCGTGCTTGGCAACAAGTCTGGCGGGTCGTTCCGTATCATCGCAAGTCAGCTGGCGGAATTCAGCAAGCATTATGCCGGATTGTCCGCGGATGAACGGCAAACACTTCATGAAAGATGGGTATTGTCGCTCCATTCGCAGCTGCTAGAGGAAGGACTGGAGACGATGCATGCCTTCGACCACCCGAATGCCTTGTACATGCTCGTTCATACATCGGAAGATCCGGGCGAGAGCTGGTGGGAAAGTCTTCTGAACGAGGTGTCCCTGAACTGGTCGGAGGGAGAAGGCATGTATCTCGCAGTGACCGGAGCTTATTCGAGTCCGGATGGGACGGCCTCGGCATGCGAGAAGGCGAGACAGCTGATGGGCTATCATGTACTGCAGGCAGGGCAGCCGCTGACCGAGCAAGGCTGCCGCGCGCTGGAGCGGGACAGGCAGTTGAAGCGCTTCACGCCTGCCGCCGATTGGGCTGCGAGATTATGCGCCGTGTTGTTCAGACAGGAATGGGCGGATACGAAGGCAATGATACAAGAGTTGTTCGCGGAGATGCGCGGACATCGGATGCTGTTGGCGGAGATGAACGCTATGTACGAGGAGCAGATGGCGCTGCTTCGCCAGCGGCTGCGCCGGAACGGCCTGCAGCTTGAGCAGATTGCCGATTCGCAGCAAGGCATCGATCTGCTGCTGCATAATTCGTATGGGGCGCTGGAGAAGCTGGCGCTGGAGGAGCTTCGCACGTTGTACGAGATGGTAGGCGAGCTTGCGGTGAACAAATCCTACTGGATCGTCGAGAAGGCTATGAAGCATGTCGCGGAGCATTACAGCGAGGATATCAAAGCGTCGGAGGTTGCGGAATGGCTGGGTATAACGCCGAACCATTTCAGCTTTATTTTCAAACAAAATTCAGGAAAGAACTTCAAGGAATATATGAACGATGTGCGCATCGGGCATGCCCAGCGTTTGCTGGAGACGACCAATGACAAGGTGTTCGAAATCGCGGATCAGGTGGGCTATAAGGAGTACAAGTATTTCGTATCCGTATTCAAATCCGTGACGGGAATGACGCCGAAGCAATACAGGGCGCTCAAGGTCGGGCTGTAGTGCAGGGCGCTCAAGGTCGGGCTTGTAGAGGAGGGCTCTCAAGGTCGAGCTATAGTGAGTAGAGCGGCAAGTTGACGATTGGGTGGAGAAAGGTCGGACATTTCGGGACTGTAGAGTTACTTTTTACACCTGCACGCGTTCGAGTGGGCATTTTCCAGACAAAAAGTCTGTTAGAACAGGTTGCTGTTTTCCAAGGACTCCGTCAGGCATTTTTCTTACCACAATAGAATTTATAAGTTTTTTAGACACTTAAACTTGAGAATTCATTTGGCGATAACGCGGTCGCTCATGTTCGAAAGGCCTCGATAGAGGTTTTCTCACAGTTATAGAAATTTTAAAATTTTGAGTAGGCTTGGATGCAGCCAGGCGGAAAGCTAACGAAGAGTGATAACGTTAAACTCATAAAAAGGCATCAATTTCAAATCTAACAAAGATGTATCGTCTTATTACATGGTTTTGGGCTGAAATCCTGCTCCCTTTGATGAATAGCGATATCAATATTCTTTAGATTCACAGAAGCTGGAGATTCAGGCGTATAACGTTATGAATCTTCCCTGGAATCTGATGGTCTTGGTCTGAGAGACTTCGATTCCATAAATATAGCGAAATGAGCCGCAGGTTTATCAGCCTGCGAGTCCGCCGAGTCTAATTTCCATGAGAAGAACGGAAAGCATACAGGCAGCACAACTTTATTGCGCTCCAAGGACGCCGTCAGGCGTTTTTCTTAAGGACGATGCAAGCTTGAGTGAGTCATACGCAGCTCTGCTTCGTGGATGAGGAGATGAACGGGATTTTCTCCTGTTTATTTTATGAAATGAATAAAAACAAACGATTTAGCTGGAAATCTTCCCGCTTATTATGCTGATTCAGCCGAATTTCTCTTTGAAGCAGGATTTATGCTGGAGAAATTCCAGTTTATTTAGCAGAAGGGGATGAAAGCAGCAGCATATACAGGAGAAATTCCTGTTTATCCAAGCTTATCGAAGCTTACTGCGGGCTGCTTTAAAAGTCGTATTTTGGACTTGAATATTAATAATGTTCCATCTAATGTAGAGGAGGAATGCGGACCATGGTTGTCGGTTACAAGAACCCGGAATTGACGGTGGAGGAACGAGTGGAGGATCTGCTTGGTCGGATGACGCTGAAGGAGAAGGCGGGCCAGCTTAATCAGCATATGTACGGCTGGGACGCTTATGCGCGAACGGGCGAAGAGATCGCGCTTACGGACAAATTCAAGGAGCAGGTTGCGTTCGGCGAGGGCATGGGAGCGCTCTACGGGCTGTTCCGCGCCGATCCGTGGTCGGCGGTGACGCATGACAACGGCATACCTACCCGTTTAAACGGCAGGATTGCCAATGAGATTCAGAGATATGTCCGCGAGAACACGCGGCTTGGCATTCCGGTGTTATTGTCGGAGGAATGCCCGCATGGCCATCAGGCGCTGGACTCGACGCTGCTGCCCGTTAATCTGGCGGTGGGTTCGACCTGGAACCCCGAGCTGGCCGAGCGGGCTTATTCCCATGTCGCCGCCGAGATTCGCGGCAGGGGCGGCCATCTTGGTCTGGTGTCCGCGCTGGACATGCTGCTCGAGCCCCGCTGGGGAAGAGCGGAGGAATGCTACAGCGAGGATCCGTATCTGACGGCGAGCTTTGCGCAGGCGGTAGTGCGCGGTCTGCAGGGAGAAAGGGCGGAAGAACTGAAGTCCGGCGGCAAGGTGGCAGCGATTCTGAAGCATCTGTGCGCGCAAGGCGCAGGGCAAGGGGGGCATAACGCGGGTCCCGCCAGCATCGGCGAGCGGGAGCTGCGCGAGGTTCATTTGCCAGCCGCGCTCGCCGGCGTGGAAGCCGGAGCGCTCGGAGTGATGGCCGCCTACAATGAGATCGACGGCGTGCCTTGCCATGCCAATTCGTACTTGCTGGAGGGAATTCTGCGCAAGGAGTGGAAGTTCGACGGCATCGTCATGGCAGACGGCTGCGCGATCGACAGATTGACAGCTCTTGGCGGGGATTATCCGTCGGCGGCAGCGCTGGCTCTGTCGGCCGGTGTTGATCTGAGCTTATGGGACAAATCGTTCACGATGCTGGAGGAAGCGGTGGAGCGCGGGCTGGCGAGCATGGAAGACATCGACCGTTCCGTGCGGCGGGTGCTTGCGCTGAAGTTCCGGCTCGGCTTGTTCGACCAGCCTTATGTGGATGAGTCGTTGTCTGCTTCGGCGGTCGGTACGGAGGAGTCGCGAGCGTTGAATCTTCAGCTTGCGCGCGAATCGGCTGTGCTGTTGCGCAATGTCGGAGGCATTCTGCCGCTGGGCGGCGCCGGGCTTCGAGACGACGGTCAGTCTCGAGGGGGCGATGTGCCTTTGAGCGGCGTGCAGTCACAGGGCGGAGAAGAGACTCTGAGCAACGGCCCGTCACAAGGCGGCGATGTGCCTCTGAGCGGCAATCGCCCTCAAGACGGCAAGCCGTCTTCGGCGGGGCTTAAGCGCATCGCCGTCATCGGCCCGAATGCCGATCGGCTGTACAATCAGCTCGGCGATTATACAAGCGTGCAGCTGCCGGGCTCCGGCATAACCGTTCTGCAGGGCATTCGCGAGCTTGCGCCTGACGGTACGGAGGTTGTATACGCGCGCGGCTGCGGCATAAGAGATATGCGGGAGACGGGCCTCGACGAGGCTGTCGAAGCCGCGCGCAGCTCGGAGGTTGCGGTGTTGGTGCTGGGAGGCAGCAGCGCGCGTGAATTCGGTGAGCAATTCGACAGCAACGGGGCCATAATATGGGATGAGAATGCTTCCAGCGAGATGGATGCCGGAGAAGGCGTTGATCTGGCCGATCTGAGGCTGGGAGGCTTGCAGGAGGAGCTCGTGGAGCGAATCGCCGCGACCGGCACGCCGATTGTCGCCGTTGTCATTCAGGGGCGTCCGCACGCGCTGACCGCGATTGAGCCGCATTGCGATGCGATGCTGTGCGCTTGGTATCCGGGCCCTGAAGGAGGCCGCGCCATAGCGGAGCTGCTCTTCGGCCATGCGAATCCGAGCGGCAAGCTCTCGGTGTCGCTGCCGCGCTCATCGGCGCAGCTGCCGGTGTATTATCATCAGAAGAATCAAGGACGTCGCCGTCCTTATGTGGATATGTCGGAGCTGCCGCTCTATGGGTTCGGCTACGGACTGAGCTACACCGAATTTGATTGTGAGCTGGAGTCCTTGACAGCAACGTCCATAACGGCTGCTTCTTTGGATGCTGGAGAGACTGTACGGGTCTCGATAGGCGTTTCCAATATCGGCGAACGCGCGGGAGCGACAACGATTCAGCTCTACATTCAGGCATCGGGCTCTCCGATAACGCGCCGAGTGAGGGAGCTGAAGGGCTTCCGCAAGCTGGAGCTTCAGCCCGGCGAGAAGAAGTCGGTCGTGCTCGAGCTGGGCAGGGAGCAGCTCGCGATATGGAATCGGGAGATGAAGTTCGCGGTAGAACCATGCGAGGTAACGTTGTTCGTTGGTTTGGACTCGCATGCGCCTGAAGCGGCGAAGCTTGCTATCACGCGCTGATGAAGCGGATGAGGCAGGTATGCTGATGGATTTCTGAACGAATGTCACGCACGAAAAGGAATGGAAGGTGAGCAGAATGGAACAATGGGTATTGCGCGACGTTGCTTTGCTCGACGGCAGGAGGCAGGATATTGTCATAACGGATGGTATCGTCAGCGGCATATTGCCTCCGGGAGAGGGGCAGGCAGATCGCATCGTAGATGGCAAAGGGCAGTATGTGTCCCCGGGCTGGATTGATCTGCATGTGCATGCCGTGCCGGAGCTTGACCCCTACGGCGACGAAATCGATGAGATCGGCGTGAAGCTGGGCGTCGGCACAATCGTGGACGCCGGCAGCTGCGGAGCCGATCGCATCGGCGAATTGCAAGCCGCGGCGTCGCAGGCGAGCACCAGGGTTCGAGCTTTTTTGAACATATCCCATATCGGCCTTGCGCGCATCGATGAGCTGTCGCAGCTGGAATGGCTGGACGAGGACAAGCTTCGGGAGGCGCTCGAGCAATATCAGGGCTTCATCGTAGGCATGAAAGCCAGGATCAGCCGCAGCGTCGTGAAGGAGCAAGGACTTGAGCCGCTTCGAATCGCGAGAAAATGGTCAGACCAATATCAGCTGCCGCTGATGGTTCACATCGGCTCCGGGCCGCCGGCCATTAGCGAAGTGATGGACTTGCTGCGACAGGGCGACATTGTGACTCACTTTCTGAACGGCAAGGCGAATAATCTGTTCGACGAGTCGGGGGAGCCGATTCCAGCTTTGCTTGAAGCTTTGGCGAGAGGCGTCCATCTCGACGTCGGGCATGGCACGGCGAGCTTTTCGTTCGAGGTCGCGGAGCGTGCGAAGGCGGCGGGCATTCATCCGGGCACGATAAGTACGGATATTTATAAGAACAATCGCTTGAACGGACCCGTCTTCAGCATGGCGGACACGATGAGCAAGTTCTTGTTGCTGGGCTATCGTCTGCAGGAGGTCGTTCAGATGGTCACCCGGAATGCGGCTGAGCGCATCGGGCAACCGGAGCTTGGGCGCATCGAGGTCGGAGGTCCGGCCAATTTGACCTTGTTCGAAGTAAAGCGGGGAGCCAAACGACTAGTAGATTCGGAAGGGCAGGAGCGAATCGCAAGCGAGTATATAGAAGCAAAGGGAGTGGTTGTCGATGGAACATACGATGCATGCTAAATACGGTTTGAAGCGTGTTGTCAACGCAAGTGGAAGAATGAGCATTCTGGGCGTTTCCGCTCCGACGGACACGGTGATGGAGGCCGTGAAGCAAGGCGGTCAGCAATATGTGGAGATGGCCGATCTGGTGGTCAAATCCGGCGAGCATATCGCCCGCGTGCTTGGAGCCCAGGGCGCGGTTGCCGTCAATTCGGCGTCGAGCGGCATTGCGTTATCCGTTGCAGCATTAGTAACGAAGGGGAAGACCCGCGCGAGTCTGCGTCTGCATCAGGATGCGATTTTCGCGAACGAGATTATTATGTTCAAAGGCCATAATGTGCAGTACGGCGCGCCAGTGGAGACGATGGTGGCGCTTGGCGGAGGACAACTGGTGGAGGTAGGCTTCGCCAATGAAGGACGCGCCTCTCATATTGAAGAAGCAGTTACGGAGCGGACGGCGGCGATTCTGTTCGTCAAGTCGCATCATTGCGTGCAGAAGAACATGATTTCCGTGGAGGAGGTCAGCGAGCTGGCAAATCGTCTCGGCGTTCCGCTCATCGTAGATGCGGCTGCCGAGGAGGATCTTCGCAAATATGTCCGTTTCGCCGATTTGGCGATCTATAGCGGGTCGAAGGCGATCGAAGGGCCGACGTCCGGCATCGTGGCCGGCAAGCAGCCTTATACGGACTGGGTACGGACGCAGCTGCATGGCATTGGCCGCAGCATGAAGGTGGGCAAGGAGAGCATCTTCGGCTTGCTGCAGGCGCTCGACGAATTTATGAATCGCCAGGATAAGAGCGAGCAGGAGAAGGCGGCTCTGGTCGAGCTGGACGCGCTAGGTAATTTGCCCGGCGTAACGGTAGAGGTCGTGCAGGACGAGGCGGGTCGCGCGATTTTCCGCAGCCGCATCCGAATCGACGCTGGCGAGGCGGGTATCGGAGCCGCAGAGGTGAATGATCAGCTGCGCGAAGGCGACATCGCGGTCTATACGCGAGACTATGGCGTGAAGCAGGGTTATTTTGATATCGATCCACGATCGTTGCAAGGCGACGACATGACTGTTATTGCGACTAGAATACGCGAAATCATTGGGGGTTAAGGGATATGAGCAATATGAACAAACGGATGTATAAGGGCAGAGCGGCACTGAATGTGCTGACCAATTCGATTCAAAATGCGAAGGATGTATTCGAGGCGGCGGAAGGGCATATGCTTGTTGGCGTACTGTCCAAGTCCTATCCCGATGCCGCGTCGGCCGTTGAGGCCATGAAGGAATATGGAGCCGCGATTGACGACGCCGTCTCCATCGGGCTCGGAGCGGGCGACAATCGCCAGGCCGCCGTCGTGGAAGAAATCGTGAAGAGCTACGCGGGCGGGCATATCAATCAGATCTTCCCTTCCGTTGGCGCAACCCGCGCTAACCTGAACGGCAGAGACGGGTGGGTCAATGCGCTTGTATCGCCTTGCGGCAAGCCGGGCTTCGTCAACATCTCCACCGGCGTCGCGAGCAGCGCGGTAGAGGACAAAGCGATTGTTCCCGTGAAGTCGGCCATTGCGCTGGTGCGCGATATGGGCGGCAATGCTTTGAAGTATTTTCCGATGGGCGGTCTTAAGCTTGTGGACGAGTTCCGCAAAGTGGCCAAAGCATGCGGCGAGGAAGGCTTCGCGCTAGAGCCTACCGGCGGCATTGATCTCGACAACTTCGAGGCGATTGTGGAAATCGCGCTGCAAGCAGGCGTGCCGCAGATTATTCCGCATGTGTACTCCTCAATCATCGATAAGGAGACTGGAGCGACGCGGGTGTCCGATGTGCGGAAGCTGTACGGAGCATTGAAGAGCCTGGTTGATCGATATGAGTAAAATAACGGCATTCGGCGAAGTGATGATGCGGCTGGAAGCGCCGCGTTACGCGACGCTGGCGCAAAGCTCGACGCTGAACTATTCCTTCTCCGGGACCGGAGTCAATGTCGCATCTGCCTTGACGCGGTACGGCCATAGCGGACGAGTGGCGAGCGTATTGCCGGATAATCCGCTTGGCGACGCGGCCGTTGGCTATTTGCGTCGGCTCGGCGTTGATACGCGTTACATTGCGCGCGGCGGACGCTATATCGGCAGCTACTTCCTGGAGCATGGCTTCGGCGCGAGGCCCAGCCGGGTCACATACACGGATCGATGGGGCAGCAGCTTCAATACGGCCGATTTCCCTGATGAGCTGCTTGCCGGTGCGGCGGCAGACTCGGACGCTGTGCATTTCTGCGGTATTACGCTGGCGATGAACGACCGCGTTCGCGATGCGATGAAGCGCTTCGCTCGCTTCGCGAAGGATGCCGGCAAGACGATCATCTTCGACTGCAACTATCGCCCGTCGCTGTGGGGCGAAGGCGGGTACGAGCTGGCTCGTCCTCATTATCGAGAAATGCTGGCGTTTGCGGATATCGTCTTCATGAATGAACGCGACGCTATTCATATTCTGGAGATGCCGACTGGCAAGAAGGACCGCATGGCCCAGCTTCAGGAGTTGATTCCGCAAGCGGCGGAGCAATACGGCTTGCGTACGGTGGCCGGCACGCATCGCAGCATCAACGCGGACGGCACGCATGAATTAAGAGGCTACCTGCACAAGGCGGGACAGTTCTCCTTCGCCAAGCCGCTCGTCTTCGCCGTGCATGATCGGGTAGGGGCGGGCGATGCGTACGCCAGCGGCATTATACACGGGGAGCTGCAAGGAGCGGACGCCGCCCATACGGTCAGCTTTGCGAGCGCCGCGGCGATGCTGGCTCACACCGTAGAAGGCGATACGCCGCTCGCGACGGAGAGAGAAGTGCTGGAAGCGATGCGGGAAGGTATAAGCGACGTGAGAAGATGAAGCTGACTTTTGGCGCTGCTGCAGCGCAGAGAATCAGCGTTGGAGAGCAGAAGTCGGCGCGTGGAGTTGCTGCAGCGCAGAAAATCAGCGCAGGAGAGTAGAAGTCGGCGCGTGGAGTTGCTGCAACGCAGGAAATCAGCGTTGGAGAGCCGAAGCCGGCATGAGTAGGAGCTGCAACGCAGGGAATTAGCGTTGGAGAGCCGAAGCAGGCTCGAGTAGGAGCTGTAACGCAGGAAATCAGAGCTGGAGAGCGTCGGCCGGTGCGCAGTGGTCGACAAATGCGTTAGCGAAGGAGGCGCTCATGGCAGATGGAGGACAAGCACAAGGAACAGCCGTTCGATACGGATGCAAGGAAGCATGCGCGCTTTCATTTCGACAACCAGTATCGACATGATCCGAAAGTCTACGGACCCGTCACGCTGTATCAAATCGGGGATTTGAGCTGCGCGCCGGGCTACGAAATCGGCGAGCATGTGCAATATTGCCATGAGATCAGCTATATCGCCTCGGGAAAAGGCGTCTTCACCAGCGATTCAGATTACTTCGAGGTGAAGGAGGGCGACCTCATCCTGCACAGACCGGGACAAAGGCATAACGGGATTGCCGACAAGGCGGATCCGTTTCGTTTTTTCTATATCGGCTTCTCATTGGAGGAGCACGCGGAAGGCGCTGCGAAGGATGCAGACGCCTTCTTCGCTATGCTTCGCATGCTTGATCAGACGGCGGATCCAGTTGCGGCGAATCAGCAGCCGGTCGCCGCAGCGTTCGTCGGCTTGTTCCAGGAGCTGATGCATCCGAGCGGGTACGCCGCTATTATGATCGAGTCTTATTTGAGACAAGTGTTGGTTGCGGCTTATCGCGCCTTCTACGAACGCTGGGACTACGACTATGATCCGAAGGCCAAATCCGATCATCCCAGGCAAATCGTATACCGGATCATTCATTATATCGATTCTCGGCTGACGGAAATCGAAGAATTGACCGAAATTGCCGATGAGCTGAATTACAGCTATTCGTACCTGTCCCATATCTTCTCGCGAGAGACGGGCCGAACGATCAAGGAGTACTACAATCGCAAGCGCTTCGAGCTTGCGGGGGAGTGGCTGCGCGCCGGGCAGCTCACGGTCACGCACATTGCCGAGCGGCTCAACTACCATTCCATTCATGCGTTCAGCAAAGCCTTCCGGCAGCATTACGGCATGTCGCCGACCGAATATCAAGCCCTGGCCGACAATCTAAAAAAATGACAACGAATGAAAACAACCGCGGCCAAAGCCGATCGCGAATCCCGTTGTTATAATAGGGCTAACTTAACCAGGGGAGGTTATCCACCAGATGAAAAAACTGAAAATCGCAATAATAGGCTGCGGCCAAATCGCTCGCACGCAGCATGTTCCCGGCTATGTGAACAGCGGGCTGGCGGAAATCAAATATGTGGTGGATGCCGAGACGGAGAGAGCGGCTTCGCTTGCCGCAGACTTTGATATTCCGCATGCAACCAGCGATCTGGCGGCGGTTCTGGCCGATCCTGAGATCGATGCCGTCTCGGTCTGCACGCCGAACGCGTCGCATGCGCCGGTCTCGATCGCTGCCCTGAACGCAGGCAAGCATGTGCTGTGCGAGAAGCCGGCAGCGATGTCGTACACAGAAGCAATGGGGATGAAAGAGGCCGCCGATCGCAATAACCGGATGCTGAACATTGGCGTCGTCAACCGGTTCAACACGGCGGTGAACAAGATCAAGGCATTGATCGAGGAAGGCGAGCTTGGCAATCTCTATCATGTGTATTGCTCCTTCCGCTCGCATCGCTCCATACCGGGCCTGGGAGGACCCTTCACGACCAAAGCCCATTCCGGCGGAGGCGTGCTCATCGATTGGGGTGTGCATTTCCTCGATCTGATCTTCTACGCGCTAGGCGAGAATGCGAAGGCGATGGCTGTATCCGGAGCGGCGTATGGCGAGCTCGGACGTCGGATGAAGGATTACGTCTATACCAGCATGTGGGCGGGACCGCCGATTCTGGACGGCATCTTCGACGTGGAGGATTTCGTGACCGGCTTGATTCGCACTTCAGGTCCGACAATCAGCATGAATGGCGCATGGGCGCAAAATATCGGCGAACGGGCAATGTTCGTAGAGTTCCTCGGCAGCAAGGGCGGCATCAAGCTGCAGTATGGCGGCGACTTCACCCTGTATACGAGCAAGAACGGCATGCTGTACGAAACGGCGGCAACCTTTGAGAAGGAGAACATGTTCGAGGCCGAGATCAAGTCATTCCTGGAATCGATCGCGTCTGGCAAGAAGAACCGCGCCAATATTGATCACACGCTGGTGACGACACAGGTAATGGACGCCATCTACGAATCGGCCGCGCAAGGCAAGGAGGTCGTCCTGTGAAGAAAATAGGCTTCATCGACTACTTTCTGGATGAATGGCATGCGAATAACTATCCGGCTTGGCTCGAAGAACGCGCGAAGCTGCTCGGATTGGATTGGGAGCTGGCCTACGCATGGGCGGAGATCGACAAGCCGGACGGCCTCTCCACGGATGACTGGTGCGCAAAGCATAACGTGCAGAGGCTGGACTCCCTCGAAGAGCTGGTCGAGCTGTCCCACGCCATCGTCATTTTGTCTCCGGATCATCCCGAGCATCACGAGCGCTTGGCTCAATTGGCGCTTCAGTCGGGCAAGCCGGTCTATATGGACAAAACCTTCGCGCCCGAGGTAGCAGCAGCGAAGCGCATATTCCAGCAGGCGGAAGCGGGCGGCACGCCGCTGTTCTCCAGCTCGGCGCTTCGGTTCGCGAAGGAAATCCAGGAGCAAGCGGGCAAGCTGAATGCCGAAGAAATCAGTTATTTGGCTGTCTCGGGTCCGGGCAGGTTCGCCAATTATGCGGTGCATCAATTCGAGATGATCGTTACGCTCATGGGAACGGGCGCGCGGCGCCTCAAGAGTCTGTCGAACGATCAGGGACGCCAAATCATCGTTGAGTTCGACGGCGAACGCCAAGCCTCCTATTTGCAGCTCAGCAGCGCGCCCTTTCAGGCGATTCTTCAACAGAAGGACGGGCAAGGCGGCTACATCCCGCAATGCTCCGACATGTTCGAAGGGCTGATGGAAGCGATGCTGCGATTCTTCGAGACTCGCGAAGTGCCGGTGCCGCCTGCGGAGACACTTGCCGTCATGGCGCTCATCGAGGCGGGCGGAGTTGCTCTCTCGCGCCGCGACGAGTGGATTGAGCTGCCATGAAGTTTAATGAGTAGTTCCGATTCGCGCTCAGACCAAGTCAGCGAGTTCATGCTCCCGAGGTGGAGGTGGAATAGCTGAGACCCATCTCTAACGAAGATTCAAAGCGTTATTTACTCAAAAACAGACATATCAAACATTTAACGAAGACTCACAATGCTATTGCGCCAAAATATCCCTACCTACAGAGCAAAATTGGCAAATAAGCATATACACTTTCGTTAGATTCAGATTCATACGGTTAGAAGCCTCCTAACGAATTCAGTATTCGTTAGGATTTCTTCTGTCAATCCTCTGCCTAGCTCCGGCGACTGTTAAGAATCGGAGTCACGCACGGCATATAATAATCCAGTATTAACGTCTTTTCCCCATTGCTTTTTGGAATGCCAAAACTTCGATCTGTATACACCTAAAATTACAGCGGTTGTTCATCGTTGTATTTTTGCAAACAGCATGGAATAATAGGTATAACATCATGACCATTAAATGTAAAAAACGATTGTGATTCTTTCCCAGCTGGAGGTGTTGTCATTGGAAAAGGGAGACTCTATTCTTATGACCCGCAAGCAAGCCATACAGTATGTGCAAGAATAGATGGTGGAATATCAAGTCAATGAACCATTATTGTCTGAGCAACTTATAGCGGATCGAAAGAAAGAGGCTCGAGATGAATAAGAAGGTTGCGGACCGAGCCTGGTCGAATGTAGATGCTGCGGGCATCGAGGTCATTCTTATTCGTTAAAAGAGCAATTTATTAGCGAAAGAGCAGCCAATTTCACACGAGATTCGGCTGCTCAATTAATGTCTATCCGATTTAATACCCCTTCCCGTAACGAATCGGCCCGCGCCAAGCCAAGCCGTTAACAGCTTTCACTTCTTGCTTCGATGGAAGCGGAGTGGTGGTGCGCTTCAAGCCGGTTTCAGACTGGGAATCCTCCAGCTCCGGGATCGCCTCGAGCAGCTTCCGCCTACAGATGGCGAGCGCTTCGGGATGCTCGGCGGCAGCATTATGCCTTTCTTCAGGATCATTCACAAGATGAAATAATTGCTCCATTCCTCCATTAACGTAATAAATATATTTCCATTTGCGATTGGTGGCCATGTAGAAGCCGTCAAGCTTGTTCATATAACCGCAAATCCAGCGATCCTGCAAATCGGACTCTTGAGCCTGAAGCAGGCTTACTCCATCTCGTGATTCCTCATCTTGAGCGGACCATAATCCCGCGGCATCCAGCAAGGTAGGGTAGATATCGGCTAATTGAACGGCGCCGTCCGCCAACTGCCCCTTCGTCCAAGAGTGATTCGCCTGCTCATGCCATTTCAAGAGAAAGGGGACATGGGCGGAGGATTCGTAGAAGGCGGATTTGTGGAAAAGATTGAAATCCCCCAGCATTTCGCCATGATCGGAGGTGAAGAGGATAAGCGTATTGTCATAGAGTCCTTGGCTCTTCAATTCGCCGAACAGCCTTCCCAGCTCGTAGTCGATATGGGTAATTTGCGCGTAATAATGCTTGCGCGCAGCGCGAATGACATGCGCGGGAAGCTCATCGAATTTGCCTGCCCATCTCGTATGCTTCACCCAATTTGGAGCGGCTTCCTCATCCTCCCAATCTCCCGACAACGGCTCCGGAATATCCGCATTATCATAGAGACGAACGAAGCTTTCCGGCGGATCAAACGGCGCATGCGGAGCTTCGAAGCTGGTCCACATGAAGAAGGGATGATGCGGATCAAGCTGGCGTATGAAATCGATCGACTCTTCCACAATCCAGTGGCTATGCGTGAAGGGTATAGGCGTGGAAGCGAATACGGGATAAATCTCGTTGCCGCCAAGCCCATGCCCCCGATACTCGCCCGCATGAGGCGTCGTTTCCAGCCAATTGACATAATCCTCCGGCAGCAATCGCATGCGGTCAAAGCCGTATCTGGCGCGCGGCGGATGGAAGTGCATTTTGCCTACCGCATGGGTCTGGTATCCCGCGTCTCTGAGTCTGCCGGGCAAGGTGAGATGATCCTGCTCGGGGAAGGGCTTGACCGTCATATTGGACTGCCCGTGATGATAGGCGCAGCGCCCCGTCATGATGGTCGTTCGGGCCGGAATGCAAATCGGACAATCGCTGTACGCTTTATCGAAGCGCAAGCCTTCCGCGGCAAGCTGATCGAGATGCGGAGTCATGACGGGATGGTTGGAGCGAGCGACGCCAAGGCAATCCCACCGTTGCTGGTCGGTCGTTATGAACAGGATATTTGGACGATTTTTCAAGATTGCACCTCATTTCATTCAGATTGCTTAATGCTGTGCTTTGAATTATATTGAAAACGAACTTTCATTTATAGCTACAATTTTGTTGCAAATTTGATTTCTTAACAAAGAGAGTCGAGGTGCGGGGGATGTCGAACAAGAAGCAGGTCACGCTCCATCATATTGCGCAAGAGCTGAAGCTTTCCGTCCACACGGTGTCCAAAGCGTTAAGAGGTCTGCCGGGCATGTCGGAGCATACAAGAAAGGAAGTCATGCTCTGCGCGCAGAAGCTGGGTTATCGCTCGAAGGAACAGGAACGGTTCTACGCCGTCGAGCAGATTCCTATCTATACGCAGAAGCAGAGGGTGTTCAAGCTGCTCGTCAATCGAGATCCCCAGCAATCCCATCAATATCAGCTCATTCTTCAGGGACTTCAGGATAAGCTGCAGCCATTCGGCCATTCCGTGCAGACGATCATTGTGCCGCAATTCGAGAGAGAGGCGTTCATCGATCAGTGGTTGATGGAGCAGCGGGCCGAGCTTTGGGACGGGCTGTTCATTGCGCCGCTTATTTTGCCCGAGGTGGAGCGCAGGCTTCTCCAGCTGCCGGTGCCGAGGGTGCTTATTAATTTTGCAACGCCCTCCCAGCCGGTAGATTCCGTCATTTGGGATGTGAGGGCGGCCGTGTGGGATTCCGTGCAGTATCTCTTATCAATGAATCATTCGAATATTTTGTATATCGGCAATCTGAACAGACATCGAGGCTTCGCCGTGCGCTGGCACGCTTTTCAAGAGGTCATGGAGAAGGCGGGGATTGGCGCGAATCCCGAACAGCATGTGACGGAGCATGGGATCGACAAAGCGGAATGGATGAAGGAGGTTACGGAGAAGATCAGAGCGAGGAAGCCGACGGCGATATTGTCTGCGGTTCATTGCGATATTGCCTGGATCTATTATGCTTGCAGCATGGCGGGCTTACGCATCCCCGAGGACTGCTCGCTTATCAGCATTCAGAGCGGTCGGAATGAGATGCTGCCCGGCTTGACCCGTCCGGTACTGCCTGTTGAGAGGACGGGCTCCCGGGCGGCGGAGAAGATGCTGTGGCGAATCGCGAATCCTAACGAGCCTTATGAGCATACTTTTGTGAAAGGAGAATTCCATTTCGGCAATACCGTCATGCGTTCGACTTCTTCTCGACACATTCCCGGATTATCCTGATAGAAATTAATCTGAGAGAGGCGGCTGGTGTCGCATGATGGCGGACAAGGAGCAGAATGTGCTTATTACGGGCAGCACGGGTCTGATCGGACAACATATCTTATTTGAGAAATTGCATGAATACGCTAGCCGTCGGAAACAAGGAGGGGTTATTTACCTGTTAATTCGCGCGAAAGAGGGAAGAGGGGCAACCTCTTATATACGTGACTTGCTGAATAACCGTTGGACCCCCGACTATTTGAAGAAATTTCCGTTAAACCAGCTTCTGTCGTATATTCAAATCATTGAAGGCGATATTCGCGATCATGATCTCGATATTCTCATCAATAATCAAATTCCTCATCATTGCAGCTTGCAAGTATATCACAGCGCGGGAAGCGTCAACTTGCGGATCGGCGAAGCTGCCGAGCAAGAGGTGATGAATAATAATTATAAAGGCACGCAAACCTTGCTTCGAGCTTTGAGATTTTATCCTTGTCAGTTTATGTTTATTAGCACAGCGTTCTCTTGCGGCATTCGAGAGGGGATCATTTATGATCAGCATGAGCCCTCGGCAGACCCCATGTATCGGAATCCCTATGAACAATCCAAGGCGGAGATTGAGCAGATGGTTGAGAGCTTCGGAGCCCGATATCATATGAAAACGCAAATCGCCAGGCCGAGTGTTGTAGTAGGCAGAATGCTCGATCAACCGGTCTGTTATACGTCCAAGTTCGACGTTATTTATGGCTGGGCCCAATTTTTCTGGATGATGAGAGAGAAAGCGGCTGCCAAGAAGCTTAGAATTCAGATCAATCTGAATTCCGGCATGAATATCGTTCCGGTGGATGTGGTGGCGAAAGCATGCGTAAGATTAAGCCGGACGAACATTCGCCAATTGAATATCGTGCACGAGCAGTCCATCTCGCATCGGGATTATTTGTCCCAAATTTTGAACGCGCTCGGTTTCGACCATTATGAGTTTGTAGAAGTGATGCCCGAGGATTTGAGCAGTACAGAAAAGTTCTATTATCGGACTGTCGGCAGCGTTTTCGAGCCTTATCTGAATGGGCCTCAGTATCATTTCGACACCACGGTTCTGACGCAGCTCATGGAAGATGTTCCCCAAGTTGATATTCACGCAGGAATCAAAGATTTGATCGCTTTCGCCATGGCCCATGATTTCCGCGAGGACCGGGTGCGGGAGGGGGAGCAGGCGCCCGGCGATACCGCATTCCACGCGCGGGTTCATGCGTGATTGCTGCTCGGATATGCCTTACCCCCGAGCCTTCTCCTGATACTCCCCCGGCGGCATGCCGAAATGCTGCTTGAAGACGTAGGAGAAATGCTTCACGCTGACATAGCCGACCTTCTCGGCGATATCGTAGATTTTCTCGGAAGGCTTGCTCCGAAGCAGCTCCGCCGCATGCTCCATGCGAATGCGCGTCAGGAATTTAATGTAGGATTCCTGCGCGTTCTGATGGAAGAGGGAGCTGAGATAGCCTGCGGAAACCTCAAGCTTCTCGGCGATGAGCGCCAGGCTGATCGGCTCGGCGAAATGGGCGTGAATATACGCTTTCGCCTTCGTCACAATTTCATGCTCGCTGCTCTTGCCTGATTCGGCAGCAACCAGGCTGCCGCTGCGGGGGCTCTCATAGAACAAGACCGGAGGCGCGGACAGACTCGTCGTTAAGCGGCGTTTCAACGCCTGGTTCGCACCGCTGTAGGAATGATTCAATTGCAGCGCATGCTGCTCGGATGCTCCGGCAGCGCCCCATAGCCGCAATCCCGTCATCTCCGCGATCTTCGCCGCGAGCTCTTCATAGAGCTGTCCGCATCGCGCCCGGACATGCTCCGCATCCTCCCCCGGCACCAACAGTACCGTACGCTCCTCGTCATCAATGAACAGGACGATATCCTTGCTCTCAGCGGTCAGCTCCGTCGCGGTCTGATGCACGATATAGCGGAACAGCGCCTGATCGCTCAGGGAGAACCCCTTTTCAAGAAGCTGCTTCTCATCCAGCGCGACAATCAACATGCCGCCCTCGGCCTCCAGCAGGCTGATCTTCAAGCGAAAGAGGAGGGGATAGAGCATCCCGATCTCGCTATGATTGTCCGTCACGACGGCTCGCAGAAAATTGCGCGCCACGCCTGCGCGAGACTCGTCGCTAAGCGCCAGCATCGTCTCGTAAGCCGCTTTCTCCGTGCGCTCGGCGGCAAGCTGAACCGCCATCTTCTCAAGCGTCTCCGCCAGCTCTTCCCGCACAATCGGCTTCAAGAGATAATCCGTGACGCCGTATTGCATCGCTTCCTTCGCCAAGGCGAACTCGTCGTAGCCGGACAGAATAATCATCTTGGGCCTGCCAGGCCGCTTCGCCAGCTCGCGCGCAAGCTCCAGCCCGGACATGCCCGGCATTTTGATATCTGTAATAATAAGATCGAAATGTTCGTCTTGATTCAGCAGCGTCAGCGCTTCCTCGCCATCGGCCGCCTCGCCCGCGCATTCCCACTCTTCGTGCAACGAACCGATATGGCTCCTCACATAGCTTCTTGTCAGAGGTTCGTCATCGACAATCATTAATTTGTACATAATCATTATGTCTCCTTCGCCGCGTGATAGGGAATGGAGAGGATGATCAACGTTCCTTCTCCTTGCTTGCTGTGTATCGTTAAGCCGTATTCTTCTCCATATCGCACTTTGATGCGCCGATTGACGTTGAGGAGTCCGATGCCGGCATGCCTGCCATCTGATTTGCCGCCACGCGGGGCAGCATCATCCGTGTTCTCCTGCGCGCCTTCTTCACCGGGAGCATTCTCCAGCCCGTCCAGCCTGCTCTGAAGTCTGCGTAATGTCTCCTCATCCATCCCGGGGCCGTTGTCCCGAACCTCGAACCTTAAGAGCCCTGACAGCAGCGTGGAGGAAATCGCAATAGAGGTCGTCTCCTTCTGCGCTTCGCAGCCATGAATGACGGCATTCTCCACCAGCGGCTGCAGCAGCAAAGCGGGCACGCGATAGTCGAGCAATTCGGGAGCGACGGCGATGGAATAGGAGAGTCTTCCCTCGTAACGGCTGCTTTGAATGCCGAGATAGGCCTGGAGCAGCTCGATTTCCTTGCTTAGTGGAATCTCCTTGTCCCATTGCGACATGCCGCGCAGAATGCTGCTTAGACCGTTAATATGCTGAATTGCTTTGTCCTGCATGCCGGATTGCATGGACAGACTGATCAAGTTAAGCGTGTTGAATATAAAATGAGGCTGAATCTGGCTGAACAGCGCATGAATCTGCGCCTCCTGCTGAAGCAGCTTGGACTCGTACACCTCCTCGACCAGCTTCGTATTCTCCTGAAGCATGCCGCTGATTCGGCTCACCAGCCGATTGAAGGTCGTGCCGAGATAGCCGATCTCGTCTCTGCGCTTGCTTTGAAACGTTACGTTCAGCCGACCAAGCTCGACCTCCTTCATCAGTCGGACAATGGCGAGCAGCGGCTTTAGAAAGTGGCGTATGAGCAGAACGAGCGCCAAGATGGAGATGAGCGCGCTTGCAAGCGATACGGCAAGCGTCTGATTGCGCGTATGAATCGCCTCCCGGTTCATCTCCGTTACCGAATTGACCGCGACGATCTGCCAATTGGTTCGCGGAATGAAGGAGGTGTTCAGCAGGTAATCGTCATCAACCGAGCTCTCGTCCGCCAGTGCCGTTAGTGCAAGCTCCTTCTGCTCCTCGTTTGAAGCATAGATGAAGTCCTGATGCTCGTCGATAATGAACAAGCCGCCGCCTGATCCCATCTCGGCTTTCTCCACGATATCGACAATGCCCTTGTAATTGGCATCGGCCTTGATGACGCCGAGAATATGCTGAGTATTGCTGATGCTGCGAAGCTGCTTCACGACCGAGAACACCTGCACATTGCCGCTGACGCTATTGCCGTTGTCATTGTTGAACTCGTTATTCCGAGAAGGAACGAATATATATTCCTGAGAGGCGAGCGCCTGCTTATACCAATCATATTCGGCCAAATTCTCATCCGGCACCAGCCTTGTCGGAAGCCGCGCGCTGGAGTAAATCTGGTCGGTGACGATCGACACGCGAAGAATATCCTTGCGCGGATAGATCATCATCTCGTCGAGGAAATTCTCCACGAGCCGCCGTTTCTCGAGCTGCTGCAGCTCCGTGCCGCCGCTTGGCTCCTCCAGCGCCGTCATGATGCCCGAATTGCGATAGGGAGAGAGCGTCAATCGATACAGGTCATCGAGATAGGTATCGATATTAATGGACACCTGATCGATAATTTGCTGCACCTTGTCGGAGGATTGCTGCTGGAAATCGCGCGTGTACCGCGTGTAGGACAGATAGGATTCGAAGAAGACGGACAGGAAGAGCAGGAGGCCCGTCAACACAAGCAGCTTGGTCATGATGCTCCATTCGCGGTAACGCCTCGGCGAGAATAATCGTCGGATATAAATTCTCCTTCCCTGTCGCTTATACCTCTCTACATTAATTGTATAAGACACAGCGGCAGGATTGTAAAGCCAATCTGAAAAAATCGCACCCCGATCATCAAAATGGGAATACAATTGGAGTAATTCTATAGGAGCATTCCGTGAAGCTGCATACAGGGCTTGTGAATTCGACAATGAATGGTATAAAGTAGATGGGGACGAAGCTAGGTTAATGGGAAATAATGTTATTATATTGAACGCGCAGCAGCGATAAAAGAAACGGGGGACTGGGAAATGCAGGCATTTAGAAAGGCGGAGGATTATGGATTTCGGCCGGAAGCGTCAGGAATCGAGAATGCCGACGCTCTCCAGAGAGCGCTGGACGCTGGAGGAACGATAACAGTGAGCTGTCCGGGAACGTACAAGCTGGCGCGCACAGTTTATATTGGCAGCTTTACGAGCTTGCTATTCGGCAATGGCGTATTCGTGCGGAAGGTGGATGAGCAGGGACCGTTCTCTCATGTGCTTCTGAACAAAGGTGCGCTGACGAAGACCTACGACGAGCATATCGTTGTCGAAAATCTGCATATGGAAATCAATGGGATGGACTGTCGAACCTTTGTGGATGTTTTTGGTTTGCATGGTCAACTCGCCTTCTATTATGTGCGCGATTTGCATATTGAAGGCTTCCGTTGCATGGATTTGGGCAGGATGCAATACGGTATTCACATTTGCAATTTCGAGGATTTGATCATTCGCGACGTAATCATCAAGGGAGACAAGGACGGCGTTCATCTTGGCCGCGGAAGACGCTTCCATATTAGCGGCGGCGTCTTTGAAACGTATGATGACGCCGTCGCGCTTAACGCCCATGATTACGATGTCGGCAACCCGGAGCTTGGCTGGATCGAGGATGGGGTGGTGGAGAATTGTCATGATCTGCCCCGCGCTAACGGTGAGTCGGTCGGATTCTTCTGCAGAATTCTGGCGGGAGCCTGGAGGGACTGGGAAGCCGGAATGGAGGTGCAGAAGTCGGATACAGTCGTATCCAACGGTCGTTTATACCGTGTCAAGGCCGATCCCGACGGACGGCGGTTTGTATCCCACACTCAGCCCGTGCATGTCAAAGGAACACAGGAGCTTGACGGTATTCAGTGGGCAATGATTCAGGAGGATGTCGTCTATACCGCAGGTGTGAGGAATGTAACCTTCCGCAATATTCACCTGCACAAGCCGAGAATCCCCTTCTCCATTCATTTCGACAATGGCCGCTTCAGTCGTTCGTATTATCCGGGAGCGTCGGTGCCCGCGCAAGAGCAGTTGGCGTTCGACAATATTCGCGTCTTGTACGATGAGCGAAAGCCGATGCTATCGATCAACACTCCCGTTGATGTGTTGACCGTATCGAATTCCAGCTTCCGCAACAACCCGATTCATATACACGGCAATCAGGCGATGCAGGATTACGGCAAAACGCATATTTTGCTGAACGGCTGCACGTTTCATCATCCCGGCACGCTTGAGCTGATTGAAAATGAGGTCGAGGCGAAGAAGATTTATTTCAAGAGCGTCGGAAGCTTGGCGGTTAACGATGCGTTTGAAGCAAGACTAACGGCAGGACCGGGCGAAATTGTGGCGGATAGCGATTTGCGTCTTGCCGACGCATAGCTTGCCTGTAATCCTGAGTTATGACAGTGAGAAGGCAGTCGCAATGAAGGCAGCGAGCTCATAGAGGAGTCGTGCATGTGGAAGGCGATTCTGAAATGAGGCGTCAAGACGTTTCCAGAAGCCCTCCTTGTGAGGAAATGGAGGCGTCTTTTTTTCAATTGTTGAAGCGAGTGGTTTAATTTGAATATTGCTTCTCCGTTATCGCTTATTTATAGTAAGGTTCATAAGGGGGGACGAGCATGATCAAAGTTATGATTGTGGATGACAAGCCTATGGTTTGCAGAGGGCTGCGGGAAATGATTCCATGGGAGTCTCTCGACGCAAAGATTGTAGGTGATTGCAGAAACGGCCAGGAGGCGTTGGAGACGGCGCTCGTACAGAAGCCGGATGTAATCATTACCGATGTGAGGATGCCGGTAATGGATGGCATCGAATTGTGCAAGCATATTCGAGAGCGGCTCCCGGAAACGATTGTTTTCATTCTCAGCGCTTTTCATGAATTTTCCTATGCTCAAGCCGCTATTCGGTACGGGGTGAGCGACTATATACTAAAGCCCATTGATAAACAGAAAATAGGCTTGATCGCCGATAAAATCGAGCAAGTTGCGCATAGACGTGAAACCAAGCGGCAAATGCATGCGATGTTGTACGGAAAACAGGTGCAGGAGCAGATTTCGGAGCATTTGAAGGAAGGAAACGGCGCATTTTTTGAAGGACTTCTCGAAGATATTTTTCAACAGATGGGCCAGGCGGGCCAGGATACCGTTACGGATATTGGCTTGAAGCTGCTTGCCCTGTTTTTGGAGGCCGTGAAAGCGGCGGGGATATCTCCGAATGGCTTCGGTCTGTCTTTCGAAGAGATATCGAGGGAGCTGTTTTCGCTCCAGACGAGGGAGGAATGGCGAGCAAAGCTGCAAGGCGTCTTCCAGGAAACCGTTCAATTCGTCAATGACAGGAAAAATTCACGAAGTGAAACCATCGTTGAGCATTTGATAGGAGTGATGCGGCACAAGTTCCATGATCCGGATCTCACCGTATATAAAATCGCTCACGAACTGGGGCTGTCCCCCAATTATATCAGTGTTATTTTCAGACAATATACGGGAGAGAACATTAGCGCCTATATTACGAGGCTGCGAATGGAAAAGGCGCTTGAGCTTTTGACTGATATCGGATATCCCATTCGCGAGGTGGCCCAAAGCGCCGGCTTCCATGATCCCCATTACTTCTCAAAGGTATTCAAAAAGAGCGAAGGGCTGACGCCTTCCCAATATCGAAATCTGGTGCAGCGTGGTGAGGGGGGATGATCGCCAAGCGCAATTCCATCGGCATTCACCACAAAATTACGCTGATCTTTCTTGTCGTCATCCTGTTTCTGACGACTCTGTCGAGCGGCATTATCTATTGGCAATTCAAGAGCATTATGTCCAGACAACTGATTCACGATATGGATCAAATTATGAAGCAGAATAAAGTGAATCTCAACAATCTGGTCAGTGGACTTGATAAGGCGACGCTGCTGCTTTATTCCGATCAAAGTATTATGAATATTCTGAATAAAGAGCCGAGCGATTTCATGCAGACGTATAAGGACATTGAAGCGCTTAATAATGAATTGATGAAATATATTTATTTCCCATTGAACAGTATGCTGACGTCTTACTCCGTCAGTTTTTTTGTTACCGACAAGCTGCCGTTTACCCAAGAGCTTCCGACAGGAAGCGATTTCTTTTACGGCTTTTATAACTGGCGAGACGTTATGGGCGAGAAGTGGCTGCAACAGACTCTGGCGGGTGACGGAACCTTGGTCTGGTTTAAGAGAGAAAGCGAGAGCCGCATGCTGTATGCTGCCCGTCTTATTAAAAATCCCGAGGCGCTATCCAATGACAACGCTCATCTGGACAAGCCTCTTATTGAGAATGTCGGCGTCGTGGTGATCGGCTTTGATACCGCTCAACTCGGCAAGCAGCTTGAGGCGTCCCAGTTGACGCAAGCCACGCATATGATTCTTTTGGACGAGGAAGGCAATGCCATCTATCGTCAAGACGCCCAGCCCGGCGTTATTCCTCCCGACGTCTATCTTCACGCTCCTTCGGGAAGCATTGTCAAGTATGGGCAACAATATGCCGTCAGCCATCATGAGCTGACATCAGGCTGGCAACTGTTCGCTTTGATTCCACTAAGCGATATTTCGGAGCAAGCCTCCTTCGTGCGCAACATTGTAGGTACGACGGCGCTGGTTTCTCTGTTTGCAGGCTTGCTTCTTTCCGTGCTGATCTCCAATAGAATCTCAGCGCCGATTCGAAGATTGGCCCGAACGATGAAGGTTATTCAAATAACGGACAAGCTGGATGTTTATTTGGACCCCCCTGTGGGCAAGGACGAGGTCAGTTTTTTGTTCAAAAGCTTTAATAACATGATGCGCCGCATTAACAGGCTGGTCGGCGAGGTTTATGAGAGCGGCATACGCGAGAAGGAGGCGGAATTAAAGGCGCTGCAGGCTCAGATTAATCCGCATTTTCTGTACAACACGCTGGATTCTGTTAACTGGCTGGCGCTGAAGTCGGGCATTGATCCGATCTCGGAAATCAATTCATCCCTTGCCAACATGCTGCGGTATATCACCAAGGATTCGGATACCCCAACGAGCATAGCTGAGGAATTGGAGCAGGTGAAGCGTTATATTGCGATCCAATCGCATTGTTACGAGAATCGTTTTGACGTTCATTATAAGATTGACCCGGCAGTTCTGAATACGCCATGCCCCAAGCTCATTATTCAACCGCTGGTAGAGAATGCCTTTATTCATGGCATTGACAATACCGGGATGACGGGAAGCATTGAATTATCCGCATATAAGGATGGGAATGCTGTCGTGGTGATGGTTGGCGACAACGGCCAGGGCGCCGATATCGACAGAATGAACGCCATTGCAACCGGGAAGGAAGTAGCGGGCGAAGAGGAGAATCAAAGCTGCGGCATCAAAAATGTGAACAGACGCATCGTGCTGAAATATGGCGAAATGTACGGCCTGCATTATGAATCGAACGCAGACGGAGGGGTTGCGGCGATCGTACGCTTGCCCTGCAATGCGGATGACGAGACTGCGACGCGCCTGTAGAATATTACACTTAACCTATGAATATTTCCCTTTCGAAAGCGGTTGCAGGCAGGTAAGATTAAATCAAGCATTGTGAACTGTCCGGACAGACACTTTGCGCAGCATCCAAATAGGGACTGCAATTCTAATGTCAAGGGGGACATTTCTCAATGAACGCGAAATCCAATATCGGCTTTATGAGATGGCTGCCGGCTGTGCTTCTGTCCATGGCGATGATCGCAGGCGGCTGCTCGAATGCGAATAATGGGAATGAATCGGCTGCCGGCAGCACGGCTCCGGCGTCAACGGATGGGAATGGACAAAGCTCGATTCCTGCGGATAAGAACTTTTCGATAAAGTTAATGGATTGGCAGGGACAAAACCCGCCCTATCAAGCGGCATATGATCAGGCCATCGCCGACTATATGAAGCTGCATCCGAATGTGAAGATTGAGCATATTTATCAACCGTTGTCCAACAACGGCTATGACAAGTTGCTCGATACCCAGTTCGTATCCCATACCGCTCCGGATGCCATGCAGTTGGACGGAGGCATGATTCAGAAATATACGAATCAGGGTTATATTATGGCTCTCGATGCCTACTATAAGCAGCCTTCGGCTTATGCGGCAGAGTCGAACTGGATCGATACGTTCAAAGGCGGAGAAGAATCCTTCCAGCCTGCGCAAATCGCCAATAAATTCGGCGTCATCTCCTTCGTGCCCGTCGACGGCGGTCCGGGAATCAACTCCATTCGGCCATTCTTCTATAACAAGGATTTGCTGGACAAGGCCGGGGTAACCAAGCTCCCGGAAACTTGGAAAGAGTTTCTCGAGGTATGCCAACAGCTCAAGGACGCCGGCATTACGCCCATTGCGGCGGACAACAATCGTTGGCTGCAATGGATTCACGCATGGACGGGAAAACAGCTCGGAGAAAACTATGTAAACGGCTTCTTCGATGCCAAGTATGCCGATAATGCGGATCTGAACGGCACCAAGGATGAAATCGCGGTGTTGGCCGGCGATGTGAACAAGGACGATCCCGTTATGAATGCCCAGGTGGAGCTTGTGAAGCAATTCTCGCAATATTGGCAGGATGGGTGGGCAGGCGCCAATGAGCAGGCTGCGCAGCAGCTATTCCTGTACCAGAAGGCGGCGTTCCTGGTTGACGGCAACTGGAATTATCAATTCTACAAGGATAACATCAGCGATTTCGAATGGGGCGTCACTCCGTTTCCGTTAATTACCAAGGAATCCTCTCCGTATGCGGAAGAGGCGATGCCGAAGGGGCTGGATTCTCTTCAAGTATATGGATGGGGAATCAACAAGGACTTGGAGAAAGATGCGGATAAGCTGAAGGTGGTCATCGATCTGTTTCAATATATGACGAGCAAGGAAGTGCAGGACAAATTTGTCGAGACTGCTGTCAGCAATTCTCCGGTCGAGGGCGTGCATATTCCGGATGCTCTGGTTCCATTCATGGAAACCGACAAGAATAAGCTGAAATATCCGGCAGGCAATTTGCTGTTCACCACTGCCAGCAAATCGATTGCATTTGCCGCGGCCCAGCAATACTATACGGACAAAATCGATCGGGAGAAATTCATGTCGATCCTCGCCCAGGATGCGGAGTCCATGGCGAAGAAGACCATAAAGGACGAGCTGGATGAGGAAATCGGAATTCCGGCGACCATTGCCACGGTGGAGGAGCAGATTGCAGATTTGCAGGCGGAGAATGGCCCGCAATCGCTTCTGGACGCGCAGCAAAAAGCGCTTGATACGCTTAAGAGCAAGCTGGAATTGCTGCAGAAGGACGCAGTGCCATTGTTGAAATAAAAAAATAGATGCAGAAGGGGCATCGGGCAACAGGTTGCCCTTTTCTGTGTGGATACAGAAGGGAGATTGAGAGGATGAACCGTCCCGCGAAGATCGCAGGCGCAAGGCTAAGCAAGTCCGGCTCGCATTCCGACTATCCATGGAAGCTATGGTTTATTGGTTATTTGTTCGTGCTGCCCGCGCTGGTTTTCACCCTGTTGTTTGACTATTATCCCATTCTGAGCGGCGTGTATCATGCCTTCTACCGCTGGGATGGAGCTCAGCTTGAGAAGTTTGTCGGCTTTGATCATTTTGCAGAAATATTCCATGACGTTGTTTTCTGGATATCCGTTAAAAACATGATGATTTTATTGGTTGCCCACATCATTCTGATGGTGCCGACCGTTGCTTCCTGCATTGTGCTGTTCAGGCTGAAAAGCAGCCGTTTTCAGTATTTGTATCGTTTGTTATTCTGCTTGCCCATGGTTGTCCCGATGCTTGTCACCTTGCTGCTGTGGCAATTCATGTATAATCCTCAATTCGGTTTTTTCAATCAACTGCTTGATGCTGTAGGACTGGGTCAATTCCAGCAGCTATGGCTGGGAGATCCGAATCTGGCCCTGTGGGCGCTCGTTTTCATGGGCTTCCCGTGGATTAATACAATCGCCGCCTTGATTTATTTGGGAGGGCTGCAAAGCGTTGACGGCTCCATCTGGGATGCGGCCAAGGTAGACGGCGTAGGCCCTGTGAAGCAGGCGCTGAAGCTCGAGCTGCCGCTAATCAAGGGTCAATTCAAGCTTAATTTGATTGGCGTTATTTCGGGAACGATTACCGGCTACGGAGTGCAGCTGGTTCTGACAAACGGCGGTCCGGGCAATTCAACGCTTGTTCCGGGACTTTACATGTATCAGCGGGCGTTCGGGGGACGAACGGAATTCGGCTACGCTTCGGCGGTCGGCTTGCTCTTGTTTGCCATTGCGCTGCTCATTACGATTGCCACCATGAAATTTATAAAAAGCGAGTGATGATACCGATGAATAAACCCAAAGCCGCGGAAATGGGCAAGCATGCATTTCTGATTGTGGTTTGCCTGTTTGTCTTCTATCCGCTTCTTATTATGCTTCAGATGTCCTTCAAGGATGTTGGTCAAATCATTTATGCCTTCTTCAAAATCGAGCCGCCCTTCCACCTGGAAAATTATTCGCGGGCATGGAAGCTGGTGCATCCGATGATTGGCAACAGCTTGATCATCTCTTGCGGAACTGCGCTCTTGGCCGTCGTTATCGCTTCGCTTGCCGGATATGCGTTCGGCAGGCTGCGTTTTCCCGGGAAGGAGTCGATATTCTGGATCATCTTCGCGAAGCTGTTTTTGCCCGGCGTGCTGAATTTGGTGCCCGCTTTCGTGCTGGCCTGGAAGATGGGGCTTCTCGATACGTATTGGGCGGTTATTCTCTTCGGAGCATCCGCCGTGCTGCCGTTTTGGGTATTCGTGGTGCGAACCTTCGTGCAGCAGCAGCCTCAGGAGCTGTTCGAATGCGCGAAAATAGATGGAGCAAACGAAATCCAGACCTTCGTGCTCATCGCGGTTCCTTTGCTTAAGCCTATGATTACGCTGTTGATGATTAACGTCTTTATCAGCGAATGGAACAACTATATTTGGCCGCTGGTGACGCTGACATCTCCCGACAAACGACCGATTACGGTCGGGCTGGCCTATCTGACCTCCAGCTTTCCCGGTGATTATGGCGCGTTAATGGCCGGATACACCATCGCGACCTTGCCCTTGCTGCTGTTGTTTATATTCGGAATGAAGCAGTTTGTTCAGGGATTAACTTCAGGCGCGATCAAGATTTAACAACAACGCGCATCCCGCAAGGAAGAAAAGCATTTTGTGGAAGAGGGGAATCAGGCATGCATGAGCGAAGTCCGAATAGGATGCTCCGCGAAAGGGGAGGGCTTGGGAACACAATCAAGCGCATTCAGGCCGGAGAACACGTTCATATCGGTTTTATAGGCGGCTCGGTTACGGCCGGAGCGGGCGCATCCGATGCGGAGAAGACGAGCTGGCGCGCAAGGATTTCGGAATGGTTCAGACGAAGGTTTGACGAAGCGGGATTCAGCTTTCGTCATGCGGCGATAGGCGGGACAGATTCGACTTACGGGGCTTTTCGAATTGGCGATCATTTGCTGAAGGACGGGGCGGTTGATTTGCTCATTGTGGAATTCGCGGTGAATGACAACGGCAATCGAGTTCGGTCGATTCGGGCCATGGAAGGGATCGTAAGGCAGGTGCAACGGATGTATCCCGATGCGGATATTTGCTTTCTCTACCTGCCCGATAAGCAGGGGAGCGAGAGATTCGCGCAATGCGGCGAACCGCAGGTGAATGTGCGGCATCATGAGGAAGTGGCCGACTATTACGGCCTTCCCTCCATTCATCTGGCAACGAGTCTGTATCACATGATTGCCAGCGGACAGCTACGCTGGGAGGACTTGAGTGAAGACAATGTGCATCCGAATGATTTCGGCTACAAGCTGTACGCGCAATTGCTGGGCGACGTGTTCGAAGCCGCTCTAGTCCGTCCCGTAACCCCCGCTGAAGGGCGGGCCGCGCCCAAGATGCGACTGGAGCAGGATTGCTATGAATGGGCAAGGCTTGCAGACGCAGACAGCTCCTTCGATAGGTGGGGAGCCACCGCTGTCAGAGGATGGTCGCCGGAGCAGGTATGCAATTGGACGCCGCCGGCGAATCTGCTGCGGCTTGATTCCGTCGGCTCGGGGATGCGGTTTGCCTTTGAGGGCACGGCGGCGGGGCTGGTCCTGTTGGCGGGGCTGGACACAACCGATATCGAGGTCTCCGTTGATGGGAGCAGCTTTGACTATGTACAGGTCTATGACGCGCATTGCGCGCGATATTATCGACCGAAGGCGATGCTGCTGGCAGACGGCCTGCCAAACGGACGCCATACGATGGAGCTTCGTCTGGTTGACGCGCAATCCCGGACGACATCCGGGAGGTCGCTGCATGTGCGCTCCATCATGATTAACGGCATATTGACAGACCCGTGATTCAGGAAAGAGGAAGAGGAGGAGTTCGCTTGACGATGAAGGAATTAGCCTTGCCCAGCGCAAGTCAGAGGCGATGGCAGGATATGGAGCTGGGCATGTTTTGCCATTTCGGAATGAATACGTTTACTGGAAAGGAATGGGGCGAGGGAACAGAGCCGGCGAGCTGCTTCAATCCGACTGCATTCGATGCCGATCAATGGGCGAGGATAGCCAAGAGAGCCGGATTTTCCTATTTGATCTTAACGGCCAAGCATCATGACGGCTTCTGTCTGTGGCCAACGGCGACGACCGATTACAGCGTTCGTTCAAGTCCCTGGCGCGGCGGGCAAGGCGATGTGGTGGGTGAGACGGCACGCGCTTGCGAGGCATATGGCATCGGATTCGGCGTTTATCTCTCCCCTTGGGATCGTCATGAGCCCTGCTATTCGGAGCAAGAGGCGTATGATCATTTCTACGCGGAGCAGCTAACGGAGCTGTTGACGGGCTATGGTCCTCTTGTGGAGGTTTGGTTCGACGGAGCCGGCTCCGAAGGGAGGACGTATGACTGGAAGCGGATGATGTCGCTCGTGGAGCGGTACCAGCCCGATGCTATGCGCTTTAATATGGGAATTCCGACGATACGCTGGGTTGGCAATGAGGATGGCATTGCGCCATATCCTTGCTGGAATACAGCGGAATCGGCGCGTGTCAGCCTGTTTACGAAAAACATGCTGACCTGGCTGCCCGAAACGCCCAGGTGGGTGCCGGCAGAATGCGATGTTCCAATACGGGAGCAATCGTGGTTCTGGCGCCCGAATGAAGAGGAGAAGCTCCTGTCGCATGAGCGACTGATCGAGATTTACTACGGCTCCGTCGGTCGAGGCTGCAATCTGTTGCTGAATCTGGCTCCAGACGCAAGGGGACTTATTCCGGAAGCGGATGCCGGTGCGGCAATCCGAATGATGGATGATATCCGCAACAGATTCGAGGCTCCTCTGGAGACGATTGCCGGCGGGGGCGATGCGATGACAATGACCTTTGCCAGGGCAACGCGGGTGGATCATGTTGTTCTTATGGAGGATATTGCTTATGGCGAACGCATTCGCTCCTATGCTCTGGAGGCGGAAACGGCCGATGGAGGCTGGATGGAGCTGCTGCGAGGCAGCGCGGTTGGTCACAAAAAAATCGATCGGTTCGAGCCTGTTGAGACTTCGGCGCTTCGGCTTCGCATACTGAAGCGGGAGGCCGAGCCGCATATTCGTCTATTCTCGGCGTATTGCACAGCCAGGGATGACCTGAATCCGCGCATATAAAGGAGAGTTTGTCCGCAATGAGTCGACCCAATGTAATCATTATTCTGAACGACGACATGGGATACTCCGATATAGGCTGCTATGGCGGCGAGGTGGAAACGCCTCACCTGGATCGGCTGGCGGCTGGCGGTATCCGGTTTTCACAGTTTTATAATACAGCCCGCTGCAGCCCTTCGAGAGCGTCCTTGTTGACGGGGCTTCATCCCCATCAGACTGGAATCGGTATTTTGACGGATGACGATGGCCCGGACGGTTATCCGGGAAATTTGAATCGTCAATGCGTGACGATAGCGGAGCTGCTGCAGCAAGGCGGCTATCGGACGTACATGAGCGGGAAGTGGCATTTGGCCAATGACATTCATAATGAAAATCATACCTGGCCTTTGCAAAGAGGCTTTGACCGCTTCTACGGAACATTGGCAGGAGCGGGAAGCTATTTCCGTCCCATGACCTTAATGCGGGATAATGAGCATATCGACGGGGAAGAGCTTCCGGAAAATTATTATTATACCGATGCGATCAGCGCCCAGGCTGCTTCCTTCGTTGAAGATCACAATGCGGTCTATCCCGATCGGCCTTTTTTTATGTATGTTGCCTATACGGCTCCGCATTGGCCGTTGCATGCCAAGGAAGAAGATATATCCAAATATAAGGGACGCTTCGACGCAGGATGGGATGCATTAAGAGAAAGGCGTCTCGCCAGGTTGAAGAGCTTGGGAATCATAAGCGAAGAAACGGCCTTGAGCGAGAGGGATTCCTCGCTTCCGGATTGGGAGCGTGCCGAGCATAAGGAATATCTGCTTCGTTGTATGGAGGCTTATGCCGCGCAAATCGACGCTATGGATCAAGGAATCGGAAGGCTTGTTGATACGTTGGAGAGAACCGGACAGCTCGACAATACGCTGCTTTTCTTCCTCTCGGATAATGGGGGCTGCGCCGAGGTTATTCAGCCTGAAGCCAGAATCGGCGCGGAGAAGAAGGGGGTGGCTCCGACCCGGACAAGAAACGGCAAGGAGGTGGCGTTCGGAAACGATCCGACAGTCATGCCTGGCGCAGAGGGCAGCTATCAGAGCTATGGCGTCGCTTGGGCCAACCTGTCCAACACGCCGTTTCGACTTTATAAGCATTGGGTGCATGAAGGCGGCATAGCCACGCCGTTCATTGCTCATTGGCCCGAACGAATACGAAGCAAGGGCGACATCGTTCACACACCGTGGCAGCTTACCGATGTGCTGCCGACCGTGCTCGAGGTTAGCGGGACGAGCTATCCGGACGCTTACCGGGGCAACGCCTTGGTTTCACCAGAGGGAGAAAGCTTCGCGTCACTCTTTGACGGCGATGTGCTTGCCAGAGGACCCTTGTACTGGGAGCATGAAGGGAACGCCGCGGTTCGAATGTTGAACTGGAAGCTGGTGAAGAAGCATGCTCAGCCATGGGAGCTCTACGATATGAATGAGGATCGGACGGAGCAGAACGATCTGGCTGAGCAGCACCCCGACTTCGTCGCAGAATTGTCAATGCTGTATGACGAGTGGGCTCTGAGATGCGGCGTCATTCCCAGAGAGCAAATCTTGAAGCTGAAGAAAAGCCAATCGCATCAATAAATGCTTTGGAAGCGGCGCATGCCGCTTCCTTGTTTTTACAAAAACTCCGAGAGCAACATCAACGTCAAGCCCTGCCCGTACAATGTGGGGTAGCAGCTCAAGTCATTGTACGCTTCAATCGTCGGCATAATGGGCGTTCCTCCGGAAACGCCCGTTACCTCGCCGTTTTCCTTGATTTTCCCGATCACGCCTTGAAGCACATGACGCGTGGCCTCCCTATAGGAAGCAGGGAGCAGACCGATGCGAACAGCGCATGCAAGACCGCAGCCGATGCCCGCGCTGCCCGAGGTTTCCTGATAGTAGGAGGGGCGATCCAGTATCGTTGACCATAAGCCGTTCTCCGCTTGGTGCTTCATAATGGCATCCACCAGCTTGCGGTAACGCGAGATCAGCTCCTCCGGAACCGCCCGCATGCCTTCGATTTCCGCCAAGACCAATGGCGTACCGACGACAATCCATGAATTGCCCCGCGTCCATCGCGCAGCGGACAGATGATGGCCGTCGCAATGGTAGCCGTGGAACAGCACGCCTGTTTCCGTATCCTCCAACAGCCTTAGATGAAGCAGCAATTGCTCGAGGGCGACATCCGCATATTTCTCATTTCCGGTCATTTTGGCAAGCTTGGCAAAAAATAAGATTACCATGAAAATGGTATCCGCCCAAACCTGCTCATGCCATTGTCCGCCATGCTGGAAGGCGCCGGAGCTTGTCTTCACAAGCTCGTCGATGATCCATTCCCCGTATTCCAGGGCTGTATCGCGATAGAATTCGTCTCCCGTTCTGGCGAACATGTCAGGGAAGATCGTAAAGGGCGCCATATTATTCACATGCTGAAATTTCAAGGCTTTCTCTCTGTTCGCCTCGATCCAGCGCGTTAGAAACGCGATCGCCTCGGGTTGTTTGCTTGCTCCATAATAATGGGAAATCGCGATGACGCCAACGCCCGGATTCCAGTCCCACTTGTTGATGTCCATTCCCCAGTCGCTGCCATGGCAATCCATCCCCGACTTATCGTCCGTAAGGGCGGAGTGGTCCGCGACCATATAGTCGAATACGCGACTTGCCAAACGCTCAAGCGTATCCGTAGAAATCGTTTGTGTCATAGCCGTCTCACCTCTATTCGTATTTGTTCGTGAAGTCATGCTCGCCCGACAGCCATTCGGATTGGCAATAGGGATTGTCGAAGCGTTTGTACTCTCTAATCTTCTCCGCCTTGCCATTGACCAGGAACTCGCCGCTCCAGCCTAGCTCGAGACGGGTGCCGTCAGGACGATGACAGGTTGCCGCAAGCTCGGAGCAAGCGATGTCCGAAGCAAGAACGGACGCGATGAACGCGGCGAAAGATCCATGCTCGGCCGCTCGTCCCATTTGACAGATCCACACATTGCTTCTCGCCGTGCAGATCAATTCTTGATCGGCATACGGCCCGCTGCTCTGCCACGTAAAGCCATGCTGAGAATAAAGCGCAACATATCCCTCGTTTTTCTTGGCAAAAACCCAACGCCCTGCCTCGTCCGATGCGGGAATTTCGCAGCATTCGTCGAATTTCTCTCTCGGCATATACGCGTGCGTATACAGACATTCCGAATCTTCGGGAACATGATACAAACCGATCAGCGTATCCTTGTATTGAACGGCTCGGGGCATGATGTCATTGCCGGACCATAGATCCGGTCTTCCGGTTCCCACGCCTTCTTTGCCGGGATGAGTGACGAAAACCGCGATTCCGTCGTCCATGCAGGCTTGCCAGATATGCTGCTGAAAGCCCTTTTCGCCTCTTCGGAAGTCCTGGGCGCAGCTTAGCATATAGTCGGGCGTCTTATACGTAAGCTTGTTGATGCGGCCCATGTAATTCGGCATTCGAATCGCTTCTCCAGATTCGCCGCGCGCCCGGCAATCCTGATAGTACTTCCACTCGCTGTAGGCGATATCATTGACGAAGTTTCCATACTTATCGCTCATATCCTTGACGCGATCAATAATAAGACGGTGGGTATAGCCCATATTATGCCAATACAGGGTAAGATCGTCGAATTCATGATAGCCCTTGCCAAGAAGAGGGCCGTCTTCGACGTCGAAGCTCATTTGCTCTTTGCTTGCGTATACCGATTCGGTGTCCCTGGCAATCGCAACGGTGAACGGTTCGGGTTCATACGTGCTTAGCGCCAACGTGGTGGCCCCGAGATTATTCGCGCTGGATTTGAGATTCCCGAGCCCCCATAGAATATACTGAGCCGCGCTTGTTCCTTCTTGTTCCGGGTTCAGGATGTGACCGGTATAGGTACGTCCGTGCGTACAGCCGTACACGCCCTTATACGAATTGACCGCCATGCTGAAGCAGATCAGATCCAGCAGCTCCTTGGCCTTGGCGCGCAGCTCCTCATCCTTGGCGAAATCATACAGATTCAGCAGCGACATGATATTTTCGACCATATAACAGTTGGAGTCCCATTCGGAGAAGCCTACGCTCTTCTTGACATGGATCCAATGCTCGATTTGCGCTTTGACGATGGGAAGGACCTCGGAGCCCTTTAGATTGCGAGTCGTGAAGTGATCATCCGGATACAGCTGGGCAGCCAAATATTCCGCCGAATGATGAAGCATGACATGATTCTCCGTCCAGATGATCGCCACCCCGAGCAGCCTGGAGCTGTGATCCGTGAACCAATAATCGCGAACCAGCAATTGCTCATGCACCTGATCCTTCAAATCCTGACTCCATAACGGGCTGTCCCCGTACAGATAGAGCATGCGCAGCAGAATCTGCGCGTTGAAATCCCAGCAATCCCGTTGAAAGACAAAATAATTGAGCGCTCGCGTAAACTGATCTTCGTTAAAGGATTGACCGACAGCGAGGCGCGCCAAACAGTTGGTGATATAATGCCTCTGCTTTGGCCATGCCTTGAGCTCGGAGCTATAGGACAGATAGGCTTGTTTTCTGGCTTGTACGGATGATTGAATATCCATAACCTTATTGGACATGCAGGATTCCCCCTTTATTCTGACTGCAACTGTTTTCGTCATGCCAGTTATCTTAGTGCAGCGGAGGGACATTCGCAATAAACACATTTCAGCAGTGACATCATTTTCAGTTGTTTTTAGGCCACAGCCTGATGCTTGGTGGCACAGCATTCTGTTTGTCATGTGATTGAAAGCGGCGGTGAATCTGAAAAATCCGCACCCCAATCATAAATATGGGGTATTTCGCGAAAGGGCGATGGGCTTTAAGCTAGGAAGGTAAGCAAAACAGATTAAGGGGAGGAAATACAGTGAATCCAAGAAATAAATTCATCTGGTTTCTAAGCGTCATGCTGATTGTCATGCTGTGCGCGGCATGCGGCTCGAACGGCAACAATAACAACAACGAGGCGACGACGGCGCCAACGTCCGACACGGGGACAGCGCAGCCTGCTACAGAGAAGCCGACGGATAAGCCTCAGGAGAAGGTGACGCTGAAGTTTTTTACGGGGAAGGTCGAGACGGTGGATCTCATTAACGACATGATCGCGAAGTTCGAGGACGAGAATCCGAACATCAAGGTGGAGCAGGAATATCAGAAGGACGCGAGCAACGTGATCAAGGTCAAGTTCGCTTCCGGCGACGTGCCCGATATTACGACGGTGTATGCGCAGGATTATGTAGATCAGGGCAAATATCTCGATCTGTCGAACGAAGCGTTCTGGTCGAGAGTGCTGCCTGCGATCAAGGATCTGAACACGGATATCAAGACCGGCAAGCAATTCCGCGTGGCGACGAACGTCACGATGGCGGGCATCTTCTACAACAAGCAGGTATTCGAGGAGCTCGGTCTGAAGGAAGCTCATACGTGGGAGGAATTCAAGTCGAATCTGCAGACGATTAAGGATAAAAAGCCCGATATGACGCCGATGTTCCTCGCGGGCAAGGATTCCTGGACGCTCGGTCATCTTATCGAATTTATGGCGCATGGCGTCATTAAACAGAAATACGGCGTGGCGGATGCACGCGCGGCCTTCATCAACAACGAATCCGACAAGCTGCAGTTCGACGCGGCTGGCGGCGGCATCGACGCTTTCGCAGGCAGATTGCTGGAGCTGAAGGAAGCGGGACTCATTAACAAGGATGCGCTGACGGCGACCTACGACAATCAGAAGGAATCGTTCGTGAATGGTCAGACGGCGTTGTTCAGCCAAGGCATGTGGGTGCTCGGCGATTTGCTGACGTTGAACCCTGATTTTGCTTCCAATATCGGCTTCTCGCCATTCCCGGCTATCGTCGACGGCACACAGCCGGTCACCTTGTCGGCCGAGGATTCGGTCTATGCGATTACCTCGGAATCGAAGCATCCCGAGGAAGCGAAGAAATTCCTGGAGTTCCTGTTCAAGCCGGAAAATCTGAAGGCGTACAGCGAGTTCCTGAAATCGCCGCCGGCCTTCACCGATGTGGACGCAGATTGGGGACCGCTGAAGGATCAAGCCGCCGCAGCTCTCAAAGCGGGCGTGAACATCGCGTTCACCGACACGCCTTCCGGCTTCTCGGGCGACGACGCGGGACGCATGGTGCAGGAGCTGTTAGCGGGCAAATACAAGACGTCGCTGGATTTCGCGAAGGCCTACAAGGACGCGTGGGATAAGGCTTGGAACGCGACGAATGGTTGAGCGCGAGCAGGACTGAAAATCTAACGAATTCTAGCATTGGTTCATATGACGAATCGTTTAAGGAGATTAATGCTGTGAGTGAGGCTATCAATTAACTGACACTCTGTCCCGAGTTGCTTTCGACGCCATTGCGCTTCAAATAATCATAAATGTGGCTTTCAAGTAAGCTCAAGAAGAAGCCGGGCAGAACCTAACGCAGAACCTAACGCAGAACCTAACGCAGAACCTAACGAAGACTCACAGCGTTAATCTCATCCTACCACCCGTTGCCATAATCTAACGAAGACTCATAACGCTATTGCAGTATAGAAAGGCGTTTTGCCGCTAAATAGCGGTAAATAAGACGATAGATATTCGTTAGATTTCTAATCCTATTGAAAAATGATTAATAACGCTATCAGGATTCGTTAGAGTTCTTTCCCCCCCTTCCTCGCACGTGAAATCTGAGCGAAGGGAATCACTTTGACTTCAAATAAAGAAGGCAGGAGAGAGAAACCATGCGTGTATGGCTCCATAAACTCAATTCGAATCTTCACCATTTCATGGCGGTTCCTGCGATCCTGCTGTTTGGCCTGTTCTTTCTCTATCCACTCACGCAGGGCGTCGGCATCTCGCTCACGGATTCCAACGGCATGACCGACGCGAGCTTCGTGGGATTGCAAAATTTCAAGGATTTCTTCCATGACGACCGGGCGCGCAGCGATGTGATGATTACCGTCTACTTCGCGCTCGGAAGCGCCCCGCTGCTTAATTTGTTCGGACTGCTGTACGCGTTGTTCCTCGATCGGAAGCTGGCGGGCAGAGGATTCATCCGCGCCGCGGTCTATCTTCCTGCCGTCATCTCGCCGCTCATTATGGGGTATATCTGGTACTTCATCCTGCAGCCGGGCCGGGGCTACTGGGCGCATGTGCTGCAGGAGCTCGGACTGGAGCGCTTCGACGGCAACTGGCTGGGCGAGAGCTCGTCAGCGCTCGTGGTGCTGATTGTCGTGAATGTCTGGCAATACGTCGGCATGACGATGATTGTGTACCTCGCCGGTCTGCAGGGCATTCCGGCGGATCTCTACGAAGCGGGCAGAATCGACGGCGCGGGCAGATGGGCTTCCTTGCGGTATATTACGCTGCCGCTGCTCTATCCGTCGATCAAGATTAATGTGGTGACGAATATTATCGGCTCCCTGTCCGTGTTCGAGATCATCGTGGCGCTCACGGACGGCGGACCCGGTTATGCGACGGAATCTCTCAGCATTTACATTTTGCGCATGCTGTACGGCAGCTTCACGGGTTATTCCACGGCCGTCGCGCTTATCTTGTTCGTCATGATTCTTATTCCGGTGGCGCTCTTCCTGCGCTTCACCCGAAAATCCGAGTATGAGCTATGAGGGGATTTGTTATGACCAGAGGATTGAAGACTAGCGCAAAATACCTGGCAGCCGCGATCATGGTGCTGATCTCCATTATTCCGTTCTATGTGCTGATCTATCTCGCGACGAATTCGCCGTCCAGCAGCCCGTTCGGAGGCATACTGCTGCTGCCCGAATTCCACTGGACCAATTTCTCCGAGGCGTGGGAGGGCTCGAAGCTCGGCAGAGCGATGATCAATTCCGTGATCATTACCTTTAGCGCGGTCGCGCTGCTCGTCTTTGTCTCGAGCTCGGCGGGTTATTCGATCGCAAGGTTTCGCAGCAAGGGCAATGTGGCGATCTTCAATACGCTGCTCGCCTGTCTGATGATTCCGGCGATTATCATTACGGTGCCGCTCTATACACTCATGAAGTCGATCGACGGCATCAACACGCATTGGGCGATGATTCTGCTGACGGCGACCAATTCGCTGCCTCTGTCGGTGTTCCTCTATACGAGCTTCATCCGGACGCTGCCGAAGGAGGTCGAGGAGTCGGCGGTGATGGACGGCTGCACCTTCTTCACCGCCTTCTGGAGGGTGACGTTCCACTTCCTGCGGCCGGTCACCTCGGCGGTCATTATTCTGACGGGGCTCGGCATCTGGAACAATTACGGTCAAGCCGTGTTTTTCCTGCAGAGCCAGGAGATGCGGACGATTCCGCTCGCGGTGAGCATGTTCTTCCAGACGTACGGCGCGAAGTGGAATTTGATGGCGGCTGCGGCCTTGATCGGACTCGCTCCGGCGGTGCTGGCGTTTGTGGTGTTTCAGCGGTATTTTATCAAGGGCATTACGGCAGGGGCGTTGAAAGGATGAGAGAGTTGAACAGGAATGAACATGGACTAGCGCACGAAGATGGAAGGATGGGCAAAGCGGTGAAGGGGAGCGCAGATGCAGTCAGGCTCATGGACGTGTATCCCCTGAAGGCGCAATTCCGCAGCGGGGAGAGGGTGCGGCTTGCCGTTCAGCTTGCGAATCCCGGCTCTGCGAAGAGGAAGGTCTCGCTTACCGTGACGATATGGGAGCTGGATCGGGAGGCGGAGAGGCAGAGGCTGGAGACGTTCGTACTGCCTGCCAACAATTCCGCGCTTATCGAAGTGGAGGTCGGTCCGTTCGAGACGGATTTCACCGGATACGGCGCTCAGGCGCAGCTTTGCGAGAATGGCGAGGTAATCGATTCGGCTGGCACCGCGTTCGATGTCGTGAAGGATTGGCGCGTCTCTCCCAGATACGGCTTCTTAAGCGAATTTGGCAGCGAGGAAGCGGGGGATAGAGCCGATATTGAGTGGATGAACAAGCTTCATCTGAATCTCGTGCAGTTCTATGATTGGATGTATAAGCACGACGATCTCGTCAGCGACGAGGAAGTCTATACGGATTTGATGGGACGCGAGGTCAGTCGTCGGGTTGTATCGGAGAAGATCGCGCTTTGCCACGAGCATGGCATGAAGGCGATTGCCTATGGCGCCGTTTATGCGGCGAGCAGAGGCTTTGCCGAGCTTCATCCCGACTGGCGGCTGTATACGAGCGCGGGGGACCCGTTTGATTTTATCGGGATATTCAACATTATGAACATTGCGCCGGACAGCCCCTGGTCCGAGCACATCGTTGCGGAATACCGGCGGACGGTGGAGAAGCTGGACTTCGACGGCATTCATATGGATACGTACGGGTTTCCGAAAACAGGATGGTCGAGACTGGGCGGCAAGGAACGGCTGGAGCGGCTGGAGGAGCAATTCGCTCCGCTGATCGAGGCGACCCGGGAAGAGCTGACGACGGTGAAAGAGGATATCTGCCTCATCTTCAATAACGTGGGCAATTGGCCCCTGGATACCGTAGCTCGCGCGAGTCAGGATGCCATCTACGTGGAGGTGTGGAAGCCGTACGAGCGCTATGCCCATCTGCGGGATATTATAGGCTGGGCGCGTCATTCGAGCGGAGGAAAACCGGTCATCCTCGCGGCTTATCTGAAGTCGTTCCGCGAGCCAGGAAGCTTGGGCGCGGAGGGGGCGGAGCATGGCTTTCGCCTGCTGAACGCCGTCGTGACCGCGCATGGCGGGTACCATCTGCTGCATGGCGAGGAGGGCGGCGCGCTTACGCAGGGCTATTATGTCGATCATTCGAAGCTTCGCGAGACATTCCTTCGCACGGTGCGCGATTATGCCGACTTCGGCGTGCGTTACGGACATGTGCTGCATGCGCCGGAACTTCGTGATGTGTCGATGACGCATGCGGAAGGCGACAATCTCGAATATGCCTTCGAAGGCTTCGCTTACAGTACTTATGGCGAGGCGGGCAAGGTGTGGACGATCATTCGCGAGTCGGCAGAGTGGAAGCTGATCAGCTTCGTCAACCTGATGTCTGCGTCTGATGACTATTGGAATGAAGAGAAGGAGGCGGCTGCTCCAGTCGAAGGCAGATTGGCGAGGATTGCATTCGACGGCGAGATCGAGTCGGTGCTGCTGGCGAGCCCGGATGCGTTTGGCGGCGGAGCGGCCGGGTCGGCGAGTCCGGATGCGTTTGGCGGAGAGGCGGTTGAATCGTCGAGTATGAGAGCGGAAGTCGGTGGAGCGGTTGTGTCGGCGAGTCAGGAAGCGGAAGTCGGCAGAGCGGCTGTGTCGGCGAGTATGGGAGCGGAGGTCGGTCGGGCCATTGAGCTGCCTTACGAAGTCGAATACACGCCGCGCGGCAAGACGGCGATCATCGAGCTGCCTCCGCTGATGTATTGGGATGTGTTGATGGTGCGGATGAAGAGGGAGATATAATTGGTGATGGTTGCTTATGAGGGGGAGCTAATTGGCAGCTGACGAGCGTATATACTGGAATTTCTCCTGCATATTTCGTGAAATGAAGCGAATACCTCGATGCTGCTCGATTTATACTGGATCATTTCCAGTTTATGAAACCAATAGGGGATGTAGCGACAACATATACTGGATTTTTTCCAGTATAACCAATCACATTTTGCGCTCTGTCCGCCAATTAGCGGATAGTTCCTGCTTGTCCGAATCGAAGATCCCCTGAGCTGACATAATAGGGTTTAGCATGAGCTAAGGAGTCCGTCCTAGTGTCTTATTGACGCTGAAGCGGGCTCTTTTGCTGCTGAATTAATATTTGACGTCACGCAGCAGCCGAGTTTACATAACCCAGCGGCCAAGTCTGCTTATTTTCAGGGGGCATAAGCGGATTCTGAATTTGCTGTTTTGCCAGGCATGCAAGGGAGGGGAATGTTTTTTTCACCTTACTGTTTCGAGGACCTATGGTACCTTCTTAAGGAAATGATTCTGTCGACTCTTAAGGGGGGCCTGTTATGTTTCGCAGAAAAACCGCTTCATTGCTGGTAATCGCTTTGTTAATATCGCTGCTCGCTCCGGCGGGAGGAAGCGACGGGAACCAAGCCTATGCCGCATCTGGCAAATATCTTCACTTGAATTTCGACGAATATCCGGTGGAAGCTTCATTATCTAATCCAACCAGCACGGCGGATGGAGGGGGATCCTGGAGCTTTTTCGGCACGGTGGCGAATTCGGTCTACGGCATTGGCGAATCCTTCCCGGATCGCGAGGGAAGAAGTATGAGCATCGTATCACAAGTGTTGCCGGATCATAGCACCGCCAATCCGAATATTCAGAAGAATAATATGACGATACCGGGCGCGGGAGCGACGGACGCGATTGTCGTCATGGAGGGCAGCTTTCGCTTTGACAACACACTGTTGGAGAGAAGGCTGTTTTCGGCTGCGGTGACGGCTTTGCCAAGTACGACGACCTTGGGTGAAATCCGCTTGACAATGGGTGCGAACGGGCAAATGACGCTATTGTATCCTTCGGAAGGCGGAGGCAATTCTTCGCATCAGCTCGGGACCTACGAGGGCGATGTCTGGTATCATATCCAATTGTACGTGGATCTCGGCAGCAGGCAATTGCAGGCTTACGTGAATGGAGAGCTTCGGGCAACCTTGGCGATGTCGGGGGGCTGGGATAATCTCCGTTCCTTCCGCTTCGTGCAGATTGGCTCGGCGGATACAAGCGGAACGATGACGATGGACGATATTATGGTGCGCGACTGGATTCCCGTTGAATCGTTGACGCTCAATCGCTCGGTGGCGAAAATGGCGCCAGGGGATATGCTTGAGCTCTCAGCCGAGCTTCTTCCCTTGGATCGTACGAATCCCTATCTGATATGGGAATCGGATCAGCCTGACGTGGCGACGGTAGACGAACGCGGCAGCGTTACAGCCGTCGCGAACGGTACGGCGACGATAACGGCAAGAAGCAAGGAGAATGAGGCAATTTCGGCTTCGGCCGAAGTGACGGTGGAGGCTTATCAGGCGGTTGAGTCCGTGCAACTGACACCGTCCTCACTGGAGGTGGAGAAGGATCGATCGGCGGAGCTGTCAGCTCTTGTATCGCCATCAGGCGCAACGAACTCCGAACTGAGCTGGTCCAGCAATAACCCGGTGATCGCGACGGTTGACAGCAGTGGTGTCGTGAGCGGTATTGCGGAGGGGAGCGCACTCATAACGGCGACGAGCCAGGACGGACCTTTGGCGCAAAGCAGCGTGACTGTCGTGCCAAGGAACACACCCGTCGAGACGATTATGATTCCGTCCACGGCGAAGGTTGAGGCGGGCGATACAATCAGCGTCACGCCGCGGTTTCTGCCCGTCGATGCGACCAATCCTTCATTCCGGTGGACGAGCGGCGACGAATCGATTGCCATTGTCGATTCCGATGGAAGAATCGAAGGGCGCGAGCCGGGCGTTGCGCTCATCACAGTAGCTTCGGCGGATGAAGCGCAGCCGGCTTCCGCGATGATTGAGGTGGAGGTCACGGAGCCGGCCGAGTCGCTTGATGCCTTCGATCAGCTACGCTTGAAATGGAAGGAGACGCTTGACGGCGGGCCCGAGCTCGACGCCAGCGACGCGGCGATAGCAGAGAAGCTCGTCGGGATAAACGAGTTGGCTTTTTCCCGATGGGAAACAATGCTTCTCGATGAAGAACGTGAGACGCTATGGGAAGATATTACGCCGTCAACGACGGATTCGGCTTATTTTAACAGCTATCTGACTCGATTGCGGGACATGGCGTATGCTTATTCCACGAAAGGCGGCGTTCTGTATCATAATGTGACCCTGGAACAGGATATTCTCTCCGCGCTCGACTGGATCTATGAGCATGCCTACAATGAACAAATCGAGGAGTACGGAAATTGGTGGAACTTCGATATCGGGGCTCCGCTTCGATTGATGAGCATTCTGGTTATGCTGTATGATGATGCGTCATCCGATCAGATCGAGGGATTTGTTCGAACGGCGGATAAATTTATTGGCGATATCAGGAGCGAATCCTTCACGCAGGTAGGAGCCAATCGCTCTGATATTATGACCATTGAAGCGCTTATGGGCATTCTGACCAAAGATTCCGAAAGGCTGAACGACGTGCTTGTCCAGATTGAGCCGCTGTTCGATTATGTTTCTGAAGGCGACGGCTTCTATGAGGACGGCTCCTTTATCCAGCATTCGTCAATCGCATACACAGGAAGCTACGGCGAGGTGCTGGTGCGGGGAGTAGGACAGCTTCTGTATCTGCTTGGCGGTTCGCCATGGGAGGTGACCGACCCTGATGCGGCTCATGTCTATCGCTGGATCTTCGAATCGGTCGCGCCGCTCGTCTACCAAGGGGAAATGATGGACATGGTGCGGGGCAGGGCGATTGCGCGGGAGGAGCAGAACGGGTATATCGCGGCGATCGGCATGCTCTCCGGCATGCTCCGTCTGGCGATGTCTGCTCCGGAGGAGACGGCAGTTCAGATGAAAGGATTGATCAAGAGCTGGGTGCAGGCCGCGGATTCGGAGCTTGACGTCTACGAATTATTAAGTCTGGACTTAATCGCTCCTCTTAAGACGATCATGGAGGATGAAGCGATTTCTCCCTTGGAGAGCGAAGCGTTTCACAAGGAATTCGGCGCGATGAACCGCACGGTTCATATCGGAGACGACTTTGCCTTCGGAATCAGCAAGAGCTCGGAGCGAATCTCCACCTACGAGCTGACCAATGGGGAGAACGGCAAAGGCTGGTATACGGGAGACGGCATGACCTACTTGTACAATGGAGACAGGAAGCAGTATACGGAAGATTTTTGGGCAACGGTCAATATGTACAAGCTTCCGGGAACGACGGTGGATACCCGGACGAGAGCTAGCGACCAGTATCAGTACGGCGATGGCGAGACAACTCCGGACAACAAGTGGGCCGGAGGAACGACGCTCGGTACGAATGGTGTATCGGGAATGAATCTGCAGCAGACCGGCACTTCTCTCGTCGCCAATAAGTCATGGTTCATGTTCGGGGATGTTATTGTGGCGCTTGGCTCGGGCATAACCAGCAATGACGACAGAACGATCGAGACGATTGTGGAGTAACGGAAAATTAACGAGAATGGATCGAATGATCTGATCGTGGACGGCGTGAAGGCGTCGGCTGCGCTTGGATGGTCCGATACGTTAAGCGATGTCAGCTGGATGAACCTGGAGGGGAATGAGCCTGGATCGGATATTGGTTATTATTTTCCGGAATCGGCGACAATTCAGGCATCCCGAATGGCTAACAGCGGCTCCTGGCACGACGTGAATCAGAATGACGGCTCGTCGATTGATACGCGAACCCGCAATTATATGTCTCTATGGTTCGATCATGGCATGAATCCGAATGAAGCGACGTACAGCTACGTGCTGCTCCCGAATCGAACACCGGAGGAGACGGCGGCATTCGCGGAGACGCCATCAGTGGAGATTCTGGCGAATACGCCTGAGGTTCAGGCGGTGCAAGATTTGGCGAGCGGCGAGATTGGCCTGAATTTCTGGACGAACGGGGGCGCTTCAGCGGCAGGCGTAACAGCGAGCAGACAAGCATCCGTCATGGTAAAAGATAATGAGGATGACACGCTGGAGCTGGCGGTGTCCGACCCAACGTTCTCGAATACGGGTGTCATCGAGCTTGAGCTAGATCGTTCGGCCGCAGGAGTTCTGGAGGCTGACGAAGGCGTGTACGTTACGCAATTGCATCCGACGATCAAATTGACGGTCAGCGTGGAAGGCTCGCTCAGCAAGTCCTTCCATGCGGTATTCGATATGGATCCGGACAAGGAACGAAGCGACGGGGAGGCAGAGCTTCCGTCCATCGCAGCGGACAAGGAGGATGAAGCGGAGGAGCTGCCGATTGCTCTTCTGCACGAAAACTTCAATCGCGAGGAGCCGGGCAATCATCCAACAGGCTTCCAGTTAACGGAGAGCGGCTACACCTTCGGGACGGTGGAGGCGAGGAACGGAGACGATGATTACGCACTGAGATTGTCGGATCGGAATGCAGACGGCTCGGTGTCCGCATCGGCTTCTTTCGATGAGCAAGAAGGGTATTTGTCGCTCCTCTGGCAATTCGCCGATCCAAACGGCAATAGCGGACTGAACTTCCGCGTCACGGGAGGCGGCAAGCTTGCCGCCGAGCTGGTTGCGAGCGATGGCGTCCTGTACCGGATCGATTCCGGGGGAGATCCAGTCGCTGTGACCGATGCGGAGACTGCTCGCTGGCACCGGATCGAGCTGCGTCTTCAGACCGAGGAGCAGGAATGGATGCTGTTCGTCGATGGCAGTCAGGTGCCGGGAGTGTTCAGCTTCCTTGAGCCGACCGAGGCGCTTGACGGCATCGTCTTCCGCACGGGAGAGGAGAACGAAGGCGTCGTCTATGTGGATGATGTCACCGTATACGTCACCGGAGCCGAACGGCTCGCTGCGGACGGCTTCGAATCTTATGGAGACGGAGCCGACTGGCCCGGCGATTGGACTGTCGTTGAACGCGGAGAGACGGCTCCCGTATCCGTGGTTTACGAGGAAGCGGAGCGCAATAGCAGCGTTCTGCTTGATGACAATGATACCGGCTTCAGGGCTTCGATATCCCGATCATTCACTCCGCAAACGGGAAGGTTAATCGCGGAATGGTCGTACAAGGAGCTTGCCGGAGGCAAATATCCGGAGTTCCAGCTGCTGTCGGACGGGACGAGGGCTGTCCGATTAACCTCAAGCTCCAACAACTATTTGCGCTATTACGGCCTCGGCGCGTCAAGCAGCACAATCATCGACGCTGCCCGGACGAAGCTTAAGCAATGGCATACCGTCAAGGTTGACGTCGATATTCCGAATCAAATCTTCGATTTGTATTTTGACGGAGAGCTGGCAGAGGAGGGCTTGCCGTTCTTCGGGGAAGCGGAGAGCATTGATACGATTCTGTTCGGATCCGGCTACGGGGCTGCCGATGCGAAGCTGTTCGTTGACGATGTCATCGTGTATTCCCTGTCGGGAGACGTTCCGGCCTGGGAGGGAGACGGCGGCGAGTCACCCGAGCCTGAAGCGTCGGAGGAGCCGGGGGGAACTCCGACACCGACACCGACGCCAACGCCGACACAGACAGCAACATCAGAGCCGACACCGACACCGACACCAACGGCAGCGCCGACATCGACACCGACGTCAACGGCAGTGCCAACATCGACAGCAACGTCGGGGCCGACGCCAACTGTAGAACCAGAGTCTGCGTCAACGCCGTCACCCACGCCAACCACGACGAGCAGCGCAGCGCCGGACTACGAAACAATTGACGGCGCATCTCGCAGCGCGTCCGAGCTTGCTTCTAACGAAGCCCAGGATGGCACGGGAACGCACTGGACGGTAGGAGCGGAAGGGTTCTCCGCAACTGTTCCCATCCATGCGTCGGACCTGAAGAGATTGGCTGAACTGTTGTCTTACGAGCTGTCTGAGTTGACGGTTGACGTCGTGCTTCAACGAGAGAGAGGGCAAGGGAGCGAGAAGTTCGCCGATCGACTTGTACAGGCAGGTTATCTGTTGTCATCAGACGTCATTAGCGTTACTGTAACGGTTGGCAACGGCACGGAAGCTCTTGGGATTGAGAGGTTCGATCCATCCTATGTCATTTATTCGATTGAGCTCGACGAGAGCGTGGATATCTCCAGAGCTGCCGTAATGATGTACGAGCCTTCTACGGGAGAGTTCAGCTTTGTTCCAGCCCGGTTTGAAGAGAAGAACGGCAGGAAGACTGCCATTATTACTAGTCCTTATACGGATATGCTTGCCATTGTGGAGAATGAGAGTGACGAGAGTTTCCCGGATGTCAGGCAGCATTGGGCTCAAGCCCCTGTAGAACGGCTGGCTTCGAAAAAGCTGCTTTTGGGTCAATCGGCTAATCGCTTCGCCCCGGAAGAACCAATGACCCGCGCTGAGTGGATCAGCCTTCTTGCGCGCGCAATGGGCTTGAGGAAGGCGGGCGAGGGAGCCGGCTTTATGGACGCCGCTCCCGAAGCTTGGTATGCGGGCTGGCTGGATGCGGCACGCGAAGCAGAGCTCGTATTCGGCTATGTCGACGGCAGTATCCGTCCGAATCAGACGGTTAGCCGTGAAGAGATGAGCGTAATGCTGGCAAGAGCGCTTGCTTTCGCAGGCTTTGATGCGTCCGAGGCTGGCGTGGAAGCAAGTCGAGCGACAGAATTCGTCGATGGGGAGAGCATCTCGCCATGGGCGAAGCAGCAAGCGTCTGAATTGGCAGCGCTCGGTATTTTGAACGGCATGTCTGACGGAGGATTTGATCCGCAAGGCGAAATGACGAGGGCGCAAGCTGCGGTTGCTGTGACCCGCTTGCTGGAGGTGCTGGGCTTCTTATAATCAAGGGTACCTTTTATTGCTGCGTTGATGCAGGAATACACAATAGGGAAGAGCATGTGATCCTTCACATGCTCTCCTTTCCGTTTCGGCTCCTTTCGGTTCATTTGCTCAAGCCCGCAATGAAGGATGAATTTCTGGAACTGTTCTACGAGGTTGCTAGATCGCTTAAGGAAGAGGCGGCCCTGGAGCCAGTGATATCCGTGGGGAAAGCCATTCTTGCTCATTACGTCCATGCCCCCAGCTTGTTCCGTGGATTATGATGTATCTGTTTTAGCGCCTATCATGCCGAAGTGAAAGACAAGGAGATGGGCGTATGGCCGCCCATTGTATTCGCAGCTTGTTGCAATAATTTGATAGACTCAAAGCTATACAATTTTAGAGAAATGCATATATAATGGAACGAAAGAAGATTATTTTGAGTGAAACAAACATGATTGCGCTTCCAAATGTTTGAATGATTAATATATCAAACAAATTGAATAATGTATTCACCCAATGACTTGGAGGAGGACTTCGCATGTGGTACAAATATCTTTTTTCCAATTTATTGGTGTTTGCGCTGCCTGTTCTCTTGTTCGGGGTCCTATTGTATCAGTATGCTCTGAGCAGCTTGATGAACGTCATTGAAGACACCGGCATTCAAAGTCTGAATCAAGTCCGCAACATGACGGATATGCGCATGAGCGAGCTTAAGAATATCTCCGCGCGCATATCGGCTGATCCCGATCTATCCCCCTACATGATCAAGAGTGATGGCTTCCACACGAGAGAAGCCGTGAGAAAACTGGGCGAGTATAAAGATAACAGCATTATTATCGATGAAATCTATTTGTATTTCCGCGGCGATAACTACATTTATTCTTCCGAAGGCTCGAATGAACTGACGACTTTGTCCAAGTATTTCTATAAATTCGACGGGGCGGACGAACGGCAATTTCTCCAGATGCTCGACACGGTGGAGAGTCCCGTGATCAAGTCCTATGAGAATGTCGTTGTCGGGAATGCCGAAGCCAGGTTGCTGACCTACTTGTATCCGATTCCCCCCGCTGTTTCGTATACGAACGGAGCGGTGATGTATGTTATCAAGGAGTCGATGCTGAATAACTTGATCGATGATATTTTGGGCAACCTGAAAGGAAATGTGTATATCTTCGACTCGGATAACCATGTCTTGGTGTCGAAAAACAAGGAAGCCGGCATTCTGATTGACGAGGTTCGGAGCCGGCTAGGGGATGACGGGGGAGCCAAGCAGGTTCAATACTTTAAGATTAACGGCGATAACTATTCGTTGATGAAGGTTACGTCGGACGCAAGCCACTGGACCTTCGTGACCTTGATTCCGACAGACCAGTTCCTGGGCGAAGTGTCCCATGTGAAATGGATCATGGGCATCTGCTTCGTCGTCGTACTTGTTGTCGGCTTGTCCGTCATCCTCTATATATCCAGGTATCAGTACCGACCGATTCGGGAATTGACGGAACATGTGAGACGGGTATGGTCGCATACCGCGCAGAGAGGCAAGCCAAGCAACGAGTTGGAGCGCATCAGGGATACGATCGACGATGTCGTGAGGGAGCATCAAGGCTTGGTCAAGCAGATCGATACGCATCGTCCTCTTCTCATCGAACAATTCCTGCATCGATTGCTGAGGGGCAGTCTTAAGAACCACAATGAAGCCGATATGTTTATTCAATCGCAGCAGATGCAAATCTCGGAGGGCTTCTGCTTCGTCATGTATATTACCTTCGGTGCAGGAACGGACGAAAAGGCCTCCCCCCGAAAAAAAAGCGATGTGCTGAACCTGGTGTCCGACTTCCAATGGCCGGACGGACATGGATATGGCATCGAGTTGATTGAAGAGCGCGCGATCGCTCTTATTGCATCGGCGAAGGCAACCGGCGGGAGCGAAAAGCGGCAGCAGGAGGCTGCGGCGATCGAAGTGCGGAACAGGCTAAAGCAAGAGTTGAGCGCTTCCTTCATGATCGGGATCGGCCGCGCCTACGAACATATGACGGATATGAACCAATCCTTCATCGAAGCCTCGGCAGCGGCCGGCTACCGCTTGGCCGGCAAGAGCAGGAATTGGATCTTCTTTGACGAAATCGCCGAAGGGGAAGAGAACAATCTATGGTATCCGATTCAGGAACAAGTCAAGCTCGCCCAGAGCCTGAGGCAAGGCGACCGCGAGGTGGCTCAGGAGACTTTAAGCTCGATTCTGAGAAGCATTGACGAGAAAGTACAGTCTCTTCTTCTCATCAAGCTGACCTGCATGGATGTCATTAACACGGTATTTAAGATGATTAATGAGCTCAACCTCACGGACAACGTGATGGATTTGAAGAAGCTGGTGCATTTCAACTCGCTGCAAGAGCTGCATGACGAGCTTCGCGGATTGGTCGATCAAATATGCGATCAGGCAGCGCGCATGAAAGAAGAGCAAAGCGCATCCCTGAAGCACGGCATCATTTCGTTCATTCACGAGCAGTACACTTCTATCGACATCAGCTTGGACCGAATCGCCGAGCATTTCGACTTGTCGGCTTCCAATCTTAGTCGGCTTATCAAAGAGCAGACAGGCGAATCCTTCACCGACTATATCGGAAATTTGCGGCTAAAGTACATCAAGAAGCAATTGAAGGAGACGGATACGCCTATCAAGACAATCATTGCTGACGCCGGTTATCTGGATGTATCAAGCTTCATCAGGAAATTTAAGGGAATTGAAGGCGTTACTCCGGGTCAATACCGCAAATCGCATCAAATGGGCTGATTCGCATATGTTGCATGATGCGCATATTTCGTACAGACAAACTCGCTGCTATAGCGCTTCCCTTATGGAAGCGCTATATTTTTTCTGTTCGGATGGGCAGGGGACATACTCTGCATGAAGCGCATATATACAGGGCGATCGAAATGAAGCTATTGTAGTGTCGAAAGAGCAATTTCATTCGACAACAAAGAGAGGGGATTCTACTTGAACACAAGGAAATGGTTGAAGCATTGGCAAATGTACATGTTCATGCTTCCGGCCGTCAGCTATTATGTCATCTTTCATTATCTCCCGATGTACGGCTTGCAGATCGCATTTAAGGATTTTAAAGTAACGAAGGGAATATGGGGCAGTTCCTGGGTTGGGTTTGCGCATATTGAGCGATTCGTGAATTCCTTTTATTTTTGGGATTTGCTTCGCAATACATTGTTGATCAATGTCTATCAATTGATGCTATTCCCCGTTTCGATTATCGTAGCTCTGTCCTTTAATGAATTGAAGGACGGCCTGTACAAACGTTCGGTGCAGACGATCACCTATGCCCCGCATTTTATTTCGGTCGTTGTCATGTCGGGCATGATCATTGCTTTCCTGAATCCGTCAACCGGTATCGTGAATACCGTTATCAAGGCTTTTGGCGGGAAGGCCATTGCCTTCATGACTGATCCGGCTTGGTTTAAAAGCATCTTCGTGTTGTCAGGCGAATGGCAGCAGCTCGGTTGGGGAGCAATCATTTATCTCGCGGCTTTGTCGGGCGTCGATCCCCAGCTGCATGAAGCGGCCAGAGTCGATGGAGCGAATCGCTTGCGAAGAATATGGCACATTAATCTTCCGCATATCGCGCCAACCATCACGATCTTGCTGATCTTGAACTTTGGCAGCTTTATGGCGATCGGTTTCGAGAAGATCTACTTGCTGCAGAACGACTTGAACCTTGCTTCTTCGGACGTGATTCAAACTTATGTGTACCGAAGCGGATTGTTGAACGCACAGTACAGCTTCTCCTCCGCGGTGGGTTTCTTTAATTCCATCATTAATTTTATTCTGCTGATTGTATTTAATCGAATTGCCAAGAAGACAACCGAAACCAGTCTCTGGTAAAGAAGGAGTTGACATCATATGAGAGAAACCGCGTCGGATAGGGCGTTTGCGTTCTTCAATCATGTATTTATAGGCTTGTTGTTGATTGTGATCTTATATCCATTAATTTATATTATCAGCGCGTCCATTAGCGATCCGGTGATGGTGAATTCGGGGAAAATGTGGCTATTGCCCAAGAAGATGACGATGGAAGGCTATATGCGCGTATTTGAAAATCGGGAAATCTGGAGCGGCTATCTGAACACGGTGATGTATACGGTTCTGGGCACCTTGCTAAATCTATTGATAACGCTTCCCTGCGCGTATGCGTTGTCCAGAAGAGGCGTGGCCGGCCGCAATGCTGTCATGGCGCTCTTGGTGTTTACGATGTTTTTCTCCGGCGGATTGATTCCAACATTCTTGTTGGTCAAGAGTTTGGGGCTTCTGGACTCGATATGGGCGATGCTGCTTCCAAACGCGGCAGCTGTATGGAACATTATCGTGACCCGAACCTATTTCCAGATCTCCATTCCGAATGAAATGCTGGAAGCCGGAGAGATTGACGGAGGCTCTCCCTTCCGTTTGTTTCTCTCCATCGTCTTGCCGGTGTCAAAGCCGATTATCGCAGTAATGGCTCTGTTCTACGGAGTCGGACACTGGAACCAGTATTTCAACGCGATGCTCTATTTGTCTAACCGGGATTTGTTCCCTCTGCAGCTCATTCTCAGGGAAATATTAATTCTGGAAGAAATGAGCGTGTCCATGCTGATGAACGGCTCCGGCGATCTCGAAGCGATGGCCGAGCAAGCGAGGGTGGCGGATATTGTTAAGTATGCCGTCATGATTGTGTCGATGCTGCCGCTGTTGGTCGCGTATCCTTTTCTTCAACGCTACTTTGTCAAAGGATTTCTAATTGGATCGTTGAAGGGCTGATAGCCGGAGTACGAAGGGAGGTGAGGCTGAATTTCGAGCTTGATGACAGGATAAGGCTAAGGGTGTCGAAGAGGGATTTCGAAAAAAACGAAAAGGGGTACTGTACAATGAAGAAATATCTGTGCTGGTCAATGGTCTTGGTACTGCTGTTAGCCTTGAGCGCCGGTTGCAGCAACGGGAATAATGCGAACGACAACGAGACCGCTCCAAATGAGAGCGCTGTCAACAATCAGGAAGAGGCACTGCCGGAAAACTTTCATGCGGAAGGCTTTCCTATTGTCGACAATCCCGTCACCTTGAAGCTGATGGGAATGAAATACCCGATCCAAGGGGCTTGGGAGGATCTTCAATTCTTTAATGTACTCAGTGAAAAGACGAATATCAAATTTGAATTTGATACACCAGCCAGCCAAAATTATGCAGAGAAGAAAAATTTGGCGTTTGCGACGAATTCGTTGCCGGACATCTTCTTCGGGGGCAGTCTTACGCCCATGGATGAAGTGGAATACGGCAACCAAGGGGTTCTCGTGCCGTTGGAAGGATTGATCGAGAAGTACGCGCCGAACATTCAGAAGCTGTTCGAAGAAATGCCTGATGTCAAGAAGACGATAACGGCTCCGGACGGACATATCTATGCCCTCCCGAAAATTTCAACGATTCCCAGAGGGCTGGCCCTTAAGGCGTGGATTAATCAATCTTGGCTTGAGAAATTGAATATGACGGATATTCCTGCCGATACAGAGGCGTTCTATGAATTGCTGAAGCAATTCAAGGAGGGAGATCCCAACGGCAACGGAGAGGCGGACGAAATTCCGTTCTCGGTTCAGAATCCGAGCATGTTGACCACGATCATCCTTCCGGCATTCGGGTTGGTTGAAGACGGCAATAAAATAGGCGTGTTCAACGACAAGGCGGAGTATGTTCCGCTGGATCCGAAGTACAAGGATTACTTGACTTATGTTCGCCGCTTATACGAGGAGAAGCTTCTGGACAACGAGATATTCTCGCACACGCAGCAGCAGTACACGGCGAAGGGCAAGGAAAACAAGACCGGCGTATTCGTGGCGGCTGGTCCATTCATCCACGTAGATATTACGCCTCTCGAGAGCGTGGGTTACCCCTACCTGCCGCCAATGACAAGCCCGGTCAATGATCACAAGATCTATCCGGTTTCGACGGGTATTGCAAGAGGCGCGTTCGCGATCACGAAGGAGAACAAAAATCCCGAGGCCTCGATCCGTCTGGCCGACTATCTGTATTCGGAGGAAGGCGCGAAGCTTGTCATGATGGGGGAAAGCTGGGAATGGAACGCGGACAAGACCAGTTGGAGCTTCGTATCGCCCATCGATAACCGCGAGGAGTACAGGGGCGGCAAGATTACGCCTGACGCAGGGGGAACCATTCTCCCTTACTGGACTTGGAGCAAAGAAGCTATGGCCTTTGCCGCTAAGGAAAACAATCCGCAAGGCAATTATTTTAACCAGGTAACTAACGACGCTTACTTGCCTTACGGCGTTACGCCTTTCCCGATGACGTATTTCTCGGAGGAGGAGCAAGCGAGATTGAATGTGCTGCTTACGGATCTGAATACCTACGTGGACCAAATGAACGCGAAGTTCATTACGGGCAATATCGGAATGGACCAATGGGATGAATTTACCAGTACGCTGAAGAAAATGGGCGCCGAAGAGGTGCAGCAAATTCATCAGGTTGCCTATGATCGTTGGAATCAAGGCTGAGTCGATGAAACGAGGTGAAAGCATGCGTCGAAATTTTGAGCGGGCGGTTCCGGTATGGCTCAAAGGTGAAGCGCGGACGATGAACGTTTCCGCCGGTTTCCTTTATACCTTTACCCGGAAAAAAGGCAGCGTCTACAAGCTGAACCTTACGGGTTCTACGTTATTTCGCATTTATGTCAATGGCCGATTCTTTCATTACGGGCCTGCGAGAGGGCCCCATGGCTATGTCAGAATTGACGAGCTGGAGCTGGATTCCCTGCTTGCGGACGGGTTGAACACGCTGGCCATCGAGGTTGCGGGCTACAACTGCTATTCCTACTATACCTTGAATATCCCGTCATTCTTGCAAGCAGAGGTCTATGAGGACGATCGGGTGATCGGATATTCGGACGTATGCGGGGATTTCTCCGCCGTACGTCTGACCATGAGAGTTCAGAAGGCGATGAGGTATTCCTTCCAGCGGACGTTCACGGAAATCTATCATCTGGATCATGCGGAGCCCTTGACGAACTGGATGACGGGAGAAGCAGTCGCGGCAGAGGAGCTGGAGGAAGTATCGCTTCCTCTTGCTTACTTGCCTCGGGAATTGCCGATCCCGCATTATGATATCCGCTATGCCGAGCATGCGATTGAGTCTGGTTCGGCCGACAAGCAAGACCGCGAAGGGGCCGCTTATGCGGAGCACCGATTCATTCATCAAATCTCGGATACGATTACGGGCTATCCGCTGGATGACATCGAGGAGCGGGCGTTCGAGCTTGTGCAAGATTTGGCGTTCAAGCCCATTGATCGGGTCAAGCGCGATCTGGCCGGAGGAACGAAGGAGCAATCCCTGCATGAGGGACAATATGTCTTGCTCGATATGGGACTCAACCTCAACGGCTTCATCGTCTCGGAAGTCATGGCCGCGCAAGACAGCGAAGTGTATTTCATGTTCGACGAGAAGCTGATCGACGGCCGAATCGCGATTCATTCCTGGGACTGGATCAATGTGCTGAAATATTCGCTCAAGCAAAGCGAGCGGCCCTACGCGCTGGAAAGCTTCGAGAGCTATGGCTTCCGTTATCTGTTGTGCTATGTCGCCAAGGGGGCCGTTACGCTGCGGAGAGCGGGCTTGCGCGAATACGCATATCCGGATTGTGCGAACGCCGTATTCCGTTCCGGCGACGAACAATTGAACGACATCTTTCAGGCGGCGCTCGAAACCTATCGGCAGAATACGCTGGACGTATTCATGGACTGCCCGACGAGGGAGCGCGCGGGATGGCTGTGCGACAGTTACTTCACGGGTCAGTCGGCTCAGTACTTCTCGGGGGATGCGGCCGCTGAGAAGGTGTTCCTGGAAAACTTCGTGCTGGCGAGGGAATTTCCGCAACTTCCGAAGGGGATGCTTCCGATGTGTTACCCGGCCGATCATGTAAACGGCCGATTCATCCCGCAATGGGCGATGTGGTACGTGATCGAGCTGGAGGGTTACTTGAAGCGGGATGGAGATGCGAATATCGGCGACTTCAAGGAATTGTGCTACGGTCTGATCCGTTATTTCCGGCCGTTCCGCAATGAAGACGGTTTGTTGGAGAAGCTGGATAGCTGGAATTTCATCGAATGGTCCAAGGCGAACCAATGGGTGCAAGACGTGAACTATCCAACGAACATGCTGTATAGCAAGATGCTTCGGCTCATCGGGCAGTGGTACGAAGACGACGAATTGTCGGCCGAAGCGGACCGGGTAAGGGATACGATCATTGAGCAGTCCTTCAACGGGGAATACTTCATCGATCATGCGGTTCGCGAGGAGGATGGAAGCCTCCGTCTGACGGACCATACATCGGAAGTATGTCAATATTATGCCTTCTTCTTCGACATTGCCGACGAGAAGGAGGAGCGGTTCAAGACGCTGCAAGCTGCGCTATTGGATGTGTTCGGTCCCGCAAGGAAGGAGCTGGGGCTGCTCCCCGAAGTTGCGTATGCCAATGCGTTCATCGGCTACTACCTCCGGATGGAGCTCTTGCTGAGATGGCGAAGGTACGCGCAAAGCTTGAACGAGGTCAAGGGATACTTCCATCATATGAGCCGATTAACGGGCACGCTGTGGGAGCACGGCTCCGTGAACGGAAGTCTGAATCACGGCTTCGCCTCCTTTGCCGGCGTCGTGATCCTGAAGGCGCTGCTTGGCATTCAGGAAATTAATGAGAAGGACCGGGTCATCGTATTCGATTTCGCCGATGTTCCCATCGAGGCCGAGCTTAGGCTGGGCACGAGCCTAGGCGAGATTCGGTTGAAGCGGGAGCTGTCAGACGGCGAATGGACCGTCCGGTATTCGGTGCCTGATGGGTATGAAGCAAGGGGAATTTAACACAGGTCGGAATCCAAGCCGTCGTAATAGAAGGAGTGTACATCATGCCACTAGCTGATATGTCTTTGGAACTGCTCAAGAGCTACAAAGGAAGAAATCCGCGTCCGGATGATTTCGATGCTTATTGGGAGGCTGCATTAACAGAAATGAAAGCGGCTCAGGCCAATGTGGAACGGAAGCCAAGCGCATTCACGACTACTTTCGCAGAATGCTGCGATCTCTATTTCACCGGAGTACGAGGCGCCCGCATTCATGTGAAGCATATTCGTCCGAAGAATCTCGGAAACGAAAGGGGGCCGGCTGTATTATTCTTCCACGGATACTCGGGCAGAGCGCATGATTGGACGGATTATCTCCATTATGCGGCGGCGGGAGCCTCGGTGTTCGCGATGGACGCGCGCGGACAAGGCGGCGCTTCCGAGGATATGGGAGGCGTTAAGGGCAATACGCTGCGAGGCCACATCATCCGCGGTCTCGACAGCGAGGATCCTCAGGATCTGCTGTTCCGCCATATCTTCCTCGATACGGCCCAGCTAGCGGATATTGCCATGTCAATGCCTGAGGTAGATGCAGAGCAGGTATACGCCACCGGCTGGTCGCAAGGCGGAGCTTTGACTCTTGCCTGCGCTTCGCTGGAGCCGAGAATCAAGAAGCTGGCTCCCGTCTATCCGTTTTTGTGCGACTATAAGCGGGTATGGGAGATGGACCTCGCCAAGGGCGCTTATGAGGAGCTTCGTCAATATTTTAGATCCTTCGATCCTCAGCATGAGCGTGAGAACGAGATATTCACCAAGCTGGGCTACATCGATCTTCAATTCCTGGCGAATCGCATCAGGGGCGAGGTGCTGATGGGAGTCGGCTTGATGGATACCGTCTGCCCGCCGTCTACGCAATTCGCCGCCTATAACAAGATCGCTTCCGAGAAGCGCCTAGAAATCTATCCGGATTTCGGACATGAAGGCCTGCCTCGCTTGCACGAGAAAATCTATCAATTTTTGCTAGGAAAATAATAATTATGGGAGGTAGAGCGCGTGAATTCAAGGAGGCCAAGGTATATGGGAAATGACAGGACGAACAGGTTTACGTTTCTCAGTGTGCGCTTTTTGCTTTGCATGTTAGCTTGTTACTCTATTTTCAATTTTCCCGCAACGATTCATGCAACCGGAAGCGATGTTTACGTTGACGATTACGGAGCGGTTCCGGATGATGCGGACGACGACGGTCCGGCCATCCGCGCGGCCATCCAGGCGGCCAAGGCCGCCGGCATAGGTTCCCGGGTGATGTTCTCGCAAGGCAAATATGTCGTTAGTCCGCCGCCGAAAGCCTGGGATTTCGACACGAACGGCAGTTTGGACGGCTGGGTCTTGCAGCACGATCTGTCCGCCGGCACCGTCTCGGGGGGCGTCCTTACTCTTACGGTGAGCGGCACGGATCCCTACCTCTTGTCGCCGAATAACCTGAATATCGATTCGAGAATCGTCAAATCGTTGAGGATTAAGATGAAGAACCTTACATCGGGGACGGCCGCGCAATTGTACTGGATAACGGATGACGATCCGGCCTGGAATGCGGACAAGCGATTGGACTTTACCGTTGTCGCGAACGACGCCAATTATACGGAGTACGCGCTTAATCTAAGTGGAAGCGCTTCCTGGACCGGGGTCATTCGGCAGATTCGGATTGATCCGGAGCAGGGAGCGGGGACGGGAACCGTTGAAATCGACGACATACGCGTTGACGTGCTTCCGGACAAGGTATGGGGGTTTGATACGGACGGCGATTTCGAGAATTGGTCTCTGATCAACGATTTATCGGGCTCCGTCTCGGGGGGCAGCATGAGCTTGTCCCTGACTGGCTCCACACCTTATTTGAATTCCCCGGACAACCTGGGCATGCCGACGGCTTATCGGTACGTGAAGATTCGTATGAAGAATAACACGCCTTCGACCGTGGCTTATTTGTACTGGAAGACGGAGTCGGATCCCGTCTTCGATGCGAAGAAGAGGATTCAGTTCCAGACCAAGCCGAATGACAGCGGCTATACGGAGTACGTAATCGACGCGGCGCCCAATATTTTCTGGACGGGGAAGATCAAGCAGATTCGGATAGATCCGGCGCGCGGCTACGATTCCGGGTCCATCGACATCGATTCGGTCGCCATGGAAGCTTCTCCTCTGGCGACCAACAACTACAACTTCGTCAATCAAGGGATGAAGGGAATCTCGTTCGTCGGCGATCAGACGGAGATTGCGTTCACGGACGGGTTAAGCGGAGGCTTCGCCTTGCGCGACGGCTCCGAGGACGTATCCTTCCTGGGGCTGACGATCGATTATACAACGCCTCCATTCGTACAAGGGAGCATCACGGCGGTAGACGCTTCAGCGGGCACGTTCGATTTCTTGCCGGACGCCGGTTACTCCTTATTGGACGATCCTGCAATGGCGGACATTCCAACGCACTGGAGCACGGTTCGCGATTCATCCAATCCTGCTCTCGAGAAGAAAACGGCGAGTCTGGTTTTCGTCAATTCCTGGGAGAAGATCGATTCGACGACGTATCGCATGACCGTTGCCGCCGGCTCCAAGCCTCTGATCGGAGCATCGGGACAGCTGGAATCGGGAGACAAGCTGATCATCAATAATCGGGGACATGGCAACCATGCCATCTGGAGCATCAACAGCTCCAATATTTCGATAGAAGATGTGACGATCTACGCTTCGCCGGGAGCTGCGATCGTCGGCTCCAATACGGACGGGATTACGGCAGACCATCTGCAAGTGCTGCGTCGGCCCGGAAGCGGGCGATACGCTTCGACCAATGCGGACGGCGTGCATGTCCAATCGGCGCGAACGGGGCCGATCGTCACCGATTCCGTCTTCGAAGGCTTGCTGGACGATGCGATGAATATCTACAGCAGACCCGGCGCGGTCGTCGACGTACTGTCCGACACGGAGGTCATCATCAACGGACGCGCTCCGGAGGCAGGCGACGAAATTCAGATCTTCGATCCTGTCCTGGGGCGGGTCAGGGGAACCGCGCAGGTTGCCGAGGTCGAATCGAATGCCGGATTCGCGGCCGTGACGCTGGATACGCCGATTGCCGGCATGGTTGCCGGAACGACCTACAAAACGTCGGATTCCTTGTTTAACTTAAGCGCGTCGGGTGCAGGCTTTCGGGTAGAGGATACGGTATTCCGGGATTCGAAACGTTACGGCATCTATGTCAAAGCGATCGACGGGGTCATAACGGGCAATACGTTTACCGATCTTGGCGGAGCGGCTGTCGTCGTCGGCAACGAACCGGATTGGCCGGAAGGGCCGTTCGCTCAGAATATCGAAATTTCCGGCAATACGATGACGGGCGTTTCACGCCACAACATTCAGGGGAATCTGAGCTATGCCGGGGCCATTATCGTGAAGGGAAATCGGTCGGGGAACGCGCTGTCCGACGAATTGGGACAGCAGAATATCGTCATCAGCGACAATAGCATCACGCATCCGCCGCGCAACGGGATCTATATCGGGAGCGCGGACAACGTTCAGATTATCGGCGGGAATACTATTGAATCGAACGCAAGCGACAATGCGTTCGACGGAAATATTACAGGCGTTAAGGTGGAGAATGCCGCCAACGTAACCATCGACGGCTTGACAATCAACGATCCTCGCGCCGATCTGAACGCCGGAATTGAATGGAGATCGTTCGCGGATGTCGAGACGAGCAACCTGAGCTTTACGCTTGCTTCCGGCATTCCGGATGTGAGCAAGATCTCGCCTGACGCGCCGACGGGCTTGACGGCGTCGCCGGGCGGCTCTTCGGTTGTGCAGTTGGATTGGGCGGACACGGCGGGGGCGGCCAAATACAATGTTTACCGAAGCGTCGAGAGCGGATTCACGCCATCCTGGCATAATCGAGCGGCGACCGGCGTGACCTCCAGCGACTATATGGATGCCGGCTTAACCTCCGGTACGACCTATTATTATAAGGTGACCGCCGTTAACGCATCGAATTTCGAGTCGGCGCCATCGGCTCAGAGCTCGGCAATGCCTGTCGGTCCCTATGACTGGCACTTCCATACGAATGGCGATTTCGAAGGCTGGGTCATGCAGAACCAGGTGACCGGCGACGTCTCCGGCGATGCGCTCAATCTAACGGCGAACGGCATTGATCCGTACATTCATTCGGCCGACAACCTTGGCATCGACGCTTCCGCGTATTCGATTGTCAGGATTCGCATGAAGAACAATACGCCGTCAACCTTGTCCCAGCTTTATTGGATCACCGACGCCGATCCGAATTGGAACAGCGCGAAGCGTCTGAATTTCACGACAAGCGCCAACGATGCCGAATATGTCGAGTATGTGCTGGATTTAAGCTCGGATCCCACCTGGACCGGCACCATTAAAAAATTGAGAATTGATCCTGAAAACGGGTACGTTTCAGGTACGGTTAACGTGGATTATATTCTTTTGGAATAGTAAAAATTTGGGCAATGACGGAGGGAATCCGGTGATACAGTACGATTCGCAGAAGATGAGATGGACGATACGCAACGAACGGGCAACTTACCTCATCGGATTGAAAGACCGTAAACTTCATCATATTGGCTACTTGCCTAACGACGAAATTGAATCATTGGACGATGAGCGAATCCTGCGCAGAGAGCTTCAGCCGGAAGCCGAGGTTCAGATTAACTACGAGGGAAGAACCAAGCATCACGGGGCAAGCTATACCGGCTGCGGCGCCAGCGCCAGAGCGGAATACAAGAGTCACGCGATAAGCGAAGACGAACGCGGGGGATCGCAAACGTTAGTCATTACGTCTGTGGACGAACAATCCGGTCTTGAGATCCATCACCACTATATCGCTTACAAGCGCTCGTCCGCCTTGACGCGCTATGTGACGCTGAGGAACGGGTCGGATACGCCGATAGAGGTGCAGCATCTGAGCTCATTCGCGCTTTACGGCATGCCTTTCTCCTCATCGGCCAACCAGATTCCCGGCGATCGGATACGGATTTATTCTTTTCCTTCCTCCTGGTGCTGGGAAGGGCAGATGAGAACGATGACTGCCGAGGAAGCAGGCTTATTTCACCGGCTCAGCCTGGGATGCTGGCATGTTGAAAGCACAGGTTCATGGTCGAGCAAAGAATACATTCCTTTCTTTGTCCTGGAGGAGGCGGATTCCGGGATGTTCTGGAGCGCGCAGATCGAGCATTCGGGGTCATGGCGATTCGAGATCGGCGCTCCGGGATTCCGCGAAGCGGGTCTGCATGTACAGGGAGGCCTCGGCAATTATACGTATGCGCACTGGTCGAAAACGTTGATGCCGGGAGAAGCGTTTGCGTCCGCAAAAGCGTCTCTCTCCTGCATCCAAGGCGGAATAGACGATGCGTTGAACGCGATGCACAACCATCGCGCCGCCGTTCTTATTCAGCGAAGCCATGCCGACAAAAGCTTTCCGATTATATTCAACGAATGGAATTCGACGCGGGGAGCGGTTAGAGCGGAGACGATCGAGCACCATCTGGCGGCCTTGTCGGGCACGGGCGCGGAGGTGTACGCCATCGATGCCGGATGGTATCTCCCCTATAATGACAACAGGGAACCAGAGGATTGGTTCCTGCATGCAGGCGACTGGGAACCGCATGAATCCAGATTCCCCGAGGGCATTCAGACTGTTGCGGACCAAATCAGGCAAGCGGGAATGATGCCCGGCATCTGGCTGGAAATCGAGGTCGCGGGCGCCGGCTCCAAGTCCTATACGGATCATGAGCGTTTGTTCATGACGCACCAGACGGGTTATGTGGAAGACAATGGGAGAAGATTCTTATACTTCGGTTCCCCGGACACACGGGAATATGCGACGAAAGCCTTCGAGAGGTTTATCGCGGCCGGGTTCAGCTACTTCAAAATCGATTACAACGTCGATTGCGGCTTGGGCTGCAACAACAGCGGGGACAGCTTGGGTCAGGGATTGGTGGACAATGTCAGAAGTTATTACGCCTGGCTGAAAGAGCTAAGAAGGAACCATCCGGACATCATTATCGAAAATTGCTCCAGCGGCGGCAATCGTCTGGACTATGGCATGCTGTCGCATACCGATCTGGCTTCGATCACGGACCAATCGGACTGGTTCCGCTTAAGCGGCGTGTTTTACGGAGTCTCCAGATTCATCCATCCCTCGCAGATGGGGAATTGGTCTATTCTGAACGCGGATGCGGAGGATCGGGTATTCGCGTTCGCGTTGATCAACTCCATGATGGGGCGGATGCATATCAGCGGCGAGATCGAGAAGCTGTCGTCCGCGCAGCGGGAGCTGCTCATGGAGGCGATTCACTACTATAAAAAATGGCGGGAGATATTGGAGGATTGCCAGGTCGTTCATCATACGCCGAATGCCTCGCTTCAATATACGGAAGGATGGCTCGTTCTGCAAATGCATAATGCGGCCGCGACGAAACTGTTGCTGGGAGCCTGGCGTTTGCAGAGCGATCAAAGTGATTATGGCGTGAAATTATCGGGAATCGATACGCAGTCTTCTTACGAAGTCACATCATTTCCAAGAAAAAATCAACGAATCGTCAATGGAGACGAGTTGCAGGAAGGATTTCAAATGCGTCTCGACGAGGAATATAGCGCCGTTCTGTACGGGTTCGAAAGGAGACTCTCATGACTAAGAAGCCAAATGTAATCTTCGTATTCAGTGATCAACATCGAGCAGAGGCGACCGGGTATGCGGGGAATCCGGATGTGCGAACGCCCAACCTGGACGCGCTCGCTGAACGAAGCTTGAACTTGACGACGGCGGTAGCCAATGTTCCTTGCTGCTGCCCATACCGGGCCACCCTGATGACGGGGCAATATCCGCTTACGCATGGCGTGTTCGTCAACGATGTTCATCTGGGACGGGAAGCGACCTCAATCGCGGATGCGTTCGCGGCAGGAGGCTACGACACCGCCTATATCGGCAAGTGGCACTTGAACGGCCGGGGCCGCAGCCGGTTCATATCGAAGGAGGATCGTCAGGGCTTCGACTTCTGGCAGGCGCTGGAATGTACGCATCACTACAATGACTCTTATTATTACGAGGACGAACCGGCGATGTTGAAGTGGGAAGGCTATGACGCGGAAGCCCAGACGCGAAGCGCTCAGCGGTATATTCGGGGGCGCGAGGGGCGGGATAAGCCATTCTTCCTCGTGCTGTCCTGGGGGCCGCCGCATAATCCTTATCATACCGCTCCGCAGCCGTACAAGGATATGTACGATCCGAAGCAGCTGACCCTGCGTCCCAACGTGCCCGATTCGCATGCAGAGATCGCCCGTCAAGATCTGGCGGGCTACTACGCTCATATCAGCGCGCTCGATGCCTATGTCGGCGACTTGCTGGCGACGCTTCGCGAGCAGAATCTGGAGGACGACACGATCTTCGTCTATACGTCCGATCACGGGGATATGATTGAATCCCAGGGGCAAGCCCGGAAGCAGCGTCCGTGGGAGGAGTCGATACGGGTGCCTTTCCTCATTCGTTATCCGAGGCAATTCGGGAATCGCGGCAAGGAGATTTCCGCACCCTTCAACAGTCCCGATGTGATGCCGACGCTGCTTGGACTTAGCCGGCTTCCCGTCCCCGAGTCGGTCGAGGGCGTCGATTATGCGCCGTATTTGCGAGGCGAGCGGGGGCGTCCCGCCGAAGCTGCGCTTATCGCGTGCATTCACCCCTCGGGCGAATTCAGCCGCGCCGAAGGAGGACGGGAATATCGGGGGATTCGCACGGAACACTACACCTATGTCATCGATCGGGAAGGGCCTTGGCTCTTGTACGACAATGAGCGCGATCCCTATCAATTGCACAATCTATGTCGCCAGGCTTCTCATCGGCCACTGCAAGAAGAGCTTGACGCCATGCTTCGGCGAATGCTGACGCAGCATGGCGATGCCTTCCTCGAGGGAGAACGCTACATTGAACAATGGGGATATGAGCTTGACCATACGGGGACGGTGCCTTATGAGGCATAAGACAGGTTCGGAGGGAGAATGCAAGGCGGCTCGGGCGACGATAGAGGTTAACGCCGCAACGTATGGATTAAGGGAGGGCGAAGACGCCGTGCCGGCATTGCGGCGCGCGCTGGACGACGCGAAGCGGCTTGGAGCCGCAAGGCTCGACATCGCCTCCGGCACCTATGCGCTGAAGCCCGACTTCGCGTCGGAGAGGCATTGCTACATTTCGAACAACGACGCGGGCATGAAGCGGATCGCCTTCCTGCTCGAAGAATTCGATCATTTTGAATTGGATGCCAACGGCTCTTTGTTCGTATGCGAAGGCATGATGGTTCCCTTTTTCATTACGCGATGCCGGCATATCGCGCTGCACAACTTTCGGTTGGATTGGGAGAAGCCGTTTTTCTTCCAAGGCACAGTCGTGGCCTCGCATCCGGAAGAAGGCAGCTTCGACCTTCGAGTACTGGACGAATGCGCGTATGAGATTCGCAAGGAAGAGTTGATCTTTCGCGGCAAGCCGGCGCCCGGCGCAGATCATTGGAAGCAATGGCCCGCGCCGCTGCTGACGGACGCGACGTGGGAGCAGAATATGCACTGGAACATGTGGTTCGACGAGCGAACGGGCAGACCCCTCTACCAAGAAGGGAAATACCAGCTCGAACCGCAGCCCAGAGTCGAACAATTGCAGCCGGGCGTCGTCCGCTTCCATCATGCCTGCTCCGAGTTGCCCTCGCCCGGCATGACGCTGGTGGTCAAGGGCAAGAAAGAGCCGAATCGGGCGTCGCCCGCGATCGTCATGTCGGAAAGCGTCGACCTTAGCGTGGAACGGGTGACGGTCCATCATGCGGGAGGCATGGGCCTGATCGGACAGCGCTGCGAAGACGTAACGCTTCGGCAGTTCGAGGTGCGGCTTCCTCCGGACAGCCAACGAATCTGCTCGACTACCGCCGATGCCACGCACTTCAATATGTGCAAGGGCAGCATCGTTTTCGAGGATTGCTATTTCGAGAACATGCTGGACGATTTGACCAACATCCACGGGAGCTATGTGCGCGTGGACAGAGCGGTGGATTCCCGTACGCTATTATGCCGCTTCATGCACAAACAGCAGGCTGGGCTCCGATTCGCGGACGCGGGAGATCAGGTTCGCCTGTTCACGAGGGACGATCTGCAGGTCTACGCCATGTTGGACGTGGAGGAGGTTCGCGAGTATAATGCCGAATGCTTCGCCGTCGCGTTCAGACAGCCCGTGGACAAGCTGGTGAAGCCCGATTCCGTCGCGGATAATTTGACGTGGCAGCCGGAGGTGGAGATGCGGCGTTGCACCGTCCGGAACAATCGTGCGAGATGCATCCTGTTGCAGACGCGTCGGCGGGTTCTGATCGAGCATAATCATTTCGAATGTTCATCGTTTGCGGGCCTATCCTTCGGAGGAGACGCCGGCTTATGGTGGGAGGCCGACAAGGTAGAAGATGTGCTTATCAGGCACAACATGTTCAAGGATATCCATGGCCCGATTATTCACATTGCTCCGCGAATCGATACGAACGTCAACCCGCAGGCCAGATATCATCGCAATATAAGGGTCGAGCAGAATGAGATCGAGGCGGCCCATGGCACGCTCGTGCGCGCGCATGCCGTCGACGGATTTCGATTTGTCGGCAATGACGTTCGGACGGGATCGAGAACGGAGGCGGCCAAGGATAAGCCGAACTTCGCCTTCACCGCAAGCTCGGATGTGCTGATCGCCGACAATCGCGTGGAGTGGGAGTCGGAGCTCGTGATCGCAGGAGAGGATAGCAGCGATATTGTTCAACACGGTAATGTTTGCAAAAGTTGATGAACTGTTTTCGTAAACGCATGACTTCAATCGTGACAGGTTTAAGCTAATCGGGTCATAGCCCTTGCTTGCTTCACCCCCAGCCATCTGAACGGCTGGGGGTGATTGTCGTTATTTCTGATAACGCACATGGCTGTAATGTTCCAAACGAACGATCTTGTTCTTCAAAATGTTCGACATATATTCTATAATTAATAAAAATGTCATTGAAGAGCGGGGGAATACTATGTCGACAGGTTTGAATGATCGACAGAAACAAATTATTAGCATGTTGCAGAAGGGCGGAGAGATCAAGATTGGCGAATTAAAGGACCTATTCTCGGTCACGGATATGACGCTCAGAAGAGACTTCGAAAAGCTCGAGCAGCTTGGTATGCTGAGGCGTACGTACGGGGGCGCCATTCTTAATTCCAGAGAGGCTGCTCTTCCCGAACGCGCAACGGTCAACAGGATCGGGAAAGAGAGGATTGGCGAGACGGCAGCAAAGTTAATTTTGCCGGGAGAATCCGTCTTTATCGACAGCGGTTCAACGACGCTGCAGATCGCTCGCGCTTTGCCGATCCAACATCCCGTTACTGTGGTGACTAACGCCATTCATGTAGCCGCCGAGTTGTCCGAAAAGAAGATTCCTACCGTTGTCATTGGCGGCGTACTGCTTGACACCACCGACGCGATGGCCGGGACGGCGGCGGTCGAGTCCATATCGAAAATGGCTTTTGACAAAGTGTTCCTGGGCACTACCGGTCTTAGTATTCCTCACGGTTTCAGCAACTCCAATATGCTGGAAGCGGATGTCAAACGCATTGCGATTGGGCGAGCAACCGAAACCTACATTGTCATGGACCAAACAAAATTTAATCAAAGCGCGTTGTTCTCCTTCGCCTCGCTAGCTGAAGTTCATGCCATCATAACGGATGAACAACCCGGAGAAGAGTGGCTGGCTGCTTTGCTGGCAAATGAAACTGGAGTCATCATGCCATAAGGAAAGGCCCCCGATCCGCTCACAACCGGCGTATGGGGGCCTTTCTTGACAGAATTTATAAAATTTCGAGTAACGTACTTTTTTAGGCGATTTAGCTATATGATGCTTACAAAGCAGCTTTGCTCTGGAAAGCTGCAGGTCGAACATCAAGGAAAGACCTCGAAAAGCGGAAATATCTAAAAGTGGCGCTGATGGAGACAGGTGTGGAGATAAGCGTGGGACAAGTGCGGAGACAAGCGTGGAGATAGGCGGAGACAAGTGTGGAGTTAGGCGCGGAGATAGGCGGAGCGCTAACGAAACTGGATAACGTTAAGAGCATAAAAAGGCATCCTAATCAAATCTAACGAAGATCTATCGTCTTATTTCAGGGTTTCGGGCAGCAATCATGCTCGTTTTGATGATATAACGATACCATTCTTCGTTAAATTCATGTAGGCCTGAGATTCGGGCGTATAACGTTATGAGTCTTCGTTAGAATCTGCTAGTCGTGGGGTCTGCTAACCGTCAAGTGCCGTTTAGGAAACTGAATGAACGGCAAGCTACTCAGCTTGCAAATGTAACGGACATTTTCGCCCCTTAGAAGCTCTTTTTAGCGAGCCCAGATTTTTAACGGACAATTTCGCCTCTTAGGGGGTTAATCCCGTTGTTTTTTCGCTCGTTTGGCTGGCTAAGAGGACCAAAAGTCCGTTAGAGCAAATGAGTATTGAAAAACGCCGTCTAAGAGGACCAAAAGTCCGTTAGAGCAGATCGCTGCTTTTAAGGACGCCGAGAGGAAGTTTTCCCACCGCAACTCTCACTGGCCCGTTGCTCTCACAGGTCGGCTACCGCTTTTGAAAGCCGCTTGTAACGTTCATATCGTTCCTCGTACCTGGATTGGTTGGGTTGTTCAGGCTCAAAAATGTCAACCGGCTTGACCAGCACCCGCACCGCTTCCTCGTAGCTGCGGTAAACGCCCGAAGCCGTTCCCGCCAAGATAATATTGCCCATCGTTCCCGCCTCGCTTACGCTCAGCCTCTCAATCGGAACATTCATGATATCCGCTTTGATTTGAAGCCATAAGTCAGATTTGGCTCCGCCTCCGACCGCCCGCAAAGCCTGCACCTCTATGCCGGCTTCCTTCAGGCAGTCCAGATTGTAACGCATCTCATAGGTAACGCCTTCCAATAACGCGCGATAGATCTGGGCGGCATTGGTGCCTAAGGTAAGGCCGTACAACGTTCCTTTGGCATCCGGATTCATGTACGGGGTTCCTGAGCCGGCGAAATGCGGGACGACAAGCAGATCCGTCGGCTCCACAGCGGCGGTAGAATTCAAGTAATCATACTCGGACACGCCTCGCGCTCGAGCTTCGGTTTCCGCGGCGTGTCCAAAGTTGTCGCGGTACCAACGGATGAGCGACCCGCCCGTGAAGTTGAACGCATAGGTCAAGTACAAGCCTTCAATGATATGAGGCGCGCAGTTGTACCGGCCCTCCAGCATCTTGGATCCAAGGACCGGGGAAGAATAGGCGGGCGTTATGCATTCCACCGTGCCAATGCCGTCTACCGCCTGGTTAGTGGAAAGAATCCCTGCTCCCAGAGCGGCGCAAGCCTGGTCGTGGCCGCCCGCGACGACCAGCGCGTCAGCGTTAATTCCCAGAGCTTCGGCAATCTCTTGGCGAATGCAGCCAAGAGGCGTCCCGGATTGAACAAGCTCCGGGAATTTGCCAATCTCGATGCCCGCCGCATCGAACATGACCGTATCCCATTGCTTCGCGGAGACGTTCAGGCCCATCGTACGAGAAGCCATCGTATAATCGGTTGCGCATCTGCCTGTGAGCAGAAAGGCGATATAATCGCCAAACGGCATGAATTTCCACACCTTCGAGTAAATCTCTGGCTGGTGCTGCTTGATCCACATCACTTTAGGGAGTGAGAACATGGGATGCAGCGGCACGCCGGTAATCTCCATTGTGCGGTTCTTGCCGACCTTCCGCTCGAGTATCGCAGCTTGCTCTATTCCCCTCTGATCCATGTATAAGATCGCCCGGCCGAGCGCTCGTCCATCTGAATCTACGGGAACGACGGCTTCGCCAAGCGACGACAAACTAAGCGCGCGAATTTCTGCGCCGGGGACCTTCAGCAGAGCTTCGGATATTACTTGCCGAACGGCTTCCCAGACCCGCTCGGGATCTAATTCATAAGTCCCGCCACCCGGTTGTTCCGTCGGATACTCCATGTATGCCGCTGAGAGAAGCGCTCCCTCTTCGTTGAACAGAGATGCCTTGCAGCCTGTCGTTCCTATGTCTAGGCCCATTAGTGACACCATTTATCCCTCCTAAGTTGATTTCATGTTCATTATAAACATTTTTAGCGAAAATGTAATTAAAATATTGATATTTTTTTTGTTTAAACCTATAATTATGTTCACAACAAACATTTTATTTTATATTTTATGAAAAGGGGAGTAGATATGGCAAGAATAGCAATGAGCGAAATGCTGCGGGACGCATCGCGCAGAGGGTATGCCGTTCCTTGTTTTAACGCCATTAATCTGGACATGATTCGGGGAATTATCGAGGCGGCCGAGGAAGAGCGGTCTCCCGTCATCCTGTGCCACGCCGAAATTCATTTCAAGTATACACCGCTTGAGCAGATTGCGCCCATCATGGTAGACGCGATGACGCGCGCGAAGGTGCCGGTCAGTATCTTGTTGGACCACGGCAAGAGCTTCTCTGCCGTTACGAATGCGATGCACCTTGGCTTTAACGCGATCATGTTCGACGGCTCGGAATACGAGTATGAGGAGAATGTCAGACGGACATCCGAAGTTGTCAAGATCGCTAAGACGCTTGGCGTTTCCGTGGAAGGAGAGCTTGGTTACGTTACCCGTCCCAGAAGCGGCGGCGCGGAGGGCGAGGACGATGATTCCATCATTGACGATACTTCCTTATATACGGATCCCGCGCAAGCAAGGGAGTTTATCGAACGGACTGGCATCGATGCGCTTGCGGCAGCGTTCGGGACGGTTCATGGGGTGTACTTGAAGAAGCCTGAGCTTGATCTGCAGAGATTGGAGAAGATTCGCGACGCCGCAGGCGTTCCGATCGTTATGCATGGGGGATCAGGACTGTCGGATAGCGATTTCATCGCCGCCATTGATAAAGGCGTAGCGAAGATCAACTATTACACGGGCATGGCGCTGAAGGTGATGGATCACGCGAAGGAGCGGCTCGCTCAATCGAAGGACAACGTCTTCTACCATGAATTCATGATGAACATCATTCATGATTTCAAGGAAGACGCTCGGCAGATTATGCGAACCTTCCGCAGCAGCGGCCAGGCTTGATTATGGTAAGGGAGGGGACGGCAAGTGAGGCTGTATGGCAAAGAATGGAGCCGGCGCGAATTGGAAGCGCGAGTAGGTCGGATCGAGCAGCTTGGCGGCGTCGAGCGCTTCGCCAGAGCGGAGGGCCCCGAAGCGGGCGCGCAAGCTATTCGGGTGAGGACCGGTTCAGGCCTGTCCTACTGGGTAACGCCGGATAAAGGGATGGATATCTCGCTAGCCGAAATGCACGGCGTTCCGGTCAGTTGGTCTTCGGGAAACGGAGAACCCCATCCTTCCTATTACGACCAGCGGGGATTCGAATGGCTACGAAGCGCTTCCGGCGGATTGCTGATGACATGCGGCTTATCCCAGGTGGGCGCGCCGGGCGAGGATGGAGAAGGAGCATACGGTCTGCACGGACGCGTTCATCATATCCCGGCCCGGCAGGTATCCAGTTGGACTGATTGGGAGGGCGACGACTATGTAATGAAGCTTCGAGGCGTCGTTGATGAAACATCGATATTCGGGACCTCTCTTCGTCTGACGAGGACCATTGTCAGTCGTCTCGGGCATAACTGTATCACGATTGCAGATACGGTCAGCAATAACGGATTCCGGTCGGCGCCGCACATGATGCTGTACCATTTCAATTTCGGATTTCCGCTCATGGCCGAAGACACGGTGGTGGAGCTTCCGAAAGGAACGAGCTTCTCTCGAGATGCGGGCATGGAGCTTGGCAGGATTAACGATTGGCAAGCGCCCGATTGCTCTCATAAGGAGCAAGTATACTATCATGAGCCCGCAGACGGCATTGAACGCTTGAGCGCTCGCATCGTTAGTCCATCATTCCCGGCCAGAGGGGCGGAAGCCTCCCGAGCTTCGGGGCTTGCGGTTGAGCTGGAGTGGGATGCCTCCTCGCTGCCCAGATTGGTGCAGTGGCGAATGCCGGGAGCGGGAGAGCATGTGCTCGGCCTTGAGCCTTCGAACTGCTGGACGGGAGGACGCTCGACAGAGCGAGAGCGTGGAACGCTTCGCATGCTGGAGCCAGGCGATGCAATAGATTACAGGTTGGAATTGCGATTTCAATCATAATGACAAGGAGGAATTCAATCATGCTTCAACCCAAGCAATCAACATTCTGGTTCGTCGCGGGCAGTCAGGGACTGTACGGCGACGATGTATTGTCTCAGGTAGAGCTTAACTCGAAGGAATTGGTTGCCGCACTCGATCAGGATGAGCTACTGACCTATCCCCTTCAATTCAAGGCTGTCGTAACGACGCCCGATGCCATTCGCCGCGTCTGTCTGGATGCCAATTCGGACGAGAACTGCGCGGGCGTCGTCGTCTGGATGCATACGTTCTCGCCGGCCAAGATGTGGATTTCCGGCCTGACGCAGCTCCGAAAGCCGCTATTGCACTTTCATACGCAGTTCAACCGCGAGATTCCGTGGGACAAGATCGACATGGACTTCATGAATCTGAATCAGGCAGCCCATGGGGATCGCGAATTCGGCTTCATCGGAGCCAGGCTCGGCATAGCCCGCAAGATCATCGCCGGCCATTGGCAGGAGTCCGGCACGAGAGAGAGAATCGGCTCGTGGATGAGAACGGCTGCCGCTTATACGGAGAGTCAGACGATGAAGATTGCCCGCTTCGGGGACAACATGCGCTATGTTGCCGTTACGGAAGGCGATAAGGTCGAGGGTCAGATTCGTTTCGGCTGGTCGGTGAACGGCTACCCGGCAGGAGATCTGGCCGAAAGGGTACAGGATGTCGCAGATGCGCGGGTGAACGAGTTGGTGGACGAATACGAGGAATGCTATGAGTTTACCGAGAATGGCAGGACGGAGGGTTCGGTGCGGGAAGCTATCCGGGAACAGGCGCGCATCGAGATTGGCCTGAAGGCGTTCCTGGAGGAAGGCGGCTACAGCGCCTTCGTTACCAGCTTTCAGGATTTGCACGGGCTGAAGCAGCTGCCGGGACTGGCGGCGCAGCGGCTGATGGCTGCGGGGTACGGCTTCGGCGCGGAAGGGGATTGGAAGACGGCGGCGCTCGTTCGGCTTATGAAAATAATGGCCGGAAACAAAGGGACCTCATTCATGGAAGATTACACGTACCACATGCAAGAAGGCAATCACATGGTGCTCGGCTCGCATATGCTGGAGATCTGTCCGACCCTTGCCGCGAGCAAGCCAAGAATTGAAGTTCATCCGCTATTCGTCGGAGGGAAGGACGATCCGGCCCGTCTCATCTTCAACGGAGCGACCGGCGCAGCGATTAATGCGACCGTTGTCGATCTTGGGGATCGCTTCCGACTGATCGTGAATAAAGTCGATGCCGTCGCCAATCCGAACAAGATGCCGAATCTGCCGGTTGCCAGCGTGCTGTGGAAGCCGGAGCCGTCCTTGACCGAGGCAGCCGAAGCCTGGATTCTTGCGGGAGGGGCCCATCATTTCGGCTTCTCTTACCATGTGACAAGTGAGCAGCTGGCGGATTGGGCGAAGATGTCCGGCGTGGAATGCGTCGTAATCGATTCGTCGACAACGATGAAGAGCCTGGACAACGAATTGCGATGGAATGAGCTTTATTATCGTTTTAATCGCTAATGATGTGCAGAATGGGATGAAACAACAATCAGGGGGGATTTATTTTGAATCGAAAACCACGTCAAAACCGAATGTTCAGCGCGCAGGGGAAATGCTTCGATGTTGCGATTGACCATGGCTTTTTCAACGAATATACGTTCCTTGCCGGCATCGAAAACATGAAGAACGCCATTGAAACGATTGTGAACGCGGGTCCGGATTGCATTCAGCTCAGCTCGGGCCAGGCTCGATTGCTACAGGAAATTCCAGGGAAGCAGAAGCCCGGACTTGTGCTGCGGACGGATGCCGCAAATATATACGGTACCGAGCTTCCACGATTCTTATTCAGCGAATTGGTCCATCGTGCGGTTGAGCAGGCCGTTCAGCTCGATGCGGTTGCGGTATGCGTGAATTTGCTCTTGCTTCCGGGTCAGCCGGAGCTGCATCATCAATGCGTCCGCAATATCGCAGCGCTGAAGACTGAATGCGACAAGTACGGCATGACGCTGATGGTCGAGCCGCTCGTCATGCTGCCGAACGAAGCCAAGGGAGGCTACATGGTGGATGGCGATATTCGGAAGATTATGCCGCTCGTTCGGCAAGCCGTCGAGCTTGGAGCCGATGTCATTAAAGCCGATCCTTGCGACGATGTTCGGGAATACGGCAGGGTAATCGAGGTGGCATCGGGCATTCCGGTGTTGGTGCGCGGCGGCGGAAGAGCAAGCGACGAGGAAATTATGGAACGCACGGTCGAGCTTATGAATCAGGGCGCATCCGGCATCGTCTATGGACGGAATGTGATTCAGCATCCGAATCCGGCAGGGATGACGAAAGCGTTGATGCAGATCGTCCATCATGGCGCCTCGGCCGAACAAGCGCTTGATAGCTTGAAGGGAGACGAAGCCCGATGAGCAAGAGGATCATTCGCTTCGGCGTAATCGGCTGCGGTCTTATGGGCAAGGAATTCGCCAGCGCGGCGGCCAGATGGTGCCATCTTACCTCTGTCAACTTCGAGCCGAGCATCGTAGCGGTATGCGATGCGAATCCTGCGGCGGCCGAGTGGTTCAAGGAGCAGGTTCCTTCCGTGGAGCGGGCATATGCGGATTATCGCGAGCTGCTTGCGGATTCGGCTGTCGATGCGGTGTACTGCGCCGTTCCCCATAATCTGCATGCGCAGATTTATGTCGACATTATTAACGCAGGCAAGCATCTGCTTGGCGAGAAGCCTTTCGGCATGGATCTGGAAGCGAACGCCGCCATTCAGGCGGCGCTGGAGGTGAATCCGGATGTCATCGTCCGCAGTTCGTCCGAGTTTCCGTTCTTTCCCGGCGCCCAGCAAATCGTGCAGTGGGTGAAGGAGGGGCGCTTCGGCAAGATCATCGAAGTTGAAGCTGGATTCTGGCATTCGAGCGATCTCGATCCTACCAAGCCGATCAACTGGAAGCGCCGCATTGCGACGAACGGCGAATACGGCTGCATGGGCGACCTGGGTCTTCATGTGCTGCATCTTCCGCTTCGCTTCGGCTGGAAGCCTTCGAGCGTTCGCTCGCTATTGTCGAAGATCGTCGACGAGCGTCCGGACGGCAGAGGAGGCGTCGCACCGTGCGAAACATGGGACAACGCGATTCTCGCTTGCGAGGTAGAGGGCAACGGCTCGCGCTTTCCGATGCTACTGTCCATGAAGCGGATCGCTCCGGGTCATGCCAATACATGGTTTATCCGCATTCAAGGCACGGCCTTCTCCGCCGAGTTCACGACTAAGAATCCCAAGCAGGCGGCTTCGCTGCCGTACGAGCCGGGCTGCCCGCAAGCATGGCATGTCGTTGACGCTCCGTATCGTTCGGCCTATGACACCATTACCGGCGGCATTTTCGAATTCGGCTTCTCCGATTCCATTCTGCAGATGTGGGCCGCCTTCTGCGACGAAGTGGCGAACGGCGAGAAGATGCGTCAGCCGTTTAAGTGCGCGCTGCCGGAAGAAGCGGCCGCCAGCCATCGCGTCTTCACGGCTGCGCTTGAGTCTGAACGCACTGGACAGACGATTTCTATCGACTGGTAGATTTGGATCGGTATTGATTGGTAGATTGGGGTTGGGCTAGGTGGAACGCAGGAAAAGGGTCCCTGTTCGGAGACCCGGTTTCATTATGCTATTTTTATAATTAAGATTGAAGGGTTTACAGCACGGGAGGGATTGGGACAAGGCGGTTACAAGAGGATGGAGAGCCCGGTTTCATCGTCGCATTGACGATGGAGCGGGCTCTTTGCTATAGTCGAAGCACTAGAGGGGAGAGAGAAGATGAGAATCACTTTTATTGGCATAATCCTGGGCATAGTCGTTCTCATGTCGGCCTGCAGCGAGCAGCCAAGCAGCGCGACAGACAACAAACAGCCCCATGCATCGTCCAATACGGCGGAGACCTTGAAGGCGGAGGAGTCAGTCGATCCAGTCCCAGTCGAGTCGGTAAAACCAGTTGAATCTGTAGAACCAACAGCATCCGCTGGAACGGAGGAGTCTTCCACTGATGGGAAAGAGGCGGCAGGCGATGACTTCAGTGCCATCCTCCCGCAGGGCTGGCATCTGCTCGAATCGCCGCCGGGCACGCCCGTTATGATCGAAGGCGATTTGAACAAAGACGGCATTGACGATATCGCGGCTGTCATCGAGAAGTTGGAGTCCGAAGAAGGAGCGGCGCCATCTCGTTCGTTGCTAATCGCCCTTGGAACGACAGCTGAAACCTATGAGCTCTCTGTCATAGCGGAGAACGCCATTCTGAGCGCGGACGAAGGCGGCGTCTGGGGCGATCCGTTCGAGAGCATCGCGATTGACAGAGGCTCGATTGTCGTCAGCCATTATGGCGGAAGCAACTGGAGATGGTACAGCCGCTATCGCTTCCGTTATCAGGATGAGGACTGGTATCTCATCGGCGCAACCTCGGGATCCTACAATACTGGCGCAACGACCATCGAAAATTCGGATGAGGAGGATTATAATCTGCTGACCGGGGACTTCTCGATCAGAAGAATGGGCGATGACGGCAAGACGACCACGGAAACCGGCAGAGGAGAGACGCATCCCCTTATTTCGTTAAAAGAATTCGACATCCGCTCATCAGATCCGTTGGGTATGAGGAGTTAATCGTATACCCGTACAAGAATATTGGAGCTCCCCTTGCTTTCGTGAGGGGAGCTTTACTATTTCACTAAACAATTTTCAGTCCCATCGAATTATGATTTTCAAGTAAAAAATGCGATATCAAAAGTAAGAAAAGGCAGATTTAATGAAAGAATGGCAGCGGTTACACTATCAATACAAGTTGATATTTAACGGAGGTGCCTTGTATTGAACAACTCGACAGCTGTTGGAAAGAGCCCGCTTGCTGCTGCGAAGAAAAGAGGACAAAGCAAACACACAAGACGTGAAAGCAAACGATTCAAATGGTGCTATTTATTCATTTTTCCGCAGCTTATCTTGTTTGCTGTATTTACGATCTATCCGATCGTTATGAGTTATGTTTACAGTTTTTACGAATATGACGGGTTCGGACCTCTCAAAGATTTCATTGGATTCGAAAATTTCACTATGCTGGTCAACGATCCTTTGTTTTGGAACGCATTTAAACACAGCTTTATTTTTATGTTGGGAATGGTGTTGGTGCAAGTACCCTTGGCGCTGCTTTTGGCCATTTTATTGAATGCGGCTTGGTTGAAGGGGAAGTCATTTTACCGGACGATCTTCTTCTTGCCTGTTATTACCACCACTGCGGTTGTCGGTCTGGTGATGCGCTTTATATTCGGGGCTTACAAAGGAGCGCTGAATGAGGCCTTGATCAATCTGCATCTATTGGATCATCCGATTGATTGGGTTGGATCGTCTGATACCGCGTTAGTGGTTGTCATGGTCGTTGGAATATGGAAAACCCTGGGCATGAAAATGATTTATTGGCTGGCAGGACTGCAGTCATTGCCAAAGGAGCTGTACGAAGCCGCCAAGGTGGATGGAGCCAGCAGCATTCAGACCTTGCGAAAGATCACCATCCCTTTGTTATTGCCAATCGGCAGTGTGATTATTCTATTGGCTGCTGTCAACGCTCTCCATATGTTCGATCTGGTCAAATCTATGACTGAGGGAGGCCCTGCCTACGCCACCGATATGGTCGATGTCTATGTATATCGCAACGCTTTCGCGCCTGAGAGCGGCCAAGCAAGAGTAGGGTTCGCGGCTGCGGCGGGTGTTTTTTACGGAGTGGCAGTGCTAGTAGTATCCCTTGTATTCGGTTTATTGATCAAGAAGACCGGCGGCAAAACGACCTCTCACTAAAAGGAGTTGTAAATCATGCATGTACTCATGAAATTAATAAGAAAATCGCCTGGAGCCTATTTAACCCATTTTGTAATGATCGCAACAGGTTTGATATGGATTTATCCGTTCATATGGATGATTACAGCTTCATTTAAAACCAACGCGGAATACATTTCGGAAGGGGCGGGATTAATTCCTCACAAAATCCAATTTGGAAATTATTTCAGAGCATGGGAGACGGCTAATTTCTCCGTATACTTCATTAATTCTGTGATTGTTACGTTATGCACGGTACTGGCTGTAATCGTGGTGTGCTCATTAACCGGATACGTTCTGGGGAGATATCCCTTTCCAGGGAAAATGCTGTTTATCGTGTTGATTACAGCAACGATGTTCATGCCAAAAGGCTTTACCTTGATTCCGGTTTACACGCTAATTAATTCAATGGGTTTGAATAATTCATTATCAGGTGTCATATTAGCTGAAATCGGAAGTGCCCATGTCTTGTTCATCCTTCTCTTTACGGCTCATTTCCGCGGATTGCCCAGAGACTTGGAGGAAGCTGCGGAAGTGGATGGTTACGGATTTATACGAACGTTCTTTTCCGTTATGCTGCCATTATCTAAACCGATCATTGCTACTACAGGAATCATGCAATTCATGTACAGCTGGAATTCCTTTCTGATCCCGCTGGTATTCACTCTTCAGAATGAGAAGATACGCACGCTAGGCGTAGGCATGTACCAATTCGTAGGAGAGAATAGTGTGGATTGGGTTGGAATGGCTGCTGGGGCTTGTATTTCTTTGATTCCGATTATTCTGGTATTTATTTTCTTTCAGAAATATTTTGTTGAGGGCGTTGCAGGAGCGGTTAAGGGATAGAACTTGCTAATTAAATAGAGATAAGTGAAAATAAAACCTCGGAGGATGAAAAAATGAACATCATATACATGCATACCCATGATACGGGAAGATACATCTCCCCCTACGGCGTGGCGGCGCCAACTCCCAACTTGATGAAGTTCGCAAGAGAAGGCGTACTATTCCGAAACGCATTCTGTGCCGGGCCTACTTGTTCGCCGAGCAGAGCGGCGTTGTTGACTGGAATGACTCCCCATTCTGCGGGGATGATCGGACTTGCGCATCGCGGCTTCCAAATGGAGGACTATAGTCGACATCTGACGCAATTTTTGAACGGAAACGGATATGAAACCGTTCTATGCGGCATTCAGCACGAGGCCCCTCAGGCCGAAATGATAGGCTATTCAAAAATTATTGGAGATCAAAACTTTGATATGAAAGTGTTTGAATTTGATTCTGTCAATTGGGACACCAATAATGCAAGAGCAGCTGCAGACTTTATTAAAGATCGTGAGAATAAGGAGCAGCCATTCTTTCTTTCGTTCGGCATGTTTAATACACATCTGAATTTTCCGGATGCCGCGGTGGACATTAATCCGGATTATCTGGACGTTCCTTACCCGCTTCATGACAATGCGCAAGCCAGGAGCTTTATGGCCCAGTACATGACCTCAGTCCGAACGGCAGATACTTGCGTAGGATTCGTCCTGGATGCAGTAGCACAGGCAGGGATTGAAGAAGAAACGTTAATCATCTTTACAACCGATCATGGCTTGCCGTTTCCTCGCATGAAATGCACGCTTTATGATACGGGAATCGGCGTTTCCTTGATCATGAGGTTGCCGAGTGGGCTGGCTGGCGGGGAAGTGGTTGATGCGATGGTGTCTCATCTTGACCTGTTTCCTACAATTTGCGATTTGGCGGGCATGAACAAGCCTGATTGGCTTCAAGGCCAATCCTTGCTTCCGATACTGAACAAGCAAACGGACCGCGTGCGGGATGAATTGTTTGCCGAGGTCACCTATCATGCCGGATATGAACCCATGCGTTGTATCCGAACCGAGAGGTACAAGCTTATTCGTTATTATGATACACATGACCGATACGTGCATGTGAATATGGATCAAAGCCCATTGAAATCCTTTGTGGAGGAGAACGGCTTTTTTGAAATGGACAGACCGAGGGAATTGCTGTTTGATTTGTATATGGATCCGCTTGAAAAAGTGAATTTGTACGGGCGCGAAGAGATCGGCGGCATTCAGAATGAGTTGGATCAGGGTTTAAGGAAATGGATGGAGCAGACACATGATCCTTTGTTGAAGGGCCAAGTACCAAAGCCTGATAGCGCGACAGTATAGCAGGAGCTGCCGTTCCGTGGTCGGCAGAGAAGGAGGCAATCATGTTTCAGAAGCTAACGACTTCTATTAATCAAGTCTTTCAGAATATGAGCATGAGAAAGAAAATGTTGATTTCCTTTCTTGCTGTCAGCTTTCTTCCGCTGCTGACTACGGTCTATATTATTTATCATCATGCGGAAAGTGAGTTGGAGAAAGAGCTCGGCTCTTACACGGTTGAGATTACGAAACAAGTTAACAGCCGCTTGAATGCGTATTTGGAGGAAACCGGAAGGATATCGGATATCATTCGCTACAACACCAGTATTCAAGAGTTCTTAAGTATACAGAGATACAGTTCGAATGCTGAAGATGTAGAGACCATTATGGATGCCAGGAAACTAATTGATTCTGTTGGGCAAATATACTTGGGAATCAAGGGGATATTCATAATGAACGACTACGGCAGAGTGATTTCTTCATCTACGGACAAAACGGTTGAATTGGATTATCCGTTCAAGAAACAGCCATGGTTTCAGAAGGAAAACGCGCAGCTTTCACAAATTCAATTGTATTATCATAACCAGAGCTATGTCTCTAATAAGCCAGTGGTATCTTATACTTCACGGATAACGGATTCCAATTTCGCCGTAAGAGGCGATCTATTGATCGACTTTTCGCCGGACATCATTACGGGATTTAGCGAAGAAATTCGACTTGGGAAGCACGGGATCGTATTCATGGTCGATCAACAAGGTGATTTTGTCGTTCCCGATTCAAGAGTATCTCCTAGTTTGAAAAATCAATTGTTTCCTATGCTTAAAACGGATCCTCCCAGAGAGGATCATTTTGATTTTCAGTATGAAGGTGTTAAGTATTTGGTCGGGTATTACCCATCGTCAAAGACAGGCTGGACTATCATCGGCGTTGTTCCATTTAGGGAAATTTCAACTGGCATACAGGAAATTCAAACCATTCTTTGGATTATGGGCGCTATTTCCCTGCTCGTTATTCTTGCTTTATCCACCTCCTTGTCCAAAACAATAACATCTCCTTTGTTGAAATTGGAACGTTCTATGAAGCATGTAGGCACAGGCAATGTGAAATTCAGGCTGCATGTCAATCGCGATGATGAAATTGGCCGATTAAGCAATCGGTTTAATATCATGCTCCAGGAGCTTGATGAATTAACAGAAAGAGTATATAAATCGAGAAGCAGGGAAATACAATTGGAGCTTATGAACAAAATCACGGAACTGAATGCCTTGCATGCTCAAATCAATCCGCATTTTCTATACAATACTTTGAATACAATGACATGCATTGGAGAGATTCACGCCATAGAGGATGTTTCGATCATGAGCAGATCTCTGGCAAGCATGTTTAAATACAGCATAAATGCGGATCCTATTACAACATTCGAGGACGAATTAACGCATGTGATGCACTTTATGACAATAATGAGACTCCGATATACCAGTCGTCTCCATCTACAAACCGATATTTCGGAGGAATGGCTTGATGAGCCAATGATGAAGTTAATTCTGCAGCCTATCGTAGAGAATGCTGTCATTCATGGCCTTGAACCAAAGCAGGCTGAAGGGACTATTCGAATTAAACTGGATTACATCGAAGAATGGCTGGTTCTTAGTGTGTCAGATGATGGGATTGGCATGTCTTCTTCTCAACTGGAACAAATAAATGATTATTTGAATCAGGATCATACTGAGAAAACGTTGGAGACTCATATTGGCTTGCGAAATGTCCAAAGACGTCTGAACATTTATTATAATCAGCAAGCTTCCATTCGCATTCAAAGTGAACCGGGTAAAGGAACAATCGTAGAAATTAAATGGTATCGGGGGTGAGGTTGTGAGGTATCAAGCTTTGATCATGGACGATGAATGGATGATGTGCGAAGCGCTTCAGCGGATCATAACAGCACATTGTCCCGATTTTGAAGTGAAGGATATCTCCTATAACGGACTGGATGGTTTGAAGCTGATGGAAACCAATCGATATGATGTGATATTGACTGATATTCGCATGCCCAAAATGGATGGCTTAGAGTTTTTGAGAAAGATTCGTGAGCGTAATAATCAGATACCTGTCGTGATTATAACAGGACATAATGAGTTTGAATATACGCGCAAAGCCATTCGTTTGGGCGCAACTGATTATATATTAAAGCCCTTGGACAAGGGTGAAATCAAAGAGGTTTTAAACCAACTCGCGGAGCTTATTCGCAAAGATTCCGGCAGGGAAGCTGCGAATGATTGGGACCGTATCAACGGCGGTGTCAAATTGATTGCCTCCATGACTGAATATATGCAGGAACATTATAGGGATGAGAAATTATCTATTGCTTATTTTTCTGAAAAAATGGATTTCAATCCTTCATATTTAAGCCGATTATTTAAAATGGAGATTGGAAAAGGGTTCGTGCATTATTTGACGGATATTCGCATCGAACATGCCAAGAGACTGCTTGCTTCATCTGAATTGCAGATCTGGGAAATAGGCGAGAGGGTAGGGTATTTGGATAAAAATCATTTTGGAAAAGTGTTTAAGAAAGAGGTTGGAGTTCCTCCGGGGGAATATCGTGAAAAATTGAATCTATCATGAATGAGTAGTAAAAAATCGACTATTCAAAGTAAAAAAGAAACGATTTCGACAGATAATGATAGCGATTACAATTGAGTTGGATATAAAACATGCAAAGGGAGGTTGTGCATCTTGAAGATGAAAAAGGTATGTATTTTTGCATTGTTGGCGCTTATTTTGCTCATTTCCGCATGCAGCAACGAAAGTACGGATTCAGCAAGCTCTAATTCTCAGGATCAATCTAGCGACAACTCGGAGAAGGAGGTCACGCTTCAATTCTGGACCGCAAGTGACTCGTTTACGCCTGACGGTCCCGGAGGTCAAATCATCGCCGATTTTAATGAAAAAAACAAAGGCAAAATTAAAATTGAAACGAAATACATGCCATGGGATCAATATAACACCGCCATTCAAGCCGCGTTTGCCTCCAATGATTTGCCGGAGATATACCAGCTTCCTTCCAATTTGGACATTCGACAAGCCGTAGATAAAAAGATGATTCGGCCTTTGGACGATCTTATAACAGAAGATTGGAAGAGCCAGTTCATGCAGGGTTCATTTGCCGAAGGAATTAATGTCATCAATGGCAAGACGTATTCTTATCCCTTGCGTGGTCCTCAAATGAACAGTATTTTATATTACAATAAAGATTTGTTGGAGAAAGTCGGATATGATGCGCCTCCTAAGGATTGGGCAGAATTTGAAGACATTACACAGAAGGTAACAGAACAGGGAAAAGGCGATGTCTATGGATTCATTATGGGGATGGCCACCGCCAAGAACCCTCGTTTCGCGATTGCCGGTCTGAGTAATGTGGATACCGGTACAAATCCGGAGGATGATTGGGGATTTAATTACAAAACGGGTCAGTATGACTATGATAATCCCGAAATTCTCAAAGCGATCGATTTCATGAACCAATTGAAAAAGGATAATGTCATTCTACCGGCTTCGTATACGTTGAAGGAGCCGGAAGCGCAAGCATTATTCGGCAGCGGCAAATCCGCATTTCTGATTTCCGGACGTTACTCATTGTGGACTATAAAGAGGGATTATCCAGAATTGAATTTGGGGTTGGCGGTTGTGCCCAAGGAGAATGGCGAACAGCCGTACCAGCACTATACGATTGCAACCTCCAATCGGACAATGGTAGTTGCCAACAACGCCGTACATCTTGAGGAGATCGGGAAAGCATTGACTGAGGCGATCGCATCTAAGGAATATTTTTCAGGTTCCATTCAATCCGGCGTTTCATTGGCTCCTATCGAATCGTTAAATAAAGACGAATCCTTATATCCTTGGCCGGAATTCAAAACCTTCTATGAATTGCACAACGAGTATCTGAAAGTCAGACCCGACCCTTCAATAGGGAATCCCGGTACAGCAGATGTCATCACCGAGCTTGGGGGAATTAGCCAACCCAAAATCACCCCTGATTTCACTGCCATTCTACAAATGATTCTCACGGGAAAAACAAAGGATATCGAGAATGCTATGAAATCATATAACGATAAAATGAATAAAGGCTTATCGGATGCCATCAATAAAGTAAAGTCGAACGGTGTGGATGTAGATTTGACGGATTTCGCTTTTCAAAACTGGGACGCTTCAAAGGATTATACCGATGCAGACTATAATAGCAAATAAGATTCTCGAGGTGGTTTTGTGAATGTATTAATGATTATGTCTGATGAGCATTCCTTCCAAGCTATGGGCTGCAGCGGGAATCCGGTTGTCTATACACCGAATCTCGATTTGTTGGCTCAAGAAGGCGTACATTTCTCAAACTGTTACTGCAACTCCCCGCTGTGTACGCCGTCCCGGGCCAGCGCTTATACCGGCAAATATGTTCATCAAATCGGGGCCTGGGATAACGCAACGCCTTATGAAGGGAGACTGATGGGGCTAGGCGGACAATTAAGCCAATATGGTCACGAAATCGCCAGCTTCGGAAAGTTGGATTTCCACCCGGATGTGAGCTATCCAGGCCTTCATGCGCCTCTAGTCCAACATCGTCGCAAGGTGGATACAGGAGCATTATTTCGTGAGGTGTTGAAGCCTAGACCTAAAGTGGTAGAACGATTCAAGAACATAAGAGTCAGAGAAGACTCTTGCCAAGATGATCAGGTTAGAGACGGCGCCATTGAATGGCTTCGAGGCAAAAAGAAAGGCGACAAGCCTTGGGTTTTGAATGTGGGATTCATGCATCCTCATTTTCCGTTTTTTGTGAAGCAGAAGTACTGGGACTATTACGACCGCTTAGTGACAAGCATACCCGATGAGGTCAAACCTCCTTTTCCTTCATTGAATAAGCCTCTCCAAGCTTTACGCGTGCATTTCGGCGGAGATCAGATTGATGATGAAACGATTCGCCGCATGTTTGTAGGCTATTACGCGTTAATCTCGGAAATGGATGATAATGTGGGGATGATCCTGCAAGCGCTAAGAGAACAAGGGCTAGAGGAGGATACGCTTGTCCTGTATACAAGCGATCATGGCGAGCAATTGGGATACCATGGTTTATGGTTCAAATGTTGTATGTTCGAGCAGGCCTCTCATATTCCCATGATTTTACGAGTGCCCGGCACAAAACAAGGGAAAGAAGTGAATCAGCTTACTTCGTTGGTCGATCTATTCCCGACGGTTTGCGATGCCCTGCAAGTACCCGTACCGGAAGGACTCCAAGGATCGTCATTGCTGGATCTGGCGTTTGAAAGAGAAAGTAGCCGAAAAGATTTCGTCTTCAGCGAATACCATGCTCATGGCGTTCCGGTAGGGATGTACATGATCAGGTGGGAGCAGTGGAAATATGTTTATTTTACAGAGGGACAGGAACATCAATTATTTCACTTGGCAGAAGATCCTGCTGAACAGAATAATTTGCTGAAGGGCGAAGCTTCTTCTAATGTTAATGAAGCAAGGCGACAGTGTGAAATCCGGTTGAGAAGTGTTTGCGATCCGGAAGCGGTTGGGCTGTTGGCCAAGAAATCGCAGAAGGCGATTCGTGAGCAATTGGGCTTGACGGAGTACAATCAAGCTGACCCAGGGCATGCCACCGCAGAGGAATTGCCAGTTCCGTATCCAAACACATGGGTTTGACAAGTCGTTACGAGGGAGAGAGAGCCAGACTATGAAAGCCATCATGATTATGTTCGATACGTTGAATAGGCATATGCTGTCTGCTTATGGATGCGATTGGACACATACCCCCAATTTTCAGAGGTTGGCAGAGAAGACGGTTACCTTCGACAATTGTTATATTGGAAGCATGCCTTGTATGCCCGCGCGCAGAGAATTGCATACCGGTCGGTATAACTTTTTGCACAGAAGCTGGGGGCCGATAGAGCCGTTTGACGACTCGATGCCAGAGCTCTTGCGAAAGCAGGGGGTCTATACCCATCTGGTTACGGATCATTTGCATTACTGGGAGGACGGCGGCGCCACATACCATACCAGGTACAGCTCTTTTGAGCTTGTTCGAGGCAATCAAGGCGATCCTTGGAAAGGAGAAGTGAAAGCGCCTGAAATTCCTGATGCGTTAGGCAATGTGAAAGGTGAGATGAACCGCAATGATTGGGTTAATCGGAAGTATATACAGAACGAAGAGGACTTCCCTCAGGCCAAATCATTTTTGAGCGGTTTGGAGTTCATCCGCACGAATAAAGAGGAAGATAACTGGTTTTTGCAAATTGAGACGTTTGATCCGCATGAGCCGTTTTTCGCTCCGCAAGCATATAGGGAATTGTATCCGCATGAATACCACGGCAAGCATTTCGACCGCCCGGACTACAAGCGGGTTTCCGAAACCCCTGAAGAGGTTGCGCATTGCCGATATGAGTACGCAGCGCTGCTCAGTATGTGCGATGCCTATCTCGGCAAGGTGCTTGATAGTATGGATGAACTGGATTTGTGGAAGGATACTCTGTTAATCGTGAATACGGACCATGGATTTTTACTTGGTGAACATGATTGGTGGGGGAAGAGCATACAGCCTTTTTATAATGAGATCGCACATATTCCTTTATTTATTTGGGATCCATGATGTCAAGTGGGAGGCGTTAGGAGAAACAGCTTGGTGCAAACCATTGATTTGGCGCCGACGCTGCTGGACTACTTTCAGGTAGTTATTCCTGAAGATATGCAAGGCAAATCGTTGAAGGGGACAGTGGAGAAGGATGAACCGATACGGAAGTATGCCTTGTTTGGCATCCATGGCGGACATGTCAACATGACGGACGGACGGTATGTCTATATGAGAGCGCCTGTTGAACCTGAGAATCGTCCGCTATATAATTACACATTAATGCCAGCTCACATGAGAGGGTTATTTAAAGAAAGTGAGCTGCTTGCAATGGAGCTGGCTGAACCGTTCTCGTTCACAAAGGGATTTAAGACTATGAAAACACCTGCTCAAGCCAGAAGCGAAGCCCATCCCTTTGGCACTTTGCTGTTTGATCTGGAACGAGATCCGGGGCAATTGTATCCAATCAAGGATTCGGATATTGAAGTTGGATTGTTGGAAGAAATGGCTCGGTTAATGAAAGATGCAGATGCGCCCTCCGAGCAATATGAAAGATTAGGGATGATATAAAAAGGCGAATTTTAATGGACATCTCTTTCGTTCCTTGAGAGTTAAAGGATTACCCGCACAAGTTAATATCATTCCTATTCAGAAAGCGAGCCTCCCTATATACTCAAGCTAAATCTTGTGTTACAGGGAGGCTTTTCTAATGGCGAACAGGGAAATGAAGCTTTTGACAGATGAGCAAATGAAAGCGTTTATTACAGATGGCGTGCTGAAGCTGAAGACGGATTTCTCGAATGAATTCCATGCCAGGCTAATTGAGCAATTGGATAAGGTGCATGCGGAGGAAGGCAATCCGGGCAACAACATTCTGCCGCGCATTCGCGAAATGCAGAAGGTATTCGACCATCCGGTCATTACAGGGGCGCTGACCAGCGTGCTGGGGCCGGACTATGTGCTCCATACGCATCGCCATTGTCATTTCAACGCGGCTCCCGATCCGGGGAGTTGGCATAAGGACAGCTATTGGGGCTATCAAAAAATTCGCAACCACCGTCCATGGTGGGCGATGATCATGTACTTCCCGCAGGATACACCTACGGAGCTTGGACCTACCGGTGTGCTGCCGGGCAGCCATATTCATGAGACGCGCACCTTCCTGGAGGATGATGTTGCGGAGGAGGTGACGGCGAAGGGAGAAGCGGGCACCTTCGTGCTGATCCACTATGATATCTGGCATCGCTCGACGCGCAACACGCTGGGTCAGCCGAGATATATGCTGAAATTCGAGTTCATGAGAACGACCGCGCCAACGGTTCCGTCATGGGATAGTCAGTCGAGAGAATGGGGCGAGGATGGAGAGCTGGTGCCGGGTTATCAAGCACTCGACGCATGGAACTGGCTGCATGGGGAGATTGGCGGCTCCTACGGCTCGCATGATGCAGATCCAGCGGCTATTCATCAGCTAAGCGAGCAATTGAACGGCAAGGATGAGCCTGTCGCGGTGGAAGCCGCTTATGAGCTGGCAACCTGCGGCGATGCCGGCAAGACCGTCTTGCTGGAGGCGCTTCGCAGCGAGGATCGCAGAGCTTCCTTGGCTGCTGCTTATGGCCTGACTGCTTGCGGCGAGGCGGCGGTGCCGGATTTGACGGCGGCGCTTGATGCCAAGCAGGAGCATACAGTGAACCATGCGCTGTTCGCATTGGGAGAACTACGGCATTATGCCGCATCGGCGGTGCCGGCGATTGTTCCATTGTTGGCTGAGTTGCCGACAAGGCTTCGCCGCACAGCAGCGGATTCTCTGGGTTTGATCGGAGGTGCTTCCGAGCAATCCGTTGATGGATTAATCGCCTGTCTGCGTGACGAGGATGAGCAAGTGAGGTTCACGGCGGGATTATCGCTTGCGCAGCTTGGCAAGGCGGCCGAGAAGGCGATTCCGGCTCTGGCCGAGGCGCTTGATGACGAGAACCGTTATGTTCGAGGCCATGCCGTTGAAGCCTTGCGCTATATTGATACAGCGGAGGCTAGAGATATTTTGCTGCATGAATTGATTCAATCCCGGTGGTGCGTATCGACGACGAAAGCGAGCACGTTCTAAGGAGGCGGTGAAGGAGTGGCAGGAGAGGAAATAGCTAGCGGCGCTGATGCCATTGTGATGAATGAGAAGGATCATGTGGCGACCGCCTTGCGCGATCTGGCGAAGGGTGAACAGGTGCAATTTCTGGTTGGCGCGGAGCTTCGCTGCGTGGCGGTGCAGGAGAACATCGATTTCGGTCACAAAATAGCGCTAACCCCCATAGCCGCAGGAGTGAAGGTGCTGAAATACGGCGAAGTCATCGGCTTGTCGACGACTTCGATTGAGGCGGGAAGCCATGTGCATGTGCATAATTTGGAGGGCATCCGCGGGCGCGGGGATCAAGCGGAGACAGGGGTGAGAGCATGAAGACGATAGCGGGTTATCAGCGAGCAAATGGAGACATCGGCATACGCAATCATCTGCTCATCATTCCGACCGTCATTTGCTCGAACCAGGTATGCAATCGGATTATGCAGATGGTGCCGGGGGCGGTCTCGATTCCGCATCAGCATGGCTGCAGTCAGATCGGCGCAGACAAGAAGCGCACCTTTGACGTGCTGGCTGGGACGGGCAAAAACCCGAATGTTGGCGCCGTGCTGATTATTTCGCTCGGCTGCGAGGTTGTGGATCCGGTAGAGCTGGCGGAGGAGATCAGGAAGACGGGCAAAAGAGTAGAGCATTTCGACATCCAATCGGCAGGCGGATCGGTGAAGGCTATCACGCATGGCACCGAGCTGGCACGGTCCATGCTGGCGGAGCTTGAGCGCGAGGAGAAGGCGCAGGTGCCGCTCAGCAAGCTGAAAATCGGCGTAAAATGCGGCGGCTCCGACGCAACCTCCGGCTTGTCGTCGAATCCGGCGCTTGGCGGCGCCGCAGATGCGGTCATAGCGGCAGGAGGCTCGGTTGTCATCGGAGAGACAACCGAGATTATTGGAGCCGAGCATGTGCTGGCGGAGCGCTGCGTGGATGGGGGGACAAAAGATAAGCTGTATGAGATCGTCGATCGGTTCGAGGAGCTGATCGGCCAGATGGGAGCAGATATGCGCGGCGGCAATCCTAGTCCAGGCAATATTGCCGGAGGTCTCTCTACAATTGAAGAGAAATCGCTGGGCTGCATCAGCAAATGCGGCACCGCGCCGATTCGGGGCGTGATTGAATATGCCGAGGATATTCCCGATGGCGGCTTATACTTCATGGACTCGCCGGGCAACGACATCGAATGCGTTTCGGGGATGGCTGCCGGCGGCGCACATATCGTATGCTTCACGACGGGAAGAGGCACGCCCACAGGAGCGGCAGTCGTGCCGGTAATCAAGATCACCGGCAATCCGCGAACCTACAAGCTGATGGAGGACAACATGGACGTCGATGTCAGCGGCATGCTGAGCGGCGAGCAGAGCCTGGCCGCGGCAGGCGAGGCGATCTGGCAGGAAATCGTTGAGGTGGCGGGTGGCAAGTGGACCAAGGCCGAGGTGCTGGGGCATCAGGAGTTTAGCATTAACCGTATTGGTCCTAGCTTGTAATTATGGGAAATGATAGAATGATAGAAAGCGGTGCGAATGCCAAGCTCACATGAAAATGCTGGGGGATTCGCACCGGAAATAAAGCGAATTGTGTTCGATTTATGCACAATTCGCTTTAGTGTATGAAAGTTTTTTAGTGTTTTGAGTGATTTTTTGATGCAAAATGGACGAATTTGCTCCAATTTGTTCAAAATTCGCTGTCGCATCCTACGCGGATGCGTGGATTGAAATGCTCTATCATTCCTCTTCCTTCTTCCAGCATCAAGGTCGCATCCTACGCGGATGCGTGGATTGAAATCTGATTGCCTAATTCGAAAGCCAGTCATAATGCGTCGCATCCTACGCGGATGCGTGGATTGAAATTTTTAAAAACTCATTTGGCTCAAATAAAAAACGAGTCGCATCCTACGCGGATGCGTGGATTGAAATTTTGGTCAATTTACAGGTTATTGCAGTATCCAATAGTCGCATCCTACGCGGATGCGTGGATTGAAATCTCCTCTGACATGTCGTTTTGATCGCGTACACTGGTCGCATCCTACGCGGATGCGTGGATTGAAATTTCTATGGATAAAATTTCAAAGGAGGTGTGTGTGTCGCATCCTACGCGGATGCGTGGATTGAAATGCAAGCTCGCGCTCAATATAGCTGTTATGTACGAAAGTCGCATCCTACGCGGATGCGTGGATTGAAATACCTGTGACATGATTGAGCGTGGTGTTCGTACCGTCGCATCCTACGCGGATGCGTGGATTGAAATCCGCAATGTACCCCTTGCCGCCGACCATCTCAATGTCGCATCCTACGCGGATGCGTGGATTGAAATTCAACTCGTTTCAAATTATCGAGCAGCCGGGCAAGTCGCATCCTACGCGGATGCGTGGATTGAAATTCCCTTGCGGTATTTAACCGACAAGGACTACTCGTCGCATCCTACGCGGATGCGTGGATTGAAATCGCGATGCAGCCTCGCCGCTCAATCTGATGCTGGGTCGCATCCTACGCGGATGCGTGGATTGAAATCATCGGTTTCCGACCGTCTTGCAGAATCCCTATGTCGCATCCTACGCGGATGCGTGGATTGAAATGGTGCTGCTGCTTCTCATGGGCAAACGCATTTGGAGTCGCATCCTACGCGGATGCGTGGATTGAAATCGACTTTGTTGGAATGAAGTGGAACGCCGATGCGTCGCATCCTACGCGGATGCGTGGATTGAAATGGACAACGTTGCGTTGTCGCTGAAGAACATGAAGTCGCATCCTACGCGGATGCGTGGATTGAAATCCTGATTGGGGTCTTGGCTCGTTGGGAGTGATCGTCGCATCCTACGCGGATGCGTGGATTGAAATATTTGAGTGATACACTTGTAACTTATACATTTAAGTCGCATCCTACGCGGATGCGTGGATTGAAATTCTGAATGAACTAAAGGCTGATAAGGCCTCGCCGTCGCATCCTACGCGGATGCGTGGATTGAAATCGAATCGCTGGGGATGCGGAGCGAGTCGAAAGCGGTCGCATCCTACGCGGATGCGTGGATTGAAATCTCTCCATTGCTTGATTAAGCTGCAGTTTGCTGAGTCGCATCCTACGCGGATGCGTGGATTGAAATCCGCATCAGTCGGGAGACGAGGGAGCAATACGAAGTCGCATCCTACGCGGATGCGTGGATTGAAATGTACAACTCTTTGTTTGAAACGTGCTTATTAATGTCGCATCCTACGCGGATGCGTGGATTGAAATGTTTTGCCTTACGTTGGACTCACCTTTCGGCTTGTCGCATCCTACGCGGATGCGTGGATTGAAATACCACGTACTTTTTCGGAACGGTCGTGCGGGGGAGTCGCATCCTACGCGGATGCGTGGATTGAAATCTCCGCTGGTACCGATAGGAGCGCGACTGCTTTGTCGCATCCTACGCGGATGCGTGGATTGAAATTTAAAAGCGACCTCAGCATACGCCATCGCCTCGCGTCGCATCCTACGCGGATGCGTGGATTGAAATCCATGCCGACCCGGTGAATGTCGCTTGTGTCGTGTCGCATCCTACGCGGATGCGTGGATTGAAATGTTTGCCCTGGCATCGAACGAGTAGCCCACAACGTCGCATCCTACGCGGATGCGTGGATTGAAATCGAGCACGGAAAACGAGAGCACCGGCGAAGTTAAAGTCGCATCCTACGCGGATGCGTGGATTGAAATCGTTAATGTTGTTAGCAAGGTTATTCAAACCAATCGTCGCATCCTACGCGGATGCGTGGATTGAAATCTGTTGACTCGGGCATGTCGTAAATCAAGTTTAGTCGCATCCTACGCGGATGCGTGGATTGAAATGACCGATGACGGGAACGCCAACCGTAAAGCTTGGTCGCATCCTACGCGGATGCGTGGATTGAAATGTTGGATCGTGAAAGAACAGAAGATTGAGCCGAGTCGCATCCTACGCGGATGCGTGGATTGAAATGGCTCGAAACGGAGCTGCGTGGGATCAATCGGGAGTCGCATCCTACGCGGATGCGTGGATTGAAATTCAGGTCTGTTTTGAAGTCGAAGCACCAGTGGAGTCGCATCCTACGCGGATGCGTGGATTGAAATGCTGCCGGTCCGCCAGCTCCGCAATGCTGTTGGGTCGCATCCTACGCGGATGCGTGGATTGAAATATACATCGTGAGATTATCTTAAGGCTATGTGAAAGTCGCATCCTACGCGGATGCGTGGATTGAAATCGGCATGATAAACGGTGATACAAAGCTATGGCTAGTCGCATCCTACGCGGATGCGTGGATTGAAATGTCGCTACAGTCCATCGACCGGACGCGAGTTTCGTCGCATCCTACGCGGATGCGTGGATTGAAATCAGATGTCCCATGGCGTCGCCTCGTGCCAATCATGTCGCATCCTACGCGGATGCGTGGATTGAAATAATGTTAGCGTTGCAAAGGTGTGCCGCATTGTAGTCGCATCCTCCACGGATGCGTGGCTTGAAGGAGGGCGTTGATTGGCAATTCATGACCGACGATGCAAGGATTGAACTAAAACGACTTTACCCACATTTTGGGATTGATGGTACTACAGACAATTGATGTAACACTGCGTTCCAACGCTACAGCGCCGTTCTCGATAGCCTTTGTATGTTCGATGTACTGGCTGTGTTTGCTATAATCATAATCACAATTAACGATTGATCGTCAATGATCAAATCATTCTTTTTAATAGTCTTTTCGATATTGAAAGATTTTGTTTATCAATGCAAATTTTGATAATTTCGAATGGCAACACATCAGGATGGATGGCATCCGACAAGGCTAACATACGAAACCAGATGAGATAAAGGGGAAGATTTCGCTCCGATATACCGCGTTTCATCTTGAAATAGGACTGCAGCTTATTAGCAACAATCGCAATCGGAGAGTTTTCGGTTGAATTGGCAGCAATATGAGAGGGTAATTGATCCTGCTGATGAATCACGCGAAGCAGCACTTCGCTTGGATTCTCCCGATTGATTGCGATGGAAGAAGGTATTCGTTAGATCGCTGAATACCCGCTTGCAATGGTTGCAACGATATCTTTGCCATCCGGTTCCGTGAACATTGCCGTATTTCACATAATCGGAAATCCGTTTGCCGCTCCTCGTATAGCAATGCGGACAGAAGACGCCCCTCGTGAATCGTTCCCTGCGAACAGTCTCATAATCGATATGAAGCAGTTGCTCCGTTTCCTCCAGCAGCTCCTCGACAAATTCCGCTTGAGTACTCTGCTGACTGCCCCGATTTTGTTGAATTATGGCCATTACATTCACCTCTCCGTCCCATTCATGCATCGATATGCAAAGTATACTTAAACGCTTGCGATGCAGCAACAACTATCAATCATTAATTGTTATAATGAAGACGGAACAGGGGACAACCTGTTGCAAGAAGAGGGGCATTGCCGTTACTCTACTAACATCGAATAAAGCAAGAGACCCAAGAAGGAGGATCAAGCAATTGGATTCGTATTTATCGCCGGCAGGGCTGCGGGCTGTGTCGGAATTAAGCTATTTGACCGCGACGAATGTTGCTAGATATCGCGCGATTATGAAATTCGTATATTTGGAGTATCAGAGATTGAAGTATTGGCTGCGTCCGGAGGAAATTTACGAGGGAGTCACAGCTTGGTCCGTGCTGGAGGGCTACACGATGGAGCAATGCGTGTCGGATCTGGAGAGTCTGAAAAATTGGGGCAACCTGGCCTCGCGCCATGACGGCGGACGGGCTTTGTCGCTGGAAGAGTATATGAGGAAGAAAAGTCAGTATCTGCTCACGCCGTATTCGATTGAAATCGAGAGGATGCTGGAGGCGCTTGAGAAGGTGAAGGGGTATGGCGGTTCGCTCGAAACGACTTATTTCGACACGATTTCGGAATGCGTGCATCAGATTAGGGAGAAGGGCGACCTCTTCGAGGAAGGGGAGGCGTTGCAGAATTGGGAGAAGCTTTATGTGGCGTTCAAAACGATGCACGAGAATGCTGCGGATTTCATTGCCAGCATCCATTCGATACAAGCGGATGAGATGATGGCGACGGATGGTTTCCTCATGCTGAAGGATAATCTGGTGAATTATTTGCAGCATTTTGTGAAGAGTCTCCAGCGAAGCGCGTATCGCATTGAAGGGCAATTGCAGCGCGTGCGCGACGGCATGCGCGATCTCTATATTGAGAGGGTGCTCGAGGATGAGCTTCGCAAGCCAAGGTTGGAAGAGGGGAAATCCGCGGAAGAGCTGAGAGCGGAGTTTCATCAAGGCTGGATGAATCTGAAGCGATGGTTTATCGGGGACGAATTGGAGCAAAGCGAGTTGACCTTGCTTGAGAAGGCGACGAAGGAGACAATCGCGAAGGTGGTGCGCAGCGCGGTTCGCCTGCAGGAGCGAAGGCGCGGCGGCGTTAGCAGGCGCAATGATCTTGAGAATTTGGGCAGACGATTCGCCGAGCTCGAAAATCTTGACGAGGCGCATAAGCTGGCCGCGTATGCGTTCGGCTTGTTCCCCAGCAGGCATCTGCAAGGTGAAGATCGCCGGGAGACCGAGCGAGCGGATGCGTCGACATGGGAGGAGCCGCCGAATGTGAGGCTGATTCGCACGCGAAGTCGGAAGCGAGCGAGCAAATCCGCATCCGAGCCGATGCGTACGCATACCGCGAAGCGTGAGGCCTATCGCAAGCAGGTGGAGGCTCAGCTTGAAGAGGAACGCGCTTTCGTCACATGGATGCGCGAGGCGGGAGAACGCAGCATAATAGAGCTGCCGGTTCTGAAGGCGAAGGATCGTATGCGGCTTCTGCAATGGATTGGCCGATGCACGGCGACGGCTTCGCGATCCTTTGTCACATCGGATGGCTATAAGGTGGCGATTGCCTGGCCGGAGCATGATGAGGATGCGGTATTGCGCAGCGAGGATGGCGAGTTGATCATGGCTAATTACCGGATTAGCGTAACGGGAGGAGAAGCTCGGAATGGCTAGGGGAGGAACGACTTCCAATGCGATCAGGCGGATGCGCTCGAATAAGAAGGCGGATGCGGAGCAATGGAATGAACGAAGACGAATATGTGCGCATGCTTTGCTGAACAGGCCCTGGATTGCCAAAGAAAAGGATGCCGAGCTGTTCTATTGGATCAAGGATCAATATACGGAGCTGAGAGATTGGTTCGCAGAATTTACAGGCTTTCTCTTAATTCTGACGAGAACGATGGCGAAGCTGGACAAGGCGCCGCTCGTCGCTGAATCGTGGATGGGTTTTCCTGAATTTCGAGATCCGCGGGATTATGCGTTGTTTACGTATGCGCTGTGGTATCTCGAATCGAAATCGGAGCTCGATCAATTTGTGCTGACAGATATTGTGGAGCAAGTGAGCGAGCAATTAACCGCCTCGGGTCTAGCTATGGATTGGGAAAATTATCAGCATCGACTATCGATGGTCCGCGCGCTCAAGAAGCTGCGCGTGCTTGGCGTACTTGTTCATATTGATGGAGAAGAGACGGATTGGGCGCATGACACGGGCAAGAATGTGCTTTACGAATGCGCGCCGGTTGCCAGATATGTGCTGCGGCATTTCCCCAAGGAATTGAAGCTATACAGGAGCCTGGAGGAGATGAATGATCAAATCGTCTACTCGGAGACGACGGAGGGCGAATTGCGCAAGAGGAGGCATCGGGTATACCGCCGATTGCTGCTTGAGCCGGCTGTCGCCGATCGGGACTGGAGCAAGGAGGATCTGTACTATGTTGTGACGCAGAGGCGGGCCATTATGAATCAGATGCAATTCATGTTCGGCATGGAGGGCAGCCGCTATCGGGAGGGCTTGTTCTTCTTCTATCCGGAGCTGAGCGGAGAGTGCGCATTATTTCCTACTGCGGCAGGCGTGTCTGATCTTGCGCTGCTCTTCGCCGGAGAGCTTCGAAGGCAATTGGATGAGCAGGATTGGTATTTGACCGAGCAAGGCACGGTGGAGCTGTCCAGAACGGATCTGGAAGCGCTGCTGTATAAGCTGAAGCAGAGGTACGGCATGTACTGGAGCAAGGAGCATCGCGAGATGGGGCTTGGCGAATTGGCGGACGCACTGACGCGTCATATGCAGGAATGGGGTTTAGGGTACGCGCAGAGCAAGGATAGCTCCGCAGAACGATTCGTGGTTTCTTCGGTCGTATCCAGGTGGAACGCGGATTATTCATTGGATGAAGAGGAGGTTTAGCGGTTCATGCAGACAGAAGTGGATGTGGATATAGCTTTGAATGACGAGAATGCCGAGCGCAATGAGCGGCAGAAGCGCAATCGCTGGCAAATGAACAGAGCGGGGATATTGAATTTTTGGTTTTACGAGGAAGAGGAGTTTGAGCTGGAGGATGGACGAATCGTTCTGCGAGGGACGAATGGAGCGGGCAAGTCGGTTACGATGCAAAGCTTCGTTCCGCTTGTGCTGGATGGCGATAAACGGCCTCATCGCCTGGACCCGTTCGGATCGAAGGATCGCAGAATCGAATATTACCTGCTGGGGGACAAGGAGGAGCATAGCGACCGGACAGGCTATCTATGGCTTGAATTCAAGCATCCTGTTAAGAATATCTACAAGACGATCGGTATCGGTCTCAGAGCCAGGCGCGGAATGACGCAGGTGAATTTCTGGGGATTCGTGCTGGAGGACGGCAGAAGAATCAATCATGATTTCTGGCTGTATGATCAAATGCTGGAGCTTGAAGGGCAAGGAAAGTTCCCGCTTGATCGCAAGGTGCTCGAGCTCGCCATTGGCGCCGGAGGCCAGGTGGTGCAGGAGCAGCGGGCGTATCGCGAGCTTGTGAACCGCTCTTTGTTCGGCTTCCATGACAAGGACGCCTATACCGACTTGCTGCAATTGCTCGTTCAACTGCGCAGTCCCAAGCTGTCCAAGGATGTCAAGCCAACAGCCATCTATGATATTCTCGTACAAGCCTTGCCGCCTCTTCAGGAGGAAGAGCTGCGTCCGTTGTCGGAAGTGATGGAGGATATGGATCAACTGGCTGATCGCCTGGAGGAACTGAAGCTGCATCAATCGGAGCTTGATAAGATCAGCCGCAGCTATGAGCAATATAATCGATTCATTCTTTATCAGAGCGGCAAGCAATTCATGGACGCGCATGCCGAGCATGAGGATGTTCGGGATCGGCTCGCTTCTTTAATGAAGGAGCTGCATGGGAAGGTTCAGGAAAAAACGGATACAAAGGCTGCTCAGGAGTCGGCGCAGGCGAGCCTGCTGGAGGCGGATACGGAGCTGGAGCTGCTGGGTCGCAGCGAAGCGATGGAGAAGCAGCAAGAGCTGGAGCAGACGGAGCAAGCCTTGCAGGAGACGGAGCAGTATAGCGAGCAGTCGCAGAAGCGGTTAACGGCTGCCCTGCGGAATGCCGAGACGGCGCATTGGAATGAGGAGAAGGCGAAGAAACTGCAGCAGGAATTGCTGGATATGCAGCAAGAAGGATTAGAGGAATTGGATGCGCTGGCGAGCGAGATGGAATTCCGGCATCATGGCGTATATGCGAGATACTGGAGTCCGCAGCCGCCGGAGGAGCTCTCCTTCGTCACAGCCTGGAGAAGGGATACCGAGGAGCATCGGAGCGAGATCAACGAAGCGTTGAAGCTTGCGGAGCAAGAGCGGGAAGCGGGGATGCTCGTTGCGGAGCTGGACCGCCAATTGGGTGCTTTGCGCGCGGATCGGGATCAATCCGAGCATGAGATGCGAGGCGCTGAGGAACGTTCCGAGAAAGCGCTGAGTGAATGGAAGGAGCGGCTGCTCGAATGGAAGCAATCGCTTAGGGCGCTCAGACTGGATGAATCGACGGCGCAGGCCATGTTCGCCGCAAGCGGTGCTCTGTCGTATGAGCGGCAAGCCGTTGAGGCGGTTCTTCAGCCCGTTCGCAGCGAAGCTGAGCGGCAAAGACAGACGATCTGGCGAGAGAAGCTGGAGCTGGATCGGCAGGTGGACAGCGAGCAAGCGGACTGGGAGCAGTTAGCCGGTGAGAAGCGCGCCTGGGAGCAATCGCGAGAGCCTGAGCCTCTCCGCAGTGGAGCAAGGACGGCGACTCGCAGCAAGTACGGTCAAGCTGCCGGCGCTTCGCTGTACGAGGTATGCGAGTTTCATCCTCATGTCTCTGCTGAACAACAAGCCAGCGTGGAGCTTTCCTTGTTGAACAGCGGATTGCTGGATGCCTGGATTCGCCCTGACGGAGCAATCGGAACAGTGAACACTGAGGACGAGGAGGTCTGGATTAGCGCAAGACCGCTTGATTACGGATATACGCTCGCAGATATTTTGCGGCCGGCTCCTTCTGTGGATTCGGGACTTACAGAGCAGGTTGTCGATGGGGTGCTGCGCTCCTTCGCGTGGGGAGAGGTTTTCGATCCTTCCTCGATTGACGAGGAGCAGAATCCAATGGTGATAGGCCGGGATTACTATCAATTCGGCTCCGTTGTAGGAAAGGTGAACGGCGAAGGGCACCGGGCGCAATTCATCGGTATAGAAGCCCGGAAGCAATTCAAGCTGGCGGAGATTGCGCGGCTGGAGCAGGAGATGCAGCAATGTGAAGACAGGCTGGAGGAGCTGCGAGGTCGAATCGTGGAGCTGGAGCAAGCCAACGAGGCTGTTAACAACGAGCTCGCGCTCTTCCCGATTCATGACGGATTCTATCATGAGGCGCTTCTTGCGGCATGGAAGGAACAATATGAACGAACAACGCGATTTGCGTTGTTGCTTGAGCAGGAGAACAAGATGTCGGAGCAGTTGAGAGCGAAGGAACAGCATCGCGCGGGATTGAAGCAAGCGTTAATTGCGGCAACCTCGAACTGGACGAGACTGAAATCGCTCGCGGTTATGCAAGAGGCGTTAAGAGCCATCGCTGATTATCTGGAGGGTATTTCGCAGCTGCAATCGGATTGGAGAGAATACCGGCAGAAGTCGGCGGAGGCTGATAAATACGAAGCGGAAGCCCGGCAATACACGGAGGATGCCGAGCTTGAGGAGGAGAATCGCGACAAGCTGCTGGATAAGCTATTATCGTTGCGAGTGAAGACGGAGCAATTGCGCAAGCTGATGGCTGAGCTTGGCATTAGCGATTTGCATGAACGTATCAGCGAATTGAAGAGAATTCGGGTTCATCAGCAAGAAGAGTTGAAGCGTCTGGCGGAAGCAATGATTAAAGTGGAGAGTCGCATTGCCGTGCTGAAGGATCGACAATCCCAGCTCGCTGAGCAAGAACAGGATTCAGAGGATAAAATGAAGCATCGTTCCCGGGCATTCGCCGAGGAATGTCGGATGCAGCTTGTGCCGGAAGCAGCCGAGCGGGAGCTCAAGGGAGAAGCGCAGTCCGTGATGTTTGGAGCATGTCAAACCGTTGTGGCGCAGCTCGAGCCGATGGTTGCTCGCGCGAACAAGGAACGACTCAGCGGCGTGCTGCAGGATCAATTCAATGCGGCCAAGCATCTGCTCGGCGAATATGTGCTGGAAGCGGAAATCAGCGAGGAGGGCCGCATCACTCTGCTCTCCATGCGCGATCGGACCAGACCGCAGAAGCCAGCCTCCCTGCTCGCGGAGATGGGCGAGCTGTTAACCGAGCAGGAGAGCTTGCTAAGCGAGAAGGACAGGGAGCTGTTCGAGGAAATTATTTTGCGAAGCGTCGGCAAGTCGATCAGGCAGCGCATTCAGCGTGCCGAGCTTTGGATGAATACGATGAATAAGCTGATGGCGGAGCGAGATACATCGAGCGGGCTTAAGCTTCAACTGCAATGGCTGCCGAAAGCGGCTCAGTCCGAGAATGAGCTGAACAGCGACGATCTGGTTGAATTGCTGCGCAGAGACGCCCATCTGCTTCACGATGATGAGGTGGAGCGTCTGGTCGCCCACTTCCGTTCCCGGGTGCAATGGGCCAAGCAGGGAGCCATGGAAGAACGCGAGGCGCTGCGCAAGCATATCTATGAGATGCTGGATTATCGTTCCTGGTTCCAGTTCTCTCTCCGCTACAAGAAGGGGGAGGAGACGCAGTACCGCGAGCTGACGGATGCCAGGTTCAACGTGCTCAGCGGAGGCGAGAAGGCAATGTCCATGTATATTCCGCTATTCGCCGCGACTTATTCGCGCTATGCGGATGCGAGCCCGGATGCGCCGAAGATTATTTCGCTGGACGAGGCGTTTGCCGGCGTTGACGATGAGAATATTCGCGATTTGTTCGGGCTTTTAACGGAGATGGACTTTGATTATATGATGACCTCGCAGGTGCTATGGGGCTGCTACGATACTGTGCCTAGCCTTGGGATAAGCGAGATATACAGGCCGAAGGACGCGAATTTCGTCACGGTGTTCCGTTACCGCTGGAATGGCCGGAGACTGGAGACGGTCGTTGCGGAGGGAGAGGAAGAGCAATGAGCCTGGAGGATGAGGCCAGGCGATACTTCGGACAAGCGGGCTTCGAGCGGTTTCTCAGACGGTTAATGGCGCAATATAAGGCTTCAAGCTCAGGAGCCAGAGGCTATGTAACCTTGTCGAATCTATCGGATGACGAACGTCAGACGCTGAACCAGTTTTATCGTACGTACAGTCCTCCCGTTCCGAATGAAACGAAGAGATTCTCCATTCGGAGGTTCGAGAAATATTTGCAAGAAAGTCGATTTGCCCTTACGGTTCCTGACCTATTAATGCTGCTGAGCGGTGATGATGTGCGAACAAAGCTGGAGCAGCGCAATGAAACCGATGCGCAGTGGCGGAGCATGATTGCCGGAGCCATTGCGGCAGCGGGGCTGTCGGACAAGACAGGCGATCCTGTGTGTATCTGGGCCAGGGGACTCGAAGCCGAGTCCTCGCCCGGCTCCCGCACGCTAAGATATGTATTTGTCCGATCAAGCGAGGAGGCGGAGCGTTGCCTTCGGGTTTGTTTGAAGGCGTTACTCGCTGTTCAGGAGAGGGGGCGTGGCGAATGGCTTCGACTGCCGATACTATCCGCGCGAGTTACGGGAGACGCTCATGCTCTCGATTGGAAGAACTCGCTTGGCAGAATGTTCTGGTGGGGACTGACCGTTGTGGGCGATCAATCAAATGAGAATGGATTCGATATGGAAGTAGGAGAGAGGGAGACTTCCCATATTGAGAAAGTCGATGCCTTTGCCGTATCTGTCACGAATGCAATCGTTATTCGCGAGGTCTATCGCAGAGGAGGGATTGCAGATGACGATCTGTCCTCGCAGGTGATGCTGTATGCGCCGTCGCTGTTCTCGCAATGCGAAGAGCGGATTTTGACATTGAGGCAGGTAGAGCAATTATCGGCCAGTCAGTCGGCTCTCTTTTCGCATCCAACGGTATATATGGTCGAGAATCCGGCGGTCTTCGCCGAACTGATAGATGCGGATCGAAAGCTTGGCGAAGCTGATTCGCGAAGGAGTCCCATCATTATCTGCGGGAATGGTCAACCGTCGGTGGCGGTTATCAAGCTGCTGGATTGGTTGCTTGGCAGGGGAGAGGGATTCGCCTCTGAGGATAGGGAGCTATATTATGCTGGCGATTTGGATGCGGCAGGTCTAAGTATTGCGCAGGGCTTGCGCTCGAGATATCCGGAGCATTTCCGCGCTTGGTGTATGAGCGCTTCAACCTATCTGTCATATGTCGATCAAGGTATTGGCATGGGAGCGGAGGAGCGCGGAAGAATGATGCAATTTGTTGACATTTGGGACTCGCAGCTGCCGGTATTAATGAATGAACACGGAGTTAAGCTGCATCAGGAGCTGTGGGTTGACGAACTGGTGAGAGATATGGAGAGGCGTTGTGAGAGGCGGTAAAAGGAGCTTTTAAAACGGATCTTCACAATACATGTGTGTATGGTAAACTGAATGATAAAGGTGCGAAATGCTGGTGCGAATGTGAAGCGAACATGGAATTCCCGGGGGATTCGCACCACATTTTTCTTCCGAATTCATTTGATTTTTAATGAAACGGGAATAAACAAAGATTGTAATGCGTATTTTTACATCTTTTCGAATGAGATAAGAGCGGATAAATGCTTTTTGATGCAAAATTCGCTGTCGCATCCCTCGCGGATGCGTGGATTGAAATAATCTGTACCAAGCGCTCATTCTCAACTCGTTTGTCGCATCCCTCGCGGATGCGTGGATTGAAATATGTCCTCACCTCCGTTATACTAAGTAAGGCATGTCGCATCCCTCGCGGATGCGTGGATTGAAATCAGCACGACAGAGGAACTCCACTCGCTCAAGAGTCGCATCCCTCGCGGATGCGTGGATTGAAATTCGTAAAGCTGGCGGCTGTAGGGCAATGACTCAGTCGCATCCCTCGCGGATGCGTGGATTGAAATCAGTCTGCCGCCGTTGCAACGAGATTCGGAATGGTCGCATCCCTCGCGGATGCGTGGATTGAAATCTCGCTTCTGCAAGCGACCTCGCTTTGCTATGTGTCGCATCCCTCGCGGATGCGTGGATTGAAATCCAAGACTAACCCCCACCACAAGTCCGACTGTCGTCGCATCCCTCGCGGATGCGTGGATTGAAATATTTGGTTGTTTTTTAAATTATGGGATTTAGCTTGGTCGCATCCCTCGCGGATGCGTGGATTGAAATTTTTAAAAACTCATTTGGCTCAAATAAAAAACGAGTCGCATCCCTCGCGGATGCGTGGATTGAAATGCTGCTCCTGCTACTGGTGACACTGATATTGATAGTCGCATCCCTCGCGGATGCGTGGATTGAAATTCCCTTTGATACCTTAAGCAAATTTTAACTCGATGTCGCATCCCTCGCGGATGCGTGGATTGAAATCCAACACGGAAGCGTGGGAGAAAGCCGAGCGCAGTCGCATCCCTCGCGGATGCGTGGATTGAAATCCTTTTGCCGATCCAGCACCGCGATCTTTGTTGCGTCGCATCCCTCGCGGATGCGTGGATTGAAATCACTTGAAAAATGGTCGCAAGAGATGTGGGACGTGTCGCATCCCTCGCGGATGCGTGGATTGAAATGCGCTCGCATCGGAAGAGGAATGGGAACGTCCCCGTCGCATCCCTCGCGGATGCGTGGATTGAAATACAAATTGGCAAGAACCGCTATGCAGAAGCGAATGTCGCATCCCTCGCGGATGCGTGGATTGAAATAATCCATGTTATTCCTACATCTGTGCTTATTAGGTCGCATCCCTCGCGGATGCGTGGATTGAAATCTGCGATGCGGTAGCCCTCGGGGATCGCGTCCCAGTCGCATCCCTCGCGGATGCGTGGATTGAAATCCTTTTGCCGATCCAGCACCGCGATCTTTGTTGGTCGCATCCCTCGCGGATGCGTGGATTGAAATGCTCCATCCTCCTTCGCAATATGAATCTATCAAAGTCGCATCCCTCGCGGATGCGTGGATTGAAATCCGATCCATGCAAGGTTAAGTTTGCGCCCGTGAGTCGCATCCCTCGCGGATGCGTGGATTGAAATTGCGCCAGCCGAACAACTTTTCAGCGATTAGAGCGTCGCATCCCTCGCGGATGCGTGGATTGAAATACTAGACTGTTGCTGCTGCACAAGTCTTGTTTAGTCGCATCCCTCGCGGATGCGTGGATTGAAATTCACCGATCCCATTGGGGCAATCTCGATCACTATGTCGCATCCCTCGCGGATGCGTGGATTGAAATAAGCGGGATCGTCATATTGTTTTTCGTCCGAAAGGTCGCATCCCTCGCGGATGCGTGGATTGAAATGGAGCGTTACTGATTGGGTTATCGGTATGGGCAGTCGCATCCCTCGCGGATGCGTGGATTGAAATGGATTTGTCCGTCTCGGGTTACAAGTCAGTTTCGTCGCATCCCTCGCGGATGCGTGGATTGAAATCGACTTTGTTGGAATGAAGTGGAACGCCGATGCGTCGCATCCCTCGCGGATGCGTGGATTGAAATGGGATCACAGGTAGCACCCCATAGAATGGAAGAGTCGCATCCCTCGCGGATGCGTGGATTGAAATCCCGCTGTCTCGATGATGTCGCCCAAGTACACGGTCGCATCCCTCGCGGATGCGTGGATTGAAATCGCTCCATCACATTTTGATGGACGAAACGGCAACGTCGCATCCCTCGCGGATGCGTGGATTGAAATCAGCGCGGGAAGCTCGCTCGATGATGTGATCGCGGTCGCATCCCTCGCGGATGCGTGGATTGAAATGAATCAGACATTGCCCCCACCTCCTTGCTGGGAGTCGCATCCCTCGCGGATGCGTGGATTGAAATCAATCTGCGTTTTTGCGGTTACGCCGAACCAGTAAGTCGCATCCCTCGCGGATGCGTGGATTGAAATGAGTCTCGCCGTTAATTGACAAGTGTTCGCATGAGTCGCATCCCTCGCGGATGCGTGGATTGAAATATTCATCCATGCGGATAGTCAATTCGGACAAAGGTCGCATCCCTCGCGGATGCGTGGATTGAAATGCGAAGTAATCTATCTGTACGCCGGAGAGAGGGGGTCGCATCCCTCGCGGATGCGTGGATTGAAATTCCTGCCTCATTTGTTGCTGACCACGGAACTAGGTCGCATCCCTCGCGGATGCGTGGATTGAAATATAATCAAATTCGTCTGATTCGCCTTTGTGGCGGTCGCATCCCTCGCGGATGCGTGGATTGAAATACTAAATAATAATACGCCGGATGCACTATACATGTCGCATCCCTCGCGGATGCGTGGATTGAAATCCTCGCCATTTTTAAGCCATAGAAGCGGCAGCGGTCGCATCCCTCGCGGATGCGTGGATTGAAATCTTGAGAAGGTATTAACAGCAAATGAAGCACGCGGTCGCATCCCTCGCGGATGCGTGGATTGAAATGACACCGAACTCTGCACGCTGGGCCATCTCTAAGTCGCATCCCTCGCGGATGCGTGGATTGAAATCCGCGCTGGTCGATTGGTCAAGTCAAAACGTGCAGGTCGCATCCCTCGCGGATGCGTGGATTGAAATTCTATTGGCGGTGATGGGGATATGAAGGTAGTAGGTCGCATCCCTCGCGGATGCGTGGATTGAAATCCGCGCTGGTCGATTGGTCAAGTCAAAACGTGCAGGTCGCATCCCTCGCGGATGCGTGGATTGAAATTCTATTGGCGGTGATGGGGATATGAAGGTAGTAGGTCGCATCCCTCGCGGATGCGTGGATTGAAATAGGTCCCTAATCCTCGCATCGGGAAAGAAATAAAAAGTCGCATCCCTCGCGGATGCGTGGATTGAAATATAGCTATACAGCGGAAGAATTGCTTGAGTTGCGTCGCATCCCTCGCGGATGCGTGGATTGAAATTATTGGGGGTGTTACAATAAGGAGACATTGATGAGTCGCATCCCTCGCGGATGCGTGGATTGAAATCATCATCGAGATATCCAATCTCGGATATCCTTGAGTCGCATCCTTCGCGGATGCGTGGATTGAAATCGCTTTTTTGGTCGGGATGTGTGTTTTAAAATCCGTCGCATCCCTCGCGGATGCGTGGATTGAAATGCGTATCAAGGCGGTTAATGGACGGTGTGGCGAGTCGCATCCCTCGCGGATGCGTGGATTGAAATTTGCAGCGTATCGAGATAAACCGATACAGGAGAGTCGCATCCCTCGCGGATGCGTGGATTGAAATCAGTCCAAGTACAAAATGGGTGATCCGATCACATGTCGCATCCCTCGCGGATGCGTGGATTGAAATGACTGTATATATGATACTGATATTGGATAAGCGAGTCGCATCCCTCGCGGATGCGTGGATTGAAATAATGAAGCATATCGAGCATATGAAAAATCCCTTGGTCGCATCCCTCGCGGATGCGTGGATTGAAATCCTGCATGAGCGCGCCGCCATTCCGAACGTTTCGTCGCATCCCTCGCGGATGCGTGGATTGAAATGGTTTATAGGTTCTCAGTGACTGCGCCTGCCGCGTCGCATCCCTCGCGGATGCGTGGATTGAAATTTTTTTGAGCAATCGCCCAACAAGATCATCCTCGTCGCATCCCTCGCGGATGCGTGGATTGAAATAAACCACTTGCGTACCTCTCTGCTGCTATGTGCCGTCGCATCCCTCGCGGATGCGTGGATTGAAATGGTATAGTAGACCTGACCTTTTAAGATTGGTTTGTCGCATCCCTCGCGGATGCGTGGATTGAAATCAATTGCCGTTGCTGTCCTTTTCGTATTCGTATGTCGCATCCCTCGCGGATGCGTGGATTGAAATCACATCATCTATAATATTGTTTCCGTTTTTTGAGTCGCATCCCTCGCGGATGCGTGGATTGAAATCAGGAGGGGTAGGGGGGGCAAAATCTCTATCAATGTCGCATCCCTCGCGGATGCGTGGATTGAAATTACTTGCAAATTTGTAACATCAATCGGAGGCGTGTCGCATCCCTCGCGGATGCGTGGATTGAAATTCCCAAGGTATATTTACCTCGGGGATTTTGGATCGTCGCATCCCTCGCGGATGCGTGGATTGAAATATTGCCAGAGCATCAAATTTCAGGAGCTCATTGGTCGCATCCCTCGCGGATGCGTGGATTGAAATTATCCCTGATGTAGCAGGCTTCGCACTTACCTCGTCGCATCCCTCGCGGATGCGTGGATTGAAATCACCATCCATAAGTAGCCGGATTCAGCGTTTGAGTCGCATCCCTCGCGGATGCGTGGATTGAAATTTCGCTGGATACAGGAAATTCAACAGAAAAACTTGGTCGCATCCCTCGCGGATGCGTGGATTGAAATCATGGACGTAAATTCATCAAGCTCCTCGTACCAAAGTCGCATCCCTCGCGGATGCGTGGATTGAAATTGTTACCTCTTTACTTCGCATTATGCGGTCTACGTCGCATCCCTCGCGGATGCGTGGATTGAAATCTGTATCGGGCAGAGAAGTGTCGGGATTAATAAGTCGCATCCCTCGCGGATGCGTGGATTGAAATCAAACGTTCCTATGACGCTGTATCCGGCTCTAGGTCGCATCCCTCGCGGATGCGTGGATTGAAATGGCTGCTTGCCCCCTATGCTCAGCAAGTCGAGGAGTCGCATCCCTCGCGGATGCGTGGATTGAAATCGAAAACGAACAGCACCGGCAGCTTGTCATCCGGTCGCATCCCTCGCGGATGCGTGGATTGAAATCTCGACGGACATCGCGTCATCTTCTCCACGGCCGTCGCATCCCTCGCGGATGCGTGGATTGAAATGCAAATCCACAAACGGTTGAAAGTATGGATGAGGTCGCATCCCTCGTGGATACGTGGGTTGAAATTTATCCCAAGTGTCAACATTAGCTAGCATGTTGGTTGCATCATACACAGAAACGTAGATATTAACCAGTTTATTTTTGCACTACTGACATACATCTCGAATAACTTCAAGAAAAAGTAAGAACCCACCCCAAGGTTAGCGCCAAAGGTGGGTTCTTATTCCTATAAAAACTTGAAGGGATATACCATCCAAGCCTTTTGTCTAGCTGAGTGTTACTAGCACTCGGCTCTTTTTAAAATATGATAACACATTTAGAAAAAGAAGTGAACTTTAAAAGCTGTTGTTCCAGTGTAGCTATCACCGAGATCATAGAAGATTCGGTATGGCTTTTTTTGCTGAACAAATCCCCGACGGGAGAAATGGGAGGGATAGAAAATATTTCATAAGTATAAAGGATACTGGAAACGGATGTCGAAATGTAGGTATTAGGAACCATATTCAAGGTGTGCATTCGATTAGTACGGATGGAGGCTGGGAACTGTGGACTATATCGCTCATATAAGAGAGTCGGATAAGGAAATCCAAACCGTTGAGCAGCATTTGACAAGTGTTCGTGAACTGGCAGAGAAGAATGGGGAGAAGTTGGGAATTCCGCATGTCGCTGGACTTGCCGGACTGCTGCACGATATGGGTAAGTTTACAGAGGCTTTCCGGGAATATATATGGAATGCTGTCTTTCATCCCGAGAAGCCCGTGAAGCGGGGTAGCGTCGATCATTCAACTGCTGGAGGCAAGCTACTGTACGAGCGTTATCATACGGGAGCTCCCAAGGCGTCACGTTGGCTGGTAGCGGAAATTGTAGGAAATGCGATTATTTCGCATCATGCCTATTTGCAGGATATGCTTGCTCCTGATATGGAATCCGGTTATTTGCGCCGGGTCCATGCGGATAATGCCGTGAAGCTGGATTATGATAAGGCTTGCGCGAATTTTTTCGAACATGTCATGAGTGAAAAGAAACTCGATGCTTATGTCGATCTAGCTGCGACGGAGCTGGAAGCGTTTCTGGCTCAGAAATCGGACGAAGCGACTGAGGGCCGGCTTTCTTTGTTGACGAAGTTTGTGTTTAGCATCCTTATTGATGCCGACCGAACCGATAGCAGAGAATTTGAAGAAAATTGTGAGATCCAACCATACAAAGAAGCGGAGCAGGTAAACGAGGCTCACGCAAATGTGAATTTGTGGGAGGATTACGATGCGAAGCTTATGGCTCATCTGCATCGATTGCGGCAACGGCCAGGGGCCGACAGCACAATAAACCGTCTCAGAAGAGAGATGTCCGAGCGATGTGAATCGCAGGCGGATAGGGAGAGAGGGATTTACACACTCTCTATTCCCACTGGCGGGGGCAAGACGCTTGCCAGCTTCCGATTTGCGCTCAAGCATGCCAGGAAGCATAATCTGAAGCGAATAATTTACGTTATACCATTCACAACAATTATTGAACAAAACGCTCAGGAGCTTCGCGACATTATTCATGATGATACAAATTTGTTAGAGCATCACTCTACGGTAGTGAATGATATCGAAGATGACGCTACGGATACGGACGAACCTATGACGACCGCCCAAAAGCTGAAGCTGGCTCGCGATAATTGGGATTCTCCAATTGTGATGACGACCATGGTGCAGTTTCTGAATGCGTGGTATGCCAAAGGCAGCCGATATATTCGCAGATTGCATAATCTGAGCGAAGCGGTAATTATTTTCGACGAGGTGCAGAAGGTACCGGTTCATTGCGTATCTTTGTTCAACAGCGCGCTGAATTTTCTTGTTCAGTCTGCGGGCTCTAGTGTGGTGCTCTGTACTGCAACGCAGCCTGCGCTGGATTCGGTTCGTCAACGGCTTACGCTTGCTGATAATCCTGAAATAATAGAACACCCCCTCGAGGTTGCGAAAGCTTTCGAGCGAGTAGAGATGTGCGATAAGACGCAAGATGGGCCGATGGATCCCGAACAAGTGGCTATGTTCGTTCATCAGCGTCTAGATAAAGTTGGCAGCGTGCTGGTTATTTTGAACACAAAATCGGTTGTGAGGCGAACGTTTGAAGCGTTGATTGAGCAAAGAACGGATGACAAAGAATATTATCTGTTTCACCTTAGTACGGGTATGTGCGCAGCGCATCGAAAAGAAAAGCTGAAGGAAATTCGAGAGTTGCTCAAGCGCAAGGAGAGAGTCGTATGCGTCAGCACGCAGTTGATCGAGGCGGGTGTGGACATCAGCTTTCAGTGTGTGATTCGTTCCTTATCCGGCATCGATTCTATTGCGCAGGCGGCGGGGCGTTGCAATCGTCATGGAGAATTTGGCATGAGTACGGCTTATCTGATTGAGGTCGAAGGTGAAAATACGAGCGGATTAAAAGAAATTCATAAGGGAAAGGAACTAACGCTGGATGTGCTAATTAATCTGCGACAGGATGCTCTTATGCATGACGGTCATCTGTTATCGCTGGATGCAATCAGATGGTACTATGAACGGTTTTATCATGAGTTCAAAGAGGAGTTGGATTATCCTGTGCTGCAGTCGAATCGCGATATGATGACTTTGCTCATGTTAAATGCACACCAAGAGAAGAAATCTTGCCGCTACGAGTATAAGCAATCGAACCGCCCTAAGCTCGACTTGTATATGACAAGCAGTTTCTTGACGGCAGCCGAGCATTTCGAGGTTATTCGTGATCAGACGACCTCTGTTATTGCCCCTTATGGCGAGGAAGGACGTGACTTGATTGCGCGTCTGAATGGAGGAGGCAGTATTGCGGAGCTGTCGCAGGCTCTGCGCGAGGCACAGAGTTACACGGTGAATGTGTTTCAGCCTGAGCTTAAGGCGCTTGATCGGAATGGCGGAATTTATCCTTTATTGGATGGAAAGATGCTTGCTTTGCGCGAAAATGCTTATGACGATCAGTATGGGCTGAATATTAATAGTGATGGGGCTTTGGGTCTGGCGATGTTTTGAGAGTAACGTACATTTCATGCACGAAAGGAGGTGAATCGATTGCCAAGAAACGCGATAGAGTTTAAGGTCTACGGCCCATACGCCTTGTTCACCGATCCGCTGACCAAGCTGGGCGGCGAGAAGCTGAGCTATCAGGTTCCAACCTATCAGGCGCTTAAAGGGATTGTTGAATCGATCTATTGGAAGCCAACCCTGCTCATGAGGGTTGATGCTGTTCGACTGATGAAGAAGATTCGCATGGAATCCAAAGGAGTCAGGCCGATTGAGTACAGTGGGGGCAATACGCTTGCGAACTATACCTATCTGCGCGATGTGGAGTATCAAGTGCGAGCGTATTTTGAATTTAACGAGCACCGTCCCGAATTGGCGCATGATCGCAATGAGCATAAGCATCACAATATTTTGAAGCGCTCACTGCAAGCTGGAGGCAGACGAGATATTTTCCTCGGAACGCGGGAATGTCAAGCCTATGTGGAGCCTTGCGAATTCGGTGAGGGCGAGAGCTATTATGACGATTATGGGCAGCTAAGTCTCGGTACAATGGTGCACGGGATTAACTATCCGGATGAAACCGGAAGGGATCAACTCGAGGTCAGATTGTGGCAGCCCAATATGAAGGATGGCGTGATTACCTTCGACAGGCCCGAGGACTGTATACGGGTTCGAACGATTGGAGATATGAAAGCAAAGGTATTCGACAGCAACAATGTTGAGGATGCAGATGCGCTGTATGCACAAGTCATGGAGGAGGGGGAGAGTCTATGAGCTGGCTGCTGCAATTGTATAAGACCTATGAAGCTAATCTGGAACAGGTGGGAGTCAGCGAGAGAAAACGAAACGGAGCTGAATTCACGCTGCTGCCGATTTGCCATACGACTCAGAACGCTCATATTGAAGTGCAGATTATGGGAAATGGACAATTCCATCGAGCGAGTGTCATTAGCGGCAAGGAAGAGATGAGTACGCTCATTCCTGCTACGGAAGAGGCGGCGAGTCGATCCGGCAGCGCGGTCTATCCGTACCCTCTGCATGACAAGCTGAGCTATGTTGCCGGAGATTATGCTCAGTTTGGGACGAATAGTAAGAAATTCGAGCATTATGCGGCCTATATTGAACAGCTTCGCGACTGGGCGGAGTCGCCGGCGGCTGTCGATTCGGTCAGGAGTATTTACCGCTATCTCAGCCAAGGGACCTTGATTACGGATCTGATAAGAGAGCGTGTGTTGTATGTAGACAGTCAAAATAAGCTGATTGCAAAATGGGACAATTCCTTTGAGCATTTGTCCAAGCAGCGGCCGGATATATTCGGAGCTGTGGCTGGCGATCAGGAGGATGCTTTTGTCCGATTTACCGTATATTCCCCGCACAAGATATTGGAGAAAACCTGGCAGGATCAAGCGATGTATCAATCCTTTATCAATTATTATAGCGAAAAGCTGGGCAGTCAGGATATTTGCTATGTGATGGGAGATCGGCTGCCAAGCACGGAACGGCATGCAAACAAGATTCGTCATGCGGCGGACAAGGCCAAGCTGATCTCCTCCAATGATTCCACCGGCTTCACCTATCGGGGGCGCTTTGAGAAGTCAGCAGATGCGGCGAGCATTGGATTCGATGTGTCGCAGAAGGCGCATAATGCGCTCAAATGGCTCATTAACCGCCAAGGTAAAACGCTGGATGGGCGCGTGTTTCTGGTATGGTCGGATGGTAATCCCGATATGATTGATCCGTTGGAGGATACGTTTGATCTGGATGCAGACCGAGCGGAGAAAGCGGCGACGCCTGCTTTCACCAATCGCGAATATGCGGAGGAAGTAAGCAAGGCGATTAATGGACTGCGTCATCGCTTGGGGCAGGAGCCGCACAAGGATGCCAAGGTGAACGTTCTGGTACTGGATTCGGCAACGACGGGGCGCATGGCGGTATTGTATTATCGGATGATGGAGCAGGACGACTATTTCGACAAGCTGAAGCAATGGCATGTCGAATGCTCTTGGTTGCATCGTTATCGGAAAAATGAGCAGAAGGATTATGTGCTGTTTCGAGGCGCTCCTTCTGTGCGAGACATAGCACTTGCCGCTTATGGACCGCGTGCGGACGATAAGCTGGTTAAAGGGCTAATGGAACGAATGTTGCCTGTTATTTTGGATGGACGACCTATGCCGCATGATATTGTAGATAACGCTTTCAGGAAGGCTTCCAATCCAGTAGCGCTTGAGAAGTGGGAATGGGAGAAAACGCTCAGCATTGCCTGCGCTCTAATTAATAAGCGGCTGATTGATCAAAAACATGGGGAGGGAATGGAATTGGCGCTGGATACACAGAACACAAGCCGGGATTACTTGTTCGGCAGATTGCTCGCTATAGCGGATGTGCTGGAGAGAAGGGCGCTTGGGGATGAGCAGCGGGCTACGAATGCGGTTCGCTACATGAATGCGTTCGTCAATCATCCGGCGAGAACATGGAATACGCTTCAGCAATGCTTGCAGCCTTATCAGGCGAAGCTTGGAGCGAAGGCGGCCTATTTGTCCGGCAAGCTGGACGAGGTCGGGGCGCTTATGAAGGTTGAGGATTATAATGATGAGCCGCTGAAAGGTCCTTATTTGTTAGGCTATTATAGCCAACGTCATGAGCTGTATCAGAAGAAGTCAAAGGACGGGAACGCAGAGTTGGATGTAGACGACAGTGAAGAGGCAATGGATTAACCCTAATAAGGAATGGGAGAGATGAGCATGGGTATTTTGAGTAATAAAATTGACTTTGCTGTTGTGTTGTCGGTGAAAAAGGCCAATCCGAACGGCGATCCTCTAAATGGCAACCGCCCGCGGCAAAACTATGATGGTCATGGAGAAATTTCGGATGTGGCGATCAAACGCAAAATTCGCAATCGGCTGCAGGATCTGGGCGAGAGCATCTTCGTGCAATCAAATGATAGGAAGGATGACAGCTTCGGCAGCTTGCGGGAGCGGGCGGCGGGGAATGAGGACTTAGCCAAAATACTGTCATCAAAAAATGCATCTAATGATGAATTCGCTCGCATTGCATGCTTGAATTGGATTGATGTGCGAGGCTTCGGACAGGTGTTTGCGTTCAAAGGCGACAAGAATGGATCGGGTGTGTCTGTTGGCGTCAGAGGACCTGTCTCGCTCCATCCGGCAATCAGCCTGGAGCCGATCGACATCGCCAGCAATCAGATCACGAAGAGCGTGAACTCCGAGCCGGGCACCTCCAGAGGCTCCGATACAATGGGAATGAAGCATCGCGTGGAGTCTGGCGTGTATGTATTCTACGGCAGCATTAATACCCAGCTTGCGGAGAAGACGGGATTTACGGAAGAGGACGCGGAGCAAATCAAGCTGGCGCTGCAAACCTTGTTCGCGAACGATGTATCCTCGGCGCGGCCGGAAGGAAGCATGGAGGTGAACAAGGTATATTGGTGGAAGCACAGCTCCAAGCTGGGGCAGTATTCCTCGGCCAAGGTGCATCGTTCGCTTCTTGTTGAGCGACTTAAGCATGAGCCGAAGAGCTACGAGGATTACTCCTTTGGCGTGCTGCCGTTGGAGGGGCTCGCTGTCGAAGAATTGGACGGTCAATAAAATGAAGCTGTTCGAGAATGAGGACGACTATTTAATGTTGTCGGGCATTCAGCATTTCAAGTTTTGCAAGCGGCAGTGGGCGCTCATCCATATCGAACAACAATGGAAGGAAAATGTGCTCACAGTTGAAGGTCAGCATCTTCACGAGAAAGCAGACCAGCCTTCCATTCGGGAAAAACGGGGGGACAAGCTGATTGTCAGAGCCATGTCGATCAAGTCTCCCCGTCTTGGTCTTTCCGGTCGCTGCGATGTGGTCGAGTTTGTCCACGATCAAGACGGCGTTCCTATAAGCGGCGAGGAAGGGAACTATCGCGCTGTGCCAGTCGAATATAAACGCGGCAAGCCGAAGCGCGGCGAGGAGGATGTGCTTCAGCTTGCCGCACAGGCCGTTTGCCTGGAGGATATGCTGCTATGCGAGGTGCGTACTGGCTATATCTTTTATCATGAAATCAAGCGCAGGGTTGAGGTGGACATCTCTAAATCGTTAAAGTCGGAGGTCGTTGACATTGCTTGTGAAATGCAGGAGTATTATCGCCGCAGGCATACGCCAAAAGTGAAAACGGGGGCATTCTGCCGGAGCTGCTCGCTGGAAGATCTGTGTATGCCGGAGCTTATGAGCAAGCGTTCGGTCAAAGGCTATCTCGAAGGGAAAATCGCTGAATGAAGAAGCTGTTGAATACGCTGTATGTCACCCAGCCGGATATGTATATGTCGCTTGAGGGAGACAACATTGTGCTTCAGAAGAGCAAGGAGAAGCTGGGGCAAGTACCGCTCCATAATCTGGAGTCGATCGTGGCTTTCGGTTATACGGGAGCGAGCCCCGGGCTAATGGGTTATTGCGCGGAACGTAATATTTCGATGGTGTTTCTGACGATGAACGGCAGGTTCCTTGCAAGAGTTATTGGAGAGAGCAATGGCAATGTGACTCTGCGCAAACGGCAGTATGCTCTGTCAGAAGATGAGACGGAATCGGCCCGAATCGCGCGTAATTTCATTACAGGCAAGGTGTATAATCAGAAGTGGATGCTGGAGAGGATGACCCGGGATTATCCGCTTCGAATTGAGGTTGACCGCTTCAAGGAAACCTCCCGCCAGTTGTCGGAGTTGATGCAGGAAATTCGAGTTTGTGAGGATCTGGAGAGGCTGCGCGGTCTCGAAGGACAGGCGGCGATTAGCTACAATCGATTGTTGGACCCTATGATATTACAGCAAAAGGAACATTTTTATTTCCGCACCCGATCTCGCAGACCGCCGCTCGATAATATGAATGCGATGCTGTCATTCGCTTATACGCTTCTTGCTAATGATATGAGGTCTGCGCTTGAAGGCGTGGGGCTAGATGCTTATGTAGGCTATCTGCATCGGGATCGTCCGGGACGCGCATCATTGGCTCTCGATGTGATGGAAGAGCTGCGCGGGGTGTATGCTGACAGGTTTGTCCTGACAATGGTAAATAAGAAGCTGGTGGATCAGAAGGATTTCGAGCAGAAGGAGAATGGAGCCGTCCTGATGAGCGACGAGGCCAGGAAGAAATTCCTTGCAGCTTGGCAGGAGAAGAAGCAAGAGAAAATTACGCATCCCTTTCTAAGCGAGAAGATTAGTTGGGGGCTTGTGCCACATGTTCAAGCGATGCTGCTTGCAAGGTATCTCAGAGGAGATCTGGATGAGTATCCGCCATTTCTGTGGAAGTAGGTGAAGCGTTTGTTGGTGTTGATTACATATGATGTGAGTACGACAAGCAGCGCCGGACAGCGCCGCTTGCGCCAAGTGGCGAAAACCTGTCTCGCTTATGGTCAGCGCGTGCAAAATTCTGTATTCGAATGTATTGTGGACAACACACAGTTTGCCCAGTTGAAATTGAGGCTGAAGGATATTATTGAGGAAGAGCAAGACAGCCTACGATTCTATCAATTGGGCAATAACTATCAGAGCAAGGTGGAGCATATTGGCGCGAAGGCTTCGCTTGATTTGGAAGGGCCTTTGATTTTTTGAGTAGGTGGGAGCGCTCATGAATATGTGGTCATCTGAGTGTTCAAGGTGGTGCGAATCTCGGGTGCGAATGTGAAGCGAACATGAAATTCCTGGGGGATTCGTACCGGATTTTATTTTTGATATTGTTTGGTTTTTGGCAAAACAAAAGAAAACAAAGACAATTGCACTTGTTTTAAGTCAGTTTGTATGGAGCAAGAAGCGAAAAGCAGGGTTTTTAGGCTGAATTCGCTGTCGCATCCCTCGCGGATGCGTGGATTGAAATTCCACAAACTAGCTGGGGAAGCTTTTTCATTTGCGTCGCATCCCTCGCGGATGCGTGGATTGAAATCACTTTCGGACGAAAAACAATATGCCGATCCCGGTCGCATCCCTCGCGGATGCGTGGATTGAAATCACGTGAAACAATTGACGGTGATGAATATCGAATGTCGCATCCCTCGCGGATGCGTGGATTGAAATATCGGGGGATGGAGCAAAGTCGTCTTCCTCGGAGTCGCATCCCTCGCGGATGCGTGGATTGAAATGCGGCTTGGTCATGGACTATATGACCAATGTCAGTCGCATCCCTCGCGGATGCGTGGATTGAAATTTGTAAACTTCTATGGATAAATTTTCAAAGGAGGGTCGCATCCCTCGCGGATGCGTGGATTGAAATCCTCGACATAACCCCGTACGATCTGTGCAACATAGCGTCGCATCCCTCGCGGATGCGTGGATTGAAATCGATGCGAGCGCGAATGCCATACGCGCAGCCGCGTCGCATCCCTCGCGGATGCGTGGATTGAAATCAGTCGATACCGTATTGACGATTTTAATCATCTAGTCGCATCCCTCGCGGATGCGTGGATTGAAATAGTCCGATGCGCAGCTTTTACTAGCGTTCGGCACGTCGCATCCTATATGGATGTCAAGGTAGGGGAAATAAACGAAATTCGTATAGATACCAAAAACAATTAAAAACAAGAATATGTGTTCTGTATTATCTTAATTCATAATGGTACAATATGGTTATGACAATCGAATCTTGGGTGGGCATGGTATCCCTTCGAGAATATGCTTACGAAGTACGTTTACTTCGTAAACGTTGGGGAGGTGATGCCATGAAGGTAGAAGCAGCAATAACGATCATGTTATTATTCGGATCATTTATTCTTGCACTACTGACATACATCTCGAATAACTTCAAGAAAAAGTAAGAACCCACCCCAAGGTTGTCCGCCGAAGGTGGGTTCTTTTCCCGATTTAGACTAGAAGGGATTACCCCCATCCAAGCCTTTTGTCTAGCCGAGTGTTACTAGCACTCGGCTCTTTTTAAGATATGATAACACATTTAGAAAAAGAAGTGAACTTATGGGAAAACCTTGCGCTGACTGAGCGCAGAATTGGCCCAACCTTCCATTTGTTTCAGATACTCGCCAAAGTTTGGATTACGCATGTCGTTGGCGCCAATCGTTACATCATCTCCCGCAACATATTTATTGATAAACAGACCGCCATCTCGTCACGAACCACGCCCCGCATGCCCTCCCCACCTACACTATGCCATATGCAGCAAGCGACTACTTATTTGGTCATCTGATGCTTATTGCTTATCACATGCAGGGTCCCTATAATGAGACTACTACATTTGCATAGGGAGAATGCTTTGCATGATGAAGTACAGCTACCTGAAAAAACTATTTGTATACAGCTTGATTTTGGGAGCGCTTCCCGTTATCGCAATGGGTGTGTTCTCGTATCAACGCGCCTCGACGGTCGTTCAGCACAAGGTGGAAGAGGCCAATCGGCAAATCTTGAGCCGGGCCGAGAACAGCGTCGAGCATAAGCTGGAAACCGCGCATATTATGGCTACCCAATTTGCCAATTCAACGCTGGCCGTCTCCGCCTTGGGGCTGGATCTGGATCGGCATCAATTCGAGGTGGTCAATGAACTGAATAAGACCATTCGGGGATTCCAGGTCTTTGATTTTGTGGAAAGCGTCTCTTTCGTCAATCTGGATAAAAAGTGGCTCATCAGCTATACGGGACTAGAACGGCTGGACGATGCAGACAAGCTTTCGGAGTGGTCCGACTTTCTGTCCAATCATACGCAGTGGGACACGGAATCGGAGGGAGGGGCGGTCCAGTTAATTAAGACATTGCCTTTCCTGTCAGGCCAATCTCCGCCCAGGGCGGCGTTTGTCCTGAAGTTCTCCTCTCGATTGTTTAACTCGCTGGTTCTAAGCGAAAGCTTCGGAGACACTGTCATTTACAATGAAAATCTGGAAATGATTTTTCGGAATTCGGAAACTTTGAGCTCGGAGGTGCAGCAAGACAAGCTTGAGAAGGCATTGCGGCTCCAGTCGAGTGGGCAGGATATCGACATCGCGTTGAACGGCGATCCAATGTTGATTACGGTTCAGAATTCGGCTTATAACGGTTGGAAATATGTTTCTCTGGTTCATCTGTCCGACATTACGAAGGAGTCGAAAGCGATCGGCTGGGTTACGCTGTTTGTCTGTTTAGCGATCTTGTTGATTACACTCGGTCTTGCTTGGCAAGGCTCGAAAATGTTCTATTCTCCGATCCGATTATTGCGAGATATGGTCGCAGGCTCCAATCACGATCTGATCTCGTCGGACGCCAGAGACGAGATTCAGTATATCCGCACAGGTATTCAAGGGCTGCTTGGCAATAAATTGGAGCTTCAGAAGCAGCTGCAGACACAATATCCCTATTTGCATGAGCTGTTCGTCATCAAGCTCCTTCTCGGTCAACTAAGCGGCAAAGAAATCAATGGGCATCTCGAGATGTTCGATATTACTGGCGACTGGAGACGATTCAGTGTTCTGACGCTTAGAGTGTATTCCCTCGATAGATCCCGGTTTGAGGAGGGAGACCTGGGACTGATTCTGTATGCCGTGAAAAACATGATGGAAGAGATTTTGACAGCGGCGCAGCCGTTTCATCCGGTCATTATGAATGAGAGCTGCGTGGCGATCGTTGTGGATTCTTCCCAGGGGAAAGCGCAGGCGGATGATCGATTCATGCGCATCTGTGAGGAAATCAAAGAAAAGATTTATACGTTTCTTGGTCTGGAGATTCAAATGGGCGTCAGTCGATTTCATGAGGAGCTGGAGCAAGCGTCCGTCGCGTTCGCCGATTCGACTGCCGCTCTGCGCTTCTGCCAGCGAACCGGTTATCGCGGAATCATGCGGTCGGAGGAAGCGGATCCGGGCAGATTGCTGGAGATCACGTACCCTGCGCGTCAAGAGCAGGAATTGTTGGAGGCGGTTCAAAGCGGAGATCGGGAAGCGGCGAATGAGATCGCAGCCCGCATCCTGGAGGAAGTTGAGAAACGGCGGTTTACTCAGATCGAAGCGCAGGCGTTATTTTATCAGTTGTTCGTCAAGTTAATCGGCTTGCTTCAAAGAGACGAGCAAACCTTGAAGAAAATGCTGCTGGATGTGGAGCATGTCCAATCCTTGTTCCGAACCGCAAGCTTCGAGGAACTGGGGCAATGGTTTACGAATATGGGATTGGAACCGTTGTTTGATCTAATGCTTGCCCGCGAACAGTCGCATCAAAGTCAAATGGCTCAAAAAATCAAAGAGGCGGTTCATACCCGGTTCGAGGAAAATCTTACGCTTGAGGCGATTGCGGATTTCATGAATTTCAATGCCAATTACTTAAGCAGAGTGTTCAAGAAGGAAATGGGCATGAGCTTCAGCGATTATATGGCGAACACGAAACTGGAGATGGCCAAGCAATTGCTGATCGAGAGCGATATGAAGGTTCAACAGGTCGCGGAAAAGCTGCATTATCAGAGCACGGCGGCCTTTATTCGGTACTTTCGAAAGATGGAGGGCATGACCCCTGCGATCTACCGGGAGAGGAAGCGGTAGCGGTAGCTTCGTCTCCACCGGGCTAAGAAGCGATTGCTGTGCCTGGGCGATGTCAGGACTATTCTGGAATTCATCTCGCGATGATTTTCAGGATAGTCCTTTTCTCATCGTGCTGCTTCGTCAAAAGGGGAAGGCTCCATATGCAGCAAATGACCTGAAGCTGGGGCAACATGGCGCACAATGCTGCGGCAATGGGCGTGCGCAGACCATCGACCTATGCAAGAAGCGACGCCTCATATGAGAGCGATGTGCATATAGACGCCCGGCGCGAAACTGGCTTAAGGTGAGAATACAAACGGGAAGGAGGAAACCTCATGCAGCACGTGTCAACGGCTCGTCGATGGAAACGGCAATTGCTTCGAGATCGTTGGTTGTATTTGATGTTATTGCCGGGCATTATTTTTTTTCTGGTATACAAGTATCTACCAATGTGGGGTGTCGTGATTGCGTTCCAAAATTATTCCCCCGGGCTGGGCTTGTTCCAGAGCGAGTGGGTAGGGCTCAAGCATTTTGATCGCTTGTTCTCAGAACCGACCTTCTGGATGCTGTTCCGCAATACGATTCTGTTGTCCGCTTATCAGCTCATTTTCTTTTTTCCGATTCCAATTGTGCTCGCCATCATGTTGAACGAGCTGAGACATCAGGTATTCAAGAGATTCATTCAGACGGTGGTCTACATTCCGCATTTCGTCTCATGGGTCGTCATCGCAGGCATCAGTTATTTGTTCCTGACGCCGGAAGGCGGGTTTATGAATGAATTTCTTGAAGTGCTCGGTCTGGAGAAAGTCAACTTTTTGATGAGCACGGACTGGTTTAGACCGCTGCAAGTGACGCAAGTTATTTGGAAGGATGCGGGCTGGGGAACGATTATCTTCCTTGCCGCGCTTGCCGGAGTCGATCCACAGCTCTATGAAGCAGCCAGAATTGACGGGGCGAATCGCTGGCGGCAGCTATGGCATATTACGTTGCCCGCGCTGCGCAGTACGATTGTGATTTTGTTTATTCTGAGACTGGGAGACATATTGGAGCAAGGGGTCGAACACATCCTGCTGCTGCTCAATGCGGTGAATCGCGAGGTTGGCGAGGTATTCGATACGTATGTCTACACGGTAGGATTGCTGCAAGGGAATTTCAGCTACAGCGCCGCGGTAGGGATGTTCAAGTCGCTGGTAGGCTTGATTCTTGTGGTGGTTGCGAATTATTTGGCCAAGAAATCCGGCGAAGAGGGGGTGTTCTAATATGGAGAAGCGCTCCTTCGGCTTAAAGGGATTTGATGTCATCAATGCCGCGGTGTTAGCATTAATCGCCATCCTTATGGTATTTCCGTTTATTTATATCATCGCGCTGTCCTTCTCGGATGAGAAGACGATCGCCGAAGGCGGGTTGATTCTTTTCCCGAAGGGCTGGTCACTCGAGGCATACCGCTATATCTTCTCCACGGATACCTTGATGAGAAGTCTGTACAATTCGATTCTGATTACGATTTGCGGTACAATTGTCAATCTGGTCATGACCAGTTTAATGGCTTATCCCTTGGCGAAGACTCACCTGTTAGGAAGAAGAGGTCTTCTTATGTTTGTAATTTTCACCATTTTGTTTAGCGGCGGGATCATTCCAACCTTTCTCGTCGTGAAGTGGACGGGATTGCTTGACAGTATGTGGTCGGTCATCATCCCAACCTCGATCAGCGCGTTTTATTTGATCATTCTCAAAAACTTCTTTCAGCAAATTCCGGAGGGGTTGGAGGAGTCCGCCAAGATCGATGGCGCTAATGACATGGTCATTCTGCTTCGCATCGTATTGCCGTTATCCTTGCCGGCTATGGCGACGTTTGCTTTGTTTTACGCAGTCGGTCATTGGAATATGTACTTTCAAGCGATCATGTATATCAACGACAATTCGAAATGGCCGATTCAGGTGCTGCTGCGGCAGATCGTCATCCTGTCCCAGAGCACTGTCGGAGACAGCTCTTCCATATCGGATGAGACGGTCCTGCCGCCGCAGTCTATCAAGATGGCCGTGATCGTGTTTGCCACCGTTCCGATCATGCTCGTCTATCCATTTCTGCAGAAGCATTTTGCCAAAGGCGTTCTTCTAGGCTCCGTGAAAGGTTAAATGAAAAGGGGAGGTTATGTATATGAGAATAAGAAATTGGTTCATCGGCGCGATAGCAGGTCTGTCATTGCTTGGAATGGTGGGCTGCAGCAACAACGGTTCAACGCAGGACGTTAATCAGAATCAAGGGAACGAAACGGGTGGGGCAGAGAAGCCCTACAAGATCAGCCTGATGTTCAACTATGATATTGCGCCGCCGGAGAACAATTCCGAGGTCGTGAAAATCATTGAGAATTATACTAACACGAAGCTGGATCTGCAGGCGGTTCCTGACTCCACGCGTGCGGAGAAATTCAATGTTATGGTCGCTTCGGGGGATTTGCCGACCGCGATCAAATCCTTCTATTCGACAGCCGAGGTCAACGCCATCAAAGACGGGCTTTTCTGGGAAATCGGTCCTTATCTGGACGACTATCCGAATCTGTCTTCCATTAACGATCTCGTCTATGATAATCTGAAGGTCGATGGGAAGGTATACGGAATTCCGTCGGTTCGGGATCTGGCGCGGAATACATTTGTGTATCGCAAAGACTGGCTGGAGAAACTCGGACTTCCGGAGCCCAAGACCCTGGATGATTTCTATACTATGGTGCATGCCTTCGCTACCGAGGACCCTGACGGCAATGGGAAGGACGATACCTACGGGCTTATCGAGAACGATGGTTTGTTCAATATGGATATGATCACCGCCTATTTCGGAGCGCCTAATCAGTGGGGAGTGGAGGATGGCAAGCTATTCCCTTCCTTTACAACAGACGCTTATTTGGAAGCGCTGCAATTCTACCGCAAGCTGTATGACGAGAAGCTCATCAATCAAGACTTTGCGATTACTTCGCGCGATCTCTGGTTCAATATCTGGAAATCGGGGAAAGCGGGAGCCATGCGTCAAATTACTGCTAACGGCTTGGTAAGGCAGCAGGAAGCACAGAAGATAGATCCTGAAGCTGAAGTCGGGATGGTCTCCCTTCTCGAAGGACCGCGCGGCAAAATGATCTATTCCGAACGGGGAAGCAACGGCTTCTTCCTCATCTCGAAAAAAGCAGTCAAGACGGAAGAGGAGCTAAAGAGGGTGTTGACCTTCTTCAATCAATTAATGGACAAAGACATGTCCGATCTGTTCAATTGGGGCATTAAAGATAAGACGTATACCCTTGAAAATGGTAAGGCCAAATATTTAGAGGGAGATGCCTTCTCGAAGCTTATTCAGCCTTATGGTCAACTCGCTGTAGGAGATATTGTGAAAAATTCAACGCCAGGTGTTCTCGACCCGCTTCATGAACAAGCGGTGGAGATGAATGCGGAAAATGAGAAAGCGGCTGTGGCCGATCCCGCTCTGACCCTGGATTCCCCTACCAGTAACGAAAAGAAGGCGCAGCTTGACAAGATTATTGCGGATGCGCGAATCAAGTTTATTATGGGCGATATCGATGAAGCAGGTTGGGCGAAAGCGATAGAGGATTGGAAAAAGAACGGCGGGCAGGATATCATTGAGGAATTAACTGCCGCATACGAACAAAGTCAATCTTAAAGGATGATCATTCCATGAATATTGTCTATTTGCATTCCCATGATACTGGTCGATATATTCAGCCTTACGGCTATCAGGCGCCGACCCCTCATCTTATGAAGCTTGCCGAGGAGGGGGTGCTGTTCCGGCAAGCGTACTGCGCGGCTCCGACTTGCTCGCCAAGCCGGGCTGCCCTGTTAACCGGGATGTCGCCTCATTCCTGCGGGATGCTGGGCCTGACGCATCGAGGGTTTTCACTTACGAACCCTGAGCGGCATCTGGCAACGCACTTGCGGGAGAACGGCTTCAAGACGGTATTGTGCGGCGTCCAGCATGAAGCCAAAGATCCAGCCGACCTTGGCTACATGGATGTCTTGCCAGTTGAATCCGGCACGGATGATCGGCGCAATGCCGCCCTTGCGGCCGACTATATTAATGACTATGGATCCGATCAGCCCTTCTTTCTATCATTCGGGATGTTCAACACGCACAGAACCTATCCGCAAGCGGATCCCGATATTCGAGCGGATTATGTCATGCCTCCCGCAATGTTCTACGATCATCCGGATACCCGTGAGGATATGGCCAGATACATGACCTCGGCAAGAGTAATGGATGACAGCATCGGGATCGTCCTGAAGGCTTTGGAGCAATCGGGTCAGGCTGAGAATACCCTGATTCTGTATACGACCGATCACGGCATCGCCTTCCCGCACATGAAGTGCCAGTTGTATGATACCGGCATTGGCGTGTCGCTCATTATGAAGCATCCCGGCGGATTTCCCCAGCAGGGAGCCGTGGATGCCTTAGTTTCACAGGTGGATGTGTTTCCCACGCTCTGCGAGCTGCTCGAACTGGATAAGCCGGACTGGCTTCAAGGTGTCTCTCTGCTTCCGTTGCTGTCTGGCGAGGCAGACCAGGTGAGGGAGGAGGTCTACGCCGAGGTATCCTATCATGCCGCTTATGAGCCTATGCGCTGTATTCGAACTTCGCGGTACAAGTACATCAGACTGTACGAGGAGCATGGCCGGCATGTAACGGCGAATATCGATGACGGGTTAAGCAAGACCTTCCTGATGGAGCATGGATTGCAGGAGGAAACCCGCGAGCAGGAGATGCTGTTTGATCTATATCTGGACCCCGTAGAGAGGGTGAATCTTGCGGGACGAGCTGAGTATGCTGAAATTCGCCAATCGCTGCAAGTTCGGCTGACGAGTTGGATGCAGCGGACGGATGATCCTCTGCTTGCAGGTCATGTGCCGAAACCGGCAGGCGCTCGAATCAACCCTGCATTTTGAGCCCCGGCGAACAAGACTAGGAATAGAATGAGCCGCAAGTAATTGTGGCTGCCGATGACTGACATTTGTTGAGAAAAGGAAGCACCGCTTAGAGCACTTGCCCTTTTGGGGCTGGTGTCGCAAGCGGTGCTTTTAACTAAATAAGCGTATAAAATTTCCCGTAGGGGATTCCCGTCTAGCGCTGGTGAGCAGCGTTACAGTCCCGAGCTGGGCAGCCTTCCACTCTGCAACGTTGATTACCAGCGTTACAGCTTCCAAAACAGCGCGGTACTACAAGTTTGAGCTGATTACCTTTGAGAAAGACGCCATTAGGCGTCTTCTCAAATTCTAAGGATTTATGATTGCAACTGTAACGGATCTTTTCGACCCTTAGAGGCTCTTTTTAGCTAACCCAGATTTTTAACGGATATTTTCGCTTCTTAGCGGGTTAATTTGGTTGTGTTTTCGCTCGCTTGGTTGTCTAAGAGGAGAAAAAGTCCGTTAGAACAGGTCGCTGCTTTTAATAGACGCCGTTAGGCGTCTCATCTCATTTCCGACGGCGTGCAGTGCGAAGAGCGAATTCTCGCGGGGTAGTGCACAGGAAGTTCCATACCATACCTGCTCAGACAGAGGGTCGCCGACCGTTAGCAGGGCTCCATGCCGGCCGGGAGCTCGACCTGAGGATGAGGACATCCGAACACTAATTACTCGCCATTCCGGCCGGCAGCTCGAAGCGTCGATAGCCCTCTAAGCTGAATGGTTCTGTCGACACCGCCCAAGGAAACGGGTATTCGCTGTACAGTTGGCGATTGGCTGCCGCGAACTTCATATTCGCAGACAGGTCTGGCAGCAGTCTTACCGTGGAGCTCCCTTCCTCCCGCTCGTTTATGAATTCTCCTGGAATAGCGTGAATGGCGCGGGCGGATTCATAGGCCCCGTTAGATACGAGCACGAAGCTGCGGCATGCCTCGATTGGCGAGAAGAGCGGCTTATCCATGGACTCGATTGCTTCCATGAGATTCAGATACATGCTGCGCATTAAGTCGGACGAACCATACGCCCATTTTTCTTCGCCGTTCCGCGCGCGTATCGTCAGCTCATTCCGGTAATTCCAATGCGCCTCGCCTTGCGTTCCGTATACGGTAATGCAGGGCAGTTCGTTGGCTTCGTGGCACAGCATCGCGTAGAAATGAACGCGAGCGCCGTTAGCCATCACGGTGCGAATACAAGAGGCGTCGTCTCCCTCGATGTCATTAACATGGTAAAGCTCGGCCTGCACCGATTCCGGAAGCGATTCGTGGCCGTCACCGACGCCAGCGGCAAGCAAGCAATTGTTCAGCAAATGAGCGAGGGGATTATTGAATGTCCCGTCCAGCACATACTGACCGTCGCTAACCAGCTTCCCGGCCCATCGGGTGCGGTCGTAGTACGAGCGGAGCCTCTTCCACATGCCGACGCCAACCACATGCTCCACCTTGCCAAGCGAGCCGGAGCGGAGCCTCTCAAGCAAGGTTTGGAACGCCTGGCCCGACGTATTCTGGAAGTTCACCTGGCATAATCGACCGGTCTTCCGCTGGGCGGCGATCATCTCGTCCAAGTCGTTAATCGTGACTGCCGGAGGCTTCTCCACTAGCACATGAAAGCCCATCCGCATTACTTGGATGCAGATCGGCTTGTGCGTGGCGATCGGTGTGACGATCGCCACGAAATCAATGTCCGGATGCAGCGTGAGCATCTCGGCATAATCCGTGTAATGGACGGCTCCAATTGCGGTCAGCGTTTCGAAGGATCTCTGACTGGCGCCGACATTCGGATCGGCGAAAGCGACTATCCGCAGAGAGCCTTCATCAGCCAGCTGCTTCAGAATATTCACATGTTGAGCGCCAAATCCTCCGATTCCGATCAGCGCAGCGCGATAAACTCTCATTTTGCTTCCCTCCGTGACAACCTATGCCATTGTCCAAGCGATGACAAGAAGGAGATTCGAACGAATCGCCCAAGCCGCAAGCTCAAACATGCTGCAAATAACGTTCCTTGATGAGAGCGAGCGCTTTGTCTCCCGGCATATCCCATACTTGCCGATTGAAGATTTCCACCTCGATCGCTCCCGTGTAACCAGCCGACTCGACGGCATGACGCATCCGGCGCAGCTCGATGACGCCTTCTCCCATCATTCCTCTGCCCATCAACAGGTCGGGCACTGGCACGATCCAATCGGATACGTGGAAGCCGAGTATCCGCCCCTTGGCGCGCTCGATTTGCGTATACAACTCGGGATCCCACCAGACGTGGAACGCGTCGACGACGACGCCGACATCCTGCGGGTCATGCTGTTCCGCCAGCGTATTGGCTTGCGCCAGCGTATTGATGACGGAGCGTTCGGCGGCGTACATCGGGTGGAGAGGCTCGATGCCGAGCTTGATGCCATGCGAGCGGGCGAGAGGAGCAAGCTCTGCGATTGCCTCCTCGACCGTCTTGCGCGCGAAATCGATATCGCGGTCCGGGGCCGGGCCGCAGACGAGCACAAGCACGTCCGCGCCAAGCTCGGCCGCTTCCTCGATAGCGCGGCGATTGTCGTCCATCCGTTCTTTGCGCTCTGGAGCGGTTGCCGCCGGAAAATAACCGCCGCGGCACAGGCTGGAGACGCTGAGGCCCGCGTCCCGTACAAGCCGCTTGCTTTCGGCGAGGCCGGTCTCGGCGACTTTATGCCGCCACAGGGCAATCCATGGCACTTCGGCGCGTACGCAAGCGTCAACTGCCTCGCGCATATTGAGCCGATCGGTCGTAATTTGGTTCAAGCTGAGTCTGTCTATGGAACGAAGCGGTTCCATCCTGATCCCTCCCGAATATTCATCATGGTTAACGATTATTGCGGCCGAATGCCTGCGAGCGCGAGCAGTGGCTTCATCCTTTCGATGGCAAGCTCCGGATCGGCCAGCAGCCCGGCCCGGTCGGCAAGCACGAACAGCTCGGCGAGATGGATAATCGAGCGCGAGCCCTCCGCTCCGGCAATCATGCGGAAATGCGATTGATGTCCGTTCAAATAGGCCATGAACACGATTCCCGTCTTGTAGGCGTAGGTCGGTTTCTGAAAAATATAGCGAGACAAGGCGACGGTAGGCTCCATAATTGTCTCGTATCTGGCCAAGTCGCCCGCGTCGAGCGCATGAAGCGCCTGAGCGGCGGCCGGCGCGATCGCGTCGAATATGCCGAGCAGCGCATGGCTGCTGCCTTGCTCGTCGCCCTTGATCAGCTCCGGATAGTTGAAATCGTCGCCGGTGTACATCTTGACGCCTTGGGGCAGCAGTCGTCGCATTTTGATTTCTTTGCCGGCGTCGAGCAGCGATATTTTGATTCCGTCCACCTTGTCCGCGTTGGCCCGAATGACGCGCAAGCAAACATCCATGGCTGCGTCGAGATCGTCCTTGCAGCCCCAATACCCGGCCAAGGCGGGATCGAACATGTCGCCGAGCCAATGCAGAATGACCGGCTGTTTCACCTGGCTCAGAATGCGCCCGTACACCCGCTCGTAATCCTCGGGCCCCGTCGCGCAAGCAGCGAGCGCGCGGCTTGCCATCAGGATGACTTGACCGCCCTCGCCTTCGACGAAGCTGACCTGCTCCTCATAGGCGGCTTCCACGTCGTTAATTGTGACAGAAGGACTCGGGAGTAGGTGATCGGTTCCCGCGCCGCAGGCGATCTTGCCGCCTACCGAGCGCGCTTCCTTGATGGAAGCGCGTATAAGCTCCTTCGAGCGTTCCCAGTCGAGGCCCATGCCCCGCTGGGCGGTATCCATCGCCTCTGCCACGGCAAAGCCGAGCGACCACAAGTGGCGACGGTAACCGAGCGTCGCATCCCAATCGATCTTCGCGCTATGCAGCGGATCGCTGTCTGCTAACGGATCGCAGACGACATGGGCGGCCGAGAAGGCAATGCGGCTCGTGAACGGCTTGGCCGGGACGGCGAACGAAGAGGCTTTGCCTGGCGTATATTCGTAGAGAGCTCCCTCTGCGCGGGGGAGCAGCAGCGATTTGGTCATCTCTGTTCTCCTCCCTTACAAGCTCAGCTGCGGCACATCAATCCAGCGACGCTCCTGCCACGATTGCAAGCTAAGATCGGCAAGCTGGGTTCCCTTCGCGCCTTCGAGCAGGTCCCATGGGAACGGAGCGTCGACGACGACATGCTTCAGGAACATTTCCCATTGGATCTTGAACGCATTGTCGAACGTCGCGTTGTCCGGCACCTCCACCCATTGGTCGCGGAACTGGAACGGATTCGGGATATCCGGATTCCATACCGGCTTCGGCGTGTTGACCCGGTGCTGCGTCTTGCAATCGCGCAAGCCCGCCACTGCGCTGCCTTCCGTGCCGTCGACCGTCACCGTGAGCAGATCGTCGCGGTCGACGCGCACCGCCCATGATGAGTTGGCCTGCACGATAATGCCGTCCTCCAGCTCGAACATCGCGTAAGCCGAATCATCCGCCGTGCAATCGTAAGGAACGCCTTGCTCGTCCAGACGCTTCGGAATATGCGTAGCGGCAAGACAAGAAACGGATTTCACTCCCCCGAACAAATTCTCGAGCACATACCGCCAATGCGCGAACATATCGACGACAATGCCGCCGCCGTCTTCCTTGCGGTAATTCCATGAAGGTCGTTGTCCCGGCTGCCAGTCGCCCTCGAACACCCAGTAGCCGAACTCCATCCGAACGGACAGGATGCGACCGAAGAAGCCGGAGTCGATCAAGCGCTTCAGCTTGAGCAAGCCGGGCAAGAACAGCTTATCCTGCACGACCCCGTTCTTCACGCCGGCCTCTGTGGCAATGCGCGCCAGCTCGAGCGAGCCATCGAGATCGACCGCCGTAGGCTTCTCGCAGTAAATATGCTTGCCCGCGGCAATCGCTTGCTTGATGCTTTCCGCGCGGCGCAGCGTTGTTTGGCTGTCAAAATAAATTTCATTGTACGGATCCGCCAGGCACGCCTCAAGATCCGTGCTATAGCGCTCGACGCCGTGAGCGGATGCCAGCGCCTGCAGCTTGCTTTCCTGCCGTCCGACCAGAATCGGGTCCGGCATAATGACGTCCCCATTTGGAAGCGCGACTCCCCCTTGCTTTCTAATCGCGAGAATCGAACGGATCAAATGCTGGTTAGTCCCCATTCTTCCGGTAACGCCGTTCATAATAATGCCGATTGTTCGAACTGTCATGATTCATTGCTCCCTTCGCATTGTATATCTGTATTGTAGCCGCTGCGAAAGCGCTTTTCTTACAACTCCGGGAACGTGATTCTCAATTTCGGAAGTGAATGTGGGGTCAAAGCAAAATCCCCTCCGGAGTTAAGCCGAAGGGGAGGGGAATGCATGGCGATGAGTTCAACAATTGTATATTCGGAGGAATTTCTTCGGCTACTCGCCCTGAACCTGAGCGTTCAGCTCCCGGTACGATTTCGGAGACAGCTTTGTCACGGCTTTGAACGACCGGTAGAACGTGGACACGGAGTCGTAACCGACCTCGAAGCAGATCGAAATAATGTCCTTGCCCGTTTCCGCGAGCAGCTTCTGAGCGACGCGAATGCGCACCTCGGCCAGGTATTGCATCGGCGTCATGTCGTATCGTTCTTTGAAAATCGTGTTGACATGCCGCGTGCTGATGCCAAGCCTGGAAGCGATATCTCCCGCGGTCAGCGGATCAAAATACTTCGAATCAATATAACCGCGAATTTTCTCGGCGCGCAGCTTGTTGGAGCTGGAGCTGGAATAGGCGCCGGCTCCGGCAGCCTCCGTGCCGGTCGAACGGACCAGCAAGAGCAATAGCTGAGACAGTTGGACCTTGAGCGACAGCCGAACGAGAGGCGAATGCTCCCTTGACTGCTCGAACAGCATTTTCCTCAGCAGCTGACGCAGCTCGCTCGCGACGAACAAGCCCGGTCTTGTCAGGCAGGAAGCCGGGAAATAGACCGTAAGCAGCTCCGTTCTCAAATCTAGATCGAGCGCCTCTGCATCAAACGCCAACACCAGCAAGGTCAACCTGGAGTCGGACATGACCGAATGGACAGAGAAAGGCACGATTAGAGCTGTATCGTCAACGGTCAGCGGCTGAACTGTTCCATCCAGCCGAATTGCGCCTTCGCCCTCCAACACAAACAGCAGTTGATGGGTCTGATGATAATGCTCGGACACAAGATGGCCGCCCATATGCTTTTGCTCGTAGATGTCGATTTCATTTCCGGTTAAGTCGATTTGTTTAATCATCGCGGCAAAACCTCCGCCGAATTATCTTATATTTTCAAGCTCGTTGGTGACGGTTTCGATCATTTGCACGAAGGAGGCGAGCTCTGAAGAGCTGGCTGCTTGATGCTTGGCAAGCGACACGGTTTCTGCAGAATCCTGCATCACCTCTTGAAGAGAAGCCGAAATTTCCTGCAAGGTTGCTTTGATCATCTCCAGCGATTCCTTGGAATGGGCGGCAAGCTTTCGAATCTCATTGGCAACAATACCGAAGCTGCGACCGTTGTCTCCCGCATGGGCGGCTTCGATAGCGGCATTGAGACCAAGCAAATGCGTTTGATCCGAAATGCCTTGAAGAATTGTGCCTACATCCTGCAAATCTCCAATCTTGGCATGCAACTTCTCTACTTCATGATGCGCCCTGGTTTGAATTTCCGACGTGTGAACCGCCGAAACCGAAACGGTCTGACTGCTTTCGCTCAATTCCACGATCATAGCTGCGAGATCCTGAACGGCTTGATTGACCTTGCTAAGCGTCTCTTGTCTCTCTTCGTAGAGATCCTGCACCTTCTTCTGTTCATCCTGCTCGTAGGCTTCCAGCACAAGCTGGGAATCGAAGTTGAACATCTTGGAGAGAGCAAGCACGATTTTCATCCAGTTTGCGGGAGCAACCTCTTGCAATTGCTGTGTCGCTATGTCCAAGTAGAGCATATACGTACCCAGGTACCAATTCGATGTCAGGCCGATTTTCGAATGCAGCTTGCCTATGTATAAGCGCTTCTCGATAAACTCCGTGTCAATGACGCCGTCTGTCATGGTCATGAAGTACCAACGCTGCGTTTCCTTCAACCGTTCAATCGTCGAGTGCTTCTGGATAATGGCAGCCAATTCCGGTTGATGGTTCACATTCTCATATAAGCGATCTACGACAATATCGGTTATCGCTTCAAAATGTTTCCGTTGCTCCTTCAAGAAAATCAGGTCTTCGTCCTGCAATCCAATATACTTCAATTGTTTCGATCTGGCAGCATCTACTTGAATCATCGTGAATCCTCCAATGTGATTTGAGAATAAGAGCATGTATGACTTAATATTATCACATCCTGTGTCAGATTGGGTCCTGGACTTGCACCCAATATGGTATTTTTGTCTATCAGCTATACAAGTGAACAGAATATATTGGATAATGATAATTGAGATGGAAGTGACATTTGAAAGAAGGAGTGAGTGACCTAGTGTTGGCATTTCATCGAGCGTGGCTGATTGCGAAGTTTGAAGAAATTCTCAGACGTACAGTATTGGCTATCCGGCAGCTAGACGATGAGGAGTTAAATTGGCGCCCGAATGATAACAGTCATAGTATCGCAACTCTGGTGAAGCATATAGAGGGCAATGTGCAGGAGCGAGTCGTAAAGGGAATTCTAAAACGAGAAATTCAGCGAAACAGAGAAGAAGAGCTGATGCATGAGTTCATAACCAAATCGCAATTAATAGAAAGGATAACCGGCTCTCTGGAACTGACCATCCATACAATTGACAACATGTCAGCAGCAAAATTCGAAGAGAAGCAGCAGGTGCGGAAGCGCGAGCGGACAAACCTCGACATGCTGCATCAATGCGCGGCGCATTATTCGGAGCATATGGGGCAAATTTTGTACATAGCCAAGATGTGTAAGAACGAAGATTATATCTCCACTTCGATCTGATAATCAGCCGCAACAGGCCTTTCATCCACAGACGAAAGAAGGGAATCCATGCAACCAAAATTCATACGAGAGACGCGCTGCTTCAAGGTATCTCGCGTGTTTCCAACCGACGTGAACAATCATAATACGCTGTTCGGCGGCAAGCTGATGTCCTATATCGACGACATCGCATCCATCTCCGTTGCCAAGCTATGCCGTTGCTCAGCGGTTACGGCATCGACAGATTCGGTCGACTTCCTGTATCCCATCCGGCCAAGCGATTCCGTTTCGATGGAATCGTTCATCACGCACACGGGGACGAGCTCAATGGAGGTATTCGTGAAGGTCATCTGCGAGGATATGAACAGCGGAGAGCGCAAGATTGCCGCAACGGCATTTCTGACCTTCGTTGCTCTGGATGATGAAGGTCATCCTTCTCCCGTGCCTCAGGTTATCCCGGAAACCGAGGAAGAGAGGAAGCTGTTCGAGACGGCTGAATATCGGACGCGGATGAGGAAGCATCGCAGAGAGGAAAGCAAGAAGTTCGCCGATTATCTTCTTACCAAGTTTCCTTGGGAATAGGTTCGGAACGAATGAGAAGCCCCGCAGCCAAGTGGCTGCGGGGCTTCTTGCTGGTGCGCCGAGAGGCGCGATTCCATTATTCGTTAATGAGGCCTGCTTCTGTCAGAAGACGATAAACGAGCGTTGCGGCTTCTGCGCGAGTCAGATTCGCGCCTAGATCAAGCTGGCCATTTCTGCCGTTCAGAAGGTTCAGGCTGATCGCCGCAGCTACATTTTCTTGCGCCCAGCCTGCTACGGTGTTGTCATCTGCAAAACCAGCTAGTAGGGTGCTAACCTCTTCAGAGGACAGTTCCACATCAAGATTAGCAATGCTCAAGGCGCGGGCCAGAACAACCGCCGCTTCCTGACGGGTAATTGTCTGATCGGGACGGAACGAAGCATCCTCGTATCCATTGATGAGCTGGTATTCTACCGCTGCTTGCACGGCATCGCTAAGCGATGCGCTTGCGTCAACATCGGTAAAGACGCCCCCATAAGATTTGCCTTGAATGCCCAGCGCGCGAGTCAGAATCGCTGCGAATTCGGCTCTTGTAATTGCCGCGTCGGGATCAAACTCTGTCGACGTTACGCCGCGAATGATCAAGCGCGAAGTCATGTCATTCACAGCAGCTTGCGCCCAATGCCCCTCAACATCTTTCATAGTTTTTGGATTATAGATGACAGAGTACGTGCTGTTCGTCAGGCTGTTGATTTGCGCATAGTACTTGCCATCTTTGTCTACGACGGAGGTAGGAACATGGAACAGTTCACCGTCATTCGTAAGCACAACGCCTGTTGTAATCTGGCTTGGGTCCACGCCGTCCGGAATAGCTATCGTGCGTTCGACATACGAGTTGAAGCGATTCACGTCTACGGATTGCGTACCGTAGGAAGCCGTCACTTCAAAGTTCAGTGGAGCGCCAATGATTTGATAGTTATTGCTGCCGGCTGAAGCCTCTACTTGAGCCTTCTGATCATCGGAGGACTCGGACAATTGAATGGTAATCACCATGTCGTCGAGACTCACATTTTTGCCAATCTGCGCGGAAATACCATCAATATCGATTTGCGAAGCGGGCAGCGAGTACGATGCGTTGTCGGTTACAATCTCGATAATCGCTTCATGAGCTTGCATCGCCTTGACCAGGCTGCCGTTCAATTGGCCGGCAATGACCTTGCTGTCGCTTTTCACAGGAATGGTCAGCACCTTGTTCTGCTCGCGGTTCAGCTTGTCGATAACCTTCTGGCTGTCGATCTGAATTGTTGTTACGGTTACGCCGTTGACTGTTTCATTCTTGGCTGTAGCAAGCTGCTCCTGCTTCACGCCGTCTACGATGATTTCCACGCTGTTATTCACGACAGGTGCGCTGCTCCGCAGCTTCACCGTTACATCCACATGAGCCTCATGCCCTTGATACGTGGCGGTAATAACGGTTTGGCCTGTGGCAACCGCCGTTACCAGCCCTGTTGTATCGACTGTTGCTACACCTGCGTCGCTGGAATTGTAAGTTACGCCAGTGGCAGGAGTTGTTGTGCTTTGATCCGAAAGCTGGGCTGTCACTGCAGTCTGATGCGTACCGCCGATGTATAGGGAGTAGGCGGAGCTGTCGAGATCGATTGCCGACACAGTCGGTCCTTCTAACCATTGGGCGTATAAGATTGTGTTTTCGGTCATTGTGATAGGAGCATTGGGTGCATAATTATCGCCAGAGCCGTCTAACTCCGTGTTCCAGCCATTGAATGAGAGGTCTCCGTTCGTCAAATTACCTTGACCTGCTGCTGTAGCTGTTGCATTAGCTTCATATCCTGCCACAGCCTCAGGTGTTCCGAGTGCTCCGTTTCCATCATAGATCAAGGTGGCCAACATTTTTTTGATCGTAAAGGTGGTTAGATCTACCCGGTACAAATATCCTTTGTTGTCCGATGCGAGAGAAAAGTTGAAGTATGGGATCGACGGGGCGGTTGGAAGGACATCCATGTTTACCCAATTCTCTTCACCGCCGTTATAATTCAGTTTCATTACGGTGTTGTCAAAAAAGTTCATTGCAACAATATTATCATATGGATCCGCTTCGATGCCAAATGGTATAAACATCGTGGGCTGAGTCGTCTCCGTTACTTCGAATGTGGTAGTAGGACTTATATTCGTCCAAGAGTTTGAGTAAGCGGGCAGTTTGAAAATTCTACTAGGGAACTCGCTATTTCCCGAATCTTGCGTATTACTAGGATCTTGGGTGTTGTTCGGATCTTGAGTGTTGCTTGGATGATAAGTGAATGTCGTGACGAATAGGTTTCCAGCTCCATCAACGGCAAGATCTATTGCTGATGAGATATCATTTTCAGTATTGGACTGAAACAGATTTCCTGTAATATCAATCCATGAGGGCGATTCTTGACTAGCTGTGTTCAGTTTTAAAATGGCAGGCACAATCGGTTCGTTCGGCGTATTTTCATCTGAATTAAAACCAATATTCAAGTAACTATCAATTACATAAACATTTCCCGATTTATCGGTTGCGATACCACTTGCGTATTTAAAATCTCGTGTCGAAGTGATATTAGTCCATTGCTCGGATCCTTGTTCAAGCATCCATATGCTTGCAATATTATCGCTTTGGGAGCCTAACTCACCAAAGAAATATAGCGTGTTATCTGTAACATAGACATTCCCCTCTGGACCCACGGCAATGCTGGATATGTAATGAAAGTCACCGTCATAGGTAAGATCGGTTTTCACTTTGGTATCAAGCGACATCATTTCTACTTTTCCGTAGTTTACGACATTCATATCTGATTGTGAGCCAAGCTCTCCCATGTACATATTATTTGAACCATCAATTGTTATTGAAAACGGCACATACACGCTTTCGCTGACGCTCAAAGTCGTATACGAATTCGAATATGGATTGTAATAAGGAGACGTAAAGTCAACCCATGTCAAAGGCCCTGTATAAGCAGGGGACTCATCTGTTTTCGGCTGGTAGGGATCTGATTGCGCGCTAACGCGATTGCTTCCCATTACCGGCATTAAAGTAACAATAGCGACCAAAAAACTTAAAAATACAGCAACTGTCTTAAACTTAAACGAGTGCTTCATAGCTGTAATCCTCTTTTCTTCATGAAATTAGGAACATCTTCTTGCTTCACGCTTCAATCATTCTTTCTTCGCTGCATGCTGCTCATTCTACGATTGGGCAATTCTCTCATGTGATTAATTGAATTTCGGCGTGTTCCCCCTCATGTAAGTTGAAAGATGTACTAGCTTATTTGATCACTATTTATAATAGCATTTGTGGGTCAAATGACATAGTGTTTTTTACCTAAATTCGACAGAATTTTTAGTCCTTTTTTCTTCTTGGCATGCATCATTGATCGGCTGTCCTGCTTCCTGATTATGCCTATTAAAGTTATAATTATATAAGAGAATTAGAAGTGATTCTATAGGAAGCTACGCGACGACAATGTAGGAGGCTGATAGAGTGAAGATCGGAATCATTGGCGAGTTCAAAGCGGATTCGCCCAATCATATCGCGACGAATGACGCAATTAAGCATTCAGGCCGCAGGCTGAACGCGACGCTTGAAACCGAGTGGATCTCGACCTTGCGAATAGAAGAGGAATTCGAGAGAATTACATTGGAGTGTACGGGTTATCTCATAGCGCCGGGCAGTCCGTACCTGAGCATGGAGGCGGCTCTCAAAATTATCGGGTATGCGAGAGAGCATAAAGTGCCGCTTCTTGGGACTTGCGGCGGATATCAGCATATCGTAATCGAATTCGCCAGAAATGTGCTCGGCATTGCGGATGCAGAGCATGCGGAATACGATCCTTATGCTTCGAATCTCATCGTGAGCAGGCTGTCTTGCTCGCTGGCGGGGCAACGTCTGGACATTAAGCTGATAGCCCCTCATTCTGCCGTCTATCGCGCAATCGGAGAAGCAGCGATTACCGAAAACTACTATTGCAATTTCGGACTGACGCCAGGCTATCAAAAGCTATTGGAGGAGAGAGGACTCCGCACAGTCGGAGTTGACCATACCGGCGAATCTCGAATTATCGAGTTGTCCAAGCATCCATTCTTTATCGGCACGCTTTTCGTACCCCAAGCAAGATCCAACTCAGAGCATCCGCATCCTATCATCACTTCATTCGTTCAGCATAGCAGCAGGCTATTCTAATAGTTGGAGGAGAAAATGGAGAACAAATTAGTTCTGTCAAGAAATATAGCCATTCAAGCGGCGAATGCGGTTGGCGATAAAGTGGAAGTTGTCTTGAAATAGACTATATATAACGATCTCTGAGAAGAGGGGAGAATTATAATGGCAAAAAGGGGAAGGTTGTTTGTACTTCTAGCTGCAACTTTGGTCGCGGCTTGGCTTGTTCTTTGGCAAGTGGGTTATATCGCATTATGGACGGTTGGTATGGCTTCGATAGTGAATAATACGCAGGATTTCACCGATGAGAATAGTCATATTGTAGCTGGGGAATATTCTGTTTTGATTGATTTGTCTGATCTGAAGAGTAACATCGGGAAAGAACTTCTTAATGATGGAAGTCATCAGATTATAGTGGGTTCGGTGGATAATACGGGGAGTCGCAGCACCGGCGGCTATCGGATAGGCTTCCGTTCCAAAGGCGCTTATTCTCTCTCAGGAGCATCATTAATATCAGGAGCACAGCATGACCACTCGGATAATGGATTCACAACAACAATGTCTGCCAAGATGATTGCGGAATATAACGGGAATAGCTACGAATGCTCGGTAATGGGGTACGGAGGTATTAACTTTAAGGACGGAGATGATTTTTACTTCTACATCTTCCCCTCAGAAGCGTATGATTCGAAAAAAGTTACTACAGAAGAAACGGGGGTCGTTCAATTGACTGTATCCAATCTCTACGAGAACAGGTGGACTAGGCAGTCAAGTAGCTGAGAGAACCGAACATTCTGGAGAAAGAACAACCTCGAATACCGTACCGGATATACTGGAATTGCTCCAGCTTAATGTGGACGAATATGCTGGAGAAAATCCCATACAAGTTTTTAATTACGAGATAAGGCCACTATATACTGGAGAAATTCCAGTTCGTGTGTGCTTGTTCATGCAAGATGCGCTGTAGACCCTCGATCTGATTCTGATGTACAGGCTATTTGATGTTATGATGAAAATAAGCAAATAAATGTGTGCATTCGACAAACAATGGCGGTGCTTACTGACGATGAAACGACAAAGAAAACGACGACTGGCGACATTGGTAGCCTTCTTCCTTCTATTCATAATCGGTATCGGACTTCCGATACTCGGCGCTGGCGCCGGGCACTCACAGCCTAAGGCGGAGAATGGCGTGCTGGATTTGCGGAACTGGAGCTTGGAGAAGGACGGTTCCATTCGCTTGAACGGATTCTGGTCCTTCTATTGGAAGAGGCTGCTGATTGGCGGCGAAGAGTTCAACTTCGAGGGCAGTGCGCCAGAGCTCGGCGAAGAGTCCGGATTCGAGGGCAGTGCGTCAGAGCTCGACGACGAGTCCGAATTCGAGGAATTCGCGGAGATGCCCGGCCTCTGGTCGCAGAACGATAAGTCGGGCAAAGGCTATGCCACTTACCGGCTTAAGGTACTGACTGACGGAGAAAGCGGCAAACTGGGTTTGCAAATCCCTGCCATTGCTCCTGCCTACCGGATTTATGTGAACGGTCAAGAGATCGCTGACGCTGGCCATGTTTCGGCGGAGAAGGCATTCACGAAATCAGCCTATAATCCGCAAACAATCTACTTTGAGCCCCCGGCGCGAGAGTTCGATTTGACGCTTCAAGCTGCGAATACGCTCTATCCCGAAGGCGGCATCTGGTTCAGCCTGACGCTGGGGACCGAGCAGGCGATGCAGCAGATGAAAGAGCGGCAAACCTATATTGATTTGGCTGTGTTCGGAGGCTGCGCGCTTCTCGGTCTCTATCAGATCGCCGTCTTCCTGCTGCTTCGCTCTGAGCGTTCAACCTTATATTTCGGTATCTGTTGTCTGCTCGGCGCGGTTCGCGAATGGGTCGTTGGCGGGATTTATATCGCCGAAATTTTTCCTGATATCTCTATCCGGCTAATTATTAGGCTCGAGTATTTAAGTTTTTACGGCGGCGTCACGATGGCGACGCTCTTTGTTCGCGAGCTCTATCCCCTCGAGTTCAGCCGTCGCTTGACCAGACTGCTTGTATGGATCGGCTGTGGATTTATGGCGTCGGCACTGCTGCTTCCGGCTGAAATCTCTACAAGGTTTCTTGGCGTCTTCCAGCTTATCGCTTTGTTCGCGTTCGTCTACATGATTTACGGCTTCGCGCTTGCGCTGTGGCGCGGCCGCGACGGAGCCCTGCTGCAATTGACAGGCTGGCTGTTGTTCGTAATGACGGCGGTGCATGATATTCTGTATAATGACGGTTATCGAATCGGGATGGGGATGCAGCTTGTGCAGTATGGCTTTATTCTCCTGGTCTTTATTGAAGCGCTTGAACTGGCAAGAAGATTCACGAACGCGTATCGAACGATCGGCAAGCTGTCGAAGGAGCTGATCGCGATGAATGAGCTGAAGGATGAATTTCTGACGAATACAACGCATGAGCTGAAGACGCCGTTGCATGGCATTCTGAATCTGTCGCAGTCTTTATCCGAAGGCAAGTCCGGACGGATCAACACTGCCCAACGGGAACAACTGGAACTCGTTGTTTCGGTGGCGCGTCGAATGTCGAACCTCATTAACGATATTCTGGATTTATCTTTGCTCAGGCATAACGGCATCCAACTGAAGCTGAAGCCTGTCGATATTCGTGCGGCGTTATCTGCGCAGGAGGAGGTTTTCCGGCATTTCATCGGAGGGAAGCAGGTTCAGTTGCAGTTGGAATGGCCGGAGAAGCTGCCGGACGTGCTGGCGGACGAGAATCGGTTGCTGCAGATCTTCTATAACTTGATTGGAAACGCTATTAAATTTACGCCTAGCGGAACCATCTCGGTATCGGCATGGGCACAAGGCGGCTGGGTGCATGTGGCGGTTGCGGATACCGGCATCGGCATTCCTTCGGATAAGCTCGATGCCATCTTCGAGTCTTTCGAACAGGCAGGCACAGCCGTTGCGAAGGAGTATGGAGGATCGGGGCTGGGGCTCGCCATTACGAAGCGCCTGGTCGAACTCCATGGAGGTGAGATTCAGGTGTCCTCGGATGCGGGCAGGGGCTCGGTATTCTCCTTCACGTTGCCTGTCGTTGAAGCCTTTTCCAGCATTGAGAATGCGGCTGGCAATCGGGTTGAAGTCATCAGCGGTTTGAGCTTTCAACATCTGCGGGCAGGTACGAGAGAGGTGGAGGCAACGATTAAGGCGGTTGACGAAGCCGGGAATAGTGTTGTCACGGGAACAGGGCGTGCTGCGACGGAAAAAATCTTCATACGAGATGCAGACGGCAAGGCTGGTTCAACTGAAGGACAAGCAAGCTTGGAGCCGATCATTCTCGCTGTTGATGATGATGGGGTAAACTTATCCGTTCTGAAGGCGGTCCTGGCAGATGAGCCTTATGATATATGGACGGCATCCAGCGGGGAAGCCGCTCTTGAGATGCTGGAGGATGGAAAGCGACGGATCGGCTTGGTGATACTGGATGTTATGATGCCGGGCTTGTCCGGTTATGAGACGACCAAACGCATAAGGGAGAACTATGCGATAATCGAGCTGCCCGTGCTGCTGACCACGGTAAGAAGCGATGCGGAGGATCTGTTGTACGGCTTTGAATGCGGCGCGAATGATTTCCTGACGAAGCCTTTTCAATCGCATGAGCTGCGAGCGAGGGTGAGAACTTTAATCGAGATGAGGCGCTCCGCCGAGGAGGCCGTCCGTTCAGAGATGGCTTTTCTGCAGGCGCAAATTAAGCCCCACTTTCTATTCAACGCTCTGAATACAATCATTTCCCTGTCGCTGGACGAGCCGCAAATTTCTCATGATTTGCTTCTGCATCTCAGCCGTTATCTGCGCAGAAGCTTCGACTTCAGTCCTGCAAGAAAGCTGGTGGAGCTTCGGAAGGAGCTCGAGCTGACGGAGGCGTATTTGCATATTGAACGAGCCAGATTCGGCGACAGATTGAACGTTTCATTCGATGTGGAGGAGTCTGCAACCTGCATGCTGCCGCCGATGACGCTTCAGCCGCTAGTCGAGAATGCGGTAAGGCATGGCGTTATGAAGCGGGAGGACGGCGGAAGAATTGCGGTCGCGGTTCGCGTGAGAGCGGCTGAGGCGATTATTACGGTGGAGGATGACGGAGTGGGCATGTCGGAAGCCGTGAATTTGAACGTTGGGAAGGGATCGGAAGATGAAGGCGGCGTAGGCCTGCGCAATATTCACAAACGCCTGTTAAAGCTTTACGGCCAAGGAATTGAGATTGAGAGCGAGTTAGGCAGGGGAACCAGGATAGCCATTCGTATTCCGCTGAAGGAGGGAATGAATTCATGATTCATGTTATCGCGGTGGATGACGAGGGGCCGGCGCTTAAACGCATCGGCAAGCTTCTGGAGTCGATTGACGATGCCCGGCTAATCGCTCAATTCGATCGTCCGACGCAATGTCTAGACTATGTGCTGACCTGTCCGCTGTCTATTGATCTTGCGCTCCTGGATATGGAAATGCCTGGCATGCACGGACTTGAGCTGGCCAAGAAGCTTCGGGAGCATAGGCCGGAGCTTCATATTGCTTTCTTGACGGCTTATGAAGACTACGCCCGCGAAGCGTTCGATGTGGAAGCGCTCGATTATTTGCTCAAGCCTGTTGCGGAAGAGGATTTGGCGAGGACGTTCAAGCGGCTCGAGCAGAGGAGCGGGCTTATACGCGGGAGGATGGCGGATAAGGCGGTTGCTTATGGCGCGGAGCTCTTATGCGAGGTAAGCAGCTTCGGCACCTTCACTATCTTGTCGAAGAATGGAGCAGAAGTGCGATTTCGCAATTCCAAAAGCAGAGAGCTATTAGCCTTTCTTCATTATTACCGGGGCAAGCCGGTTACCAAGTCCCATATTCTGGACAGTCTATGGTCCGGCAAAGATATGGATCGCGCTCAGGTGAATTTGTATTCTACTGTGTATCAGCTTCGCAAGGATCTCGAAACTGCCGGTCTGCAAGGTATTGTGGAACAAAGGAAGACGGGAGGCGGGAGCTATATCCTGCAATGGCCTTCTCCAATTAAGGATGATGTGGAGCAATTCGAGCAACTGATCGCGCATTATAAGCATTCGAATGCCGCTGCATCCTTGATCAAAGCGATTCAGCTTTACGGCGAGGGATTTCTGGCCGGAAGCGGCTATGACTGGGCGGCGCCGCGCCAGGCGGAGCTGGAGCTGCACTTTATACAACTGCTCCAGTCTCAATTTAATATTTATATCGCGCAGCATCGATATGATCTTGCGCTCCACCCAATGAGGAGCCTGGTTCGATTGCTTCCTCTGGACGAACGGCAGCATGTCAGAATGACGGCGCTCTTTCTGTTGACGGACAGGAGGCGGGATGCCCGGGATTATTTTGACATGATCTCAAATTACCTGGATATATCAGAGAATTCAGCGCTGAATGATTTCGACGCGCTGCTTGAGAATCCGACAGCTTTCTTGTAACGATGTATCAAGCCGCACAAGGTGAAACGGCTGTGCCGTCCTTTGGCGGGGGCACGATTTGTTTCGGAGAAGCGACTTTTCCTATTCAAGGGAAGAGTCGCTTCTCTATTTTTAAGACAAATTTCCCGGGAAATCGATAAAATTCATGCCGAACCTTACATGAAGCGCTTTCTTTTCAGATGATAACTAGAAGCTGTCTGTAGAATGGAAGAGGATTTGCGTAATACGATGCATGCAAAGAGGAATGGATAACAATAGACAAGTTGGAGGAATGACGAAATGGTCAAAAAGGCGAAGGCGATGCTTCACGGTTTGCTTGCTGTCATCTTGCTTTCAGGAGCTGCTGCAATCCCGTATGCCTCAAAAAGTTATGCCGAGGCTGATTCGAACGGCATTCATGAAATCGCGATGGATGGCGGATTCGAGGTGCCGACAGAGGGATTGCTGAACTATCCCGCCGATACGGCAGTGGATGCGGAAGGGAATATTTTTGTAGCGGATCAGTATAACAACCGCATTCAAGAGCTGGACAAGAACGGCAACTTCATAGCCATGTGGGGCTCTGAAGGCAGCGGCGAGGGACAGTTCAGATCGCCGAGCAAGCTCGTCCTGGATGGGGACGGCAACATTTACGTGCTGGATTCCGGCAATCATCGCATTCAGAAATTTGATGCAAATAGGCAGTTTATCGCGGAATGGGGCAGCAACGGCTCTGGGGACGGGCAGTTTATCGAGCCATCCGGCCTCGCAATGGATGCTGACGGCAATCTCTATGTTCTCGATAAAAATAGATGCACTGTTCAAATTTTCACTTCAGATGGCGCGTTCGTCGAGAAATGGGACAAACAGGGCAATGCTGTCGGACAGTTGTCGATGCCAAGCGGAATCGCACTCGACAACAGCGGCAATGTGTACGTAGTGGATCGAAATGATCAACAAGTCGTGAAATATGCTTCTGACGGCACCTATATCTTGGAGTTTGGAAGCCGCGGCGGTGGAGATGGACAGTTGTTCAATGCGGAAGACGTTGCGGTGGATGCTGACGGTAATATCTATGTCGCGGACACCTACAATCATCGGATAGAGAAATTCGATTCAAGCGGCGGCTATGTGAGCGCGTGGGGAAGCCAGGGCGATGAGGACGGGCAATTCATTTATCCGGCCAGCGTGACCGTTGACGCGGACAATCATATCTATGTCGCGGACAGCAATAATAATCGGATTCAGATATTTGACGAGGACGGGACTTTTCTGATGAAATGGGGAACCGGCGGGAATGTAGAGATATCTCCCGATTCTATCGCAACGGATCGTTCCGGCAATATCTATATGACAGAGTCTGGCGCTTCCAGAGTATTGAAATTTGATGCATCCGGGCATTATTTGCGGCAATGGGGCAGTTATGGCAGCGAAGATGGACAGTTTATGTCTCCTTCCGACATCGCTATCGATGAAGAGGATGATGTTTATGTCGTTGACAGTTGGAATAGCAGAGTGCAAAAATTCGATGCGGACGGCAATTTTCTTCTGCAGTGGGGCGGCTACGGCGGCAATGCCGGCGAGTTTCATTATACGAAAGCATTGACGGTGGACAAGGATCAGCAGGTATATGTGGTCGATGATAACCGCCGGCTGCAGAAGTTTGATTCAAACGGGAATTACATATCCGAATGGCAATTGGATCCCAAGAGTGAATCGGATTTATTTTTCCCGGCAGCGGTTAATCTCTCTGTGGATGGGGGCGGGGATCTCTATGTTTCATATGGGGGCGAGGACAGCTACGTTCAGAAGTACGATGCATTCGGAAATCTCCTGCTGGAATGGGGAGAAACGGGCGCTGAAGCGGGTCAATTCGATGATGTAAAAGATATTGCTGTTGATGCATATGGGAATGTGTATGCGGTCGACTTTAACAATGGCCGTATTCAGCAATTCGACTCGAGCGGAGTCTTCCTGAAGGAGTGGGACTTTGCCGTTCCCGATACATGGACATATGAAATTCCTTATCAGTTGACGGTGGATCGCAATGGATGGATGTATGCCCTTCAGAAGACCATGTTCTCTAGTAACAATTCGATTCATGTATACAGCGCGAATGATAATGCGGATTTGGCTGGAGCTTCCGTATCGAGCGGAGGGACGAAGCCGGTGTTTGCCGGAGGAGATGCGGGTCCTTATCGAGTGTTTGTGCCAGACGACCTGGAGGAGCTGTTGATGACGCTTCAAACGGCTGATCCTATGGCGAGTGTGGCGGTCGCTGCTTCATCGGGAAGGGTCGAGGGAACAGCGCTGGACGGATCGATGCAGTACGCCGTTCCATTAGAATCGGAGAACGGCGTTATCTCCGTTCGCGTTACTGCGTGGGATGGCATAACGAGCAAAGAATATGTCTTTCAGGCGCTGCGAATGAGCGGAACTGCCTTGTTGGCCGGATTGACGATTGATCAAGGGGATGTCCAGCCTGGTTTCTCTTCGGAAATCCTTGGCTACTCGGCAGAGGTGGAGCATCAAGTAAACACCGTTCAGCTAGCGTTAATGAAGGCTGATTTAACGCAACAATTAACCGTGACGGGAGCAACATATGACTCCACGGTTACTGATTCGGTCTACCTCTATACGGCGAGCCTGGTTGACGGTGTGAATCCAATTACCATTGAAGTGGCTGCTCAGGATGATACAAGCAATCTGTATACGCTGGAGCTGACGCGCCATGCGGAGGAAACAAGCGGCGGCGGCTCCAACGGCGGCTCGGGCGATGGCAGCGGTGGCGGAACCGGCAACGGTGGAGGAACAGGCAACGGCGACGGCGCTGGAACTGGCGGGGACACAGGAGGAGGAACTGGCAGTGAGACTGGCGGCGGCACAGGCGGAGGAACCGGCAACGGAACTGGTAGCGACACAGGCGGAGGTACTGGCAGCGAGACTGGCGGCGGCACAGACGGAGGAAGTGGCAGCGAAACTGGCAGTGAGACTGGTGATGACACGGGGGACGGTTCGAACGGCGACACCGCTGTGGAGCAGCCGACGGGCGAGACCGGGACCCTTCCGATCTCCTTCGGCGATATAGCCGGACACTGGGCACAGGCGAATATAGAAGCGGCCTATAAGAAAGGGCTGGTCCACGGGTATGACAATGGCACATTCAAGCCGGAGGGGATCGTTACCCGGGCGGAGTTTATCGTGATGCTGATGAACGCTCTGCAGCTATTGGATGAAGAGGGAGCGCTGGAGCTTGACCATTCATTCCCGTTGCTTGCATTCACAGATGCTTCCGGCATAGGCGATTGGGCTAACGACTCGATCAGCATGGCCGTTAGAGCCGGCATGATCAGCGGATATCCGGATGGAACCTTCCGTCCGGGCGCCAGCATCACCCGTGCCGAAATGGCTGTGATGGTTATGAAAGGTCTGGATGCTCTGGGGCTGGATACGATAGCAGCGCCTTCGACAACCTCGTTCGCCGATGACGGCGACATTCCGGTATGGGCAAGAGGCGCGGCTTCGGCCTTGTTCGAGCAAGGCATTCTATTAGGAACGGGCGGCAATCGATTCGCTCCTGTTCGAACGGCTACAAGAGCCGAAGCGGTTACGATTCTATTGCGCTTGTTTGAATAGAATAAAAGTTAAATCGAACGAAGTGGCAATACAGAATTTCTGTATTGTCTTTTTTTATTTTCGTTCTAATATGCAAGCGTTCAATGAGGCGGGGGATAGCCGAAAGGGCCTGAAGCTGTTACGATTAGGCGAGAAGAAAGCAATCCCGTGATTTGGAGGAACGAGTGATGAGAGGGAATAAAGGGAGTCGAGTGAAAGAGGCGGAGCTGTCGGGGCAATGGTCGGAGGAACAACGGCAGAAGCTCTTCAAACGTTCTTTATGGATTGTGGCACTGTCGCAAATGTTCGGCGGAGCGGGGTTGGCCGCGGGAATTACAGTCGGCGCACTGCTTGCGCAGGATATGCTGGGAACGGACAGCTTCGCCGGAGCGCCGGTAGCGCTTATCACGCTGGGATCGGCTGTAACGGCACTGTTCGTCGGTAGGCTGTCGCAGCGCGCGGGGAGACGAAATGGACTTGCGACGGGCTTTTTGCTCGGCGGCATCGGGGCGCTTGGCGTTATTTTCGCTGCCGTTACAGGGAGTGCCGCGATGTTGTTCGCATCGCTGCTGGTCTATGGAGCGGGTACGTCGACGAATTTGCAAGCGCGATATGCAGCGACCGATTTGGCAGCGCCGAACAAGCGGGCGACGGCAATCAGCACCGCAATGGTGGCGACAACCTTCGGCGCTGTAGCAGGTCCGAATCTGGTCGATGTGATGGGGAATGTCGCTGATTCGATGGGCATTCCGAGATTGGCGGGGCCGTTCCTGCTTGCGGCCGCAGCTTTCCTGCTGGCAGGGGCAGTGCTGTTTGTCCTGCTTAGACCCGATCCTCTGCTAATCGCGCAAGCGATTGCGAAAGAGCGGGAAGCCTCTGCAAAGCGGGAGGGGCAAGCGGGGGTAGCGGGCAGTCGATCGGCAAACACGGGAACCCCCTGGGCGTCGTCAACAGGGTCAAACACGGGAAGCTCGGCCGAGCTGTCATCATCAGCGGACAAACGGGGCATCGTTGTCGGCGCCGCTGTCATGATCATGACTCAAATTGTGATGGTCGCCATTATGACGATGACGCCGGTTCATATGAAGATGCATGGACATGGACTCGGGGACGTCGGTCTCGTCATCGGCATTCATGTCGGCGCGATGTATTTGCCATCCCTGTTTACAGGCGTGTTGGTTGACAAAATAGGCAGGATTGCCATGACAGTGGCGGCAGGCATAACCTTGCTCGGTGCAGGTATTCTCGCGGCTGCGGCACCCGGCGATTCGATGCCGGGACTGACTATAGCGCTCGCCTTGCTGGGCATCGGCTGGAACTTCGGCTTGATCAGCGGCACGACGCTTATTGTCGATGCGACAACTGCTTCGACCCGCGCCAAGACGCAGGGCTCGGTCGATGTATTGATTGCGCTGACCGGAGCATCAAGCGGCGCGATGTCCGGCGTCATCGCGTCGCATACGAGCTATTCGACTCTCGCGTTAGGCGGGGGCTTCCTTGCGCTGCTGCTCGTTCCGGTTGTCATTTGGTCGCTGGGCAGGCGGGAAATGGAGACGATTGAAGCGAGCGGTTGAATGGCGGGATGTAGGAGCCGCGGGATTGGTATAGCAGATGTAACATATTTATAAGAGATGCTAGTAGAGGACAGGCGATCCATGTAAGACACGGCAGTGCCGTGCCTATTCTTATCTGATTTTTCAAAGTGCTGCATCGCCCAAGTAGCCTTCCAGCGGCTTCTTTATATCGGGCCATTTGCTCACAATCATGCTGTAGAAGTTTTTGTGGATTCTGCATGCCCATAGTTGCTGGATGTTCCCGATGATGTTAATTCTGCTCGTTGAAGGGTCCGGCGGAGGTATAAAGTCGGTATAGTGGTCGGTGAAACGAAGTCCAGCGGTTAATGTTCCACCAGAGAGAGTCGGTGTAACGGTTATTTCTTTGCTGACGGACATTTACGCTTCTTAGAAAGCAAATGGGGCTATTTTTTTGCTCAGACTGCCCGCTAAGGTGACGAAATGTCCGTTAGAGCAGAAGTCAGAGAAAGGCCCGGACGTCCAACAGGACGGCCGGGCTTCGTTTGCGTTTATACATTCAGGCGGAGCAAGCTCATGAAGGAACAACGCTGTCCGGTCATGCCCACTTCGAGCCGTGAGGCGAAGGGCAGCGGGTTGAGTCGAGCTTCGCTTTGATCTCCATGAGCGCTCCGGACCAGCGGCAGGTGGTGCCCCAGCGATAATCGGAGCAGCCGCCGCAGGTCGACAAGCGGCGTAAAAACTCCGATTCGGTAACCAGCTTCACGCTGCCAGGCCGAAGGAGGATGTCGCCGCCATACAGCTCAGCGATCTCCTCCGGCTTCACATGAACGCTTGCGGAGCAGCCCTTGCAATTGGGAACGACAGCATCCAGCTCATGCTCGCTCGATCTGTCGGGCTTGTTGGGGGCTGCTGCTGGCGTCCCGAACCTGTTAGCTTCAGCCTTCACAGGACGATTCATCATCGCGAGGTCAGCTCTTATGCCAAGCGCAGCGTCACGACGGAATGCGCGGGAAGCGTCACGTACAGCTTCTCTCCATCCATGCGATAACTTGTGAACGCCTCTGAAATGACAGCCTCGGGAGCTTCAAAGCTGTTATGGGCGTTAATAGAGCCCGCAGTAACCGCCGTGCCGGAAATTTCGCTGCCAGCATATCCTCGAACATCGCATTCCACCTCAAGCGAATCGCTATGATGCAGATTGCAGAGGGAAACGTTCACGGCGCCGCTGTCATCCATCGAGGCGGATGCGCTCAGTTGGTCCAGATGCTTGCCTTCCATCGTATAAGCTGGGCTCTGCAGCTCGACAGGAATGTACTTCGCATCCTGATGCACCTTGTACATGTCGAAGACATGGTAGGTTGGCGTCAGCAGCATGTCCGCGCCTTCGGTCAGAATGACAGCTTGAAGCACGTTGACGACCTGAGCGATATTCGTCATCTGCACGCGCTCGCTGTGATGATGGAACAGGTTGAGATTAATGCCGGCGATCAGCGCGTCGCGAATTGTGTTCTGCTGATAGAGGAAGCCAGGATTCGTGCCCGGCTCCACATTGTACCAAGTGCCCCATTCGTCGACCATAAGCGCAACTCTCTTCTCCGGGTCATACTTGTCCATAATTGCAGAATGCCGCACCAGCAGCTCTTCCATCTTCATCGTTTCTTGCAGCGTTTGAAACCATTCCTTCTCGCCGAATTCGGTCGCGGAGCCTTTGTCCTGCCACACGCCGGTTGGAACGGTGTAATAGTGGAGGGAGAGGCCGTCCATATGCTTGGCCGCTTCGCGCATCAGCACCTCGGTCCAGTTGTAATCGAAGCTGTTGGCTCCACAGGCGATTTTGAAGATGCGATTATCCCCGTAATTCCTCACATAGCAAGCATACTGGCGATACAAATCCGCGTAGTATTCCGGACGCATATTGCCGCCGCAGCCCCAATTCTCGTTCCCCACGCCAAAATAAGTCAGCTTCCAAGGCTCCTCGCGGCCGTTCTCCTTGCGAAGATTCGCCATTGGCGACTCGCCGTCGAAGGTCATATACTCGACCCATTCGGACATCTCCTGAACCGTGCCGCTGCCCACGTTGCCGCTAATATACGGCTCGGCGCCGATCAGCTCGCACAGGCGCAGAAATTCATGCGTGCCGAAATGATTGTTCTCGACAACGCCGCCCCAATGCGTGTTGATCATCCGCTTGCGGTTCTCGGCAGGTCCAATGCCGTCCTTCCAGTGATATTCATCCGCGAAGCAGCCTCCCGGCCAGCGGAGCACGGGGATCTTCAGAGCTTTCAACGCCTCCAGCACGTCGTTGCGCATGCCTTCGGTATTCGGAATCGGGGAGTCATGTCCGACCCAGATGCCTTCATAGATGCAGCGTCCGAGATGCTCGGAGAAATGGCTGTAAATATTCTTGTTAATGATATGTTTTGGTGAGTTCGCGTGAATCGTTAATTTGGCCATGAGAGATCTACTCCTTTGTTTTCTTCGCGGCAACCGACGCCCGACTGACGAGTGCGGCTGTCAGAATGATTTGTTCAGACTTCGGAGAAGTCTGCTTGCTGTTCTTGTGAATGACGGACAACAATTCTTCGACGATATGCTTGGCGTCGAGGCTGAACGTAGTCAGCTTGGGCGCAATCTGGGATGCGAGCGGGATATCGTCGCAGCCGATGATCGAGACTTCATCCGGCACCTTGCGGCCTTGCTCGCGAAGGCCTTGTATGCAGCCTGCGGCCATCCAGTCGTTGACGGCGAAGATTGCGTCCGGAAGGAAGGTTGAGCTGGAGCCCGAGCCAGGGTCTGAGCTAGAGCTCGTATCCGCGTCCGAATCTGAACCAGCATCCGACCCGGCGCCCGAGTCAGCGTCTAACTCGGCGTCCGGGCCGGGCCGCCCAGACATCGGCCCCGCAAGGAGGCTGTCCGCGGCGCGCCGGCCGCCTTCCCAGTTCATCTTCTCCGTGATGACGGTGACTTTGGCTTCCTGCTGCTGGCAAAACGCGAGGAAACCTTGCTTCCGAAGACGCGAGGACTCGTAGCGGTCCGGTCCGGCAAGCAGGGCGAAGCTGCGATGCCCGGCATCATGCAGCGTCTTGGCGGCCTTGCTTCCGATGCGGTAGTCGTCGTAATAGATCTGAATGATATCTTCGCGATGCGCATACCGTACGGTGGAATAGAGCTGACCGGTCGCCGAGCGCATAAGATCCAGCAGTTCGTCATCCATCTGGCCGATTAGAATAAGCGGACTCGGCACCGCGCCGCCTGCCAGTCTGTCCGGCGTCACCATGGAAAGCTTGATGGCTTGCTTGGCGGCCAAATTCGTGATTTCAACGAGAAAATTGGTGTAATACGGGTCATTGCCTTTAATATCCGGCGAGCACATGACGTACATGGTGTCAAGCTTCACGGCGGGCACGATATAGGTGCCTTTGCCTTGCAATTGCACGAGCAGTCCTTCCCGCACGAGCGTCTGAATGGCGGACCGCACGCTGACGCGGCTTGCCTCGAAGCTTTCGGACAAGTTGCGTTCCGATGGGATTTTCACTAGTTGATCGGTCTGCAGCTCATGAATTTGCCGCCTGAGCTGTTCCGTTAATTTTTCTTTGAGAAGCGGAGATTTCTTCATCCCGGGGTACCACCTATCTGTTCATACCAATATTAAATCGATTTAATACCAATACAATACCACTGGGAGAGTCGAACGTCCAGCCCCAATTTTGAAATGCAGCAGGGAATCTGCGAAAGGGAATCATCCCGGTAGAGTGATATTGTACAAGAAATCATGAATTGTATTCTTTTCTTTTGCGGCAGCCTCCGATATGATGGCGAGTGACGACCATCATGATGAGGAGGAATAGAACAGATGCACATGGAAAGCAATGACAGAGAGCGGGAAGTGGAAGCGGCAAGGCAAGCGCTGAGCGGCCTTCCGACTCTGCGGCAGGAGAAATTTCGAAATCCTGCAAGCGTCGCAGTTGACAGCGAAAAAGGAAACCAGGGACGGATAACGTCCCAACCGACGATTATGACGCACCCGGATCCTTACGTGCTGAAGCATCGGGGGCAATATTACAGCTATGCCACGCATTCGGGAGGCGTAACCGTCCTTCATTCGAAGGACCTGCTCGCTTGGAGGAGTCACGGCTATGCCTTCCAGATGGAGGGACAGCATCAATTCTGGGCGCCTTCGGTGGTTTATGAGAACGGCGCTTTCTATATGTATGTGTCCTGTTATCCGCTTACAGAGGAGGATGCCCATTATGGCACGATGAAGGTCGCGGTCTCGGAATCGCCACTTGGACCGTTCGAGTACAAGAAGACGCTCTTCGATACGTTCTCCATTGATTCTCATGTCGTGAAGGACGAGGCGGGACGCTATTATTTGTTCTATTCCAACAACGAGTACAGCGGCACGGATCCTTATCGGCCGGGCACAGTCATTCTCGTCGATCGCTTGACGGACATGATGACGCTGGAGCATGAGCCCAAGCTGGTTGTGGAGCCGAGCATCGAGGAGGAGATCTTCGCGGTCGACCGCTTCGGCGACGGCCGGGATTGGCACACGATTGAGGGAGCCTTTTACTTCCGGAGGAACGGCATGCACTACGTCATGTACAGCGGCAACGCATTCGGCAGCCCGACCTATTTTCTAGGGCTTTCTGCAGCCAAGGGGCAGGGCGGGCAGGAGGATTTGCGAGAGCTGAGCTGGGGCAAAGCGCCAAGCGCCAAAACGTATCGCCCCTTGCTTCAGCAGAATGACCAAGTCGAGGGCGCGGGGCATAATTCGATGGTTGTCGGACCGAACCTGATCGAGGAATGGGTCGTGTACCATGGCCGGGCTGTGAAGCCGGCCGTTGCGGAGACATCCTCTGAAGGGGATGCGTCAACGCAATCGAATGATGAGGAGAAGCGTCAGATGCGATTGGATCGCATGCTGTGGCAGGGCGACCATCCTTGGATCGCCGGACCTTCCTCCGAGGAGCAGGATGCTCCCGCCAAGGCTTCGTTCATGGATCATTTCGACCAAGAAGACGGCGCTCCGGGAAAAGGCTGGAAGTCTGCAGGAGGGCAATGGGAGGTTCGCGATGGCGAGCTCCTACAGACGAATGCCGCCAGTTTAGGAACGATTTTGACCGAGCATGTCTACGAGCATTATGTCGCGGAGCTCAGCTTGAAAGCGATTGATAATCATGCGGGCGCAAGGTATGGCTTCTACTCGGCCTACCGGGATGCTCGTAACTATTCGGTTATTGTGCTGGACAAAGGCAGAAGAACGTTGGAGATTTACAGCGTGCGCAATGGAATCAGACTGGAGAGCGAGGCGGCTTCGCTGCCGACTGGCTTCCAGGCCAAGGCGTATCATGAAATGAGCGTGGAAAAGACGGGACGTCAGCTGGCGGTGCACCTGGACGGGGTACTTCTTCTGCGCGCCTTTATTTCAATTACTGAAGGCCGGGTTGGCTTCTTCACGCAATATGCGATGGCGTCCTTCAGCGGCTTTGCCATTACGCGCAGTTTCAAGCTTGAGCGTGAAACTGCGGAAGAGTTCGCTGCTCTGCTCCGAGCGGGCGAATATAGAGACGCGGCGGCGAACGGCTCAGCAGCCGCAAGCGGCATGATGCCTCAGTGGACCATCGAAGACGGTCAGCTTCGCCATCGCAACCCGGGGAATGAGCCGTCGATCCTTCTGCTGGATTCTCGCTTCACAGCAGGAGATTTCCAGTTCCGTATGGATTGGAGTCTCGACCATGAGCGCCAAACGGGCATGTTAGGCTTCTTTCCCGTCTATGGGAATGCAGATCATTATACCGTCTTTCAATATGAGCGCAATGGCCATCTGCTGAAGCATATTCAAGCGGCAGACGGCATCAGCGAAATCATTCATGCCATCAATCTTCCCGCAGCCTTCGATCCAATGGAAGAGCATTGCTTCTGGATGAAGCGGGCGGGCGAGCAGACTCTCATTCTTCTGGATCAGACGGTCATATTTCACGGCAAGCTCCAAGCGGATTTAACTAAGGCCGAGCCAGAGCTATCCGCTTCGGTCGGTATTCTAGCTTCCGGGGAAGCGGCTTTTAGACATATCGAAGTGATTTATTAACAATCAATTAACCGAACCGTCACATGATTGCGTTGACCTCGGCGTATAGTTAGACATATGGCACCGGCAAGGGAAACATGATACGATAGCCGAAATGAGATCAGGTCAAGGAGGCAGCAAAATTGCCGAAGAAAATTTTATTCACCGGCGGCGGAACGGCGGGGCATGTGACGGTGAATCTCGCGCTTATCCCTTATTTCCAGAAGGACGGCTGGGAAGTGAAATACATGGGCTCGATGAAGGGAATCGAAGCGGAGTTGATTGAACCTCTGCAGCGAGTGGAATATATCGGGATTGCAACAGGCAAGCTCCGCAGATATTTCTCCTGGCAAAATGTGAAGGATCCCTTTCGCGTCATCCAAGGCTTATGGCAGGCGTATCGGGAGATTCGGAGCTACAAGCCGAATGTGGTGTTCTCGAAGGGCGGCTTCGTCTCGGTGCCGGTCGTCATTGCCGCTTGGTTGAACAGGGTGCCGGTTGTCATTCATGAATCCGACATTACGCCGGGACTGGCGAACCGCATCTCAGTTCCCTATGCGACGAAGGTATGCTACACCTTTCCGGAGACGGGGCGGCATCTGAGCAAGGAGAAATCGGTGCATGTCGGAGCCGTGGTGCGAGATCATTTGCGAAGCGGCAATAAGCTGAGGGGCCTGCATTTCTGCGAGTTCACGCAGGAGAAGCCGGTGCTGCTCGTAATGGGGGGCAGCCAAGGCGCCCGCAAGATTAATCAGCAGATTCGCGATTCGCTGGACGCCCTGCTTCAGCAATTCCAGATCGTACATTTGTGCGGCAAGGGACAGGTGGATGAGTCGAAGAACAACATTCGCGGCTACAAGCAATTCGAGTACATAAGAGAGGAGCTTGCGGATGTGCTGGCGATGACGAGCATCGTCGTGTCTCGAGCGGGCTCCAATTCGATTTTTGAATTTTTGGCGCTTGAGAAGCCGATGCTGCTTATTCCGCTGTCGCTCAGCGCGAGCCGCGGCGATCAGCTGCTCAATGCGCAATCCTTCCTGAAGCAAGGCTACTGCGAGGTGCTGGAAGAGGAGCATATGTCCGATGGCATGCTGTTGGAACGGATTCAGGAAGTCTATGCAAGACGCGACGAGTTGAAGCGCAATATGCGGACGGGCGAAGGAGAAGATCCCTTGCAGAAGCTGTTAGCTGTCATTAAGGGATCTGCGAGATAAGCTCATCTATGGCGAGTGGTCCAATGCATTATTGGATCTCATAACGATAGATGGTGAATGTGAACGGGGCGGGACGGCGGAAGCTGTACGTCCCGTTTGCGTTTGGCGGCAGAAGCTGCGTCCCGATCTCGGAGCCGCCCTCGTCGCCGTCATGCTTGCCTGCTCCGGCATGAACGATGTCTTTCTCATCCATGCGAACAATTTCGGTCAACCGTATTGCCGCCGCTCGTTCAGAAACGCTTGATTCGGTCGATCCTGCTCCAAGTCCCCATAGCTTCATCGCAAATTCCTCCGAAGGATGCAGCTCTCTCATAATGAGCAAATAGCCGCTCCGGGCATCGGCAATACTCTGAAAGCCGGTCCAGCCGACGCCTGTCGGTTCTTCTCCGATCGGCAGCACATGGCCGGCGAGAATGCGGTCGTGATGCGGCTTCCATGCGTGAATGGCTTGCGTCAGCGCGTTCATTTGACCGTCGCTGAGCGAAGACAGCTCCATCCAGGCCAATGGATTAGCGAAAGCAACGGTTGCAAACGCATAGACTTGTCCGCAAGCCGAAGGGGCAAGCGGATCATCTTCGTACAATTCCGTATTGCGATTCACGTTCAGAAACTCCATTTGCAGCTTTGAGGTCGGCATATACGGGCTAAGCAGCCATAAATTGCGGAGAGTCCAGTGCGGGTAATAGGATCTCCAGTCGGTATAGCGGTTTTCGAGAAAAAGATTGCCGTATTGCACACTGTTCCAATAGCCAAGTCGCTTTTGCGCGGTAGTGTCCATATTGAAATCGACTGCGCCTCCGCTTGCTTCCACAACCCCGCGAATCATCTTCAACAAGCGCTCCTCGGCAAGCTTCGAGGTCAAATTGACGCCGTCAAGCTTGAAAACCGTAATTCCCCATTCCCGATGCATGCGAATCAACGTATCTCGATCTTTTTTCCAGTGCACACAATCCTGAGCTGAGTCCGGCGAATACCAGAGTCCCAGCTTGATGCCAAGCTTGCTCGCTTTCTCGATGACGGGCGCGAGGCCTCTCGGGAAGCGTTCGGGATGCACCTCCCAGAAATCGCCGCCACCGCTATAGTAATCACCCCAGCGGCCTCCCGCTTTCGCCGCATGAACAGAATTGCTCGTAACCCCCTTTTGCCACCCGTCGTCAATTTGCAAAATAGCAATGCCCAGCTTCGCCGCCGCTTCCAGCTCCTTCAGAAGGAACGCTTCGGTCACTCGGCCGTCGCGGGAGCGGTCTCCCCACGTATTGCTGAGCAAATAGCTGTCCTTCTGCGGTTGATGCCGCTTAATGGTTCGATGATAGCGCTGAAGAAGCTGATAGTGCTCATAGCGGTCTCCGCTCATTACGCCGACCGTCGCTCCGTATGAGGTTATGGATTGGCCGGCAAGCGTATCGCTGACGCCGACGCCGGAGCCGATCATCCGAAGCTGTACGCCGTGGAAGTCGAAGTCGGCTCCGGTATCGTTCTGATGGCCGGTCGGCGTAGCTCCTTCCTTGATGAGAAGCAGCCCATTGTCAGACAAATTGTTCTGAAGAATGAGCAGATTGCCCCGCAGGCTGCGTCGCTCGTTTCGATATAGCAGCCCTTGGTCGCGGGAGATCAAATTATTGTTCACATCCGTCTGGTCGCGGAAGATAACGGATTCCCAACGGCAATGGAGGTCGCTCAGCGGCAAACGATCCAAGTAATCGATCCCCGCCTCTGCAGCCTGCTTATTATTGTTGTCGAGCGTCATTGCGGCGACGCTTTCGCTTTCCGCGGCGGCGTATTGTCTCAGAGGCTCTATGCGGATGTGTCCCGAATTCGTTGAAGTGTCGGAAGAGAGCGCCTTCAGATGATGGCGGATGAAAGGCTGATTGGGATAGATCAGGATGCACAGTCTTACGAACCAATCCTGATTGGTGTAGTGAAGATCCAGATGGGCTTGCAGACAGGATTCGGATACGCCCAGATCATTGTCGACGGACGAGGAGAGGAAGACCGACTCCAGATCGGCGATAGGGGGCAGCCAAGGCGAAGCGAACAGCGCTCCCTGCTGCTCCTTCCGCAGCCACTCCTTCCCGTTTCTCTTATCGGTGAGCGTGAGATTAACGGGAACGCCCTCCGCAAGTGACCAGCTTCGTTCGATGCTGGCGTTGCCGACAATAAGCTTTTGTGTCTCAAGGCGAATATAACAATCTTGGAGCAATTGGAGAATGGTCATGCGAATGCATCCTTTCATTGGTGGATTAGTCATTTATACATCTCATTATATTAATGATAATTATAGCTATAAATAGTAATGTTATGATCTATAGTGGTAAAAAATTGTGATATTTATATGCTTGCATGGACGAGGGAGAAGCTTTGAAATCGGGTAAGCAAATAGGGATTTCAGCCTTGCTTGCTGGAAAACGGTAGCGTATAATCATTAGTAATATGTTTGGTCTCTCGTCTCTAGTGTGGAGGCGGGGGACTTCTTCTTTGTTTGAGGCTGTGGGACTGCGGCCTTGATATACGGTCTGCTTGATAAGCTTAGTTAAGGAAGGGAAGGAAATCAGAATGAATCATAACAAATATACACGAGGCTATTTCATGCCGCCGAAGACCAGCCTGAACTGGACTCGGAAGGAATATATTACGGAGCCGCCAATCTGGTGCAGCGTGGATCTGCGCGATGGCAACCAAGCTTTGATCGTGCCTATGAGCTTGGAGGAGAAGTTGGAATATTTCCAGTTGCTGCTGAAGATCGGCTTCAAGGAAATTGAAGTGGGCTTCCCAGCCGCATCGGAGACGGAATTCGCCTTCTTGCGCACATTGATTGAACAGGATCTCATCCCGGATGATGTGACCATTCAGGTGCTGACGCAGTCCAGAGAGCATATTATTCGGAAAACCTTCGAATCGCTTAAAGGCGCCAAGAAGGCGGTTGTGCATCTCTATAATTCGACCTCGGTGGCCCAGCGGGAGCAGGTATTCCGCAAGTCTAAGGAAGAGATTATCGCTATCGCGGTATCCGGCGCGAAGCTGCTCAAGGAGTGCGGAGAAGATACGGAGGGCAACTTCCAATTCCAATATTCGCCTGAGAGCTTCACGGGAACGGAAATCGAATTCGCGCTGGAGATCTGCAACAGCGTATTGGATGTGTGGCAGCCTACGCCGGACAATAAAGTTATTATTAATCTCCCCGCGACGGTGTCGATGTCGATGCCGCATGTGTACGCGAGCCAGATCGAATATATGAGCGAGAATATGCGCTACCGCGACAATGTCATTCTATCTCTGCATCCGCATAACGACAGAGGGACGGGCGTCGCGGATACGGAGCTTGGCATGCTTGCGGGCGGACAGCGCGTGGAGGGAACATTGTTCGGCAACGGAGAGCGAACAGGCAATGTGGATATCGTGACCTTGGCGCTCAACATGTACTCGCATGGCGTCGATCCCCTCCTTCAATTCGATAACATCAATGAAATTATCGCGATCTACGAGCGACTGACGCGCATGAGAGTCGGCGAGCGGCAGCCTTATGCGGGCGAGCTTGTGTTCACCGCGTTCTCTGGCTCTCATCAGGATGCGATAGCGAAGGGCATGAAGTGGCGCGAGGAGCAGGAATGCAAGTACTGGTCTGTGCCGTATCTGCCGATCGATCCGAAGGATATCGGACGTGAATACGAAGGGGATATTATCCGCATTAACAGCCAGTCGGGCAAAGGCGGCATTGGTTATGTGCTGCAGCTTAATTTCGGATTGGATTTGCCGCAGGGCATGCGCGAAAGCTTCGGCTATCATGTGAAGAGTGTCTCCGACCGGACGCATAAGGAACTGCAGCCGAAGGAAATTTACGATTTGTTCCAAGAGAAATACGTCAATATTAAAGCGCCGATCGAGTTCGTCCGCTATCGCGCTACTCAGCAAGATGATTATGAGACCGTCGTAACCGTACGCGTGAATGGCGAAGAGTTGGAGTGGACGGGAACGGGCAACGGACGTTTGGATGCGATCAATCAAGCTTTGCAGACGAATCTCGGCTTGTCCTATAACAATTTGATTTATAAGGAGCATGCTTTGGAGGCTGGTTCGAAGTCGCAGGCGGTATCCTACATCGGCGTAACCGATAATAAAGGCACATCATCCTGGGGCTGCGGCATTGATGTCGACATCATGGCTTCCTCCGTCAAAGCGCTGTTCAGCGCAGTGAACTTGCTCAAGCAGCAGGGCTAGTTACAGACAAGGAGAAACAAAAAAGAACAGAAAAGTAAGGAAGAAAAGAAGAAAAGAAGAAAAGAAGAAAAGAACGGAAGAAATTACGGAAGAAAAGTACGGAGGAATAGAAGAAGAGTACGGAAGAAAAGTACGGAAGAAAAGAACCGAAGAAGAGAGGCTCTCCCCAATAGCGGGTGGGCTTCTCTTTTTCTATTGTTTTAGGCGGAGACTGGACAGTAGAAAGTTCTTTTGAAGAGTGAACTGCAGCCGTTGCATATCGTTACTCCGTTGGAAATGATTTGAATCTGAGCTGGATGTATCATGTATGAACGAAGTTGAAGACACTATCCCCTCAAAACAGGAAAGAATCTTTGGCAGAGAAAGAAGCTTGATGAATGGAGTGATAACAATGAAGTATATGTTGAATTATACGAACATGTGTGCTATTATTTATGAGAACATATGATCTTGTTTGGGGGTGCGGTTGTGGATATTGATGGAATTTTGAAACAGTTTAATCAGCGGTTCGAAGATGAAGAAGCATGCGTTTCGTTTCTATATGAACTTAAGTGGCCGAATGGATTTCGATGCTCGGAATGTGGATATCATCATGCGTACACTATAGCTTCCCGCAAGCAGACCCTTTACGAATGTGCGAGCTGTGCTAAACAAACGACCCTCACTGCGAATACGCTTTTTCATAAGAGTAGAACGCCTCTTAGCAAGTGGCTGCTGTCTCTATATATCGTCACCTTCTACGAGAAAGGTGTGAATGCTGTACAACTGCAAGAACTGCTTTCGGTTACGTACAAGACGGCGTGGAATATTTTGCACAAAATTCGTCAACTGGTATCCGGTTTGGATCAGACCGTCCTTTTAAGCGGATTTGTGAAGGGGAAACATGAGATTCTCATGAAGCAGGCTTATCCCTCCGATGCCTATTTGGAGAAGGAGAGGTCGGTTCTTACTGTATTGAGCGAAAACGCCAATACCGCTTATTTAAAGTTGAAGTTGTTGACGCGAAAGGTGCAGGCGAGAAACCGACTGTCGGAGGAAGAGGTGGATCGTTTTTTGATGCGCCACACCGACGAGTCATTGGAATCCGCAGCTATAAATCCCCGACATCAGAGAGAGTACAGCTTCCGAACTTCATTTGTTGAATCCAATGAATCTGATGTATCTATTCTATCTACTGGGTCTTCTGATTCCGGTGAATCATTAAAATCCAAAAACACCAAAAACACCACAGCAAACAACGCATCTGACTATACCAAGCATTTAACACGGAATGGCAATTTTATTTCAGATTTGACGGCTCGCGCTTTCTCGTGGATCAATGATACGTTTCATGGACTTGGGCTGAAGTATATACAGCATTATTTAGATGAATATTGTTATCGGTCTAATTCGCTTAGTGGATCGATTCATGATCCTTTTGCAAAACTATCGTTACAAGCGCTCTTCAGAGCAGCTTAGGCTCGATTTTTCTGTTGATGTGTAGTTTTCGCAACCTTGTGACTTCAGTCGTGAGTTAGAAAACTTCGGATTGGGCATGGCTTATGCTACGTTAACTATCCGACGCATGTTCAGGTTCAATTCTTATGCTGGTTTCTTATGCTGGTTTTAGGTTGGCTTCTGATTCTTTTACTTGCTTCTTGAGCTGGTTTTCCTGAGCTAATGGGAGAGTTAATTAAAGGAGCTCAAGCGAGATAGGGGGCAAGTCAACTTACGAATTCAAAATTGGGGAAATTCGTCGATGAGATTGACGGATCACCCTGAATTTTAGCGTGCATGAGCTTTTGCTCTGCTCGCTTTTTTGGTTGAGCAATCCTGGCATCGTGTCTATTGGCGGACTCGTAGTCTCTAAATCTCCTGCTTTTTCCAAGCTGACAAAATTCGAGTTTCTGGGTTACTCTTGATAATAAACAATAAATCGTCAAAGGAGAATGAGGATGCTTGCAAGATTGAGAAGAGCGGCGATGCCGCTGTCGTTCCGAAAGAGCATTCAAGGGAGAATATTCGTCGTGTTCAGTCTTGTTATTCTGGCAGCGCTTCTGCTTGTAAGTCTTGTTGTATATCTCCACATGACCAGCATTATTAAGCGAAACGCGATTGATTATGTGACGGATAGCTTTCATCGGGCGGACGAGAATGTGAATGTCGCCATACAGGATGCGAGCAAGCTCATGGCGCTCGTCGTGACGAATCAGGATATTGTCCCTCCGGTGCTTATGAGCGGCAATTCCGAAGTGTCTCTGGAGGGCTTCCGGGATATGAAGAAAATCGACAGCTTTCTGTCGTATTTGATTGCCTATAAATCGAACATCAATCGCATTTCGGTTGTAAGCGCTGTCGACAACAGGGTGTTCTATGACGGAGCCCCGTATATGGACAGACTCAATCTGGATCAGGAGCTCATCGACCAGATTATGAATGAACCGGACGGCAAGCTGATCATCAAGCATACGAACAACGACAGCCAGGATGCTGTAACACTCGGGCGCAAGATCATGCATAACCGTCAGACGATCGGTGTAGCGATGATTGATCTGAACTATGAATTGCTGAGTAACAATTATAATATTCGGCCTTCCGAGGACAGCGGAGTGTGGGTCGTGAACGAAAGCGGAGAGGTGATCTTCAATTTGTCGGGCCAGCAAGAGCAGTTAAGCGACGAACTGCTGCAGCAATCGGCGGCACAAACGGGCGTGCGCGAAATAAAGATAGCGGGCAAATCCAGCTTAATGGTGTCGCAGATTTCGGAAGCGACAGGATGGACGACGATCGGCGTCATTCCACTGGAGGCGCTCATGAAGGATTCATTCACGCTTGGCCGAAAAATCATTCAAGTCGTATTGCTCGTCTATCTCGCCGTCCTCTTCGTCTCGATTGGACTCGCCTCTCATATTACGCGGAATTTGCGCCGACTCCACAATGCGATGAAGCGGGTGCAGGAAGGGAACTTCTTCGTGACCGCCGATATCGCGGCAAAGGATGAGGTGGGCCAATTCTACAGCATGTTCCAGTCGATGCTGGGGCGAATCAGGGAGCTGATGGAAGGTGTTAAGCAGCGGGAAGCAGCGAAGCGGGAGGCGGAGTTGGCGGCGCTGCAAGCGCAGATTCGCCCTCATTTTCTCTATAATTCTCTCAATACGATCAAATATATGGCATCGCTCAACGGAACGAGAAATATTGAAGAGGTGTCGGGTTCGCTCATCGAGATGCTGCGAGGCGTGCTTGGCAACACAAAGGAGTTCGTCGCGCTTCGGGAGGAGCTGTCTTACGTGAACAGTTACTTGACCATCCAAAGGTACAAATACGCCGACCGGTTCAAAGTCGGTTATGAGATTGAAGATGAGCTGCTGGATGCGCAGGTGCTGAAGCTGACGCTGCAGCCTCTTGTTGAGAATGCGCTTACGCATGGCATTGGAAGCTTGTCGAATAACGGCTCGATTTTGATTAAAGCGTACAAGGATGAGGCGGAGCTTGTACTTGAGGTTGGCGACAATGGAGTGGGCATGACAACGGAGCAGATTGCAGCTGCGCTGCGTGATGAAACGCTGAAGGACGGCTACAGAAGCGGAGGAATGGGCATTCGCAATGTAAATGAGCGAATCGGCATGGTGTACGGCCCGAGCTACGGCGTGAAGCTGTACAGCCGTCCCGGTGCTTTCACAAAAGCGGAAATTCGCATACCGATTGAGAAAGGGGAGAGTTCGAATGCTGAACGTATTATTGGTGGATGACGAGCCGCTTGCGCGTACTCATTTGCGAAGATTGATCGACTGGGAGGCACATGGCTTCTGCATATGCGGAGAAGCTTCGAGCGGTCAAGAGGCGGTCGATATGCTGCCTGGCACCCAGCCTAGAATCATTATAGCGGATATCGATATGGCGGGCATGGACGGTGTGGCGCTCAGCCGCTATGTGCATGATCACGGCGACGGACGCATAAAGCTTGTGATGCTGAGCTCCTTTGACAATTATGAGTATGTAAGGGAAACGATGAGGAACGGAGCGTCGGATTACTTGTTGAAGCATCGAACGGATGCGAATGCGCTCCTGGAATTGCTGCTGCGGCTTAAGGAGGAGGTCAAGCAATCCGAGACGAAGCCGGAGGGCATTGCGTTCATGGAGCGTCATTGGCCGGCTCTGAACCGGGATCTTGCGCAGAACTATTTGAAGGGGCTAGTGCTCGGGCATGACGACGTAGCCGCGCAGGCCATTGAATACTTCCGCAGCTTGTCGCCGGTTGGCAACGGAAGAATTGTTATAGCCGCTCTTCGAGTGTCCGATGTGCAAGAAGCGCTAGGCAAGCGAACGCAAGCCGAACTGGCTCAGCGTGCGAAAGCAATTCTGAATGTCATGAGACAGACTGCGGAGCAGGATGAGGAAGGCATTGTCGCGGAGCTGGAGCAAGGACGCTACGTCGCGTTGTTCGCTTTCGCCGACGAGCGAAGCCAGCATGCGATTCTGCAGCGCGTCCGGTCTTGTCTGCAGAAGATGATGGATACGCTTCGGATGTTCATGAATGTGCATTTGTCTTATGGGATCGGTCCGGTCAATGCGAATCTGAATCGCATCGGGGAGGATTATACGGCTTTGTCGGTAAGGGCAGGTACCGATGCTCCTTCGACAGAAGCTTCTTCAAGCGGTGGAAAACCTGCCGGACTTACTCTGCGACAGGAGAAGGACTTGATGGCAGCTGTAGAGGATGGATCGCAGGCAGCCGTCGCTATTTTGCTGGATGACATTTTCTCGGGGAAGAGAGAGGCCGGGAAGGAAGGGCTGCCGGCGGTGCTTCCGCATACGGTTGGCGAGCTTGCGCAATTGGCGGATAAGATCTGGAGCAAGTCGGGCAGCGGATCCGGCACGACCTATTACGAGGGAGAGTGGCCGACCAGAGGGGAGTTGTCCGATCCGGACAAGCTGGATGCGATCGCCGCCTGGGTGAAGTCGGTCTATATGATGCTGTTGCTGAAGTTGAAGGAATCGCGCAAAGAACGCGAATATTCCCCCTATGTCGCTCAGGCGGTGTCTTTCGTCCGTGCGAAATTCTCGGAAGGCATTTCGCTGGAGATGGCGGCAGAGGCGGCAGGCATTACCGATACGTACATGGGACGTTTATTCAAGCAGGAGACGGGCGTTCATTTCACCGAATATTTGAACGGTATTCGGATCGAAGCGGCGAAGCAGTTGATTGACAGCGGCGATTATCGCGCCAAGGATATTTTCGAACGGGTAGGCTTCTCGGGGTACTCCTATTTCTTCAAGGTGTTCAAGAATCATACCGGCATGACGCCTCAGGAATATGCCAAAAGGAGGAAGTAATTAACATTTCGGATTTTTGCAGCTTCTGTTCGGTTTATTGCAATCTTCATGTAACCGCTTACGGTATACAATAAAAGCGTTTCCAATATGAAATTATGGGAGGTCAAAAAAAGATGAAAGCGATTAAGAAGGTCAGCTTTGTTCTATCTGCTGCAATGCTGGTAACCGCAATGTCGGCTTGTTCGTCGGATAATAACGGAAATAACGGCAACGGCGGCAACGCCTCGAATGCTCCGTCAGCGGGCGGTGAATCTTCCGGGGTTCAAGCGGAAGGCTTCCCGATCGTGCAAGAGGGGATCAAGCTGAAGATGTTCTCGCAGAAGTCTCCGCCGAACGGACCGTACGAAGATATGCTGATGTTCAAGGAATACGAGAAAATGACGAATATCGATGTGGATTGGGAGGATGTTCCGACAGAAGGCTTCGTGGAGAAGAAAAATCTGTTGTTCGCCTCGAATGAACTGCCGGACGCTCTGTTCAAGTCGGGTATTTCACAGCTCGAAGCAGTGAAATATGGAAGCAGCGGCATGCTGATTCCGCTGGAGGAGCTCATTGATCAGTATGCGCCAAATTTGAAAGCATTGCTTGAGCAGTACCCGGAGATCGCGTCTTCCATCACAGCGCCGGACGGACATATCTATGCGTTGCCGGGCATTGTTACGCTCGGCGCGGGCAGAACCGACAAGTACTGGATTAACCAGACCTGGCTTAACAATCTGGGGCTAAAGGCGCCGGAAACAACCGATGAGCTTATCGAAGTGCTGCGCGCGTTCCGCGACAAGGATCCGAACGGCAACGGCGAGAAGGATGAAATTCCGATGTCCGCGCGCACCCGCGAACAAATTATTAATGAATTTGCAGGAGCTTGGGGACTGGATCAACAGATGGGCTACAGCATCTCGATCAAGGACGACAAAGTCGATATCTGGCTCGATAATCCGGAGCTGAAGGAAGAGCTGATGTTCGCGAACCAACTGTACTCGGAGAACCTGCTCGATCACGAGGTGTTCACGCAGAAGGAATCACAATATGTGGCGAAGATGGCGTCTGGCAATCTGGGCTTCTTCTCGAATCAGGCGAATGATCCGTTCACCTCGAAGAAGGATGATTTCGTGGGTATTGCTCCTCCGGCAGGTCCAGGTGGAGAAAGAGGGGCGTCGGGACGTCCGATTGCCCGCGACTTCGGCACCTTTGCGATTACGTCGGTGAACAAGTATCCGGAGGCGACTATGCGTTGGATCGACTATTTCTATGGCGATGAGGGATCGATCTTCTTCCGCTATGGCATTGAAGGCGAAACTTACAATATGAAGGACGGTTTGCCGGAGTATACGGACGCGATTCTGACCGATCCGCGCGGCACAGGTCCGACAATCGGACAATTCACGCCATGGCCGGGCGGCGGAGCGCCGCATCTGATCAGCGAGAGGAATTCATCGGCGATCAATCCGCCTGAAGTGCAGGCCGCGCAAGAGGCGCTTGAGCCGTATATGCCGAAGCAAATTTACGGCGCGCCAATCTTCGACGAGGATACCTCGAAGGAAGTGAACACATTGCGCCAGGATATCGATACCTATGTTGCGGAGATGACCTCCAAATTCATAACAGGAGCTTTGTCCTTCGACAAATGGGATGAATATGTGAACACCTTGGGCAAGATGCATCTTGAAGATCTTCAAGCGTTCTATCAGAAGGCTTACGACAGCAACAAGTAACAAATCGGAGGCGGTCGCTTGGAATGCGCCCCGCAAGGGGCTGCTGCTCGAGGCGGCCGCGGTCTCTTATACCAGGCTGCTGACGAATCGGAACGGCATTCGTTTCTAGGCAATTGCGGCACAGTGTAAAATCCGGCTTGACTAAGAGAGGTGTTCATCATGGCAACGGCTCCCGAAGCTACCGAATTATCCGATATCTCCGGCACTCCTGGTTTGTTGACGGGCAAGGAGCGCAGACGAAGAGGCTGGAGGCGGGTTGCGACGAGATACGATCTGTATCTCATGCTGCTCATTCCGGTGGCATGGTATGTCATTTTTCAATATGGACCTATGTATGGCGTTCAAATCGCCTTTAGAGATTTCAACCCCGTGAAGGGCATCGTCGGCAGCGAATGGGTCGGCATGGACAATTTCGATCGATTCTTCTCTTCGTATTATTTCGGCAGATTGCTCTGGAATACGATCAGCATCAGCATCCTGTCGCTTCTGATCGCGTTCCCGATTCCGATTATGCTGGCCCTGCTCATTACGGAAATTCCGAGCGACCGATTCAAGAAGGTGCTGCAGAATGTGACGTACATGCCGCATTTCATCTCGGTAGTCGTTATCGTCGGGATGCTGCAGCTGTTTCTGGATCCGGAAACCGGCGTTGTGAATCTGATGCTGAACGCGATTGGTTTGGACTCGGTCTCATTCATGGAGAGCGCGGGTTGGTTCAAGCCGATCCTGATTGGCTCCAATATCTGGCAGAACATGGGCTGGGCTTCCATCATCTATATTGCCGCGCTAAGCGGTATCAATCCGCAGCTCTACGAGGCGGCCAAGGTGGATGGAGCGAGCCGGTTCAGAAGATTGTGGCATATCTCCTTGCCGGGCATTGTGCCGATCATGGTCATTATGCTGATCCTCGATGTCGGCGCGTTCATGAATGTGGGCTTCGAGAAGATCCTGCTTATGCAGAATGATCTGAACAAAGAAGCGAGCGATGTTATTCAAACTTTTATATACAAAAACGGCATTCTGCAAGGCGATTACAGCTACAGCGCGGCAATTGGGCTGTTCAACTCGGCTATCAACTTTGTTCTGCTTGTCATCATTAACGGGTATGCCCGCAGAAAGGCGGAGACGAGCTTATGGTAAGAGATCATGAAGTTTCCGCGCAACGCGGCGGCTCTTTGCTGAATACGGGAGAGAGAGGTTTCGACGCTGTAGTCTACACCATCTCGTCCATTCTGCTGTTAATCGTGCTCTATCCGCTCATCTTCGTGCTCAGCGCTTCCTTCAGCGACCCCGTCATGGTGATGAACGGCGAGATGTGGCTGTGGCCGACGGGCTTTACGTTGGACGCATACAAAGAAATATTCAAATACGACGCTGTCTGGACCGGCTACACCAATACCATCGTCTATACGGTTGTAGGTACGCTCGTGAATGTACTTATGACAACGCTTGCGGCTTACCCCTTGTCGCGGAGAGATCTTCCCGGCAAAAGGATCATCATGTTCGCGATTACCTTCACGATGTTTTTCAACGGCGGACTGATCCCGACTTATCTCATCGTTAAGGATCTGCACCTCGTCAATACGATGTGGGCGATGGTCGTGCCGACGGCTGTCGCGACGTACAATCTGATCGTCATGCGGACGTACTTCCAGAACAGCATTCCCTGGGAGCTGCAGGAGGCGTCGCTTATGGACGGCTGCTCCAACACGAGGCTGCTGATTCATATCATATTGCCGCTTTCGAAGCCGATTATCGCCGTTATGGTGCTGTTTTACGCCGTCGGTCATTGGAACGCGTTCTTTAATGCTTTGATTTATTTGAGAGACGAGAATCTGTATCCGCTTCAGCTCGTACTCCGGGAAATTCTGATCGTCAGCCAAAGCAGCTTCCTCGATTCTTCGGGATCGACCTTCGGCATGACGGAGAAGCTGCTGCTCGCGGAGAGCATCAAGTATGGCCTGATTATTATCGCAAGCATTCCTGTGCTGATCATGTATCCTTTCGTGCAGAAGCATTTCGTCAAAGGCGTCATGATCGGCTCGATCAAAGAATAAGAAAGTATATTATGGAACAGGAGATGGAACAAATATTATGAACGAGAACGAGCAATCTCAGCAAAACGAGCTGTCTCAGGGAACAACAGCAACGATTATGGTCCAAACAGAGCAGCCGTCGGCCCATCGAGTGAATCCGTACATCTTCGGACATTTCGTGGAGGATATCCGCGATCATATGGACGCCATGCTGGCCTTCGTCTCCAAGGATATGGACTTCGAGGATGAAGCGGACAATCGCGGCGTGTCCTCCGGCTGGTACGCCGTGACGAATGGCAAGAATACGGAATACAGGCTGGAGCCGGCAGCTCCGCGTCACTCCGGGCACAGCCAGTACATTCGCATCTTCAGTGCGGATCGCTGCCATGGCGGAATCGGGCAGGATGTCAGCGTGGAAGGCGGCATGACTTATAAGGTGAAAATCGTAGCGCGCGCCTCGATGGATCTGAAGAAGGGCGTATGCGAGCTCGTCGACCGCAGAACCGGCGAACGGCTGGGCAAGGCAGAGCTCGCTCTGCTCGGACATCGCTGGCAGGAATACCATGTGGAGCTTGTTCCGAGCAGCTCTTGCGAGCATGCGGAGCTGCGCATCCTGATTTCCTCGGAGCAGGACACTTGGCGAGACGGCATGGGCTCCGGCATGCTATGGCTGGATCATGTCTCGATGCTTCCAGCGGACAGCATCGGCTATGTGAAACGCGAGGTCGTGGAGATGACGCGTGAGCTGAAGCCGGGCATGATGCGGCTCGCGGGCAATTACATCAGCGCCTATCACTTCGAGGACGTCATCGGGCCCGAGCTCGAGCGTCCGAACATGCTGAATGAAGCATGGGGCGGCTGGACGAACAAATATTTCGGCACGGACGAGTTCCTTCAGTTCTGCCGTGATACGGATACAGAGCCGCTAATCTGCGTCAATGCAGGCAACGGCACGCCGGAGGAAGCGGCGGCTTGGCTTCAATATTGCAACGGCGACGCCGATTCGCCGTATGGCTCATTGCGCGCGCGCAACGGCCATCCCGAGCCATACGGCGTAAAGTATTGGGAAATCGGCAATGAGATCTACGGCCCGTGGCAGCATGGCCATTGCATTGCCGAAGAGTTCGGCCATCGGTACAATCGGTTCGCCGACGCGATGAAGGCGGTCGACCCTGACATCATATTGCTCGCATGCGGCGACTGTAATCCGGAATGGAATGGCACATTGCTGGAGCTCTCGGCTTCGAAGATGGATATGCTGACGCTGCATATCTATCATGGCTCCGGCACGGTCGGCATTATGCCGAAGACGCCGAAGGAGGAACGCTATCCGGCAGTCATGTCGTTCCCGGAGGTGAGTCGCGCTGCTATCGGATTGACCGAGGAGATAATCAACGGCAATCCGGATTACGCCCATGTGAAACTGGCGATCACGGAATACAATACGATGTATTACCCGAACACGATTCGCGAAGGCACGCCGATGGAGCATACGCTGGAGGCCGCGGTGGCTAATGCCGCCAACTTCAATGAATTCATCCGCCAGTCCCATCTCGTGGAGATCGGCAGCTACTCCGATCTGGTCAATGGCTGGCTCGGCGGCTGCATCCGGGTAGGCGACTGCTATGCGGATCAATACCGAGGCAAGCAGACGGGCTGGAGCGAGCGCAGCCGCGTTGTATACGGGTCGCCGACGTTCCATATTATGAAGGCGTATGCGAATCGCGACATCTCGCGCGTGCTGCCGGTAGAGCTGGATTGCGCAACGTTCGATTGGGCGAGCGGCTCGAAGCGCTTCGGTCTGGAGCCGCAGCCGTTGCCGGTGCTCGACGTTACGGCGACGCTCGACGAATCGGGCGAGGTGCTCACCGTATTCGCTGTCAATCGCGGACTGACGGCGGTGGAAGCCGAGCTGCGCATCGGCTCGTTTGCGGATGCGGGCGGCGCGACCGTGTGGGAGCTTGCGGGCGACGATTTCGAGACGATCAATTCCGTGTTTGAGCCGGAGGCCGTCACGGTGCAAGAGTCTCGTCTGGACTTCGGCGCAAGGGGACTCCTCCTCGCGATGAAGCCGCATTCGGTTTGCGTGGTCGAAATTCGGAAATAACCGAATGAGGTTGAGCGGTTCGCCGATTGTGTTAAAGCGCTGCAAGTCGGAAAATCCGACTTCGGCGGCGTAATCGGCAGCTTTATCGGACTGCAAGTCGAAAAAATCGACTTCGAGTGTGTCGTCGGCCGCATGAACGGACTGCAAGTCGTAATTTTCGACTAGGAGCACTCACAAGGCCGCAGCAACGCGATTTACGCGGGGCTGCGGCCTGTTTTTTGCGACCGGACTGCACGGGTTGACATTTCAGTCTGCAAGGCGTATATTTATCTTAAATTAAAGAATATTAAATTTAAGGAGGTTATTGCGATGCAAGCACTTGTGTATACACCGGCCATGCAAGGCGAAGGCGCTTTCGATGGTGGGAAGCTGGTCGAGCAGAAGCCGATCGGTTTTCCGGGCGAAGGCTCCGTGGTGAAACGTGTCGGTCCGCTGTTCTACTGGGCATGGGGCACGGCGAGCGAGGAAGCGCGAATCGGGCTGCATCCTCATAAAGGCTTCGAGATCATGACCTATGTCGTAGACGGCACAGCGTTTCACGGAGACACACTTGGTACGAACAGTACGATTGGAGCGGGAGGTGTGCAATTCATGCAGACCGGCTCGGGCGTGAGCCATCAAGAGAGATTAAGCGCGGACGCGGAGATGTTCCAAATCTGGTTCGAGCCGAATTTCAACGAAGCGATTCGAAGGCAGCCGACCTATTCGCAATACGAGCATGAGCAATTTCCGTTCGCTCAGAGCCCGCAAGGCTACACGGCGAAGACGATTATCGGAGATGGCTCGCCGCTTGAGCTGGTGGCGGATATTGGGATGTGGGATGTGGAAATAAGCAGCGGTGCTTCTTACAAGCATCTCGTACCCGAAGGCTACAGTCTGACGGCATTGGCGATTCGCGGCGGAGGCGTCTGGAGCGAGTCAGGTTCTGAGAAAGCTGGGGAGACATTCCGGCACAGGGACTTTATCGTGGCTGCGGCCAGAGAAGATACTGAGGCGGTTATAGAGAACTCAGGTGGAGAGAAGCTCAGATTAATTCTCATCCAAGCCCCGACTACTGTCGATTATCCGTTATATCCGAAACGCTGACGGCAGATTGGAGGCCGATGACTGAAGTCGGCATTCCGTATTTTGGCCTATCAAGAGATAAGCATGTCATCACTGCAAGGCTCTGCCACGCTCTGCGAAATTACGAAATCTTGCCGATTCATTCCGTGGCCCTTTCATTTCTTCGCCGCACAAGTGTATAGTAGGGAATAATCGAGCGCGGCAATATTGCGCAGGCAGAGCGGAGGCGAGGGAATTGCAAGGAGTCGATACGAGGTTATTTCGTTACGGACAGAAGGAACTGGATTATTTGAGCGGTGCGGATGAACGGCTCGCTGCGGCGATAAGGCATTTTGGCATGCTGGATCGGGTTGTTGTTCCGGATCTGTTCATCGCGCTCCTCAATGCTATCGTAAGTCAGCTGATTTCGGTGAAGGCGGCGAGTACGATATGGGGACGCATGCAGGACAAGCTTGGAGACATGACTCCGCAAAATATCGCAGCCCATCCTCCGGAGTTCATCCAAAGCTGCGGAATCAGCATGAAAAAGGCGATATCGATTCGCTCCATTGCGGAGGCGGTTGCGAACGGAGCTTTCGAGCTGGATAAGCTTCATGAGCTGCCGGATGAAGAGGTGATGAAGCAGCTTGTCGCCTGGAATGGCATCGGTCGGTGGACGGCAGAAATGCTGATGATTCATGCGATGGAGCGCCCGGATATCGTCAGCTGGGGCGACTTCGCAATTCGCAAAGGAATGATGCGATTGTACGGATTAGAGTCGCTCACAAAGCCGGAATTCGAGCAATTCAGAAGCAAATATGCTCCTTACGGAACGGTAGCTTCCATCTATCTCTGGGAAATCTCGTCCGTGCCGGAATGGCCGTGCCAGTGAACGGGGAAAACAGTAGACGCATGCAACGTCGATAGGTTTATGATGATATTTGCTAATTCCCTGTAAAGGATTGCGGATACCGCGTTTGTGAAGGGACTGTACGGGATATGCTGATAAGAGCGGCATGCATATACCGAGGAGGCGAATGCGGTTGATCGGCATACATCCCATACATCGACGGCTTGCGGAGCTGACGAACAAGGCGCGCCAGATGGGCGGCTTCGACAGGCTGAATTACGTGGACAGGCAGGAGCTCGAGCATTGCATGAAGGCGAATTTCGATCTCGTGTATAAGCTCGATTCGCTCAAGAGCATTGCGTTCGTAGCTTATGACTGCGGCGATCTCGATTGGCAGCAGGAGCTGTGTCAGAAGATCGACGCCATTGAAGCGAAGCTTATGTAAGTTTTACGGTTCAGCGGCTGAAACAAATCCTTTCCCGACTACGTCTTAAAGCGCAAAGGGGAGGGGTTTTTTTGTCATGAGAAAAATGATTGGCGCGGCGGTGCTGCTCTTGCTTCTCGTTCTAGTGCTCGATGGCTATAACAATCGTGAGGCCATCGCCGTATTGCCCGAAGAGATGCCTTCAGATTTCGATTTCTCCGTCCGATACGGCATTACCGGGAAGAATGAGATCAACACGTTCACAGACGAGGTGACGAAGGATCTTGTGGCGGATGGCGTCGCTAAGACATCGTTCGCGTTCTCGGAGGACGAAATTCAAAGCATTTATGAACAAATGCGCGCTATTCCAATTTCAGACAAGTTGGATATGTCTGTGTCGTTATCGAGATATACCTGTTCACAGATGCCTTACTCGGAGGAGCATTGGACGATTATCTTGAACGGAAAAACGTACAACTATGATTGGTCGGAGGAACATTGCGCCACTACCGAGGACGCGAAGAAGCTGAAAGCCTTGAGGCAATTTATCTTTAACCTTGTTAAAGAGAAGGAAGCGTACATTAGTCTGCCTGAATCGGTCGGTGGATATGATTGATGCGCAAACGCGCTCACAGTGCGTCTGACTCCAAATGTCAGTTCGCGGACTAGAGCCCCAAGCAGCATGGCCATTGATTATGCTATACTGTTTACGACGTATACAATTATTCAATCGTAAGCAATTGGAGGTTCGCAGCGCATGGCGAAGGATAGACGCGAAGATGGGATGGACCATTTGAAGGATGAAGATCTTGATGCATTGCCCGGCGGAGTCGCGCTAAGCTGGGGTATTGTGAAGAAGCCCCGCAGAGGGCCGAAGGGCGAGCTTAGCATTAAGAAAATCGTGGATACGGCGGTTTCGATCGCGGATGAGGACGGGCTGGCGGCCGTGTCGATGAGCAGGGTCGCGCAGTCGCTCGGCTTCACGACGATGTCGCTGTACCGCTATGTGACCAGCAAGAACGACTTGCTTGTACTGATGCAGGATGCCGCCTGCGAGATTGATATTCCCGAGGAGAATGAGGGAGCGGGCTGGCGCGAGGAATTGAGGCAATATGTATTTGCATGCATGAAGGTGTTTCGCGAGCATCCCTGGTTCGGGGATATTCCGATTCAAAGCGTGCCCCTTGCGCCGAATAATCTGCTAGTCATTGACTGGACGCTCAGGATTATGAAGGATTTCCCGATTAATGATTTCGAGAAAATGTCATTCGTGCTCCTGCTGAGCAGTTATGCAAGGGCGGCGGGCATGATCGAACGGGATATGCAGCAAGCCTTGAAGGAAGGCGATACGCTGGAAGCCTTCAGCGGACTCAGCTATACGGCGGCGCTTAAGAAGCTTGTCACAAAGGAGCGATTCCCGTTTCTGTTTCCGGTACTGATGTCGGGAGCTTATACCGGAGAGACGGAAAGCCCGATCGGCGACGACCTCGCCTTCGGGCTGGAGATTATACTCGACGGCATCGAGCAGTATATCGAGACGAGGCGCGGCATGCCGCAGGCTTGAATCCGTTGCCCCCCGCATAATCGAGAGCTTTCTTCCGAAAATCAGATTAAGCAGGAAAAACTCCCGTATATTTGAAGACATTTCGCAGAATCATGCTGAAAGTCCTCAATATACGGGAGTTTTTCCTCGTTGGTGTTATCTCTTCCCCGCCTTCTTGCGGAATGCGATAGAGCACCAGACGAGGGACAGAACAAGGATGCCGCCGCACCAAGCTATCGCGGTCCAGCACTGGTCGCCGACCCCGGCTCCGCCAAGCAGGCTGCGGATCGTTTCGATAACCGGCGTGATCGGCTGATGATTCGAGAAGCCCTGAAGCCAGGAAGGCATTGTGCTTGTCGGCACAAAAGCGCTGGACAGATAGGGAAAGAACAGCAGCGCGAAGCCGTAGCCGCTCGCCGCCGCCGGACTTCCGGTCATGAGCCCGATCGCCGCGAACAGCCAGGTAAAGCTCAGGATGAATAACGTTATGATTCCGAAGGCCGCGAGCCATTCCGGGACATTCGCCGAGGGGTTGAAGCCGACGAGCAGCGCAACGCCCAGAACAACGCAAGTCGCCAGCAGGTTTCGCACGAGACTCGCGGTGACATGGCCGGTTATGACGCTGATGGAGCGAACGGGCATCGTGCGGAAGCGATCGATAATGCCGTTCGTCATATCCGTTGCGACATCGACAGCCGTGCTGGAGGAGCCAAAGCCCGCGCATAGCAGAATGATGCCGGGCACGACATAATTCACATAATCTCCGCCGGGATCGAGGGCGCCTCCGAACACATAGGTGAATAGCAGCATGAGCATAATGGGGAGCATGATGGCCATTATTAACGCTTCGATATTGCGAATGCTATGTCGCAGGCTGCGGCCGATGAAGACGGCGTTCGTTACGAGAAGGGATGGCGGCTTGATCGACATGGAAGCAATTGTTGCCATCTTGGATGGATCGGATGGACGGCTTGGGACAGCGGCTGTTATCTCTTGAGTTGTTTTCATTATCGTGATACCTCCATTTGATTGGTTGTTAAGGCAATGAATACATCATCCATGCTTGGCTTGCGAATGCTGATTCTCGCATCCCCGGGATAACGCGCCGCCGCCTGCTCCATCGCTTCTCGCACATCCGAAATTCCCCCGGTTGTCGGGAATGTCTCCAGCAGCCGATCCTGATGATCCCGAAGCTCAATAACCTCGCCGCCTACCTGCGCCTTCAGCTCCTCCGCGGTGCCGGACGCCACGATTCTGCCGCCGTTTATCACGGCGATCGTATCGGCCAGCTCATCGGCTTCCTCCAAATATTGCGTTGTAAGAAAAATCGTCATCCCCTGATTTTTCAGCTGGAGTATGATCTCCCACAGCGCGCGCCTGCTAATCGTATCGAGTCCGGTCGTCGGTTCGTCCAGGAACAGGACCGGGCGGCTGATTACGAGAGAGACGGCAAGATCCAGTCTTCGCCGCATGCCTCCCGAATACGTTCCCGCATGTTTGCCCGCCGCTGCTTCCAGATCGAATTGCCGCAGGAGCTCGGCCGTTCTCGTCTCCGTCTGCGAACGGGACAGACCGGCCAGCCGGCACATCAAGCGAAGATTCTCTGCCCCGGTCAACACCTCGTCAACCGCCGCGAATTGTCCGGTCAGGCTGATAGAGCGTTTCACTTCATTGCGCTGGGACGCGATGTTATAGCCTGCAACCGCGGCCGTTCCTCTATCGGGGGCCACGAGAGTGGACAGGATATGAATCAGGGTCGTTTTGCCAGCGCCGTTTGGTCCCAGCAAGGCGAATATACTGCCCGATGTTACGGATAAATCGAGTCCCGACAGCACCTCCGTCTTGCCGAAAGCTTTGTGCAGGCCCTTCACTTCGATAATCTTTTCCTTCATGAGAATGCTCCTCCAGTTCTAATGTGTGTATTGTATAAACAGTTTAATATATAAACAGTGTATTGTATACACTCATTTTTCTCCTCCGTCTGGAGACCGATTTTTTTTGGAGTGTTGGCGATGGCTCATTCGCTGCATTGAACCAAGATTATATTTGCGCAACGCTGTGAATAGCTCTAAGATAACGAGAGGGGAAAGTTGTCCTGGAGCGGCGACTTTCGACGAATTTACGGAAATTTGAAATGGAACAGAAACGAGGGAGATGCGGAAATGACAGAATCCAACTTGAAATTGGCGGTTGACGCAAAGGCGCAGCTTGGAGAAGGGCCGTGTTGGGATGCTAAGAACGGGCTTCTCTACTGGGTTGATATTATGGGCAAGAACATCCATGTTCATAATCCTGAGATGGATACGAATGAAATCATTCCCGTCGGCATGCATGTGGGCTCAATGGCGCTTCGGCAATCCGGCGGCATCGTGATGGCGGCCGATCAAGGCTTCTACTCGCTCGCTCCCGCATCCCGCCGAGTCGAGCTGCTGCATGCTCCGAGCGAGGAGCTGCCGACGAATCGGTTCAATGATGGCAAATGCGATCCGTCCGGCCGCTTCTGGGCGGGCTCGATGCCGTTCGAAGGCGGAGCTCCGACGGGACATCTCTATTGCATGGAGGCGGATTTCAAGGTTCGGCATATGCGGGATGGCATCCGCTGCTCGAACGGACTGGCTTGGAGCCTGGATCAGTCCACGATGTATTATATCGATACGCCGACCAGAGAAGTCGCGGCATTCCGCTATGATGCCGGCACGGGAGACATTGAATCGCCGAAGGTCGCGATTTCGGTGCCGAAGGAGGAAGGCTCGCCGGACGGCATGACGATCGATGAAGAAGGGATGCTGTGGATTGCCCATTGGGGCGGCTACAAGGTTTCAAGGTGGAATCCCGAAACGGGCAAAAAGCTGGACGAGATCGCGGTTCCGGCCGCTCAAGTGACCTCATGCGCTTTCGGCGGGAAGAACAGGAACGAATTGTATATCACATCGGCAAGGATAGGCTTGGATGAGGATACGCTTCAGAAGCAGCCGCATGCGGGCGGCGTGTTCAAGATCGAATTGAACGTGAGAGGGCAGGAGAGCTTTGTTTTTCAGGGGTAATTTTGGCCATACGTAAAATAAGATATAGGAGTTTAAGGCGGTTTCCGGAGTTGGGGCAACTCATGGAAACCGCCTTATTTGCGTTGGGGGTATATGTATATACCCCTAAGGCTGTAGTATATATAATTTTTATAAATAATTTATATTAATATTTTGTAAATAGTATTTGCGATTTACACAATCTATAAAAGTAAAATATATAACATTATTTGGACTTTATTTTCGTAATCTTCATATTACAATTGTTGTTTATCTAAATAATCGTGACGTATACTTTTCAATAGGCATTCTATTGAATAGCCGGAGAAAACCATAGAGAGAATTATAGTTTAGGAGGAAGAGCAGTGAGATCAACAAAGAGAAAGTCGATGATGAATCGCGTGCTGGTGGCATTGATGTGCTGCTTCATGGTGTTCTCCACGTACACGAAGCATATCTTGCCGCTGGTCGAAGCGGTGCCGAGCGAATCGAATGTATTCCTGATGCCGGGAGTTTCCGTAACCGCGAGCGGATCGGATTCCGGCAAGCCGCAGGCGAATGCGATTGACGGCGATACCGTCAGCAATTGGGTATACAACACGGGAACGACCGCGCCCTCCGAGTTGAATCCGGTTTGGCTCAAGATCGACTTGGGCACGGAGGCGACGATCAGCCGATTTGAGCTGAAGCATGCAGGCTCGGGCGGCGATTCTTCCCTGTACAATACGAAGGATTACAAGATTCAAGTCAGCGACGACGATATGGCATGGAACGATGTTGTCTCGGTGACGGACAGCACCTACGATGCATCGACTCATCAGTTGGAGGAGCCTGTAAAGGCGAGATATATCAAGCTGTCCATTACGGATGTAGGAGCCGCGAAGCCGGACAGCACGTATGAGGCGAATGTTTATGAATTCGAGGCTTACGGCCATGTGAACGAGGAGCAAGCCGCAGAATCCCTGCTGATCGAACAGGATGACGAGTGGCGCTATCTTGATGACGGCTCGGATCAAGGGACGGGATGGCGCGAGCTTGCGTTCGACGATGATGCCTGGCAATCCGGACAGGCGCCGCTCGGTTACGCGGGCAGCGGCAAAGGACAGGATCTGAATACGATAATCGGCTACGGCGGCGACTCCGGGAACAAGCATATTACGGCTTATTATCGCAAGAGCTTCCAGGTGGAGGATGCGGATGCGATCAAGCAGCTTAAGGCGGTGCTTGTCCGAGATGACGGGGCAGCGGTCTACCTGAACGGACAGGAGATCTTCCGCAGCAACATGCCGAACGGAACAATCGCCTACAATACGCTTGCTTCAAGCGCGGTAGCGGATGAGCGCGACGAGATTCCGTTCGACATCGATCCTTCCCTGCTCGTTGACGGTACGAATGTCATCGCGGCGGAGGTTCATCAGAACGCGGGTTCAAGCTCGGATACGGATTTCTCCTTGACATTGACTGGCTCGACGCAGGAGCCGGCGAAGAACCAAGGTCTGCTTGGCCAATATTATTCCGGTCTGGGCAGCGGCCAGGATTTCGGCTTCGGCGATTGGAAGACATCGGCGATTGATTCCCAGATCAACTTCAGCAACCTTGATCCGGTGCTGGAAGCGAGAACGGGCTCCCAGGACAGCAGCAATGTGCGCTGGACGGGGCAGATTTTGCCGGAGACGACCGGGGATTATACGTTCTATATGATCGGCGACAACGGCTTCCGTCTGTGGGTTGACGATATGAGCACGCCGATTATCGACTTCTGGCAAAATGTATGGGATGTCGAGCAGACGAGCGAGACGGTGCATCTCGCAGCCGGACAGAAATATCAAATTCGCATCGATTATTTCGAGAATAACGGCGGTTCGAATCTGTACTTGAAATGGTCTGGTCCGAATGTCGTGAAGCAGGTTGTGCCGGAATCGGCCTTCTTCCTGCCGGCAGATTACATCGGCCCTACAAGCGGTTCTGTAACGACGGCCGGCGATCATGCGGCTCTGCATTTTCCTGTTGGCCTGGGAGCTCTGCCCGACGATCTGGCCAGCCATTTGACTGTGAAAGCGGGGAATGATTCCTACGCTGCGGCGGATGTTCAGCTGTTCGCCGAAGATCCGTCGGTGCTTCAGGTGCAATTCAGCAAGCCTGTCGCGCCTGGGGCAGGCGTAAGTCTGCAGTATGACGGCGCGGCGAATTGGAAGAGCGGCGAAGGGGCGACAATTAACGAATTCGCTTTTGCGCTCGCCAATCTATCCGAGTACGTGGACTATTCTCCGATTGCTGCAGCGATGACGCTCTTCAAGGACGCGAAGACAAAGCGCGCCTTCGCCTGGTATTCGCGATATGATATGCCGGATAACGCGCCTGCGAATATTTTGGACAGTATTGTGGAGCTTGTGCCGGCGGATCAAGATTTCAGCTCGGATGCAAAGATCAGAGTGAGCGGAGACTCGCAAATTCTGAACAATTTGAAGATCACCAATTCCACGAACGGCTCATTTATAAGCCACAAGGTGCTGGTGGAAGAACTGGCCCCGGGCATGGCTTACAAATACCGGGTCGGCGCTGACGACAATTGGAGCGAGACAGGGACTTTCACGACGGAAGCCGAAGACGAGAAAACCTTCGATTTCCTCTATATGACCGACTCGCAAGGCGGCAACTCGCAGGAATACAGCGTATGGGGCAATACGCTGCGCAATGCGCTCGAGGATTATCCGAACGCGAAGTTCCTGATGATGACGGGAGACCAGGTCGATGCCGGAGCGCTGGAGTATCAATGGCTGGATTATTTCGGCAAAGCCAAGGATTCGCTCATCCATCTTCCGGTGATGGCTGCCGTTGGCAATCATGAAGGCCCTTATAACGACAATTATTATTATCATTTCAACTATCCGAATGATTCAATTGCCAATCCTCTGCCGCCGGGCAGCGTGTATGCCTATGATTACGGCGACGCTCATTTCATGGTGCTGAACACGATGGATATCGGCTGGGACGACAATCAGAAGAAGGCGTTCGATCAGGAAGTGGAATGGCTGAAGCGCGAAGTGGCGCAGACGGACAAAAAGTGGAAGGTCGTCGCCTTCCATAAAGCGATTTATTCGATGGGCAATCATGCCACGGATTCGGATATTCAAGCGCTGCGGGCAAGAATGTATCCGGTCTTCGACGAGCTGGGCATCGACGTGGTGCTGCAAGGCCATGATCACACGTTCATGCGCTCGCATCAGCTGTACAATAACCAGGTCGTGACGGACATCGATACGGACGGGCAAGGCAATCCGCTCAATCCGGACGGAACCATGTATATCGTCAACAACTCGGCCGGCACGAAGTTCTACGAGCTGAACAACAACGCGAACGGCTTCTACGCGGATGTGTTCGAACAGCCGCATGTGGCGATCTACTCCGGCATTCATTTCACCGAAAACAGCTTCACGATTAATTCGTACAAATCGGGCGAGGATGATCCGTTCGATACGTATACGATTGTAAGGGACGACGGCAAGCCGAATGGGGTTGAGGAGCTTTCCGCAGGCAAGAGCGGCGATGAATCGATTGCGATCTCCTGGAGCAAGCCGGCCGACGCAAGCGCCGAGGATGCCATTCGCGGCTTCCGCATTTATGAGGTGAACGGAAAGCTGGGCCATAACTGGAGCGTGTATGTTCCGGCGACTGCGGGACAAGTCAATTATCAATATGTAGTGGAAAATGCAGACCTGGATCAAAGCTACGACTTTGCCGTGAGGAGCGTGGACAAACGCGACAACTCGGAGGCGGCGATTGTGACGGTTGACGGCAATCTGACAGCAGCTCCGACGGTGCCTGTGGTCAATGACGGCTTCAACACGTTCGGCTGGACCAATGTCCCGGGCTACGATGAGCTGTCGGACTATGAATTCAGCGTGGACGGCGGGGAGACGTGGACGGCAGTTACCGCCAACCCGCAGCCTGTCGGAGACGACGAATATGAAGCGGGCTCGGTGCAGGTTCGCGTGAGAGCGGATGAGGAGACGAACAGGGAAGCGGGTCAGCCTCTGTTGTCCGACAAGCCGTTCACAATCAACGGCATTCATCAGACCTATACGCTGTCGGGCGAGCTGACTCGAGGAGATAAGCTGAAGGTTGATGTTGCAGTTGATCCATTCGCGGATTACAGCGGCGAAGCTTATGTCGTGTTCGAGCTGCTGGACGGCAAGAAGCCGATTCTGATTAACGCGATTCCGATCGGGCAAAGCGAACTGGAATTATCGCAATATTTCAATGTCAGCGGTTCGAATTACAGAGTCAAGGTATTCGTATTCGATTCCTTCGACGGCGAGTCCGATATACCGGTTAATCTATCGCAAACCATAGAGCTGCAGTAATGGAAGGAAAGAGAGGACTGACAACGGTGAAAAGATATATCGCAATGTTGCTGGTCGTCATGTTCGTGCTATCGCCTCTGAAGAGTTACGCGGCGGCGGCCTTCGCGCTCGAATTGAGCGCGGAGGAAGTGCTGCGCGGAGGTGAACTGACGATTCATGGAACGACCTCGAATACAGTGGATGATGTGGTAGTGAAAATCGTAAGCCCTGAAGGCGCGGTATTCTATGTAGATACTCTGTTGCCTGTAGAAGGCGGTTATTCCGTTACGGTCGGCATTCCCGCGGATGAGAATCTTGCTCCTTACGGCAGCTACACCGTCATCGCCGGAGCAGGCTCCGAGAAAGCGACGAAATCGTTCCGGGTTGTCGAGTCGCTCGGCGGCGGAGAAGGCGACGGAGACGGCAACAACGGCGGCGACAGCGATAATGGCGGCAACGGCGACGGCTCTGGTGACAGCGAAAACGGCGGCAACAACGGCGGCGTGACGACACCGCCGACAGATGAGCCGGGCATCCCCGTCGATACGGGAACGGCCGACGGATCGAACCTTCAGCCGGAGGAGGCTGAGGACGGACATTTCCAAATCGGAAGCAGCATCGTCAAGCAGGCTATGAATGACGGCGATGCGGCGATCACGATTCATCTTCCTTCCTCTGCGGCAAGCTCGGGCAAGGCGCTGGATTTGCCCGCGGATACGCTGGATGCTCTGCAGCGGCAGAACAAAAATCTCGTCATCACATCGGGAGAGTTGACCCTCTCCTTCCCTGCGGGCTCATTGCCGGCAACGCCGGCTGACGAGCAGGGTCGGATTCGCATTGTGCTGAACACGGCATGGTCGGATGAAGCGAGCGGCATCGTTCATGACTCGATCTCCAAGCAGCAGGATTATACCGCTACAGGCGTGGTGTTGTCTGCTTCCATCGAGCTCATCTCCGGCGGAGCCTCTACGTCCATCCACGAGATGAAGAAGCCGGTGAAGGTGTCGATCAAGCTGAGCAAGGAACAAGAAGCTCTTATCCAAGATGAACTTGCCGGCGTGTACTACGTGGATGGCAATAACGCGCAATATGTGGGAGGCGCCATTCATAACGGCGAGATTTCCTTCATGGCGGAGCATTTCTCCTATTATGCGATTCTGGAATATGATAAATCCTTCACCGATCTTCGCGGACATTGGTCGGAGAATGCGGTGAAGCGGCTTGCGGCGAAGCATATCGTGACAGGCGTGGACGAGCAGCATTACGCTCCCGAGCTCGATATTACCCGGGCTGACTTTGTCACACTCATCATGCGCGCAATGGAAGGGGAGAGAGAGACAGCCGCAAGCGGCAACGCGAACGCATTCTCGGATGTAATCCCCGGTCAATATTATACCGAATATGTGGCGGCAGCGGCGGAGCTTGGCATTGTGACGGGCTACGACGGCAAATTCAGGCCGGCGGACAAGATTACGCGGGAGGAAGCCGCCGTTGCGCTGATGCGCGCCGCTTCTTATTTCGACTTGAACGCAGCAGTGAACGAAGGTGAGCCTCCATACGCGGATCGGGCTGCCGTATCCGCTTGGGCGGAGGAAGCGGTGAAGGACGCATGGTCGTTCGGACTCATGCAAGGCGACGGCATGAGCTTCAATCCGAAGCATGCGGTAACCCGAGCTGAAGTCGCGGCAGTGATCAACCGGTTAATAGGCTCGTAATCATAAGCAAGCGGGAGGACGACAGACCAATGTTCAAAAAGTTAGGTGCCATCGGCATGATTCTCTGCATTCTATTATCTCTGGCAAAACCGTCGTCTGCGGCAATCGTCTCTGCAGATCCAGTTCAGCCTTTCATCGCGGCAGCGACGACGAATGTCGCTCTGGGAGCGCAGGCAACGGCTACGGGACAATGCGCGGACAATGAAAGCGCCGGCCAAGCTATCGACGGCAGAACGGATACGAAGTGGTGCGAAAATTCCAGCGCTCAGAAGAAATGGCTTCAGCTCGATTTGGGACAGGTATACAACATCAACGAATGGAAGCTGCAGAACGCCTGCATAGGCGAATCCAATCAATGTCCGTATTGGAATACGAAGGATTTCCGTCTGCAGAAGAGCAGTGACGGCGAGGCATGGGAAGATGTCGATGTCGTGACCGGCAATGTACAGACCATCGTTGACCGCTATGTCGAGACCTTCTCAGCGAGATATGTCAGGCTCTATATCGACAAGGGGGCGAGCGACAACAATACCGTTCGCTTGTACGAATTCGAGCTGTACGGAGTGGGCGAGGATCAAATTCCCGTCTATCCCGACGTGAATCTGGAGCCGGTCGATTACGTGGACCCGTTCATTAACACGTTGGGCGATAACGGTCAGACGAATCCGGGACCGACGACGCCGTTCGGCTTGGTGTCGCTCGGCCCGGACACCGACGGCGGAGCTTTCAGCGGCTATTATTATCAGGACAACTATATGAAGGGCTTCTCGCATCTGCGTTTTAGCGGGGTGGGCTGCAGTGGCGCAGGCGGCAACATTCTGATGATGCCGGAGACGCAGACCTTCACGAAGGACAGCAATGTGTACAAGCAGGCGTACGATAAGAGCAGCGAGCAGGCGTCGCCCGGTTATTATACGGTCGAGCTGGCTTCCGGCATCAAGGCCGAGCTTACGGCTTCCGATAACGTCGGCTATCACCGGTACACATTCCCGCAATCAGAGACGGACGGCTCAGTGCTCGTCGATCTAAGCAATTCCTATGCGGGCATGGTGGACGCGAACTTGCTGGTGGAGAACAACAACGAGATTTCGGGCATGATTCAATCCCATAATGTATGCGGACATGGCTATTATACGATGTATTATTCGATCAAGTTCGATCATGATTTTGCATCTTATACAACGTGGAAGGACGATTCGATAGGCAATGTCGATGCGCGCAGCGGCTCGAACAGCGGCGTATGGGCAAACTTCGACACGACGAATGATAAGGTGATTCAAGCGAAGGTGGGCTTGTCCACGATCAGCGTGGATCAAGCGAAGATCGAGCGGGACAGCGACAGCTCGGACTGGGATTTCGATGCGCGGCATGCGGAGACGAGAGCGTTGTGGAGCGAACAGCTCGGCAAGGTGGAGGTGACGGATGCGGATGAGGAGAACAAGACGGTATTTTACACGCAGCTCTATCATTCCTTCCTTCACCCGAATAACGTGACGAGCTCGAATGGCGAATTCCGCGCGGCAAGAGACGAGGATACCATACGGCAAACCTCGGAAATCGGCGAAGATTTCGAGTATTATAACGGCTGGACGACCTGGGATGATTTCCGCAAATATTCCCTGTACTCGCTGCTCGATCCTGAACGCTACAAAAATATGGTGGCTTCGATGATCGACGTCTACAAGACAAGAGGCTCCTATCAGCAATGGGCGGAAGGCTATTGGCCAAGCCCGAGCGTAAGGAATGAGTTCAACGGCGCAGTCATTCTGGACGCGTATGCAAAGGGCTTCTCGTTCAGCGATTATGACATCAATACGGCGCTTCAAGGGATGGCGGTCGACACCGACCATTATTCCGTTAATGACAACGAAATATCGGGCAAGCTCGAGAAGGCCTACAGCGCCTATTATCCGATGAAGCTTGCGGCGCTGCTTGGAGACAAGCAAACGTATGACAAGTACAAAGCCATTGCCTTGTCCTACAAGGAGCTATGGAACGAGGAGCAAGTGGACGAGAAGGGCGTGGAGACCGGCTTCTTCACGCCGAACGGGCAGACGGTGAACAAGAACGATATTACGGCGGTAGACAAATTTGCTTATCAAGGCAATCTGTGGACCTATCGCTGGTTCGTGCCGCAGGATGTGAACGGTCTGGCCGAACTGATGGGCGGCAAGCGGGACATGGCGATCGATCTGCAAACCTTCTTCGCCAAGAATGAATACATGGCGGTCAACGAACCGGATTTGCAGGTGCCGTTCCTGTACGATTATCTCGGCATGCCTTATCTGACGCAATATTATGCGAGAGAGTACACCACGGAAACGGTCATACAGAAGTATCATAATCACGGTCTGTACAATTATCCGCTGGAATCGCGCGTCTACCGCGATGATCCGGAAGGTTATCTGCCGTCGATGGACGATGACGCGGGCGCGATGTCCTCGTGGTTCGTCTACAGCGCGATGGGCCTCTATCCGGGCAATCCGGGAGATCCGTATTATGTGATCGGATCGCCTATCTTCGCGGAGACGAAGCTGAATCTGGATGGCGGCAAGTCCTTCACGATAACAGCTAACGGTGTATCAAGCGAGAATCGCTTTATTCAATCGGCGAAGCTGAACGGCGCGGCATTTGATCAGGCATGGATTTCCTATGAGGATCTGATGGCCGGCGGCACGCTGGAATTCGAGATGGGCCCCGAGCCGAATTACGCATGGGGCGCGGCTGCAAGCGCGGCGCCTCCGACGATGGATTATTCCGCCCCGGTGGATAATCTGATTGCGAACAAGGAACTGATCGCGGAGCATTCCGACTGGAAGTATCTTGATCAAGGCCATTCCGCGGGAGACCATTGGACAGGCGTCGATTACGACGACAGCGCTTGGGCAACGGGCGCGGCCATGCTCGGCTACGACAAGTTCGACAATCCGAATACGATTGTCAGCTACGGTCCGGATGCAACGAGGAAGTATCCGACCACCTATTTCCGCCAAAGCTTCCAAGTAGATGAGCCGTCGGATATTCAGGCGCTGAACGCGACCCTGATTCGCGATGACGGAGCGATCGTCTACTTGAACGGACATGAGATTATTCGCACGAACATGCCGGACGGCGAAGCGACGTATGATACGTATGCGAATGGCACCGTCAATGACGAGCGGGACGGCATCAGCTATACCATTGATCCGAAATATCTGGCGAAAGGCGAGAATGTGATTGCCGCCGAGGTGCATCAAGCGAATGGCACAAGCTCGGATATCGCGTTCTCCCTGACGCTTCAAGGAACGAAGAAGAAGCTTGTTCCGGCTGCTCCAACCGGGCCTGTCGCCGATGACGCGGCGAACACCTTCGGATGGACGAATGTTACGGGCTTCGATGAGCCGTCTGATTACGAATACAGCCTGAACGGCGGAGCAAGCTGGAGACCCGTTGCGGCCAATCCGCAGACATTAGGTCCGGATGCGTATGCGGCGGGAGCGGTTCAGGTCAGAGTGAAAGCGAACGAAGAGGAGGATGTAGCGACGGGGACGGCTTTGCTCTCCGATATCGCGTATACCTCCGACCGCGTGTGGAAGGTCTATAATCTGAATGTGGACGTGAATCGCAGCGGCGGGAATTTGAAGGTTGACGTTGCAGGCGCGCTGACAGGCGATTACGAGGGCCCGGCCGTACTGGTCTTCCAATTAATGAACGGGGAAGACGAGGCGTGGATGTCGAACGCCGTGCCGATTGGCGAAGGCGACTTTCAGCTGTCGCAAATCTTCAACGTCACCGCCGACAAGTATCAAGTGAATGTCTACTTGGCTGATGCGTACAATGGCAATATCTATGATTCCCTCTGGCTTGCCGAGCCGGTTGCGCCGAAGCCGGAGCCTGTGCCGGATGTTGATCCTGGCACGGACCCCGGAACGGACCCTGGCACAGACCCAGGGACTGATCCCGGCACGGATCCGGGAACGGACCCGGAGGATCCCGAGCTCGATCCATTGCCGGTCCCTACGAAGCCGGAGGAGCCGGTCGACGAGGCGTTGACGGTGGAATTCGAGAGCAGGAGCGACTGGTCCGCGGACAAGAATACCTTCAACAACGGTCCGCTCAAGACCGAAGGCAATAACGGAGGCACGACGGTGGGCAACACCTTCACAGGCGCGTGGATGGCCTATGACAACGTTGATTTCGGAGAAGAAGGCAAGAACACCATTACGGTGGAATATGACGCTCCTTCGAACAAGGTGCCGGCGGATGCCAAGCTGGAGCTCCATCTGGGCAGCGTCGACGGCGAGCTCGTTGGAACGATTCCGCTGCCGACAACGGGCAGCGGCTGGGGCAATTATGATACGGTGGATGCCAATCTCAATACGACGGTGAAAGGCATTCAGGATATCTATGTGGTGATGACCGGCACAACCGACAGCGGACATCCCTACATCGGCAATCTGGATCGCATGATTCTCGATTACGAGCAAGTAAGAACAGACTTTGCGCTGTTGCAATTAGAGAGCTATGATCAATGGTCGACGGCGCTTAATCCGGACAAAGGCACGCCGCTCAAGACAGAGAACGGCAAGGATGGGCTGCAGGTCGCGAATACGTACGACGGCGCATGGCTCGCCTTTAACCGAATGGACTTCGGCAGCGAAGGCGTGAATCAACTTTCCATTGAATATTCCAGCAACAGCGGGAATTGCGCACCGGATTCAGCGGTCGAGGTTCGGCTCGGCAGCGTGGACGGAGCTTTGGTCGGCGTGATTCCGGTGCCTCCGACCGCAGGATCATGGGGAACCTACGCTGTGGCGAGCGGTGATTTGACGCAGGCTCTTACCGGCATTCAAGATATCTATCTCGTGCTGACTGGAACGACGGGCAACGGCAAAACCTATCTTGGCAACTTCGATAACGCAAGCTTCTCCGTCAAGGAGATTGTTCCGGAATCCGACTTGACGGTCGAATTTGAGGACAAGAGCGATTGGTCGTCGGAAACGAACGCGTTCAATGGTTCTCCACTTGGTACGGAATCGGGCAATGGCGGAACGGTGGTTAAGAATACATTTGACGGCGCATGGCTCGCCTACAATAATCTTGACTTCGGAGAGCAGGGCAAGAATCATATCGCGATAACGTACACGTCTCCAACGGATAAATCGCCCGCTGGCGTAACGGCGGAGATTCGCCTGAACGACAAGGACGGCGAGCTTCTGGGCACGATCGATTTGCCGAACACGGGCAACGGCTGGTCGACCTATCTGACGGCCGAAGGAGATTTGAATCAGCTCCTCATCGGCGAGCAAACGATTTGTATCGTTTTGAAGGGCGCGACAACGTCTGCGCTGAAGTATCCCGGCAATTTCGATAAGATGATCTTCTCGAAGGTGAACATCGACTAATCTTTTCTTGGCAATAAGCCAAAATGGGCGTACAGCCTCCTTGCTTCCTTCGGGAACAAGGGGGCTGTTGCTATATCGGGTATAAAGGCTTGCATCGCTCCCCAAGAAGGAATAAAATCCATAGCAACGGTTAAAAACGAATGTTCAAGAAGGAGCTGAACCATCATGAAATACAATCGATTAGGCGGGAGCGGATTAAACGTGTCTGCACTGGGACTTGGCACGAACGCCTTCGGCAAACGGGCCGACTTCGAGGCGTCGAAGCAAATTCTGGAGCTGGCGATCGACAGCGGCATCAACTTTATCGATACGGCCAATATTTATGCGGGGACGCAGTCCGAGACAATTATCGGACAAGTGCTCGAAGGTCGCAGGCATGAGGTCGTGCTCGCGACGAAGGCCGGATTGCCGAAGGGGAAAGGCGTTAACGAAAAAGGCTCTTCGCGCTATCATCTCGAGCTGGAGCTGGAGGGCAGCCTGCGAAGGTTGAAGACGGATTACGTGGATCTCTATCAAATCCACACCTTCGATCCGAATACTCCGCTGGAGGAGACGCTCCGTGCGCTTGAGAATATGATCGCTTCCGGCAAGGTCCGTTATATCGGCGCCTCCAACTATTACGCCTGGGAGCTGATGAAGGCGATCGGCATTAGCGAGAAGCTTGGGCTGAACCGCTTCGTCTCCACCCAGGTCAGTTATTCGCTTGCGGATCGCACACCGGAGCGCGAGCTTGTGCCGATGTGCCTCGATCAAGGGGTGGGCGTTATTCCGTATTTCCCGCTGGCGGCAGGCATTCTTACGGGAAAATATAACGAGGGTCAAGCTCCACAGGGGTCGCGGGGGCAGGTGGATCCCGGCTTCTCTCGCTTCATGGGAGAGAATAATATCGAGCTCGGGAAGCGGGTAAGCTCCATCGCCGAGAGGGCAGGCTGCTCGCCAAGCGTATTGTCGACCGCTTGGCTCATGAGTCGGCCGGCCGTATCTACTGTTATCGTCGGCGCTTCGCGCGCTGAGCAGCTTCGGGAGAACGTGAAAAGCGCGGAGTTTGAGCTGACGCCTGAGATTGTGCTGGAGCTGGATGAAGTCAGCGACGCGTTCCGCCACGGCGACCCGATGGCGATCTATCGGCTGTAACGGAGCTATTTGACGCGAGAACAAGAAAACAAAGCCGATACAGCCCAGGAATATTCAGGGCTGTATCGGCTTTGTTTCATGAAGGTGAAGCAGTGAATCGATAATGGTGTCTCTGCCTCCTGGCGTCCAACTCATAGCGTACCAATTAGGTATGAAGCGAGCGCAGCGTCCCTGCACCGCTTTATGATTCTGCCAGAAAGGACTGCTCTGCAGCTGCTGGAGTATGCGTTGGCTTTCGGGGTGACGATGCAGCCGTTGCACGAACAGATAATCGGTATGCAGCTCCAGACGATCAAGCTGCTCTGGTGACATCTCGATCTTGCGATCAAGCGCTTCAATGGCGCTTCCGGGAGTTAAGTCTAACTCGTCGTAGAGAAGCTCATTAATGGGATGGCTGGGCAGCCCCTGAATACGTATCGCACGATCGGTGATACGCAGCATCGTGAGGCTGGCTCCGCTAAATGAGGAGCGCAGTCGCTTGCGGGCATCCTCGGAGCGCCGGGCAAGTCGCTGTAACTGCTGTCCGGCCAAGCGCTCCCGACCGACGAGCTCTGCAATTTTACGCACCGCGAGCCGCCAGTCACTCTGATGCTCGATGCACACGGTCGGAGCCACTTGCTGCAACAGAGACTCGCAATTCTGGTGATAGCGGTCGATCAGGATGATTTCGGGCTGCAGATGTCGCAAAGCACGCAACTGTGCGGCGACCGCGCGCGAATGAGATTCGGGAGCGGTGTCTGGATAATGGAAGCAATTGAACACGGCCACCGGCTGTACTCCGAGCGAACGCAGGATGCTGGCGAAATCGGAGCAAGCAGTTACAGCGACGCGTAACGTTGCTCTGCGCCGATAGAGCTGAGGCGCGATTCCAATAGTATGCTTGAATACCCGGCTGAAATAGAATTCACTGTTGAAGCCGAGCTGAATAGAAATCTCTTTAATGCTGCTTTCCTCTTCAGTGAGGCGTTTTTTGGCCTCGTCAACTCGTGAGCGTGTCAAATACTCAATGGGCGAGACGCCCATTGTTTTTTTGAATTTACGGGAGTAGGAGGTAGGGGTTAGATTGGCGATATCGGCTAACTGAGGAAGGGTGATCGATTCGTGCAGATGGTAGTGCATATAGCGAATGCTGCGCTGTAGATTGTCATCGTCGCCGACTTGCCATTGCTCAGAAGCATCCTGAAGCATTGTGTCATACAATTCGCGAAAAAGCCTCTGCAGGTATTCGTCATCGCGTTGCAGACGCGGCCGCCGTGATTCGTTATGCATTTGTACCAGCCATTCGCGTACTTGGCTCGTGTTGCGAAGACGAATGTCACTGCCTCGCAGTGGCTCAGGCCATATATGTTTGTCTGTCGTTTGCCAACGCTGCCCGGCCTTGATGAGACTTACTGGCTCGAGCACAAGCAGATAGCCGCTGAAGAGACCTTCTGAATCGATGCTTACCTTCTCCTCTGGCAGAAGCAGCAAAGGCTGCATGGTTTGTATGCTTCGGGAGCAGCCGTTGATAGTCAACGTCCCAGAGCCTTCAGTAAGAATTGTTAGCAGAGGTACTGGTATACGACGGCTAATGGTGTTACGGATGATAGGGTCGAGCCGACGGACTGCGGTTAGCAAGAAAAACATGCGCCGTTTCATAGCAGCATCTCCAGTCGTAAAATGCGGAATTGCGTATTCGATATCATTTTAAGTGATAATCATTTTCAATGTCAATGCTGGCTATGGTTGATTTTGTGTATGGTAGATTTGCACTAGTGGATATAATCGTACAGGGAACCGGATAAAAAAAGATATGTACAAATAATGTCGAAATCCGTATCATTATCAATGATAATCATTATCAAATAATGAATCGTGAGGATTGAAAGAATTCCAGGGAGGTTTTTTAAGAGGATGACTAGGTTACGCTCACTTTGGTTCGCAGCATTACTGGTAGGAATGCTGCTCGCGGTCGGCTGCGGAAATTCGCTGAATCATTCGAATGTTGGAGAAGGGGAGAATGACCGGAATGCAGATGTAGAGAACATGACAGAAGGGCAGACGCAGACGATCAAACATGCCATGGGAGAAACGAAAGTACCGCTTCATCCGGTGAGGGTAGTGGTACTCGACAGCGGGGCGCTTGATAACGTGTTGGCACTTGGTGTGACACCTGTCGGTGCACCGTCTATCATTGCCGTGGAGAACGGCTTCTCCTCCTATCTTAAGGGGACAGAGAGTATTAAGAACATCGGGACGGTGGAACAACCCAACCTTGAGACGATTGCTTCGTTGGCACCGGATGTCATTATCGGTCTGAAGGACACTCATGAGGCAATTTATGATCAATTGACACAGATTGCGCCGACAGTATTTACCGAGGTCGGGGGCGGTCAGTGGGAAGAGAATCTTGTCGTGCATGCTAACGTGACAGGCAAGGAAGATGAAGCGAAGAAGTTGCTTGAGGAGTTGGACAAGAGGATAACGGAGCTGCACAATACGTTTGGCGATATGTTGGAAACGACCGAGGTGTCATTGCTGCGGCCGCGCAAGGACCGTGTCTCTGTGTATCTGAAGCCTGGCTTCACAGGCGGAGTCGCCGCGAAGCTCGGCATCAAGCGTCCGGCGCTCCAGGATCGCGACGACGATTTCAACTTCAATGTGACCGAGGAGCAGATCGCTGATTTGGACGGGGATGTTATCATTCTGTTCGGACGCGAGACGGAGCAGGATTATTTCGAGCATAAAATTAAGACGAGTCCGCTATGGCAGACGCTTAAGGCAGTGAAAAACAACCGCGTCTATTCCGCGAATTGGGAAGTATGGCTGAGCGGGCACGGTATTCAAGCTGTAAATCTGATGATTGACGATTATGCCAAATTTTTGGCGCAGTAAGGCTTGCGACGAGGAGACGGCTTTTGGCAGCTTTGCAACCGAGTAATCGTGGAGATGGGAGGCGTGCGATGAACACACGTATTGTTGGTCTTGTAGCCAGCGCTATGCTCGTGTTAGTTGCCTTGGCGGCGAGTGTAGCGCTCGGCAAGGCGATGCTTCCGATGGGTACGGTCTTGGATGCGTTTACTTCCTTCGATGGCTCGCGGGAGCATCTCATTGTACGCTCTGTACGGATGCCGCGCGCCCTCATGGCGATGATGGTAGGTGCCTCGCTTGGCGCGGCAGGCAGTGTCATGCAGGCGGTCAGCCGAAATACATTGGCCGGACCGGAGATGCTTGCTGGGAGTAACGGCGCTGCGTTGTTGCTTGTCATCTCCATGTTCCTGTTCGGCTATACCTCCTCCATAATTCATGTCTGGGCAGCATTGATTGGGACAGGATTGGCAAGCCTTGTCGTGTATGTGCTGGGTTCGTGGGGTGGTAAGTTGACAGCAATCAAGCTCCTTCTGGCGGGATCGACGATTAACATGCTGTTAGCTTCGCTCGTGCAGGGCATCCTCATCTTCAGTGAGCAGTCGCTGGACGAAATGCGATACTGGCTCGCCGGTTCGTTGACTGGCGGCAGCATGGACATGTTCTTGCGCGTCTTGCCGTATATGCTGGTTGGACTCACGGGCGCGATTGCGGCAAGCAGGCAGATCAATTTGATTAGTCTAGGCGACGATGTGGCTCAGGGACTTGGGCTTAGGATAGGACTGTACAAGGTCGTTGCTCTGCTGTCGGCAATGTGTCTTGTCGGCGGTGCAGTGGCTGTCGCAGGTCCTATTGGCTTCCTCGGACTGGCTGTACCTCATATCGCACGCTTCCTGGCTGGTATCGATTACCGCTGGGTCATTCCTTATGCCGCCCTGCTCGGTGCGGCGCTGCTGCTGCTGGCGGACATCGGCGCGCGCTTCATTCTGCCGGATGAGGAGATCTCTGCGGGCGTTGTGACAGCTATGCTGGGTGCCCCGCTTCTGATTTACCTCGTGCATAGGAAGGAGGGCTAGGAGGTGCAACGAAACTGGACCACACGTCGTTGGGGCTCGATTATGATATTGCTCGCGGCGGCGAATTTCGCTGTGCTGCTTCTAGGCGTTATGATTGGAGAATTTCCCGTCCCGCCTCTGGAAGCCTTGAAGTCGATGATCGGCATTGGTGATTCGGCGTATCGCTTTGTCATTCATGAGCTGCGCTTGCCGCGTGCGCTCGTTGCCTTTCTTGTTGGTGCTGGTCTGGCGCTGGCTGGGGCGGTCTTGCAGGGCTTGACCCGTAATCCGCTGGCCGCTCCCGGGGTAATCGGCATCAACAGCGGCGCGGCAGCACTGGCAGTGACCGCGATCGTTGTCATTCCCGCATTCCCTGTAGCGGCGCTGCCCTTCGCAGCCTTCGCAGGAGCATTGGCGGCAGCCTTGCTTAGCTATGCGCTGGCTTGGCGTCGAAGAGGCAGTTCGCCGATGAGGATGCTGCTCGTCGGCGTCGGCATTGCGGCTTCCGCTAACGCTTATATTACTTTCTGGGTAACGACGCGCGATATTAATTCGGTCAAGCAGGCGATGTTGTGGTTGATGGGCAGTACCTACGGCCGTACTTGGGAGCATTTCTGGTCGCTGCTGCCCTGGTTCGTCTTGCTCGTGCCGGCTATGCTTGTTATGGCAAGACGGCTCGATGTGCTGAAGCTGGGCGACGAACTGGCGATTGGCTTGGGTAATGCCGTTGAGCGCACACGCGCGCTACTGTTGCTCGCTTGTGTTTGCCTTGCTGGCGCCTCGGTCGCTATGGCTGGTACGATCGGCTTTATTGGACTGATGGGCCCGCATATCGCGCGCCATTTGGTGGGTTCGATGAGTCTGCGATTGCTCAGTACATCTGTGTTATGCGGGGGGCTTATTGTAATGACGGCTGACTTGCTCGGAAGGGCGCTCTGGCCGCCGATTGAAATTCCGGCTGGCATCATCACAGCTGCGCTTGGCGCGCCATATTTAATCTACCTGCTCTGCCGCAATCGGCGGCCGAGCTGAGTACAGGAGGAGAGGGAATGGCAACGAACAGCTTCACACCCCGCAACGCTATCGCGCAGCTTATCAAGTCACGGCGCACTGTTCGGTTATTCACTGACGATCCGGTCACCATAGGGCAATTGACGGCGCTGTTGGACATTGCGATTTGGGCTCCTAATCACAATCTTCGCGAACCGTGGCGCTTTATCGCGTTTACCGGAGAAGGCCGGAGCGTATTTGCAAATGCGGTGTTCAACACGTACAGCGCCGACGAACGTAAAAAATACGGCGAAGCCAGGCGTATCGAATACATCGAGACGCCACTGCACCTGGTTATTGTACTACGTGAAGACCCGAGGCAAAAACAATGGGATGAGGATTTTGCAGCTGTATGCTGTTTGCTGCAAAATCTGCAACTCGCCGCCTGGGAGGAAGGGATTGGAATGGTCTGGAAGTCTAATCCGTACATGTACAATCCCAAATTTCGCGAGAGCGTTGGCGTACGACCCGGAGAAAAGATTGTCGCGGTGTTGCATATCGGCTACCCGCGTATCGTACCAAAGGCATCTCCTCGAACACCGGCTGTGGAGAAGTTGACGGTCGTCGACTGTTAAGGAGCCCGGCGTCTAAATTCAATAGCCATTTCACAGCCTAATTTTCTTGGCCTTTCTGAATTCGAAGGGAACGGATTCTTCTATGAAAGTCAATAGGGGGCTGGAATGAGATAAACGCGTTAAGAACTATAGTTTATAACTATAAACATTATTTATATTATATATTAGACCAATAACGTTGTTTGACTATATGCTAATCATAAATAAGCAATGAGGAGGAAGAAGCTCATGTCCATTTATGATTTCAAGCTGAGAGCAATATCCGGCAAGCTGATAGACATGTCAATATATCGCGGAAAGGTTCTCTTAATTGTCAATACTGCGAGCCAATGCGCTTATTCGCGTCAATTCGCCGATCTTCAAGGGCTGTATGAGAGCCTTCGCGAGCAGGGCTTCGAGATTCTCGCATTCCCATGCAATCAATTTAACGGGAAAGAGCCTGGCAGCAATGCGGAGATTCAAGGCTACTGCGAGACTAGCTTTGGCCTAACCTTTCCGATGCTCGAGAAGGTGGAGGTCAGGGGAGCGCATGCTCATCCGTTGTTCGCGTACTTAACAGAGCAGTCGCCCTTTCGAGGCTTCGACATGGAAACCTCGGGCGGCCGCTGGATGGATGATTTCCTGCGAGAGAAGCATCCGGACATTTATCGGGGAGACGGTATCAAGTGGAATTTCACGAAGTTCCTCATCAATCGAGATGGCGCGGTGAGAGGCAGATACGAGCCGTCATTAGAACCCGGCGATATCAATCCGGACATCGAAGCTCTTCTGGCCAATTAATCGCTCGAACGCAGCTGCTCCGCCAAACCGATTAAAAGTCCTTCTGTTCCACGAATGTAGCAGAGTCGATACGAGTTCTCGTACTGGACGATTTCGCCTACGAGCTGAGCCCCTTTCTTCGTGAGTCTGGATACCAATTCATCGATGTCCTCAACGGCGAACATGACGCGCAAATAACCAAGGGCATTCACAGGAGCAGCTCGGTGATCCGATATTGCGGGCGGGGTGAGAAAACGCGAAAGCTCAAGTCGGCTGTGGCCATCCGGCGTGACCATCATAGCGATCTCTACACACTGCGAACCCAGCCCGGTAACGCGACCAGCCCATTCCCCTTCGATAGTAGCTCGCCCTTCGAGCCTCAAGCCGATCTCCTCGAAGAAAGAGATTGCGTCATCAAGGGATTCTACAACGATTCCGACATTGTCCATTCTTAGCAAATTGTTATTTGACATGGATGGATCTCCTTATCCTTATTATTTTGTCGCCGTTCATAATGAGAAAACCTCTATCGAGGCCCGCTATTGTGGTAACAAAGAATTCCTCGCCGTCATGCAGCCATGACGGCGAGGAATTCCAATTCCGGCCTAATCTTGCGGTCTGGGACCGGCGTCGAGGCCAGTGGATGAAACGGTCTTCAGCGGCTGCACGGTAAGATCTTCGTGCACGTGAATCTGACAAGAGAGCCGATGACTCGGGTTGTCGATGCCCTTGGTTGAACGAACGGCTGCTTCAGCCTCGCCCATTTCTCCAGCTTCTCCGTCTTGCACGTCCACGATACAGGTTGTGCATCGTGCGTTTCCGCCGCAGCGATGAAGAATATCCACGCCATTATCCTCTAATGCGAGAACCAGCTTCTTGCCTTCTTCCACCTCGAATGAGCCTTTGCCTTCCACGGTTATCATTGCCATTGCTATCGCCTCCCTTTCTCTTCTATCATAGTAACCGATTTAAGAGAATTCAATACGGAGGCGTAAATTCATTAATGGTAAGCCGGCGTTTCGATGCCGCATGGGCCGCCGTCCGGGTTGTTCTCAAGCTCCAGAGTCGTTCCGTCGGCGCGATAGAGCGGGTTATACCAGTGCGAGATGCTCATGGCGCTCGCATTGGCGTAATGGGAGATGAACGCTCGGCGGAAGCGGTCCTTCGTCTTGTTGCGATAAGAGCCGTGAATGAGGTTGCCGTTGAAGAACAGAATATCTCCGGGCTCCATCAACGCTTGTATCGGCTTCTCCTCTTTGGGCGGCTTTACGTAGTGCGTGGTGAAGGATTCCTTCGAATCGGATTCCTCCGGGCATACGATCTCGTACGTATTGGTTTTCGGCACCAGCAGCATGCAGCCATTCTCTTCGTCGCAGCGGTCGATGGCCGCCCATGCGGCAATGCAATTTCCAGGCTCTACCTTCAGATAAAAGTTATCTTGATGAAGCGCCTGCCCCCGCGAGCCCGGGGGCTTGTAGTAGAACATGCTCTGGGCGGCATAGGCTTCCTCGCCGTACAAATCGCCTAGTATGCCCAGCACTTGGGGATGAAGCATATAGCTTTTCGCGACGACGTTGAAGCGATGCGGATGCATGACGCGCGGATATCTTTTGAGAGGATCTTCTTCGATCCCATCCTCCAATAAAGGCTCGAAGTAACCCGGAACCGATGTTTTGCTGATTTCATCAAAGTTGCTTCTGATTTCCTCGACTTCCGATTCGCTCCATACGCTTTTCACAATGAGATAGCCCTCGGTTTGGAATTGCTGGAGCTGCTCTTGGGTCAATGCGTTCAACGCTCTTGTCATATTCGATCGCCTCTTTCTGTGCGTATTGGTGATGCTTTTATTATAAGAGGGAGCACTCACGGCAAGAAGTCTCGTTGCTGCTGTATACTGGTTGGATTATGCTATGAGATTGATAATTTTGTTTATATTCCTTATATTAAATAATAAGTTATTGCTTGAATACTGTTAGGAGGAGGAAGAGGCATGGCTGCGGGGGGGACATATTTGCCGGGGAATGGCATTATAGCGGGACATTTCCGCGAGAACGATCATTACTTGATTTCGCGGCCGGAAGGCATGAACGATTGGCTTCTTCTCTACACGATAGACGGAGAAGGGTATTTCCACACGCCAGCAGGGGAGAGAAGCTGCGGAGAGGGGGATATGGCGCTGCTCCGCAAAGGAACGCCGCATTCCTATGGCACGAAGCAAGGGAGAACTTGGCATTTCATGTGGGCGCATTTCGAGGCTTTGCCGGAGGTTGGGCTGCTGCCGGTCGAGGAGGTGCTGATTTGCCCCGTCGCATCGAGCTCGGTGCAGCGCCAGCTTGCGAGAATGTTCCGCTCGCTGCTGCAGTACTCCAGAGATCGCAGCAGGCTATGGCAGGAGCTCTGCGAGAATCAGCTCAGCGGAATGCTGCTTATTATGGCGGAGCATTTGACAGAGGGGATGGATCCGCGCGTCAGTCAGGTAATGCGGCTGCTGTCTTCCCGCATGCAGGAGCAATTGTCTCTGGAAGAGCTGGCGGAAGATGCGGGATTATCCGTTTCGAGGCTCTCGCATCTTTTCAAGCAAGAGACGGGAAGCTCCATTCTCGACACCTTGAATGGCATGCGGCTGGATCAGGCAGCAATGCTGATGACCCATGCTGGACGAACGGCCACCGAAGCGGCATTTGATGTCGGCTTTCAGAGCTATAATCACTTCGCGGCGTTGTTTCGCAGACGGTTCAATCGCAGCCCGAGCCGATATCGGGACGGCTAGCGAAACAGGCTGCCTCCCGCTCAGAAAGAACGGGAGACAGCCTGTTTTCGGGAATATTGCGACCATTAGAACCAATAATCGCCGTCCGGGTAAAGCTCAATTTCAAGCTCATCATTCGGCTGGTCTTTGCTGATGGAAGCATACGCATAAGTGATATCGTCGTACACGATATAGATGCCGCACTGCTCAATTCCCTCAATGGCCTCCCAATGATGCTGTGCATAATTGTTCATAAAGACCTCTTGCTGCTCTTCGGTCCAGGATTGGAATTCTGCCAGATCCTCCTCTGAATCGAGATAAATGCCTAGTGAAGCTTCATCCGCATTTTCGTCAGATCCGTCATCATAGTAATTCGCATAGAAGTCGAAGGTGGCTCGCCTTGTAAGCTCCTTCTGAATCCATTCGTTGGTTTGGAGGGTAGCCTCATGGTTCAAATCCGGCTTATCATCCGTGAAATATCCTGCATAGAGCAGCTCTCCGTCGGCGGAAATCATTAAACCGAGACCGTCGGCTAATGATTGGTAGACTTGTCCGATATATAACCCTCCATCAGGCATATAAACAATGGCCAGGCCAGTTATGGAATACGGATCCAGCTTTCCTCGCATAGCCAATTCTCCCGTTACGGAATAATAGGTACCGTAGCCGCCGGGCAAATCATTGGCGAACATGCCGTCATAGACGAGGATGCCGTCCACATACAGCTTTCCCTGCGTCTTCTCATCATAGTACCATTGTCCGTCATAGACCAACTCGTTTTGATAGTAAAGCCTTCCTTGGCCGATAAAATAGGTAGATTCCATATCGCCGTTGTAACGGAAGTCGCCGTAGAAATAGTTTCCTCTGCCGGTCATATCGTTATCCTTGAACGTACCTGAATAAACGAGCGTGCCATCGGTAGCGTAGGCTTTTCCAACGCCTTCCTTCAAGCCCTTGCTGTATGAGCCGAAATGATAGCTGCCGTCATCGTAGACGGTTTTGCCAATTCCATCAAAGCGGTTATTTTTGAAATCTCCCTCATAATACGCGCTGGGATCATTAAGATCATACAGCGTTCCTTTCCCGTCAAGCAGACCGTTCTTCACTTGACCTTCGTAGAGAACTTCGTCGCGGTAAAGCCATTTGCCGGTTCCGTTCGGCACACCGTCGGTCATTTCGCCTTTATAAATGGTGTCATTCGCAAACAAGGCGTCAAAGCTTTGGGACATAAAGGTTGAAGCGATGTCGATTCTGCGATTTTCTCCATCCCACACGACGCTGCGGCCCGTTGCTTCTCCTATGAATCGGAGAGGAATCATCGTGTTATCTTGAAGGAGTGCAGGAGCCTGCAGAAGCTCGATATCTTGTCCGCTGACGACTGCCTTCTTGCTGTCAATGACAAGCTGGATGAGCAGTTTTTCCTTCGTTCCGGTTACCGTGCGGGTCTCGTTGTCCCAGTCCACCTCGAGGCCGAAGCTCTCGAACAGCGGGCGGAATTGCACCATGGTCGTTCCGTTCACCAGCACGGGGTCAATCGTGAAAGCAATCGGCTCGTAGTCTACATATACCTGAATAGGCGAGAGTGTTTCCGGGACAGGATTGGTATACAGAATTCGAACGCCTTTGGATTTCAGCTCGGCAATAACCGCCTTATTCTCCTTGCTCAGATTGTTCTCCTCAACAGACAGCACCTTTATGAAAATCAGCTTTGTCAACGGAGATAAGTCCAAATCCGAGTGCGCTTCTACATACAATTGTTCAAGAAACGGGGCTTCAGTCAGAAAATCCAACGAGTGAACGTCCATATCTTTGCTGATTGTTAATGTTGTTAACAGGGAGAGCTCCGCACCTGTTATTTCCGTGTTATCATAGAGCGCCAGTTCCTTCCTGACTTCCTTCTCTACATCCGGTTCAAGCTCTTCATCCAGTTTAAGCAGCTCATCGATTGGTGCTGCTTCAGCGGTATTCCACTCTGCAGGACCGGTCCACATCAGCATGCCGGTCAGGATAATCAGGCATACAAGGGTGTTGCTCATCTTTCTTGTCATCAAAAAGGTTCCACCTTCCACATCATAATGAATAATTTCCAAATGATAGGTATACGACGTCCGGAGGCGGATATCCTTCTTTATATTTGTAAATAGGGCTGTATTCTTTATAATGAGGAAAGCATGATGAAATTTGCACATTTGCACAGAAATAGGAACGAATTTATGAAGGGAGCAGGATGGAATGGAGCATGTATCGTTTGTACTGAAAATTGATCAGCAAGAGATGGAGGAATACAAGCGGCGCCATAACCGCGTCGATCCGGAGTTGGAGGAACAGTTCGAGGCGGCGGGCATTCACCGCTATCATATCTTCCTGCATGAAGGAACGCTGTTTGCTTACATGGAAGTAGAGAATTTCGAACAGGCGATGAAGCATCTGGCGGATCATCCCGCGAACCTGAAGTGGCAAGCGTTCATGTCGGACATGCTGCAGGCATGGGAGGACGGCTCGATGCAGAAGCAAATTCCGGAGATGTATCGGTTCGAGCGAAAAGGATAGAAGCGCTTGGCATGCGCGATAGAGAGGGCTGTCCGGTACAGTGAGTGGGGTTGCTTGCCGGACAGTCCTCTATTGCAACGCTGGTGAACAGCGTTGTGAGCCGTGCAACCGCGGGGCCTGCAGCGCTGAAAATCAGCGCTGGAAGGCGAGAAGCGGCGCAAGCCCGTGCTGCAGCGCTGGGGGGCGAGATGCGTGCAGAGTTACTTTTTACACTTGCAGCAGCCAATTCGCAACTTTTCAGCTGTGCAGATTTGCTTTTTACATTTAAGCGTCAGCTGAGGCAGCAGAGTCGGCCGATGTTCCGGCTCCTCCAGCGGCTCCTCCGTCCGCGCCGCCCGCGTCAGCATCCGAGGCACCCGCCGGCTTGCGGACTCCCGGCTTCCGGCCATGCCCGCCAAGTCCTTGCTTGAACTCGCCGTTCACGAAGGCGGTCAAGCCAGCCTCCGCGCGCTGCAGCTTCTGATCGAATTGCTCTTGCGTAATCGTGCCCGCATTTAATTGCTCGGTCAGCTTCTCCTTCACATCTTCGAGTCCGGCTGCGATAACAGCATCAACGTCGACGCCTTTCTCGGCCGCAATATCCGCGACGGCTTTGCCGGCTGCAAGCTCTGTCGTCAGCTCCTCAGCTGTTATGCCCAATGCGGCTGTTATGGCTTCCAGGCCGACGCCCAGCTTGCCGCCGGAGCCTGGTATTCCCGCGTTCGGGCCTTTCAGCCCTCCTTTGCCTGAACCTGTCGCAACGTCAGCGCTGTCCGCCTTGTCATGAATCCGCTGCGCGTTGTTCACCAGCTTGTCGATTCCGTTCGTGGCCTGATCGAGCAGCTTGTCATACTGCTCCTGTGTAATAGCTCCGGAAGCCAGCTTCTCATCCAGCTTGGCTTTCACGGCAGCGACGCCTGCATCGATAACGGTCTGCACGTCAATGCCCTTCTCCGCAGCAATATCCGCAATCGTCTTGCCTTCCTTCAGAGCTGCTTTCAATTCCTCGCCGGTAATGCCGAGCGTGTCGAGCAGGACGCCGTCCTCGGATCTCAGCATCGGCGAACCGTCATGCCTGCCTCTCCGCTTGCCAATCCCGTCATTCCAGTTCCTGCCGTCCTTCAACTCGAGCTTGCTTCCTCCGTCCGTATCCCCGGCAGCCGCATTCGCTTGTCCTCCGGACCACAGTGCGCCGCCGCCCAATGCCAGAGACAACGCGATGGAACAGGCAATTACCGTTTTCGCAGGTTTACTTTTGATCATTCGTTCTCCTCCTTTTCACAGGTATGGGATATTACCTTACCCATCATAGACAACCACCCTTAATTTCCCTTTAAAACAATCTGAAAAAATCCTTAATTTAATCTAAATTTTTTTGGATGCTATAATGATTCTAATCAAGTCGGGAGATGGACATTAGAGGGAGGGCGCGAAATGAGAAGAAAGGTCGTGCTCGCGGATGACGAGCCGCTTATCGTGAAGGGTCTCAGCAAGCTGATTCCATGGAATGACTATGAGCTTGACCTCGTTGCCTTCGCATATGACGGCAAGGAGCTGCTGGACGCCATTGCGCAGCATCAGCCGGATATCGTGGTCAGCGACATTAGCATGCCGCATTTTACGGGTATCGACATGATTAAGGAGATGAAGCGGCTGGAGCTTCCCGTGAAGGTTATCTTCATCAGCGCTTACCAGGAATTCTCTTATGCCAAGGATGCCGTGGCCTACGGCGCGGTGGATTACCTTGTGAAGCCGGTCAACAAGAGCGAGCTGGAGGAGGTTGTCCGCAAGGCGATCTCTTTGCTGCAAGAGGAGGACGAGGAAGGCAAACGGAGACATAAGCTCGAGCAGCTTGAGCGCAAAGCCGGCGAAGACGAAATCGGAAGCTGGCTTAAGCAACTGACGGAGGGCACCCTGTCGCTTCATTCCGACGCCTATCAGACGCTGCAAGAGATGATGGCCGGGGAGCTTCGGACGGTAAGCGTCATTCAGGTCGATCCGAAGGGCAATGATCACGAGCGGTGGCCCGCGCAGACGCGCAAGCTCGTAGAATTCGCTATTCATAATGTTGTGCAGGAGAGCTTGCTTGCTTATGGAGCCGGTTATTTGTTTCTGAAAAATGGCAACTACACGGTTGTTCTGGATCATGACGAGCCCGATATGCCCAAGCTGCTGGCGGATACGCTGATCCGCAACATCGACGGCTTCCTGAAGCTGAAGGTATCGATCGGCATCGGCGGCTCAAAGCGGGAGCTGACCCAGCTTAAGACCTCCTGCGAGGAAGCGGAGTATGCGCTTGGAATGACTTATTTCTACGGCATGAACCGGACGCTTTCCTATCGGCTGCCCGAGCAGAGGAAGGACAGCGAGCATAAGCTGTTTGCCCTGCAGCTTGATATGATCAAGGCGATGATCGGGCAACAATGGGAGACTGTGCTGGCAAAGCTGGAAGAACTGATGACGGTGATCGAGTCGGCGACGATCGGGAACCGCAAGCTGGCGGTCTCCGCTGCATTCTCGTCGATTCTGCACATCGCGCAGGAGGTGAAGAAATCCGGCGCGAACCTCCCCGAAGGGGGCTTCGATATTCAGCATTTGCAAAGCCGATTGGAGCAATACGACAGCTATGTCGAGCTTTCCGAAGGCGTGCGGGAGATATTGCAGGAGCTGTACGACCGGATAGATGATCGATCGGGCAGCAAGGAGAAGACCTTGATCGCGAAGCTGGTCGCCTATATCGACGAGCACTACAGAGAGGATATTTCGCTGGAGTCTGTCGCGGCGATCGCTTTCATGAATCCCTATTATTTCAGCAGCTTCTTCAAGAAGCATATGAAGCAGAACTTCAAGCAATACGTGACCGATCTGCGGATGAAGCATGCGATTAAGCTGCTTGCGAGCACCGACATGATGGTGTATGAAATCGCGGAGGAGGTCGGCTACAAGAACGCGCGTCATTTCAGCGATATGTTGCCAGACTCGAGTGGACGGAAGACGGCTGGCTGCGGTTGGCGTCAGGCGGCAAGCGGCCGCCTCTAATTGAAGAAGGGCCAAATCTGCCGCCGCATCCCTTCCCGGCTGAATCGGCTGAGGATCATTTCGACGAACCACAGTTGGGCGGCCAGTATTTCTCGCTCCGAGTTCCTGCAAGCGAAGAATGGATGAGTCTGACGGAGCGTCCGGGATTTCTGCGGCTTCGCGGCCGGGAGTCGCTGAACTCCTGGTTCGATCAGAGCCTGATCGCCAGAAGGCTCCAGCATTATGAATGCGAAGCGGAGACCTGCGTGGAGTTCGAGCCGCTGCATTTTAACCAGATGGCGGGCTTGGCGCTGTATTATGACGAAGCTGATCATTTCTATCTGTATGTCAGCAGGGATGAGGACAAGGGCAAGCAGATTGCGCTTTCGGTAACGAAGCAGGGGCAGTACGGCGAGCCCGAAGGAGCCGCATTGTCGGCGGAGGGCTGGGATCGTTGTTATTTGAAGGCGACGATTCGTTACGACGAGGTTCAGTTCAGCGCATCCCCTGACGGTGCGGATTGGCAGCCTGTCGGTCCGGCGCTGGATCTTGGCCAGCTATCCGACGAATATGAGGGCAAGCTGGGCTTCACCGGCACCTTGATTGGCCTCTGCGCGCAGGATTTGTCCGGCACGGGACTGCATGCCGATTTTGATTATTTCAACTATGCGAGTGCGGATGCGGGGGTCGAATAGGCAAGAGAAATATGCTTTCCGGCAGACAGCGGCGACATGCTGTTTGCCGGGAGGTGTATTTTTGTTTTGAAGCAATATGAGGCCATGGAGAGAGTTAGTGAGATTAGTGAGAGCGGGGAAGTGTAAAATATAAGGGTGAAAATCCTGTTTATCGCATGAATCTGAGCAGACGAGATGAATATAAGGGAATTATTCCAGTATATTACCGCGAGCTTGTTTGATATACACTCTGAACAAGGTATGATGGACAAAAGCAAGCACACAGAGAAACGGGGGGATCGCAATGGCATTCCTGCGCAGCTGGCGCAACAGCATATTCGTTAAATTTTCCGCGGCGTTCCTGTTGGTCGGGCTGATTCCGTTAATCGCGCTCAGCATCTTCTCCTTGCAGGCGTTCACAGGCCATGTGCAGCAATTCACCGTGAATAATCTGAAGCAGATGTCGCTCTACATGAGCTACAACGTGAACAACTTCATCTCGGATTACGACGATATTACGAGGCTGATGTACACGGGAAGATACGAAGGCTATTCGCAGAGCTTGTCCGTGAATCAGACGCAGAACGTGAACGAGTACGGACAGATCAATGACGCGCCGATAGACGGATTTCTGAAAACAGTTCTATACAGCGACAAGCAAATCCGCAGCGTCTACTTTGTTCGCGCCATGGACGGCAAGCTGTATACGCAGACCCGCCAGAGCAAGCCGCTTCGGGCGGATCAACTGCCCCTTGAGGAATGGTCGAGGCCGCTTGCCGAGAACCCGAACTATCTCTCGATCTATCCGACCCATGATGAGAGCTATTACACCAATTCCAACTACCGCGTCATTACCTTCGGACGCAATCTCATTGATATTTCCGGCAAGCTGACGGCGGAGCCGAAGGTGGTCGGCAGCTTGTTCATCGATGTGGACGCGGGAGCGCTCGACGCCTTCTTCCGCGAGCTGAATTTGGGCGAGTCGGATCAGCTCTACGTGCTGGATGGCGAGAATAAGGTGTATTACAGCCAGAGCAGCAGCTCGAAAGCGGGTAAGAATCCCGACTTCGAGCATTTCGACACGGGCAATTTCCTCGTGCTTAGTGAGGAGGTTCCCAATCTGAAAGGCAGAGTGCTGATGCTCGTCTCGAAGGAAAATCTGTATCAGCAGCTCACCTCCACCCGATTCGCCGTTTACATTGCAATCATTATCTGTGCGGCGGTGCTGCTTGCGATGGGTATCTGGTTCTCGAAACGGCTTGGCTCGCCGATCCGCAATGTGCTGCAGCATATGAACAAGGTTGAGATGGGCAATCTCGATACGCCGATTACAAGCTACGGCAAGGATGAGATGGGCAGGCTCGCGTTCGGCTTTAATCGAATGCTCGATCGGTTGAAGATTTTCATCAATGAGGCCTATGTGGCGGAGATCAAGCAGAAGCAGGCGGAGCTTAACGCGCTGAAGAGCCAGATTCGTCCGCATTATCTCTACAATACGCTGGAAGTCATAAGGATGAACGCGGTCTATAATGACGACGGCGAGGTTGCGGAGATGATTCGTTCCTTATCCAATCAATTGAAATACGTCATTGATTACGGAGAGGATTGGGTAACGCTGCAGAAGGAGCTTGCCCATCTCGAGGATTATTTCTACATTATTCGGGTCAGGTTCGAAAATCGCATCGACCTCAAAGTCAATATAGCGCATGATATCGATTTGGATTGGCAGATTCTCAAGCTGTCGCTGCAGCCGATCGTGGAGAATGCGATTCAGCACGGCATTCGGCCCAAAGGCAGCAAGGGGAGCGTGCTTGTGACCGTCGAGAGCTTGAAAGGGAAGCTCGCGATTACCGTGTACGACGACGGTGTCGGAATCGAGACGGAGCGATTGCGGCGCTTGAAGCAAGCGCTGGATGAACCGGCGGCGCCCAGCAAGAATGTCGGAATGAAGAATGTGCATGACCGCATCAAATCGATGTGCGGCGACGACTATGGCCTGGAGCTTAGCAGCAAGCAGCATGTCGGCACCTCGATCAGGCTATGGCTGCCCGTCAAGGATGCGGCGACCAAAGCCGTCATCGAGAAGGAGGGTCCCCCTCAAAGCTGAAGCAGCGCTCGAAACATCTTAAATTCCCCGCACATGAGGCTTAAAAAACTTCATTCAATGAATCTGTAAGCGGTGTTACTCTTAGATCAAGGAACAAGCACAACCATTCAAAGCGCAGAACGAAAAGGGAGGCTTACAGAAAATGAAGAAAAAGACGGTTTTCCAATCCTTCTCCATCCTGCTTGCCGCGTCGTTGGTATTGACGGCATGCGGAGGAAACAATAACGGCAATAACGGCTCGAACGGCAATGCCGCGACCAATGCGCCGACATCCGATGCGACAGATGCTCCTTCGAAGAAGGTTACGATCTCGATGGGCTACGCGACCGGCGACCCGGCCACGAAGCAAGCGATCGAGAACACGATTGACGCGTTCACAGATGCGAATCCTAATATTACGATCAAGAACATCAGCGAAACGACAAGCGATTCCTACCTCGATTGGTTGAAAACGAAGGATGCGGTAGGCGAGTTCCCGGATCTCGTCGAGATGCGCGATACGAAGGTGTTCGCGGACGCGGGCAAGCTGGCCGAGCTTCCAGAGGATCTGCAAGGACTGTTCACGTATCTGCCGGAATATGAAGGCAAGAACTATAACGCGCCGATGACCGGCAACGCGCCTCAAGGCATCATATACAGCAAGAAGGCGTATGCGGACGCGGGCATCACCGAATTGCCGAAAACTTACGGCGAATTCATCGAAGCGCAGCAGAAGCTGCTGGACTCCGGCATCTCGCCGATCGTGGTCGGCGGCAAGGATCTGTTCCATATGGGCTTCTGGATCAATTACTTCCTGATTAATAATGTGTACGCGAATGATCCGGACTGGAACTCCAAGCGCACGGCGCAAACGGCAAGCTTCACGGACGAGAATGTGGTGAAGGCGATGACGGATTATAAAGAATTATTCTCGAAATATATCGACAAAGGCTGGCTGAGCACCGGCGACAATCAAACGGCTTCGATGCTCATTACGGGCAAGGCGGCCGAGCTGTACTCCGGTCCGTGGATGTTCGGACAGATCGAAGAAGCGGATCCGAGCTTCGAATACGGCTTCTATGCGCTGCCTGGCGATGACGGAAGCGTAACGGTCAACGGCCTGCCTACACTTGCGGGATGGTCGCTATCCGCGGAAGCAGACAAGGATCCGGATAAAGTAGCGGCGATTGAAGCGTTCATCAAATTCTTCTTCGAGCCGGAGCAATACGGTCCATATCTGGCGACGGTTAACGGCATTCCGACAACGAAGGCCGAGGTTACGTACGAAACCGGCGAGCAAATGAAGGAAGTGCTGCGTCTGATGGCGGATGATTCCGTCGGCAAGTCGATGATGATCAACAACTGGTTCGGCGACAATGCGATTCCGCCGCAATTCCGCAACTGGTTCTACAAGCTGATGCAGGAATTGGTCGTGAAGGACGGCAATGTAGCCGACTATATGAAGCAAGCCGATACGGAGTACGACAGCAATGTGAAAGCTAACGCGCAGTAATCCAGCTTTCTGCGAACATAACCTCTGCCGCTTACGGCGGGGGTTATTGTTTTCAAAGGGGCTTTAACGCCCGCTCAAAGTTCAACATGAAAGGCAGGAGAGAGCCATGAATGCCGCAGCTTTACAGAGAAAGAAGAGGAAGTGGTATCGCAACTACGCCATCTGGTTCGTGTTGCCCGCATTTCTGTTCTACACCGTGTTCGTCATGGTGCCGACCTTCAGCAGCGTCTATCTCAGCTTCACCTCATGGGACGGCATCAGCGATACGGTCCATTACATTGGATTCGATAACTTCAAGGAAATATGGAGCAGTCCCCGCGTGCATAACGCGCTCAAGAATACGATTATTGTTGCTGTCGCGCTTGTTTTATTAGAAAATATAGCAGCGCTTGCACTTGCGATCCTGATGGATCATGTGCGATGGTTCAAAAACTTCTTCCGCAGCATCTTCTATTTTCCCGTGCTCATGAGCGGTATTATTATGGGCTTCATCTGGAGTATTATTCTTAACTATAATTTCGGCGTCGTGAATCAGCTTCTGAGCATGATTGGACTGGAGTCCTGGAAGCTGGATTGGCTGGGCAATCCGAATTTCGCGCTGATTTCGATCATACTGTCAACGGTTTGGAAGTCCGCGGGCTATTATATGATCATCTATCTCGCCGGCTTGCAGGGCATCCCGCAGGATTTGCTCGAGGCGGCAAGCATCGACGGAGCGGGCAAGTGGAAGATTTTCAAGAGCATCACGTTCCCGCTGCTGGCCGGCGCGACCACGGTATGCGTCATGCTGTCGATGATCAATTCCTTGAAGCTGTTCGATCAGATCGCGGTTATGACCGACGGCGGTCCGGGCTTCGCGACGGAAACGTTGACTTACATTGTCTATAAGGTTGGTTTTGGCGAGCTGAGACAAGGCTTCGGAACGGCGCTGGCGTTCGTGCTCTTCCTGCTCATCCTCATCGTCTCGCTGATTCAGATTAAGCTGCTGCGCAGCAGGGAGGTGCAGATGTAGATGAGAAGCAAGGTGAAGAAACCGATAACATCCAGCGATATGGTCATTCTCGTCGTCACTTTGATCCTGGCGCTCATCTTCGTCTTCCCGATCTTCTTCAACATCATGTCGGCGTTCAAGACGAATGCACAAATTCTGAGAGACGCGCTATCATTCCCCACGGGAGTGTATCTGGACAGCTTCAAGTATCTGCTGACGGAGACGAGATATCCGCAGGCGATGGCGAACAGCGCGATTCTGACCCTCGGGTCGATCGCCGCAATGGTGCTTATTATCCCGATGGCGGCGTACGCCATCGAGCGAACGAATAGGAAATGGACGAACGCGGTTTATGTGTTCTTCCTGTTCGGCATGATGATTCCGTTCCAGGTGTACATGATTCCGCTGTTCAAGCAGCTCAAGCTGATGGGCTTGTTCGGCTCGCTCATCGGACCTATCTTCATCTACGTGGCGGGCTCCGTAGGCTTTGGCGTGCTGCTGTTCACAAGCTTTCTGAAGGGCGTTCCTAGAGAAATCGAGGAATCGGCGGAGATTGACGGCTGCTCGCGCATGGGCATCTTCTGGAGAGTGGTCTTCCCGCTGCTTGGACCGGTTACGGCAAGCATGGTCGTGCTGCAAGGCCTTGGCATCTGGAACGACTTCCTCATGCCGATGCTGGCGCTTCCCTCCGGCCAGGCGAAGACGATGGTCGTCGAGCTGTTCTACTTTGTCGGCGAATTCTCGTCCCGCTGGGACATGATCTTCGCAGGCACGACGATGTCGCTCGTTCCGGTGCTGATCGCGTTTTTGTCTCTGCAGAAGTATTTTGTGAAGGGTGTCTCGTCAGGGGCGATCAAGGGCTGAACTCGGGCCGAACCTAACGAAGACTCATAGCGTTAATCTCATCCTGCCGCCCGTTTTCTAAATTTAACGAAGATTCATAACGTAATTGCAGCAAAAACAGACATTTTGTCGCTAAAAAAGGTGAATAAGCATACAGATCTTCGTTAGATTCTCAATTATGCAGAAAATCGACTTATAACGTTATGAGGATTCGTTAGAGCTCTGACTTTTCATCGAATATGATGTTTGAACTTACGGAATAACCATAAATTTCTATAAGAAAGTGTGATGCGCGAATGCTTCAGGGTCAAGATCAGCTGTGGCTGAATGAAGTCGTTGAAAGAGTAAGGACCAAGCTGGATTGGGTAAGCGAGAAGTCGCGGGAGAAGATTCCGTACACGACGATAGACGGGACGCATGACAACCGGATTGTCGACAATCCGTCAGGCACCGAGACCGACGGCATCAACTGGTGGACGAACGGGTTCTGGGGCGGCATGATGTGGCTGATGCATCATGAGACCGGGCAGGAGAAGTACAAGGAGATTGCCGAGTTCTCCGAGAGGGCGCTGGATCGCTGCTTTGACGAATTCTACGGCTTGCATCATGACGTGGGCTTTATGTGGCTGCCGACGAGCGTGGCCAATTACAAGGTGACGGGTAATGGCGAGTCGCGCAAAAGAGCGCTGCATGCGGCGAATCTGCTCGCGGGACGCTTCAATCTGGCGGGCGGCTTCATTCGCGCATGGAATGACCTGGAGGGCGAGGATACGCGCGGCTGGGCGATCATCGACTGCATGTTCAACATTCCGCTGCTCTATTGGGCGACGGAGGAGACCGGTGATCCTCGCTTCAAGCAGATTGCGATGAGGCATGCGGACACGGCGATCGATGCTTTCGTACGAGGGGACGGCTCGGTGAATCATATCGTTGAATTCGATCCGGTGAACGGCGGCGTGGTGAAGACTTATGGCGGACAAGGCTATGAGGAGGGCTCATCGTGGACGAGGGGGCAGACCTGGGCGCTGTACGGCTTCATGATGAGCTATATCCACACCGGCAAGATTGAATACCTCCATACGGCCAAGCGAATTGCGCATTATTTTATGGCGAACATTCCCGAGAGCGGCCTTATTCCGATCGATTTCCGCCAGCCGAAGGAGCCGGCGTACGAGGATTCGACCGCGGCGGCGATCGCAGCCTGCGGATTGATCGAGATCGCGAAGGCGGTTCAGGCTAATGAGCGGGATGTATATATCCGCGCGGCGGTCAAGCTGCTGCGGACGCTGGACGAATCGCGCAGCGACTGGACGTCAGCGACCGACTGCCTGCTGCTGAACGGCTCGGCGGCGTATCATAATCCGAACCGTCATACGGCGATTATTTACGGCGATTATTATTTCATGGAGGCTATCTTCAAGCTGAAGGGCAATGATTTGTATTTGTGGTAGATGGCTGCTGACGGGCGGGCTCAATGTAACGAAGACTCATTACGTTATTTTCTATAAATGAACGTTAACGTTACCGGAGTTCCAGAACGCGGAGCCTGCCAGTCAGAACTTGTGGGGATATATCCCATATTTATTCGCTTTGTGACCGCGAGTTAAGCCGATTAAGAGCAACCTGAAGAACCCCTTGCTCATTCGTTTTCGAGCAGGGGGTCTTTATTGCCTATTTAATTTCTACTTGAAATTAAATCGAGGCGATGCTATATTAGTATCAAATCCAGTTGTACAGAAGAAGGGATGGTCAATCAAATGAATAGCTTTGGAATCAAGAAGATCAGTTTTATCTCTATGTTAATTGTAATCGCTTTCTCTCTTGCCGCATGCGGCTCTAACGGAGACGGCGGCAATCAAAAGGACAACGGCGGATCCAATCAGGCTGCCGCAGCCAGTTTCCCCGAGAAAGAAGTAAAGATGGTTGTTGCGTTCGGAGCGGGCGGAACGCTTGATTTGGCTCCTCGCGCCATGGCGGAAAGCTTCAAGGAAATTACAGGGCAATCGCTTGTCATCGAGAATCATTCGGGTGGAGCGGGCATTCCGGGAACCATGGATTTGGTGAACGCGGAGCCTGACGGTTACACGATCAGCATGATTCCAAGCGGACAGCTAAGTCTTCGCCCTGCTTTGCAGCCGGTTGATTACAGCTTTCCGGATGATTTCACGCCTATCGTCGGAGTTGGCGATTTTGAAATCGTATTCGCGGCTCTAAGCGACGCTCCTTATAACAATATGACCGAATTGGTGGACTATTATAAGGACAAAAACGAAGAAGTAAAGATCAGTACCTCCGGCGTCAACACGTACAGTCATCTGCTGGCGGCGATGCTGTCCAAGGAGACGGGAGCAGGCATTCGACATTTGCCGTTCGAGGGCAATGCGGAGGCGGTTACGGCGTTGCTCGGCAAGCATACCGATATTGTCATCGTGAATCTTTCGAACGTGGCGGAGCAAATTAAAGCGGGAACGGTGAAGGTGCTCGGCGTGCCCGCGAAGGAACGTTATTCGAACTTTCCGGATGCGCCTACGCTTAAGGAGCAAGGAATCAATGTTGTGGGCGGCGCGACGTTTGCCATCTACGGACCTGCCGGCATGCCCGAGGACGTGGTGCAGAAGCTCCATGATGTTTTCCTGCAAACAATGGAATCCAAGCCATTTCAGGAGTTCGCGACTAACACCAGTCTGCTTCTTACCAAGACCGAGCCGGAGAATTTGATACAAGAAATTTCCGAGGACCGCGATAATATCGAAGCCGTGAAGGAAAATCTGTAACAGAAATATATTTCCCACAAGATAGGGTGAATCAATTGAACATCAATAGAAGTCGTGATTTCATCGAATTCATCGTACTGCTTGCGTTAGGAATTGGGCTGCTCCTGCTTATTCCGCATCAGATCGATGCGAAATCCGCTGGATTAGGCATGGGCGCCTCTACAGATCCGCAGCTGTTTCCCAAGCTAATTGCCTGGGCATTCATTGTCATCGCCGCGATTCGATTCGCAATGGCATTGCTTGCCAAAGGAAAGAGCGTGCAAAGCGAGAAAACGGAGGCTTCATCGCCCTCGCAACGCCAAGTTCTGCTTGGAATCGCCTTGCTGATCGGCTATGCGATTCTGATGGGGATTGTCGGATTTGTGATATCCACCATTTTGGCGATTTTGGGCATGATTTATTTGCTGGGAAAGCTGAACGGGCTCAAAGCTGTCGCTTTTTCCGTTGTCGTTGCTTTGCTGTTATGGGCAGGGTTCCATGAGCTGCTTCATGTTCCGTTGCCGGAAGGCTTCATTGGCATATAGGAACGAGCATGAGCAGCTTTAGAAAGGAGTGGAGCCAATGGGTTTAGATTTTATTCAAGCATTGCCGTTATTATTTCATCCGAGCGTGCTCCTCTTTATGTGCATCGGGGTATTGGCGGGGATGATCATCGGCGCTTTGCCCGGTCTGACCGATCCGATGGCGCTGGGGCTCGCAATTCCGTTCACCTTCAGCATGGAGCCCGTTCAAGCGATCCTGTTCTTGCTCGGCATCCATTTCGGGGCGGTATACGGAGGTTCGATTACCGCAATTCTGATTAACACGCCGGGAACGCCCGCAGGAGCCGCGGCAGCCTTGGACGGTTATCCTTTGACGCTTCAAGGACAATCCCGCAAAGCGCTTCAAATGTCCGCGATATCCGCGTTTATCGGCGCATTGATATCGGTTGCGGCCTTAATGATTTTCGCGCCGCTGCTTTCGAAGGCTGCGCTGAAGTTCGGACCGTCCGAGTATTTCGCGCTGGGCTTGTTCGGCTTGTCCGTTGTCGCCGGCGTTGCCGGCAGGTCGTTATCCAAGGCGTTAATTGCCGCTTCTCTGGGCATCTTCGTTTCTTTCATTGGAACGGATCCGATCGTCGGCACGCAGCGCTTTACTTTTGGAAGCGCGCACTTGACGGATGGTCTTGATCTTGTTCCCGTTCTGATCGGCTTGTTCGCCATTCCCGAGATCCTGACCCAACTGCTGCCCGGGGGAGCCGTTGCGAAGGACAAGGATAATTCCAGTCATGTGCTGACAGGAATGGCGCTGACCTTCGCGGATTTGAAGCGCTCCCTGAAAACCATTATAAAGGGAAGCGGAATCGGCGTCCTGATCGGAGCTTTGCCAGGAACGGGAGCGGTCATTTCCTCCTTCTTCAGCTATAACGAAGCGGTGCGTTCCTCGAAGACTCCGGAGAAATACGGGAAAGGTGAGCTTGACGGAGTGGCGGCTGCCGAATCGGGCTCGGTCAGCACGGAATCATCGGCATTAATTCCTCTGCTTACCTTCGGCATTCCCGGAGATGTTTCGACCGCGATTTTGCTAGGAGCGTTCATTCTGCATGGCGTGCATGTCGGACCGCAATTGTTCCAAACCTCGGGCGACATTGTCGGAGCGATCTTCCTTGGCATCATTTTGCTCGAAGCCCTGGTATTTTTGTCGGGCTGGTATGGATCGTCGCTCGTGTCCAAGCTTGTTCGCATTCCCAAGACGTATCTGTTCTCTGTCATAACGGTACTTGTCGTGACGGGCTCATACGCTTTGACGAACGATATGTTCAACGTCTGGGTTACTTTAATTTTCGGAATTTTGGGTTATGCGATGAGAAGACTGGATTATCCGGTTGTTCCCTTATTGCTTGGCATCATTCTGGGCCCCATCATCGAGAAGAACTTTCTGCTCGCGATGGCGTCATCGGGAGGAGACTTAGCTTCCTTTCTCATTCAACCATTGACAGCAGGAATTCTCATTCTGGCCGCATTATCGATGGTGTTCACCCTTCGTATGCATCGGAATGTACAGAGAAGATTGAATAAAGAGGAGTAGGTTGCAATGAAGAAACCTAATTTCATCATCGTTTATTGCGATGATTTGGGCTATGGCGATCTGGGCTGCTACGGCTCTGAAACGGCAAAAACGCCCAATTTGGACATGCTGGCGGAGGAAGGCATCCGATTCACGCATTGGTATTCGAATTCGCCGGTATGCTCGCCGTCGAGAGCGTCGTTGCTCACGGGCTGTTATCCGGCCAGAACGGGAGTCGATCAGATCATAGCCGGCAATCGCGGCGCGGCGGGCCTGACGAAGCGGCATCGGACGCTTGCGGCAAGATTGCAATCGAATGGCTATCGCACAGCCTTGTTCGGGAAATGGCATCTGGGTTCGCAAGCGGAGAATCTCCCGAATGCTCATGGCTTCGATGAGTTTCTCGGCTTTCATTCCGGAGTCATCGATTATTATTCGCATATCAACTATTGGATTCAACGCAAGGGGATGGATCCTGTACACGATCTGTGGAACAACGGCAAGGAAATGTGGAGCAATGGGCGTTATATGACGAATTTGATTACGGACAATGCCTGCGATTATATTCGCAGTCAAGCCGATGATCCGTTCTTCCTCTATGTCGCGTATAACGCGCCGCACTTCCCGATGCATGCGCCGAAGGAATATCTGGACCGCTTTCCGGATCTGCCGCCTGATCGCCGCATCATGGCAGCCATGATTGCGGCGGTCGACGACGGAGTCGGCAGCATTATTGAAACGCTGAAAGCATCGGGGAAATATGAGGACACGGTCATTTTCTTCTCCAGCGACAACGGCCCCTCGACCGAAGCGAGAAATTGGCTGGACGGCAAAGAGGATTTGTATTATGGTGGAAGCGCAGGCAAATTGACCGGCCATAAAGCGAGCTTGTTCGAGGGAGGCATTCGGGAACCTGCCATTATGTCGTATCCGAATCATATCGCGGGCGGTCAAGTGAGCGATAAAATCGGGGTTATGATGGATATCGTGCCGACCTTCATGGAGTGGGCGGGGGCTCCTCTCGCACATGAGAGCGAGGTTGACGGAAGAAGCGTCGCCGCCATGGCTGCCGTTGATGCGGACAGTCCCCATGATAAGGTATACTGGGAATACGATGGTCAATTGGCCGTCCGTCAAGGGAAATGGAAGCTTGTGCTGAACGGGAAGCTCGATTTCGATCGAACCGCCAAAGCCTCCGTCCATCTGTCGGACATAGAGCTCGACCCCGGCGAGAAAGTGAATCTGGCCGAGCGGAACCCCGAGCTTACGCTTCAAATGGCGAATGACGTGAAAGCCTGGTATGAGGAAATGACAGCAGCCCAAACGAAATAAAGGGAGATACCGGATGAATATATTTTCACTTATACAAGAAATCAATCATAAGCGAATTATCAAAATCATTCGGGAGCAAGGTCCAATCTCCAGAGTCGATATTTCCGAGCTGACAGGCATAACAAGACCGACTGTGACCCGAATTACGGATGCGTTAATCAAGGAAAATCTCATTCAGGAATGCGGCTCCGTGCATTCTGCGCGGGGAAGAAGGCCGGTTTTGCTCCGGTTCAACGCAACGACTTTCTATTCCGTCGGCATTCACCTGGGTCGGCCCTCTATACAGGTTGCTCTGACGGATTTGAACGGGAATATCATCTCATTGAAGATGAAGACTGTTTCCAATACGGAAGACTTCGATTATATTATAAATTCCGTTAAGCGCATGATAGCGGATGTTATTCAGGAGAGCGGGATAGACCCCGCTCTCCTGCTTGGCATAGGCGTGGGCGTGCCGGGTCCGGTTAACGAGACGAAAGACGGGCTTATTTCCCCGCCGAACTTCTACAATCGGAACAATATTCCGCTTAGGGCTATGCTGCAAGAGAGCTACGATCTGCCCGTTATTATAGATCGCATGGCGAATGTGGCGGCGATAGCCGAGAAATGGTTCGGGAAAGGCGTGGGCTACAACAATTTCGTCTATATCATGGCCGACGTCGGGATAGGGAGCGGCATTATTATTAATGGAAATCTCTATCGGGGCGTGAACGGAGAGGCGGGAGATATCGGCCATACGACGGTCGATCTGCATGGGGAACTCTGCGCGTGCGGCAAATACGGCTGCTTGGAAACGGTGGTCTCCATTCCCAGGATTGTCAGGGAGGTCAAACGAAAACTAGGCAATGACGACCAGGACTCCGACAAACAGCTAAACTTGCAGAAGAATGTGCTCGACGAGCTGACGTTCGAGAATATCATGCTTGCCTTGAATCAAGGATCGGATGCGATCAAGGAAGTTATGCAGGATGTCGGCGAAAATCTCGGTATCGGCGCCGCGAACATGATCGAGTTTCTTGATCCCGAAATTATCATTGTCGGAGGAAGACTAGGCATGTCTTCTCCCATCTTGATCGATTCCGCGCAAAATCGCATTCGCTCCTATGTACTCGGACGAAGCGGCAGGGAGACGCCGGTCGTATCCTCCGAGCTGAACAATGCCGTTGTGCTTGGCGCGGCGGCTTTGGTTATTGACGACACCTTTTCCTTTTTTACCGTCTTTTGAGCGTGCATACACGCCCTAGAAGGATTTCTTGAACGCATTCGGGCTAGTGCCGGTCTGCGCTTTGAATACAGCGTTGAAATAGCTGGAATTGTCAAAGCCGATCTCTCTCGCGATTTCGTTAATCTTCATATCCGGATGCTTCAGGATGAGCTCCTTGCTCTTGTTGATTCGGATTCTGTTCACGTAGGCAATGGGTCTAAGCTGGAAGCTGCGCTTGAAGAGCAGGCAGAGATGCTGAGGCGTCACATGAATAAGCCTCGCCAGCTCGCTCAGCTTCAGGTTGTTCTTGTAATGCTCCTCGATATAGCTCAGCACGGGCTGAAGTCTCTCGCTGAGCTGCAGAGAGGAAGTACCGGTGCCGTCTTCCGCGAGCTGCTGCCGCAGATCGAGCAGCATGCCGTACAACAGCTTGGAGCACTGGGTTCCGTGACCGGCCTTTCTCTGTCTGCCGAGGTCGAACAAGGTGCGGACAGACAGCAGCAAAGCCTCGTTTTGCTCCGCCTGATAGACGCCCGCCTTCGGCAAGCCGCTGAGCCGCAGCAGCGTCTCCGCGTAATGTCCCTCGAATGTCAGCCATAAGACCTCCCATGGTTCTTTGACCGCATAGTAGGTATGCTCGATATGCGGCGGCAGATAGAAGAAGTCGCCTCCCCGGACGCGTCTCTCGGCGCCGTCGACCTCCAGAATGCCCTCGCCCCTCAGCGCGAACGATAATTGATGCTCGTGAAAGCCCTCCGCCCGATAGGTCCTCTCCTGGCTGCTCCAATGTCCGATTCCCGTCAGATAGATGGGAAGCTGAAGCTCTGATGCGGTCGGCGTCATATAATGAAGTTCATGCATACGAGACAGTCTCCTTTCCCTGGAATCTAAGGAAGCTTTATTTTGTAGCTGTTTAATGCTGCACTTATTAATCTAACGAAGATCTATAGCCTGTCGACTAACGGTGGACTGGCCTGCAATGCTGATTACCAGCGCTGCCGCCTTGGAAGTCGCCCCTCCAGGCGCTCTAACGTTGATTGCCAGCGCTGCCGCTTCAAAAGCGGTACCGGCTGAAGTTAATGAATGACATTTTCGGATGAAATAGCGTTGTGAATCTTCATTAGATTTCAGGAATAGATAATTTTGAGAAGATAACGTTATATTCGTTAAAGACCAATCGTATATTCAAATTTTGATAGAATTCAAGAATTTCCTTTATCGTTATTCATGCGGCGCGGCATTATAATATGAATATTGTAATGCTTTCAATTCATGAGGAAAAGAGGTTTGAGCGATGAAGAAGAAATTGGTCTATACGCCGCCTGTTAACGGTTATCCTGAATGGAATAATAATCCGGAGATTTTCGAGCTTAACCGCATGGATGCGCGCGCGTCCTTCCTGTCCTATGACAGCGCGGAGGAAGCGCTGCGAGGCGAGAGACAGTCCAGACGCAAGCTGTCTCTGAATGGCAAGTGGAAGTTTGCTTTCGCCGAGAATCCGGCAAGTCGAATAGTGAATTTCTACGAAAACGATTACGATTCGAGTGGATGGGATACGATAGAGGTGCCGAGTCATTGGCAGCTGCAAGGCTATGATTATCCGCAATACACGAATGTGAAATATCCATGGGTTGTTCGCGAGCCGCTCGAAGCGCCGTTCGCGCCGGTCAATTACAATCCGGTCGGCTCCTATCTGACTTCCTTCGAGGTGCCGCAGAGCTGGGACGGCGAGCCGGTGTTCATTAGCTTCCAGGGGGTAGAGTCCGCCTTCTATGTTTGGCTGAACGGCGAGCTGGTCGGCTACAGCGAGGATACGTTCACGCCGGCGGAATTCGATCTTACGCCTTACTTATGCAGTGGAGAGAACCGATTGGCGGTTGAGGTGTATCGCTGGTGCGACGCCAGTTGGCTGGAGGATCAGGATTTCTGGCGCATGAGCGGCATCTTCCGCGAGGTGTATCTGTATGCGAAGCCGCTGACGCATCTCTGTGACTTTTTCGTGAACACGGAGCTGGATGCGGAGTATAGGGACGCGGAACTGAGCGTGGATGTTAAGCTGTCCAATTACAGCGAGAAAGATTCCAGACGAATCGTTCTGCAGACGATGCTGTATGACGCGCAAGGAGAGGCGGTGTGGACGAAGCCCGAACGGCTGGAAACAAGCTTGGCTTCCCAACAGACGAGGCAGGTTCGCTTATCCGCCCATACGGTCAATCCGCTGAAGTGGAGCGCGGAGATTCCGAATCTGTACACGCTCGTCTTGACGCTCCTCGATGAGAGTGGAGCCGTTCTCGAAGCGGCGAGCAGCAAGGTCGGCTTCCGCAAGTTCGAGCTGAAGGACGGCCTCATGCAGATCAACGGCAAGCGAATTCTTTTCCGCGGCGTGAACCGCCATGAATTCTCCTGTCATACCGGCCGAGCGCTCGGAATCGAGGATATGGAGCGGGATATCTTGCTGATGAAGACGCATAACATTAATGCGGTCCGCACCTCCCATTATCCGAATCAACCCGTATGGTACGAGCTCTGCGACGAGCATGGCCTGTATGTGATCGACGAAACGAATCTCGAGACACATGGCTCCTGGCGTTACGCCCAGAAGGAGCTGGAGAACACGGTGCCGGGCAGCAGACCGGAATGGAAGGCGAATGTGCTGGATCGCTGCAACTCGATGTTCCAGCGGGACAAGAATCATCCGAGCATCCTGATCTGGTCGCTTGGCAACGAGTCCTTCGGCGGCGACAACTTCCTCGCGATGCATGATTATTTGAAGGAGCAGGATCCTTCCAGACTGGTGCATTACGAGGGGATATTCCATTTCCGCGCGAGCGAGGCGGCTTCGGATATCGAGAGCACGATGTATGTGAAGCCGCATCTGGTTGAAGAATACGCGAACCATGAGCCGAGGAAGCCTTACATTCTATGCGAATACAGTCATGCGATGGGCAATTCCTGCGGCGGGCTGCACAAATACACCGAGCTGTTCGACAAGTACCCGGTGCTGCAGGGCGGCTTCATCTGGGATTGGGTGGATCAGGCGATCATGACGAAGACGCCGGAAGGAGAGAGCCGCTTGGCCTATGGCGGAGATTTCGGAGAAGAGCCGCATGACGGCAACTTCTGCGGCAACGGACTCATCTTCGCGGACCGCTCTATCACTCCGAAGTTGATCGAGACGAAGAAATGCTACGAAGCCATCGATGTGAGAGTGGAAGACTGGTCGGCGAAAATAGTCAAGATTACGAACAAGAATCTGTTCGCTGATCTGAGCGCTTATTCGCTGGAGTGGGAGCTGGCGCGGAATGGATTGCCGATTGAGCAAGGAAGCCTGGATATCGAGGCGGCTCCCCTGTCTTCCGTTCATGTGAAGGTACCGTTCAAGGGGGTGTCCAAGGCGGCTCCAGGAGAGGAATATGTTCTGACGCTGCGCTTCGTGACCAAGCAATCGGCGGGCATGGTGCCGGCGGGTCACGAGGTCGCGTTCGAGCAGTTCATCGTTGGGGCCTCCGCGCTTCTTAAAGAAGGAGAGCTTGCTCCAGCGCAGGCGAGCGAGAAGCTACAAGGAGGAGCTGCTCTGACTGTGACGAATTCCTTGGATCGATTGAAGGTCGAGGGTGCAGGCTTCTCTGTCGCCTTCAGCACGAGGAACGGCGAGCTAAGCTCTTATGTTGTGAACGGACAAGAGCTGCTGCTGTCTCCTGTACGCCCGAACTTCTGGCGGCCTTATACGGACAACGATCGCGGCAACGGACATCCGGAGCGCTGCGCAACGTGGCGTGACGCGGGAACTGAGCGGACCTTGCTTGCCATGACCTATGAGCAGCAAGGGAAGCAGGTCGTTGTCGAAACGACCTATTCGTTGCCGACGACGACGGAGTCGCAATGCTCGATGAACTACTTGATTCGAGGAGACGGCAGCATCGAGCTCGAACTTTCCCTGATGCCTGGAGCGGGGCTTCCCGAGATTCCGGAGGTTGGCGTAATGTTCGAGATGGATGGAAGGTTTGAGGATTTGTCTTGGTACGGCAAGGGACCGCATGAGACATATTGGGACCGCCAGAGCAGCGGCAAGCTCGCGCTTCACAGCGGCAAGGTGGCGGAGCAATTCGTGCCATATCTCCGGCCGCAGGAATGCGGCAACAAGATCGGAGTTCGGTTCGCGGACATCAAGGATGCGAAGGGAGCAGGACTTGCGATAAGCGGCAGGCTGCCGTTCGAATTGAATGCTCTACCGTATACCCCGGCAGAGCTGGAAGCGAATGATCATGTGTATAAGCTGCCTGAAAGCTCGAAGACGGTCGTGCGGTTGATCGGTCAACAGATGGGCGTTGGCGGAGACGATAGCTGGAGAGCCAGGGTGCATACGGAATATACGCTGCAAGCGAATCGCGTCCATTATGCGCGGTTTGTGATTCAAGGCAAATAAGCTTGAAATAGACCTCGAAAATCGGCTTTGACGGAAACAGGCGTGGAAATCGATGAAGCGACCGGTGTGGAAACAGGCAGGCGCTAACGAAACTTGATAACGTTAAGAGGATAAAAAAGCATCCTAAACAAATCTAACGAAGATTTATCGTCTTATTTCATGGTTTCGGGCAGCAATCATGCTCGTTTTGATGATTTAACGATACTAATCTTCGTTAGATTCACGTAGGCCTGAGATTCAGGCGTTTAACGATATGAGTCTTCATTAGAATTCCATGGTCGGAGAGAATTAAATGCCATAAGTCCTTTGACTTTTTACTATGAAAATCAAGTATAATGAGAAGATCGCTGTTTGGATTCCTTATTTCTTGAGAGTCAGTCAAAGGAGAATTCGATGTCGCTGTTTAAATCTTATTTTGTATTTGTAAAGCCTTATTGGAAGCTTGTGCTTCTCACGCTCGTCATCGGCATGGTAAAATTCGCGATACCGCTTACGATGCCGTTGTTCATGAAGTACGTCATTGACGACATTCTGAACAACAGCGTCATGTCCGTGGACGACAAGGTGCAGAAGCTGATCTATGTGATGATCGGCGCCTTCGGCTTGTTCGTTATCCTGCGGGCGCCCGTTGAATATCTCAGGCAATATTTCGCCCAGCTCATTACGAGCCGGATCCTGTTCGATCTGCGGAACAAGCTGTACGCCCATATCCAGAAGCTGTCCTTGCGGTACTATCAGAACCGCAAGACCGGCGAGACCATCTCCCGCATGATTAATGACGCCGAGCAGACGAAGAGCATCGTCGAGACGGGCATGATGAACATCTGGCTTGACATGTTCACGCTGACGATCGCGATGGCGTTCATGTTCACGATGGATGTGAAGCTGACGCTCGTCGCCATTGTTGTCTTTCCCTTCTACGGCGTTGCGGTGAAGACGCTGTACAAGCGGCTGCGCGAGTATACAAAGGCCAGAAGTCAGGCGCTTGCCAACATGCAGAGCTATCTGTTCGAACGTGTAAACGGAATGGCAGTTATCAAGAGCTTCACGCTCGAGGAGAAGGAACGCGTTCAATTCGGGGAGAAGAACGGCAGCTTTCTTGATCGCGCGCTTGCGCTCACGAGATGGAATGCGCTGACGAATATGATTGTGAACACGCTCACGGAGATCGCGCCTTTGCTGGTGCTGTTCTATGGCGGGTATCAGGTCATTCAAAACCATCTGACGCTGGGGGCATTCGTCGCCTTCTTCGCGTATCTTGACCGTCTGTACAGTCCGCTGCGCCGCTTGGTCACCTCCTCCACCCAATTGACGCAAGCGAGCGCTTCTCTGGAGAGAGTGCTTGAATTGATGAACGAGCCTTACGATATTGTAGACGGACCGGAAGCTAAAGCGGTTGAGCATGTGCGAGGCGAGATCACGTTCCGGAATGTGTCCTTTCGCTACGATGACTCCTCCGAATGGGTGCTGCGCGATCTGGATTTGCATATCAAGGCGGGAGAGACGATTGCCTTTGTCGGGATGAGCGGCGGCGGAAAGTCCTCGCTGATCAGCTTGATTCCGAGATTTTACGATATTCAGAAGGGCAGCATTCTGCTTGATCATTATGCGCTCACGGATATGACGATCAAGAGCCTGCGCAGTCAGATCGGGATGGTGATGCAGGATAATATCCTGTTTAGCGGAAGCGTGCGTGAAAATATTCTGTTCGGTAATCCGGAGGCGACGGAGGAAGGAATGATGGAGGCGGCCAAGGCGGCAAGCGCGCATGAATTCATTATGGGATTGCCGAAGGGCTATGATACGGAGATCGGGGAGAGAGGCGTCAAGCTGTCCGGAGGACAGAAGCAGCGGATCGCGATCGCCCGCGTGTTCCTGAAGGATCCGGCTATTCTCATTCTGGACGAAGCGACCTCGGCGCTCGATCTGGAGTCGGAGCAATCCATTCAAGAATCGCTGGAGCGGCTTGCGAAGAATCGGACGACGCTTATTGTGGCGCATCGCTTGTCCACGATTACGCATGCGGATCAGATCGTGCTCATCGAGAATGGGGAAATTACGGAGAAGGGCACGCATGAGGAGCTGATGAAACAGGACGGAGGCTATGCAAGACTGTTCAACGTGCAGCGTTCTTTGTAACAAGCAACGCTAATCATTTAATTCCTTTCCGTCAGGCTCTCCGCCGTCCCGGAGTCAGCGTCTCAAAGGCTGTCTTCAGGACGGACATGTCTTTTTACGATTTCATACACGTTGGTGAACCGAATTGGCGCCGATTGCAGATTCTCCGTCTGCTCGATGAGGACGCTTTGCGGATCTTTCAGCAGAAACAGCTTCTCAAGTAAGCTATTTGCGCCCAAAATCCGCTCGTATCTCGCCCCATTCCTCGGTGTTCCATTTCAGCACTTTGTTCTTGTACGAATTCGTCTGCAGCCATTTCAAAGCGTTGTCCGTCAATTCCCAGATACGGGCAGTTGAAGCGTCTCGCTTCAGGGAGGACGCGACCTTCTTGTTGCGCAACCAGGCAAGCGCGGTTTTTGAATCGCTGTATATGGTCTTGGTGCTGCCCTGCTTCTTCAAATAATCGAGCGCATGCACAACGGCGATGAATTCGCCAAGATTATTCGTCCCGTTCGGAATCGGCCCGACATAGAAGAGAATATCGCCGGTCTGCGTGTCCACGCCCTTGTATTCCACGGGTCCCGGATTGCCCCTGGTCCCGACATCAACCGAAATGCTGTCGTAGTCGATGGAGGACTCGTCCAAGGCGAGTATGGTCTGCTTTGGAGAGGAGGCTTTGCCCGTTCCCGGACTTTTCCGCGCTTTGCCGCTGTTGGAGCTTGCGCCGGCTCCGCTGCTTGCCGAATTCGATTTCCCCGCGCCCCAATGCTTGCGCCACCCGTCCTTGAACGCGGCCTCCGCGAGAGCCTTCGTCTCGTAGGATTTGAATTTCGCGTCCTTCTCGCCGTTTACTTGAGCCTGGCATTCCGCCCAGGTCGGGAATACGCCGGTCTTCTTGCCAACCCATACGACATAATATTTGGATTTGCCCATCATGTCATTCCTTCCGATTGTGTTGTTCTACCTGCTATTATACAAATAGTGAAAGAGAGGAGTAAAGGTAAGCGATTCTCGCAGCTTGAATCAAGTCTCTCTCCACGCCGGCAGCCTGATCGAGAAGGAGGTTCCCGTTCCAGGCTCGCTGTCAACCTCTATGGAGCCTTTCATGGCGTGGATTATGCCGAAGGAAACCATCGTGCCAAGTCCCGTGCCCGCGTCCTTGGTCGTAAAAAAAGGCTTGCCAAGGCTCTCGAGCGCTGCGGTATCCATACCCTCGCCTGTATCGCTAATTCGAATGAGAATACTCTCCTCATTCTCAAGAGCAGCTTCAATGCGCATAACTCCTCCATCCTTCATCGCTTCGATGCCATTCTTGATAAGATTAATCAGAGCTTGATGAAATTTTTTGAGATTCCCATAAAACTTCATAATTTCCGCAGGAAGGATGTTGTGGTATTCTACATCATGCAAGGTGCAATAAGGCTGCATGACCTTGGCGATATAATCCAACTCCTTCCCGACTTCCAAACATTCCGCTTCATCAATGACCGGCTTCGCAAAGGTGAGATAGTCTGTTATGATGCTTTCCGCGCGATCCAGCTCGGACAGACACAGCTTAATGAATTCGCTTCGCCTGCCGAAGTCGATATCCGGTTCGCGCATCAGTTGAATAAAGCCCCTCGTGACGGTTAGCGGATTGCGAACCTCATGCGAAATGCTCGCGGCCAATTGGCTGACTGTATTCAAGTGTACCAATTTGTTCATTTCCTGGTGGACCGAACGCTCGATTTTGTTCAAATGATGCTGTCTTCCAATCGTTTTTGGATCGGTGACGTACTTCAAATGAATCGCCCAATTGCAAATCTGGCCATTGCGATAAATTGGTGTAATGGATAAGAGAATATGATATTCGATGCCTTGATCGATAACTCGAATGGTCTCGATATGATTGAAGGTGCCGAAGGATTGCGAGGGGGAGAGCTTGCCCTCATTGTATCGATTCACGATATTATGCACGTATTCCTCGACCTGCCTGCTGAGATAGGAAGGAATTGTGGTGCATTGCAGGATATGTAGATGAAGAAGCTTCTTGCTGCTCCAGCCTAGTAAATTAGAGAATGCCCGGTTGACAAGCACAATGCTGGCGTCGAGCGAAAGCAGAAGGATGGGATCGCTGCAATTCTCGATGAACGAATAGGAGATTTCATCCGATTCAGCAGATTTGAACGTTGCGGGACCGGCGCTTGTCGCATCAATCGACAGGAAGCAGGTAATGCTCGAGATGTTATTATTCATCATGCCCGGCACCAAGGTAACCTCGAAATTCCGCGGTTCAAAGTCCATGTCGTCTAACGCGACATCCAGCTTCCAGTGGAATTTGCTGGTCTTTCCGCTGCGCGCCATCTGGAAGTGTCTATCAAAAATCTGGAAGGAATACGGATTGACGAAGTTTGCTATACTCTTCCCTATCAGTTGATCCTGTATAAGCTGCATAATTCGTGAAGCGCTTGCATTGACGTAAGCAATCCGTTCATCCAAATCGAGAACGAGGATGGCATCAGGATGCAATTGGTAGGAGGATTCATAGTACATCAGCATGGATTGGTTCTCCATAAGTCACCTCAATTGATAACAAAATTAAATTTCGTCAACGGCAAAGATTGAATCTGCTATGTGAAAAAAGTAAGGGAGGATGATGTGGGGTTAAGCGTTTCAATCAATGCGCAGAATAGAAGGGGGATTAGTTCTGTTAAAGGTTGAGTATAAATCAAGCATACAACGATGAGGCAATTATGTCCAATAAACATCGTACTCAATTTACATTTAATCAAGGGGGGGACGACAATGTTTCGAGAATCATCCAACAGGGGCAAGGCTTATTGTGAAAAGGGATGGCAATGGAGACCTCCACCGTTAGAAGACTATGATCTTTGGTATGTCATGGAGGGAGAGGGATGCCTGACGCTAGGGAATTCACGCTATCATCTGAGCCGGGGAAGCTGTTTTCTGCTTAGGCCGGGCGATCAGCCTGCCGCTGATCAGAATCCGGATAACAGACTGACGGTGATCTTCATTCATTTTTCGATTGAAGGCGATCAGGACGTTGAAGCAAATATGCCGCCCAGGCATATTCAAGTGGAGGCGAGGCATCGCTTCGAACTGCTGCTGGAGCTATTGTTGGAAATTAGCAATGAAGAGAGCTCTCCTTGGAGGGAAGAGGAGATCGATGCACTGTTTAGAATGCTCTGGTTCATGCTGCTAAGGGAAACCGCGCAGGGCAATTCGACGGACAGCAGGCATCGGGTGTTGATCGGAAGGGTGAAATGCATCCTGCGGGAAAACGGGGGCAGACGCGTGCCGAATGAAGGAATTGCGGCCCAGATTGGTTTGTCGAAGGAATATCTTAGCGTTTTGTTCAAGAGATATACGGGCACTTCTATGAAGCAATTTACAACAACTGTGCGGCTAGACCGCGCCATGCGTCTATTGACGGAAACGACAATGAATGTGTCTCAGGTTGCCGAGGCGCTCGGCTATGCGAATTTGTATTTGTTCAGCAAACAATTCAAGGCGCATTTCGGTGATCCTCCATCGAAATTTCAATGGAAAGGCTCTCGGCGATAAGCATGTTCAGGAGCTGGAATAACGCAAAGTTCGATTGTGAATATAGGTTTAAGTATAAAATTTAAAAATACTGTATCATAAGAAAAGATGACTTGCTTTGCGCAGGATACGGAGGATCGTCATGATTAGAGGTTTTATCCTATTCACACTATTTTACCTGGCCGGCGTTTTGATGGAGAGGCTCCTTCATGTGCCGCTGCCCGCCAATGTGATTGGCATGGCGCTGCTCGCGTTGGCCCTCTACTGCAAGATCATCAAGCTGGAGTGGGTGGATATCGGCTCGCGATTAGTTCTGCGCCATATGAGTTTATTCTTCGCGCCGGCTATCGTGGGAACGATGGTGTTCGGAGAGCTGCTGCGGGCCTACTGGCTGTCGCTTGCTTGCAGCATTATCGGAAGCACGCTTTTGACGATGCTTGTTACGGGCTTCATCGTACGTCATTGGGGCCGGGGGAAGGAGGCGAGCAAGGATGACGAGCAAAATCGAGTCTTTCCTGCATAACCCCGCATTCGGCGTTGCACTGACGCTGCTTCTGTATTGCTTGGCTGTCTATTTCAAGCGAAGACGGGGCTGGGGCTGGATTCATCCGCTTATTCTTACATCGGGTATTATTATGGTTGTGCTTCAAGTTGGGGACATTCCTCTTGCTTGGTACAAGTCGGGAGGAGACTGGATCAGTTGGGCGCTCGGTCCGGCGACCGTGGCGCTTGCCGTGCCGCTGTACAAGCATGCGCCGCTGATAAGAAGCAAGCTGACTGCTGTGCTCGCGGGTATTACGATCGGTTCCATCGTCTCTGCCGTCTCGACCGCTTGTTTCTTGGCTGCATCAGGAGCTTCTTCTCAATTGCTCTTCTCCGCGCTTAGCAAATCCTCTTCTGCACCGTTCTCGATGGCGATTGCGTCCAGGCTTGGCGGCATACCGGAGCTGGCGGCGGCGCTGTCCGTCTTAACCGGACTGCTCGGAAGCCTGGCAGGGCCAGCTTTGCTAAGACTATGCGGAGTGAAGGAGGATGTGCCTCTCGGAGCTGCGGTTGGCACCGGCTCGCATGGCATCGGTACGGCTCGTCTCATGTCGATGTCCGAGCTGCAGGGCAGCGTCAGCGGGTTCGCGATGGCGTCGGCAGGACTGATCACGTCGCTGCTGATGCTGCCGGTTTATTGGTGGCTGTCACAATGAACGAAGACTGTATTGGCATTTGCACGAGGGTTGTCGCAATATAGTACATTCAATTATTTTCCGGGAAATAACTCGAATGGTGGAAACGATTGAAGGAAATAGGGCCAATGCCCGTAATAAATTCGAATCTACCGCAGGACCGCATTATTAGCGGTCCTGTTTCTTGATCGATTTTTTTGTCGTTGACAAATGCAGCATTTCGGATTATGATTTTAATACCCAGTAGGGTATTGTTGAAGCGGTGTGCTGAATATTTTTTTGGTCTTTTTAATACCCTATAGGGTATTTTGCTTAATCGATTTAACTATCCGCTATGAAAATTATTCTTTTGGAGGGAAAGCAATTATGTCGCAGACAAAATCATTTCAAGCGAATCAAATCCTGGATTGCAAAGGTCTTGCATGTCCGATGCCCATCGTAAAGACGAAGAAGACAATCACTGGAATGCAAGATGGAGAAGTGCTCGAAATTCAGGCAACGGACAAAGGTTCGCTAGCCGATCTGCAAGCATGGAGCAAGAGCGCGGGTCATCATTATATAGGCACGCTAACAGAAGGAGACCTGCTTAGGCATTATGTTCGAAAAGCAACCGCGAGCGAGGCGAAGGAGCCGCCGAAGCATGAATACAAGCTCAGCAATGAAGAGCTGGAACGTATGATCGATGGCGGAGAAAAGCTATTCGTGCTTGATGTGCGCGAACCGGCGGAATATGCTTTTGGCCATATTCCAGGCGCTGTCTCGATTCCGCTCGGCGAGCTCGAAGCAAGATGGAACGAACTGAGCAAAGAAGATCAAATTTATGTCATCTGCCGAACAGGAACTCGAAGCGATCTGGCGTGTCGTCAGCTCGCGGAGAAGGGTTTCGATAAGACGGTTAATATATTGCCAGGAATGTCCGAGTGGCATGGACCTGTGAGAGGAGAATAACAATGACAACTACGACAGAAGCAAAGGCAATGAAGGCGGCAGAGGCAGCGCAAGCCGTTATTCGCAGAGAGAAGCTGTTCATTCTTGATGTTCGCAATGAAGAGCTTTTCAATAATTGGAAGATCGAAGGCGTAGGCGTTACAGCGGCGAATATTCCTTATTTCGATCTTTTGGACAGCGTCGATGCGGCGATCGAGCTGCTGCCGCGGGGAGAGAAGGTGTTGGTAGTATGCGCCAAGGAAGGATCTTCGCGGTTCGTAGCTGATGCGCTGGTCGAAGCAGGAATTGCTGACGTCTATTATCTCGAAGGCGGCATGAAGGCATGGAGCGAGCATCTTGAGCCGGTGAAGATAGCCGAGCTGAGAGACGGCGGAGAACTGTACCAGTTTGTTCGGCTTGGCAAAGGATGTCTCTCCTACATGGTCATCTCAGGCGGCGAAGCCGCTGTCATTGATTCGATGAGAATGACGCATGTCTATGAGCAATTTGCAGAGGAGAAGAGAGCTGTTATCAAGCATGCGATGGATACGCATCTTCATGCGGATCATATCTCCGGCGGCAGGATGCTGGCTGAGCATACGGGAGCCTCCTATTGGCTTCCGCCCAAGGATGCAGAAGAGGCGACCTTTGCCTATGCGCCGTTAGAGAATGGAACAACGATAACTGTCGGCGGCATAAACATCAGGATTGATGCCGTATACTCCCCGGGGCATACAATCGGCAGCACGTCCTTTATTATCGATGAACGTTACTTGCTTACAGGCGATATTCTGTTCGTGAAGTCGATTGGGCGTCCTGATCTGGCGGGCAGCGCCGAGGATTGGGCGGGTGATCTTCGCGAGACGTTGTACTCCCGTTACAAAGCTTTGCCAGAGGAACTTGTCGTGCTTCCTGCGCATTTCGGAAGCATTCGCGAATTAAATGAGAACGGCAGCGTTTCGGCGCCGCTCGGCAGGCTGTTCCAAACAAACGAAGGCTTGCAAATCGAGAGCGAAGGAGACTTCAGACGCGCGGTTACCGAGAATTTGCCGAAGCATCCGAACGCCTATCAAGACATTCGCCAGACGAATCTGGGCAAACTGCAGCCGGAAGAAGAGGAACTGCGTGAGATGGAAACAGGACCAAACCGATGCGCCATTAAGGAGGAGACTGAATAATGAAAGCAACTATTGTGGTGGATACAAAGGGAATGGCATGTCCGATGCCGATTGTGAAGGCGAAGAAAGCACTCGAGACGATAGCAGTTGGAGAAGTGATGGAAGTCGTGTCTACGGATATGGGGTCATTGAACGACTTTCAAGCTTGGGTGAAGGGAACCAAGCATGAGATGCTTCATCACGAGGAGAATGCGGGCGTGTACACGTTCTATGTTCGCAAGCATTAGGGTCTGTTGGTCGCGGTCTGGCGTTGAAATTCTGCCCCAAACAAGATATAGTACCTCATAGAAGTACCTCTAGGGGTATCGAGATCGAGAATCGCTGCTTGCTTCGGCCTTGGCCGGGTAAAGCAGGAGGGGGATAACGCATGCACACTTATGATGACAATACGATGAGAAGATTGAAGCGAATGGAAGGTCAAATCCGGGGCGTCATGCGGATGATGGAAGAAAGGAAGGATTGCAAGGATGTTATCACGCAGCTTTCCGCCGTACGGAGCGCCGCGGACAAGGCGATGGCTTATATCGTCGCGACGAATTTGGAGCAATGCATCATGGAAGAGCAGGAGCGAGGCGGCGATACAAGCAGGCTTGTTCAGGAAGCCGTCGATTTGCTGGTGAAAAGCCGCTAAAGAAGCGGCTGCAGGCGGAAGCGGCGGGCGCGGCAGACGCGGGCAGAGATGCAATCGTAATTCAGCGGGATCAGGGGCGGAGCGTCCGTTAAACTTTATTTGTTCGAGCAGCAACGGATGTCATCCTTGTTGCCCTGAATTCCGCATGCCTGAAATAATACCCATATGGGTATATAGGGACTCGGAATTTTATATGATAAATTATATGTTGGGAGAGAATGATAATGGAGAAAGACAAAACAACGATCGTCTTGTTTAGCGGAGACTTGGATAAAGCGATCGCGGCGTTCATCATTGCGAACGGAGCAGCGGCTTACGATCATGACGTCACGATATTTTTCACCTTCTGGGGGCTGAACGCGCTCCGCAAGGATGAGCTCGTGAAGACGGACAAGGGCATGCTCGAGCGAATGTTCGGATGGATGATGCCTCGCGGCGCGAAGAAGCTGGGCCTGTCCAAGATGCATATGGCGGGCATGGGGCCGAAGATGATCAAGCATGTCATGAAGAAGCATAACGCGCTGTCCCTGCCGCAGCTTATTGAACTGGCTCAAGAGCAAGGGGTGAAGCTGGTTGCTTGCACCATGACGATGGATTTGCTCGGCCTCAAGCAGGAGGAGCTGCTGGACGATATCGAATACGCCGGCGTGGCCGCTTATCTCGGTGACGCGAACGAGGCGAAGGTCAATTTGTTTATTTAACATGGCATGCGCGTTTGGTTTGATAAAACCCCGTCATCTGGCATTTCAGTGCCGATGTCGGGGTTTTCGTTGCGGCTGCGAGCTGGCATATTGCTGGTTAGCTTAGTGTTCCGTTCGCTTTCGCAAATCATACTTTGAGCGCAAGCAAGCAGCAGACGTATTATTGAAGAATGAACCAATTTTCCATAAGCCTGTCCTAGCTCGCTTGGATTATAATGAATGCAAGCCGGAAAGTTGGAGGAGGCCATGTACAAACTATTGATTGTCGATGACGAATTCTCAACCCGGAACGGTCTGAAGCTGTGCATGAATTGGGCCGATTACGGCATTGAGGTGGCGGGAGAAGCCGAGAACGGGAAGAAAGGGCTCGAGCTTGCCGGCCGTTTGAAGCCGCATATTGTGCTTACGGATGTGAAGATGCCGGGCATGGACGGCATAGAGATGGTACATCGGATCAAGGCTGATTTCCCCGATACGAAAATTGTGTTCATTAGCGGCTACGATGATATTGACTATTTGAAGTCGGCGATGAAGATGGACGCAGTCGATTATATTCTGAAGCCTGTCAACCTCGAAGAGCTGACGATGGTAATCGAGAAAATCATGAAGCTGTCGAAGCAGGAAGCGAGCAGGAAGGACATGCTGCAGCGCATGAACGACAAGCTGAAAGAAAGCATACCGCTGCTGCGGGAGAAATTTCTCATTCAATTGATTCGGGACGGAAGCATCGATCAGACGACGGCCGAGAAGCGCGCCGAGTTTCTCGAGCTGAATTTGCCGTACAACGCGGCGTATTGCGCATTGATTATTCGAATCGACAACTTCCGAACCGTATTCGAGCACATCTCGGAGCAGAATATGCAGCTCATCTCGTTTTCCATTCAGAATATTTGCCAGGAAATCGTGGAAGCTCGCGTTTCGGGCTATATTTTCGAGCATCAGCGGGGCGAATACGTGCTTATCCTGAAGCTTCCCGAGCTGGAGGGCGAGGAGATGATCTTTCCGCTGGTAAGCGATCTTATGGATCATCTGAACGGATTTCTGAGCCGCATGATGAAGATCAGTCTGACGATAGGCGTCGGCGGAACGATTGAGGAGTTGGGCAGGCTTGCCGAGAGCTATCAGATGGCGGCGGAGGCAATCGAGCGGAGGCTGTTTCTGGGGAAGAACCAGGTGCTGACCTTCGATGCGCTGGCCGATCAGAAGAATGTGGATTACCGGCGAATTACGGAGAGAATCGAAGCGCTGGCCTCCATGCTGAAGACGGGCGCAATCGATCCGGTTTTCTTGCAATTGGACGCATTGTTCGGCGAGCTTCGAGAGAGCGAAGGAATCGGTTACGGCGATTGCCAGCGCGTATGCCTGCAAGTGATGCTCGTCACCTCCCAATTCCTGTCCGAATTCGGCATACCGTTAGACGATGATCGGAATGAAAGGGAATCGGAAGCCTGGCAGCGGCTCATGAAGCTGGAGACGCTGGATGAGATGCAGCTGCATCTCCAGCATTATTTGACCCGCGTCTGCAGCTTTATCGAGAAGCGCGCGCAGAGGAAGGCGCCTGATGTCATCACAGCCATCATTCGCATTATTCAGGAACAATTCCCTGGCAATTTGACGATTGCGGATATCGCCTCGCAGGTCTACTTGGCCAAAACTTATATCTGCATGCTGTTCAAGCAGGAAACCGGAGAGACGATCAACGAATATATGACAAGAGTTCGCATGGAGAAGGCGAAGGAGCTGCTCGCGAATTCGGAGGATAAGCTTGCGGATATTTGCACGGCTATCGGGTATTCCGAGCCCAGCTACTTCACGAAGCAATTCCGCAAGCACGCCGGACTTAATCCGAGCGAATATCGAGACATTCACAGGAGGGCGATGGAATGAAGCAGAGATGGCAAGGCGCAAGCTGGGCGACACTGGGCGACAGCATTACGGCGGCGAACGGCTATCAGCCGCTTGTCGGCGAGGCTTTGGGCTTTGCAAGAATTGATAATAAGGGAAGAAGCGGCTGCCCGTTAGCTCTTGGCACAGACCGGGATGAGGGAGCCACCGTGCGGGTCGCGGAGGAGCTCGACGAGGCTTTCGATTGCATAACCGTGTTCGCGGGAACGAATGACTACCGTCTCCATATCCCGGTCGGAGAATGGAAGGGAATCGGTTCGGAGTTCGACAAGAACACGTTTGTAGGCGCCTATCAGTTCTTGATTGAAAGCTTGCTTGGACGGTTTCCCGGCAGCAGATTAAGCCTATGGACACCGCTGCAGCGGGACAAAGACGGGTTCGACTCTACGACGAGGAATGATTGGGGCAGCTTGCTCGGGGATTATGCCGACGCCGTCCGCTTTATCGGAAGGGCCTACGCCTTGCCGGTGCTCGATCTCTATGCGCTCAGCGGCTTCAACAAGCTGACCCTGGACGCCTTCACCAGCGACCGCCTTCATCCGAACGAAGCCGGCCACAAGCGGATAGCGGATATGGCGGCAGCTTTTCTGGCAACGCTCTAATGTCAAGAAAGCGGGGGTAAGCTATGCATTTTTGGCGCAAATATCAACTGCTGTGGCTTGCCTATCGCCGAATGCTGATCGTGTACATGCTGATTGTACTTCTTCCGGCGGGGGGCTTGCTCTATTATTATATGGTTACCTCGTCTCATATCGTGGAGAAGCAGGTGACGCAATCGATCTTGAAATCGGTTCAGCAGGTGAAGATCAACGTGGACTATCGACTTTCGAAGGTGGCGGAGATTTCGGATGCTTTGATTCTGAATAAGGAGCTGTACGAGCTCTTGTCCAACGATCCGAAGAGCGGCGTTAATTATGATCAGGTGGAGGAAGAGGAGAAGCTGGAGAGCATGATTCGCAATCTTCAAGGCAATGATATCGCGAAGATCAAGCTTTACGTCAACCCTGATAAAATGTACGCCAGAGAGCATGTGAATTTCTTCAGTCTGAGGGAAGCGACCCAGTTGGCGTGGTATGACGAGATTATCCGCCAGAACGGCTCCATCTACTGGGCGCCCTCGCATGAGGAGCGCTACAGCGGAGTAAACGGTGAGGTGAGGGTAATCTCGGCTGCCCGCATCATCAGAGACCCGAAGGAATTCTCGCGTATCATCGGCATTCTCGTGCTGGACGTGCCGGAAGCCAATCTCTTGTCCATTCTGCGGCAAGCCGAGCTAGACGAGTCCAGCCGCAGCATGTATATCGTTAATCAGGCTGAATATGTCGTTTCATACGAGCAACGGGAATCGGCCCTGACTCTGCCTCAAGCTTCCGAATTACATACTTCCATGGAAGAGAGGGCAACCGGCATTGTCAGCCGCAAGCTGAATTCGGAGCCTTATTACGTCATCTATGATTCGCTGAGCGAGGGCGGATGGAAGATCGCGTCCTTGCTTCCGGCCAGGCAGATCAACCACAGAAGCGCCGATTTCAATTTCGGCTTTTCCATTGTGCTGACCCTTTCGCTTGCCCTGTTATTCATTGTCAGCGCCTTTCTTGTCTTCGCTCATGTTACGCGAGGGACGATCGGCAGAGTGCGTCATATTACCGAGCAACTGAGGGAGCGCGGCGCTTCCATGATTGAAGAAGGCATTCCGCATCGCAGCGGCGTCGTCATTCAGCTCGAGAAGAGCGTTTCTCATATGCTCGCGACCTTCCAACGGCTGATGGACGACAATTATCGCGCGAAGGAACGCGAGAAGGAGGCACGGCTGCGCGCCTTGCAAGCCCAGATAAATCCCCATTTCTTGTACAACGCGCTCGATACGATCAATTGGATGGCGCTGACGAAGGGCGCGCATGATATTAGCAAGATGCTGAACATGCTTGCGCAATATTTTCGGCTGACCCTGAACAAAGGCAATGATATTGTCGCCCTGGAGGATGAGATGAATCTGACGAGGGCGTTCCTGGAAATTCAGAAGCAGCGGTTTCACAATTTCGATTATTCGGTGGAGGTTGCGGAATCGCTCTTCGGCCGGCAGCTGCCCAAGCTTACCGTTCAGCCGATCATCGAGAACGCGATTATGCACGGCATCCATAACAAGGAGGAGCATTACGGGCATCTTCGCGTCGTTGCGTATGAAGAGGAAGGCACGCTGGTCATTCAGGTGACAGATGATGGAACAGGCATGGAGAAGGCGCAGGTCGATGCGATTATGGCCTCCCTGCATGCCTCATCCTCGCCATCCAGCTACGGCTTGTACAATGTATGGGAGCGAGTACGCCTGTTCACGGAAGGCGCGGGCAGTTTGGAGATAGAATCCGAGCCTGGAGCGGGCACAACCGTAAGTATTCGAATGCCGGGTGTCACGGGGGCAGAGGAATAAGAGATGAATTGGAACATGCGAGCATGCAGCCGAGCTGCCGATGCTTGCATGTTTTTTTGCGTACAAGCTGCGGGATGCTCTGGGTAACAGAAACGGGATGCCTGAAGAATGAACCATTCGCGCTGAACATTGTACCTCACGGAACGGATTGCTTTGCTTGTAAGATAGGATCATAAGCATTACCAACAACGAACAACATGACGGGAGGGAAGCTATGAAGCTCAGGATGCAATGGCTGTCGCAGGTTCGCCGCAATTATGACTTGTATCTCTTGTTGATTCCGGGCCTTGTCTTCTTGGGGATATTCAAGTACACACCCATTTACGGCTTGGTCATCGCTTTTCAGAACTTTAATATTTTCCAAGGCATCAATGGCAGCGAATGGGTCGGATTCGCCCAATTCGACCGGCTGTTCTCCACCGCCGAATTCGGACGCATCATGAGGAACACGCTGCTCATCAGCTTGTATAAGATCGTCATTCTCTTTCCTATTCCGATCGCGATCGCCGTATTTCTGAACGAAGTAGGCAAGATGTGGTTCAAGCGAACGATACAGACGATAATCTATCTGCCGCATTTTCTGTCCTGGGTCATTATCGCCGGTCTGTTCATCAACATCATGTCGCCCTCTACCGGTATTCTGAACAGCATGGTCGTATTCTTCGGAGGAGAGCCGATTAATTTCTTCATGGACAATGATTTCTTCCGAAGCGTAATCGTAGCGACCGCGGGCTGGAAGGAAGCGGGCTGGAACGCGATTATCTTCATCGCCGCCATCGCAGGGCTGGATCCCGAATTGTACGAGGCGTCCAAGCTGGATGGCGCTAGCAAGGTGCAGCAGGTATTCACGATTACGCTGCCCGGCATCGCCTCGACAATCATTCTGATGCTCATCCTTCGCATCGGGCATGTGCTCGAAGCGGGCACGGAGCAAATTCTGCTCTTGTACAACCCGACCGTGTACGAGACGGGCGATGTCATCGGCACTTATATTTATCGGATGGGATTGACCTCCATGGAATTCAGCTTCTCCACCGCGGTTGGTCTATTCGAATCCGTGATTGGCTTCGCGCTAGTCATCGGAGGGAATTATCTCGCCAAGAAATATTCAGGCAGAAGCATATGGTAATGACGGGAGGCAAAGCAAATGGATCATTGGATTAGAAAACCCATCTCCGAAATGATCTACACCACGATCGCCTATCTGGCGCTCATCGTCTCGGGAATGCTCTGCTTGTTCCCGTTCCTGAATGTGCTGTCCAAATCCTTGAGTCCCAATTGGGCAATCATATCCGGCAAGGTCGGGCTGCTGCCGGTCGATATGACATTCGAGAACGTGAGGTTCGTTGTGCAGGATCATCTGTTTCAGAATGCGTTCCTCATCTCCGTGTTCGTGACGGTCGCAGGCACGCTTGGAGCGGTCGTGCTGACCGCGGTATCCGCGTATCCGCTGTCGAAGAAAAATCTGCCAGGCATCAAGTTCGTGCTGCTGCTCTATATCTTCACCATGCTGTTCAACGGAGGAATGATTCCGAATTATCTGCTCATCAAAAATTTGGGGCTAATGGACAATCTATCCTCCCTCATCCTGCCGGCGTTAATCAATGTATTCAATCTGCTTCTCATGAAAAATTATTACGAGAGCTTGCCCGAGAGCCTGGAGGAATCGGCGAAGCTTGACGGGGCGAGCAATCTGCTAATCGTGCTGCGGATCATTATCCCAATCTCGGCTCCCGTATTCGCGACCATCAGCTTGTTCTATGCGGTAGCCTTCTGGAGCGATTGGTTCCATCCGATGCTGTACCTGAACGATCCGGCTTTAAAGCCGCTTCAGCTCTATCTTCGCGACATCATCATTCAGGCATCCGATGAGAATTTGCTCAACGCCGACATCGATTCACTGCTGAATTTGTCCCCGGAGGGCATCCGGAACGCTACCATTATTGTGTCTACGATTCCGATTCTGCTGGTGTATCCGATGTTGCAGAAATATTTTATCAAAGGCATTCTTATTGGCTCTGTCAAAGGGTAACGGCAAGCGAGCAGAGCAAAGCCTCAGGTGCGGGATATTCCCTGGCGTTGCTACAATGTGCGGGGTTTGTTCATAATAAAAATAACGGAGGGGTTGTACCATGAAAAGAAGGAATTGGATTTCGGCGGTACTTGTGCTTATGCTGGCGATGGCAGTCATGGCGGCAGGCTGCTCGAACGGCAATGATTCGAACACGAATTCCGGCGGAAAAAACGGCAATGCGACTGGCGCGACGTCGAATGCGTCTGGCGGCAAGCAGGAGGAGAAGCCGACCTTGAAGCTGCTTCGCGTCTATATGGCGGTCGATTATAACACGTATCCCGTAAATACGTTTCTGGAAGAGAAGACGGACTACAAGCTTCAGAACGACATGCTGCCGCAAGAGAAGCCCAGCGACAAGCTTAATTTGATCATGGCGTCCGGTTCGGATTATGATCTTGTCGACGCTCAGAACAAACAGGATTTCTTCAATCTTGCCCAGAATGGCGCCTTAACGGATTTGACGCCTCTAATCGACGAATACGGACCGAATATTAAAGAAGCGATCTCTCAGGAAAGTCTGGACGGAGCAAGCCTGGACGGGAAAATCTACGGCATCCCTACCCTGAATGTCAGCTACGTGAGAAGCGGCTTGCTGATTCGCACCGACTGGCTCGAGAAGGTCGGCAAGAAGATGCCGACGACATTGGACGAATTCGTCGATGTGTTGAAGGCGTTTAAGGATCAGGATCCGGGCGGCAACGGGAAAAACAATATTGCGCTGACGATGGACAGCACGGGTCTTCTTGATAATGTGATGGGCGCTTTCGGCATCTACGGCCATTGGAACGATATGGGCGACAGCGTTCTGAGCATCGCCAATCATCCCCAATTGAAGGCGTATGCGACGTTCATGCGCAAGCTGTATGACGAAGGCTTGCTTGACAATGAGTTCGCGACCAATAAGAGCGCGACATCCGCCGAGAAGTTCACGAGCGGGCGCGCCGGGGTCATTCTGGCAGGCTGGTCCTCGATTCCCGGCTTTGACGAAGCGTTGAAGAAGAACGCGCCTAATGCGACTTACGAATTTATTCCGCCGATGCAAGGGCCGGACGGGCAAAGCGGACTAACGAAAATCGGCGGTTTTAACAAAATTACGTTCATACCGAAATCCTCCAAGCATGCCGAGGATGCGATCAAGCTGGTTAACGCGATGCTCGAAAAGGATACCTTCAAGGAATTGTTCATTGGAGAGGAAGGCGTCACGTACAAGGTAGAGGACGGCAATTATATGCCGATTGCGCCTGCATTCTTCGATGAAAGAGGCAATGCCAACAGCTTCGTAATCGGGATGGATGAGGCCAATTTCGTGACCTACTGGCAGGCGCGATTGCAGAAAAGCAAGCCGATGTTCGACAACTATCTCATTATCAATAATATTCCGGAGGAGCAGATTCATCAGGATCCGCTTTCCTTCTCGCCTTATTTGCCCCAATATTCCAACGACAGCGCCAATCTTGCCAGCGCCGTAACCGAGAATCTGATCAAGATGATTGTAGACGGCGTAACGGATGACGCGATTGCGGACTTGCAGAAAGCATGGAAGGCGGCGGGCGGAGAAGCGGTATCGAAGGAAATCAACGACTGGTTCTCGAGCAAATCGTAAAAGCGTTTATCCGTTGATTGCAAGCCTGTAATAGCTCTTGAAAATCATGCCCGCGCGGCTGATTTTCAAGAGCTTTTTTGCTGCTGGCTCCTCCTTAAGACGTAGATCAGCACATTCCAATGAACGAGGGATACGCTCGACCGCGGTGCGTTACGTGACATGCTCTTCTTCTTGTAGAGTTGAGGTAATAAACAAGAGAAGGAATGGTGATTGGGATGAGGTTGCCGGACTGGGTGAAGAGTGAGCGCTCCTTGGTATATACGGGGCTGCTGGGATTGGCGCTTTCCGTCATTTGTTTGGTTATGGCAGTGGTTGGCGGGGGAGAAGTGGAGCCCCACGGCGATTTGTGGAAGGCGGTTTCGTTTGACGCGGCGCTTGGGGTGTTCTTGATATCTACGGCGGCCATCCTGCCGGCGGCAGGCATGAAGAAAGGGAGCAGCGCTTTCTTTCGATGGTCGTACATTGCGCTTGGACTTTATTGTTATTTTGCGGAAACGGTGCAGAATATGAGGGGCGTCGATCCGCGGTTTACGGAAAGCGCGCTGGCGTTCGATCAGGCTGTAGCCAATATTTTCACAACGGTGGCGATGCTGCTGATCGTATTCTATCTCTTCTTCATGGTCCAGTTCTATCGGAGGAAGGTGTTCAAGAGCAACCCCGAGCTTGTTCTTGGCATTCGGTATGCAATTGCGGCGGTCATGGTGTCCTTCGCCGTCGGCATAAGCATCTCCGTCAATGGCGGAAGATATATTGGCGGGGAGGGCAATCTGATCTGGCTGCACGGCATGGGGTTTCACGCGTTGCAGGCGTTGCCGATTATTGCCTGGCTGACAACGAGAGGAGGAGGGGCCTTGCGAGAACGGAAGCGGATCATACATTTCTCGGGCGCGGCATTCCTTTGCGGCTTGCTTATTATGGGCTGGCAGACGTTCGAGGGACGTCCTCTGCTGGAATGGTCGGGCTACTCGGCTGCGACCGCGGCCTTCTTCCTGCTCGTGGCCGCGTCGGCAGTGAAAGCGTGGATGGGCAGGGGAGCCCGCAAGGCGGGACATCCCGTCAGCCTATCCTCCGAATAAAGTCTGGTATAGCAGAAAAATATTGAGGGCGATAATGATGATCGCAACGATCCATGCCAGGATTGTTGTGATCTTTTTGTTAACCAGCGATTTCATCAGCTTCTTGTCGCCCGTGAACAGAATGAGCGGAATAAGCGCAAAAGCAATGCCGAACGACAGGATCACTTGGCTGGCTACGAGCGCTTTGGTCGGGTTGATGCCGCACAGAATGATGATCAAAGGCGGCAGCATGGTGATGAATCTTCTCAAATAAATCGGGATGGATCTGCGGATGAAGCCTTGCATAATAACGTCGCCTGACATCGTTCCTACGGATGAACTGGACAGTCCGGCCGTCAGCAGTCCGATGCCGAATAGAATGGCAGTGAGCGGGCCGAGCAGGTCATGGAATTGATGGAAAGCAACCTCCAAATCCTCGACAAAGGATCCGGCTTGATGGAACAAAGCCGCCGACACGATCACCATGCTTGCGTTAATCCCGCCCGCGACGACCATGGCAATGACGACATCCACCAATTCAAAGCGGAAAATCTTCCTGCGTTCTTGCTCCGTCGCGCCGACGATTCTCTTCTGCGTCAGAGCGGAGTGCAGGTAGATGGCATGCGGCATGACGGTTGCGCCAAGCATGCCTGCGGACAACAGAATGCTGTCTACGCCGTCGAATCTGGGCGTCAGCAGCCCTTCGAGCAAGGGAGCCGCTTCTGGCCGCGCGAAAAATACTTGAATGCCGAACGCGATGACGACAATGAAGACCATGCCCGTAATGATGGCTTCCAAGGGACGGACCCCTCTGCGCTGAAGCTCGAGAATGGCGAACGAACCGACCGCCGCGATGAGGGCGGCGGCAATCATTGGAATATCGAACAGCAGATAGAGCCCCAGCGCCGCGCCGATAAACTCCGCGAGATCCGTAGCCATGACGACTAACTCGGCTTGCATCCATAATAGGAAAGAGGTCTTCTTCGAGAAGCGGTCCCGGCAAATTTCGGGAAGATTCCTTCCCGTAGCGATTCCGAGCTTGGCCGACATGGTCTGGATCAAGACGGCCATTAAATTGGAAGCGAGCACGACCCATAACAAGGTGTAGCCGTATTTGGAGCCCGCCGCTATATTCGTGGCGTAATTGCCGGGATCGATATAGGCAACCGCCGCTATGAATGCCGGTCCCAGAAACGGGAAAAATCGCTTGAAGCCCTTGGACTGGCCGGATAAGGACAGATTGGCATTGTTTTGCAGGGATTGGCTCATATTAAAACCTCCGTCCTGGTATGACAAGTGAATGAGTTTGCGCGTAGGACAAAAAGTTTCCTATAAGCAACTTGTATACGAATAGTATAGTTGCGAGTTTGGAACGATGTCAATTGTATTATTATTGGCTCGAAGCTGCCTGTTTAACAATTTGAGCTCAGGCGAGCGGGAGAGACGGCGTGGAAGATCGCGGCAGCTTGAAGCGCTGCGCGTCAGGCTGCAGGCTTTGAGCCCGCGAAGAGTTATGCGAAGTGCTGCAAGTCTGAAAAACAGACTTGGAGTACGGTGAACAGTCGCGCGCTACGATGCAAGTCAGAAAAACAGACTTGGAACACGGTGAACAGTTGCGCGTCGCGCTGCAAGTCAGAAAAACAGACTTGGAAATTGGAGAGAATATTCGCTCGCCGCGCTTTGCCAGGGTGTCGAGTAACTATAAATAACGGCGAGCCATTTGATAAGGACATTCTTGACCGTTACGCGACGCTTTCACTCATTATCCAAATGTAAAGGTCGTCGATGACCGTTAGAGACAGAAATGATAGATGAAACCCTCATTTACCTTCTCTTACGGTCATTCGTGACCTTTAAAAACCAGAAATGAATTAAATTTGATTCTTACGGTCAAATGTGACCGTAAGGCTACACACGTTAGGCTACAAGTAAGGCTACACACGTTAGGCTAAACGCGTCAGACTAAACGCGTCAGACTACAACGTTAGACTAACGCCATGGACAAATGGCGAGGCTCTCACGAATCGACAAAAAATCGATGGCCATATACGTGTTACGAGTCCGTTAAGTTTCGGTAATGAGCGAGAAACGATTCTAAAGGTCACCGGCTTTACCGGCATCCGCCAGATTTCCTCTCGTGAGTCTATCCGCTTTCTAACGATACAACATTAAATTCACAAGCATTTTTCGACGCATGTAAAAAATATTTAAAATATTCCTTTACGGGAATATTCCTGATGTGTTATATTGTTTTCAGACAGGAAATCCGATTGCCATACACCAACATAATCGGCTTCAATTACATCAAAAGAACGGATGGTGATTATGAATGTTGAAGTGTTGAGCGCTCTGGCAGAGCCGAATCGCATGCAGATTGTGGAGCTGCTGCGGACAGGACCCCAAACGGTAGGAGGAATTGCGAACGAGCTGCAAATCCGTCAGCCGCAGGCATCCAAGCATTTGCGGGTTCTGAGCGAGGCTGGCATCGTAGAGGCGGAAGCGGACGCGAATCGGAGGATTTACAGGCTGCAGAAGGCTCCGTTTCAGGAATTGGATGAGTGGCTCAGTCGTTATCGTCAGATGTGGGAGGAGAAGTTCGACCGGTTGGATGATTATTTGCAAGAGCTGCAAGGCAAGGGAAGGCCAAAACATTAATTCATTCGAGGAGGAAGTTGAAATGTCAAATCAAACGGTAACGACTGTAGAAGAAAAGGTGCTAGTGTTTGAGCGTAACTTCAAAGCGCCGCGTGAGCTCGTGTTCGAGGCTTTCTCCAAGGCGGAGCATCTGAAGCATTGGTGGGGGCCGAAGGGGTGGACGCTTCCAGTCTGTCACATCGACTTCCGCGTCGGCGGAGTATGGCATTATTGCATGAAGTGCGAAGACAGGAATCAAGGTGATTTTTACGGAATGGAGTCATGGGGCAAGGCCATCTATGATGAGATCGAGATGCCGGAGAAGATTGCTTATACGGACTATTTCTCCGATGCGGAAGGGAATTTGGCGGATAATATGCCTTCGACGCTGTGCACCCTCACTTTCATCGAGGTCGAGGACGGAACCAAGATTATCAATAGAGCGGAATATGCGACAGCCGAAGGACTCAAGCAAGTTCTCGAGATGGGTATGGTGGAGGGTTTCACGCAAACCTGGAACCGTCTGGAAGAACACTTGGAAGCTGTACAGAAGTCGTCTGGCAGTCCAGAGCGCGTAACGGTGGAAGCGATTGTTCATGCGCCGGTCGATCAAGTGTGGAGCTGCTGGACGGAGCCGGAGCATATTAAGAAGTGGAATGCGGCTTCTGACGATTGGCATACGACTCGCGCAGAGAATGATCTGAGTACCGGTGGGAAATTCATGTCCAGAATGGAAGCGAAGGACGGCAGCTTTGGATTTGACTTTGGCGGTGTTTATGATGAAGTGAGGCTTAACGAATATATTGCCTACACGATGGATGATGGCAGGAAAGTGGAGATTGTTTTCGAAGCTCAGGAAGGCGGAATCAAGGTCATCGAGACGTTTGACGCCGAAACGACGAATTCGATCGAGATGCAGAGGGGCGGTTGGAACGCGATACTTGGCTCCTTCAAGACCTATGCTGAAGGTTTGAAATAAAGTTGGTTGTGTGAAAGAAGGGGGGATGGCCGCGGCCATCCCTTCTTCTTGTTGCAGCTGGGGTCTGATAATCAGATTTGGAGTGCGGAAATCGAACTCGTGGGACGCTGCAAACGTTGAAAGTAACTCTGCAGAGGCGGGAATGAGGAAGATGAGCGCTGTAAGTGTAGAAAGTAACTCTGCAGTGGCGGAAATGAGCATAACAAACGCTGCAAACATAAAAAGTAACTCTGTCCGGTCTGGACAGTCAGAACGAGGGAGATGAGCGCTGTAAGTGTAAACGTACATTACTCGTCCGCGGGCCTACGAGCCGCCGCTGCAAATCTGCGCCTGCAACACAAGCTTGCCCGCGATGGGACGCTAAGCCTCGTACCGCGCCGCGAGCTCCGACAGCGTCCGTCGGATTAGTTCTACCAGCTCCGGCGGCTCCACGACCCGCGCGTCTTCCCCCAATCCGAGGAAGAACTTGGCGAAGAAGGGGAGCTCGCTGCGCGGAACCAGCTGATCCAGCCGCCCTGATCCATCTTCACCGAGCTCAAGCCGCGGCGCAGGCCAAACCTCGGCCTCGCAGCGCTGCGCTCCCTCGCTCGTCAGCTCCACGACCATACGCATCTCGGGCCTCTCCGCGCGAATAAAGTCTTGCCAATTGCCGAGGTGAATATGACCGTGCTCCAGCGGCACCACAGCAGGATCATCCTCCACCTCCATCATCCGATCGCAGCGGAACAGGCGGAAGTCCTCGCGGAGGAAACAATACGCGGGACAATACCAGAAGCCGTTGCTGGCATAGATGCCGACAGGCTGAATCGAACGAGAAGATTTGCTGCCCCGCGAGCCGTAATCAATTCTCAAAACCTTCTGCTGGATAGCCGCCTCCAGCAATACCGCAAGATGAGCGTGCTGCAGTTGCCTCGTCGGCGTGAAGAAATCGACGCGGTTCTTCATCTGATCAATCCGATCCCGCACGTCCCCCGGCATATAATAGTAGAATTTGTTCAGCGCCTTCGAAGCCTCCGTCTCGAAAGGGAGGAACAAATAGTGGCGAAGCGCATGGCTGGCGAAGAACATCGCAACCGCTTCGTCCTCCCCGAAGGCGATTGGAGGAAGAATTCGCTCCTTCAGCACCTGATAGCCGCCATGCGGCCCCACCTCCGAATAAAGCGGAACGCCAAGCTCGCTCAGCTCCTGCAAATCCCGCAGTATCGTACGGGACGATACCTGAAATTGGTCGGCGAGCTCCCTTACCGTAAATTTGCGCATGCGGTTGACGGTCATCATGAGCTCCATCAAACGTTTTGATTTGGACATCGTACAGCTCCTTAACGGGCATGAAAATGCGGCGCCCCTATTTGCTACTCCAGAATTTATAAATGTTTTAGGCGAGACTGTCTTCCATCTCGTTCTTGTATCGCGTATCGCGAATCAGGACAAGATTATTGAAGTAAAATGGCAGGGCTATCACAGTACTACTGTTGCGGACCGTAGATACGCTATTTCCTCAGAATTAGCTGTTTTTGTGATTTCGCGGACAGAGAGTACGTTATTTTCGAAAAAACTGCGTTTTATTTTGATTTTTGAGGAAATAAGGACTTCTGTGTCCGCCAAATTGCACCAACCCCGTATTTTCCGCGAATAAGGTCTCCAGTGTCCGCCAGAGTGAACAAACTCCGTAGTGAACAAGCTCTGTATTTATCATCTAATAACGTCTCCTGTGTCCACCTGATCAAATAAGGACAAGTAAAAGTTATGAAATCGCCAATCATGACATAGATTGTCACTATTATAACTTCGCTGTGCCCCCTCTGCAATATTTGTCACATAACCTCCCCCCACAACCTGCCCCAATACCGTCAAAGCCGCTGCAGGCAAGGCTTTTCACCAGATTCGCATCTCATGACCCGGCTTGCTATCTCATGACAAGGTCACGGATTGCCCATATAATCAAGAGATACAGATTGTGAATTCCATGGAGCGGCGATACACTGAGGTCGAATTCACAGCAGCGGCGAGAGGCAAGCGAAAAGTCGATCCACCGAGATCTACTGAAACTTACCGAGATACGTTGACGGAGAGCAATGCTAAGTCTCACTGCAACCGCTGTGCATTACACAGGCATAGGGAGGTCTCTTTCATTGAAAACAAATCGATTCAAACCATCTTGGCTTAAGCTGACAACGGTGCTTGCGCTGTCGACGGCGCTTATCGCCGGATGCAGCTCCGGCAATAACGGCAATAACGGTGAGAACGCATCCAACAAGCCCGGCTCGTCTGAAAGCGCTTCACCATCAAACGGCGATTCGCAAGCCGAAGCGATTTCCTTATCCTATTGGGTAGGTTTGCCGGCGAACGCCGCCCGTTCCTTGAAGGATTACGGCGAATCTTTGTTCTATAAGGAGCTGGAGAAACGTACGAATGTAAGCGTAGATTTCATCCATCCGGCGGTAGGCACGGAAAGCGAGCAATTCAACCTGATGATCGCATCGGGCAAGCTCCCGGATGTGATCGAGAGCAATTTCACGAGCTATCCCGGCGGACCCGAGAAGGCGATTGCGGACAAGGTCATCATTCCGCTTAACGATGTGATCGAGCAATATGCGCCGAATTTGAAGGAGTTTCTGGACGAGCATCCCGATATGCTGAAGGAGATCAGCACGGATAACGGCACCATCTATGCCTTCCCGGCGCTCGGTGTAGGCCATTCCAATGTGAGCAGCGGCTTTATGCTTCGCAAGGACTGGCTTGACGAGCTGGGACTTGCCGTGCCGGAGACGATTGACGAATGGACGAATGTGCTGCGGGCGTTCAAGGAGAAGAAGGGCGTGAAGACGCCTCTGACGATGACGCTGAGCGACTTCAGGAGCGAGCGGCTTAACGGGGCCTATGGCGTTGGCGCAAGCTTCTACCAGGAGGAAGGAAAGGTGAAATTCGGCCCTTACGAAGACGCCTATAAGGATTATTTGGCTTTATTGAACAGTTGGTATAAGGAAGGCTTGCTCGATCCCGACTTCGCGACGCAGGACAGCGCGGCGAAGGACGCCAAGGCTACGAACGGAGGCGCCGGCGCATTCCCGGCATATATCGGCTCGGCGATGGGCAAATATTTGAACGCGAACAAGGACAGCGATCCTGCTTACGATCTTGTAGCGGCGCAGCATCCGGTATTGAACAAGGGCGACGAGCCGAAGTTCTTCACGGCGGCTTATGATTATCGCGGCGAAGGCAGCGCGGGAATTACGCCCGCGAACACGCATGTGGAACAGACGGCCAAATGGCTAGATTATCTTTATTCGGCTGAGGGCGACCTGCTGAAATCGTTCGGCGTTGAAGGCGAGACCTACAATCTGGAGGGCGATTATCCGAAGTACACCGATCTCATCGTGAACAATCCCGACGGACTTTCGATCGGCGACGCCATGGCGAAGTACCTTCGCGTATCTTCTCCGTCTCCGGGCTTTGTCGGCGATGATCGTTATACCGAGCAGTACTACGGCTTCGATCAACAGAAGAACGCCGTGAAAGTATTCAACAAGTATTATGACAATCTGAAGGATACGCGCATGCCTCGCGTAACGGCGACGGATGAGGAAGGCCAGGAGCTGTCCGCGATTATGGCGGAGGTGAATACGTATCGCGAGGAAATGTTCATGCAGTTCGTCATGGGCTCCGCGCCGCTAAGCGAATTCGACAGCTACAAGGAGCAGCTGAAGAAAATGGGCATTGAACGCGCGATCGAAATCAATCAAGCCGCGCTGGATCGTTACAACCAGAGGTAATCGGCGGCGGAGAAGCGCCATACAACGCTGAACGGCGTAAGTTCCGGCGCTTCTCCGGCGGCATGAAGAAGGAGGGCCTCATGAAATTTCTCGCTAAAGACTACCGGCGGCACAAATATTTGTATCTGATGATTTTGCCCGTTGTGTTGTACTATATCATCTTTCAATATGTTCCGATGTACGGAGCGATAATCGCGTTCAAGAACTATCGGATAGCGGAGGGCTTTCTGGGCAGCTCGTGGGCGGGCTTCAGCCATTTTACAAGCTTTTTCGACAGCTACTATTTCTGGCGCCTGATCAAAAATACGCTGTTGATTAACCTGTATATGCTGCTGTTCTCCTTCCCTGCTCCGATCATCTTCGCCTTGCTGATCAATGAAATCGGCGGCAAGCTGTTCAAGCGGGCGGTGCAAACGGTGACCTACCTGCCCCATTTCATCTCCATGATCGTCATCTGCGGCATGATTACCCAATTCGCGGCGAGAGACGGCTTCGTGATGGACATTCTCGTCTGGCTCGGGATGGAGCGCACCGCGCTGCTCGGCCATCCGGAATATTTCCGGGCGGTGTATATTGTATCGGATATTTGGCAGAGCGTCGGCTGGGGCTCCATCATCTATCTCGCGGCGATTACGGGAATCAATCCGGAGCTGTACGAAGCCTCGCGGATCGACGGCGCCAATCGCTGGAAGCAGACGCTTCATATTACGCTTCCTGGCCTGGCCGCGATCATTACGATTCTATTCATTCTGAAGATCGGCAATATGCTGGATGTAGGCTTCGAGAAAATCATTCTGCTCTACAATCCGAGCACGTATACGACGGCCGATGTGATCAGCACGTTTGTCTATCGCAAGGGCCTGGGTGGAAATAATGAGTTTAGCTACGCAACGGCAATCGGCCTGTTCCAGTCGGGGATCAACTTCGTGCTGCTGATTGCGGCCAACCGCTTCAGCAAGAAGGTAAGCGAGAACAGTCTATGGTAGCCGCCGCGCACTTGCCGAGGTCTGCCGTAGACTCACCAAGGTCTGCCGCAGACTCGCCGGGATTTGGCATAGACTCACCGAGGTCTGCCGTAGACTCGCCGGGATTTGGCATAGACTCTCCGAGGTCTGCCGTAGACTTGCCGAAGTCTGCCGTAGACTCGCCGAGGACATCTGCAGACTCACCGGGATTTGCCCCAGACTCGCCGCAAGCCGCCATTCATCGCGGCGGGCCCATATCCGCCAAGCCGCAATTCAACATGAGGAGGTGATACAAAATGGAAACCAGCGCCATTCGAAAGAGCAGGGGTGAACAGATTTTTCAAGTCATTCTTGTTCTCTTCATGCTCTTCATGATTTTGATTACGCTATACCCGTTCGTCTATGTACTGCTTTCCTCGATCAGCGATTCGAGGAAGCTGATTTCCCACTCGGGTCTCCTGCTGACCTCGCAGGGCTTGACCTTCGACGCTTATACGAAGGTGTTCCAGAATCCGAACATACTCGGGGGTTATCTCAACACCATCCTCATCGTGTTTGGCGGAACCTTGCTTAATTTGTTCATGACGAGTCTGGGCGCCTACGTGCTGTCGCGGAAGGGCGTGCCTTGGGCCAGAATCGTGATGCTGATGATCGTATTCACGATGTTCTTCTCGGGCGGCCTCATTCCCATCTATCTGCTCGTCAACAATTGGCTGCATCTGGGTAATTCGCTGCTGGCGCTCATTATTCCCGGGATGATCTCCACCTGGAATCTGATCATTCTCAGAACCTCCTTCGAGAGCATTCCGGACAGTCTTATTGAATCTGCCCGCATAGACGGAGCCCAGGATTTCACCATTCTGTTCCGCATTGTCATTCCGCTGTCTCTTCCCGTCATGGCGGTCATGATTCTGTTCTATGGGGTGAATCATTGGAATTCCTGGTTCAACGCGATGCTGTATCTGCGCGACAGAGAGCTGTTCCCTTTGCAGCTCATTCTTCGGGAGATTCTTATTCAGAACAGCACGGCCTATATGTCAGGCGACGCTTCGGCTTCGGATGTCGAGGCCGTAGGAGAGAGCATCAAGTATGCGACGATTATCGTGGCGACCTTGCCGATTCTGGCGGTATATCCTTTCCTGCAGAAATACTTTGTCAAAGGTGTTATGATTGGGTCAATCAAAGGATAACGACCGGAGGGAGCGTGCGGAAATGCGGGGTTGGAAGAAGCACGGCGTGCAAAGGAGATGGCTGCAGTCCTATGCGATTGTGCTGCTCATTCCCATTGTGATGATGACGGCGACGTATTTGCAGACCAGACATGTTATCAACGACGAAATCAATCGCGCCAATTCCGCCCTGCTGTCGCAGCTTCAGCAAGAGATCGACAATTATACGGATTATGTTTACCGGCTGACGGAGATGGTGTCCCTGAATGCCAAGGTGACGTCCATTATCAGCAATCAGGACCAGCTTGACGCCAAGCAGCGCCTTGATATCGTGCACACGCTCGCCGATTTCAAGTCCTACAACATCGCCAAGCGCTTTGTGGATCATTTCTACATTTATTTCAATAGCGGGGACTTCGTGCTGACGGACAGCTCCTATTACGAGACGGAGATGTATTATTCCTTATTTTATGAAAATTCGGCTCTGTCGCTCTCGGATTGGAGAAGCTTTCTCTCGCAAGAGCATCGCGGGCAATTCATTAACATGAGCGACTTCAGCAAAGGGGCCCGTTCGGGCATTATGTACACGCAGTCGCTTCCCTTCAAGTCGAGGGGAGGCAAATCCGCATCGACGCTCGTTATCGAGCTGAATCAGGAGCGGTTGATGGAGTCCATTCGCAATCTGCAAGCCTATAATCAAGGGAAGGTCTATATTCTCGATGAAGAGAATCGGCTGCTTGCGTCCTCGGAGCCAAGCGGCGCGGAGGAACGGGAGTTCCATTTTCCTCAGGAGAAGAAGGAGGCTTCCACCGGCACGATTATCGAGCATTGGGACGGCGAGAAGATGGTGCTGTCCTATACGAAATCTTCTCTGACCAATTGGAAGATCGTCTATGCGCTTCCATCGCGGCTCTACAGCCAGAAGGCCGAATATGTGCGCAATATCTCCATTCTGACGCTTGCGATTGCAGCCGTTGTCGGCTCGATCATTGCCGTTCTGCTCGCAAGACGCAACTACCATCCGTTGCAAAAGCTGATTCGAAGCGTGGCGGCGCGCAGCGAAATCGACCCTTCCAGAGCATCCAGTTCCAGCGAGTACGACTATCTGGAGGAGGCGCTGGACAATACGCTGGGACGCTATCAGCTCATGAATCAAACGATAGAGACGCAGAATAAGGCGCTTCGCTCCAATCTGATTGCGCGTTTGCTCAAGGGACGGATCAAGAACGGCTATCCGATTGCCGAGATGCTTCCCGAGCACGGCATGACGCTCCAAGGCGATCAAGTCGCGGTGCTGCTGTTCTACATCGAGGATTACAGCGGCTTCTTCCGACTGGATGAGCAAGATGCTGAGAAGAAGCGCGAATTCGTGCATCTCATTATGACGAATATTGTGGAGGAGCTGGCGGGACAGGAGCATCAAGGCTGGATGAGCGAGCTTGACGAGATGCTGGTATGCATCGTCAATTTCAAGGGGAATACGTCTGCGGAGGAGGCGAACGCATCCCTGAAACGAGTGGCGGAGGAAGCGCAGCGCTTCATTGGAAGTCGCTTCAAAATCTTCTTCACGGTATCGGTCAGCTCCATTCACCGGAGCGCGGCGGAGCTGCCGACAGCGTATCAAGAGGCGATGGAGGCGATGGAATATCGGATGCTGCAGAGCGGCCAATCGATTATTTGGCATGATCAGATCAAGCATCAGGAGCTCTCTTACGATTATTCGATCGAAAAGGAGCAGCAATTGATTAATTATGTGAACGCGGGCGATTATACGGGAGCGAAGGCGACGCTCGACGCGATTATCGACGGCAATCTGGAGCAGGAGAACGTATCGGCTGATTTGCTCCGCTGCCTCCTGTTTGATATGTGCAGCACGATGATGAAGGCAGGCATGGAGGCGAATCTGGAGCGCGACGAGCTCTATGAAGAGAATTTGGCGGCGATTCGCGAGCTGTCCAGCGGCAGCACCGTATCCGCCATGCGCGAGCGCATGTCCCAGTTCCTGTACAAGATCTGCCTGCTCTCGGAGGAGAGACGGAAGAGCAGCAAGTACCGGCTGAAGGATCGCGTGCTTGATTACATTGAAGAGCATTATAAGGACAATAAGCTCGGCATCAACATGATCTCGGAGCATTTCGGCCTGCATCCCTCCTATATGTCGCGATTTTTCAAGGAGCAGGCGGGCGACACGTTAACCGACTATATGAACCGGTTCCGGGTGGAGAAGTCGAAGGAGCTGCTGCTGCGGGACGATATTTTCATCAAGGATATTAGCGATCTTGTCGGCTTCTACAGCATCAGCACCTATATTCGACTGTTCAAGAAATATGAAGGCGTAACGCCAAGCGCGTATCGGGAAAGCGGCAAATATCAGAGCGATGCAAGAGAATGAGGCAAGAGCGCTGAGGGTGAGGCAAGTGAGTGGAGCAGGAGCGTGAGGCAAGTGAGTGGAAAAAGAGCGTGAGGCAAACGAGTGGAGGAGGGACCCTGAGCGTGAGGCAAGCGGCATGCGAAAGGAGCAAGAGCGCTGAGAGTGAGGCAAGCGAGTGGGGCAAGCGAGTGAGGCAAGCGAGTGAGGCAAGTGAGTGGAACAAGAGCGTGAGGCAAGCAAGTGGAGCAAGAGCGCTGATACTGGTTTTCGAAGTAATCTGCATGTGCGGGAAATGTTACGCGCCCGCCGCTCAAGTAATGCATAGCCGTTTCACCTTGAAATATAGGAAGGTATATGTTAGCACTTTCTCTATATTTCTCCGGGACGAAACGCGTCCCGACGCCCTAGAAGGGCATAGTTGTTTCACCTTGCTCAGACGGAGCTCTAACGAATACTGATAGCGTTAAAAGTAATAATTAGGCATGAATGGAAAGCTAACGAATATTCATATGCTTATTTCACGTTTTAAGCTCAAAAAAGGGCTTGCTTTGCTGCAATAACGTTATGAATCTTCCTTAGATTCAGGGAACGGGCATTTTGAGGATATTAGCGTTATGAGTCTTCCTTAGAATGCTTTTTGGTGCGAGCAGGCGCGCTGTGTGCCGTTAAATTTCAAACAGAACTTTTATGTGATGGCCTGCAATGAATCGACAACCTCATTTCGGCGCTGAGGACCTCCTCCTCAGATTCATAATATCAGCCGAACATTCCGGCCGCAGGCGACTATGAGGTGTTCGTCCAGCACAGCTCGGCGAGCAATCGCGCGAATAATGTAGAGGTGAAGATTGTTCATAAATAGCCAATAGATTACTTTAACCAAGCAGCAACGAGGATACTGGCGTATTTTCGTTGCTGCTTGGTTTTGAGGCAAGGGAGCCGGAAGGTGTCGTAAAGGCTGTTCCTTTTTCGCACAAAGGCGAAAAAATTAGCGTGTAGAGTTGCGTAGAGGTTGCTTGTGCTTACATAGGATGGAAATACTCCAGCATAATGGCTAAACGGCGGCGATGATTATGAATAAGCTGGAATTTGTCCTGCTTATTTCACTGTATCTGCTCGTATGATGCAAGCTGGGCGTTATAAGCTGGAGTAATTCCTGCATAAATAATAATTTAGTCGAAAAGAAGAAAATATACTGGAGAAATTCCAGTTGATCGCCGTGCTTAATGTGCATGGTATATATTGAGGCTGTCGATTATATGCAGGGCCGTTCTCCAAAATGGGAGAGCGGCTCTTTCGCCACTTTCTGCACCGCGCGCAGCTCCCGCCGCGCAGCTCCCGCCGCGCTGTGGGACGAAACGGGTGTCACTTAGGACCTTGACCGAATTTCCTGCCGCATGAAGACGTAGTAGGACAACCCGAAGCAGATCATCGTCGCGGCAAGCAAGCCGGTCAGCTGCGGCCATACGATGTTCAGGCTTTGGACGAGCGGCAGCGGGCTTGGAAGCGCGCCGTACACCTGCTCCATCGTAAGCGGTCCGAGCGATCTGACGCTCGGCATGAGCAGCGCCGAGGTCGCGTCGTTGAAGAGCTGGGCCGGAGACAGTCGGCCAAGCCCAAGCATCAGCTGCTGATAGCTCATGATCGAGTCGGCGCTTGCATCGCTGGCGGGCGCAATCCCTTTGGCGATCAGACCTAGAATCATGCTGTAGAAGACCGAGAAGAAGATCCATAGCGAGATGCCCGACAGCGCCGAGGTTGCCGCTTGCTTGAAGCGCACCGAGAACAGAATGGACAGATTCAGCCAGAAGCCGACATAGACGACGGTGGACAACAGGAACAAGAGCACGCGCCAGAATTGCTCCGGCGTCGGCGGATAGCCGATTACGATCAGACTTGCCCCCATGACGAGGAAGCCCAGCGCGAGCATGACGACGGCGATCAGCAGCAGCGAAGCGACGAATTTGGCCTTCAGGAAATCATCGCGGTAGATCGGCTGCGAGATGAGACGACTGAGCGTTCCTTTGCTGCGCTCCGTGTTCACCGCGTCGAAGCCGAGCGAGATGCCCATAAGCGGACCGAGGAAGGACACGAAGGAAATGAAGCTCGGCAGCGTGCCGTCCGACGAGGTGAACACGTTCAAGAAGAGGAAATCGGTACCGGTATCCTCCGTACCTCCGCCGCTCTTGATCGCTGTGATCGCTGCATAGACGGAGCCGATGCACGCCAGGAAGATGATGACGAGCAGTATGGCGAAGCGCCAGCTGCGAATATGATCCCCGAACTCCTTCTGCACCATGATCCAGAAGGGAGAAGCCTGCGAATGGAGCGGCTTGCTCCTTCCATTTTCGCTGCTTGCCGTTTGGGGAAGCTTTGAAGCTTTTGATGCTTCTGAAGTGATGAGCCGCTTAAGCGCCATCGGTTTCGCCTCCTTCGAAATAGCGACGATAGATATCGTCCAAATTGTACGATTTGCGGCGAATCGCCAGCAATTCACCTTTGGAGGCGGCTTGTCTCGCGATGACCGATGTCAGGTCTTCCCGGCAGGAGAGGCGAAGCGAGACGCTGCTGTGGCCTCCGGTTGGACTTGGCATTCTGTAAACGTTTTCCACACCCTCTATCGCCTGGAGCGCTTCGAAAAGCTCGTCGGAGCAAGCGGCGACCTCGAGTTCGACCACAACGAATTCATCCTCTTGGAGAGAGCTCGCCAGTTCCTCTACGCCGCCGCAGGCAATCAAGCTTCCTTGCACGAATAATCCGACGCGATCGCAAATCTGCTGCACCTGATGCAGATGATGCGAGGATAACAGCACGGTCAAGCCCTCCTCCTTGCTGAGCGAGGTAATCAGTTCAAGAAGCTCCGCCACGCCGCTCGGGTCGATGCCTAGCGTCGGCTCGTCGAGTATGATCATCTCGGGCTTCTTGATCAGCACGTCGGCCAGTCCGAGGCGCTGCCTCATGCCGCGGGAGAAGGTGCCGACCTTCTTGCCGGCGGCGCCGGAGAGGCCGACCTTCCCGAGCAGTCTCTCCGCGCTCGCGGCGGCGTCCTGCGCGGAAATGCCGTTCAATCTGGCGGTGTAGATCAGATTGTCGGCGCCGCTGCGTTCCTCGTAGAAGCCGATATCGTCAGGCATGTAACCGACTCTTCGCTTGATCTGAAGCGCGCTGCGCGCCGGATCCATGCCGAGCACGCGAACCTTGCCCGAGGTCGGCTCGGTCAGCCCGAGCAGCATGAGAATCGTGGTGGTCTTCCCTGCGCCGTTCGGTCCGAGAAGGCCGAAGATTTCCCCGCGTTTGATTTCCAGGTCGAGCCGGTTCACGGCGATATTGTCTCCGTACCGCTTGGTCAGACCGGAGAGCGCGATAGCGGCAGCACTGCTCAGTTCAGCGCTTTTGGCGTTGTCTGTCGTATAATCCGTATCCATCCCTATCGCCTCCCGTAACGGCGGAAGAGTCCGTAGAGTATACCCGCGACGGCGACGATGATCAACACGCCGATCCAGCCCCAAAGCGAGGAGGATTTCACCGCTACGCGAATGGCCGCGTTGGCGGATTTCTGCGCGCTTCCGGCTGTAACGGCAAGCGCGTAGTCGCCGGGCAGCGCCTTTTCGTCCGATTGAATGACCGCTTGCACGGTGGCTGTCTTGCCGGGATCGAGCGAACGCACGGTCTTCGGCTCGAAGGTGACGCTCCAGTCGGACGGCGTCTGCGCGGACAAGGAGATATCCTCGAGCGCAACGGAGCCGGAATTGGTGACGGTCATCTCCAGCGTCGTGGAATGCCCCGCCTTCACCGTCGCGTTCAGCCGCTCGTCCGAGGTGCTGAGGGAAAGGCCGTAGCTGCCAGTCACGACCGCTTCCAGCTTCGTTTCGGCTTGACTGTTCGTGTTCGAGGCGGAGATGGGAATGTCATAAGTCCCGGCCTTGACGCCGTCCGGAGGAACGGCAGCGACCTGGATGGTCTGAGATTGGTTAGGACTGACGGTTACGGAGGTGACATTGTTCCCTCCGGAGGAGAAGCGAACATCCCAGCCGCTGGCCGCGGAGGCGGCGAGCGCGTAAGTCTGATCCTCGGCGGTTTGATTGCGAAGCGTCGTCGTGAAGGTGAAGGTGTCGTCGGCATGGCCTTCAATATTGGATTGCTCCGCTTCGAGCTTGGTCGTAAACGTTCCTTTCTCGGTAATGTTCACGGATAACGGAAGCGTCGCGCCGCCAGCGTTGACGGTGAAGCGGTATTCGCCCTTGTCGATCTTGAGCGGGACATCGAGCCTTAGACTCAGCGTTTCGGATTCCCCGCCTTTGACGGCGATTTGGTTCACGGAATGTCCCCCGGCTGTAAGCTCGCTTGACCAATCATTGGCATTGCCGTCCAGCGCGATGTCCGCTTTCTTCGTCTCGCTGTCATGGTTGATCAGCTCGATGCTGTACGTAATCGATTCGCCGGGCGATGCGTTAAGCGCGGTATACGGGGTGTACAGCTCCAGCGAGGCTGCGGCGTAGACGGCCGGCGTTCCCGTTCCTGCCTGGAACCCCCAAGCGATTGCAATGAGAAGAGCGCAGAGCGCCGTTCTCCGCCATGCATGACTCATGGCCTTTGACATGTGAATCATCTCCTTATGGTTCATCGATTTCGAGGCGCTCGCAGGCAGCCTTTGCAAGGATTACGAACGAGATTCGGATTTGGATTTAAATAGCCGCCGAAAAATTCAACGGTTTTCAAATTCGAATTTTTTTGCCATGATAGAGTTATAGACAAGCATGCTTGCTGCCGACAGGGCGGCAAGGATCGGAGGGGATCGGGATGCGTTTGAGGAAGCCGGGGAGAGAACGCTTCGCGAAACGAAGGCGTACTGACGAAGGCTTGGCGGGCGAGATGAGGGGGGAACGCCGCTCCGGGGACGAACGCCGAATGAATGCGGCGACTTGCTCCGGGTCTGCTAAAGGCGACGATGTCGCAGCTGCATCAATCAGAGCCGATGAGGGCAAAGACGAGCCGGCGGGCGTCGATACGGCGAGCTTGCTGCGGGAGACGCTGCTTGGCTCCGAGGAAGCCTTTCGCGTCTTCTACGCCCGCTGCGCTCCACTGGTGTTGCGAATCGCGATTCGGATGCTGGAGGACAAAATGGAAGCGGAGGATGTATGCCATGATGTGCTGCTCGAAGCCATTCGCGGAGGAGACAAGTACAAGGAAGAGAGGGGCTCCGTCGAGGCCTGGCTGGCGATTATGGCCAAGAGTCGCTGCCTGGACAGGCTCCGGCGAAGACAGAAGCAATCGGTAGTCGATCTGTCTCGCGAAGGCTTGCAAGAGGGACGGAGAGGCCATGTCGCGACGCCGGAGGAATCCGTCATTGCGAGCAGCGAAAGGCGCATCGTCAGAGAAGCGCTAGGCGCGCTTCCGTCCGCACAGCGCAATGCGGTCGCGGCGGCCTACTTCGAGGACAAGACGCAGAGGCAGATGGCGGAGGATTGGCAGGTGCCGCTCGGAACGGTGAAATCATGGATCAGGTACGGACTTAACAATATGCGCAAGGAGCTGGCGAAGCGAGGCTGGTCCGGAGCGGAGAGGGGAGAAGATGATGGCGACAGATCGAGATAACGAATGGTCGGGAGGCGGCTGCGCCAAAGGATACGGCGAACAAGAATGGATCGACCTTATTCTCGGCAAACAGGCGGAAAGCGTGGAGCGGGCCATGCGGAGCCATCTCTCCTCCTGTCCAGCATGCGATGCGCAATACCGGGAATGGCGGGAGCTTCTGGCCGTCGAGGAGGTTCCCGAGACAGCCGGGGAAGCCTGGGAGCATGAGCAAGAAGGAAGCGGGCAGCGCATGGTCGAGAGCGGCAAAGAGCTCGCGCACGAGCGGACGGCGGATGCCCGGACCTTGCTGCCGCCCACCCGTTATCAATCGCTGCTCGGCGAAGTGTCGAAGCTGAAGCGGCGGAGCAGGCGCAAGCGCTGGGGCGTCGCGCTCGCCTTGCCGGCATTCGCGGCCGCGGTCATTGTCGCGCTCACGCTCTTCCTCCCCGCCGGAGACGGAAAACCGGCATCGCGAATCGATGAATACGTGATGCGGCAGGAGCCCGCCGCGCTTGCCGTTCTACGGAACGAGAACACGTCGAAGTATCGAATCGCGGCGGCCGAAGGTCGTGCGGGAGAAGGCTATCTATGGTTCAATGTGAGTAACAATGAGGCATTCCTGCTGCTCGACCGTTTGACAAGCGGAGACGAGGTTGACTATCAGGCCTGGGCGATTACGGGAGATCGGCGCGACAGCCTCGGACTGATCACGCTCTCCGGCACGCAGGGACATCTCTACATGAGGACGGATTTGCTGCGCATGGCGGATACGATCGCGCTTAGCGCCGAGCCGAAGGGAGGCAGCCCGCAGCCGACGACGGAGCAAATGGTTTTGCTTGTGCTGCAATGATGGCTTATGTCGCATGGATAATGGAGAAGACAGATGAGCATGCGCTTCGGACCCTTGTCGGATTGGACAGCTTGAATGAATTTCGGAATTATGACAACACTTGTCAGTATTAAGCGATATGATATTGGCAAGCCCGCCATGATGGGCGGTTGATCTTATTCAAGGAAACGGAGTGGATTCGCATGTCAGGAGTCATTGAAATGAAAGAGCTTCTTTTTCAGGAGCTAACGCTCATCGCAAGAACATCCCTCAAACTGATTGGCAAATTGGAAGGTGAAAATTGGACATATCGGCCGCAAGCGAATATGCGATCGATGGAGGAGCTGGTTCATCATCTCGTCGCGATTCCTTCGGTGGATTTGCTCATTCTTCAGGAGAACGGGCGGGAGACGGTTCGCGCCATGGAAGAGTCCGTTGAGGCCGAGGGACACAGCAAAGAAGCGCTGTCAGCCGTGCTTGATAAGGGAATGAACGATTTGCGCGCTTATATGGAGGGGCTGTCCGACGAAGAGTTCCTCCACAAGGAGACGGCGCCGTTCTATATTGATCATCCTACAAAACAGGCGAAATGGCTGATTGAGATCGTCACTCATTTGCAGCATCACCGGGCGCAGCTGTTCCAATACGTGAAGGCGCTTGGGCATGACGTAAATATGTTTGATTTGTATTAGTGCATGTATGCAAACACGCTCTGGCGGCTGCGGCCTATGAGATGATAAGGCTCTATGAAACGACCGAAGAATGGAGGGAATATCTATGAAGAAGGCGGCGCCGAAGCTGCCTCTGACGCTGGAGGAAAGGCAGCTGTTGAGGCGGGAAGGACGAACGATTCATGAAATCGCGGGCATGAGTCCCCAGGAGCTTTCCATCATGCTTCAAGTTCCGGAAGAGCGGGCGAGGCAGCTCCGGGGGCTGGCTGAATTCCAGGCCGTTCCCTCCATCGGACCGAAGGTGGCTCAGAGAGTGGCGGATATGGGCTATCATTCGCTCCAGGATTTGGCGGAGCGAAGCGGCCCGGAGTTGATCGACGAGTGGGAGCGGCAATGCGGCTACTGGGAGGATCCCTGCCTGGAGGATGCCTATTGGTGCTTGGCGCATCATGCCCGCCATCCCGGGAGCGAGCGGAAATGGCATGACTTCACGGAGGAGCGCAAGGCTTATCGCGCGCGGCACGGCTATCCTGCCGAGAGGCCGACGAAGGCCTGGCACGAGATGGAGCGTTGAGAGAGCGGGATGAAATCCCGAGAGTTTACGATAGGGTCGTAGCAGGCAGACAGGAGACGATAGGACGGCAGCAGATTGCATACAGAGTGCAAACAAAGTGCAACCAAGGTGACAGATTTATACTCATTCGGAAGGGGGGGCGGTGATTAGCCTTGAGAAAATTACGTTATCAGGTGGCCTGCAGTCTTGACGGCTATATTGCAGGAGCCCAAGACGAGTTTGATTGGATCGTAGAGGAGCCGTCATTTGATTTCGAAGCGCTTCACGCGCAGTTTGATACGATTGTTATGGGGCGCCGAACCTATGAAATCGTGCATGCGATGGGCGAGAGGTTTCCCGGCAAGCGGGTGATCGTGGCCTCGAAGTCGCTTCGCCAAGAAGAGCATCCCGAGGTTGAAGTAGTGGGCGAAGAGCTGGAGGCGAGGGTACGCGAGCTTCGGGAGCAGCCGGGCCTGGATATCTGGCTGTACGGCGGTGGGGAGCTCTTCTCGAAGCTTCTCGGATGGGGGCTTGTCGATACGGTCGAACCGGCGATTATTCCAATCTTGTTGGGAGGCGGGGTCCCGCTGCTCGCATCAAGCGGAGTTCGCCAGCGTTTGGAACTAACCTCGCACAAGGTCTATCCGAGCGGGATGGTGCTGCTTGCATACAAGGTGCGAGGGGCTCGAGAGTAGTATATCTTCTGAAATTAGTTAACCTATATAATTTGAACTAAAGAAATCGATAGTTACATCCTGACACAAAGCCGATCGATAATGGAACTTGGATTTTTCATAATTTCGTCCATGAACAATCCGACGTTTTTTCGGATGTCGGCAACGGTGTGATAGAACACATTGTTGATTACATTGGATTTCAGCCATTTCCATAGCCCTTCAACAATATTCAACTGCGGGCTGTAAGGCGGCAGAAACACCAATTCGAGTCGACCATTCAGTTCGTCCAGGAACGGTTGGAGCAGCTTGGCGTGATGAATCCGG
>NZ_JAATHD010000040.1 GCF_011947265.1 Paenibacillus sp. HB172176
TTTTTTGAAACATCAGATTTTCGGGAGGTGGGGCTTTTTTTTGCTCGTAACCACCATACCATCCATTATGCAGCATTTATTTTCGTATTAAACTTACCTCATGCTTGCGAAGCTGCTCTGCTCCGCAAAGCTTTTAGGTCGCTCATCTTTGAAAGGCCGAGGGTAGAGGTTTCTTATTTTTTTTAAATCCATTTGATTATGAGCCAGCGTCTGAATGTGCAAGCTTTATTCGTTCCGCTTCACTTACGAGAGATTCCGAAATATGATAAATTTAGAGAGGAAGAATCGCCGGGAGGTTCAGGCATGAAGCAATTGCAAGGGTTATACGGAAATCTCCGTATCAAATACAAGGTGATCGCGCTCATTACGTTGATGATGCTGGTTATCGGGATGGCGACGCTCTTTGTGATGAGATATACGTTCCAGGCGTACGACCGTGAGATATACAAGCAATCGGCCGGCGCGCTTAACAACTCCTCGCTCGGCATCGAGAAGGAGCTGCGCAATTTGGAGAGGCTGAGCTTCAATCTGTCCACCGACAGCCTTATTCAAGGCTATCTCGGCGTCATTAAGCTTGGCGGATCGGAATACGACAACTTTGTCATGGCGACGGAGCTTCGCAAACGGCTGCTCGAAATCGGCGGCTTCGAGAAGTATGTCTGGTCGTTTCAGTTGCTTGACGCGTACGGCAACGATTACCGAAACGGCAACAAAGTGACGCATTTCACTGAAAGCCGCATTGATCAAATCATGAATGAAACCGCTGTCAACAATGGCGGCGTTACGTACATCTTTCCGGCGAACGAGGATGCGGCCTTAATTGTAGGCAGGGAAATCCGTCAGGTCAAAAATTTGGAGCTGGATCATCTGGGAGCGATTGCGATTCGATTGAACATGGACGAGCTGTTCCATGATTTCGTGTCCCGTCAAACGAACGGCAGCGATTCCTTCGCCATTCTGGATGAGGGCGGCAATCAAATCTACACCACCCAGGAGCTGCCGGACCGCTTGCTCGGCATGAATCTGCATACGGCGGGGGGAGGCTATAAAGTAGAGGAGATAGCGGGCGAGAAAAAATTTATAACGTATGCCGCTTCGCAATATATGGACTGGACCTATGTCAATATGTCCTCCTACGACGCCATCTTCCGCAAGACGGAATCGGCGAAGCGTCTGGTGCTCCTTATCTATTTCCTCTTGTTCCTTGCCATCCTGCTGGCGGCCTTATTGTTCTCGCGTTCGATTACAAAGCCGATCGAAAGCTTGAGCAATCGGATGAAGCGGGTTCAACTGGGGCATTTCGACTATGTTGCCGCGCCCGGCGAACGGGAGCCTGCAATGGACGAGGCGGGGCTGCTTCATCGAAATTTCCGTATTATGGTGGAGAGAATCGAGGAGCTGATCAACGAGAATTATGTGAAGCAGCTTGCGATCAAGGATACGGAATTCAAGGCGCTGCAGGCCCAGATTAATCCTCATTTCCTGTATAACACATTGGAGTCGATCAATTGGTCGGCGAAGCTTGCCGGCCACAAGCAAATTTCGGTGATGGTGGAGTCGCTTGGCTATCTGCTTCGGAGCTCGATCAACGGCAAGGACCCGCTCGTTCGTCTCGAGGATGAGCTGGCATCCATTCGCCATTATATCTCGATTCAGCAAATTCGCTTCGAGGAAAGATTGCAATTCAGCGCGGATATCCCGGAGGCGCTTCTTCGGTGCATGGTGCCGAAGCTGTCCCTGCAGCCCTTGGTCGAGAACGCCATTCAATATGCTTTGGAGCAGATGCTGGAGCCATGCCAAATCGTGGTGTCCGCGCGGGAAGAGACGGATCTGCTGCTCCTTTCCGTAACGGACAACGGCCCGGGGATGGCCCGCGATATCCTTCAGCAGCTGAAGTCCGGCAAGCTGAAGCCGAGAGGCACGGGAGTGGGGCTGAGCAATATTAACGAGCGGATCAAGCTCCTGTTCGGCGTGAGCTACGGCTTGGACATTGATAGCGGTCCCGGAACGCAAGTGACGCTCAGAATACCAGTGGAAATGAGGGATGGAGATGTATAAGGTGCTTCTTGTCGATGATGAGCGAATTATATTGGAGGGCATTTCGGCTATTGTAGCCTGGGAACGATACGGCGCGGAGCTTGCCGGAACGGCCAGAAACGGAATAGAAGCGCTCTCGTTCATCGAATCGCAACAACCCGATATCGTCATCAGCGACATCAGAATGCCGGGCATGGATGGCTTGAAGCTCGCCGAAACCGTTCATGAGAAGCATCCGTCCATCGTATTCATTATGCTGTCAGGCTTCAGCGAATTTGATTATGCCCGACAGGCGATGCAGCACGGCGTCAAGCAGTATTTGCTGAAGCCCTGCAATGAGAATACGATCGGAGACGCGCTGAAGGAAGCCGTCGAGCAGCTTGATCAGGAGAGGAAGAAGGACGCGTTCCTGACGAATTTGCAGGAAGAGCTGATCAAGGTCGTTCCAAGAGCGAAGGAGCAATTTCTGAAGGAGCTGGTCACGAACAAAATGTACGGCCGCAATGACTGGGAGCGCTACAGGGAACTGTTCGGCATCGACATCGAGAATACGGCAGCCCGTCTTCTGCTGTTCCAACTGGAGGGGCAATTCGAATTCGAGCATCTGTTCGCTCTGAAAAATATCGCGGAAGATATCGTCGGAAGGCACCATATCGTACTTAGCACGACGATTGGCAATCAAGCCCTGCTGCTCATCCGGAATTATTATGGCATGGACGCTTTGCTGAATCGGCTTGGGAAGATTCGGAACACGTTCAGGGGCTATTATCGCCTGGACGCGACGATTGCTGTAAGCGATGCAGGGGAATTGACACATGCCAGACAGATGTATCTCGATACGCTGAGATGCATGAGCTTCCGATTCTATCTGGGCGAAGGCGGAGTTATCACAATCGATGATATCAGGTCGTATGATGCGGATTCAACAGAGGAAGCGGAGGAAATGATCGCCTATGATGATTCGCGCTTATGCCTGCTTGCGAAATCCGGTAATTGGGAGGAGGTGCGGAAGGAGTTAAGAGAGCTGTTCCGCATGCTTGAGGGCATGAGGCTCGACGATGCTGCAGTCAAATCTTATATGCTTCCGATCTACGCAGCATTGATTCGTCAGACAGAGCCTTCCAGGATGATCGGCTATTTGAAGGAGCTTGGCAGAATAGGAGAGATGGCCACACTGACCGCTCTGAAGGCGTTCGTGGAGGAGACCGCGCGCGCGATATGCGAAGTGAACTTTAAGCAGCAGAAGAACAAGCATTCCGCCATTATTGCAAAGATGATTGCAATCGTAGAGGAGCATTTGGGCAATTCCGAGCTTTCCCTGCAATGGGTCGCGAATGAGATTTTGTATATGAACGGCGATTATTTGGGCAAGCTTTTTCGCAAGGAGGCGGGCGAGAAATTTTCCCATTATGTAACGAGAATGCGAATGGAAGCCGCCATCGAGCATATTGGCAACGAGGAAGACGTGAAGGTGTTCGAGCTGGCGGAGAAGCTGGGGTATGGAGACAATCCGCAATATTTCAGCTCCGTGTTCAAGAAGCACACCGGCGTCTCGCCTTCCGAATATAAGAGGATGCCCTGACAGGCTTGGCGGGGCGGGGCGGTCAGTGAATTTTGTCCGCCGGGCCGAGGAGAAAGGAGCTGGAAGGTTTGAAGAAATGGCTTGTTATCGTTCTTGCAATTGCTCTGTCACTTTCGATGTCTGCCTGCTCCGGAGACAGGGATGGGAGCGACGCGCTTGACGGGAATACCGGCACTCTGCAGGGACAGGAGCAGGACATCACGCTTCGCATGACCTGGTGGGGCGGTCAACCCCGGCATGATTATACGCTTGATGTTATTAAGCTGTACGAAGAGCAGCATCCCCATGTGAAGATCGAACCCGAATATGCGAATTTCGATGATTATTGGAATAAGCTTGCTCCCCAAGCGGCGGCCAATGAATTGCCGGATATCGTGCAGATGGATATCTCTTATTTGTCGTTGTACGGCTCCAAAAATCAATTGGCCGATCTGACTCCTTATTTGAACAACGGCATCCATACAGAGAATATTTCCGATAACGCTATCTCGGGCGGGAGAATCGGGAACAAGCTGTACGGCTTTAACATCGGCGTGAACGCGGTCAACTTTCAATATGACCCCGAGCTTCTGAAGGAGCTGGGCGTGGACAAGCTCGACGACAATTGGACCTGGGAGGAGTATTACGAACTCGCGGGCAAAGCGAGTGAAGCTGGTTTATATTTCGACAACGGCTTCCGCCCGGAAGTATTCTTCGGCTATTATCTGCGCACGAAGGGGCAGCATCTCTACAATGCCGAGGGAACGGCGCTGGGCTATGAGGATGATCAGCTCTTCGTCGATTTCTTCAAGCCGCTTGCCGAGCTTGTGAAGAACGGGGACGCGCCTTCGCCCGAAGTGAAGGCTCAAGTCAAGGCGGTGGAGGATGACTTGGTCGTGAAAAGGCAGCAGGTAGGCATCTGGCAATGGACGAATCAATTTCTAGCTGTCCAGCAAGTAGCGAATCGCCCCCTTGCGATGGGGAATATGCCCGGGCCCAATCGCGAGCAAGGCTTATATCTGAAGCCCGGCATGTATTTCTCCGTCTCCCAGAATTCGAGGTATAAGGAGGAAGCGGCGTCATTCATTGATTTCTGGGTGAATAATATTGAAGCGAACAAGCTGATAAAAGGCGAGCGCGGCGTTCCGGTAAATTCGGAGATCGTTGAAGGAATCAGATCCGTGCTGGAGCCGGCTCAAATTCAAGTATTTGATTATGTGGCATGGGCGCAGGAGAACAGCTCGCCAATGGATCCCCCGGATCCGGTCGGCACGGCCGAGATTATTCAAGTGTTCGCCACATTGACCGAGCAGATGGATTTCCAGCAGCTGTCGCCGGAGGACGCCGCGAAGCAATTCCGAACAGAAGCGAACGCGATTCTGGCAAAGAACAAATAAGGCCGGGCCGCAGTGTTGATTTCCAGCGCTGCAGCCCAGCCCCCCCCCCCCACGCCCCTCAAATCATGATGTACTCGTTCCCTCAAAGCATTTACAAATTCAATAGGCTTACATCATCGTGAATTTACAAATGTCAAGTAGAGTAGTATCATGCATAAATAAGCAATAGTAAGCATTATTGAGCATAAATGAAAATTTCGAGGAGGCAGATGACCATGACAGATGGAAATTCAATTCGAAAAATGCTGCAGCAATGGACCACGCAAGGGGAGGGAGCAGCATCACAGTGGATGAAAAGCGTGGACGATAAGACGCGTCAAGCCCTATCGCTTGCGCATATTAGGATAGATAAAGGCGTCTTGAGCGAGGTTGCGCCCTATTTGACCGATCATTCCTGTCATTCAACGATTATTGTCGCAGATTCAAGAACCTATGAGGCGGCGGGCTTGCGACTGGAGAAGGAATTGAAAGCGGCGGGAATACGCAATGCCACAGTCTTGATCAATCCGAATTCACTGGGGGATGTGGTGGCGGATGAGGCCTCGATCGTTCAATTGCTGCTCGCTATTCAAGAATCGGGGGCTGAACTTGTCATCGCGGCGGGGAGCGGCACGCTGCATGATATTTCTCGTTACGCGGCGTACACGGCGGGCATTCCATTCCTCTCGGTGCCTACCGCTCCGTCTGTCGACGGGTTCACCTCGAAGGGCGCTCCCATTCTGATAAGGGGAGAGAAAATTACGATTCAAGCGATTGGGCCTGAAGCCATCTTCGCGGATCTTGATGTGCTGATGAAGGCGCCGTCCGCTCTGGTCGCTGCCGGTTTTGGCGATATGCTGGGCAAATTCACGTCGTTGTTCGATTGGAGATTCGGCGTGCTCACCGCCGATGAACCGTTCTCCAAGCTTGCCGAAGATATGACCTTCGAAGCATTGATGTCTTGCGTGAACGCCGCTGAGGAAATCGGGAGAAGAAGCGAGGAGGGCATTCGCATATTGACGGAGGCTTTGATCGCATCTGGCATTGCCATGCTGCTGTTCGGAAGCTCTCATCCCGCTTCCGGCGGCGAGCATCATCTCTCGCATTACTGGGAGATGGACGATATTCGCTGCGGCAGGCGACAGCATTTGCATGGAGCGAAGGTGGGAGCCGCCTGCGCCCTCATAAGCAAGCTCTACCACTTGGCCGGAGAGCAGTCTCCGGAGCAATTGCGGCTGTCGGACACTATCTGCGCGCAGTGGGATTCGATTCGGCAAGCGATTCAGAGCATTCCCCGTACCGAGCAATTGCAAGAATGGCTTCAAGTGGTTGGAGGCGCCGGGACGCCGGATGAGCTTGGCTTCGAGGCGGAGATGGTCGAGAGAAGCTTGAAGGAGGCACACCTGATCAGAATGTCGAGACATACGCTGCTCCGCGCCTTGAATGAAGCCGGGGCAACGATCGATATATAGAGAGGATTGATTATGGATATGCTTGCAGCAGAACGAAAGCTCCGCATTGTTGACTATATAAGACAGCATCGCATGGCTTCTATCCTGACTCTTGCGCAGGAGTTTCAAGTTCATGAAGCGACAATTCGCCGCGACTTGGCAGAGCTCGAGCGTGATGGTCAACTGAAGCGCACGCATGGCGGCGCGATGATCGAGCAATGGACGCATGACGAGCCTTCCTTCAACGAAAGAACCTCACATAATCCGGATCAGAAGCAGCGAATCGGACAAATGGCGGCCAGTCTTGTGAAGGACGGCGATCATATCATAATCGATTCGGGGACCACGACACAGCATATCGCACGCAATCTGGTTCATCGAACGGACATAACCGTTGTGACCAATGATATGAATGTTGCGGCTGAACTTAGAGACGCGCCGCGCGTGAAGGTCATTCTCACCGGCGGCGAGTTGTATCCGTCGAGCTATATGCTGAATGGAATGTTCACGGACGAGGTGCTGCGAACGCTGCATGTGAACAAAGCGTTTATCGGCATTCCCGCCCTTCATCCCCAGCATGGACTTATGCATCCGGAGGCGGCTTTGGTGCCCGCGAAGCAAGGGATGATCAGGGCGGCCAATGAAATTATTGTCGTTGCCGATGATTCAAAGCTCGGGAAGCTCTCGCTCCATACAGTTGCGCCAAACCAAGCGATTCACCAGCTTATCACAGGGGCCGAAGCGTCTCAGCAGCAGCTTCAGACATTCCGGGACAGCGGTATTATCGTTCATGCGGTTTAGCTATGTCACACGCCTACAGCAAATGTCCGCCAGACACTTCAATGTCTTGGGCTGTCACCCAACCGAAATCATCAGACAATACGTTCACAATGACCTTCGCAAGATCTTCGGGTTGACCCATTCTTCCAAATACCGATTGCTCAGCCAGCGGCTTGATGAATTCGGGATGTTTATCGAATACTCCATCGCCGAAATTGCTGTGCGTAGGACCGGGAGAAACAGCGTTGACCCGAATTTTTCGAGGCGCAAGTTCTTTGGCGATATAGCGTGTCCAGGTTGAGAATGCCGCTTTCAACGAGCCGTAGGCGGAGTAGCCTGGGAATGATTGGTTCTTGGATGAACTCGTGGTATTTACGATGGCTCCAGCATCATCCATGAATGGAACGAGGCGCTGTGTCAAAAAAACCGGTCCTTTAAAGTTCGTATTAAGAATTTTGTCGAAATACTCTTCGCTCATCTCATTAAACATCATGGGCCCGCCAACACCGCCATTATTAACTAAGTAATCGAAAGTTGTTCTATCCCAAATTTCTTTGAGGTTCTTTTTTACTTCCAGAACGAAACCTTCGAATGTTGATAGCTGGGTCAGATCCAACTTCAGTGCTACAGCCCGAACGCCTTTATTCTTCTCAACTTCCTTAACGACAGCTTCTGCCCGGTCCTTATAGGAATTGTATGTGAGAATGACGCTAATTCCGCGCTTGCCAAGCTCAAGAGCCGTCGCTTTCCCAATGCCATTGCTTCCACCTGTTACGATTGCAATTTTCATAAGATCCTCCCTCACTTGTGTTCGATCTGAATTTAATTTTAGTCGTTTCTGCCGAAATAATATAGATTTAATAATGCCTTTTAATTGCCTAAAACCACCATGTATGATTTTGATGAACCGGGGATTTCCCTTCCTTTATGATAAGAAGAGCCTAAAAATGCCGATTCCTTTTAGAGTAGTGTTGAGGGATAAAGAGTCGTGTGATAAAATAAGTGGATGAATAAAGTGTTAGAGGAAATCATTGATTTAATGAAAAGTGCAGGTACTCGACCGATGGAAACCGGGGTACCGGGGCTGAGCATGATTAAGGGAGATATTCCCGCACATCAGCTTGCAGCGCTCTACGAGCCGATGATCGGTTTTACGGTTCAAGGAACAAAGATTCTTTCAATCGGGGAGCGCAGCACTACCCTGGAGGGGCCCTCGTATTATGTGCTGCCGGTACATGTTCCCGCAACGGCGAGTGTACATCCAGACCGTGACGGTCGTCCTTACATGTCCCTTGGTCTTGCGTTGAACCAGAATATTCTTCAACGTTTATTAAGAGATCTGCCTGAAAATCTAATACCAACTTCTTCCGGGCAGTTCGCAGCTTGTGAAATAAATATTGAATTTATGGAGGCATGGTTGCGATTATTGCGATTATCGAATACATCAAGAGATATTCCAGCTCTTGCACCGGCTTATGAACGCGAAATCCTTTATCGCGTTCTGATGGGACCACAAGGATGGTATCTGAGGCAACTGGGGCTGCGGGAAAGTAATTTCTCTAAGATTTCTCAAATTGTAGACTGGTTTCGCGATAATTTTATGAGGCCAATAGACATCGGTGAGATGGCATCAAAATCCGGTATGGCTGTAAACACCTTTCACCGTCAGTTTAAACGTGCAACGGGTTTAAGTCCTATTCAATTTCAAAAGCAATTAAGGCTTTTGGAGGCCAGGAACCTCATTGCATTCGAGGGCTATGCGGTAGCCAGCGCCGCCTATCAGGTTGGCTATCAGAGTCCTTCGCAGTTTAATCGAGAGTACTCCCGCTTCTTCGGTTCATCTCCAGCTCGGGATACTGAGAAACTAAGACGAATCGAAAGCGCGAGGGATGCGAGATTAAATTAAAGCTCCAGTTTTTTTATAACGTCTGTAGGCAACAGTCCGTTCGTCCAAGCAGAGAAATCTGCCGGCGAAGAACGGGCTCTTTCTCGTTCCATCGTTTATTTCAACCCGAGTAAGGCCATAATGGGAACATATTACAATCATCTACTTCATGAGTAAGGCGGGCGGTCTCGGGATGAATCGGAAATCGACGAACAGCAAACAACAGAACTATAAAGACAGATTCATGCAGAAATATGCTTCCATGGGGATAGATCCGCGCGTTGAACGCAACACCGGACTCATCCTCCGCGATATGGGGGGCAGCAGCGATGTTATCATCAGGGCGGTCGGTTATGGCGCGGATGGCTGTCCATTAGCGGCGGTATTCTATATCGACGGGTTATGTGATGCGGATGCTATCAACAATTTCATCATCGATGTGCTTGAGGATTCGCTGTTCATGAGCGAGGAAGGGTCTCGGATGAACAGCGACGAAACAAGCGCCTATATAAAATCCTTATTGTCGGGACTCGGCCCGATCAAGAGAATCGACAACATGGCGGCTTTGTTCAGCTCGGCGCTTTCCGGGGAAGCGATCATTATGCTTAGAGGCAGCAAAGCGGCATTCAGCGCCGATATTCGCAAGTGGAAGAGCAGAGACGTGACGGAATCCGTCAATCAAACCTCGATCCGCGGCCCGAGAGAAAGCTTTACCGAGAATATTCGCATTAGCACGGCCCTTATTCGGCGGAAGCTGAAGGATCCGCGTGTCTGGGTCGAGACGATAACGATCGGGCGAATAACGAAGACGGATGTCGTCTTGATGTACGTGAACGGCTTGGCGAAGCCATCCGTCATCAAGGAGGCGCGCTCACGGCTGCAGCAAATCGATATTGACGGGATTCTCGACAGCGGTTATATCGAAGAGGAGATTCGGGATCATAAAACATCGTTGTTTCCAACGGTCTACAATTCAGAGCTTCCCGATAACGTCGCGGCTCAGCTGCTCGAGGGCAAGGTAGCCATTCTCGTCGACGGCACGCCGAATGTGCTGCTCGTTCCCACGCAGCTTGTCACCTTCTTTCAATCGGCGGAGGATTATTATCAATCCGCCTACTATTCGAGCATGCTCAGGCTGCTGCGTTTTTTCAGCGTGCTTATTTCGTTGCTGTTCCCGTCGCTGTATATCGCGATTACGACCTTTCACCGCGAAATGCTGCCGACTTCGCTCTTAATCAGCCTGGCCGCGCAGCGGGAGGGCGTGCCGTTCCCGGCATTCGTGGAGGCACTTGTCATGGAAGTATCCTTCGAGATATTGCGCGAAGCCGGGCTCCGCATGCCTCGAGCCATCGGTCAAGCCGTGTCTGTGGTAGGCACGCTTGTTATCGGTCAAGCGGCGGTGGAGGCGGGCATCGTGTCCGCAGCGATGGTTATCGTCGTGTCCTTGACGGCGATTGCCACGTTCACGCTGCCTTCGTACAGCATGTCCTTCCCGTTTCGCGTGCTGCGATTCGGCTTTATCGGTCTGGCCGGAAGCTTCGGCTTGTTCGGCATCTTCATGGGCTTGTTTGTGCTGCTCTTGCATCTGTGCTCCTTGCGATCCTTCGGAGAGCCGTTCATGTCGCCGCTGGCGCCGTTTCGAAAGGCGGGTATGGGCGACGCGCTGGTACGGGCGCCAAGATGGTTTTGGTTCAAGCGACCATCTACATCGCTCGGCAAAGGAGAAAATCGAATTAGGGGTTCCGAATAAGGAGGCTGAGGCATGCTCTACAAATTGACAATCATCTTCTTGTGTCTTGCTCTTACTACCGGCTGCTGGAGCAGAAGGGAACTCAATGAACTGCTCATTGTTCTGGGAATAGCGATTGATTGGGAGGACGGACAATACCTGATATCCTTCCAGGTGGTCAATCCGGGCGAGATCTCTCAGCAGAGGAGCAACAGCAACGGCAGGCCTCCGGGCACGTTGTATCAAGGAAGGGGCAAGACGGTATTGGAAGCGGCGAGATCGCTCACGGCGGAAGCTCCGCGCAAGGTGTATATGGGTCATCTGCAGCTCTATGTCATCAGTGAAGAGGTTGCCAGGCGAGGTATTCTGGAGGTTGTTGACAGCGCGCTGCGCGATAACGAAACACGAATGGACTTCAACCTGATTGTAGCTCGCGGGATGAAAGCGAATTCGATATTGAAGCTCTATACGCCAATGGAGAAGCTGCCAACTTATAATATGCTGGAGTCTCTGCAAACCTCGCAAAAAAACTGGGCGCCAACCATTGCGGTAACCATGGACGAAGCGATGAACAAGCTGTCGGTATACGGTGATCAGCTCGCGTTGACCGGCATTCATCTTGTCGGCAACGACAAGCTTGCAGAATCGAAGCATAATGTGGAGACCTTTCTCCCGGCCAGCCGATTCCGCTATACGGGCATTGCCGCCTTCAAAGGCGAAAAGCTTATCGGTTGGCTGAACGAGAAGGAAAGCAGGGGCTATACCGACGTTACGAACCATTTGAGCAGCACATCCATAGAGCTTCCTTGCGATGAGAAGCATTATCTCGGCGTGGAAATTACTTCATCAGATTCAAAGCTCAAAACGTCAATTGATGAGCAGGGCATGCCCAAGGTTGAGGTTCAAATTTCATCGGAAGCGAATATTGTCAATAATCCTTGCCAATCGGTCGATTTGAGCGATCCTGCTACAATAAAGCGATTAGAGAAGGAATCGATTGATCAAATCAATTCGAATGCGCAAGCCGTCGTGAAGAAGGCGCAGGAAATAAAGTCGGATTTCCTGGGCTTCGGAAGCGAATTCGGCAAGCAGCATCCCGCCTATTGGAAAACGGTTGAAGAGAATTGGAATACAGAAAGCTTCCTGTTATGCAAAGTGAGCTATAAGATTGAACTGCATATTCGAAGAACGGGCTTGATGGGCAATTCGACGTTGAAAAAGACAAGCTAGAAAAGGTGATGCATATGTCTGGTTATTTGCTGCTGCTGTTGACTATTGTCGGCGTGATTCGCATCGAAACTCCAGGATTGTTGAAACGTGGGCGAATCAAAGAGCTCGTTATCTTCTATCTCATGCTGCTAATAGGCGCGGCTGTCAGCATGCTTTGGCTGAGCAAGCAGCCGCTGCCGAATCCGATGCATTGGATCAAGGTATTCTATTAAGAATTGGAGAACAGGCATGAATCCAAAGAGCCAAAAAGTTCAAATATCGAAACGGCAGTTTACCATTTTAATCATTTTAGGAACTGTTGGCGATTCCATCCTCGTCATGCCTACGGTTATCGCAGGCTTCGCCAAGCAAAATGCGTGGATATCCAGTCTGGTTGCGCTTCTGGCAGGCCTATTGGCGGGGCTTCTCTTCGCCGCTGTTGCAAATAAGCTGCGCAGACAGCATCTGATCAAAGCGGTTCAGCAGCGCATCGGGATTTGGTTCGGCGGAATCGTCGGGCTTCTGTTGCTTGTTGAATTCTACATGTGCAGTCTCACGCTGCTCAGCGAGACGAGTCAATTCCTGAATACGCAGCTCATGCCGGAAACGCCGGTGAGCTCGTTCATCGTCATATTTCTTGCCGTTATTGTCATTGCCTTTCGGTACGGAATTGAAACCTTTGCGCGAATGTCCGAGCTGTTGTTTCCATTATTTCTATTGTTGTTTTTCGCAGTTATTATTCTGTTGTTGCCCCAGATTAAGATGGATAATTTGCTGCCGATTGCTTCGGATGGTTTTCTGCCGATCCTGCACGGATCGTTCCCCGCATTTGCCGCCGGCTTCACGGAGATGATTATCCTTCTCATGCTTGTGCCGCATGTTGAAGGGGAAGAGAAGCTGACGAAGTCGATTCTGATCGGATTTCTAACCGGCGGCGCGGTGCTGTTCATTATCGTGCTGCTATGCGTGCTTGCGCTCGGCTCCAATTTGATGGAGAGCAAGCTCTATCCAACCTTTGTGCTTGGACAGAAGATCATGATTGGACATTTTCTGGAACGAGTGGAAGCGATCATTGCTTTTCTCTGGCTGACAACCGTATTTTTCAAGAGCTTGCTCATTTTTTACTCCATGACGAAGAGCATTGCCCACATTTTACGATTAAAAGAGGATCATTTTCTCACGATTCCTTTATGCTTAATTCTGGTTCCAAGCACGATTGCGGTCATGCCAAACACCGCTGTGTACAATGATATTTTGGCAAATGAATATCAATGGTTTGATATGACCTTCTGCATAGGGCTGCCGATGCTTATTCTTGCGATTCTTTATTTGCCGGTGAAAGCCTCGAAGAAAGCGGCGAATTGACGTCTTTGTGCAGGAAAGTCAGATTCGTACACTCCCCGAAACCCTCGAAAGGTCACGAGTGAACTGTATTTTCACTATGCGTGCACTATCCCCTCCTCTATAGTTGGAATCATCCTAGAATACAGGAATCGAAACTGACTAACGCTTATGAGAGGAGAGGAAATGCATGAATAGGAAGAGAGGAATTGTGCACGAGCTCGTGACGAACCGCATTTTGTTCCTCATGCTGTTGCCGACATTGCTTTATTTCTTCATTAACAATTATTTGCCGATGATCGGAATCTATTATGCGTTCGTGCAATTCGATTTCAACGTGAATATGTTCCACATGAATTTCATCGGATTGAAAAACTTTGAATTTCTGTGGAGGTCGGGCAAGCTGGTCGAGCTTACGTATAATACGATCGGCTATAATCTCGCTTTCATCGTGCTGGGCAATGTGCTGTCGATTACGGTAGCCGTGTTGCTTAGCGAAATTAAGGGGAAATGGTTCAAGAAGATTACGCAATCGGTTTTATTTCTGCCGTATTTCGTATCCTTCGTCATTCTCAGCGTTATCGTATTCAACCTGTTCAACTACGAGCAAGGCGTTCTCAATACGGTGTTGAATGAATTTGGCGTGAATCCGGTGGACGTGTACAGCAAGCCGAAGCTGTGGATTTTGTTCATTATTTTATTCTTCTTATGGAAAAATTTCGGTTACAGCATGGTCATCTATCTCGCTTCCATTACGGGCATCAGCGAGGAGTATTACGAAGCGGCCAAGATTGACGGCGCGAATACGTTCCAGCGAGCTTGGCATATTACGGTGCCGATGCTGAAGACGACCTTCGTCATTCTGCTGCTGTTCTCGCTGGGAACGATTATGAAGGGACAGTTCGATCTCTTCTATCAGATGGTGGGCAATAACGGCCTTCTGTACAGCACGACGGATATTCTCGATACGTATGTGTACCGTTCCTTGAAGGTCACCTTCGATATGGGCATGGCGACAGCGGCCGGCGTCTACCAATCGATTTTCGGCTTTACGCTTATTATGGTTGTGAACGGCATTATACGGAAAATCAACAAAGATTACGCTTTATTTTAAGAGGGAGCAAGAAAGGAGAGGACATCTATGACTATTCGAGAGGACAGCTCGGCCAAGTGGTTCCGGCTGATTGCTTATACCGTTGTTATATTGGGAAGCGTTCTTTGTCTATTCCCGTTTCTACTCATTCTGTCGGCATCGCTGTCGAGCAATGAATCCATCATTCGCGACGGCTACAATATCATCCCCACCGTATTCTCGCTGGAGGGCTACAAGGTGATCTTCAAGGTGCCGGACGAGGTGCTGCGCGCTTATGGCGTTACCACAACCGTTACGGTGGTCGGCACGGCAATCGGTTTGTTCATGATGACGATGGCGGGTTATGTGCTGCAGCGCAAGGATTTCAAGTATCGCAATCTCTTCTCGTTTCTTATCTATTTCACGACACTGTTTGGGGGCGGGCTGGTGCCCTACTACATGCTCATCACTAACTATCTGAAATTCACGAATTCGATGTACGCCTTGATCTGGCCGTCCTTGATGACACCGTTCCTTATCATTCTGATGCGAAGCTTCATTAAATCGGCGGTGCCGGATGAGGTAGTGGAGTCGGCCAAGATCGACGGCGCGGGAGATTTTCTGATCTACTGGCGCATCGTGCTGCCGCTTGCCGTTCCCGGACTTGCGACGGTAGGGCTGTTCCTGGCTTTGCATTACTGGAACGACTGGTTCTCCTCGGCCTTGTTCATTAACGACGCCGCCAAATATCAGCTGCAATTCTATCTCTACAATATCATTAACACTTCGATGTTCTTGCGGAATATCGGGGCGGGAGCGGGCGTTGTGCTCTCGGAAGGCGTTCCGACGGAATCGCTTAAGATGGCGATGGCGATCGTCGTGACGGGGCCGATCTTGCTGCTCTATCCGATCATCCAGCGCTATTTCGTGAAAGGGCTGACCATCGGCGCGGTGAAAGGTTAGAACCGAGGCCTTAAAAGGATGTTCAAAAAGTCCACTATAGCTTCATACAACCTTCTGCCGCGTTTTGAAATAACGCAGCATCGTAAGCATAGGCTATTGTGCTGAAAGCCGGACTTTTTGAGCTTTATTTTATAGTGCTTCGGCTGACATATATAATAAGAGATTAAAGGGAGGATTCACATGGGAATGCAATCAAGAAAAATGGTAAGTCTGGTTGTGGCACTTATTCTAATGTTATCGCTTGTATCCGCTTGCAGCAACAACAATAACGGGGGAAATAACGGCAATGGCAATGGTGCAAGTACATCCGATGCGACGACGAAGCCGTCCGAGAATACGGCGACGGATGCGCCTGCCGGCATCGACACCTCCAAGAAGGTGGAGCTTCAGCTCTATATGCTCGGCAACGCGCCGAAGGATCTTCCCAAGATCGAAGAAGAAGTGAACAAGATGGCGATGGAGGACCTGAACGCCACAGTGAAATTCAACTATACGACATGGACGGATTGGGAGCAGAAATACAAGCTGCTGCTGTCGACCGGTCAGGATGTGGATCTGATCTTCACGGCGGATTGGACGCAGTTCCAGCAATATGCGAAGAAGGGCGCTTTCCTGAAGCTGGACGATCTGCTTCCGGTCGACGCGCCGGAGCTGTATGATTTCGTGCCGCAGGATATGTGGGATGCCGTTCGAATCGACAACAATATCTATACGATTCCGGCAACGTATAAGGAATACGTAACGAACGGCTTCGTGTGGAGAGAGGATCTGCGCAAGAAGTATAATCTTCCGACTCCGGTCGATATCGCTTCCTTCGAGGCTTATCTCGACGGTATCAAGCAGAATGAGCCGGATATGCAGCCGCTGGCCATCGGCGCCGATCTCGGCGGAGCGTTGTCCGATCCGTTCCTGGACATTCACCGCCATATCGTAGGCGCATTGCCTTACGGCATGTTTGCCACTTACGAGAATCCATCCGAGATGACCTCCTATTGGGGCTCGCCCGAGCATCTCGAGGATCTGCAAACCTTCAAACGTTGGGCGGACAAAGGCTATATTTCGAAAAATGAGTTGAATGAAACCGAAAGCAATCAAGACAAGCTTACTGCGGGCACGGCAGCGGCAATGCTCGGCGACAATCCGACGCGCTTCAACAGCACGAACAGCAATATGCAGTCCGTTCACCCCGATTGGGAGCTGGGTTACTCCCCGTACGGCTTGACGACGGGCTACGCAACGCCTGTTCATCCGATTCATAACGGCTTCGCGATTCCGAAAAACAGCAAGAATGCGGATCGCGCGCTGGCCTTCTACGAGAAGCTCGTCATGGACAAACGCTATAACCAATTAACCGAATACGGCATTGAAGGCGTGAACTATACCGTAGACAACGGCTACTACAAGATGGTAGGCAACGCGGATACGAACGGCTTCCTGCGCGAGAATATGAACGGCTGGGCGTGGCGCAACCCGGAATTCATGCTGTTCGAGCCAAGCTATGACGGCGTGCAGAAGATCTTCACCGAGCTGGACAAAATTCAAGCTCCGGACATCTATACCGGCTTTGCCGAGGATTATACCGATTATCAGGCGGAGAGAGCGGCGCTGGAGCAGGTTGAGAAGCAGTATCTGTTCCCGCTCATGGCGGGTCAGGTGAAGGATGTGGAGGCTGGTCTTAAGACCTTTATGGAGAAAGCGAATCAGGCAGGCTTGCAGAAGGTGCAGGAAGCGTACAAGAAGCAATGGCTGACTTATCTGGATGAGCAAGGGATTAAGTAAGAAGCGCACAGGGGAGTAAGCAAGAGGCACACAAGGGATTTAGTAAGAAACGCATAAACGCAACAAAGCAGCCGCCATCCTGCGGCTGCTTTGTTGCGTCATGGCGTTGATGCCGATAACGCGAGATTGTACTGGAATTGTTCCAGCTTAATTCAGGGAAACGAGTAAATTGAGATCATGTAGTGGAATTACTCCAGCTTCCCTGCGGTTGTCTTCCTTTGCTATATCGTGAGAAGCCTTAATCCTTCTTGCCGAATATTCATACTTGCATTGCTGTCTCTGTCGTGGTAAACACCGCACTCTGGGCATTTCCACACACGTATCTTCAAATCCTTTACTTCCTTGTTTTTATGTCCGCATGCTGAACATAGCTGACTCGATGCATAGGTTGTCCCTAGGATCGATATCGTCCGGCCGTACCATTTTGCTTTGTATTCCAGCATCGTTCGAAAGGCTGACCATGATGCGTCGCTGATGGATTTTGCAAGCTTGCGGTTTTGCAGCATGTTTCTTACTTGTAAATCCTCTAAGCAAATCACTTGATTTTCGCGAATGAGCTTCGTGGATCGTTTCTGTAAGAAGTCCTGGCGACTGTTCATGATCCGTTCATGAAGGAGCGCAACCTTGCGTTTGTTCTTCTGCACATTTCGACTGTCGCTTAACGGACGTCCGGCTTTCTTTGCCGCTTCTTGTTTTCGTGAAAGCGATCGCTGTGCTCTAGCCAATTGCGGTTCATATTTCCTTATGTATGTCGGATTTTCGATTCGCTCCCCATTCGACATGACTGCAAACTCCTTCAAGCCGAGGTCAATGCCTATGCTATGATCGCTTGGGATGACGGGGTATATGTCCACTTCTGCAAGCACGGAAACGAAGTACTTACCGCTTGGATGGCGCCTAATAGTCGCATTCAGAATGCGTCCTTCGATTTCACGGCTTTTGGCAAACTTCACAAGACCTAGCTTTGGTAACTTGATTCTCGTGCCTACGATTTCGATATTTCCGTTTGTGTAGTTGGTTTGGTAGGACTGTATGGGATGCTTCTTGCTTTTGAACTGCGGAGCATGATTCTGCTTGTTGAAATAGCGACGAAAAGCATCAGCAAGGTTCCGGAGTGCATTTTGCAATGAAAACTTATCCGGCTCTTGAAGCCACTGAGGTGAGTGGACGCAGTGGTGAGTGGATGCTGAGGTGAGGCTCAAGTCAAAACGCGGCCTCAGCTCGGCCCAAATCAGGCTGAGCCTCTTGGGGGCTCAAGCCTGGTTCGCGTTGCGGAACTCGGACGGCGTTACACCGGTAATCTTCTTGAAGATGCGGTGGAAGTAGGAGCTGCTGGTATAGCCGGTGCTCTCCGCGATTTGGGTGACGGGCTGCTCGGATTGAATGAGCAGTTCTTTCGCTTTCTCCATGCGCACATGATTGATCATATCGACGATATTCGTCAGCGTCTGTTGACGATATACTCTGCTGATATGGTAGGTCGACATCTTCAGCTCTTCCGCTACATAATTAAGGCTAAGATTCGGATCATTGTACCGCGTTTCAATAATATGGGTGATGCGTTGAATGAGATCCTCCTGTTTATTGCTCCGCTTCTCGACAATCTTGGATTTCAATAGGTCGAAGAAGGAGAAGAAATCCTCCAGCATGTCTTCTTTCGTTTCGTATTGCTCGAAAGCAGGAACGACCAGTTCGGTGCCGAGACCAAGCTGCAGCAACCCGTTCCTTTCGATTTCCGCAATCATATTGCTGAGCGTTACGGTCAGATGCGTAGCAGTGGAATGGAAGATGGAGATCCCGAAATGCGACGTATCGTGGATGATTTCCTGGAACAAAGCTTTCGTTTCATCCGATTTGCCTGCCATCAGCGCATCAATCATCCGTTTCTCCTTGGCCAGAGGGAAGGCGTACTTCGATCCTGGATCAAGCATTAAGTCATCCGTCATAATAAGAGACCCTCTGCCGAGAAAATAACGATGATTGGACGCTTCCTTCACCTGCTTGTAGCTGATATGCAAATGATGCGGATCCTCCGAGAGCGCGGAAACGGCTATGGTCAAGCCGATTTGCAAATATTCGGAGCAAGCGGCTTGGACATGCTGCAGATTGGCTTGCAGCAGCTCTTCATCCAGCATGCCGCTGGCGAGATCATTGACGAACAGAAGGATGCCGTCTTCCTCCAGATCGACGGAATCGACGCGATATTGCTTCGAACAGATTTCGGAAGCAATGTTCATTATCGCGAATTTGTAAGTAAGCAGATCGGTTGGATGCTCCTCCCTGAGCTGCTCGAATCGATCGATTCTTACATAAACCAAGCGGTATGGCTGCGTGAAGTCGAAGAAGATATTCATGCTCTTCAGCTTCGCGATCTGCATCTTGGGATCGAAGTCTCTGATTTGAATCAGCTTCCGCAATGTGTTCTGCCGAAGCGTATAGCTGCTGTTTCGCTTCTCCGATTCCAGGTCCTTCATTCGGTTCTCGATCCGATTGATCGGAGCATATAAGAATCTGGACAACAACCAGGACAACAGCAGGCCAAGCAACAGAACGACGCCCGCGATTTGAATGGTTTTGCTGCGTACGGAGCTAATCTCCTTCGTAATGCTGCTATAAGGCGTGATTCGTACATAATGCCATTGATATTGGTCGGGCGCGGTGTACGTAATCAATGATTTCACGCCTTCAAAGTTCGTAATCTCGTAACCGGATTGCTCTTTGCGGACGGCCTCCTGGAAAAAACGGTTTTCGGCAGCTCCGAGCGAGGCCGGAGTCAGGTCATTCACTGTGAAAATTTTCTCGCGATCATCAATGAGATAGGTCTGGATATCTTTCTGAACGGGCTGCCCGCTCATGCCGAGCTCTTGATTGATCCAGGAGGAAGAGATATTCACGATGACGGCGGAATTAATCTTCTGCGTGAGACCTACGGCGTCATAGCAGAGATACGTATAAATGCCCTCGCGGGATTCGGAGTCAATGCTTGATCCGGACAGGACGGTGCTTCCGCTGTCCACGATTCTCGGAATCGGAGTGAACGGCTTGTATTGCTGATACTGCTGGAGCGTGTCCACAATGCCTTTATCCGCTATGGCGCTTTCCTCGATAATGCCCTTCTGGCCGTTCTGGGCTGCAATATAATACACGCCGGCAGCCGAATTGTATACATAGATGGATTGAATATAAGGCATCGTGGCCAAATAATTGTTGAGATCCATCATCGCGCCTTGAATATCGAAAGCGTTCGGCTCCTTGTAATAGAGCAGCTTTGCAATGTTGCTGTTGCGATAAATCTGAAATGAAACCGTTTGCGCGCTTTGCGTTGTTTTGGCCACGGCTTGAGAGGTTTGCCTTAGACTGCTGAGATCGAACTCGAATACCTTCTCCTGCAAAATGCGGGAGAAGGTGAGATAGTGAATGGCGGAGGTTGTGATGGATGCGACAACGATACATAAGGTTATGCCGAGCAAAATTCGGATGTATAATTTGCCGTCTCTTTTGAAGCGATTGAAGCGCATGAAGTCATCTCCTCCATTATCTGCATCGTATTCAGCGTGAACAATTCTGCTTTATTATAGCTCAGGGGGAGTGAACTGCGACAGTGGAACGATATAGAAGCTGTGCACATAGCGGGGATTCGGCTGTGAACATTTCTGATATTGCTGTATTTCCTTGCATTTTGAAAGGAAGATGGAAGTGATTTCTCCCTGATTGCTTTGGACTGCCGCAATTTGGTAGAATGCAATCGACAGGAGAGAATGAGATGATGATGTTTTTGAAAAAATGGATGAAGCCGGAGTGGTTGTTTGTCGTAGCGGGGATATGCGTCGCCATAAGCGTATTATTCAAAGGCTCCTTTGTCGGAGTTGCCGACAATGGCGATTTTCTGCGGATTATGGGTTCCGCGGGATTGAATTACGGTGTTGCGGGGGAGTCATACGAGGATCGCTTTTTTGGGTTTTCGCATATTTATTTTGCTTATGATCATTTCTTCCGGGGATTCTATCCGACCACGCAAATTATTCTGGTTGCGATTGCGCGATTCATCGGGCGAATGGTTAACCCGTCAGCCTTCGATATACGACTCTTAGGCGGATTGTACGTGCTGCTTTTTCTGGCGGCTGGTTATTTGCTGATCAAATTCAATAAGACACGCTCGTTCCTCGCGAATGCGACGCTTGCCGTCCTCATGCTGATCATGCTCTCGGATATTGGATATCTGGCCTACTTCAATTCCTTGTTCGGCGAGCCTGTATCCTACGTATTCCTGCTGCTTGCCATGGGACTTGGCTTGATGTTGACCAGGCAGAAGCTTCCTGCTCGTTCTGGCTTGCTGCTCTTTTTCCTGGCCGTGCTGTTCCTGGCCTGCTCCAAAACCCAGAACGCGCCGATCGGAATCGGTTTTGCGCTTATTCTGCTGCGGTTTGCATGGTTGAAGCAGGGGGCAGGGGGCTGGAAGCGGCTGGCGCTGCTGTTGTCGGGGCTGATGTGTCTCTTCTCGATCATCATGTATGCGGCCGCGCCGCAGGATTTTAAGAAAATTAATCTGTATCAAACGGTGTTCTTCGGCGTATTGAACGGCTCCCCAGACGTGGAAGGAGACTTGGATGAGCTTGGCCTGCCGGAGAGGCTGTCCGTGCTGGCGGGAACGAACTATTTTCAGAGCGGAACGGCTATAGCGCAGAATGATCCATCGCTGGAGGATGATTTCTATTCGCGCATCTCGCATGGGAAGGTGATGCTGTTCTATATGAAGCATCCCGCGCGCTTCTTGAACAAGATGGAGTTCGCGGCGGAGAACGGCATGACGATCAGGCCCTATTATCTCGGCAATTATGCGAAGGAGGAAGGGGAGGAACGAGGCGCTCTGTCCTATGCGTTCAGCGGCTGGAGCGAGTTCAAGAAGCATCATATGCCGAATCGGCTGTGGTTCATCGGACTTGTCTATCTGCTCTATATCGGCGTGCTCGTGTTCTATTGGGCGAAGGATCGCGATACGGGGGCGCGGATTCGAGTCGAGCTTTTCTTGTTGCTTGCTTTAACCGGAATGTTCAGCTTCTTGATTCCGATACTTGGAGACGGGCAAGCGGATATCGCCAAGCATCTGTTCCTATTCAATGCGGTGTTCGATATGATGCTGATTACAGGCGTGGTGTGGCTCGTCCATCGAATTGCCGTCATGTTTCGAAGACGGGGGCAGGAACAGTCTTGAACAGCTTCGCGAAGCAGTCCGCTTGCAGCGAAGATGCACGGGATGCCGACTCGGGCGAGTCTGACCCTGGCATCCCGCCAGCCGATCAATATAGAGGTCCGGGCATATAGCAGCCGGGGAAACCATTAATATCCTGAATCATATAGAAGGGATACTGCTTAGCGGCGAATTGGCTCTGGTACATATATTCCTGAAGCACCACTTTATTGTCGCTCAGACTGCATAGCACGCCCGAGACTCCTTGACCGTTCGTCAGGGAGACGCCGACAGGCTGGCCGACGAGGCCGGTCGCTTTTGAATACCATGACATTTGCGGCATAATTGCGTTCACCTCCACAGAGCATCATATGATGGGGGTGTTTGTCATGCCACCAGCAGCGAGCGCCTAATTATTACAAATGAAATTCCATTGACAATGATTATCAATGGCGGTTATACTTCAATGTAGTTTAATAGGAAGAAGCATGATACGGAACTAGGGGGATTATTTTAAAATGAGAAAGCAATTAACGGGACTTATTCTGGCAAGCACGCTTGTCTTCGCGGGCTGCGGCAACAATAACAAGGAAGTGAACGCCCCGGCTGGGAACAGCGGTAATACCGATCAAACGGTTTCGCAGGTAGAGAACTGGGATCCGATTATCGAACAGTATCGTCAGTTCTCGTTGGATCAAGCGGATCAACTGGTAATCAAGACGGAAGAATTCGTCAAAGCGGTTAACGACGGAGATGTTGACGCGGCTAAGAGCCTGTACGCGCCGACCCGGATGTATTACGAGCGCATCGAACCGATTGCCGAGGCTTTGGGCGATTTCGATCCGAACATCGATGCCAGAGAGAATGACGTGGAAGAGAAGGATTGGAGAGGCTTCCATCGCCTTGAGCAGGGACTATGGGTGAATGGAACGACCGAGGGCATGAAGGATTATGCGGATCGTCTTCTGGCCGATGTTCAATCGCTTCGGGCATTAATGGAAACAGTGGAGATCGACCCGAGCATGCTGGTGACAGGCGCGGTTGAATTGCTGAACGAGGTTTCCTCCTCGAAGGTTGTCGGCGAAGAAGAGCGTTATTCGCATACCGACCTTTATGATTTTGTCGCCAACGTGGAGGGCGCAGAGAAGATCTACGAGCTGGTCCATGAAGATTTGAAGAAGCAGGATGCGGAGCTGGATAAGCAAATTGCGGAAGGCTTTGCGAATTTGAATGAAGCGTTGACAGCCTATGAGAAGGATGGCGGATACGTATCTTACGAGGAATTGAAGGAAGAAGATACGAAGAAGCTAAGTCAATTGCTCGACGCGCTTGCGGAACCTCTATCCCAAATGGGTGTCATACTGGGGGCTTAATCATCATGGGAAAAGATACGAAGCACGCGGACGAAACGCATAGCGGCAAGGAAGGCCAGGGGCTCGGCAAGCCGGTTAGCCGAAGGGATGTTCTGCGCATGGCAGGCATTGGCGGTGCTGGTCTGATTCTGGGAGCGACGGGCGTTGGCGGCATCATGAAGGCTGCGGGAGAGGTGCTCGGCACTCGCGGTTCCGATAAGGTGGAGGCCGCAACGGGAGACATGATTGGGTTCTACGGCAAGCATCAAGCGGGCATTACGACGCCCTCGCAGAATCATATTCTGTTCGCTGCCTTCGATGTGACCTCGACGAACGCGGGCAATGTGAAGAAGATGCTCAAAGCCTGGACTGCTGCCGCGGCGGCAATGGCGAAGGGCGAAATGATCGGCGATGTGAACGATAACGGCAACTTACCTCCATCCGATACGGGCGAGGCGGCAGGATTACTGTCGTCTCGCTTGACTATGACCTTCGGTATCGGTCCAAGCATGTTCGACAGCCGATTCGGGCTTGCGGCGAAGCGTCCGGCGGCGCTCGCGGATCTGCCCGCTTTCGGAGGCGACGAGCTTCGCGAGGAATGGAGCGGCGGGGATATCGGCGTTCAAGTATGCGCGGACGACATGCAGGTCGCATTCCATGCGATTCGCAATTTTGCGCGAATCGCTCGAGGCACAGCGGTGCTTCGCTGGACGCAGGAAGGCTTCCAGCGTTCGGGAGCGGCGGATCCGGCGGGAGCGACGCCGCGCAACCTGATGGGCTTCAAGGACGGCACCGGCAATCCGGATACGAATGACGGGGAAGAGATGAACCGCGTAGTATGGGCATCCGGTTCCGACGGGGCGCCATGGATGGATGGCGGCAGTTATATGGTCGTGCGCCGCATTCGCATTCGCGTCGAGGTATGGGATCGTTCGACGCTGCAGGATCAGGAAGCGACCTTCGGCAGGCATCGGCATTCCGGAGCTCCGCTCGGCGGCAAGAACGAATTCGATCAGGTGGACGTGAATCGCAAGGACGCGAACGGCAAGCTGATGATGCCGGCTACATCGCATGTCAGCATTGCCAGAGGGGACGGGACAGTGAAGATTCTCCGCAGATCGTATTCGTATTCCAGCGGCATGGATAATCGGACAGGACAGCTCGATGCGGGCTTGCTGTTCATTTGCTACAACCGCGACACGCGCAAGCAATTCACGCCGATTCAAACCAAGATGGGACAGAGCGACAAATTGAACGAATATATCGTCCATACCGGCAGCGCAATCTTCGCTTGCTTTCCGGGCGTGAAGGAAGGCGGCTATATCGGTGACACGCTGTTCTAATGGATTCATAGTCAAAATTATGATGAGCTTGTTCGCGCTTACGGCAATCGCAATGCCGCTTTCGACAGGCGCAGGAACTATGGTCGCTTATGCGGCTGACGGCGGCAGCGTGGATGGGGTTGCTATTGCTGCCGGTTCCGCAACAGCTGAGCTTTCAGAGACAGCTGCAGAAGCCGAATCGCAGAAGCTGAATGCTTTGCTGCCGTTAATCGGCAGTGCGCTGGCGGCGGCAAGCCAGGAACGATGGGCGGACGCGTCGGAGAAGATTGGCGAAGCGGAGAGCATTTGGGGAGAAGTGGAGCTTAGCTCAATAGCCGGCGAAGCGGATGTGGATTCCGCCTTCGCCAATGCGGGAATGCTGCTCGGCGATGAGAAGGTCGACAAGGACGTCGCGAAGGCTTCTCTTACCGAGCTTGCGAGGGCGATCAATACGTATATGAAGGCGGCGAAGGGAGAGGACGGCTCGTCGGACGACGCTGGAAAGACAGCCGCTTCGGAGCTGCTGCCCTTGGCTGAACAATTGCGTTCCGAGGTGCTTGCCGGTTCTTGGGAAGAAGCGAACGGCGTCTATAAGGAAATCAACAATCATTGGCCGGATATCGAATCCTCCATTCGAAGCGACAACTTCGCCGTATACGGCAAGCTCGAAACCGCGATGAGCATGATTCGAATCGCGATTCAAGCGGAGCCGCCTAGAGCTGAACAAGCTGCGAATCAAGCCGGAAGCCTTGTCGAGCTGCTGACCGATTATAGGGATGGCAAGCTGGAAGAGGAAGAAGCGCCGGCTGAAAAGCTGGATGCTGCCGATCTGATTGTCATTCTGGATAAAGCCGCGCGGGATATTGAATCCGGCTATTATGCGGAAGCGGAAGGACAGATGGACGAATTCATCTCAAGCTGGCCGCTCGTTGAGGGTCAGGTGCGGATTTACTCTGCGTCTGCGTATACGAAGGTCGAGACGATCATGACAGATGTCGCTCGTTACTTGGATGCTGATCCGAGGGATACGGATAAAGCTTTTGGGGTTATTGCGGAGCTGCGTGAGACGCTTGGGCCGCTGACAGAAGATCAGACCTATACGGCTTGGGATGCCGGACTTATTCTGCTTCGAGAAGGACTTGAAGCGATTCTCGTTATCGCCGCCTTGCTCGCTTATTTGAGAAGAACGGATAATCACGCGAAAGCGGTCTGGATTTGGTCCGGCGTATGGACGGGCCTCGCTTTGAGTTTGGGAGTGGCTGTTCTGCTGACGAATGTAATTGCGCAAGCGACGGCAGGCTCCGCTCGGGAAGCGATGGAAGGGATAACGGGCCTGGTTTCCGTCGTACTCATGATAACGGTGGGCAACTGGCTTCATAGCAAATCAAATTTGAAAGCATGGAACAGCTACATTGACGGGAAGATGGGCTCTGCTTTGGCAAAGGGAAGCTTATGGTCGCTGTTTTTCGTCTCGATGCTCGCCATCATGCGCGAAGGCGCGGAAACGACAATTTTCTATGTCGGGATGGCGGCTTCGATTGATGGGCTTCAGATGATAATCGGCATAGTCGTGACTTTGGCGGTATTGGTTGTGCTGGGATACGCCATCATTCGGTTCAGCTCGGTATTGCCGATTCGTCCATTCTTCCTTGTCGCGTCGGGACTCATTTATTATTTGGTCATTCGATTCATCGGGGAGAGTATTCACTCCTTGCAGGTCGCTTCCTGGATACCCGTGCATGCGAGTGACAGTTTGCCGACCTGGGGCTTCATCGGAGCTTACCCGACCTGGGAAACAACTGTGCCGCAGCTGGCGGTGCTGCTCGTTGTCGTCGGGAGGTATGCGATAGGAAGGAAAGCGGCGAAGTAATGCTTAGAAGTTAAGCGTAGAAGTAATGCAGAGAAGCGATACCGCGAGGTATTGCGGTACAGGATGAAATATGCGATGAGCGAACAATAATGCGTCGATGTGGAAGTTACGCTATGAATGTGAATCGTTAATGAGGAAGGAAACCGTTGGCAATCTGCCAGCGGTTTTTTCTGTATAGCGCGCCTAGCCAAGCTAGGCACAACTAGCCGGTGAAAGTCCGGTCGAGGTAAGAGCCAAGTCGCCTCGTAGCTGACAGGCAACTGGTGGAGAGATCCTAAGGTTGAAGCCCTGTGACA
>NZ_JAATHD010000041.1 GCF_011947265.1 Paenibacillus sp. HB172176
GATAATCGTTGGTTATCTCTTGATTTCGTCGCTGGAGGTATGATTTCCTTCATTTTTCAAGAAAATTTAATCATTCAGATCACGGATTCAGGTATTATCTCAACATTTCAATTTTTTCTCTTAGCTCAATCAGCAGGGATGATTCTTCGTGATCTGGTAGAATTAATTTTTCGGTCAATTGATCAATGTCCTGACCGGTCGCGTCCATTGCGGCAAGATAATAGATTATACCTTTGCGAAGGACAGGATCCTTCTCCTCAAGATTTGCCCCATCAGCCAGAGGTTGGAGAATCTGAACCGCTTGTTCGAAGTCTTGTTGGTCAAAGTAGACTTTCCCGATTGCTTGTCGAATATAAGGCGTAATTCCGAAGTCTCTACCCTGCAGCTGCTGCTCTGGCAAATCCTTCAGCATAGTCATTCGTGTCTTTACCTCGCTATAGAGTTCGAGTACACGATCCTGGTTTCGTGCCGTAACCTGCACATCCGTTTGACCATTACGATCATTCGCGTATTCCAGCATCGCCGCTTCATAGAATTTGATATCCCATGGGAACTTGGAAATTCCCTCTTCCAGTGCCACTATTGCTTTGTTGTACGAGCCCAAATTTTTGAAATTTCGATATTCGGCCAACAATAAATCGCGATTGTAAGGTTCATTCTTTTTCAACGCAAGTATGGCATTCTGAATCTTCGTCAAATATGCAGGGTCCATCGTCTGATAATAGCCTTGACTGAGCCAATCAATCTTCCTCAAAGTGAACTCCGGTTGATTCGGAGAGATAGCAATCATTTGCTCCAACGGTTCCAAAATATCTTGAAGCGGAGCTTTCTCTTCCACGGCCATGTACATGGCATGGTCATAGGAGCGAATAGCCGAATATTCTCTAAACGTGAAAACGAACAAAAATGTTGCAAGAGCAATTAGGAAGACTGGGTAAGCATATCGCCATGAAGACTCACCGGCTAACTCCCAACGTTTGACGTTCAGTTGCGATCGGAACGGACCAATCATAGCTCCCAGACATAAGAAGACAACGCTGCTAACGAACATATAACTCATATCAAAATCTATCAAACTGTGAACGAGAAGGGATATCGCAAAAATAAAGAAAACAAAGTGATTGCCGCGAAGCTCCTTTTTCTTCACAAATAGATAAATATAAACGGAGAAGATGACGCAAATAAAAGTCATAAGCAATAGAAATCCGATCCAACCAATCTCGACTAATGTTTGAAAGAAGAAGCTATGTGCCTGTCGGCTTAAATACGGATTGTTCTGGTACTGTTCGTATACTGCGGACCACCCGCCGCCTCCAGTCCCGAAGAGAGGATAGTCAGCGACAACCTTCATGGCATCCCGGTAAAAGGTGAATCGTTCAAGCACGCTATGCTGCTCAAAGTTTATCGATTCGATTCGATCCGCTAATCCATTCGGCAGTAGAAACTCGATTATTCCATTGTCTGTGACGAGAACGACGACACCTATAGCTCCCGCAAAAATGAGCAATAACGAGAACAGAAGGCCGCCCCAGCGCCTCCTGGTTAAGGATGCCAGCTTCTTCTCCAACCAGCGGTCAGCAATAGGGAAGAGCAGCATAATCGCACAAGCCGTCAATACGGAAGGGATAATCAGGAACAACCAGCTCTCCAGCGGCAATTTATCCCATACAGACAATAAACTTGGCCTCTTCTGCGTATGCACAGGAAGCACAACATCGGCAATCTCATCGATATTCCGGGTTAACGGATTCAACAGGATGAACGATACGACTGCCGCAAAACCAATGGCTAGCAAATAAAGGATTTGCCGATGCAATCGGATAAATGGGATGATTATGACGATCAGCACGGGAAGCACCACTAGCGCGCCCCGGGAATAAGTAAGCAAGAGAGAGACCCATATCGGCACCAGCATCATGGCATGAAGCAACCGCCAGCCCTTCTTCTGAACATGTACGGTATAATAAACCGTCGTCAGGAGCATAGCTAATAAATAGCCTGCGTATGTATTCGAATATTGAAAGACAGACGCCAACCGATTTTGCCCCGATGTATACCAAATCGCAGACGGATAATAATGCTGCCCGAACAAATTCAGAAAACCGAATAGAACAATGGCATAGCCAGAAAGCTGAAGGATAAAGGCCAGTCTATTCCAATCTCGAGCTTGCTCCGAAAAGAATAGTCCGAAACAAAAGAATCCAGCCATGCCAAAAGCAATGTAAGTCATGAGATGAGCGTTGTAGGCAGTGACAGCATGAAAGGACGAAATGAAATAGGACAACGGAAAAAGAAAAACGGCAATTGCCAGCATTGGTCCGTAGTTGTCTATCCGCCATTTCTCAATTAAACGGAATCCAGTTACAATAAGGATGATAAAAACGAGCAACAGCGCTTCATAGATCGTGTTGTCGAACGCCAGCTCAAACCCATTAAACATCGCTCCGTTGTAAGGAAGGACTAAAAAAAACAGTGCAATTCCAATCAAACCAGCCCACTTCAGCAGGGAAAAATCTTGCATCGATTCGACATGAGTCGATGGTAAAGGTTGATGGGAAGACTTGGATCGTGTAATCTTATTGACATGCACAGAACTATTCCGTTGCTTCATTTCGACATATCTCCTCATATTCGTATAACCGCATTCGAATTGATTCAATCATTCTATCAAAATTGAATTTGGAAAGCGAATCACATAAAAGGATTTTAGTTACAGTGTCTTTAAGATTAGTGGAAGCCAAGCGGTTAAAATGCAAGGAAAAAAGTAGAAATTATTGAAATTACAAGATTATTACTAATTGAGAATGCTATGGAGGAAAAATGAGATTAAAATCAGATTTCAATCAAATTAAAGATCGAATTATGGAATCAGATGTAGTTTCTTTTGATATTTTCGATACATTGTTATTAAGAAATGTAATGGAACCAAAGGATCTGTTTGAAATAATTGAAAACAGATTTTTTAATGCCAATAATGTAAAGACGAATTTTAAAAATATTAGAATTTCAGCAGAGAAAGAAGCAAGGATTAACTCCAATGAAGAGGAGATAACTTTGGATGAAATCTATATTTATGTGAACAAGCAACTTGGAGATATAGCTTCATCATTAAAAAAACTAGAACTTGAGGTAGAGTTACAATTTCTTATTCCAAATGTTGAGATGAGGAAGTTATTTGATATTGCTAAAAATTCAGAAAAAAAAGTTTATATTATAAGTGATATGTATCTATCCAAACAAGACATTGAAAAAATATTGAAAGAGAATTGTATTTCGGGGTATAACCAGCTTTATATATCGAGCGAGATAAAAAAGACTAAGGCAACTGGTACGCTATATGAATACATAAGAGAAACTGAAAGCATTTCGAGTAAACATAGATGGTTACACATTGGGGACAATTATCGTTCAGATGTTTTGAATGCAGAAAAGAGTGGAGTTTGCGGATACTTTTATCAAAAAATAAATGAAAGGGAAGAAAGCGTTTCTACCATATCAATCGGAGATTCGATTATTCAGGCAGTTATAATCAATCACAATTTCAGACTTAGGGAAAGAGATTATTGGTACTCTTTTGGAGTAAGAGTAGTTGCTTCACTGTTTATTGGATTGCTTCATTGGCTATCAGAAGAGTTAAGAGATAAAAATAACATCTATTTCCTAGCAAGGGATGGGTATTTGCCATATCAACTTTATAATTTATTAACAGAGAAGCAAACTGGTTTGCCTGAAGCAAGATATCTTTATGCATCACGAAGGTCATACTTGTTTCCTCAACTAGTACATGAGAAGCCTGAGCAAGCGATAGAGACACTAATGTTACATAATAAAGGATTTGACCAACAAATTAGCTTGATGGAAATATTGTTAAACGTAGGTTTGAATCCAGATGACTATCATTCAAAGGTTAATGAATTTGGAATAGATTCGTTGTCTGCTAAAATAGAATATACGAATGAAAATACAATCAAATCTTTTTTATTTTCAATATGGACAGATATTAAGCTGGTTCTAGATCGTGAATTGGTATTATTAAAGCAGTATCTTGAACAATCAGGTATTAATGATTATGAGGAGATTAATATATTCGATATAGGATGGAGTGGATCAACACACAAGGTAATACAAGAAATAACTAAAAAAAAGGTAAATGGTTATTACTTCGGAACTCTAGAAAGTATGGTGTCTGAATTAATACCTTATAGCAAAGGATATGCGTTCAATACTGGATCGCCATTACAAGATCGTAATCAAATTATAGACCAAGTGATGATGTATGAATTTGTTTTTTCAGCACCGGAAGGTTCATTGATCAACTTTAAACTTGATGATCAGGGGCAGATTGGATTTAATTTGAAAAATGTAGAGGAAAATTCGGATATGTACGATAAGATCAAGTCAATGCAGCTAGGCATTAACGATGTATTTGTTACAGCATTAAACTACTTTGAAGACATCAAATCAATTAGTAAGACTTATGCTGTAGGTAGTACAAAGGAATTCATAAACAAATTCCAAGCAAACGACATGATTGAATTCAGCCTCTTGTCAAATTCAGTTGGATTAGGACAAACGATTGATGTTAAAAAATATACAACACATATCAGTCTACACGAATATATTTCTAACAGGAAAAAACTGAATTCAGATGCTGAAAAAAATTTGTGGAAGAACTCAATCGTTATCGAGGACAGTCAGGGAAGATTGTTTAACAGAAGAGAGATTGAAAAATTATATGGAATAAAAACAATCGCCAATATTGACCGATTTATAAAATATGCGAGACTTCTTAGAAAAGCAATGCTTAATCCTAAGAAGGCTCTTAAGAAGTTACTTGTGTTATTACGAGTAATAATTAAAAAGAAAAAGTAAGAGATACTCGTCTCTTACTTCAAGTCTTTGAATTTGTTTATTATATTGGTTGCTTTGTCAATATCTCGAACTTTTCCATGATCTAACCAAACTGCCTTGTCACATAATGATTCAACCTGTTTGAAATTATGCGAGACAAATAATACAGTTGTACCATCGGACATCAATGAACGGATCTTTTGCTCTGATTTTTCTCTGAATTTAATATCACCGACAGATAGCACTTCATCAACAATTAAGATATCTGGTTTAACAAGAGTGGCAATTGAAAAACCAAGTCGAGACTTCATGCCTGAAGAATAATTTTTAAGTGGAGTGTGAATGAATTTTCCTATCTCAGAAAATTCGATAATTTCTTCATACTTTTCTTTAATGAATTTTTTTGAATAACCAAGTAGCAAACCATTTAGATATATATTCTCGGCACCAGAAAGATCTCCATTAAATCCGGCGCCTAATTCAAGTAACGGTGCAATAGTTCCATTCCGTTTAATAGTCCCAGATGTAGGCTTTTGAACACCTGCAATTAATTTAAGTAATGTGCTTTTACCGGCACCGTTCATACCAATAATGCCTAATATTTCACCTTTGTTGACCTTGAATGAAACGTCATCAAGGGCAAGAAAGTTTTCATATTGAAGTTGTTTTTTTAGCTTCTTTATGAAAAAATGCTTTAAAGAGTCAATTTTCTCAGTCGTTATTCGATATTGCATGCTTACATTAACTATGTCTAAAGCTATCTCACTCATTTTTGACAACACCTTTATAAATGATAAATGAATCGATCTTGAGTTTTGTAAAAAACGATCAAACCAAGGATACCATAGAATAATGCATAAAAAACAGAGAGTAAGTGATCCCAATAACTCGGAAACGATCCATACATAATAATATCACGGAACATTTCAACGATTGGGAAAAGTGGGTTAAGTAATATCAATGACATGTACTTATCTGGAATTATTGAAGCAGGATAAAAAATTGGTGTCATGTACATTAATACTAGTAATATGATTGAATAAAAATGTTTCATATCCCTGAAGAAGACATTTACTGCTGATAATAATAAACCTAAACCTGAACATATTATCAGCAGATACATAAGCGGTAAGAAAAATAGTAAATTAATCCAATGAAATTGGATTCCAGAAAAAAGCATCATGAAGAATACAGGTATTAATGATATTATAGAGACTACAAACGTAGAAAGTGTTCTCGAAAGTGGGAAAAAATATTTTGGGACATAAATTTTATTGATTAATTGACTATTTACCTGAACGGATTCCATCGCAAAGCTAGTTGCATCTGAAAAAAACTGGTACAACACACGGCCGATGAGTACGTACACAGGGAAATATTCTATCTCATTATGAAAGATTGTCATGAAAATTATACTCAAAACTACCATCATTAGAATTGGATTAAGCATACTCCAGACAATTCCCAATATTGAGTTGCGATATTTTAATTTAATATCTTTCTTAACTAATTCTATAAATAAATCTTTGTACCTAACTAAGTTATGCAAATGATTTTTCATAAATAGATTCATCCTTTAATTTCAGTCTTAGACCACTTTAACGCAATATAAGAGTAGATATCAAGTTCAATATTTTATTTGGTAAATGTTATACAGTGTTATGTGAGAGTTGAGCGTTAATGGTTAGTGTGATATCCTAATATTTGTATTGAAGTAAGACGCAATTAAAGAAGGGGAGCAAGCAGTCATGATAAGTACTGATAAAATTGTGAATTTTAAAAACAAACTATTTTACCATGCAGTTGAGAGTAATCCGAGGATATTAAGTGACTATCAGAAGTATAAATGGGCACATACTGAAAAAAAAGAAAATAAGTTAAAGTCCTGGTCCTACATCTTTATTTTGAATTTTTTACATCGTACTCTAAAAATAAACACTTTGATACAAAACAGCTCTCAGATAATCAAGACTGAGAAAGGGGGTTCGATGGACTATAAGAAACTTCCGTATCTAGACGGGCCAGAATCAGAAATATCAAATAGAGTAAGTATAACTCAATTGGCAAAAAAATTAATGAAGCATGAAGTAATATCATTTGATGTTTTTGATACATTAATATTAAGGCCATTCGCTAAACCTGAACATCTTTTTTTTCTTCTTGGAAATAAACATAAACAAATTAATTTTTTGAGCATAAGAGTTGAAGCAGAAAAAGAGGCTCGCAACATTGCATTTATTAAAAAGGGGAATAGAGAAGTCACAATTTATGATATTTATGAAATTATTGAGAGAAAGACTGGGATTAAAAAGGAATATGGGGTTCAGGTAGAGATTGAAACGGAGTTAAAGATATGTGCTCCAAATCCATATATGAGAGAGATATTTGAAATACTAAAATCTAAAAGAAAAAGAATTGTCGCTATCTCTGATATGTATGTTACAAAAGAAATGTTAATTGAGTTTTTAAATAAGTGTGGTTATTTTGGTTTTGAAGATGTTTTTATATCTAGTGAAAACAATTGTAGTAAAAGAACTAAAGGACTCTTTATGATAGCCTTAAATAAATTGAAAATTGATCCAATAGATATGGTTCATGTAGGAGATAATTTTCAAACTGACATTAAAGCAGCTAATTCACTTAATATAAACACTGTATATTATAAAAATGTTAATGATATAGGTAATGATTACAGAACTGACGGAATGTCTGAATTGATTGGCTCAACATATAGCGGGATAGTTAACTCACATCTACATAATGGAGATAATGTATATACTCCGTACTATGAATTCGGCTTTACCTATGGAGGTATATATATACTAGGTTTTTGTAATTGGATTTATGAGTTTGCGAAAAAAAATGACATAGATAAGATTTTGTTTTTGTCAAGGGATGGGGAGATTTACAAGCAAGTTTTCGATTACCTGTATCCGGGTATTCAGAATGAATATGTATACTGGTCTAGAATAGCAAATACCAAGTATACTGTCGAAAAGAACAGAGAAGACTTCATCACAAGAATGATCTATCATAAATCTATTGGTGTTATACCTACATCGTTAAAATCAATGTTGGATTCATTAGACCTTACTGAAATGCTAAGAATATTACCATATAATGGTTTGAAAGAAGAGGAAATAATTCACAAAGGAAATGTAAAGATTGTTGAAGATTTTTTTATTGACCATTGGGAATGTGTAGTTGAAAATTTGTCAGTAAATAATGAGATAGTTAAACAATATATATTAAGTAAGGTTGGTTCAAGCAAGAAAGTTGCTGTTGTAGATGTTGGGTGGATTGGATCCGGCGGATTGGGATTGAAATATCTTATTGAAGAAAAGTGGGGACAAGATTGTAAAGTATTTAGCTTAATCGCCGCCTCAAGATATTGGAATCATACTGCTAATATTAATGAAATCATGAACGGAGAGACTATACCGTATATATTTTCAAGAATGTATAATCGGAATTTATATGATACACATTCAAATACAAATAAAAATTCTAACAATATATTTTTTGAATTATTTACTCAAGCTTGTTATCCTTCATTTTCTGGATTTAAAAGAAATGAAAGTGGATTTGAATTTTTGTTTGATGTACCAGAAGTGGAAAACTATGAATATATTAAGGAAGTTCATCAGGGTATATTTGATTTTGTTAAAAAGTATAATGAAACTTTTAAAGACTTTAAATACCTATCTAATATCTCTGGGTATGACGCGTATATCCCATTCAGGTTTTTAATCAAAGATTTGAAGTTCATCAAAAAGTATTTTGGTCAATTGCGTTACTCAAGAGGAGTATTAGCAGACAGTGAGAATCAAACATTTGAAACTCTTAATGATATCTTAGAGAGTGCTGGTGTTTAATACATTTTCATTAAATTTGATTGGAGTGGATGGTTTGATTCTTTACCATGTTGTTTCAACTTATCAATTGCTACATAGTATAGTGCATAAAGAAAAATATTATTCGAATAAAAAAACAGTAGTTTTAATCTCTGAATTTCTTTGTGATAAATTTCAAAATTATTTGGATTTAAAGAAAAGTTTTTTTGATGAGGTAATAGTTATGGACAATAAAGCATTGTCAGATAGGAAGCAAGATATGATATCAAATACAACAAAGTATTTTGATTCATTACTCCACGGTAATAGGATTGGTTTATCTGAGGTGGAAGAAATTATTGTTGGTTGCGCTCATTATTATTTTGGAATATATCTTACTACTAAAGGTATCAATTTCACCTTTTTGGAGGATGGGAGTGGACTAATAAGTAGGCCAGAGATTGTATACGATATTGAAATGAATCTTGATCCAAATAAAAATGAGATTTGCAATAATTTGGGCTTATATAATGCTTCAAATAAATATATAAAAAAAATAATTTGTAATACAAAGGCGCAAAAGTCAGGTTTTAATGATGAGAGAATTGAACATATGGATTTAATTGATTGTATTAAAATAATGGATATGAATAAAGTTGAGGATTTGCTAGTTTTTTTTGATGTGAATAAGAAAATAAGTATTCCTGAAAATTCAACTCTTATAATGACTCAACACTTTTCAAATCTAAAGATATTAAGTCATGGGGATCAGATTGAAATATATAAACTTTTGGTGGACTATTTCGTGGATTCTGGTTCAATTGTTTTTAAACCTCATCCAGATGATCTTACTTATTACGATTCAATATTCCCTACTTCAGTAGTCGTACAAGATGTTTTTCCTTCAGAACTAATTCCATTTGTTTTTGAAAATGAACCTAAGACTGTAATGACGATTTCTTCAACTGCTATCAATAATTTAAAAGGGCACTATGAAAAACTAATTATGTTTTCAGCTTATTTTGAAAAACATTTTAAGATAATTCACAAATATTACACAGCATTGAGAGTAATTAATAATGCGAATTTTAAGGAGAATATATTTGAAATTAATTCAGATAATCAAACGTTAGTTAATTTAGCTGAAATGTTTGATATAACTATACAAAATGCTAGTAATAATCCGTTAGAAAAATCTGATTATAAATTTGCCAAGGTAATATTGATGGATGATACTCAAGTGAATGAGAAAGTCAATGAATTATTAGATGAAGTCTCAGATGATACTTTATTAATCTTTATAAACACAAATAATAGTTATTTCTTTTATCAATACCCGAATAAATATGTATTTGATAATATTGTTCCTATTATAATAAATTTAATTGATAAAGATTCTAATATCATAGAAGAGACTCAAATTATGTGGGCTTATTCTAAAAGAAAAGAGGTAAGGGATATGGTGAATTCAATTGAAATACAAAAAGAACTTACAAACTCAAATATGTTATTACAGGTAAATGAATTAAGCGAAGAAGAAATCAAAATAAAAGTTTTGGAAGGGATATTATCTGCTACTGAGAAACGATTAGATCATTATATTAAATTAGAATCTGAATTAAGAGAGAAATTAAAAAAAGCGGGGATAAAATCATGAAGATAGTAGGGCTTGTACCTATAAAACTAAATAGTGAGAGGTTGAAAAATAAAAACATATTGCCTTTTGAAAACGGTGAACCACTTATACATTATATTCAAAAAACTTTATTGCAAGTCAAGGGAATTGATGAAAGTTATGTCTATTGTAGTGATGATGTCATAAAGAATTATTTGATTGATGGGATAGCATACAAAAAGAGAGAAACATATTTGGATGACTCAAAGACACCATTTAATGAAGTGCTCTTTAAATTTGCAGATGAGGTAATTGCTGATTATTACGTACTGACTCATTCAACTGCCCCATTTATTAAAAGTGAAAGTATTGAACGGGGTATTCAAACAATATTAGATGGAGGATATGACTCAGCTGTAGGTGTTAATAGATTATATGATTTTTTATGGAAAGATAATGCACCACTAAATTATAACCTTAACGATATACCAAGAACGCAAGATTTGCCACTGATATATGCTGAGACTTGTGGATTATATATATATTCTAGAGAATTGATAATCAATCAAAGACGAAGGATTGGTGATAATCCCTATTTTGTTGAGTTATCAAAAATTGAAAGCATTGATATTAATGATAAAGATGATTTCATTATAGCTAATGCTATTTTTAATGAATCTCGTATCTCAATAGGAGGAGAATATGAATAACATAAAGATCCTCGACTGCACCTTGCGTGATGGTGGGTATATTAATGATTGGAATTTTGGACTCCAGAACATTATGAGCATCTTAACAAGGCTGGAAAAGGCAAATGTAGACATAATTGAATGCGGATTTTTAGAAGATGGGGAATATAATCAAGATTTATCTATGTTTACGAATGTTGATCAGATAGAAAGTATCTTGCCAGCAAGAAATGAATCAACGCAATATGTAGCTATGACAAGATATGGATTCCTCAATATTGATCACCTAAATCCATATGATGGTAAATCAATAAACGGAATAAGAGTAACCTTTCATGAAGATGAAGTCTTGGAGGCTATAGAATTTTGTAAACAAATTCAGGCTAAAGGCTATAGGACTTATGTTCAACCAGTTGGGACAACTAGTTATTCGGATAAATATCTTTTAAATCTTATTGACTTGGTCAATGATATAAAGCCGTATGCATTTTATATTGTGGATACATTAGGTTTAATGAGAAAAAGCGATCTTCTTAGAATGTTTTATTTAGTGGATCATAATCTTAATTCCGATATTGTAATAGGCTATCATTCGCACAACAACTTGCAATTAGCATTCTCTAACGCACAAGAACTTGCTGATGTTCATACGAAAAGGCAAATCATTATTGATTCTTCTGTGTATGGCATGGGAAGAGGAGCAGGGAATCTAAATACAGAATTAATAACACAACATCTGAATTCATTGAAGGATCGAAGCTACAATACTGATTACTTGCTCGAAATTGTAGATGAAACAATTGGACCGTTGCTTGAGAAGTATACATGGGGTTATTCTGTTCCTTATTACTTGGCTGCGATCAATAATTGTCATCCTAATTATGCATCTTACTTAATGAATAGAAAGACGCTTCCAGTGAAATCAATTAGCAAAATATTAAATCATATCACGAATGATAAGCGCGAATTGTATAGCGAATCTTATGTTCAAGAATTATATACGCAATATCAAAAACATCAAATTGATGATTCTAAGAGCATTGAAAATTTAAAAACTATATTCATGAATAAAGAAATACTAATAGTTGCGCCAGGCAGTTCAGTAAAAGGTGCAAAAAGTCGAATTAAGCAGTTCCAAGATTCAACAGGGGCTGTTATTATTACTGTGAATTTTGAAGGAGATGGAATAGATCCTGATTTTTGTTTCTTCAGTAATGATAAACGTTATCAGAAATTTAGTGGACTAAAATCGAACGAATCAAGTAAGCAACTCATATTATCATCTAATATACAAGAAGATATCTATCCAGATAGTTTGTTAGTCAACTATAGCGATTTGATTAATGCTCAACCTTTAGTTAATGATAATGCTACATTGATGCTACTGACATTACTCATTAAATTAGGAGTTAATAAGGTATCTATTGCTGGGTTTGATGGTTTCCACTCCAATTCAAATGATAATTATGCAGATCAGAATTTGGAAACTGATTTGGATAATGAGATAAAGATGATGATGAATGCTCAAATCAAAGAAGAGATATTGAAGTATAGTCAGGTTCTTGAATTTGAATTCATGACTGAATCTCTATTCAATCCAATGAATACAGAAGTACTAATATAGTTTTGTATGGTGGGGTGAGACTAATTCAAGAGATTAATGAAGTAAGATCATTTTTGAATCAGATATGTGAACTTGTAGATTCAAATATGTTAAAAATTAATGAAATGCGCTATCAAATCTTTATTAAGGAAGATCAAACACCTGTTACTAAATCAGATTTATTTGTAGAAAAGTTGATATTTGATTTTGTGAAAGAGAGGTTGCCGGGAGCAACATTTGTTGGTGAAGAATCTTTTGACAGTAGCGTAATTGATTCTTCAGGATATTTAGTCATTCTTGATCCAATAGATGGAACTGAAAATTTCTGTTCAGGACTTAAGGAATGGGGAGTTTCATTCAGCTTGTGGCAAGGAAGCATTCATCTTGGAAGCTTCTTGTATATGCCTGAACTACATCTTAAATTAATGACGGGAGATTCTATTGAATGTATACATTCTCGGATTACAGGTATCTCTTCTTCAATGGATGAGTCATTAATAGATATACTCAGAGGTGGCGAAGAATATCGCATTATGGGCTGTGCTGTATACAACATCTATAACGTAATAAGAGGATCATATAAACGGTTTGTGAATCCGAAAGGCGCATACATATGGGATGTTCTCCCAGGTATCATGCTGGCTCTAGAACATGGCTGCAGTGTAACAATGAACGGAGAAGCGTATCATGGGCATTCCATTGATCCTACTATAAAATATTGTATTGATATTCGAAGATAAATTGGAGGCACACCACCAATGAAAGGAATCATCCTAGCCGGAGGAACAGGCTCGCGTCTTTTCCCTCTAACCAAGGTTACGAATAAGCATCTGCTGCCGGTTGGGCGGTATCCGATGATCTTTCATGCGATTGCGAAGCTGGAGGAAGCGGGAATTACGGATATTCTGATCGTGACGGGCAAGGAGCATATGGGCGATGTGGTCAGTCTGCTTGGCAGCGGGGCGGAGTTCGGACTGTCCTTCACCTACAAGGTGCAGGATGAGGCCGGTGGCATTGCTCAGGCGCTGGGGCTTGCGGAGCAGTTCGTCCAGGGCGATCAGATGGTTGTCATTCTTGGCGATAATGTGTTCGCGGACGGCATTGCTCGTTATGTGTCCAGGTTCAAGGAGCAGGGGCGAGGAGCGAAGTTGCTGCTTCAGAAGGTGCATGATCCGCAGCGATACGGCGTTCCTGAGCTGAGGGGAGATCGTATTCTGTCTATTGAAGAGAAGCCAAGTGAACCGAAGAGCGAATATGCGGTGACCGGCATCTATATGTATGACTCGCAAGTGTTCGATATGATTCGTGGGCTTAAGCCGTCCAGTCGCGGAGAGCTGGAGATTACGGATGTGAATAATGCGTATATTGCCTCCGAGGCGCTTACTTATGATGTGCTGGAGCAGTGGTGGACGGATGCGGGGACTCATGCTTCCTATGGCAAGGCAAATGAGCTGGCAAGCAAGCTGCTGTATGCCGAGAAGTTCGGCAAGATGAAGTTGTAGCGGGAGGGTGAGATTCATGCGAGTTATTGAAACAAAGCTTCCAGGCGTGCTGCTCATCGAGCCTCAAGTGTTCGGGGATCATCGAGGCTTCTTCATAGAGAGCTTCCATGCAGGCAAATATGCGGAGCATGGGATGGATCAACCATTCGTGCAAGATAATCATTCGTTGTCCGCCGAGCCGTATGTGCTTAGAGGTCTTCATTATCAGCTCGCGCCCAAGGCGCAAGCCAAGCTGGTAAGGGTAACGGCCGGCGAGGTGCTCGATGTGGTTGTGGATATAAGAAGAGGCTCGCCTACCTTCGGAAGATGGGCGAGCTTCATGCTGTCTGCGGACAATAAGCGTCAACTCTATGTGCCGCAGGGCTTCGCCCATGGCTTCTGCACGCTCGTGCCGAACACGGAGGTGCAGTACAAGGTGGATATGTTCTATTCGCCTCAGCATGATCGAGGCATTGCATGGGATGATCCGGCAATTGGCATTGAATGGCCGGCGGCAGATCCTGTTCTCTCGGAGAAGGATGCGAAGCAGCCGCTGCTGGCGGACGCGGAGATGAATTTCGATTATGAGGGTGATACGATATGAGGCTGATGGTGACAGGCGGAGCGGGCTTTATCGGAAGCAATTTGATTCATTATATGATGAAGAAGCATCCGGAGTATGAGCTTGTGAATGTGGACGTCCTTACGTATGCCGGTAATCTTCATAATTTGAAATCGGTGGAGGGAGATGACCGCTATACCTTCCTTCATGGGGATATTCGAGATCGTGCGAAGCTGGAGCCTATATGCCGTGAAGGCGTAGACGCTATTGTTCATCTAGCCGCCGAATCGCATGTGGATCGGAGTATTGAAGAGCCGGATATTTTCGTCCAGACAAATGTTGTCGGCACTCAGATCCTTCTTGACTTGGCGCGTCAGTATAATGTCTCTCGATTCGTCCATGTCTCCACGGATGAGGTGTACGGCACGCTCGGCTCGACCGGCCTGTTCACGGAGAATACGCCGCTTGCGCCGAACAGCCCTTATTCCGCCAGCAAGGCCGGGTCGGATCTCATGGTGAGAGCGTATGGAGAGACGTTCGGGATGCATGTCAATATTACGCGATGCTCGAACAATTATGGGCCTTATCAGTTCCCCGAGAAGCTGATTCCGCTTATGATTCAGCATGCGATGCAGGATTTGCCGCTTCCCGTATATGGCGATGGTCTGAATGTCAGGGACTGGCTCTATGTGGAGGATCATTGCTGCGCAATTGATTTGGTGCTGCATGGAGGAGCCAAAGGCGAGGTATACAATGTCGGGGGACGGAATGAACGAAATAATCTGCAGGTGGTGCGGACGATTCTGGACGAGCTCGGGAAGCCTGATTCTCTGATTCAGTTCGTGGAGGACAGGCTTGGACATGACAGACGCTATGCGATCGATGCGGACAAGCTGCGTTCTACGCTTGGCTGGGAGCCGAAGCATGACTATGAGAGCGGCATTCGAGAGACGATTCGATGGTATCTGAGCAATCCGGAATGGCTGGCTTCCATCAAGAGCGGCGAATATCGTCGGTACAACCAATCGCATGAACAAGATGGAGGATAAAATGACGTACAAGGTTGCCATTACAGGAGCTGGCGGCATGCTCGGCCGTGAGCTCTCCCAGCTCTCTGTTCCCAATCTGCTATTCATTCCGCTCGAACGGGCTGTGCTTGATGTCACGAACGCGGAGCAATGCCGGGCTGTATTCGAGGAGCTGCGGCCCCATGCTGTGATTCACTGCGCGGCCTATACGGCAGTTGATCAAGCTGAGTCCCATGCGGAGTCGGCCTTCCTCTTGAATGAGCAAGGAACGAAGCATGTGGCGGAAGCCGCTGCGAGGGTTGAAGCGAAGCTGATTTATATCAGTACGGATTATGTATTCGACGGGAGCTCGCATGAACCGTATGTTCCGCAGAGCCCCACGAATCCGATAACGGTGTACGGCAAGTCGAAGCTGGCCGGCGAGCATGCGGTTCAGGCTGCATTGAGCCGTTATTTTATCGTGCGCACATCCTGGGTGTATGGGAGATTCGGCAAAAATTTCGTAGAAACGATGCTTCAGCTTGCGCAGGAGCGAGAGCGGTTGACCGTTGTGGCGGATCAGATCGGATCGCCCACCTATACGTATGATTTGGCACGCTTTCTAGCCCGGCTTGTGCTGTCGGAGCAATACGGTGTCTATCATGCGGCGGGCGAAGGCTGCTGTTCCTGGTTTGAATTCGCCAAGGCGATTTTCGAGATTGAAGGCGCGGCTGTCTCGCTGTCACCTTGTACGACGGAGGAATTCCCGCGACCGGCGACACGGCCGCCTTATTCCGTGCTCGACTGCTCGAAGCTGGAGGATCGAGGCTTCGCCAGGCTGCGTCATTGGAGAGAGGCGCTCTATGATTACTTAACACGCGACAGAAGAGAGGATCGCTAGATGCCTACAACAACCGTCTGCATCGTTACCTATAACAGCGGCAAGGATATCGCGGATTGTCTGGACGCCGTAATGGAGCAAGTCCCGCCGGTGGCGTCGATTGTCATCGTGGACAACGCTTCCTCTGATGATACGGTCAGCAGGCTCCAGTCGTTCAATAACGGCAAGGTTCCCATCAAGCTTCTCTTGAACAAAGTCAACAACGGCTTCTCCGGAGGGCAGAATCAAGCGATCGCCGCCGCAGGAGACAGCGATTATGTGCTGGTGTTAAATCCGGATGTGAGGCTTGCGCCGGATTATGTGGCCGAGCTCCTCAAGGCGATGGAGCGGGAGTTCCGAATCGGCAGCGCCACGGGGCAGCTTGTGTTCGCGCATGATCCGACGATTGTGGACAGCACGGGACTTGCGATGGATGCGTTCAGGCAAGCCAGAGATCGCGGAGCGGGCGAATCTGTGATTTCCTGGAAGGAAGCGGGCGAGGTGTTCGGCGTATCCGGGGCGGCTTCGATGTATGCGCGCAGGATGATTGACGATATCTCGCTGGAAGGCGAGTTTTTCGATGAGCAGTTTTTTGCTTACAAGGAGGATGTGGATGTCGCTTGGCGGGCGCGGCGACTCGGCTGGACGGCTTATTATGAGCCGGAGGCGCAGGCGCTGCATGCGAGAGGGTGGAAGAAGGGCGCCCGGCGCTCGGTTCCGCTGTTCATCAGGCAGCATTCCTATATGAATCGCTTCTATGTGCTGGTGAAGAATGAGCGGGCTGGCTGGCATATGCTATGGCGATTGCCTGCGGTTGCCGCGATCGAACTGCTTCGGTTAGGTTATCTCTTGGCAAGAGAGACGGCCGTACTGAAGTGCCTGCCGATGCTGTTTAAGACCCTTCCCTCCATGCTTCGCAAGCGGAGCATGATTGAGCTTCGCGTTCGTGCAAGGAGAGAGGGGCTGGGACGTGAGGATAATTAAGCAGAAGCAAAGCAGCAGAGCTCAGGTGCAGATATTTGAAAGACATACAGCAAGCTTTAAGCTTGCTGTGCGATCTTTTTTCCAGCAAATTGGGTTCTATTCTTCCTTCCATTCTGTTACAATGACGCTAGAGTCGAAAATTAATAGAATGTGAGAGTGAGTGCCCAATGCTTCGACAAAATCAACGGTTGTTAACCCAGCTGTATATGCTGGCGGATTTGTTCGTTGCTTTGCTTGTGTTCCTGGGCGCTTATTGGCTCAAGTTCGAAAGCGGCTGGCTGCAGAATGTGAAGTCTGTGCCTTTCACCGCTTATTTGCTATGGGGGACGATCTATTCCCTCGCCGTGGTGCTTATCGGCTTCTATCTGCAATTCTATTCGCCGAAACGCCGCAAGCATTTTTCTTATGATTTCCTGAGAATTATTCAAATACAGAGCTTGAGCTTTCTCGGCCTGATCGGGTTGTTCTATTTCACGAGCGAATCGAATATATCCAGACAGTTCCTGGCAATCTTCTTCGTGTCGAATATACTTGCCATTGCGCTCTATCGCTATTGGGTGAAGAATCTATTAGCCTCATTCCGCAGACGAGGCTATAACAAACGGTTCGTGCTCATTGTGGGGGCGGGCTCGGTCGGACGCAGCTTCTACGAGAATCTTCAGCAGCATCCGGAGCTTGGCTACGAGGCGGTCGGTTTCCTCGATGATTATCTGGCCGTGCATCCGGAGGAGTATCGCCATATGAAGCCGATTATCGGACGCTTGGACGATCTGAAGGAGCGGCTGGAGAAGGGGATTGTCGATGAAGTCATTGTGGCTCTGCCGCTGGACGCGCATCGGAAATACGCGCAGATTATCGAGACGAGCGAACGCTCCGGCGTGAAGACGCTGATTATTCCGGATTTCTTCGATTTGCTGCCGGCGAAGCCTTACTTCGACAACTTCGCGGGCATTCCGCTTATTAATGTTCGCGATGTGCCGCTGGACGAGCTGAGCAATCGCATATTGAAGCGCTGGTTCGATGTGGCTTTCTCTCTTGCAGCTATCGTGCTGACCTCGCCGCTTATGCTGATGGCGGTCATCGGCATCAAGCTGACGTCGCCGGGTCCTGTCATCTTCAAGCAGGAGCGAATGGGCTTCAACCGCAAGAGCTTCTATATGTACAAGTTCCGCTCGATGCATCTCTCCAGCGACAAGGTGGCGGATACCTCGTGGACGGTGGAGAAGGATCCTCGTCGTACGCGATTCGGCAGCTTCCTGCGGAAGACGAGCCTCGACGAGCTGCCGCAATTCTTCAATGTGCTGATGGGGCATATGAGCGTTGTCGGACCAAGACCGGAGCGGCCGTATTTCGTCCATCAGTTCAAGAATCATGTGCCGAAATATATGATCAAGCATCAGATCAAGCCCGGCATTACGGGTTGGGCTCAGGCCAACGGCCTGCGCGGCGATACATCGATACAGGATCGCATTATGCTTGATCTCTTCTATATCGAGAATTGGACGTTCATCTTCGACTTGAAGATTATCGGCAAGACCATTGTGAAGGGCTTGATGAATAGAAATGCTTACTAAAGAGGAACCATCCATGCGAGTTTCCGTCATTATACCTACCTTGAACGCGGGGGAAGAGCTGAACGAGCTGCTTAAGCGGCTGAAGTCTCAGTCTGTTCCCCCGTTTGAAATGATCGTGATGGATTCGGAATCGACGGACGGCACGCCGAAGCGCGCGCTTACGCAAGGCGCTCGCGTCTATTATGTGAAGCGAGGAGAATTCGACCACGGGGGAACCCGCAACCAGGCTGCTGCGGAAGCGAGCGGCGATATTCTGATGTTCATGACACAGGACGCGATGCCTGCCGACGAACGGCTCATTGAGGAGCTCGTGAAGCCGCTGGAGCAAGGAACGGCGGCGTACGCCTATGCAAGGCAGCTTCCTGACGACAAGGCGAATCTGCTCGAGCGGATGTCGCGGGAGAACAATTACCCTCAGGACTCTCATCTGCAGACGATGGAGCAGATTCAGGAGAAGGGGCTGAGAACGTTCTTCTGCTCGAATGCCTGTGCGGCGATTAGGCGAGATGTGTTCGACCATTTCGGCGGCTTCGAGGAGCCGGTCATCTTCAATGAAGATCTGTTCATGGCGGCGCAGTGCGTGATGAGCGGCAAGCATGTGGCGTATTGCGCCGATGCCAAGGTATATCATTCCCATAATTATTCCGCGATGCAGCAGTTCAAGCGGTTCTTCGATAACGGCGTATCGATGAGCTTGCATCCCTGGATGAAGAAGTACAGCGCTATCGGAGGAGCAGGCTCGAGCCTGGTGAAGCATCAGCTCTCGGGCATCGCGAGAGAGCGCGAGTGGCTGCTTGTGCCGAAGCTCATTACGGAATCGGCGGCGAAGCTGATCGGCTTCAAGCTGGGCATGCATCATAAGAAGCTGCCGAAATCTATCGTGCGGCGCATCTCCATGCATCCTTTGATCTGGCGGCAATTGAGTAAGGCGAGGAATGAAGCTTTGAGCGAGGCTGCCGCGTCGAAGGAAGGGAAATGATTAAGTATGAAAGGATTGGAAAATAAGTTAAGATAGAAGAAATGTAAATGGATGATATGGAGGAGAAGGTAATGGCTGAATCCCGGAATAACTACATGCTCATGCACAAAAATGAACCTGTGGCTGAGATTAAGCTTGATGAAGCAACAGCCTCCATTTCAGCGATTGGACAAGTTTATGCAACTCCTCACGCACCGGTTGGCATTTCCGTCAGAAAGGGAAGGATCGACCGAGCAGCACTGAATGAATGGTGGAGGGGGCGGGCGATTCCGGCCAGTCGCGACGGGATCAAAGAAGCGCTGCTGGAATTGAATTTGTCAGCAACGCAAAAGCTGCTCCATAAAAGCTTCGGACTCAGCTTGTCTGATCAGTACTGGATACGTCCAGCTGCGTCACATTTGCAATGGAGTGATATCCACTTTTTCGATAATCCCTTCTCGGAGGATGTAGGCAATGTATTGTTCGGGAAAGGTTCATCTGATCTCATGAATCTAATGTCCCCGGATAACACCTCCGATGGCTGGTTGAAGAAGAAATGGGTGATTATAGACGGCAGGCGTTGTCTGGTGAAAGGCGGGAGCGGTGCCACCCAGCAAGAGCCCTACAATGAAGTCATTGCCAGCAAGATCATGGAGAGACTGAAGATATCCCATGTTTCTTACACCATGATGGAGCAGGACGATTATCCATACAGTGTCTGCGAGAGAATTTTATAACTCCGCAGACGGAGCTTGTTACAGCCTGGTATGTGATGCAAACTCAGCAAAAACCGAGTCATGTGTCTCTGTATCAGCATTACGTGAATTGCTGCGAGACGCTTGGCATTGCCGGCATTATGCAGGCTCTAGACCGGATGATTGTGTTGGATTATTTAATTGCAAATGAAGATCGGCATCAAAACAATTTTGGCGTTGTTCGACATGCGGAAACTTTGGAATGGATTGGAGCGGCACCGATTTACGATAGCGGTTCTTCGCTGTGGTTTTCCAAGCCGCTCAGCTTGATACGCGCAGATGGAAAGTCGACCTGTAAGCCATTCAAGCCGGAGCACAACGAGCAAATCAAGCTGGTATCCTCCTTCGAATGGCTGGACTTGTCCGCCCTGGACGGTATTGAAGACGAGGTACGGGATGTGTTTCACGGCTCTGTCTTTGCGGACGAAGCCCGTTGTCAAGCGATTGGCTCTACGCGCCCGTATTGAACACTTGCGTGAAATGGTTTATTCGCGTGAGCAGCAGGCCTGGAAAGACGATTACAGCAGGGACGTGAAAGTGAACATCGCGTACAGCGGGGGACTTGAAGAAGATAAGCCGGAATGACTAGATACACAACCTGATGCTCCATGCTGATAGTAACGCCTCTACGATGATGCGTATTGTAGAGGCGTTTTTTTGTCATGCCTGTGCCGGTATAGCCCCGCCTGCTGTCGCTCACACTAAGAAAACTGTTGGCATGGATTGGAGGCTTCGAAAGGAGGATTCGTGTGGTCATGTGGACAGGCTGGCTGTTATCCGGAATCCTGCTTCTGTATATAAGTCAATTCGCCGTCATTCTGGGCATGGAGCGCAAGCGTCAGGAGCATCTGACCGCGTGGATTTTCATTGTAATGATCTGTCCATTCATCGGCATGACGGCGTATTTGCTCGTAGGCAGGCGAATATCGGAGAAGACGAGAGTGAAGCGTGAAGAAGCCATTCAGCAATTGAACAGCAGCGATACGATTCATCCCGTAACGACACCCAAGGAAATGAACAATGAAGAGATGTTGTCGCAGGATCGATTATTCACCTTGCTCAGCTCGCTTTCTCCGTTCCCGATTGCGGCTAATAATAAGACGACGGTGCTTACGGACGGCGAGGCGACCTTTGATGCGATATTGGATGCGCTCGATAAGGCCAGACAAGCGATCTATCTGGACTATTATACGATTCGCAGCGACGGCATCGGGGGGAGATTTCTTCAGGTACTGACGAGAAAGGCGCGGGAAGGGCTTGACGTGAGGGTGATCTATGACGGCATAGGAAGTCTGAAGCTGGGCAAAAGCTATCTGAATTCGCTTCGAGCCGCGGGCGTGCGTACAGCCTGCTTCTCACCTGTGCGATTCTCCTTCACGAACCGAAGGTTGAATTTCCGCAATCATCGCAAGATTGTCATCGTAGATGCTGCAGTCGGCTTCATTGGAGGCATTAATATCGGGGATGAGTATCTCGGCAAGGATGAGAAGCTCGGCTTCTGGAGAGATACGCATCTGAGAATAGACGGTGACGCAGTGTGGCATCTGCTTCAGCTGTTCGAATCGGATTGGATGGCGGTCGCGAGCGGAGCCAAGGGTCATAGAATGGAGGAGCGGGCATCGGCGAGCCGGCGTTCCATGCCGCTTTCGGCGGGAGAAGAGAGGATGCTCGTTGTTCCCGGAACGCCAGGCGTGAATCATCAGCGAATTGTCGAGGTGCTGTATTCGGCGATGACGGCCGCGAAGAAGCGGATCTATGCATCAACGCCTTATTTTATCCCCGACCCGGCTATCTCTGCCAGTCTCGTCAGCGCAGCCCGCAGCGGCGTTGATGTGAGACTCATCATCCCCGGTGTGAGCGATTCCAAGCTTGTGCTGCTTGCCTCGCTCTCGTATGTGCAGGAGATGCTGGAGGCCGGCGTGCGGATTTACCGGTATCAGAAGGGCTTCATTCACGCGAAGGTGCTGCTCATCGATCATATGCTGGCTTCGGTCGGCTCGGCGAATCTCGACATGCGGAGCTTGTACAGCAATTACGAGCTGCTCGTCCTGCTGTTCGATAAGAAGCCGATGAATCGATTGGAGCGGGATTTCATGAATGATCTGAGGCATAGCAAGGAGATTGATCTGGAGGGATTCAAATCGAGATCCAGCGGGAGAAGACGCGCGGAAGCAATCATGCATATGCTGTCGCCTTTGCTTTGACGAATGCGATTGATGCATGCTTAGGCGAGGGTTGGGGAATATTTTGAGGGGAAGGGATTCAGTCATTAGGAGGAGGCGAGCCTGTGAACGAACAAGAACAACTGCAGGAGCAAGAACAAATACAAGATCATACGCTAGATCAAACGCAAGAGAAGCCGTCCAATCAGGTCTTGCAGGATGCTGGCGCCGAAGGGCGCGATTCGTATGATATGGATATCGACAGGATGGTGAACGAAGGACTTGGAGGCGGTAATGTAACGCTTCATAACGGCCTCATTGCCGAATCGACGACGGATACGATGGAGCCGGATGTACCTGATGCGCCTCATGTCGAGGACTCGGAAGCAGCGGAAGGAGGAGAGCGATGAATACCGCAAGAGCGAAGCAAATCTATGAGGACAAAGGCACGATAGGCGTCAAGCTTGAAGGCGACTCGGTATGGATTGAGAATATAGACGAAGCCAATGGCATGGCTACGGTAACAGTCGGCAATAATCCCGTCAATACGAAGACGGTCTCGGTAGATCGGCTTCAGGAATCCGATTAAAGGATAAGCAGCCTCGGACGGAGGCTAGCCTGCTAGCCTCCATAGGCGTCGCGGAAAGCTTGGGCGAGCTTGATGCGATCAACGCCAAGCAGCTCCGCAATCTCCGCGCTGAGATTATCCTCCCACCAATCCGCCTGGGCTTTGCGATTATCCTTATTCTCCACAATCCACGGCAGATTCTGAATAACCTTCTGGAAATAAAGCTTCTCCGCAGCATCCATCTTCTCCTTCGACACGTACGCCTTCATGCGTTTCACCGTTCGATAGAGCTCATTGTTGCAGGAGCGACGGATTTTGCGCGCGGATGGATAGGCTTGCGCGTGCTTCTGTGCCGGCGGCTTCATCTTAATTAACGCCTCCCCTCTACCCGCATCATATGCGGAGAACGGCGAGACGGTCACATTTCTGTCTGGATGTCGCAGCGGCAATGCTCCGACTGGATGCTGCAGGGCAATACCGTCGATGCTCTAGTCCTGCACCACGATGTAGCCGACCATCGGACCGCCATTCGCCATATCCGTATGTGTCAGACATTCGATGGCGTAGATGCCCGCCTTTTGCGGCGTGAATGTGATCGTGGTTGTCTTGCCCTTCTGCACTTCTCCCTCAATACCCAGTCCTTTGATGACAAAAGGATGATGGCTTCCGTTCACGCCGGAAATGCGAATTTGCGTAAGCTCTCCTTTGTTCACGATAATGGTGCCCGGCGTCCAGAGGTATACCTCCAGCTCTTTGCCGCTGTCGTCCGTAGAGCTGAATTCGCCCGTCACCATATCAATAACGCGCGGCTCAACTGGCTGGACTGCCGCAGGCGCAGGCTTGTTCAAATTCCAGTTCAGAAGAACTCCTCCCACGGCGACGACGGCAATCGCTGTGATGGCCATCTGAAACTGCTTCTTCGTAATAATCAATGCCCTTCGCATACACTCGCTCCCTCTCGAATAATGAATGAGATAAGCTAGTCTATGCGAAAGCCCGTTCTCTCATGCCTGAAGTGGATGCCGGTTCGCGCAATATGATAGAATGAGAGAGATTTGGAAGGATTAAGGAACAATCAGTGGGGAGATGAACGATGGAGAGCTGGATTACGGATTTCATGGAGCAGTATGGTTATTTCGGAATATTGATGATGATCGCGCTTGAAAATATTTTCCCGCCGATTCCTTCGGAGGTGATTCTGACCTTCGGCGGCTTTATGACGACATACACGAAGCTGACGGCGGTCGGCGTTATTGTTATCTCGACGTTAGGCTCTCTGGTCGGCGCCATTATTCTGTATTATATCGGAATGCTGCTGGGCGTCGAGCGGCTCGAGCGGATTATCGACCGCTGGGGGCGCGTGCTGCGCGTGAAGAAGGAGGATGTGCGCAAGGCCGATGCCTGGTTCGACCGATACGGTTACTGGGCGGTGCTGCTCTGCCGCATGGTTCCGCTGATTCGCAGCCTGATCTCGCTGCCGGCGGGCATGTCCGGCATGAAGCTGGTCCCGTTCCTGCTGTTCACGACCATTGGCACGCTCATCTGGAATACGATTCTGGTTCTTGTCGGCGCGGCTGTCGGAGATAACTGGGAGGATATCGTGGCCTTCATGGATGTGTATGCGAATATTGCATACGGCATCATTGCGCTTGCCATTGTGGCGGTTATCGTGCTGTATATTCGCAGGGCAAGGAAGTTTTAGTTATAATGAAGGGGTGAGGCTGCAAGACAAGAAGCATAGTATGAAGACGATACATAATAGACAAGGGAGAGGGATAACAATGGGAAAAAGCATCGCGGACAAGCTCGGGAATGGCATCTCGCCGCAGCAATTCATCGACGGCATGACGAAGAATAAGGAACAATTCATCTCCTGGAAGGAGCAGTTCAACTGGCCTTCCGAGGAGGATAAGGAATTTTTCGAATCGCTGAACAATCGGGACGATCTGCGCTGTTCGATTCTGATGGCGGATTGGTGCGGCGACGTGGTTCGCAACGTGCCCGTCGTGTTCGAAGCGCTGGCGGTAAGCGGCATGCCTGTCGAAGTGCTGATTATGGAAGAGAATCTCGATACGATGGATCAATTCCTGACAATGGGCGGACGCTCGATTCCGATTGTGCTGATTGTGGATACCGGAGGCGCGGTGCTGGCGCAATGGGGGCCTCGCAGCACTTATGTGCAGGAGCCGATGGTGGCATTCAAAACGGCGAATACGGACAAGGAAGCGGCCGATTATCAGGATAATCTGCAGGCTGCCCGCAAAGAGATTATGCGTCGTTACGGCGAAGGCACGGGTTATCAGGCTGTGATTGTGAAGGAATTGCGCGAGCTGCTGGAGTCGCTCTAGAATGGGGGCTGCATGCAGAATGATGGAGCGCGAGAGAACGGCGGCGGATGGCGGCGCCGAGATTGGCGGACGTGGAGCGGCAGGTGCGGCAGGGAGCGGTTCAGCTTCTGGAGCGGCGGCGCCGTTCGCTATTGAAACCTACACGTTAGGACCGATTCAGACGAATGCTTACCTGCTGACGGCGAAAGGGCCTGATGGCGCGGAGCATGCCGTTGTCATCGATCCCGGCATGAACCCGAAGCGTCTTCTGGAACGGCTTGAGGGCGTGAAGGTGGAAGCGATTCTGCTCACGCATGCTCATTTCGACCATATGGGAGGCGTGGACGAGCTTCGCAAGGCTGCAGGGTGTCCGGTCTATATCCATGACCTGGAGGCGGATTGGCTGACGGACCCGCGCAAGAACGGCTCCATGCGCTGGCAGGATGTAACGCCGCCGCTGTCGACCGATCCCGCGGAATACGCACTGGACGAAGGGCAGAAGCTTTCCTTGCTTGGCGCGGAATTTCTGGTGATGCATACGCCTGGACATTCTCCCGGCAGCGTAAGCTTCCTCTGCGGCAAGCATCTGTTCTCGGGCGATGTGCTGTTCAAGCAGTCGGTCGGCCGCACGGATTTGCCGGGCGGAAGGGAGAGAGACCTCTACGATTCAATCCGCAATAAGCTGTATAAGCTGGAGCAGGATGTGATCGTATATCCGGGCCATGGCGGCAAGACGACGATCGGCTCGGAGATGGCAGGCAATCCTTTCACGAAGTTTTAGAGAAGCAGGAACTCCCCGCTTGGGCGCAATGCGAGAGCATGCTGAGCGGGGAGTGTTGTTCGCCACAATTTATAAAATTTCGTTTGGAATGAACGCCTGCAACTGTAACGGACATTTTCGACCTTTAGAAGCTCATATGAGGCAGCTCAGATTTTAACGGACATTTGCTCCGCTTAGCGGACAAATCAGGTAGATTATTCGTTCGATTTGATCGCTAAGGAGACCCAATGTCCGTTAGAGCAAATAGGTTGCGAAAGAAGCAGTTTAAGGAGACCCAATGTCCGTTAGAACAGGTTGCTGTTTTCCAAGGACGCCGTGAGGCGTTTTTCTTATATTGCGCGCCTAGCCAAGCTAGGCACAACTAGCCGGTGAAAGTCCGGTCGAGGTAAGAGCCAAGTCGCCTCGTAGCTGACAGGCAACTGGTGGAGAGATCCTAAGGTTGAAGCCCTGTGACA
>NZ_JAATHD010000042.1 GCF_011947265.1 Paenibacillus sp. HB172176
CCGGATTCATCACGCCAAGCTGCTCCAACCGTTCCTGGACGAACTGAATGGTCGACTCGAATTGGTGTTTCTGCCGCCTTACAGCCCGCAGTTAAATATTGTTGAAGGGCTCTGGAAATGGCTGAAATCCAATGTAATCAACAATGTGTTCTATCACACCGTTGCCGACATTCGAAAAAACGTCGGTTTGTTCATGGACGAAATTATGAAAAACCCAAGTTCCATTATCGATCGGCTTTGTGTCAGGATGTAACTATCGATTTCTTTAGTTCAAATTATATAGCTAATTAATCCACAACGAGTTCTAGGCTAGCTAAATCAGGATTGTATTATCTCTCATCTGCCCCCAGCCGCATAAGCCTCTGAGAACTCCGTTATGATCTGCTGGCCGCCCTGCTGCTTCCACTGCTGAACCTGGGCCTTGAATCCGGCCGCGTCCAGATTGCCCAGCATGTAATTGTACGTGGCGTCGGAGATGATCTTGTAGAGCTCCACGCTCTTCTCGTCATACGTCTTCGACTCCAGGCCGATGGTCGGGTCCTTCACGATGAACTTATCGTTGTCCGCCGTATACTGCTCCGCGATCTCCCACAACTTCTCCTGCTCGCCGACCTTCATTACATTCGGGTTGCTGAGATCCGCGATCATGAGTGCATAGAGCGCGTCGATCTCGGATGTGCGAAGCTGCGAGGTTTCCTCTGGAAGCTGTACTTCTCCGTCCTTCAAGAGATAATGCTTGTTCTCGATGCCGTATTTGAGCACATTGGCGACATCCTTATCCATCGTGCGATCGAAGAAGCTGAGCATATTCAGCAGTTCATCCTCCGTCCGAATCGCCTTCTTCGAGAACAGATAGAGGCCGTTGTAATTCGGGATCGACCACACATGATAGCCGCTCGGTCCTTCGATGCGATTCGCCAAGGTGAAGCCGGCCCCCGGATTGAATTGCTTCGCCTCCTCCGCCAGACGCTGCACGTCGGTCATGCTGCCGATATAGACGCCCGCGATGCCCCGAATAATCAAATCCCGCTGCATCTCCTTGCTTGTCACGGCGAAATCCTTATTGACGAGTCCTTCCTTATACAAGCGCTTCATGAAATCCATCGTATCTATATAGGGCTGCGTTTCGAATTCCGGAACAATCTGCCCCCCCTGAACCCCCCAATTATTCGGCGTGCCGAAATAAGAGCTGAGCGTCTTGAAGGCCCCGAACACCAGATCATTGCGATCCGCAAGCCCGATTGTGTCATCCTTGCCGTTGCCGTCCGGATCCTCCTTCGTGAACGCACGCAGCACCTCATAGAGCTCCTCTAACGTTCCCGGCTTCTTGAGACCGAGCGCATTCAACCAATCCTCGCGAATAATAATGCCTTGCCTGGAGGAGGGGCGCTCCGTGTACAAGCCGTATATTTTGCCGTCGATCGCTGCCTGATTCAAGATATCGTCGTTCAGATGCCGTAAATTCGGGAATTGGTCCAGATAAGGTCCGATTTCCCAGAACGCGCCAGTCTTAATGGAATTTTTCATGAACATATAATCGGTATATTTCACAAAGGTCGCTTTCTTGAGCGAATTGGTCGTGAGCGCGGTGTTCATCTTATCGGTATAGATGCCGTCCGGCACCCAGTTGATGTCCAGCTTCACGCCGGTAAGCTTCTCGAGCAGCTGCATGACTTCGTCGCTGGGGGGATGCGGAAAGTGCAGCGGAGCCATGATGCTTACTTCGTGAACAGCTCCCTTGCCCGATCCAGCCTCTCCATCCGCAGATGAGGAGCATGCGGCGCATAGAACGGCAATAGCAATCAAGATCGCCGCGCTTCTTGCGCAATTAGCGGCGAACAAGCCCTTCAACAACGACATCAAGAACTCCTCCTTGTCTTTGCGCCCCATAACCGACATAATCTAAGCAAATGATTATCGATTCCAAAGATGATCATTGCCGGGAATGTATGCGTTTACTAGAATAAGATGTATATCTATTATACCAATTCAGACAGGTAAGGTGTGGCTGCCATGCGATCATTATCTTTTCTCAGCAAAATGACTCTGTTCGGGTTCCTTCTCAGTACGCTTCCGGTGATCTTCATCGGCGCATTCTCGTATGCGACTTCGTCCAATGAGATTCAGAAGAATGTCAACGACGGGAAGCTGCAATTAATCATGCAAATTAATTCCAATGTAGAGCAGAAGCTCACAACTGTCAACCATACCTTGAATCAGGTCATTCAATCGACCGTGCTGAAGAAGGCGATGAATCTGAAGCTCTCCGCAACCGACTTCATGACGTACAATGATCTTCGCAATGAAATCCGGTACATGCAGTCCTTCGACACGAAGCTGGAGGATGTTGTCGTCATCAACGAGCGGCATAACTGGATGATTAAGAACTCCGGTCTGTATGATTTCGATCAATACGCCTATTACGACGAGCTGAAGGCGCTCCTTGGCACCGGACAGGGGAATTCCTGGGTGCTGACGCCTTCTGAATGGTTCTACAGCGAGGAGAATGCCCGCAGCAGCGTGGAGTGCCCGTACAGCATCAGCTTGATCAAGCTTCTCCCGTCCACCGGGCTCGAGAAATACGGGCTCGCCCTGGCCAATATCCCCACCTGCAGCTTGCAGGATCTTCTTGAGACGGGAAAAACGGAGGATCCCTATGCCAATATCATTATTCTCGACGAGAACAATCGCATCCTTCTGCATCATGACTCTGAATTGATTGGCAAAGCCGCATCCGCCGCGGGCATTCCCGCCGAAGACCTGATTGGCGGCTCCGGCCAATTCGAGACAGCCATCAGCGGCGCGAGGCAATCCGTGTCTTACTACCGCTCCGAGTTGAACGGCTGGCAGTATCTATCCGTTACCTCCATCTCCAGCATGACGAAAGAGTCGGGCAAGATCGGGATGTACACCGTCTATATATGCGTGCTGATGCTCCTGCTCTCCATGCTGCTCGCATGGCTCGGCTCGCGCCGGATGTATTCGCCGATTCAGCTGCTCCTGACCCAGATCGGCGAGCGGGCTGCGGATATTCGAAAGCGTCACAAGAATGAATTTCAAGCGATCGGCGATCGCGTGCACACCTTGTTCCAATCCAAGAGCATGCTGGAGAAAGAGGTGCAGCAGCATATTCATCAAGTGCGAACCTTCTTCCTTATGAGGGCGCTGCAAGGCAATGTTCGGGTCAGCGAAATTCCCGACAAGCTGAAGCAATTCGGCTACAGCGATCACCTGCAGAACTGGAAGACGATCTCCGTCATCACGCTGCAGATCGATTTCCTGGAAGACACCAGGTACTCCAAGGAGGATACCGAGCTGCTCTTCTTCGCGATTCAGAATATGCTGGAGGAGCTCATTCCGCGCGGTTCCAGACTTGCGCCCGTTGTCATGGACGGCACGATTGTGACAGTCATCGGCAGCGCAGAGCAAGATCTGAGCGGCTTCCACCAGGAGTTGAATGGATTGACCGAGAAGCTTCAGAGCGAGATCGCCCATTATCTGCATCTTCAAGTGAGCATCGGCGTAAGTCTGCCGTTCTCCTCCTTCGATCAGCTTGCCGGCGCCTATCGCGAGGGCCGGGAAGCGCTCAAGCAGCGCATGAAGCTTGGCGACGGCATCATTATTCAATACGAGAAGCACAGCGAAGGCAAGCATTATCTGAATCTAAGCTACCCCGGCTATATCGAGAACGAGCTTGGCGACGCAATCAAGCTGGGCGAGAAGGAAGCCTCCAAGGAACTGCTCGGGCAGTTCTTGCAGGCTGTGTTCGCGGCAGAGCTGACGCCGCAGGAATATCAGATTCCTCTTGCCCGGCTGCTCAACAATTTGCTCGTTATGATGCAGGAATCCGGCGTGAGCCTCAGCCAGGTGCATCCCATGAAGGGCTCACTGCTGGAGGAACTGCTCAGCCTGCATACGTACACGGAGATCGAAGACTGGTTCTGGAGCTGCGTCATTCATCCGCTTATCAAGATTTTCAAGGACAGGCAAGAAGCGCAGTACCACAATATCTCGGAGAAAATCATTGATTTGGTTCAGCAGCATTATGAAACCGACCTCACCATGGAGGAATGCGCGGCGAAGCTTCATTATAACGCGAACTATCTTAGCAGCGTCTTCCGCAAGGAAACCAATCACTCCTTCAGCGAATATCTGTCGATGTATCGCTTCAAGATGGCGAAGAAATGGCTGGCAGAGAGCGATATGCCGATTAAGGATATCGCGGCGAGACTGCGTTACAACAATTCTCAGAATTTCATCCGCTCCTTCCGGAAGCAAGAGGGACTTACGCCCGGGCAATATCGGGGGAAGAAGCGCGCATAATTGCGTGCTGAGTTTGTTCATTTTGGCGGACACAGGAGGCGCTATATCCTCAATAAATTAAAAAAAACGCCGTTTTATTGAATATAAAGTCATCTCTGTCCGCGAAATCCTAAAAATAGCTCATTCCGCTAAAATAGTGCATCTACGGTCCGCTCCGATTCTCCGCAGCCATAGACATGATCCATACCTTGTCCAGACTGACCATTATTCGTTTAATGGACTTTTTGAACACCTTCTAAAAGCCCCTCCATCTCCACGCAGGCCATGATGAACGCTCCGACGCCGTGAAGGTCGTTGCTGATTCTCGGCCTTGTCGAGTAATGCTCGTAATCTCCGGCCGAGGTGCCGATACAGATATCGGGCAAGAGGAGGCCATGCTCGTCCTGCTTCAGTATGGCTATCAGGCCCTCATAGCCTCTGCGGGCGGCGGCAACTCCCTCTTCGCCGATTAGTCCCCGTTTGTACGCCTTAGCCAGCGTATAGACGAATAGACAGGAACATGACGTCTCCAGCCAATTATCCGCCAGATGTCCCTTGTCAACCACCTGATACCATAATCCGCTCGGGGCATCCTGATAACGAATCAGCGACTGAGCGAGTTCGGCAAGCGATGCTTCGAGATGCGCATGACTCTCGGGAAGCTCATCCATAAACTGCGCGACCGCGAGGCCATACCAGCCTATGGCTCTTCCCCACAGCTCCGGCGAGCAGCCCGTGACTTCATCCGCCCACGGCATCCTCCCGCTCTCGTCCCACGCATGATAGAACAAGCCCGTCTCTTGGTCTCGTGCATGGAAGCGCATCAACGCTTCCTGCTGCAGAACCATCGCCCTCAGTCCGTCCTCATCGTATGCATTCGCATATTTCAGAGCGAACACGCCGCCCATGTACAGACCGTCCAGCCACATGTTATAAGGATACTTATCCTTATGGAAGAAGCCTCCCTCCGAGGTTTGATGCAGGGTGCCGAACAAGCCTCTCAGCTTATCCGCCGCCTTCTGATAACGCAGATCGCCTACCGCCTGCTTGTCAAGCCGGAAGAGCAGCAGCCCCGGTTGTATCGCATCGAGTTGGTCGCGGGCGAAGTCGAAGTTGCCGTTGACGTCCACCAGCTTATCCACATAACGCTTGATATATGCGTTGTAACGCTCGCAGCGCTCCTTCGCCCCCCCTGCATCCTGCTCCCTTACGAGAAGCATCTCCATCGCGCACAGGAAGACGCCCTGATGATAATGCCAGCGCCCCGCGGGAGGAAGCTCCTCCGGCGCGTATCTGCCCGCCAGCGTATCACATGCTGCCCTTGCCCATTCAAGCGGAGACAGCTTCTTCGTCATTTCTACCATAACCGCATCCTCCCCCTTTCACCCCAATATGCCGCAGCCGGTTCGCTTTGCCCAGCGCTGAGCCAGCTACCCCTTGATCGAACCGAGCATCGCACCCTTGGCGAAATGCTTCTGCAGAAACGGATAGATAACCAGAATCGGCAGCGTCGCCACTACGATAACCGCCATCTTGATTGTCTGATCCGGCGGCGGAACCGCGGAATCCAGATCCGAGCTGTAATCCATGCCGCTTGCAAGTACGACAATTTGGCGCAGCAGCACTTGAATCGGCCATTTCAAGCTGTCGTTCAAATACAGAATCGCGCTCATATAGGTGTTCCAATACGTCACCGCATAGAACAGCGACAGCGTCGCAATCGCGGGCATCGAGAGCGGAAGCACGATGCGGAACAGAATGCCGAAGTCGCTGCAGCCATCGATTTTGGCGGATTCCTCAAGACCTTCGGGGATATTTTGGAAGAAATTCTTCAATATAATAAGGTTGAACGCGCTGATGGATGTCGGAATGATCAAGGCCAGATAGCTGTCGATCAGTCCCATCCCCCGCACGACCAGGAATGTCGGAATCAATCCGCCGCTGAAGAGCATCGTGAAGACAACGAGGAACATAATGATCCTGCGTCCGTCCAGATCCCTGCGCGACAGTCCGTATGCCATAAGCGATGTCACCAGCATGGAGAAGATCGTTCCGAAGAACGTAACGCCTATCGACACGCCCATCGCCCGGAAAATCGTATTCGTCGAAAAAATAAACTTGTATGCGTCAAAGCTCCACACGGTCGGAATCAGAATGAATTTCTTCACCGCCATCTCCGCGCTTGTCGTGAACGACCCCGCAAGCACATGGAGAAACGGCAGCACCGTCACAAATGCAATGATTGACAATAACGTATAATTTAGAGCGGCGAATAATCGCCCTTGAAGCGTACGGTCCTCTACCATAGGTCACCCTCCTGATCCATTGTCCTTGTGTAATTCAGCTCTAGGGCGTGTGTGCAAACTCCGAAGGAAGCAGATTATGCCGAATTTCCGTTCCATGCAAGGCGGTTTTTCGAAGGTGTACCGGGGGTACATCAAGGAAAAGCAACGCAGTAGGGGGCGAAAAGGCGGTGTAAGATGCCCCTAAGGGGGGTTGCATACACGCCCTAATACACGCCTTCCTCGCCCATCTTCTTCGCCAGCTTGTTCGCCAGCATGACCATAACAAGTCCAACCAACGATTTGAAGAAGCCGATCGCCGTGCTATAGCTGAATTGACCTTGTTGCAGGGCAGCCGTATACACATACGTATCGATAATCTCAGCCACGTCGCGGTTCATCGCGTTAAGCAGCAGATACACATGCTCGAAGCCAAGCTCCAGCACATCGCCAATTTTCAATATGAGCAAAATAATAATGACGCTGCGTATTGCCGGAAGCGTAATATGCCATACTTGTCTGGCTCTGCCCGCGCCGTCCATGCGCGCCGCTTCGTAAAGCTGCGGATCGACGGAAGCGATTGCCGCCAGATAAATGATCGTGCCCCAGCCCGCTTCCCGCCAGATGACCTGAATGATATAGGTTGGCCGGAACCACTCCATGCTGAGCAAGAAATTAATCTTCTCCATCCCGAAGTAGACAAGCATCTCGTTCACAATACCGCCGTCCATCGTCAGCATAACGAAGGAGATCGACACGATGATCACCCAAGACATGAAATGCGGCAAGTAGACCAACGTCTGGAAGAAGCGCTTGAAGAAGGAAATTCGAACCTCGTTGAGCATAAGCGCCAGAATAATCGGTATCGGGAAGTAGAAGAGCAAGTTCATCCCGAACAGAAGCAAGGTATTGGTCAGGATATTCAGGAAATCCGGCTCCGTGAAGAGACGGTGGAAATGCTTGAAGCCGACCCATTCGCTGCCCCGAATGCCCCAATGCGGCTTGTAATCCTCGAAGGCAATAACGAGTCCGAGCATCGGCACATATTTGAAGATAATGAAATAGATAATTCCCGGGACCGTCATGACGTACAGCCATTTGTTGCGCCAGAGCCGCCGTTTCAGCTCGCTGCTTCTTCTCAGCCCCGGCGTCCCCTGTTGTTGCTGAATGGTTGCTTGCGGCATAAGGCTTCTTCCTCTCTATACCTAGTGTTGTTGTTCGATGAGCGATGATTGTGCCTGCTTTCGAGATAGGAAGCTGTCTGATGCCGAGCGCAGGTATTCAAGCTACCTGCATTCGGACAACAGACGGCCTGCCGGCATCCTTGCTTATCTGCTTGCCTGCTTATGCATGACTCTCGCAGTCATTCGCTATTTCTTATAGGCTGCAGAGTATTCCTCAATCATTTTCTCGCCGCCGCGTCCCTTCCAATCCTCAATCGCCTTGTCGAAGCCGGCTTTGTCGATCTGTCCATACATATATTTGTAAGTCGCGTCCTTGATCAATTCCTGCAGCTGCGTACCCATCTCCGTGTATGTCGGGGAATCAAGCGGCGCAGTCGGATCGTTCACGGCTACTTTCTCGTTCTGAGGGATCAACTCTTCCGCATGAACGCGCGCCGGCAGATCAATATAGCTCTCATACATGCCGTTTGTTTCCGCTTCTCCGATCACACTGTCCTTAAAGCCCTTCACTTCGCGCTCTGTCAGCTCCTTGTCCTCGGAAGCTTTCGCTTTGCCGTCTACAACGGTGTAATGCGTGCCTTCAATGCCCCAATACATCATGTTCGACACTTCTGGCGTCATCATCTTGTCGAAGAAAGCAAGAATCTTCTTCAGATCTTCTTCAGATTTGGTCGCGTTTTTCGGGAACAATACGACGTTGTTGTAGCCAGGAATAGCCCATGAGCCTTTCTCGCCGTTCGGACCCGTAAGCAAGCTTGCCACATCGATAACCGCAGATGGAACGTTTTTGATCAAATCCTTCTGCAAGGAGTTCACATCCTGCATGGAACCGATGTACACGCCTGCCTTGCCGCTTGTGAACAGGTTAATCTGATCCGTCTTGCTAGTTGCCGCGAAATCGACATTCATCAGCTTGTTGTCACGAAGCTTCTTCATGAAGTCCATTGTCGCGATATAGCCGTCGGACATGAATTCCGGCTGCAGTCCGCCGTCCTTCTCGCCCCAGTTATTCGGTGTGCCGAACCAAGAGGACAGCGTCTTGAACGCTCCATACACCAGGTCGTTCCGATCTGTCAGGCCGATTGTGTCGTTCTGACCGTTCTTGTCCGGATCTCCGTTCGTGAATTTCTCGATCATATTGTAAAGCTCATCCGTCGTTGTCGGAGCGCTGAGTCCCAGATTATCCGCCCAGTCCTTGCGGAAAATAATGCCTTGACGCGCCAGCGGACGTCCGATGTACAAGGAGTACAGCTTGCCGTCAACCTTCGTATTGTTCAGTACTTCAGGCTTCAGCTTGCTGAGATTCGGGAATTCGCTGAGGTATGGGCCGATCTCCCAGAATTGTCCGTCGCGAATCGCTTCTCTCATCTGCATGAATGTCGCCTGGTTCTTCATATAAGTAACCTGCGGCAATGAGCCTGTCGCGAACGAAGCGTTCAGCTTCTCTTCATACGTGTCAGCCGGGAAGAATTGATAAGTTAGCTCCGTATTCGTCAGCTTCTCGACTTCCTTCTTAATCGTGTCCGGCGGCGTCTCGGCCGTATTCAGCGGAAGCATGATCGTTATCTTCGTCGGCTTCTCTGGCTCTGCCGGTTTTGCCGTCTCTTCTGTCTTAGCCGTCGGGTCCGCGCCTGCCGATTTCTCAGGCTCGTTATTATTGCCGTTGTTGCTGCTGTCCGAGCAAGCAGCGAGCACGAAGCTCATCGCTAACACGAGACTCATGAGTACCGAAACCATTTTTTTGTTCATACATCCAGACCTCCGATTTTCGTTTTGGATTGCTTTCGAACATCTTCAGCTTAGCAGGCGCGAAGTCGGTTCCGATACAATCATTTGCTTAGAAAACCCTGTCGTGACGCCATTTCTGAGCTAATGATTATCGGGCGGGCACATGACACCTCGAGCCCTGGGGCACAAGGTATAACTTTCGTTATAGTCGCGAAAAGGCGATGTCTGCAACTTTTGCTAGGTTTCATAAGCTGCCATCTCGGCTACGATTGTCACACAGAGACAAGTCAGCTTAGATGAGCAGCCATTACTTTCAAAGGGGCAATTGGAATGCTGGTAGTAGGCAGAAAGCCGGGGGAATACGTTGTCATCAATGACAAAATTATCGTGAAGGTCATCAAGAGCAAGGACGGTCAGCTAAGGCTCGCGATCGATGCGCCGGAGGAGATTTCCATCGTACGCGGCGAGCTGGTGGTTGACGAGGCAGGCGGAGACGAATAGCTTCGGACTTTCGCCTTATTGACATCGACGAGGCAAGCTTGCATTTTTTTTATGAATTTTTCAAAATAGTACTAAACATTTGTCCGCATCTGTCGATATATGTAGTGTAAGCATCATATTACACTCATGGACGAGTGAATAGGCGCAGCTGACAAGACGAAGCGTTTCGTGTTGCAGGCGCATATTTACTCGTCTTTTTTCTTTGTGTAAGGAGTTCGCGGCATGAAACGCTTAGAGTAACCTAATAATCAAGGCTTAGGGATGAGCAGACGATCGATTGACGTTCTTCAGGAGGAAGAGCGGCAGCGATTTGTTTGCTCATTTTTTTGTGGGCGCTATCAACAACATTCCAAGGAGGATGGTCGCATGCTCGTATTAGGCAGAAAACCAGGGGAATATGTCGTCATTGACAACAATATTATGGTGAAGGTCGTGAAGAGCGACGAAGGTCATCTGCGCCTCGCCATTGATGCGCCGAAGCACGTGCCGATCGTGCGGGGAGAACTGTACGAAGAGCAGAAGCTGAAAATTGTTTCTTCTAATTAAGTAAGCCATAACGTACACAGTTACCTTCCACTTAGGGATGAGTGGTGCAGATCAGGGACGACCGGGACTTATGGGCTTGCTGTGAACACGCTGGATTGGCGCGCGATCCAGGATGTGAGCAGACAAGCGCATAGAGGCGGCAAGAAGAATGCAAACGGATCTGCATTCCAAATCAACCACACGGAGGTAATGAAACATGATTATCAATCACAACATCGCGGCATTGAACACATCCCGTCAACTGGGCGTCAATGGCGCAAACTCATCCAAAAACCTTGAGAAGCTGTCTTCCGGCCTACGCATCAACCGCGCTGGCGACGATGCTGCAGGACTCGCGATCTCCGAGAAAATGCGCGGCCAAATCCGCGGCTTGGATCAAGCGACTCGCAACGCGCAAGACGGCATCTCCCTCATCCAAACGGCTGAAGGCGCGCTGAGCGAAACACACTCCATCTTGCAGCGTATGCGCGAGCTGGCTACACAATCGGCGAATGATACGAATACGACGAAAGACCGTGAAGCGATTCAGGAAGAGATGAATCAGCTTTCGTCCGAGATCAACCGTATCGGCAACACAACCGAGTTCAATACGCGCAAAATCTTGAACGGCGACATCTCCGTAACCGGCGATGGCAAAGTTCTGGTTGGCGCTTCGACTACGCTTGCAGCAGGCATTACCGCTGTTAATGTAGACGAAAACGCTGCTGCTGCTACTGGTGTATACGACGTTAATGTAACGTCTAATACCGTGGCCCAAATCGAATCCTCCGTTCTATCAAACGTGACCGATGCAACAGTAACTTCTGGTTCAACCGTTGATTTGACTGGCGGCGCGTACAAAATCTCCATCACTGCAGAAGATACGAAGCAATTAAATGGCGCTGCCACAGATACAGACAGCATTCTGAATACCGCTGCCGGCAACACAGCAATTACGCTGGAAAGCAATTCATCGCTGAACGATGTTGCCCACACGCTGACTGTCGATAAGGCGCAGATCTATTCCTCGATTGGCGGAGGACTAGATATCAAAGCAGGTACTGCAGATTCTACTGATTCCGGAACGTATACGATTGAAACCACTAGAACAATCGATGCAGCATCCGTAACCGAGACAGGCGCCACAAATAATACGCTGCAAGCTGACGGTGTAATCTCCAACTTCACAATGGCGTCCAACGCAACAACTGCGCAAGCGGCTGCAATTAACAATGGCTCGGCAAACTCCCTTACCATCAACGTTGTTGACGGCGGCGATGCAACAGCCGATATTACATTCACGTTCGATGATGGCGTCAACCCTGCCAGCACAGTAACAATCTCCGGCGCAGCTGGAGACGGCGCAAAGTCGGTTCAAGTTGCAGGTTTGCAGTTTGATGTAGATGTTGATGCCATTATCGGCGGTTTGAATCTTGGCGATGCCGTGAATGATACGGGCACGTATGACGGCGCAACAATTAACATCGCTTCCGGCGCAGCGCTTGACCAAGTAACAGTAACGAAAGGCGCATTGAGCGCAACGGACACAATTGCCTCTAACTCCAATGGCGACCTTACCTTTGACCTTGATGGCGGCGGCACGGATCTTACATTGACTTCAACTGGCGCATCCTTCGTATCCGGCAACACTTTGTCGACAACCGTACAAAGCCAATACACAGTCAGCCTGGAAGAGTCCGTCTCCGGTACTCAGATCGGTACAGATACTGTAGTAACCGAGCTTCAGTTGGCAAGCTCCCCGAATGCTCTTACGAACCTGTCGTTCGGCGGATCGGGCGCGCTTATCGATCTTAGCTCGTCTGCTTTGCAAGGATTGGCTGCCGGCGCAAGCTATGATGTTGACTTCACGGTTCAGACAGCTTCCGGCTACACAGCTGAATTGCAGAAGGCTGATGGAAGCGCGGTAGACGGAGCGAAATACTCCCTGTCCGGCGCTGCTGCTGACGGCACGACCATCGACCTTGGCCGTGATGTTGTCTTGACTTACGACGGTGCAGACTTGTCCGGTGACGGCGAAGTATTCTTCGGCGTTAACGACGATGTGACAGAATACACCTTCGAATTGACGAACGACGGCGGAACGGTTACGTACGATACACAAACAGCAAAAGCCGGCGATGATGTTACATTCAACAATGGCATCTCGCTTACAACTGACGAGGCTACACTTGCCAACTCGACTACAACGACTTTTGAAATCGACAATGATGAAGTCGACAAGTCTCTGACCATGCAAATCGGCGCAAACAGCGGACAAACGCTGTCTGTTGAAATCGCAGATATGCGGTCGAAGGCTCTGAAGATCACAGGTGATACTGCAAGTGACTCCATTACTGCTTCCGATGGTAAAGTAGCACACTTAACAGCTACCGATTCCGTAACTAACGACGGCAGCACAGAGTACTCACTTGATGTCAGCACAGCTGAGAATGCATCTGCTGCAATCTCCGTGCTCGACGATGCGATCAATGCTGTATCCTCGGCTCGCTCCAAGCTGGGTGCTTATCAGAACCGTCTGGAGCACACCATCAACAACCTGGGCGCTTCCTCCGAGAATCTGACAGCTGCTGAATCCCGTATCCGCGATGTGGATATGGCGAAGGAAATGATGGAGTTCACGAAGAACAACATCCTCTCCCAAGCAGCTCAAGCGATGCTTGCTCAAGCGAACCAACAGCCGCAAGGCGTTCTGCAATTGCTTCGTTAAGAGAAGACGCATTCGATCGATTAATCATGTGAAGCGGTTGACGCATTCACGGCAATTATCACGACAGACAGAAGAGAAGAGACTCTGGCTTGCCAGAGTCTCTTTTCATCCAATGAAACGGGGGGTTATACAATGGAAAAGCATACTCATATTACAGTCATGAAGCGCACATTGGCGCTGTCCTATACCTGCCTGGAAGCCATCAATCATCTTAAGACGGCCCTTGAAGCAGAGATTTCCGAAGGCGCGATACTGCTGTTCGGTGATTTGATTGAAGCCTTTATCCAGATTGAAGATTCCCTCCAATCCTTTGACAACCAGCTTCCACTGATCGAGCTGCAAGAGCCGTCGGGGGCGGTTCGCACAGCCCTCGAGCAATCTGCCGCAGCCTTCGAGAGCAACGATAATGAGCGCACATTGACAAGCATTCATAACAGCCTTCAACCCGCATTTGAAAGCTGGAAGAGTGAGTTGGAACGTATTTTGTCCCCTTTTCTGGCGGCTTAGCAACTCCATGCTTACTCTTATACTGTCACACTGCTATCCCGACACTGGCGGCGACAATGCCTTCACTCCGCCCAAATAAGGCTGCAGCGCCTCAGGAATCCGGATCGAGCCGTCCTCCTGCTGATGATTCTCGAGCAATGGTATAAGGATGCGAGGGCTCGCCACCGCTGTATTGTTGAGCGTGTGGCAGAAGCGGAGCTCTCCGGTCTCGTCCCTGTACCGAATATTCGAGCGCCGGGCCTGGAAATCCAGCACATTCGACGAAGAATGCGTCTCGCCGTATGCCGCCCTGCTCGGCATCCAGGCTTCCAGATCATATTGCTTGTACGTCTTCTGCGACATATCCCCTGTACACACCGCCATCTGGCGATAGGGCAGCTCAAGCATCTCCAGCACCTTCTTCGCATGACCCGTTATCTCTTGCAGCATCGCTTCCGATTGTTCGGGATCCGCCTTGCAGATGACGACCTGCTCCACTTTGGCGAATTGATGCACGCGGTATAGGCCATGCACGTCCCTCCCCGCCGATCCAACCTCGCTGCGGAAGCACATCGATGCCGCGCATAGCTTGATCGGCTCTTCCACATCGACAATCTCTCCCGCGTAATAGGTAACCAGCGGCACCTCCGACGTTCCAACCAGATAACGATCCTCCTCCGCAAGGCGATACGTCTGATCCTCGCCAAGCGGGAAGAAGCCCGTTCCGAACATCGCTTGCCCACGCGCCATAAGCGGAACATCCAGCAATGTGAAGCCGTGTTCCAGCAGCATATCTACGGCAAGCTGTTGTACTGCCCGGTGCAGCAGCACGCCGGCGCCTTTCAAATAATAATGCCTGCTGCCCGCAGCCTTCACCCCTCTCGCCACATCAAGCAATCCGTGCAGCTCCCCGAGCTCCATGTGATCCTTCAACGGGAAATCGAAGAGGGGCGGCTCGCCGACTCGCGTCACCTCTACATTATCCGCATCCGAGCGTCCAATCGGCGAATCTGGCGACACGATATTCGGCACGCGTTCATACCATGCCAAGAACTGCTTCTCCGTCTGCGCCAGCTCCAACTCCCATTGACCGATCCGCTCATTGCAGCGTCTCACCTCCTCCTTGCTCGCCTCGGCATCCTGCGTTCGCCCCTCGCGGAGGAGCTTAGCAATCTCGCCCGACCTCTTGTTGCGTACAGTTCTCTGCTCATCCAGCTTCCCCTGCAACCGACGTTTCCTCGCATCCAGCGCAAGCAGCTCCTCCATGGAAAGCTCTATCCCTTTCCACACCGCCACTCGCTCCACTTCCTCCGCATGCTCCCTGATCCACTTCATGTCCAACATGTCACCACGCTCCTTTTTCTGATGTAGTCGAGCCAAGGAGTTCCCGGCAAGCAACCCAACAACCAGCCCGACGTTTGAAAAAAACACAAAAAACGCTCCAAATCCCAATTGGGACGAGGAGCGTTTCTCTCGCGGTGCCACCCAAGTTGATCAGATATACATCGGCCGCCTGGCTGTCTGAGATCTGATCCTCTTCGTTCCGCGATAACGGGCGGAGCCGGTAAACTTAGGGAGATGGGAATCTCCTTGACGGGAACGCCTCCGAGTTGGATTCTCTTCACAGGCATGATGTCGATCTGTTATTTTCACGTATTATAGCTTACTTCGCTCGTTCAATGCAAGGTGTAAAATGATACCTTCGCGTCAAGCTATCATTTCCCGTCAACTAATTAAAGTCGAAAAAAAGGGGATAAGTAAACTCTATCCTATATTGAATAATAACTTCAATTGGCACCTTACTATTTTCTTTGGTACTTAAACTATCTTCGTTTTTAATATTTCCTTCGTACCAGATTTGTCCCTTATCATTCTTCTGTAGTTCTTCTGTACCTTTAAAATATATTTCAAAGCCATTCTTATTGTAATGTTCAAACACTTCTTTCTCGCTAAGTTGAGTCGATATCTTTATATATGCAACCATTGTTGGATACCCTCCACTTCCCCAAGGGCCGCCTCCATAAAAAACACCATAATCAAAATCTTTCTCAATGACTTGTGTAGCTGCCGGCATCTCATATTCAAAGAGCGTATTTGCGTATTTCTTAGCATAAGCATATTTCTGACCAACAAAAAAATAAAACATAAAGGACACACCTAATACTAGAAAAGCAATGGTTAAGACTAAAATGATCTTTGCATTGCGTTTCATATAACATCACCTCATCCAATTTAAACTTCCGGGTTAACTGAGGGCACAGCATGATGCTATCGCTGTCATTATAACGGAGCCAAGCCAATTAATGTTGCAAATATTGGGTTGCATCTTGCCCATGGATTTCTTGGATTTTTTCTCTCCATCCATCATTTATTTAATCGTTATTGCTTGGTAACTTCTTTCGTATTCATTGCTTAAAACGTCTAAAAAACACAAAAACGCTCCAAATCCCAATTGGGACGAGGAGCGTTTCTCTCGCGGTGCCACCCAAGTTGATCAGATATCTAACGGCCGCCTGGCTGTCAGCGATTTGATCCTCTTCGTTCCGCGATAACGGGCGGGGCCGGTAAACTTAGGGAGATGGGAATCTCCTTGACGGGAACGCCTCCGAGTTAGCCTAAGTGTCCGTGCCGTTCGCCGGATCTTCGATAGACCGCTCCAATCTCACAAGCCATAATCCCGGCTCGACCTCAAGCCTCTCCGCTTCAACGAAGCCATGCTGCCGATACAATTGAATGGCAGGAGCATTCTTTGCTCCGGTATGCACTTCCATGCATCGGTTCAACGCTTCACGCCCCATCACATAGCTGAGCAGATCCCTTCCAATCCCCTTGCGGAAATGCTCCGGATGAACGACAAGCCTATTGATGCTGACGCGCTCAGGATGAGATCCAGACTCAGGCTCTATATCATATGAAATAACACCTAATAATCGCTCCGTCTCCTTGTCCCTATAGCCGACAAAGCACTCTTCGCTGCGACCAATGCTCTCAACGGTGTCTCGTAGGGCAGGAATGCTGTCCGTTCCGATCAACTCAGCCTCCACCCGATAGGCGGGCAGCTGCACGGCCAGAATCTCCTGTGCGATGGAACCGCGCCTATGCTCCAGTTGTTGGATGTCACCGTTGCCCATCTCTGACCCTCCCCTCAGTCTCGCACAGTCGTTCCAATTGCGCGATTTGCAAGCTATCTCTTGCTCACACGAACGATATAATGCACGGCTTCAAACGCCAGCCCTTCTGCAGCAGCATGCTCCGCGAATACTTGCTGAATCTCAGGCAAAGCTTCTGCAATAGCAGCCACATGCACAGCGGGCAACTGACCGAAGCAGCACATCCGAATCACATCGATCGGCTCATGCAGATACTGAGTCGCATGCACCGTTTCAATCTCAGCATGTCCAAGGCCGCCTGCTGCTAATCTTTCCTTCATGTTATCCAGTATCGGTGTTCCTTCAAAGGGAGGAGAGAACAGATGAGGCATCAGCTCATGCAGCCTGCTTCCCTGACCGTCGCCTGGATGCAGGCTGATTAAGCGGCCTCCCGGCCTCAGCACTCGGGCAATATCTAGATAAGCTGAGGTGGGCCCTCGGCGATTATAGGCGCAGTCAAAGCTCTCATCTGCAAAAGGCAACGCTTCCTTCGTATTCGCCGTCACGAATCGAACATTCCTGCGAATGCCCGCATCCCCATGGGCAATGAAATCCTCCGTCACATCCACGCCGGTCACCTGCTCCGCGATGGGACTCCACTGAAGCGCGAATTCTCCGTCGCCGCAGCCGATATCCAGCACCCTCTTGCCAGCAACCATAGCCGCAACCTCCTGCTCGAATAGCTCTTCCGCATCCTGCCCTACAATTGAACTGTTCCATGGGTAGACATACTTGCCCGTCAGCTTCCCAATCTGGGCGTACCAGGCGAAGGAATGCGGCTTTATCCAATCACTGTGCTGGCTGGGAATGAAAGGTTGGTGATTCATGTCGAGCCTCGCTTTCTCGAGAAATAATGATAGGCGCTATAGTGCCTATTTTCTGAAAACACGAAAATAACCCGCCCAAGTTAACTGCCAAGGTGACGGGTTATTTTCTCTTATGCATTTCATGATGATGCGCATGACATTTTCGCTTTCAGGAACAATGATGCTTGGTATAGCTGACCTTGCTACTTAACTGAACGAGCCACAGTGACGGGTTATTTCCACAAAAATCATAACACACTTCAGGTGCTTTAGGCAATATAATTTTTAATCACTATATACAATGACCATTCCAATTATTCAAAGTATTGATCTGCATAAGCAAGCAGGTCACCTTTAATGCCATTAAAGTCTTGATTCAAGTCAAGAGTTACTATGGATATTTCATTTCCGTTCATCTTATACTTGTGGATTGGTTGGTGCAACGCTGTCGTTCTAGCATAAAGCAGCATACCGCCGACGATTTCAGCAGGCTTCCTCTCCCAATTCGTGATATAAGTGAAAATTTGATAGAGATTTCCCGATTTTTGCTTGGATGCCCCTCCCTCGAATCTTACTGCCATATTCTCAGAATAGAATTTCGCATCCACAATCAGTGTTTTATTTCCTCTTTGAAGAACAATGTCCGTTTGCATAATTGGCAATGCATCGGTAAATCCGTCATCGACGGACCACTGGATCTGTGGACGTGATACCAGATAATCCGTTTCACGTTTGTAGAAGGAAAAGATGAACTTTTCGTATAAAGACGACAGCCGCTGTTCATCTTGTACTCCCTTCCTTGATTGGTCTGCCAAATTCTCATGGAGCAATAGCTCTTCAAAAAGATATCTGCAAACATCAATAATGAATGGATAGCGAATATTTTGCCGATTATACCGAACCCTCTTCCAAACCTGCAAGCTCAGCTCTATATCTGATACTCCAGTAAAAAAGGGAAGAAAACCATAACATATTCTGCGATATTTTTGATTTATTATTGCTGAACGAGACAAGATGACAAGCGTAGCTTTCATGATTTGATTCAATAAGATATCTTCAGAGAACTCCTCATAGATCACCATGAGCTTCTTATTTACCAGCGCATTCGTCTTAATGGTGGAATTAATATCAATTTTCCCTTTAATAACAGTAGACCTTTCCTCAACAGAAACATAATCCTTACTCAGCCCGCCTCGAATTAAAACAGGTATCCCAATCGATAAAATTTCTGCATAAAGGTCTTTGATGTTTTCGAACTGTTCGGTTCCCATATGTTGATATTCCGAAAGGTTCAAAGCTTGGTAGGCATAGGAAAGCATATAATAAATATTCCGAATGGGGATCGCGCTATTCCTCTCCATCGTAACAACCCCTTAGTCGTCCCGCCCAATCCTTCGCCTTCTGTTCATCGTCAAACCAATACTCGAATAGCTGAGGAATAATTTCAAATTCCACCACTTCTTTCACACGTTTGGCAGAATCAACTTTATAGGGCTCCCCAACAAAATAACTATGTCCAATTTGAAAGCCTGCTCCAAGTTGTTCAACAATTTGATGATTCAATCGCTTAATTTCATTAATGACTCGAAGCATAACAGTAGGATTATTTAATGTGTTCAAATACTTCTCAAAGGTCTCATTTTCAAATGCTGGTCGGATTTCGACGAATGAAAATCTCCTTCTCAGAGCATAGTCCAACAGCGCTAAGCTTCTATCCGCTGTATTCATCATGCCAATAATATATAGGTTCGGTGGAACGGAAAACTTATCGTTAGAATAGAGCAGATTGATTTGCTCACCTCTCTTATCCGTTTCGATAAGCATCATGAGTTCTCCGAAAATTTTGCTCATATTGCCTCGATTGATTTCATCGATAATGAAGAAATAATCACGCTCAGGATCACGCGCCGCTTTTCTGGCAAACTTCACAAAGGGACCTTGTTTTAATTCAAAACCATCCCCTTCAGCTTTCGGACGGTAGCCCTCAATAAAATCTTCATAGCTGTAGCTTTGATGGAACTGAACCATTTGGACACGAGTCTCATCTTTCTCTTCCATCATCACATAGGCTAGACGTTTTGCTATGTACGTTTTGCCAACTCCCGGAGCGCCCTTCATAATGTAATTCTTCTTATTTTGAATGACCGAGATTAGTCGGGTTAGCTCCTCACTTTCGATAAAAACATCGGAGAGAAAGTCATCCGTAGAATAAGGGTCATTTTCTTGAAGAGTAGGTCTCGATTCAATAAAGCGAATGTAATAATCGATCGAGCTACCAGATACACCCTTGTATTTACCATAAGATTCGTCAGCTAATACAACTTCTTTCAATTGCTTCAGTTGCTCCGTATCTGTTTCCCCAAAGATTGGAGTATTAAAGTGGCTCTCTATGTCCTTTAATGCGCTCAATTTTTGCGTAACCGTTTTATCGTTCAAGGTTGTTCCATTGTCTGTGACTTGATTGGATAACCAGGTGCGAAATTCATTCACTTCCGCTTTTTTGGGATCAATCTTATCGTCATTGATGACCTGCTCAATCTCTTGAATCAGATCTGGGTATGAATTCAGACATGTCAAAGTCTTCAGCGCAATGGTCTGGCGAAGCTCCCACTTCCCTACTTGCTGCCATTCCACTTTTCTTCTATGCTTATACTCTGCCTGCCCACTATCAAAGTAATAATCCCCAGTAACGACACCACGCGCGATAACCTTCTTAATACCATCCTTGGCATACACAGTATCGCCTATCTGGATCCCCGTATAAAATTCCCACACCGCTTTTGTATCGTTAGTAGGTCGCTTGCCGTCAGCTCTCTGCTTTGATATCTCTCGTTCAACCGCTTCCTTTGAATCGTAGTTATGTAAGTCACCTAGATAATCCCAACCAATCCCAATGACACTTTCAGCATAAAAATCTTCCCATAATCTCGATTGCTCCCCAGGAGCAATAGCCCAATAGTTAATGCTAGTATCGATTTCGCCTTCTTGATTCGCGATTTTCTTTCCCTTCTTAGGATACGTTAAAGCAGGATTCTCGTTATAGTAAAGAAAGATTAAATAGGATCTAAGAAGAGCACCCCAGTCAGGTATCCCGCCTAAGTTATCCGGTTTGCTTCTCGCACCACGATTAAATTCATCTTCCGCATATCTCTGTCTGAATTGTGTTCTTCTAGTGGCAAACTCTGCTGGATATCGCGGCGTTCCCTTGCCAGCCACTAGCTTCTCGATATCATCATCACTTTGTTTCGTTATCTGTTGATAGACTTCTTTGAATTCAGAATAACTCTGATATTCGAAGAAGTTATGTTTATATCCAGGATCAAGCCCAAACTTTTCTAGAAGATAACCAAGTTGTTCAAGATAAGGGGAATACCAATTCCCAGTGTGTTCGCCCAGATTATCAGCAGCCCAGACAATATATTTTTCCTTTTGAGAACTAAAAATCGTATCCATGGTTCTCCTCCAAAATAAGTGAATTTCCCACCAAACACTTCATCTCGTTCACCACTCACTCCTTAGCCCAGGAATGTCTTGGGCTGATAACGAGCTCCTTAATCTATTTCGAGCTAGCCTTTGAAGCCTTCGCCCGCTCAACATGCTGAGCTCTAACTGTACGGTCCGTTATATTAAGGGAGGCAATTCTCTCTTTGATAGCCCTAACTTCATCGCCATTAAATCGAGGAGAAGGGTTCTCTGCTTTGAGTCTCGCTAGTTTCCGCTCAATAAACTCAGTGAGCTCCACGTCGTACACGATAAGCTCGTCCGAACCAATCTTTCTCAGCTCAGGATCGATACTGAACCTGCATCGCATTGTGAAAGAAACCATAGAAATGTATTTAACATTAGCAAAATCCGTCAATTGCTGCGCCACTGCTTTAATATGGCCGTAGTTTTGCATTAAAGGATTGTACATCTTAAACCGATTTCCAACGCTCCAATTCCGATCCTCGCGGGTCCCTTTAATCTCGCCGTTATAGTTTTTGGTTTCAATCACAAATATGCCATACGGGGTAACGATAAGATGATCGATTTGAGAGTAGCCGGTGCGTGACTTAGAATTAGGAATAAGCAGATCGCTCAAATGCTGACATTCCTTCGGCAGCTGATCCAGCTGGATATTGATTTTATGCTCACCAAGTTCACCGATACGAGTCGATTCGACCTTAGGTTTGGATGGCCTTTTTTGTGGAGCAGCTTTTGGCTTAGGATTTTCCTTTGTTTGAAATAGTGCCATCAATTTCTTTAGCATAATGAATCCCCTTTAATGTCGTCTTTTATTTGGTATAATTCGACAAATTAAATGAGAATCCCTTTTTGTAAGAAGAAAATGAAACAGGAGACGGCTAATTCATCAATCCAATTTGCCCCAAGCTAAAAAACTGCACTTAGTCAAGGAGGAGGTTATAATTTATTATTCCTAAGTATCAAGTCTTTGTTTACAAACGATAGAGTTAATACGACAAAAAGCCCAAGCGAAAAATGCTTGAGCTAGTTATAAGAAATACGCGACCGTAAGTATAGTGTTATCTCACAAAATTACTATGAGGCATCTTCACTCGTCAGTACCAGCAATGTACTCTCCCCACGAAGAGCCGTTAACACACCCATATACATAGACAAAGTCTTCTGCATTTACATTATAGTTTATCTATGCAGCAACGCTTTAACTTTTGTCCACTACCACATGGACAAGGGTCATTCCTACCAATTTTCTTATTTCCACTCTCCGCTTTAACCTTTTCGACTCGTCCTTGAAATAGCCTTTTACTATAAGCTTCGAGTTCTTCAATTCTATCACGAGGTATTTGACTCATTGTAATTGTCTTAAACTCAACATTGATTAATTCATTACGGTTACAATAGTATAGACTGATGCATAATCGGTCAACCTCATTATGCATCAACATTGACGCAAAAATATAATCCTCTTTATTTTTATCACTCATAGCTTGTATTTGAGGCTGATGAACAAATAGACAATATCTATTATCTCAGTAGGCTGACACTTGATTCATTCTATTAATTTGCCTTTGTCGTTCTAGAGATCGATCAATTGCATTTGCAATTTCGTCCCTACCATCATCATCATAATTTAGCAGGAATGTAGAAAAGTCGTACCGTTGCGATACATTATTTTGAGACATAAAATCAATAATTTCTTGAATTCTGCTAGGAATATACTGTCTGGGTTTTTCAAAGCTCAGTTGTGTATTGTGTAAACTTGCAAAATAGTTATCAATTCCTTCCCTAAAGCCCATAGCCACAAGTTTAGTTCCAAGCTCTAGTTCCTCTGCATCTAATGTATACAAATTTCTCTTTAAATATAAACCAAGGTGATCCAACTCGTCATTTAATGAAATTTGTTGTGTTTGAACTGCCTTTTTCCGTTGTTTGAAATAGTGTAAGAAATTTAAAGGTGAATCAAAAATATCGGTATATACTCTCAGATCATCTATTGATATTGAGATTGAATGAGTACCAAGCTTGATGAAGCTTAGTTTTTCTGCTTTTGCGGCAAACTCGTTAAAGTTATCTACAGTAACGCACACAGTAAACACATCAGAGAAATTGGAGTATTTTAAATCTACTTTTTTGTTCTTTTCTCGATCATATATGGACGCTGATGGGTGAGTTTCAATATATCTCAAAGTTCTCTCACATTGATAGTCCGCTTTTTCAATTAGTGCTTTAAACGATGAGACATGTGCGTTAAAGTCAGTAATAGCAGGAGTATAAACAAATGAACCTGCTTTAACTTCAACAATTATCAGAACATTATCATATACAACCAAGATATCGTTTTCTGCACAATCTTTGAGCGAGGTACCTTTTGGGTAATAGTTATCCCTATATGTTTCACATCCTGGTAGTAGCTCTATCATTAATTCTTCTACCATAACTTCACTAGCATGTTGTTGAATATGTGACCAACCATTAACATAACTTGGTTTAAGTTCTCTTATAGTTTTTTGCATTACTCTATAAATGTTATCAAATAGAGAGTAGTAATCAAAACAGTAGCTAATACCCCCTATTTCAATAAACGGTTTCTTATGCACAGGTAAATCAATAATTGGCCATCCTGCATATTCACCACTAAAAAATGTATCATTGGAATTAAGTGATAGTGACAGGCTATTAATAAGATCGTCACTCCATCCAGTAACTTTTTTTACATTGTACAATGAGTATCCAAACATATTATCAACACAGTTAGATGGGTTCTTACCAACCTGCTCAAGATACTCTTCCTCACTCTTACCAGATTTAATAAACTCTTCATAGTGATCAAACAAGTCCCCAAACTCATTAAACGCATCCACCTTACCTGAAGACAGCGAATATTCCAACTTATTTAATCCTTCTAAAAAATCGTCTACCGAAATGTGGAATAACTCATTAATTACCTCATGATGCGGCTGAATAAGACCTTTAATATGTTCAAGTTGATAGTACTGATACCGATCCCCCTTAACAGATTGTGAGTTTTGTGATTCTACAATGTATTGTAATACTTCAATATCAATACTCTCATCTTCAACCAATTTAGTTGCTGTCCAAACAAAGTAAAAGTTAACAATTTTGTTTTGTAAGTCCATGACATCATTAAGAATCCCATGATATTTACCCGATTCATCTGCTTCTTCTTCCTGTCGAACGTAGTTGCTTTCCGAGGATACAAGCACACTCTGGACATACTCTAACGCCCTAGTGATCTGGTTATCCTCTTGTTCGTATTGGAATTCAGATGTTTTGTTCATCAGCGTTAAATAAAACATTGAAACTAGAAAATTCATTAATTTAAGAGGATCACACGAAGAGATTTTAACCCTTAGATCTTGGATCAAACTATCAATTTCTTGTTTGACACTTGGGTATTCAGAGCTAATGCCCTGTAACATAGACTTATGATCATCTGAAGATATCTGATTTCTCAGAGGGTTTATATTTATTAAAGGGAAGTTCTGATTGCAATCAATACTTATTTTTTGCCCCATTTGTTCACCTCATTAATCATATTAATTAGCCATGTGCAAATATCAATTACCCTCTCAAACTATTAAATTATTATTTATCATTCCATGATTTACCAAATAATTCATTGCCGTTAGGAGAAAGTTCTAGCACCTTTGTGTCTAACAATATTTTTTGACTCTCTACTGTGTATGCTTTTTTCTTATCAAATGAAATAAATATTTGTTTTTCTGATTGAAGGTACTTCTTCAATATTTTTTCTACCGCTACATCAGCAATTTGTTTTAAGACGACAGAATCATGAATTAGTATGGGCAATACTGTTAGTTCCAGTACACTTAGATCATACACCACCATGTTTTTATATGATGTACCAGTCCCAGTATCGTCAATAGTTTCAAATTTATATTGATTTTTATCAAATGTGATAACAGGCGGCTTCTTTTGTTCCGAATATATATAATCATTGATCTCCTGCATCTTAGTGTTAATTTCTATTTGAAGTAGATATAATTGATCTTTTCTCATTTGATCCCTGCGGGCTTTGGTATCATCTCTTGATGTTTTAAGACTTATTGAGGTTAAATACGCTTTGTTTTCACTCTCTAATTTTTCGCTAATTTTTTGTATCTCCGAATATTTTGTAAGTATGGCTTTTGATAAATTTGGTATTTGAATAATTTTCTTAATGCTTTCTTCAATCGTATCAATTTCATTCTGTGATACAGAAATTAATTTGTTCAATTCTTCCTTTTTCGCCTTCAATTCTGTCCTTAAAACATCCCTTATCTCATAATGAAATTTCTCAACTTCAGTAATATTTCGTATATTAGCATCCGGAAAGAACCGTAACAAATCATCAAACTGTTCAGATCTTATTGGTGAATTTTCTTTCATATTATTCTCAATAGCTCAACTTTCGCAGCTTGAAATAGGTAGGTAGGCCTTGATGTAGCTGGGCAAAGCGGCGATCCAGTGTTGGAGTTGACGCTGAATCAAAGTCG
>NZ_JAATHD010000043.1 GCF_011947265.1 Paenibacillus sp. HB172176
CGCTAACTCAAATTATTCGTTCCAAGCAGAAAGCGGCCCAGCAGGACGCCGATTTCCTTGCTTCTTAATGATGTAAAACTTTTTACTGTCCAGGACCTTATTCATTGAATATAACTATGTGAACCTAATCTTGTACCACAATAACCTACACTTGATGAACTAGAAAACTTGATATTGTTCGGACGAACATCAACTCTCAATAAATATCAAAACTAATTCTTTCACAGTTAAACCAAAGTTCAGTTAATTCTCTACATTCAATTAATTACTTGGACTACAATAAATATAGCCGGGACTCCAGAAGCTTCGGGCAAAGTATCTATTTAAACAGGTAAATGTGGCTCCAAAACACTACTCCCTAACCAACAACACACAGCATTAAACATGCACCGTATGCGGAAACATATTATGCCCTGTTCATCCGTGACCTCCTCCCGTACTACCTCCCCTCTCTCCGCTCAAAGTGAACATGCAACCGATAAAGACAAATCGCTTTAGTCCAATTAAACAGAATCTCTGCATCAGCAGAATCTCGGGACGCCTCGACCTTCACTCCGAACAAACCATCCTTGAACGAAGTCATACTCCCCTTCGCCGAGGCCCACTTATTCATCGGCATATTCACGATCAGCTTGCTGACGCCATCCTCGTTATACTCCCACAGAGCTACAGCACCTTTATCCGAGAAGTCAATCCGCTTGCGATATTCCTTACTCATTAGGTACTTGTGGAAGAATGGCGCAACCTCCTGAGCTGTTATCGGTCGCAGCCAATTCGCCGCGCCTCTCTCCAGCATGCTTAGGAGCACGACCATTTTATAGCTCTTCGTCATCGTCGTCTTCTCTACATCGCGCAGCCAAGCCTCGTAACGCCTCCAAACTATTTGTTCCCGCTCCGAAAGCTCCTCCGACCAATCAAGGAATCCAATATACGAACCAAATTCACTGGCGTATTCCCTGCTGTTCGATCTCCCTTGCAAGTGCAGCTCCAGATAGCTCGGTCTGCGCCCAAGCTCGTTCTTCAAGCTGCGATAAGAATCAAGCAACAGTTCCCTTCGAGGCATCTTCTTCCGACTCATCTCAGCCAATAGATCAATGACCATCGTATCGAGCTGAATATCACAGCCATCTGGGAGAGCAGCTACAATCGCTGTCTTATCTAGCTTAGGAGCAGCCTCTCGCTCATCGAACAATCGCAGCTTCACATCCGCATTCCGATAATTTCCAATTAGATCGATAATGTGACACTGTGACTTGTTCTCCGATAAGCGTAATCCTCTGCCCACCTGCTGGGTGAATACCGTCAGTGATTCGGTCGGTCTCACGAAGAGCAACGTATCCACACTAGGGATATCCACACCTTCATTGAACAGATCCACTGTGAAAATAACACTCAAGCTGCCTTCCGCCAGCTTCTGAATGGCTTCGCCGCGCTTCATCCCCACCGTGCCGGAGTGAAGACTAATGACTGACACTCCGCGCGAGTCGAAATAGTCCGCCAAGAAGTCCGCCTGACGAATCGAAGAACAGAACGCAATTGTCCGAGTCAATCGATGCTTATCCCACACTTCATAGATTCGTACAGCCAGTGATTCCTTCAACTGGGCCGCCGCTAATTGCTCCTCGTCATAATGAGAGCCCAGCCAGCGAATGCCTGTATAATCCGTTTCATCATACACGCCGAAATAACGAAATGGAGACAGCCACCCCCTGCGAATCGCTTCAAGGAAGTGAATGCGATAAGCGACATTGCCGTCGCACATCGCGTACACATCCTTGCCATCCATTCGATCAGGCGTAGCCGTTAATCCAAGCAAGAATTGCGGTTGGAAGTAGCTAATAACCGACTGATAGGATTTCGCCGCTGCATGATGAAACTCATCCACAATAATAAGATCAAAGGCATCCGCTCGAAAGCCTTCGCGATGCTTTCGCATGCCCAGCGTATAGATCGAGGCGAACACACAGTCCGCATCGCCTTCTTTTGCCGCCCCATTATATAAGCCAAGACTTCTATCGGGAAGGATGCGAGAGAATGATGCTTTCGCCTGATGCAGAATCTCCTCACGGTGCGCGACGAATAGGACTCGCTTAAATCGCTGAGCGAGAAAGCCCGCCAGATACGTCTTGCCGAGACCCGTCGCCATAATGACCATCGCTTTGTCATATTCCTCTTCGAGCGTTCTCTCTAGCGATTCCAGCGCTTCGATCTGCGCAAATCTCGGCAAGATCGCAGACTCCTGCTCAACAATCGAGCCAATCTCGTCTGCAAATCTATTTTCCGAGGGATAATCCTCCTCTTCCATCCTCTCGATCAATCGAGAGAGCTCTGGATTCTTGCGATGGTGCAGCTCGTATTCGTCCTCGTAATGCTTGATCGTTTGCTCGTTCAGAGGCGTCGTCGATTCGTGATAAAAGTTCTGCATAAATTTGTCCAATGCCACTTGGAACGTATAAGGCTCCGCCTTGGCATCCATAGCCAAATTCCATTCCATCCCCATCTTCAGCGCCGACATGGAGAAGTTGGAGGAACCCACAATTAGCATTCCCTCTCCAAGCTCATAATCGAATAGGTATGCCTTCGGATGAAAGGAAGTACCCATGCTTCGCCAGAGCCTTGCTTCCAGCCGCTCGTCGATACCGCATAACAAACGAAGTCCCTCAGGCTGAGTGACGAACAAGTAATCGCCAGCCAGCACCTTGACCTCAGCCCTGCGTTCAACCGCAGCCTTCAGGTGGGGAGCAAGCAAGCGAACGCCCGATTGCATGATGAAAGAGGTCATGATATATATGCCGGAAGCATGCTGCATGCCTGTAATCAGATCATCGCCCAAGTTCTCCGTAATGAGCCGAACATTAAGCTTCGTCGTCGACATCGATGAGATACACCCGTTCCTGGAATCCACCGCGTTGCTCCGCCTTCTTCTCACGAAGTGCTTCGAGCTCGTCCCATGTTGATCCGTTCACAGCAGCGAGTGCGCGAATGACCTCTAACACATCAGCCAGTTCTTCCAGTGCTTCCCCAGCATGATTTGCACCAAAATATTCACTCATCTCTTCCTTCAGCTTCGTATTCAGTTCTCTAGCATATTGTTCATCGTCTAGCAGCTTCGTTCGGCATGACTTACCAGTAAGCTCAATAATAGCCGGAATCTTATCTCTTACGAGTTTATTATAGGTAGGCAATGTGTGACATCCTCTCTACGTGGATTATTACTTGTAGTATATCTGTACTATATCACCATTATAATTGACAAAAGACCGATTCCGTATAGGAATCGGCTTTGACTTAGTATTTAAAATTACGCCTCATGGCACCGTGCTTTCATCCGTCGAGTACACCTGACCTTGCTTTATGTCCTTCTCGGATGCTTCAATCATTTGGCGAATATCCGGATCGGAATCCAGTTCATCTACCGGGTTATAGACTTCATATTCCAAACCGTCAATATGTATAAATTCCTTATGATTCTTCTCATACGATTCAATAACGGTTCCATCAGGAGCTTTTAGACTAAAATTCATCCTTGCAACCTCCTTTGAAGAAATCGTAATGCCTGCTGGACAACAGTTTGATCCATAGCAGAATTATAGCATATTGTCGCCCAGCAGTTCATTATTAATAACAATTATTGCTATACCTCAAGCCATTCACCATTCCTGGTGACATTATCCTTGAACGCCTTCCACTATGATCGTCATTAAATCCGGTTCTTACTAGCACGAACAGATCATTCTGGGATGGAGCTTGCTTTGTATCCAAATGCACCTGGTTTTCGGGAATGATCAATAGCTTCCAAGAATGGCAAACAGAAGTTACCCGTTGAACCTCTAGTTCTTCAGGCCTGCTGTAAAAGAAGGATTTCGACATTAAACGTCGAATGAATTCCAATATCATACAATCGAACTGGAGGATTTTATTTTGAAACGAAAAGTAGCAAGCTTGCTTGCAGGCGCAATCATTTGTTGGAGTACACTAACCGGATTGGCTTCTGCCGAGACAATTCGTCAAGATTTGCCGACTGATCATGATCTGCAGCTTCCTTATAAGAACGATTCTAACGAATCGGTCTATCTCCGAGGAGCAGAACAATTCCAATTCCTTCACAGCACACCCACAAACATTGGAATCAGTGCGCTTCGCAATAACAAAGGATTACTCTTCTACTCAGATATATATGGCATTTATGCCGTAAATGCTCAAGGAGAAGTAGTGCACTCCTACCCTAACGGTGAGAGAATTTTGAACGTTTTCACATTGGGTACAGATGGAACGGTATACGGTTTCGCATCTACAGATCCGCTTGACGGAACAGGCGGCAGCTTGGTCGCTTTTAATGAGGATGGTCTAAAAATATGGTCATATTCGTTTGACACGAACAAAACCTTGCCTTTTACAAGAGGCTTCGCCGGCGATTCGAACGGGAATTTCATTGTGACGACGGTAGACGGCCTCCTATCCATTCATCCCGACGGGAAGATAAATTGGATTAACAGCAAGATTCAGCAGGTGACTAAGGATATATTTACGAAATCCAATATTGCTCAAATCACAACAGATGAGCGCGGAGGCGTATTTGTAAAATCCACGGATGATGTTCTCTATGCATTAGGAGCTGACGGTCAAGTCCTTTGGCAAAAGAAAACGGAGGGGACCCTCGCTGCCGAGAATGGGTATATCTATGCATTGTCCGAGCAGGGTCTGCAGGTGTATGAATCTGCGAATGGAAATGAGATTGACGCTTCCATTGCGAAGCCATCGCTTTCGCTCCAGTTGCCGAACGACCATCGCGGGGGCTACTATATCGAGAGTGAGCACGGCATTTCGAAAATCAATTCAAAAGGTGAGGTGCAGTGGACGTACGATATTCGTGAATCCGGCTATCGCAGTGCCTACCCCTTAACTTCGGATACAGAGGGGAACATCTACTTCTCCAACAACGGCGGCAGTGTATACGCTTTGGACCCAAATGGGAATGAGCGCTTTATATTATATATCCAAAATCACACCTCTACTTATTCGGATATTGTTACGGATTCTGTCGGCACTGTATTTGTATTAAACGATGAAGTCGGATTTGCCGCAATTGCACCGAAGGAACGGCCTGTTAGAGTACTGCTGGACGGCAGCGAACTCAGCTTCCCGGCGCATCCTGAAATTGTAGACGGAACAACGCTGTTGCCAATGCGGAAGATATTCGAGACGCTGGGCGCGAGTATCGAGTGGAAGGGGGATACACAGACCGTAATCGCAGAGCGCGGTACTCAAACGATCTCGATTACCATTGGTTCGCAAACAGCATTCGTTAATGGTGCTGAGGTACCTCTCGAGGTTGCACCGGTCATTACTAATGGCAATACGATGGTGCCGCTGCGTTTTATCGCCGAAACATTCGGTTATCACGTGGAATGGGATGGGGAACTAGGCGAGATTAGGCTTACAAGCTCTGCCAATCTAAGCGTCGAATAACCTCTGGAATGATCAGACCCATCGTTGATTATAAACAATAAAAACAGGAATCCTGATTATGCGAGGATTCCTGTTATTTTTACGGATGACTTTTATGATTCTTCAGCGGATTCGCTCTCTATTATTTTTAAAATCACTTGATTAAACTCTATGGTTAAATCCTTCAAAGTCCTCACCGCATTTTCTTCGAAGATAATGGAAGGACTGTAGTCCGCATCACTTCGATCCTCCATAAGTTTGTTATAAAATTTAACTAAACGTTTTTCAATTATCCCTCTCCGTGCAAGTTCTTTATTTACAAATGCTCTTACATGAGTATGTTTAGTTTCAGCTTGCCCTCTTAGGATCATTAAAGCAACTACTGATTGAAAACAAGAATAATACAGACCACTGACACATGTATCAAATCGACGAGCAAGAAAATCTGATTGCGCCGATTCATAATTGTTTTTTGATTTGTTAAGGAGCACTCTAACTGCATTGCTATACCTCAAGCCACTCACCATCCCTAGTGACATTATCCTTGAACGGCAGGAAGATCACATCTTCATTTTCCTTTTCCCAATCCAAATAATTGTACAGTCTGCAGCTGAAGTAAATATCGGTGTCCCATTCAACCTCGGTTACGATATCCGAGAGTATCCAGCGCGTGTTATCGTCTACTCGGTTATCGACTAGCAGCAGGATATCAATATCCGAATCATCGTTCTCGTCGTTTCTGGCTTTTGATCCGAAGAGGATCATTTTTCGAATGGCAAATTGTTTTCTCACTCTGACTTTAAGCTTCTCCAATGCAATCTTCTCGTCGTTCCTCAACAAAGCCATTCACCACCTTAATGTCATTAACACTATTTTATCACAACAAAGCCTTCGACAACCGCCCCTTCATATAGGCTTGCAACTCCGGATCTCTGCAATAGATATAGCACCCCTTCATGCCGCGCGACATGAGGATTTTATAAATATTTTTCACCAGCGCATTGAGCCGATCCGGATCGTTCTTCAGTCCTTTCTTCCCTGTCCGATCCTTGTATTCCGTATAATCAGCGTATAGCTGACCATTCTCTGGGTTCAGCTTCAAGTCGTTTCCAATAATTACGCCAACATAATCGAATTCCAAGCCTTGCGTCGTATGCACGCAGCCGACCTGATTCACGCCCTCTGGGTGTACAGCCCAAGCTTCTCTTATGGCGTTTCCATTCCACGGCATTCGGAAATCATGCTCCTCTATGACCACATCGTCGATTTGTCCGTTCGGGTTGCCCTCTTTCGCCGTCGTCCAGCTCCAGGCGTATCCGGCCAGAATGCGGGCGCGCTTCCCTGCATGCTGCTTCTGTGCAATCAGCTCTCTCAATCGATTGGGGGAATCTACAATTCGAAATTCAAATGCCTCCTGATCCCATCCATTGAAGTTGCCGGTACTCTGAATGCCAAGAACATCATCAATCCAATTCAAATAACCTTCAGCGCCGGAGCATCTAAACTGAGAGTGCAGCGTGTACTCATGAATTTCGACCTGCTTCTCCTTGGCAATTCGCTTAATATCGGCGACTGATCCTACATCATCCGGTCTAATCCTTTGGTTGTCGTCAATGAAGAATACGCTTGTGCGCGCACTCTTCATAATATCCTCGATTTGATTAACGCCTCTGTACATATAGCTCCCTTTGCCTTTGAGACGGTGGGCCTCGTCAACGATTAGGGTATCGAATTCATTCTCCAACGTATCCACGAAGCTGCCCGATCCCATGAACAAGGTTTTCGTTCTCATCTTGGATCTGGAGCTCTGCTCGGTCAGCATTTCAATGAGCACATTGCGAAAGGAAGAATTCGGTGCGACGAATTTGATATTCAAGCCTTCTCGAAGCAATCCGCCAAGCGCGTTCATCGAGATCACCGACTTTCCTGTGCCGGGTCCGCCTTTCACAATGATGGCCTGCTTCTTATCCTGCTTCTTGGCCAGTGTGAGGATGGTCTCATAAGCTACTTTCTGCTCGTCCAACAGCACGAAGCTGGAGTTGCCTTCAAAGAGTGCGTTAATATGATCCACTAATGCTTTGGAAGGAGCGATTCGTCCATTCTCTATTTCGTAGAGCAGCTCCATTCCCTTTCCTTTGCCAACATACTTATGTATAAAAGCTTGAAGCTGTCTCGTCTCATGCTGCAGGAATAGCGGCGCTTCTCCTGTGATACGTTCATATTTGGCATCCTTAAGGGGCTCCGGCGACTTCTCTCTATAATTATGAAGGAAGGCAACCGAACGAGCCTGAATGTTCTGCTCATATACGCCTGCATTCATGTCCACCATATATTGACGGTACGACCACGCCTGATAGGAAGGATGCGTTGTCTCGCGCACCGTTCCATTCAAACGGGTTTTCACAATATCCTCTTTCTCCGTGGACCAGGCTTCCTCCCATTGCTTCAATTCCACAATAATAAAATTGCGATTCGCCTTTTCATCTTCACCAGATATAATGAAGTCCACGCGTTTGCCCGTTGCGGGTATGTTGAATTCAATCATAACGCCGCAATCATCCGCAACCTTCGAATTACGCACGATACGCTCCATGAACTGCATGGAATTATTCCATGAACGCCATTCGGAAACGGAGGGACGTTTTCCAAGCTTCTCAATAAATGCAGATTCAATATTTATGGCGATTTTGTTGTCATCGACGGCTTCTTTAAATTCCGCAACGGAGCTGCTGTATATAATCATAAGGCACCCGCTATCCCGTAAAAGTATGATCTATTCTTAATAGTTCGGCTTTCAGACAGCCATATCCTGCAACCGCGAAGATCAGTTGACACGGGATCTTCACCGCCTAGCTGCGCACATGCGCGGTGCACAAATGAGAAAGACGCCTGACGGCGTCCTTGGCAAAGAACGGGAACGTTTCTTGAAACGATCGGGATAGCAGGAGCCAAGAATATACCTATCCCATACGTCAAGTCATAGACAAGCGGACACAGAAGACTCTATTTGTGAAAAATACAGAGATTGTTCACTTTGGCGGACACAGGGGACGCTATTTCCTCAAATCATCCAAAAAATCTCTCTTTTCTCGCATATAAGGTCATCTCTGTCCGCGAAATCTTAAAAACAGCTCAATTTGTCAAAATAGCGGATCTACGGTCCACAGAATGAGAAAGACGCCTGACGGCGTCCTTGGAAAGCAGCAACTTGTTTCAAAAACACCTTAATACCAGAGGGACGGACTTTTCGAGGCTGCCGATTCATTGTGAAGCCGTGAGCATGTGGCCATTTGACCAAGGCGTGTAGCGTAACGGACACAAATGACCGTAATAAGCCGTAATCACGCCTAACGGGTATTTTAACGGTCGCGGATGACCGTAAGAGGAGGAATTGAGGGGTTTCAACCCTAATTTCTGACGCTAACGGTCAAAGGCGACCCTTACATTCCGAAAATCTCCGATATCGTCGCGCAACGGTCGCGGATGTCCTTTAAAATCAGCTAGAAGGCCTCGAAAATGTCCGTTACAGTTGCAAGCAAGCGTTCATTCCTATCGAAATTTTATCAAAGGAGATTCTCATCCCTTGCATTGTTCATTCATTCTCCATTCGGGACACGCCTTAATCTGTCGGACGCAAGGCGCTGGCGCTTGTCACAATGGCCCCGGCCGGCTTCGGAACGACTCCTGACAACAGCGGATCCTTCGTGTCGCGCATCCACGTCTCAAGCTGCGAGGACAGCTCCGCCAAAACTCCGGCATAATCCGGATGTTCCGCTCGATTGGTTCGCTCGACCGGGTCCAGATACAAATCAAATAGCTGCACCCTCTCCCTCGCCTCCTTCAGAATGCCATGATCCACGAGAAATTGCTTGCTTGCGCTATCGTCCATATTGGACAGAATCGTCCCCGAATAGTCGCCATAGTAGACGATCAGCTTATACCGCTCCGTTCTTATGCACCGCATTGGCTCATAAGCCGCATGATAATTCACTTCCGCAAAGACGGCATCGCGGATGCGGCCATCTGGCTGCATCGCCAGTGGAAGCACGGATGTCCCCTGCACCCGCTCCGGCGGCTGCAGCCCGGCCAACTCGCAAATCGTCGGAAACAAATCGATTTGCGACACGAGCGCATCTGTCACGACGCCTTGCGGAAGCTTGCCGGCAAGCCGAATAATGAGCGATACGCCGATGCCTGTGTCGAGCAAGCTGCATTTCATGCGCGGAAACGCGAGCCCGTGATCGGTCGTGAAGATCACGAGCGTATCCTCCATCCGCCCGGACGACTCTAGCGCATCCAACACCATGCCAACGCATTCGTCCACCGTATCGAGCGATGTCAAATATCTAGCCGTCTCGGTCCGATTCTCAGGACAGTCGGCTAGCGGGAACGGCGGCATGACGTAGGACGAGTCATGCTTCAACGATGGCTCCGGGAACGGCCTGTGCGTATTGAACATGCCAAACGACAGGAAGTACGGTCGCTCATGCCGCTCTTGAATGAACGCCGAAGCCTCCAAAGCGTTCACTCGGTCATTGGCTCCCTGGTCCGGACCGACCATACCGATCCGGCGCTGGTAACCAAGCCGGAACGGATCGTCGGACTCGTGTTGCACGCCGCACAACACCGTTTCGTACCCGTGTTGGGTCAGAAAGCTTGCCAAATGCATGGAAGGCTCCGGCATTTGGAACCCTCGATGTACAAGACCAAGCATGCCGCAGTTATGCGGAGACATCCCTGTCAGGAGGGCTGACCGACTTGGCGAGCAAGTCGGTGCGGCGCAATACGCGTTGCGAAACAGCATCCCTTCTCTGGCGAGCTCCATTAATCGCGGCGTCGAGCAGGGGAAACCATACGGCTCGATCGCTTTCCCCGTATCGTGAGTATGCATCATGATAATATTCATAACAGCCAACTATCCCTCCGAGTATTACGTTTCAGGATCGTCTATCTCCGTCGGTCCGATAAGCACATTGCCGTAGCGGGCCATTACGGTGAAGTAACCCTCAGATTGAATTCGATCTGCCTGCTTGTCCAGATAATAAAAGATATTCCGCCCATCAACATTCAGTACAATGCGAACGCCATCCTCTTCGTTGATTGCTCCCACCTGTACACGTTTCTTCACTCCGAAAGGAAGCACATCATTCGGGTACGCCTCGCCTCCGAGGCTCGTAAGGCCGTTAACACTGCCGAAGATGACGGTGCGAGTACCGTTATTGAACCGATGCAATTCGATTTCATTCGGTTTAATCACGACCGCGTAGGTGTCGATTAAAGGCGATCCCAGCTGCTGATTTCGAAACGTAATGGCCTCCCAGCCGGCCTCTGCTTCGATGGTCATGTCGAAGGTCAACAATTCATTGGAAAAGGTCTGACTGCTGTAATACCCGTGTCCCGAAGGCGTCGTCAGCCGCAGACTGCCTTCATCGAAAGCCAGCGTACCCGAGGATACTTCCCAGCCGCTCGTATGCTCAAGCGCATCGTTCAGCGGGTAAGGAGGAAGCAGCAACCCTTCTTCGCTGCTATACTGAATGACCTCAATACCGAAGGTGCGCGAGAGCGAATTCGATCCGTAGGTAGCAATCGTCACTGTCGCTTCCCCTTCGCCGGCGGCGAGCAGCGTTCCATCAGGTTGAATCGCGACAACGTCTTCGTCGGAGCTAGTGATGGATAGATCGTCAAACAGCAGCTCTCGTCCGAGATCCGTTACACCGTATACTCCCGGGTCCAGCGTCTCGCCCAGGATCAGCTTACGGCCTGCATCCGGTATATTCCGCAATTCCATAGAGACCACCTGATCGCCGATATAGACTTCCGTCTCATAGGTCCATAGCAGGTCTCCAAGCACCAGCGTCGTTTCTATCGTTGCTTTCCCGTCATTCAACGCCTCTACGATGCCGTCGCACGTCACCGAGGCAATATCCGGCTGCAACGACCGGTAGACTACGGGCAGCCCGCTCAGATTGGCGACTTCTCCTTTGTCTTTCGTCGCCGTCAGGGAAATCTGAGCCGTCTCGCTCACCTGCAACGCCAATTCCTCTGTAGCATGCACGCGCTCTGCCGCCAATTCATTTCGTTCCTGGTACGGCTCCTCAAGTCCCGCATCCCCAATAATTTGCTGCGCTTCCGACGGCCAGTCCCCATCAGCGTACACCTTCGTATTCGTCACCGGGAACGATGTAATCGTCGCTTGCACATGATCGGTGGAAGTGTAATTGTTGTCGAACAACAAATCCTTCTCTTTACCGAATGCCCAATAGGCCGGCTCGTCCCCCCAGCTCGGCGTTTCTGTCTGGTCGATGACGTTATTGCTGAATTTCCAATAATTCGAACCGTTATCCGCATACAACACGGACCACTTTTCAAGTTGATTTTGCACATAGTTGCCGCTAACCTCGTTCATATCCTCAAGAGACGCCCCCGTATGGCCGAGGGTGTAGATCGCTCCTCCGTCGTAAATGCCCGCTCCCATCAAATCGTGAATATAATTATTTTGAACCCGAACCTGCTTTTGCCCCGTACTGACAAAGCTGGTCCAGCCGTATCCGATGTGAATGGCGGAATAAGGAATGTTGAAGATATGGTTGCGGCTGATTTCCATATCGACCGGAAAGCCCGCCGAGACAGCCGCCGCCGAAGCATACTCTATGCCGATATCGTGTATATAGTTGTTGGTGACGTCAACATTGCGCATGATCAGACGAGCATCTGGCGGGGCATAGATATACGCGTTGCTCGCTGTCGGTTCGCCAACGTTGATCGCGCTGCCTGAAATATCATACATATGATTGCCATTCACAGTGCTGTCCTGTACGCCGTCGATCAGCTTCAACGCAGTGCTCCCGATATGCTTGAAGCGATTGCTTTCGAAGGAAATATGATGCGCCTTTCGCACAGTGACGGCTGCATCAATCAGACGATCATCCTGCCCCGGATAACGCAGATGATTGTTCTGCGCGTCGGCCAGTCCATAGCTCGTGCTTGGCCATAGCCAGGTTGAATAAGCAAATACAACATTCTCAAACCGAATGTTATGCACCCGCTCGTCAAGGCTTGCGCCTTCGATGCGGATCAACTCCTCCAGCACAGGAGCTGTGACGCTCGCAGTCGACATATTCTCGAAGGATCTCGGCTTATAATAGACGTAAGCGTCGTCCGCATACCATTCACCTTCGTCATCAAGAAGCTCATACGCATTCTCGATATAAACCGGACCTTTCGAGACGGAGGCAGCCCCCTTGTTGCGAACCGCTCCCCACCCCGGCTGCTGCATCATAAACTCGATTGTAGTCCCGTCCTCCGAGACGATCGCCGATTGTACGAGCGCGCGCGGCTGCGTCCAGAGCTCCTGAAACACAAACTCCAGATGATCCAGGCGATTCCATCCCGCGATATCGACATTGTTGCTGATTACACCGTTCTCGGAAATCTCGGCTTCCGCAAGCGGCCCTTCGCTTCTCGCGCGGATTGCGCGAATGCCGTTGATGTATAGCTGTCTTGTCTCCAAGCCTTCGGAAGGCGCGCGATAGATGCCTTTCGCCGCATCATACAGCTGCCAGCCGTTGATGCTTCGCCCACCGCTGATAACCGCTTCTTCTCCCGGGTACGATTGATACGTCACATTGTAATAGCCGCTCCCGGAATCCTGTTCATTAAGCAGCAACGTCTCGTTCAATTCATGCACGCCGCCCCGCAGGATGATTTCCGCGTCCCCTGTCATCTCTCCGTTCGCCGCATTCGCCCGGAAGGCGTCTCGCGCTCTCTGCAGCGTTCGGAACGGTTGCGTCAGCGAGCCGTCATTCGTGTCGCTGCCCGATTCCGCATCGACATACCACGTGTAAGCCACCGTTCTCGGAATCACTGTCACAGTGCTGCTCGACAAGTGTCCTTCATCGCTTGTCGTCGCGGAGATGAGCGCCGTGCCGGGAGCTTTCGCATAGACTACGCCTGAAGCATCCACCTGCGCAACAGTCTCATTCGAGCTTGACCATACAACCGTCGAATCGGAGGCATTGGCGGGCAATACTTGCGCCGCCAATCTTTCGTCCGCTCCTGCAGGCAGCGTCAATGTCTCCGGCGAAACATGTACCTCCGCAGCATGCTGGAAGTACACGGACACCGGGCGGGAAGCCGTGTACACCGCCGAGCTTACCGTGTCCGTAACCTGTGCCGTAATGATCGTCTCCCCCGCGTGCAAGCCCTTGACGCTTCCGTCCGCATCGACGGAAGCAACCTCCGGCTCGCTGCTGGTCCATTGCACGTCGTAGTATAAGACATTCTCCGGCAACAGGGTTATCGGGAGCTTCTCCTCGCTGCCTTGAGCGAGCGTAAGCGGCCCGCCCGGCAAGCTCGCTTGCGATACCGACGCATATACATACGGTTCGATATGAATATCGTCAACATACAGCGTCGATGCCCCATCCCCTTTGTAGAGGCCGAAGCCGATCTTGGACACGCTCTCCTGCGCCGTCTGGAACGCGAAGCTGTCGCCAAGCAGCTTGCCGTCAACCCATACAGCGAAGGTTTGCGTTTGTACATGGATGACAATGTCGAACGCATACCAACGTCCCGCCTCATAATCGGCCATCAGATCAACCCAGGTGCCTTGAAGTATTCTTAGGTTGCCCGTATTGAAAAACGCGATCTGCGTGATTACGCCGTTCAATCCCTGAATCACTGGGGCAAACACGATGGCATCCGACTGCTCCGCTCTTGCCCGGAAAGAAATCCGCATGTCTTCCGATGTCGCTGGAATGGTCTTATACACGTAATAGCTGCTGTCATCCGCCTCGATTCGCTCCAGCTTCATCACTTGTCCTGACTCCCCGTAGATTGCCTCCGTCACCGTTGAATAGTTGGCTGCAGTCGATTGGGGATCCAATGTGGAAGGATAGACGCCCGGCGTCAAGCCTTCGAAATCCTCATCGTATTCGGGCGCGGGCGCTTCAATCAGCGAATCGCGAATACGAATATTGTCGATTGCGATCGCTCCGACGTCATCCCCCTTATAAATTCCCGTCCGCCATTGACGAAGCTCGCTTTGGTCGGCACGGAAAGACAAGCCGAGCGCCAGCGGACTTCCGTTCACATAGATGTCGAACTTTTGCGTGTGCGCATCGACAGAAATTTGGAAATCATACCATGTATTCGCGCTATAGGGCGCCACAGTGAACCAACCGCTATCCGTATAAGCCTTGATTTTCCCGTCGTTAAAGAAAGCTAATTGAGTGATATAATCACTCTCTCCGACGAGAACGGAGATGAGCGTCAACAGATTCGTCTGCTCTGCCATTGCACGAACCTCTACCGTCGCCTGCTCCAGATACCTCTCCGGTGCAAGCGTCATCTGCGCATAGGTCGAGACCGTCGTTGCCGACGTCTTGGCAATGCGGAAGCTCCGATTCTGCGTCTGCGCATCCTCCGTCACGTAGCCTGTATAATTCAATTGAGAAGATAACGCGCTCAGGGAGCTTGGATACACCGTCGCTGGATAGCTTTCGAAGTCCTCGGCAAATACATCTTCAGGCCCGTTGGCCGACGCCACTCCCGCCGCGGGCGGATAAGAGAAAGACATGGCGAACAATAATATAATCAGTATCGTTCCTAATCCCCGTTTCATTCAAATCCCTCCTCGTTTCACCAAGCCTTCAACCCTTCACTGAACCGGAAACCAAGCCTTTGACAATTTGCTCCTGAAAGAAGATATAGACAAGAATGACCGGAATCATCGTAATCGTAATACCTGCGCAGATGAGACCGTACTCGCTGGAAAACTCGCCTCTGAAGTTGGCCAATCCGATCGGCAGCGTCCGCAGATGATCCGATGAAATAAGCACGGAGGCGTAGACATATTCATTCCAGGCGCCGATAAAGTCCAGGATGGCAAGCGTCGCTATCCCCGGCATGCTGAGCGGTATAATAATCTTGTAGAACATGCGCCAATAGTTGCAGCCGTCCACAATCGCCGCTTCTTCCAGCACCGGTGGAATTGTCCGCATAAACCCGGCCAAGACGAAAACCGACTTCGGCAAGGCGAACACGCCGCTTACTATGATCAACGATAATAAATGATCGCGAAGTCCGAGACTGTTCATTTTCAGGAAGGTTGGCAATAACAGCGATTGCATCGGAATGGCAAGCCCAATGATGAATATCCCCCACAGCAGGAAGCTCCCTCGGAACGTGAAGCGTGCGATGACGTACGAAACCATGGAGGCGATTGCGAGCGTAAGAAATACGCTCGCCGTCGAAACCACGATGCTGTTCAGGAAATACGTGTTCATATTGGCGCTTTCCCAAGCCCGAATATAATTCTCGAAGCTTAGATGCTCCGGGAGAGCAAACGGACTGCGGAATATTTCGCGATTGTTCTTGAAGGAGCCTGCGAAGATCCAGGCGAACAAAAAAAGCGAGAGGCCTGCGTATAACCATAAAAATCCATATTTGACCGTGCCGAATATCAGACTGCGGTTCTTCATCTGTGTAGCCTCCTATTGTTCCGCCTTGTTCAAGGCTTTCTGAACAGCGACGGAAACCGCAACCGCAATAACCATAATGCTGACGGCTATGGCACTGCCGTAACCGTAATTCATCATGCTGAAGCCTTGATTGTACATATAACTGCCTGTCACTTCCGATCTGTGAAGCGGCCCGCCCTGCGTCAGAATCAATATGAAATCGAATTGCTTGAACGCGGTCGTCACCGCAAGCACGAGACAAAGGCTGATCACTCCCGAAATCATCGGAATAATGACACGGATCAATCGTTGAAACTCATTCGCCCCGTCCATCTCCGCCGCTTCCAGCACTTCGGTGGACACTCCCTGCAGCCCGGCGAGCAAAATGATCATAATCAGGCCGAGATGGCTCCAGACAAGCGGCAGCGACACGGCGGACATAATCGTGGCTGGATCGGACAACCATACTTTTGTATACTCGCCGAGACCGACATTGCGCAAGAACGTATTCAGGATTCCGAAATAATTCTCGTAAATAAACTGAAACATAAGCGCCGTCGCCACACTCGAAATAATGACGGGGATAAAAAAGACGGTACGCAAAAATTTGAAGGCTCGAACTTCCGTATACAGCAAATACGCCAAAATAAGCGCTAAAGGTATCATGAGCAAAACTAGAAATGCGAGCAGATGCAGCGTATTCAACAACGAACGGTAGAAAACCGGATCGAATATCAATCGTTCGAAGTTCTCTAAAGCTACGAACGTTTTCGAAGAGACCGCATCCCAATCGAAAAAGCTGTAATACACCACTTCGCCTACCGGGCTGAGAAAAAAATAGATGTAGAGCAAGAGCGCCGGCAGCGAAAATGCGGCAATCAGTATCCGTCGTTCCTTCTTCATAGACATTTCCTTCTTCATCGGGTTCACTCGAAAGCCGGATTCGGATTCTCAAGAATCGCTTCCTCGAAGAGCTTCGCGTATTCCTCCGGCGTAATCTCGTTCAAGTATAGCTTCGTCACCAAATCGTTATAGATTTTGCTTGCTTCGGCCGAAAGCAGCTCGTTATGATCCGGGGACGTCTTCACCGTACCTGAATCACGCAGCTTCAACGCCTTTGCCAGCATCGGATGCATATCTGTATCGCGATCCCAAACGATCGGGCTCGGGTTGCCGGAGATGACCTCCAGATCCTTGCCAACTTCGGGGCCAGCCAGATACTTCACCAAATCCCAGGCGGCTTCCCGCTTGCTTTCATTCTCGTAGGCTTGCTGACTCATGTATACGAAGTAACCGGCTGCAGACGTCATATAGGCATCCTCTGCTTCGGACAATTTCGGGAATGGAATAACCTCTACATTGTCGAATAAATCCTCCGCAACACTGCCTAGCGTCCAGCTATGCTGGAAATACATCGGCGACATTCCGGCATTGAAGAGCTCCAACGCTTGCAGCGTAGACAGTGTCTCCATGCCTTCGGGGAAGGCGCCTAGATCAACCAGTTCCTTCACATCATCCGCAGCCTGGGCAAGACGATCGTCAAACGGCTGGTTCCCGATCAATCGCTCGCGCAGATCGTCTCCGTACAACTGATCGACGAGACTCAGCAGCATCGCCCGCGGCGTACCGCCGTTTGCTGCGAACGGAATCAGCCCCTTTTCTTTAAACACCTTCACCGCTTCCTTCAACTCGTCGAACGTTTCCGGAATGTCCACGCCGTATTCCTCGAACATCTTCTTATTCACCAGGAAGACCATCATGTTCTCCTGAATAGGCAGCGCGTATATACGCCCGCGATAGGTCGCCGAACCGTATGCGTTCGCACTGTAAAGATCTTTCAAATCGGGATCGTCAGCTATCAAATCCGTCAGATCGGCAAGCTTTCCATTCTCAATATATCGCTCGGTTTCACGGACGCCCCAATGCAGGAACACGTCCGGCGGATCGTTGGCAGCCATCTCGGTCACGATCTTGTCGCGAATCCCGTTGCCCGGCGCCGTCTCGACGTTCAACGTAATATAATCATGCTCCTGCGCATACCGCTCGACTGCCGGCTCGAACGCCTTTGCCATGGCGGTCTCTCCCGTCCAGCCATGCGCCAGCGTTAATTCAACGGCCGCTTTCTCTTCTGTATTGGCAGTCGCGCTGCTGCCCTGTGCTTCTTCCTTATCCGAGGTTCCGCTCCCCCCTGAGCAAGCCATTAAGAAAAGCGCCATGCACAAGATAAAGCCTATGCTCTTTACTCCTACGATTCTGTTCACACGTTTTCCTCCATTTATCATATTTTCTCTCTAAGTATAGAAATCAGGCAGGCTCGTCGCCTTCACAATTGTTTGAAAATCCTTCATTATTTTTGGATACAACATTTCTGGATACAAAAAAACGCTCCGGCAGCGCATGAACATCTCCAGGCTGGCAAAAGCGTTACATGAGTCAACTTGATGGTTCTTTGCGAAATTGATTGGGCGCGACACCGCATACCTTCCTGAAGGTTCTGGTGAAATAGTTCGGATCATCATAGCCGATTTTGGAGGAAATCTCTGTGATTTTCAAATTCGTATTGGCAAGCAGCAGCTTGGCTTGAGTCATTCTCCGTTTCGTCACGTAATTGGCGAAGCCTTCGCCCGTCTCTTTCTTGAACATCGTGCTCAAATAGGTCGGGTTGAAATGCACGTGCTCTGCCGCAGCGGACAGGTTGCACGCTCCCGCATAATGTAATTCGACAAATTCCATCACTTGCCTGATCGTATTCCGGTTATGCTCCAATTGCCAAGCATCCAGTCGAACAAAAAAACGATCGATTACATGCTGCAATTCCCGCAGCGACTCTTCCCTCCCGAGCTCCGGTGCGCTGAGCGATACAGACTGTTCCAACGGCTCATTCATGACTCTGCGGCTTAATTTGTCGAGCGCTGTGGCAATCATATAGACGCAGCGGCGAACAGCATGAGAAGGAACCTCTTCCTGAAGGCGGCGCCACTCCGCAGCGGCTCGTTCCTTCAGCATATCCAGATTGCCCTCGCCAATAAGGTCATACCACTCTTGAAAGAGCATCTGCGAGCGGTTCAGAAGCTCCTCCAGCTCCACTGCGGATTCCTCGTCTCTCGTCCCGTTGCTCACTACAGTCGCAGCAAGCTCCGCCAGTTGCTCTGCACGCAGAATCTCTCTGGCCGGGATCAGCTTCGGACATCCTCCCAGCAATCGAGTCAATGTCTCCGCCAACCGCTCCAGCCAGTCTGGAGGCGATGATGTGTCGGCGGCATCAATCAGCAAGGCTGCTATATCATGCCGAAGCATTACCATATGCATGCGACTTCGCTTGCTCTCCGCCATCTCCTCCACAATATTTCTGACGGCGAAATGAAGCAGTGCCGTCTCGCCATCCAGCTTCCCCCCTGATCCGCTAAGCTCGGTTAGAAAGCAGCAGATGGAGCCTGCCGTAAGCCGCTCCAGCAGTTGTCGCTGCTCCCCTTCAAGCGGAAGCCCCAGAAAAGCGTTCCGCAGCGCATTTTCCTCAAGTAATCTCGTGTTCAAATGACGTTGTCTGCGCTCCTTGTCCACAATAGCAAATGCCTGATCCAGGGTTCGAACGAGATCCTCCTCCGCGCAAGGCTTCAATAGAAAGTCCAATACGCCAAACTTAATGGCGGATCGTGCATATTCGAAATCCTTGAAGCCGGTCAAGATGACGATTCGCGTCGGTAATCCGCGATTATACACCTCTCGCGCCAGCTCGATTCCGTCCATCATCGGCATCCGGATATCTACAATGGCCAAACTCGGTTGAAGCTCCTCGATCAGCCGCAGACCTTCCTCCCCATTGCTCGCCTCTCCGGCAACCTGCCATGAAACCGTATGCTCTGCGATGAGCTTCTGCAAACCCATACGCATATATCGTTCATCGTCAATCAATACGACTTGCTCCTTCATGCTCCGCCTCCCCGTTGTCTGTGTCGATCCATATGTACGGCAGCCTTAGACGCATCGTCGTGCCGCGTCCTTCCTCGCTTTCGATTTCCAGACCATACGGCTCGCCATAAATTAATGCAATTCGTCGGATCACGCTCTGAATGCCGAGATGCGTTCTGTCCGATATAGAAGCGGAGGACAGCAGCTGTTTTCTCCTCTCCGGCGTCATACCTCCCCCATTATCCGATACTTCAATGACAAGCTGCTCTCGATCAGGCGCCTTATATATCCGAATGTCCAATCTGCAGCGTTCATTCCTTGCATCCTTGAACGCATGAATGAATACGTTCTCCACCAGAGGTTGTATCAATAGCGGAGCAATCCTGCATTTCATGACATCGTCTCCAATATGCTGACACAGATCCAGACTGTCCTCGAATCGAACACTCTGGATACGAAGATAATTCGAGATCTGCTTCAATTCATCCTCCACCTTTGTCACCTTCCTTGAAGGCTCCAGCGAGTAACGCAGCATATCCGAAAGCGAGATGATGAGTTCAGCATTCTCTCGATCCTCCTGCAAATACAATCGCCAATAAATCATATCGAGCGTGTTGTACAGAAAATGAGGATTCAACTGTGCTTGTAAAGCCTTAAGCTCTGCTTCTCTCTCCCTGAGCTGCTTCTCGTATACCTCCTTGATCAATGTGTTCAGATGCTCCAGCATATTGTTGAAGCTATCGCCAATGTAGGCAAGCTCGTCATGCGTCTGAATCCTGACCTTCATCCCCAAGTCGCCCTTGCGCACCCGTCTCATGGCAATTACCAGCTCATTCAGCGGCAGGAAGAGCTTCTGCATGGCGAACAGCACGAGCAATGCGGATAAACCAATGCCGGCAAAGGCGCTGTAGAAGGAGACGTTCAGAAGGTTTCGACTCTTCTCCTTCAAGGTCGAAAAAGACGTGCTGACAATCAATTCGAAGCCTGTAAATGAAGAGCTGGCCGAGCTGAAGATCGGAGTGCCTGTATTTTCGGCTAATTCCATCCTGAGCTTCGACACGTCCCGAAACTGTTTATCGTCTGTATATAACAGGCTTTCTTCACGATTCAGCAGATAGGTGTTGCCGCTCACATCCTTCATCATGTTTTGCAATTCATTCATGAAATAGCGTTCGTGAAACAGGAACACAAGAATGCCGTAATTTTCGAGATTCTCCCTCTTCATCCATCTAGCGGCGACGATTAGCTCGCCCTTCGATTCGGGCATATCCAATAGACTCTCCATTGTTGTCCGATACCAGATCAACTCGCCGTCGGTATGCTCCAGTTTTTCTACTATTTTCTGATAGGACTCCTGATTTAACGGACGGGACAAGAAGGAATTCGCCGGCTGAATTTGCTGCCCGTCGTTATTGAACAATTTAATAGAAAGCAACTGAGGCTCCGAAATCATTACCCGATCCAGAATCCTTTGCATGGACTGCAGCACATTATAGTCGTACTCCTCAAGAGGCAGATAGGAGACGATTTGTGTGTTAAATATAATCTGATCAGACAGCTTGTAGCTGCCCTCTACTCGCTTATCAATCGTATACATCATCTGATTAACCGTATGCGAAAACTGATCGCGCACCTCTTCTCTGGCTATCTTGACATGAAGAGAATAGGTGATGTAACCGGATACAAGGAATACGATGCTCAGGATAACTGCCAGACGAAGGATAACCTTCCATTTCAATTTTCTCCCGTCAGGAAACGGTTTCTCTTGTGCGCGAACCATCCCATCACCTCTTTACGACAATCCGCGGCCGCTGAAGTTGGCGTGTCCCGACGAATCCGTCACTATTTCGATGCAAGCTCCGAAGGAAGCAGAATATGCCCAATTCTCGTTCCTTGCAAGGCGCTTTTTCGAAGACGTTACTAAGGGTACGTCAAAGAAAAGCAACGCAGCAGGGGGCGAAAAGGCGGTGTAAGATACCCTAAGCGGGTTTGCCTGCACGCTCTGGCCTGATTTTAACTGAAACCTCGACAGAATGCCAGCAATCCAATATTCATGGCATGACACACACATCCCGCAAACATGTTATCATTAGGAAAAAGCTTGAAGCAGATAGAAAGGATGACCCTGATGAAGATTGTTATCATAACCGGAAGCAACCGAAAAGAAGCGAGCAGCACGCATCTCTCCAACTATGTGGGGGAGTTGATTCATAAGCAGAGGCATGACGCGGAGGTGTACAACCTTTATGAGAACCCGCTTCCCTTCTATTCTCCGGACGGGGAATACGAGGATACGGCTGGAATTAACGCTCTTAAGCAAAAGACAAGAGAAGCCGACGCAATCGTGCTTGCATCGCCGGAGTATCACAGCAGCATTACCGGCGTGCTCAAGAATGCGCTGGATCACTTAAGCAAGGAGCAGTTCAGCGGCAAGGCAGTCCTGTCGATGAGCTCCGCGGCCGGCGCTGTCGGCACCTCCTCGCTGCAGCATTTGCAAGGCATTGTGCGCAATCTGCACGGCATTAACCTCAATGAATGGATCTCCATCGGCGGTACGCAACGGGAATTGTTCCATGCGGAGGGTCTGATTACAGACGACACGGAGGATCCAATCCTCGACCGCGTAAAGCGCGTGACGCTGCTGTTCCTCGATCTTGCGGAGAAGCTTGCGCGTTAGCTAATAGTTAGGCAGCTTGCTTACCGCATCTATCATCGCCAATGGAGAAGGGCAGGACTACAGCGACGCTGCTTGTCCCGCCCTTCTCTCTCCTTCGATACCTGTCCTTCCACTAATCGTCCGCAACATCGTCCGAACGGTCGCCTTGCCGGAGTCATTCATAAGGCTGGAAGCCGGAATTGTTCTCGGACGGATCAAGCTCGTTCGGGCTCGGAGTACGAGGCTGCGAACCGCAATCTACCTCCTGCGCGTGAGGCGAAGCGGCTTCTTGAGCGCATACAAATCCTCCTCCGTCGCCGCCATGCGCTGCTCGATCACCACTCTCGCATCCTCTATCGCTTCATTATAGATATAGGGAGACAACTCCTTCATAATGAACTCGATGAATTGCTCTCCCGCCAGCTGCCCCAGCTCAATGCCATGCTCGATCTCCATGAATTGCTGCAGACTGGCCGCCATTTGGAGCTTCGTTTCGCGCGGTAATTTCATTGTCGTCATCTCTGCATTCCCTCCTTCGCCCATTCATTCCAGATTAACTCTCCGCAAGAGCCTTTCTCACCTGCAAAATATATCTCGACTGATCCAGCGGATTCGCGCCGCGGCGCGGCCGATCGGCCTTCACATCCGGCGGGCATTCGCGATAGCCTGCGAAGAACGTGCTGAGAATGCCGCGCCCTTTCGTGAGCGAGCCGAAGCGCGCCGGAAAGTCAAGCGAGGTCGCGACCGGCAGCAGGCCCGTCAGCTCCATTCGCTCGCCGACGAGCTCAGGCGTGTCGAACTCGCCGCGCATGAGGATGAGCTCGTTCATCAGCTTGCCGCCATGCTCCTCAGGCACGGAAATACGGAAGGAGATGAGCGGCTCGAGCAGCTTCACGCCGATCCGGTTCAGGCCGTCCATGAGGCCCATCGGCGTAGCGACGGCGAAGTCCAGCGGATGGGTGTGCCACACATGATGCTCGCCCTCTACCAGCGTCACCTTAAGGTCGGTTACCTCCCAGCCGAAGAGGCCTTGCTCCAGCGCCTCCGGCACGCGCCGCTCCACCTCTCTCTGATAGCGCTCCAGCAACGATTCGGATCGTACCAGCGATTCATAGCGGATGCCGCTTCCGCGCTCGCCCGGCTCGATTCGGAACCGCAGAATGGCCCAGCACGGCTTCGGCATCGTATAGGCGATGAAGCCTTCTCCCGCACCTGCAGGCGTCTCCTTATAAATAACGCCAGGCTCGCCAAAGCTCACCTCCAGCCCGAATCGGCTGCTCATGACCTGCGTCAGCACCTCGATCTGGATCGGACCCATCACCTTCAGATGCAGCTCTCTCTGCTCTTGCAGCCACTGCAAATCCAGCTGCGGGTCCTCGTCGGCGAGCTCCCGCATCGCTGCGAGAACCGCCGGGTACCTTGCTTCGTCCTGCCATTTCACCTGCACGGTCAGCAGCGGCACGGCAAGCCGCGTCTCGCCCGGGACAGCATCCGCGCAGCCGATCACATCGCCGATGCGAGCCTCCGTCCAGCCGCATACCGCGGCGATATCCCCTGCTTGCAGCACACCCAGATCCTCCGAGCGCTGCCCGTCGATGCGACGAATCTGCGTCACCTTCTCTTCGAGCTGCCGGGTCTCATTCCATACCGAATCCCTATTGCGAATAAGGCCGCTGTACAAGCGGACATAGGCGATGCGCCCCATCGACGGGTCGCGCTCCACACGGAAGACGACGCCGGACAGCGGCTTCTCTACCGCTGCCCGCGATTCCGGCAGAAGCTGCGTCATCGCGTCCATCAGCTCGACGATGCCGATGTCCTTGCTTGAAGCGCCGAACAGCACCGGGAACAGCCTGCCTTCCTGTGTCTGCCTCGGCACGGCCTCCGACAGTTGCGCCGAAGTCAAGCTGCCCTGCTCCAGGTAGTGCAGAAGCAGCTCTTCGTCCAGCTCGGCGACCGCTTCCATCAGAGAAGCGAGATGAGCTTGATCGCCCGTCGCTGCGCCTTCAGCACTCGGGCTCAGCAAACGGACAGCGCCCGCGAAGCTGTCCTCTATGCCAATCGGCGCTTGCACAGGAGCCGCGCCGCGCGACAGCAGCCGATGGATATCTGCCAACGTGCGCTCTGCGGAGGCGCCGATTCGATCCATTTTGTTCACATAGATCAGGGTTGGCATTCCTCGCTCTCGCAAAGCGTGCCAGATCACCTCGGTCTGCGCTTGCACGCCTTCTACCGCCGATACGATGAGAACGGCTCCGTCCATCACCCGCAGCGAACGCTCCACCTCCGACAGGAAATCGACGTGGCCGGGCGTATCGATCAAGTTCACTGCCGTACCCCGCCAATTCACTCTCGCCGCTGCCGCACGAACCGAGATTCCCCTTGCCCGCTCCACCTCCAGGAAGTCGGTCTGCGCCGTCCCGTCATCGACCCGCCCGAGCTGCCGAATGCGCCCGCTGTGGAACAGGATGCCCTCCGTCGTTGTCGTCTTCCCCGCATCGACATGCGCGAATATGCCTATATTGCGAAGCTTGTTGCTCTCTGTCTGAGTCATCTCCGGCTTCCCCTCATCGTCTGAATGGAATCATTCTATTACAGGTAATGGTACTATCCTTCTGCGGAGAGGGCAAGACACAACAAAAAACTCGTCCAGTGGACGAGTTTAGCGCTGCTGTATTCATAATAATATTTCATAGTAACTATAGGCAACATTTATTATAATCACTATGTGCAGCAGACTTGGGTGGGGAAGTATCGCCTCCGGAATGGAGGTGATGCTAAACGAAAATAACCCGCCCAGGTTACAGCCAAAGGGAACGGGTTATTTTCACTCTGTCACATTTGGAGGTTTCCCACCCAACATGTTGTGCAGGGAGTCGGACTGGCTATCCGGCTCCTTAATGTTATCCTAATCATAGCACGGCTGTTTTATCACAACACCGAGAATACTCCTGCCTCTAAGCTACCTTACTCATGAAAGGAGAGCGAAGGCGGGGGATGAATCGGGAATTTGTCAGTGACTATATACGAACGTATGTGCTATAATAAGGGGGGGGTAGAGGCTTTTCAATCTTGATGTAAGGTGTGATGGAAACGATGCTGCATCATAAAGCTTTCAAATATCGTATCTACCCTAATCAAGAGCAAAT
>NZ_JAATHD010000044.1 GCF_011947265.1 Paenibacillus sp. HB172176
CGCTAACTCAAATTATTCGTTCCAAGCAGAAAGCGGCCCAGCAGGACGCCGATTTCCTTGCTTCTTAATGATGTAAAACTTTTTACTGTCCAGTTAGTATTCTAAATCGAATAAAGTCACTTCATCTGAGATAACTTTCACAAAAGTTCCAGGAAGAATTACACCTTTAAGTTCTATGGAAACAATTGAATCACCCAATCGTAAGATTGCATATCCGTCTGCTTCAATCGATTCCAAATAACCAATAAGAACCACAGCATCCAGTTTCATTCCAATAGCGAACTTATTCTCGTCACATGGATTCAAGGTAGTTCCTATTACAAGTGACTCTCCAATTTCTAGTTCGACGAAATATTCTCTACCTACTTCAGGTATCTCTCCAGCCCATTTAGCTGAAGATTTACCGTATTCTGTTGTAAAATCAACTTTCGGTTTACCATCAATCATAATTATTTTCTCAACTATAATTTTCAATCTGTCAAGTTCCTCCCTGTCTTTGTTCACTATAGAATTAGCATAAAGAAATCTGAAAGACAAAAAAGCCAGTCTAGTTGATTAGCTTTTTTGATAGTATCCTCGTCATGATAATCCCGCAGCATCCGGAACCAGAACAATAACGCACAGGAAAACTATTGGTGAATTCCAGAAAATAAACGTGAAATTTATAGTAGCTTGGTTTAGGAGTTTACACATTTTATTTTACAGCCTCCTACACCGACATAATAACTCGCCGCCTCCGACAACGAGTTCGATCGGCGATAGCATGTCACACATTAATTAAAAATCAGATCAATAAATTCATACATTTGTCTGTTGCTAAATTGTCTATTTCGCACTAATTATGCTTTCAAATTCCATAGCAAACTCAAGAAACTCCCCCTCCCATCCATTATGAATTGAAATCTCCTGTAATGAACTAGTTGGTGCAAAACATAGTTTTAATTCTTCAATTACTGAACTATCGTTAGATGCAACTTTATCAATATAAGCACTCAATTCATTTAATAATTCTTCAATACATTCATATCTTGTCCATGTTAAATCAGTACATTCTGTATCGATTTCTCTAATTACTTTTTTTAGGAGTTCTATTAGTTTCTCTTTAATTTGTTCTCACTTCTTTCTTTAAATGATGAATTAAAGAATTGTACGAAGAGAATAGACCATCCTGAAGAGCAAGAGCATTCGCCTTTGTTCCCAAATCCCCAAACTCTAACCTCTTTTAAATTGAAGAAATTGGGAACATCAGCGATTAGTCTATTACTACAGCAACGTGCACGAAAGAATCCTTAGTTTAACTTATATATTTTATAACCCGAATTTATCATTAACACTCTTTCTTGATCTCTGTGCACTTTGAATTATTGCTTTCCATATTTCATCACCTTTAAAACCTTTGCTAATTTGCTTTTGAACAACCTGTTCCCAAGATAAATTGGGATCCGTTTTTGCCAGCGATTGAGCCAACGTTCTATCTGACATTAAATCTCGAGCCTGCTGTCTAATCTGATTTCTAAATTTAAAAGCTTGAAAAGCTTGTTGTTCTAGACTTAAAGTCGTATCAATCCTGCTAGTAATTAGCAATTCTTGCTCCAAATACCACGCCCTTGCTGCCGCACTGCTTAAACTTCCACTCTCTAATAGTATACCACTAGCCCTAAATAAATTTAATTCTGCAATACCTGATGCGATTGAAGCTCCAAACAGTAAGCCATTTACGAAATAATCCAATCCTAAATCAGATGTAGCATTTTTAAAGAGTTGAGTTCTCATTGCTTGTTGTATTGAATCACTAGCTGTAAAATATGCATCATTGTCTCCTGCTACCCACCTGACAAATCGATCTTCTGTAGGATAGTAATAGATAGCTGGAGGCGGTTCATATCCATTGTACTTATAGTGATCACCATCATGATCCATATCATCGGAATAAATAGATGTAGGATCATTACAAGTACCCGGATGTTCCCATTTATTATCCGCAGATGTACACCAATGACCAGTTGGATCATTATAAATCAGTGGATTATTTTGAACATATGTGTACAAATTCAAACTCAACGGATTCGTCAGTTCCCCTTCATAAGTATCCTTGTTAATAAACCGACCCACACTTGGATCATACCATCTTGCTCGCAAATATTGAAGCTCGGTCGTATCGTCCGTCATCTCTCCCGAATATTTAAACGGTTGTTCAATTGTTTCATATTGAGAGACGATATTCCCAAACACATCGTAACTATACTGATTTAATTTGGTGTTTCCTGTGCTGTCTCTTAATTCTACAACATCTCCATGCCCATTTAACAGATAATACGCTTTGCCTTGGTCATCTTCTCGGGCAACAAGCCCGTTTCCTCTAATGTATTTTGCCTTAAGTGTAGGAACATTATTGTCAACAGTCGCTTCCGCTACAACTTGATCTCCATCCCAATAATAGCGAGTAACTTCACCGTTTTCTGTTCTTTCCCATAACAATCCATCTCCGTTGTACGTATAGCTTACTGTAGCCCCAAGATCAGTAGTGACACTTGTTAGTCGATCTCGTTTATCATAGGTATACGTCTCGCCCGGACTATCGAATGGATGATTGGTGGTCATGCTTGAGCGATTCCCGCGATCATCATAGTCATACGTTTCATTAAACTGTGTCGAAGTGGCTAAACGATTCAATGAATCGTAGGTAAATGAATGCGTGATGCCATTTTCTATTTTTGTTTTCTGGTTCCCGTTGTTATCGTACGTATAAGCAAAGGTGTTAATTTCGGATTGATCCGCTTTTTGCTCGGTTAACGACTTCACACGCAAACCATCGTATTGGTACGTGGATATAACCCCGTTCCGCTGTTTCACTTCCTTTAGTTGATTGTTATCAAAATACGAATAGGTCGCATCATAATCATTGGTGAAATCGAGTGACGGGGCAACCGCATCAAGTCGATTCAACTCATCATAATGGTAGTAGGTAATTCCCCCAAATGGGTTTTTCATCGAGCTTCGATTTCCTGCCGCATCATAGTCATATTGAATGGATTTGGCGTCAGGATAAGTAACCTGCGACAGTAGTCCCCGATCAGCACTATACGTATAGCTGGTTTGACCAGTCACATCGTTTAGTTGGACTCGTCTTCCCGCATCGTCATAGGAGAATGTAATCGTCTCTTCTCCTGCGATAGGATTCCAATTGCTGTCGACAATCTCTTTTTTCGTTTGAAAGTTACGGTTATTATACGTATATTTGAACCGATTTCCTTCACGATCCTTCAGCTTCACTTGATTGCCATTGCCATCATAATAAAAGCGTTCTACCCGATTAGTCGCATCCGTTGCTTGAATGAGCCGTCCAATTTCATCATACGTTTTTTGTTGCAACGTAGAGTCGGGATAGTTAATTTGCGTAAGGTTACCTAGCAAGTCATAGTCATAGTGTGTTACTTCATTTTTGGCATTCGTTACCGTTGCCAATTGACCGAGCACGTCGTAGCTGTACGCGGTAGTGTTTTGTGGATCCAGATAATCCGTTGCCGTCAACACATTGCCAGCATAATCATACGTATATGAGATAAGCGTGTTTGTTTCTGTTCCTGAACCGATCCCCGTAGGCTTGGTTTCTTCCTGCGACAATACACGGCCTAGCACGTCAAAATAGGACTTCGTACGATACCCTTCTGCATCTGTACTTGTCTGTGTGTGATTAATATCATCATATATTTGGGTGGATGTACTCAGATCAGGATAAGTAATTTGGAATTGTCGATTCCACTCATCATAATCATATCCCGTCACACGATTTAGCACATCTTCGCTGCTTAAGAGACGTCCATTAAGATCAAACGCATAGGTTGTCATCGGTTTATGAGCGTCATGCTTCAAGTAGCCTTCTTCCGTTTTCCACCCGATAGGATTCCACTTCGTATAAACCGTAACCCCTGTCTCGTCGACTTGACGGATTTCATTGGAATAATCAAAGTATTTATTTTGAATAAAGCTCGTATCCGGATGAATCGCTTTAATGACACGGCCAAGAGCATCGTACTCATAGGATGTTGTTCCATTGTTCGCATCCGTATAACTCGCTAGTGATCCATCAAATGTATTGTAAGTATAGTGATTTACGATCGTTGAACTGTTATTCTCCACATCCGTGACTGTTGTCGATGTTTCTGTAGGATAGGCGCCAAGGTTGGGTGAAGCAGGATCATAATCGATATGAACAGTCGTATAGGTCCCTGGTTGGCGAAGTATCTTAGTTTCCGTTACATTGCCATACGTATCAAAGGCATTATTAATCGTTTCCTGTAGAATGGCCCCTTGCGCAGAACCCTCCCTAACACGCGTAGTTGTTACATTCCCGTGGACCGGATCACGCACATACTCCGTATACTGGGTTTGCGTCGCGCTTAATGGCTTAGACACTCCAACCAACAAGTGAGAGGTTGGATCATAATAGGAGGTGGTTTGAATCCCTGCGGGATCAGTTGTGCTTACAATATTGCCATAGTCATTGTACAAGGCACTTGTCGTAATTGTATCCACACTCGTGATGATGGAATTGGATTTTTTCAAGGTTGTTGTAATCGGCACTGGCCATTTGCGCGCTCGATCATAGGTATATTCGGTATCATTGGTGTACGTTTCGTCGTTGTAAGTCGAAATAGCAGTCAAGCTGTTATTGTAATACACAGCAGGCTCATCTTCGCTGATATAATCCTTTTCATTCTCAAATGTCGTTGCGATATGTCCATTTTCGAATTTCACTGTGAAGGTAAGATCTGCATTCGCTGCGGATCCGATATCCCCGGTTGGATAACTAATATCCGTATGATTGACTTCGGTCGTTGACAGATCCGAATTAGTCCATTCATCCTGACGAGAAATAACCCGGTACACCTGATTCACGGCATTCGTGTCGATATACCGCGTGATAGGCGTGCTCTCATAAGCATATACACTCTTAGCCCCCGTTGGGTACGTAACGCCGGTTAAGAGGGCGTAAGGATTGCTCGTAGTCGGCGTGGTGCCTAATAAGTTGAACAAGGCATCATTTAGATCATAATCATATGTCGTGGCCCGACCTAGCGGATCAATGACTTGACTTAGCAATTCTTTGCCGTTCATTTTTGTTTTGAAATACCTTACGATTTGTGCGCCCTTCGTTAAAGTCACTTCGTTCTCCGAATAAGCAATACTGATTGAGTTGCCAATAGCATCTGTTATAGCATGCAGGACAGATCCGTACAGCGAATCATCTTCATATTCAAAGGTCACTGTATTATTATAGGAATCCGAGATTTGAAGCAATTGGCCTTCGTCATTAAAGTACTGGTTGACTTGATAAATGGATTTCAAAACGTATGCGGATGTCTCGCCGCCTACCGTTACCGTGGTGTCCGGTTCAAAGGTTAGATCATCCCACGGATACCCCATTAACGTATTATTGTCGTCAATCTTAAATACCCCGGTTCCCGACAAATGCAGGTATATATCGTCATCATTGATTTCCAGAAATGAAATATCCCACGACCAACCTTTACCAATGGGAAACTGTTTCTCCGCAGCCGGTTCTGAAGTATCGTTGCTCCCCCCGTAGACAATCATCTGGTTAAATTGGGCATCATCGCTGCTATAGACACGCGTCAAGGAAAAGCCCAGACCGTTCCTTCCAGGCAGAGATAAATCAACAGCACTTTGCGAAAGACTGCCTGAAAGCGTTGAAATCACTTCTTGCCCCGCATTTACAGAAAAAGGAGCTTCATCCGGCTTTGTCTTCACATAACTATAATCAGGAACGACTTCAAGACTGCTCATGGTGCCATAATCTGCATTCCCCAGATTAGCCTGCACCGTGCTCTTTGCTTGTTTGGATTGATTAAGCGCTTGAGGTTCTTCCGATGTCAAGGATTCCGCATGCACTTGTTGAGCTGATGAAGGATACACTGGAACACTTGAACTTACAAGTAAGAATAATAGACTCGAAACAAATATTTTATGCCATAGTTGCTTTTTCATATAGTCCCCCTACTGAACCTGAGATTCTGTTTTGTTGGTCATATTTCCGTTATCGTCATAGTCGTAAGTTGTATGGAATTGCATGGATACAGGACTTACTGTCAAGTTGTAGCTTTCAGTATCGCTGTAGCTACCTGATACTCCGATAATCTTGATCAGATAAGTTGTACCGTTTGTTGTATCGAACAGCACATTTTCCGTTTGGCCGGTTCCTTTCGATTCGGAAGAGATAAGGTTCATATTCGAATCATAGACATAGATATCATAGTTTTGACTTGTTGGAACGCTAAGCGTAATGCGATCAATACCCGTCTCAGCCGCTGTGTAGGTAAAGAAGTCAATATCTGTGCTTGTATGAATTAATGAACTGTAGTTTTGATTGTATTGAATTGGGTAAGCAGTTAATCCCGTATCATTGGGTTCATATGCGTTCGGCAACGTCAAGTTAGTTCTAAAAGCTGCATTTGACCATTCCATGCCGTCTTTCACAAGAAGCTTAAATTGCCAATTTCCACTTCCCAGCGGAGGCGTTGTGAAGGTCGTAGCGTCGCCGCTGATCACGCCGGAATTGTAAGCAATTGTGGCCCAGTTATCTTGAGTACCTTGAATTTGGTAATGGGATTGTGCTTGATTATTACTGTCTGCATAGGTCCAGGTAAACGTCAGCACATTATCGGGAATTTCTTCCCCATCTGTATATGCGGTGATGGTTGCCGTTGGTAAACTATTAATCTTAAAATATCGTTTTGTTGAGGATGGCGATGCTGCTCCTGAAGCATCCTTCGTTTGAATCTGCCAATTATACGTACTATTGCGTGAAAGAATATTAGTAGGAACCGTATAATAGGTCGCAGATGAACCAATCCAACCACTGTCTTTTATAAGTGTTGAACCTTGATAAATGGTTACCTTATACTGCGATTGCTCATCGCCTGTATCGGGGTCTGAAAAGGACCAAGATAATGTTGGCGTTGTTGTAGCCGTTAATGAAGGGCTAGCAGAGCTTGTGCTTCCTGGCGCAAGATTTGTAGGTGCGGTTGGCGATTGATTGTGCTTGATAGTGAATGGGGCATCAGATTGGTCCCATGGGCCGTAAATAAATCCATCATAAGCTCGAACTCGTACTTTATTATTTGTTGAATTAGCAAGTTGAGAAAAATCATAGTTTAAATTTGTCTGAGCAGCAGATGATAGCTCAAGTAAGTCTACCCATGAACTTCCTCCGTTTTGTGATAGTTGGATTTGATATTTAAGCAACGATTGTACTGTATCTGCATCAGTTGATGCGTTCCATGATATGTTATACAATTTATCAATCGTTTCACCGCCGTTAGGCGATAAAATTTGAGCGTTCACGGGGGGACTTTCATAGGTAACTGTTAATTTAGGTCGATATGCAGCATTTTCATATTCTGAGCTATATATTCTTTTACTACTTTGATATGCGTTGTATAAGGTAATATAAACTCCGTAGTTGTTAGTACCATCAACCCACTGTTGTACATATGATGCTATATCTGTGTTCCACCATCCGGGTTTGATAATGGAATTAGGGATTTCGCCAAACTTTCCCGTTTTAGACATTATTACACTTTCAGAATTGATACTTGGCAAAGATGAAGACCCAAGTGTATCTTCATCCCAGGGGGAAGTAACTAAATAGATATATCCATCAATTGATTCATTCGTGTACCCCGTATAAATGTATAATCCCATAATTGCACTATTTACAATACTATTATAAGGAATAGATGAAATATCGAACTGAATATAAGAGGAGTACGTTTGAGATGGCGATCCATTACCTGATCCAACTGATAAATAGTAACTGTCACCTTCGTAACCTGGAGGGCTATAATACCCAACATATGTATCTTGAGCAGTAGATTTTGTCACTATAGTTGGATCAATCATGATTGGGAATGAAAGCCCCTCTGTATCCACAGTAATTTGAATTACTTGCTTACCATCCACTTTACTAAGTGTTTGATTAACATCTCTTTTTACCCCATTTGCATCCATTAACCATGCTGGTGTAATAAGTAAATTTCCAGAAGTAAGATCTTCATTGATTTGTCCATCTATCTCAAAAGAAAAAGTTGACGGCGACTCTGGGCTCTTTAAATAAATAGATTCTTTGATCCCTTTATCTGTTAGCTCCAACGATACATCTGTATCTAACCAAGCGTCTTCATAGTTAATTGTACTTTTGGAATAAACACTTCCTGCAACTGTATTCGCATCAACTGGAACAAAGGTTAATTGCTCTTTACCGTCACCAATAGTGTATCCTTTATCAAATTGCTTAGGAATTTTTACGTCAAACGGTACTTGTAGAGCTCGAAAATAAGTTGAACTCTTGTCCATTTTCCCTATGCTTCTCTTATTTTTGTTGGCCTTCATTACATTTTTAATTTCGCTTGATGAAACTTTTGATAATGGAACATTCATAAAATCGAGATCTGCTTCATCGATCAATTGTACATTGATCTCCTGATAATCGCCGTTTTCATCTTCATAGTTGACATTATCCATGAATATTGTTGCTTGGATAGATCCATCACTCATTAGATAGTGCTTACTATTACTTGTCCTTTTTTCTTTTAGTTCTTTTACAACATGCTTTTCTTTTTTCAACTTTTCGTGGGAATCGTCTTCTAAGTCAGCTAACTGATCATCAACTTCATTTTCTGCTTGAAGCTTTTTGTTATTCTCTTGTTCTGCTGCATTTGCTTGTAATCCTGAAATCAATAACGGCAAAAGAATACATAACATCAACGTAATCGATAATATTTTCTTCTTCATGATAACCTCCGATTTAATATCAATAATATGATAACTGGAATAAAACTTATGAAACATATGGCAATGAACTCTTTTATTAAATATCGAGTTTAGTCTGGCTGGCTAGTAGATTTGCCTATCATGTTTCCATTTGCATCATATTGATAAGTCGTTTGTACCGCTAGTGACAAAGCACTTAGTGCCAAATTGTAGCTTTCCGTAGCATTGAAGCTTTCGCTTTCACCCACTACTTTGATAAAATAGGTCTCTCCATTTACCACATCAAATAAAACATTTTCTCCTTGACTTATTCCTCTTATACCTGAAGCTATAAGATTCATCGCGGAATCATATACAGAAATATCATAATTTTCATTAGTTGGTACACTAAGCATCACTCGATCCACTCCAGATGTAGATGCTGTATAAGTGTAGAAATCCACATCCGTATCGCTAGCAATCAACGATTCGTAATTTTGATCATATAGGATTGGAAAAGCCGTGGTTTCGTTATCGTTTGGTTCGAAAGCATTGGGAAGCACCATATTAGTTCGATAAGCAGCATTTGACCATTCACTACCATCTTTCACAAGCACTTTGAAACTCCAGGTACCGCTGCCTAATGGCGGTGTCACGAATGATGTAGCATCCCCATTTAATACACCAGAATTATATGCAATCGTAGCCCAGTTATCTTGCGTACCTTGAATTTGGTAATGGGATTGTGCTTGATTATTACTGTCTGCATAGGTCCAGGTAAACGTCAGCACATTATCCGGAATTTCTTCCCCATCAGAATATGCGGTGATGCTTGCCGTTGGTAAACTATTGATTTTAATGTATCGTTTTGTAGAGGCTGACGATGCTGCTCCAGAACCATCCTTCGTCTGAACTTGCCAATTATACGTGCTATTACGTGATAGAACATTAGTAGGAACCGTATAATAGGTCGTAGATGAACTAATCCAACCACTGTCTTGAATAAGGGTTGAACCTTGATAAATAGTTACTTTATACTGCAATTGTTCATCGCCTGCATCGGGGTCTGAAAAGGACCATGATAATGTTGGCGTTGTTGTAGCAGTTAATGAAGGGCTAGCAGAGCTTGTGCTTCCTGGTGCAAGATTTGTAGGTGCGGTTGGCGATTGATTATGTTTAATCGTAAAAGGCGCATCCGATTCGTCCCAAGGCCCATAAATAAATCCATCATAGGCCCGAACTCGCACTTTATTATTTGTTGAATTAGCATATTGAGAAAAATCATAGTTTAAATTTGTCTGAGCAGCAGATGATAGTTCAAGTAAGTCTACCCATGAACTTCCTCCGTTTTGTGATAGTTGAATCTGATATTTAAGCAATGATTGTACTGTATCTGCATCAGTCGATGCGTTCCATGATATGTTATACAACGTATCAATGTCTTCTGAGCCATTGGGCAATAATACTTTTGGTTTCGATGGAATAACATTATAATTTACCGTTAATGTTGGAACATAACTACTCGGCCCTCCCATTTCATAAAAACCAACTATCCCCTCAAATTCAGGATCTCCCGGAGTAAGCTTTAGTCCATAATTTAGTGTTCCACTAACCCACGCGCTCACAGCACTGGTTACATCAAATTGACGTTGTGTACTACTATATACCATCGTGGGAAATTGTAATGAAGTTACCATTTGTGATTCAGTTTGAGGCTGAGTGCTCCATTGCATTGAGTCAGACCACGCTTGCTTTACACGATATATCCGAACTGTTGATGTATTGCCTAAATGATTTGATCCTAGTTGCGTCAAGCTCATTGTGGCATTTGATATAATTGAATTTGTTGGAATGGACGATACATCAAACTGGATATAAGAATTTATGACTCTCGAATAGTTGGTGAATACTTGAAGCTGATTGTTACCTACTCCACCACTATTGCTTACTGATACGTTCTGTGTAGGCGTTAGCACATTTACTGTGGGATCGATCTTTATTGGAAATTCAAGACCTTGAGTATTAGCAGAAATTGATAAATACTGAAGACCATTTTCATGAATGATATTTTGCTCAACATCTCTCTCTACACCGTTCTTATCAATCAGCCAAGCTGGAGCAATAGATAAATTATTCGATCTAAATTCATCACTTAAATTCCCTACTACTTTAAAAGTAAAATTTGAAGGTGCATTAGGGCTCTTCAATACTATTGTTTCTTTAATACCTTTGTCTGTGAGTGTTAAAGATACATCAGTGTCTAACCATGCATTCGCATAGTTGAGCGTATTAGCGGAATATACACTTGCTGTCACTGAATTTACGTCAATTGGTACAAATGTTAATTCTGTTTGAGAATCTCCGATTGAATACCCGTCTTTAACATTTTTAGGTATTTTTACGTTAAAAGGTACTTGAAGTGCTCTATAATAGGTTGAAGCTTCTTGATTGGTTACTCTAAATTTTTGTTTTTCTTTACTCGTCTTTAAGAATTTATTCAACTCCATGGAAGAAGCTTTTGAGAATGGTACATTAACTGAGTCAATCTCTGCTTCATCAATTAATTGTAATTTAATGTCCTGAAACTCCCCATTTTCATCTTCATAGGAGACATTATCCATAAATAGTGTTGCTTTATAAGTTCCGTCGCTCATTAGATAATGTTTACTATTACTTGTCCTCATTTCTTTTAATTCTTTAACAATATACTTTTCTTTATTAAGTTTCCCCTTAGCATTGGCTTCATTTAATATTGATAAATTATCATCATCATTTTTGATTGTTACAATCTCATCATTATTCTCTTGCTTTGCTGCATTTGCTTGTAATCCAGTAATCATCATTGTCACTAGGATGCATAACATTACAATAATCGATAATATTTTTTTCTTCATAAGGAACCCTCCGACTTCAAACTATAGAATTAATTCATGGCAAAACAAATGAAAAACTACTATTTTTAAAGACTCTGATTTATACGTCTTCACACTCCTAACAAAATTAAAATTTTAAATCATAATATCTATTGTAATTCTACATTTTATTATGTATACGGGGTTTTTTTGTAGATTAATAAGAATTTATATCATATAAAGTCGAAATATGACGAATTATTTTCAAATTTCGTAATTTAGAGTTGCTTTAATAAGTATTTTCACTACTTTAGAACTGCTCTTGAAAGCAGTGCAAAAGAACCCCATCCTCTGTATCTTAAGAGTTAACTACATAAATCCCGCCTGGGACGCCATTAGATCGTGATAGAATAATACATATGATAAATAGTCAAAATCCCGAATTCCCTTTAGTAACAGGGGAATTCGGGATTTTTCATTGCATTCATGTCTGCGAAGAATGCATAAGAATACATTTGGTTTTAAAAACTTTTTACACATATTTTACACACGAAACAAAGTCAAACCGATTAATTACTTAATTGCTGCGATCTCGAGTTTCCACGTCAAGTTCGCTACCGTGAGAACCTAAATCATCTTCAATACTTCTGCGGTGGCCGCCCAACTAACTCCATCTAATAGTCATTCTGTTGTAGATGTACATCCATCCTCTTCCACCTCCAAAAGTCAATAACATCATTTATAATAACCTTAACTTGGAAGGCTGAGGATTAGCTATGACCATGATATCTTGTGCGTGAAAAGTACACGTTTATTAGGGAAAAATGAAATTTTCAGAAGGAAGGTAGATGGCCTTGTATGCAACTGAATGACCAAACTCTGCCCCCTATTTGCCCCTTTTCATTAATAGTAAAACCACTAACCCCGTATTCTTGAGCAATTTTTCATCCCTTCACATTTCACTGCCAATCTTCTTCCTTTGCTTTACAGCTCCGTAGCTATAAGCGCTTAAAATTTATCTACCAACATTCTCTAACCGACTCATTGTCTTGAAATTTCTGTCTCAAGAACAATCTGATCATGATCGCTATAAACTCAAACCGTTTACGTTTTTTGCAAAAATACATTTCTTTGTTGCATCAACCTACCCAGTTCAAAAATCACAGCGCACTCTACAGACCGCACCACCGATATAACCCGATTGTCATGCTTTCGATAATAATTAATTCCGTCAGTATAAACATATTCAAAGACTGGACTTATGTCATAAACGTTATCAGGCACCACCTCGCCTTCCCCTTTGACGATTCCTGCAGTAATGGAGTGGTGGCCGTGACTTTCAACAAAAGATATCCCCATGGGAAGCCAGAGTACGAGATTATGATTTCCGTCTTGACGCCAGTTCCCCTCCAATCCCCCTTCGCCAATCTTAATTAAATTATCTCGCAACCTTGATCCGTTCCAAGGCTTAGGAAATACTAAATCACGATTAAGCTTTACCTTATACGTGGATTCAACATGCTTTTTAATGTTGTGCAAATTCCTTCCATCAGGAGTAATTGCTTCCCACTCATCAAAAAAAAGATCGTCCATTGTTAAAGCCTGTTTGTCATTTGCAATCTCATGTATTATTGGGAGAAGCAATAAATGACCTTGAATTCTTCGCCCAAGCAACCTTATGTAATCGACTATAGGGTTCGTAATTGGCGTATAATAGCCATTGTAGATCTCCTCATAAAAATGTTCATTTTCATTTAGCAAAGTAACTCCATATTTAAACAATTGATCAAACATTGCTTTAGATTCCATCTCAATCCTCCAGAATTTCAATTCGATCCGCAGATTCAACACAGGCGTTATGACATAACTTATAGTACGCCCAGCTAACAAGTTCCATTTGGAACAAGTTACTTGAGCATGTTTGGAATACATGTTGAGAAGTTTTTTTTACAGACATGTCCTTCTTCTGCTGTGAGAAGAAGTGAGCCGAAGCGGCGGTGACTTGCCGACACTGGCAAGGTGACGTAGTCCGTGGGAAACGGGGCTTGCGGCGAAACGGTTACGCCAAGATGAGTCTCTAGGCTGAGCATGAGAAGGTTGAGGAACACGAACCTATTAAACCGCATCTGAGGGTTGAAATGTCACCCCTGCCTACACCGTTTAACAGGCAGGTCACGGACTGAATTTCCGTTAGCCGTATTGACGGGAATTCACGAAAGTCGGTTGAATATGTATGTTTATCGGCTGGGAATCACGAAGAGTGCACAGCTAGATCATGATGTCCGTGACGACTTGCAGAACGCAAGGATAAAGACTGCGATAGGCAACCTAACCCATGTGTAGAGTCCAACATGTGAACTGGGGAAAGTCTGCATGGATGCTAAGGGAGTGTGTTCCCCGATGCTATGCAGAATGACGGAGCCTCCGTAGTAGTCCGAGGCCGGGAAAGCCGGTCACATGGCAAAGGGAGGCAGTTTAAGTGGTTTACTTGGCTCATTAACTGACTTTAGTGAGGTGAAGACCTTTGATAATCAGTGAAATGCAAAGCAAACTGGCGACATGGGCAACAGATAGTAAAGAACGTAAGTTCGACCGACTTCTAAGACTTATTGCAAACAAGACTTGGCTCAGCGAAGCGGCTAGCATTACTCTGGCTTCAAGTGGTGCCCGAACACCTGGTGTAGACGGCATTAACAAGCGCAAGATGGAAGAAACGCTTGACCTTGAACTAGACTACCTGCGGCATGAATTGCTGACGGGAACGTACTGCCCGCGACCTGCGCGGCGTGTATATATTCCAAAAGCGAATGGCAAGCTTAGGCCGCTAGGCATTCCTTGTCTCCGAGATCGTATTGTGCAGCGTGCAATGGTAATGGTTATGGAACCGATCTGGGAGAGTGACTTTCACCCTCAATCCTACGGATTCAGGCCTGCGCGAAGCGTCCATCATGCCATCCGTACGATTAAGATGCAACTACAGGATGGAAATGAACGCACAGATGCAACTGCAGGTCGATGGGTCTTAGAAGGCGATTTGGCCAGCTACTTTGATACTGTTCATCATCGTTTGTTGATGAAGGCAGTTCGTAAACGCATCTCAGATCAACGCTTCCTTGCCTTGCTATGGAAAATCATTAAGGCAGGATGCATAGATCGCGGATTATTCCGAGCCTCTAGTGAAGGCGTTCCGCAAGGCGGTGTCATATCACCACTCCTATCCAATATTATGTTACACGAATTCGATCAGTGGATGGAAGCGAAATTTCTGAGTAAGAAGGTAAGGAAAGATCGCTGGGCTTGGAACTTCGGCATACAGAAAGAGCGCCCTATCGCCATTCGAGAAAAGCGACAATGGAAGCCAGCAATCTCCTACTGCCGTTACGCTGACGATTTTGTGGTGGTAGTCAAAGGGACCAAGGCACATGCTGACGAAGTACGAGAAGCATGTCGTTCATTTCTCGAAGATCGGCTGAAACTCACGCTGAATATGGATAAAACGCATATTACGCATGTGAACGACGGGTTCATTTTCCTTGGCCATCGAATTATTCGCAAGCGTGGAGCCAGAGGACGAATGCGACCTGTATCCTCTATTCCTTGGGATAAATACCGCCGTTTCACTGAGAGAGTTGTTAAGCAACTGTCAGGGAATTTCAGCATGAACACCATGGATTTGATTGAAAGCCTGAACCGACAACTTGCAGGATGGGCAAACTTCTATCAATACACAGATTATACCGCAACGATATACGGTAAAGTAGATCGCACGGTTTTCTGGAAACTCGGCTATTGGCTTGCACGAAAGTACAAGCGTGGATTCCGATCATTAATGAGAGAGTATGTCCGATCTCCAGAGAAAGGTAAGGCCAAAATCTGGGTACTGCAAGGTCAAAACAGCCGGGGATTCTATGGAGAACTGGCGTTGAAAAGGTTAATAACCAGCCGCAAAGGCTGGTTCAAATGGCGTACTCCAGCAGAAAATCCATACATCCTACGTTCAGAGAAACATCGTACAATTGAATCCTATTATGACGAAGTCGCCTTTGCTATGAGCAACACTTAAATGGAGAGCCGGATGCGCTGAGAGGTGCAAGTCCGGTTCGGGAAAGAGAGACGGGGAAATAGTTCGACTACGCCCCATCTCTTATTTCACTTTACTTGTTGCGTTTTAACTTTAATAGCTGACTTACACGCCCTGGAGTAACTCCTAAAATCCTGGCCCATTCACTTTGAGACGCCTCAGAACGAGATTTCATGAGTCCATCCAACTGCTTTAACAGCTCACTACTTTTCTTTCTACGCTTTTGTTCCTGTTGAATAGATTCCATATTAGAGTTCTCAATCGGCAAATTCTCCAGGGTTGCTGCGCTTTCAAGTAATACGGGCTGTACGACCGGGGGAACATCTTGTATACAGGATAAACATACGAAACGCCCTCGAAAATAAGAAAGCGATTCCACTGATTGACAAAATAAACATTCTTGAGTCCGATACTTGCGAAACATAAGACGTTTCTCGTCATGATCAATAAATACTTCCACCGGATCCCCTTCATTCAATTCCATAATGCGGCGCAACTCTATCGGTAATACAATCCGGCCAAGCTCATCAACCTGTCGGACAATACCGGTACTTTTCATTTTATTCAATCCTCCTTAATTTCCTCTATCTCCTAAATTAGGTTCGATGTAGAATATGGAATTCCTGCTTCCCGCTAAGGAATCAAATCTAAGTGCTTTGATTTCTTCGATTCTGCCTGTCTCATTATTTACTGCCTTCGAACTTTATATTATAAGTCAGATCGGCTATGATAAGATCAATAATCTCGAAGCAAAACATTTCTTTTGTGCCAATAATACAAAAAAATGAAATAGGCATAAAATCGATCATTGTAAATGCTGATTTATAATACTCAGTTTAATTATGAATAGGAGAATAAAAGTGGAATTATCAAGAATTGAAACACTCGGCCGGAGAAAAAAAACACTGGTTCCATTCCTGTTTAAAACCTATGCTATGATGGCTCTTATGGGAATTTGGCTCGGATACATTTATATTTTTTTCAATTCATCTTTACTCGAAGGGATCTTCACATTAATACTGCTCAGTCCACTAAGTATTCTTTTACCTAAACGAAACCCCGTCTTCATTTGTATCTTTCACTTTTTTCTATATCCTTCTTCATGCAATTTATGGCTTCTTCTCGGAGTATCTTATTTTCTTTCGTTAACAAAGAAAGAACCACTAATAAATAATAGTCTTCTTATTTTAATCCTTCTTGTTCCTTCAATATTCGTATGCTGTTTATTAATGCTTAGAAAAAAGAATAAACGTTATATAGAAAAAGCAAAAACTGCGAATGACCTTCTCCAAATCGCAGCAGTAGTCATAACTGGAGCAGCAGGTATCTACGCACTAAAGACAAATGATTTTTCATTTTTAAATTCAGATTTCCACGTAAATCTAGCAGAAATTAGAACTAGGAACTACCAAGATAGAGAAGTTTTTAATTATATCGCATTATTGTTTACAGTTCCATTTTTATTAACTTATGCAGTATCAAATGCAATGCTCAACTCTTTTTCTGATCGGATTAACTCATTTCCATCGTAAACCTCAGACTACATACTCTGTTTCCCATCAGTTTACGAGCTGAAATAACTTGCCAGCTTTCCATTCCTCGTAAGGCCGGTCCTTTGGAAACTATCGCCAATTCGTGACTTTTGTAGTAGACTATTTGTGTTAATTAATTGTTTCTTGGAGGGATACATTTGGAAGGAAAAGAAGCTCTCGAAAGAACGGACTTTGATGGGAACCAAAATAGCAATCTAAGTGATCTGCCTGAGGAAGTACAGACACATGAAATAGGAGATACTGAAAAAGATGGAGGAGTGCCTTCAAGTTTCGCACTTCTATTTGAAATGATGGGTAGAACAACAGAATCTACTTTAAATTCAATCAATAAAAAGAACAAGCTTGATAATGTAGCGATTTTTGTTGACTATGACAATGTATACTGGACTCTCATGAATAATTACTCCCACGATCCTAATCATGAAGACCAAAAAAAGAACTTGTTTCATCAGTTGTGGAGAAAATATGGGCAAGAAAATGTTAGGACTTTTCGGGCCTATGCCGATTTTGAAAAAATAAAAACACAGTTAACAAGTCTTCAAAAAAAGCGTATTCAAATCAGGCACGTTTACTCTAATGGAAAAGATGGAGATCATCGAAAAAATTCTTCAGATATTGAATTGTGTATCGACGCAATAGAACACACTTACAAAGATCCAAACACCACATGTTATGTTTTCGTCACGGCAGATAGTGATATGATTCCGGTTATAAGCAGAATGACTTATAAAAGCAAGCAAGTAGAGTTGTATTATCTTTCTGACTCTGCACCGAAACATATCGATATCACAAGTTTTGCAAATAACAGTTACAATCTATTGGATTTTTTAAATGTTGAAGCCAAGGATTACAATATTGATGATTATGTCCTTGATGCCCTTAAGGATATCAAGGATTGGCATGTTGCGTATAAAGATTCAAATTTATTTTTAGGCGCTCGATGGCTGAGAGATAATTATGTATCAAAGTATGGAATTACTGCAAATGTAGCCAGTCAATTAATAGAAAAATTAAAAGTCGAAATGTTAATTTCAGAAGGAACGAAAAAAGTGGCTGATAAAATTAAGCCTAGCTTAATTTTGACGGATAAGGGGACCTCACTACTAAAAGAGATCAGCAGTCAAGTCGCCGCTTCAAAAACTTAATCCATCATTTACAAAAAAGTGTTGACACTATCCTTCATCATGTATATGATTACCTTACATATTTACTATTCGTTATCTCTTTATACGCTATTTTTTATTCGCTATAATCTATTCGCTAGAAAAGAGAAGGGGATTTACCCCTTCTCTTTTCATTTTGATTCGGCCAGAGTATACGCCTCCTCTGGCTTGAGTTCACTAACTATCCTTTATTACTTGTGTCATCTCTTCCTCATACTCTTTCACACGCCGATAAAAAGTTGCTTTCTTCAGCTCTGCCTGTCTCATGGCTTGTGCTGCAGTAATTAAACCAGCTTTCCAGTCATCGTATGCCTTTATAAAAGCTTGATCAATAGTGAGCCTAGGTCGTCCAAATGAAACTCCATTTGCTCGAGCTACTTCTATCCCCTCTGCCTGTCGCTGGCCATTCTTCTTCCGTTCCTGTTCGGCCACATAAGCCAACATGCTAAGAAACTGATCTTCAAGTAATTTCCCCAAATCACCCATCGTTTTGAACTTTCTGGAATCAAATAACGCTTCATTGTCCAGGCAAACAATATCAGCGTCGAGCTCCCGCGTAATGTACTTCCATTCTGCAATAATTCCATCATAATCCCGGCCAAGCCGATCTAGCGCATCCATGTAGACTAAATCACCTTCACGAATCAGTAAACGTAGCGCTTGATATCTTGGCCGGTCAAAGCTCTTCCCGCTCTGCTTGTCTACGAATATATATCGCTCATCAACGCCGAGTTCCCGAAACTTGATTAGTTGTCGCTCCGGATTCTGATCCTTGGCCGATACCCTTCCATATGCCAGCTTCAAATGTAATCCCCTCCTGTGAATCGTCTCAAAAAGTGTCCGAAGATGCTGATACGTTTCAATAATCATTTTTATAGGTTTTGAGACATTAAAAACAGGCAAAAAAAACCGTCTCAAAAAGCATGCTTTCTGAGACGGTATCGTCTTAATGTACAACAATTACTTGAACAACTTCAGTTCGCAGTTTGCCGGAATATAAAGCGGATGCTTTGGATGGCCGTCCTTAGAACGATCCAAGCAATATACCCAAGCGAATGATTGCAATAATTCCATTACCTTACCATTCCGTCCAAGCAATCCACCTTTCGTTCCCCAAGCAAGAATAATCTTGTCTGCCCGAAGCGCAGCTCGCCTTATATGCATATCATTCTCGCGTCCGATCGGATCGTCACACATCCTCAATTCATCTGGATTGGTTGCCCGATACGCGAACAGGTTCACAACTTCTAATGCGCCACATCCCCATGACTTTGCGAAGCCAATGCAGCGGCGAATGGTTGGATCGTCAATGTCGGCATCTGCCGTGCTTGGATTAAGCATGATGAACAAAGCTTTTGGTTTCTGTGAATCCCAGTGCCGAACGAGTGAGTAACGATATTTTCCGGTCGAATCAATTACCGCATCCTTTAACAATTCCATCACCTTTCTTTTCCAGAACATTATTGATCAAGTATACGTGGACAAGTATCCAGAATTTTGCTATATTTGAAGAAATCACTTCCTGGATGAAGCTGGTGTTTGCGTGCACGTGCCTCTGGCCTTCTTGCAAACAGCTGCCATCGGCGAACCACTATGTGGTATAGCTGTTGAATCCCAGTTCAGAAAGGAGTGAAAGGTATGATTAAGGCCAAGTTGTATCTTAAGATTACCTGGAGAGATGGTCTTGTGCTAGCATTCGTTATCAAAGACCTTATCTTCTAATAGTGAGAGCCCCGAACCGGGGCTCTTTCTATTTAATTGAACAATATAGATCGACTTCGGCTTTCTCGTCGAACTGCGACACATTACTCGTTACTGGAGAAGGAGATTAAACTATCGGGCAGCATTCCAATATGTGTTAAAATAATAGGGACTAAAATTTTGGAGTTGAAGTAATGACTATTAGTAAAAAAGGGTCCAGAAAGATTATTGTCGGGCAAGAGCCATACAGGTGGATAATCACTCCTTCAGCAAGAGGTATTGTAACGTTGACCGTTCAGTACGATGGCGTGAAAGGGCAATTGCTCCGGGTTGATATAGAGTCAGACATCAACGAATTCTGGGTGGAGTTTCCGAATGTTGAATCACTCAATAACAAAATCGTGATGCCTGTTGAAATAGCCTTAATTATTTCGGAAGCAATCAGTAAAAGATGGAGTCCCCAGGAGAAAGGTCCGTTATTAAGTTTCAAACTTTCTGATAACAAGCTAGTTTCTTTGAATTAACTGGAGACTATAGTTTGACCGCCTTATGAGAGAGGCGGTTTTTATATTCCTCTCTGTCTCAATATGAATCTGCTGACTCTCGCTCGATACTCATCCCTGCGGCTTAGTGAGCAAAAATCGCAGCAATCCTCTACGCCAGTATTGTTTAAAGGTAAGCGTCAAATGCCCCACACGTTCCATCCAATGAGGAGTCATGAGAAAATGAAGGCATCCTAGAAAAAGGGAGGCTTACTCATGACAAAAAAAGAACAACGACAGCGTGAATGGATGACAAGGGTTGCCGACTACCGAGCAAGCGGTCTTACCATGGCCGCCTGGAGCGCGGCTAATCATGTCACGCTTGAACAATTAAAATATTGGACACGGAAACTCAAAAAAATCGCTTCATCAGACAGCTTCGCCACCACTCCTCGCTTTACCCCTATCTCCGTAGCAGAACCTGTTTCTCCCCGAAAGTCCGCTTCATCGCTTGTCGTTCAAATCGGACAGGCCAGTATTACGCTACAAAGCGGCTTTGATCAGCAGTTGCTTCGTGAAGTGAGCAAAGCACTGGGTGAAGCGCTATGCTGACGCTATCAGGTACGCAGCAGCTTTATCTTGCGACGGGTTTTACGGATCTACGAAAATCAATCGACGGTCTTGCCGCACTCGTGCAAGAAGGTTTTGGTTTGGATCCCTTTTCTC
>NZ_JAATHD010000045.1 GCF_011947265.1 Paenibacillus sp. HB172176
CGGAGGGCGCGCCGGCGCCTGCGGGCGGCGCCGACGGCGCGGCTGGCGCCGGCGCCGCGAGCGCGCGCGCGGGCGAGACGCCGCCGATCCTCGGCGTCTCGCTGCGCCGCTGGCGCGCGGACGGCGCGGACACGGCGCGCGCCGTCGAGGCGCTGCTCGCGCTGACGAAGCGCAGAGCCGTGCGCCTGCGCTTCCTGCCGTTCCACACCCCGGACGACGAGATCACGTCGTCCGGGGTGCTGGAACGGCTGAGCGGCAAGCTCGGCGAAGGAAGCTCCGCCGAGCTTGCCGCTCCGGGCGACGACCCGCAGCGCATGCTGCTCGCGGTCAGAGAATGCGACGCTTTGCTCGGCATGCGCCTCCATGCGCTAATCTACGCTGCGGGGCAGCGCGTGCCGATGCTTGGACTGTCGTACGATCCCAAGATCGATCAGTTTCTGCGTCAGCTGAATCTTGCGCCAATTGGAACTGTCGACGCGCTCGATCCGGAGCATTTTGCCGAAGAAGCTTGCAGACTTCTGGATAACGGCGAGGCGTGGCGGACGGAGCATGGAGCGGCGATTGCGCAATTAATCGAAAAATCGCAGCAGCCAGCGCAACAAATCATACAAAGATTGCGTCAATATACATCGAGGTGATTTCCTCTTGTCGAATCAACTACCAACCGTGCCGATATTCGGCATCCCATTCTCCAAGCTGAGCATGGACGAAACCGTCAGCTACTTGACGAATAACATCGAGGAAGGCAAGCTGACCCATGTCGTCACGGCCAATCCGATCATGGTGATGTCCGCTCTTGAAAATCCCGAGTTTGCCCGCGTGCTGAGGCAGGCCGATCTTATCGTGCCGGATGGCGCCGGAGTCGTGTGGGCGGCCAAGGTGGGCGGCGATCCCGTCGCCGAGCGCGTGACCGGCTTCGATCTCATGCATCGCCTGCTCGAGCAGGGCGAGAAGCGGAAGTGGCGGGTATATCTGCTCGGCACAACGCAAGAGATTATCGAGAGCGCGGCGGAGACGCTGCAGCTGCAGTATCCGCAGGTTCGCATCATCGGCTATCGGAACGGCTATTTCGGACCGGATCAGGACGAAGAAATCGTCGAAGAAATCCGCGAGCTGAAGCCGCATCTCTTGTTTATTGCCAGAGGCATGGAGAAGGAAGATTGGAACGTTGCTTACAAAGAGCGTTTGAATGTCCCGTTCATTATGGGCGTCGGCGGAAGCTTTGATGTTGTATCGGGCAAGCTGAAGCGCGCGCCTGTGCTTGTTCAGAAGCTTCGGATAGAATGGCTCTACCGCTTGATTCAAGAGCCCAAGAGGTACAAGAGAATGCTTGCGCTGCCGAAATTTGTCGTGAAAGTGCTGCGCAACAAAGATAATGTAACAAAACCTCGTCCTTTTGGTTGAAAAATCGCCTTTTTTCAAAATATAGGAAAGTATACAAATTCGCCATACTTTCTCTATATTTCACCGGAATGAAACGCACTCTGCCGCCAAAATACGGCAAAACCGTTTCACCTTGTGAAAATTGATTGAAAATAGAGATGGTATTTCATTATGGATCGGAGTATAATTCACTTCGGTAGCTAATGGATTGCAGATTAGCAGCGAGCTGTGCATAATAGCTCGATTCCCGGCGAAACCTAAGACTGGTTTCCAAGCGCCGTAAGCCTTCAGAATGGAAGGCGGTGAATGAGCTTCTGCTTCCACACAAAGGAGAGTATTTCGTATGCCAATTGGTTTCTTGTACGCAATCGGTTTTGCCGTCGCACTCATATTAGCATTAATCATGACTCCGCTTGTCAAAAAATTCGCCTTCAAAATCGGCGCCATAGATAAGCCCAATCACCGTAAAGTACATACGCGCATTATGCCGCGTCTGGGCGGCCTCGCGATCTACGTCGCTTTCGTCGGAGCATTTCTGGCCGTTTCGCCGTTCATTCCGGACGGTCTGCTTCGTCCTCGCGATGTGAACATGATCAACGCGCTGCTTGTCGGCGGCACGATCATTATCATTCTGGGCGCGCTGGATGATCGCTTCGAGCTTTCCGCCAAGGTGAAGCTGCTGGGTCAGCTTGCGGCGGCATGCGTGGTCGTCTTCGGCTTCGACGTGAAGATCGATCTCGTCAACATTCCTTTTGGAGATGCGATGCAGCCAATTGGCCAGTGGATCGCCATTCCGATTACGATTCTGTGGATTGTCGGCGTTACCAACGCGATTAATCTAATTGACGGTCTTGACGGCCTTGCGGCCGGCGTGTCCGGTATCGCGATTGCCACCATTGTCGTCATGGCATCGATTATGGGCTTTCAGCCTGTTATTCTGCTTAGCACCTTGCTGCTCGGCGGAATCGCGGGATTCCTGGTATTCAATTTCCATCCTGCCAAAATCTTCATGGGCGACTCCGGCTCCCTCTTCCTGGGCTTCAGCCTTGCGACGTTGTCCATGCTTGGCTTCAAGCAGGTTACGATCGTATCCTTCGTAACGCCTCTGCTTATTATCGGCGTACCGCTGTCGGATACCTTCTTCGCCATCGTTCGCCGCTGGGTGAACAAACGTCCGATCTTCGCGCCGGACAAAGGCCATTTGCATCATCGACTGCGCGATCTGGGCTTTAGCCACAGACGCACCGTACTGATTATCTGGGGCGTTGCCGCCGTCTTCGGTGTTCTCGCTATTATTCAATCCGCAGTCGTGCAATCGAGCGCAGCCAATTGGATTACCTTCGCCGTTATCTGCATGCTGATGTTCTTCTTGCAGATCGGGGCCGAGATTACCGGCATTGTGGACAAGACCAGACGTCCCCTCATCAATTTCTTCGCGAAAATTCGCGCACGAAGACCCAAGGTCGACACGCAATCGCGCGGCAAATCCTGATATCAATGCTATCATAGACTCTAAGCCTCTTGTCTCTTCCAGGGATAAGGGGCTTTTTTATTTGGTCGCTTTTCGAATGTCGGAGGAATCCGCTTGTTTGTATAAACATCAGGGCTCATAAAGCCGATATAGAAGGTACAGAACTTTTTCCAATTGGAAAGCGTCTAATCAAGGAGCGCCATTACTACTTCTTGGAAGCGAGCAAGGGAGGAACCATTATAAGCAAGATTCGCAAGCTGCTGATACGACGGCCCGCTGACACATGATGAACAAGTTCTATGCAATGACTTAAAGGAGGAACACGCTTTTGAAAAAATCACTATCACTGATGCTCATCATCGCTTTGCTTATAACGCTATTGCCCTCTTACATAAAGCCTGACACGGCCTCCGCCGCAGGCTCTTATTTCCTGTTTCCGAACGAAAATGATTCCAGAGCGAACGCAAGAATTGTATCTACCAGCTCCGTAGCGCTTACGGGTACGATTAACGGCGTTGTCGGAAGCTCGATCAGCTACAACGTGAAGCAGGTTACTTCCTCGGGGACGGAGCAGGTGCTGAACACGACAGAGGAGATTACAACAGGCATCGCTACCTCCGGGGATAATACGATCAACATTAGCAGCCTCGCTCTATTCCCGGGCATGAACAAAATTACGTTCAAAGGCGTTGCAGGTACATCAACAGTGACGGAGTCGATTTATATCGAATTCCGCGACAGCCCTATGTTGTATGATCTTAAGATTACATTTGAAAACAAAGATTTCGACATGCTTGAGGACCAGCCAACTATGCTGTATTCCACAGCTACGAATGTTCAGAGCCAAGGACAAATGGTTATTACCGGGCGTGCGCCGAATGCGACGAAGGTCAATATTGACATCAACGGTCGAAGCTACGACTTCAACGTATCCACAGCTTCGAACAATAATCGGTTCAGCACTTCGCAGTTAAGCATCGACAAAGGGCTGAACACGATTAAATTCAAAGTGTACAATGGCGGTCAAATCGTTGAAACGACTAGACAAGTGGCCTTCTATAATGGTGAAGTAACATATTACAATATGAAAATCAGAAACAATGCTACTCCAGTGCAATCCGCAGATCTTGTGCAGAACATGGATTTCTCAACCAGCACGGATACGGGATTGCAAATCGATGGCACAGCTATTCTGCCGCTGCCGCTCAGCGATTTGAGTGTCGACCCTGTCGTGCCTGTTGATCTTACTGATTCAGCAGCTATTAATACTGCTCTGGCAGCCATGATGAAAATGCAGCAAGGGACAACGGGGACGGAAATTTCACCTGACTCGATTACGCATACGCCAGCCGTGATTGATTCAAGCACAAAGTTCATTACGGTCAACTTTACATTTTCATTACCTAATACGCTGGACTTTGATACCAAATATAACTTCCGCTTCAAAGCGCCAAACCTAACGCAGTGGGACTGGTCTTCTTCTAATTATTTCACATTGCGCGACAGCTCAAAAGCGTTCATCCAGGACATTAATTATCTATCCGGCTTTGACGGCACCATGACAACGACGCTTTCGACCTACCGTACAAAAGCCAATGATGCAAGCCGGATTCTAAGCCTTCAGAGTACTGATATTCCAGCCGGCGGCGTAGATGTCTATTCCGTTCCAATGGGTGTGGAAGTTCTTATCGGCAATTATGAGTCGATTACAGGTGCAAACTTGGGAACTTTAGTTAACCTGGCAGAGAAAATAATTATTGGCACATCACCTTCATCCGCGCTTATTGAATATCGAATGGTGATGGAGCCTTCTGCAACGGATATCACGGGGGCGCCCCTTGCACAAGTGGTAACCAGAACTGTCAATAACGAACAACAATCGTTCTTGCGCGTATTCATGGAGATTCGGAAGCTTCCGAAGTCCGGGACGAATAATATTACTTTTAAATTAAATCATGGTTCGGCTTCAACAGAAACAAAAACAGTAATTGCCCGTTTGCTTTATGGGCCTTACGTGAAGTTCGATAAAATCGTTGACGGCATGGATGTGAAGTTTGATACCGTTGCGGGTTCGAACGCAACTCTGTTGACTGCCCTTGGGGATATGAAGGGCCAACTCTATAACATTGTTAACGATGATGAAATTAAATACGCAGTGCCGAATCAATCTGTCTTTCTCTACATTAATAATGTAGAGATACCGCTCGAACAAGGTTCGGACAAAGCTATGTTCCGTCCAGCGGGCATTGCAAGCAACGATCCGGATGTCGTTACAGCAACGGTCAACAAGATCGCTAATGTATTGAACAAAGCCGGTGACAATACGATCAAGTTCGTATTCAGTACGGTTAGCAACAGCTATGAGTACACCTTAAAGTTTAGCATTGTGCCGACCAATCTCCCGCTGGTTCCGGCTCCGAATACAGACGGGGTATATCCTTACTCAGCAGGTCAGTGGCCGCCAGTTGCGAACGATGCAGGCTTTGACAAGCAAGGCACCGTATACACGACAACAGAGGCAGAATTCAATGTTCATGGCACCTTCGATTTTATCGATCTGGGCGGTAAGGGAGATGTGCAGAATAAGCTGAACAGTTTGGGCACATCCAAGCCTAATTATATTGTCACCATCGATTCTCCGAATTGGGAGACGCCGGTTGAATGGGATCTATCCAAGAAGTTCAAACTAACAGATAAGAATCGGTCGATTCTGAAAATTGGAGACATCGCTACTAATGCCGATGTTGAATTTAATGGAGGCAGCGAACCTACGGGTCAAGCAAATGTTACCTTCTATTATGATGTCGATGATCAAAGCTTCTTATTCGATATCACGAATGAAGTGATGCCGGAGGACGGCAGTGCGCTTGTCTACGTTATTACCGTATTCAACGCAGGATCTGCAGGACCAAGGGCGACGTATCGTATGGAGATCAACCCGATATCCATTCCGTACACGATTAAGTCTCCGCTTGTGGAAGAGAGGGTTACGAACAAGAATTTCGTTGAGGTTATCATTACTTCGCCTGGCGCGGACAAGATTGTCGTTAACAAGGAGCAGGCCGAGAAGGTTACCTTCGTCGATCATGGCGGCGACGGGGACACCTATAGCGAAGCTTTCCGTGCGGTGGTCATGGATTTGAAGGCAAACAAAGAAACGAAAATCAAATTCGATATTACGCGCGGTGACGATACAATCTCGCAAGAGCTTATCGTGAAATATGTGCCGACGAACATTCCTGGCGCAGAGATGATGGAAACCATGTCCTCGAAGCATAAGTTGTTCAATGGCGCATTAGAGCTTAATTTTGAGAAGAATACGCAATTGATCAGACCGGCTTACAATGATCAAAACGGGTATGCTACGCAGGTCTATAATGAAAATGATCTGTTATTCGCGATAGCCAATCCGAATGATGGCATTGTTGATCGGCATTTGTACGAGAGTCAGCCGCCCAATTATTCCGCTAACAGTCAAGCGGAAGGCAATCTGCATATCGGCTACCGATTTCAGGATCAAGCGAGACAGTTCATCAAAGCAAGTCCATTGTTCTGGATAGACGGCGGGCTGGCGGATAATCCCGATCCATCATCTCCAAGCTATGATCCGATTACGACAGGACTGGATCCGTTCCCGTTCCCGAACCTGCTCAACAAGTATGACGGCACCTTCGCAAGCAGATGGAACCAATATGATCGAGAACTGATTCCAAGTGAACCGGGAGAGTTAACCATCGCTTATGACCCAAGTGTTGTTCAGAGCGCAGGTACAACGATTACCGTATTCCGATTTGATCCGTATGACAGCACATGGGAGAATATTGGCGGGGTTGTGGACGAGAAGAAACATACGGTTACTGTACCGTTCACGAAGTTCGGTTACTATGTAGCAACAAAATTGACACGCGGTTTCAATGATATTACCGATCATCCTTATGCACGTGAAGCGATGGAAGCGATTTTTGCTAAAGGTATTATGAATGCGATTGATCCGGTTGGTTTGTTCGGCGGCGATCGTTATGTTACTCGTGGCGAGTTCACACGCATGATCGTTAGAGCTTTGGATCTGCCGCTTAATTTCGAAGGCGATCTGCATTTCTCTTATTATCCAGAGACCATTACGAACGCGAACAATGCCAGCGCGATCTACGACTACCGTTATATCGAGACAGCGGCTAGAGCGGGCATTGTTAACGGCAAGCGTCCAGGCTTCTTCGACGAGGACCAAGAACTAAAGCGTCAAGAGGCGGCTACTATACTTGCCAGAGCGCTTCAACTCAAGCTGGAGACCAATGCGGACAAGGCGAAGAAGTCGCTGGACAAGATTTTCACGGACTCGGGCAAATTTGATTTCTATTCCATACCTTACGTTCTTGCGGTCCAGAAGAAGGGTTTCATACAAGGCAGTTTAATTAATGCTAGCAATCCGAAGGAAGGCTCTGCATTTGAACCGCAGTCAAAAATGCTGCGCAGCGATGCCGCCATTATCATGGCGCGTGTCATGAATGATATGAAGAAGCTTCCGGCCATCTACAATTAGTACAGAGGGCAAGAGATCGGCTTTGCGCTGATCTCTTCTTTCTATTATATAAATCGTTTCATTGAAGCCTGTTCCGGGTACATAAGCTTGTACGAGTTTCATATAGGTGTAACATTATCCATGGAAAACTTTTTGCATCGACTGCATATCCACAAACAAGCTATACTAGCAAGGTAATAAAAGGCGAAGAGCTTGGCAGGACGGAATTAAAACATATTTTCAAATTTTTTTTAAATACATCGCAACTTTTCGCCGAAACTTACGTTTATATTCATGACGTTATCACAATTGCCTAATTCAAGTGCTGCAGGAAGCCGATTGGAAATCAATTGGAATGAATTCTCAACTTCCTCTTTACGGTACGGATTGCCCATTGTATAATGTTATAGTGATGCTGCTAGACTAGCATCTATTCTTTCATGGTTTACAAGTTTCTACGACATGTGATTTCATAGGGTTGACCATGTCCGTAGACATTATTTATACAATCCATGCTCTACTCTGGGAAGGGGGTGAATCGGCTATGAGGGAAACGAGCAATTCATTATCCAAACAAAACTCTCAACAACCGAAGGTATTTAGAGGAGGAGAAAAAAAGGTTATGAAAAAAAGTTTATCACTTTTAGTTGCGATTGCCATGGTATTCTCCATGTTCGCATCGGTAGCATTCGCTGCTGACAACGCAACAGAGCAAACAGCACAAGAGAAATATGATGCACTAGTTGCAGCAGGTATCTTTGACGGAATGCCAGACGGCGAAGCTCATCTGGATGACAACATGACTCGTGCGCAAGCAGCTAAAATCATTGCTTTGCTTACTGGTTACACGGAAGGAACTTCCGTTCCAGACGCTGGCTATACTGACCTTGTTGGTGCAGGTTGGGCAACTGACTTCATCAACTACGCAACAAGCATCGGTATCCTTAACGGTATGGGCAACAACAAATTTGCACCATCCGACGAAGTGACTACTGAGCAACTTGCTAAAATGGCTATCGAAGCTCTTGGCTTCCTTGGTCAAGACGTACCAGACGGCGAAGCTGTTGACGGTACTGTAAGCGACTGGGCGAAAGATTATGTTGCAGCAGCAGTTGCAGCTGGCCTGTTGCCTTCACAAGAAGACTACACAATTCCTGCAACTCGCGAATTGCTTGTAGTATCTTCCTACACAGCTTATGAAGTTGCTATGTCTGCTGGTGAGCTGATGGTTAAATCCGTAGCTCAAACTGGCAAAGGCGAAATTACAGTTCAATTCAACAAAGCTGTTACTGAAGACGAAGCAGCTGACTTGACTTACACCGTACAAAACGGTCTTGTTAAGTATGATGTAACTTCCACTTGGGCTGATGACATGATCTCTGTAGTTCTTAGCTCGAACTATCTGCCTGCTGCTACTTACACTGTAACTGTTGGTGAATTTGACGCAGTTCAAGTTACTGTAGTAAATGAAGTTCCAACTAAGATTGAAATCGGAGCTAACTCTCTTCAAAAGGCTGCCGGTCAAAATCTGAAAGTAAAACTTTACAACCAATTCGATAAAGAAATCGAAAGCCCGATTCTAAATGTTTCGGTATACAACGCGACTTATGGCAAAACAATCACTCCTGGTGCTGATTACAAAGTAGATCTTTCAAGTGATGCAGTTGCTCGTATTGACGACAACATCGTTGTAACAGCTTCCCACCTTGGTAGTGGGTTGACTACTACTAAATCGTTCAAAGTAGTTGCTGGAAGCTCTGCAACAGCAATCACTTTGACTGCTCCTGCTCCAAAAGAAGGCAAAGATCGCATTTCTGTAGGTCAAGATGGTCTTGTACTTCCTTATACTTTGGCAGATCAATATGGTTCTTCTCTGACACTGGCTGGACCAGACTCTCAAACAATCGATTCTTCTAAGCAAGTAGTTCTTGACGGAATTACGTTCTTGGTAAATGACAACACAATCATTACTGAACTTGCTGTTGATGAAGATGGCGTATTGACATTCAAAACTGGTGTTCAAGCAGGTACTGTTGTAATCTCTGCTCTTAACCCAACTACTGGTGCTAACGCTTCTATCTCATTCGTAGTAGCAGCTGCTGCAAAAGTAAAAACATTCCAAATGAGCAACCCTGGAGTTATCATTGCTGCAAACGAAGAAGTAGTAATTCCTTTCCAAGCGGCTGATACATTTGATGCTCCAATCGCGGGTAAAGATGTAGATCTTTCTCAAGTATCTTTCAATTCAAGCGTTAAATTTGCGGATCATTATCCTAAGTTGAATGCAAAAGGTGAATTGGTGTTCAAATTCGACCCAACTGATGTTGGTTCTGACAGAACTGCTTACATCTATGCATACGTAGATGGCGCTCAAGCTGGTCAACTTCAATTGGATGTTCGTACAGAAGCCACTGCAGTTAAAATCAACGGATTTGATGTTGCTAAATACATTGCAAACGGCGCTTTTACAACTGTAAAACCAGCTAACATCACTTATCTCGATTCTTACAACCGTACTAAAAAAGTTTCTAGCCTAAGCGATGTAAATATCAATCTTAGTGCTGCGACACTAACTCTTGGTGCAGTTGATGCAGATGGAAATAAGCCTCTTGCCGCAGATCCTTCTACAACAGGTAAAGTTGAAATCTCCATCGATCTTTTTAGCTCAAACACAGATACTGCTTTCAAAACAACTGTAGAAGTTGTAAAAGCATCTGATGTTAAATCCTATGCAATCAAAGCCGTAGGCACAGTATATGCTGGTGATCCTCCAAGTGGCGTTTCTGCAGACAAATATAACAAGGATATCACTCTTGTCGGTAAATTGTCTGGTGGCCAAGAAGTTGTCATTAAACAAACTGACGCATTTGATATTGTAACCACATCTAACCCATCCGTTGTAAGTATAGTTGATGCTAATACAATCGCGGGTGTGGATGCTGGAACTGCTACTGTTGCAGCATACAAAGGTGCTACTAAGCTTGCTGAAACAGAAGTTACAGTTTCCAAAGCTACTCCAGTAGCTACAACAATCTCCTTCGATAAGTCAGAATATAGCCTTACAGATGGTGATGCGGCTCTTCCGGTAACTGTTACAGTGAAGGATCAGTATGGTGTAGAACTTCCTAATGCTGTTGGCTTGCTTGCAACTAGCGACGTGGAAGTAGTATCCGTAGATAATGGTACAATGGAAATTCAAGCTGAAGGCGCAGGTACTGCAACAATCACTTACCTGACAACTAACGGCGCAACTGGAACAGCTACTGTTTATGTAGAAGCTGCTCCTGTAGTAACTCCTTAATCTGTATAATTTATTAAAAGGTCTCATGGTTATAACCGTGAGACCTTTTTTTGTTCATTTTAAATTCACACTTCCATGTTAAAATAAAAAATATGATAGTTTCTGTTGCTTGCAAGAAACAATTGTCTAACAAGTAGCGTCTATACAAGTAGCAAACAATCTGGAGGTAGAATTATGAATTTAAAATGGGCGAAAAAGGGAGTCGTAGCAGCAACAACTTGTGTGCTATTGGTTCAAGGCGGAATAGCGGCATATCCTGTACCAATAGCTAATGCTGCATCCTCTTCCATTACAAATCAAATTGTGTATTTGAATGCAAACAGCACTATACAACTGCAAGATGCACAATTTCTAACGCAAGACAGCGGAAGAGTATTGGCCTATACTTTCCTAATCACAAATAAAGGGTCAAGCGAAATATCTTTGAATGATTATTGGGTAAGAGTCACTTCTTCAGGTGGAAAATCATTTTCTACTAAAATTTCGGAGCAAGATAAATCTGTCTCTACCGTTGCTCCCAATTCCAGTAAATTAATTACATACTACTCGTATGTTGATCAAGCATCCAGCATGTCCGATATGAAATTCAATATTGTGAAGTGGGACTTTTCCGCTGCGAATTATGAACGAGTGCTTGGTTCCATTCAATATGGTAAAGGTCTAAGCGAGCAAACGCCTTATAATAAATCTGTTGCTATGCTCTATAATGATACGAAAGTACAAACTTCCGTTAAGCAATATACGCTTACACAGGATAGCAATAATGCATATCTGCAGATTAACCTTGAAATGCAAAATCAAGGACTTAATGCCATTGATTTATCTAGCATGAATCTCTTTATCCAAACCGCGAATTCAGAAGTATATCCGGTTGAAGCTAGTGAATTATCAAGTACTATATTGCAACCAAAGGAAACTGAAACGATAACAATGCACGTGACGCTTCCGAAGCAGATCGTTGGCAAGTCGTTATCATTGGTTCCATCAGTTAAGGAGCAATCGTCGGACATTAAGCTTCCAATTGCTTCGTTTGTTCTACCGACATTACAAGATTCTACACTGACAGCAGCTAATGTTGCGAAAACGACCTACATTGCAGGTGAGAAAGTTAATACTTTCGTGGACTCATCGTTTGTTGATCGCAACATTGATAGCAGTGTGGTGACGATTCAATATGCATTACGAAATACAGGGAAGAAAGCGGTCAATTATCCTGACTTCTCTTTCTCGTTAGTTACGGATGATGGGATTTCTTATCCGTTAACCTACACGAAGACGGATGAGAGTCAATCCAAGTTGCTTCCTAATATGAGAGAAGTACTTACCATTACAGGAAAAACGGTGTCAGATGTGGATCTGTCCAAGGCTAAGTTAATCGTTTGTTCAGGCGTCACTGACAAATCCAATGGTTATGTAGTCGGGGCGTATCAATTCAGAAAAGAACAGGCTTCTGGAAGCGCAGCGACAACTTATAAATATGGTAATTATGAAGTTAACCTTAATGCGATACAACGTACTGCTTCCGCAGATACTGATTATTTAATTGCGGATGTCGAGATTAAAAACACTAGCACGTCTACAACAAGTGTTCCTAACTTGACAGGATACTTTATGATAAACGGAGTCAAACTGGAAGTTGAAGCTCAGAAAGCCGCGCTTGACAGCAATGTCACGCTTGGTTCAGCTGCGACCTATAATTTTGTCGTTTATTCCGAAATTCCATATTCAACAAATCTTGATAATGTTTCTTTTGTACTTACAGAAAAATCATCAGCTAATAGTGCCGATAAAACGATTTATAACTTCAGTGGTCAGAAAGTAACTGAAATCTCATCAATTAAAAAGAATGAAATCTATTCTAATAAAATTTCAGGCAAAAAATCCGATGCAAAGCTTTTGAAATCGATGATTTATGAAGGTGAATCTGATGATTACTTCTATGCTGAATTCGAAGTTGCCAATAAAGAGTTAAGAGCATCCTCGATATCAGAAATGACTGGTTACCTGGTAGATAATTCAGGAGAAGTTATTCCTGTATCATTCAGCACATTTGACCAAAAGGTTGCCGCCAATGGAAATGTTCTGTTATCCGCATCTGCAAAAATCGATAAAGGCATTGATCCTTCTGATTATGAATTTGTATTCGGACAGTCAGTGGCAAGTGCTGCAGATTCAGCAGAAAACAAAGGCAATATTTTGGTCAAACCTGTTAAGTACAGTTTGTCATCAAATGATGTAACTACTGTAAATAGTACATTAAATAAGATTCAATTGCCTGGATACACATTAAACCTTAACCGAGTTAATGCAATGCTGAATGTAACGGGCATGTATACCGTAACAGGTTTAAAGTTAACTTTCGATTATGATCTTGTGAGAGATACAGCCTATGATTATATTGCTGGCAATCACAAGCTGATGTTCGAATTTGTAGATCAAGGAACAGGCAAAACAACCTATTCGAAGGAATTCACGCTTGGTAATCCTGCAAATGGAGAGATTGAGCTTGAGGAAGCAAACGATCAAGCTTTTGAAATTCAATTCGAAGATCAGGCTATTCAATCAAAAGTTCAAAGCTATGATAAATATAAGCTCAATATTTATGATGTTTATGAAGATGCGAAGATACTAGTCGCTTCTAAGGAATTAAAATGGTTCACAGTAGAGTAAAACCAACATTTCAAAAAAACTACCCAACAACTCTCAAATCTAGTATCCTATCACTAGGATACTAGCGGAGGGGGACAGCTGACGTGAAGCAAAGAGTGTTGAAGGTGTTCGGTGCAGCCGCGCTGGTGACGGCAGGAATCTGGATCGGGATGATCGTGGCGAAGCCGGTGGATGCGGATTCGGCGATTACGCCAGGCACGATTGAGGATCCGGTCGTAACGAAGAGCTATGTGGATGAGCAAATAGCCAAGTTAACTGGCGGAGCAAGCGGCTCTGGCGGCGGCACGAATACAGGTAGTGGCTCGAATGGAACAGGAAGCAATACCGGAACGAATGGTTCTGGTACTGGCGGTTCGAGCGAAGGGATGGCGCCGCTAGAGGTTGTCGAGCTTGGGATTGGGCAGACGTTAATGGCTGCCGCAGGTACGGAGGTTGTTGTTCGTGTCGGAATGGCGATTGCGTACAGCTCGGATACGAATGGCATTTCGGATGTAACAGAAGGTGTTGATATTAAGAGCGGTTCTGAGGTTCCAAAAGAACACTTAATCTGGTTCCCTCGCGATGGCAGAGGCATTAAGGCAAATCCGGAAGAGATTGCGCCCCTAACCTTGCTTGTGCGAGGCAGTTACACCATTAAATAATTTGGCGAAACGGCGCATGCTTAATCATAAGTATGCGTCGTTTTTTTGTCATTATACGTCATACAATGTCATGGCAGTTGTGACATATTTTGCACCGGATGCCAGAAGGTTATACGCTTGGCTGGTCGACTCAAGACGCACAATAAGGTTGTGTTCTTAACTTCTAACGGAGGTGTATCTCATGAGTCGTTCCAATCAATGCGTGGTGCCGAGCTGCCAAGCTGCCCTGAACGCGATGAAATATGAAATAGCTGCCGAGTTTGGTCTTTGTTCATCCAGTTATGCCGGTGGATCTACGGATACGGAGTTTGCGGGCGAGCTTGGATCGGTATCGAGCGCTGGCGGTCATGGCAGCGTGCAATGGTCGGCTATTTCAACTAGACAAGCGGGCTCAGTTGGTGGAGAAATCACTAAGCGCTTGGTCGCGCAAGCCTCCCAAGCTCTTGGCAGCGGATTTTCACTGTAAGAGACGGGTCGCGATGTCAATGGGTAAGGGGATGTCATGCGAGTTATGCCTGACAAAAATGTCGGCACAATTTGTCGGCATTGTCCGCCTGTCCATTGACACTAAGCGACAAGTTCGGTATTATAACTTTTTAGATGAGGAATACGGAATGACCTTTTCCTTCGCGGAGAAGGTTCATTTTTTGTTCGGAAGATTCGAGCACTTATATGTAGGAGGTTGATACGGATGTCAGTAGCAGGACGCCACTTGTTCACGTCAGAGTCAGTTACGGAAGGCCATCCCGACAAGATCTGCGATCAGATATCTGATGCGGTTCTGGATGCGTTTCTTGAGGCAGATCCCTATGCCCGCGTGGCATGCGAGGTTTCGGTAGCGACAGGCTTGGTGCTTGTCATTGGTGAAATCAGCAGCCGTGCGGATTATGTAGATATTTCGGCGATTGCGCGTCGCACGATTAAGGATATTGGATATGTGCGGGCGAAGTATGGCTTCGACTCCAGCACCTGCGCGGTACTTACTTCCTTGAATGAGCAGTCTGCGGATATTGCGCAAGGCGTCAATGCTGCGCTGGAGACTCGCGACGGCAAGGATATGAAGCAAGAGAATGAAGATATTGGAGCAGGGGATCAAGGCTTGATGTTCGGCTTCGCGACGAACGAGACGCCTGAGCTTATGCCGCTTCCAATCGCTTTGTCGCACCGCATTGCGCGCAAGCTGTCTGAGGTGCGCAAGAATGAGACACTGCCGTATCTTCGCCCGGATGGCAAGACGCAAGTGACAATTGAGTATCAGGACGGCAAGCCGGTTCGCGTAGATACGATTGTCGTGTCGACGCAGCACGCGGAGGAAGTTACCTTGGAACAAATCCAAGCGGACATTATGGAGCATGTAATCAAGCCTGTCGTTCCGGTGGAATGGCTGGACGAGGCTACGAAATATTTTATCAATCCTACGGGTCGTTTCGTTATTGGCGGTCCTCAAGGCGATGCGGGTCTGACAGGCCGCAAGATCATTGTAGATACTTACGGTGGTTACGCGCGTCATGGCGGCGGCGCATTCTCCGGCAAGGATCCAACGAAGGTTGACCGTTCCGCGGCTTATGCGGCTCGTTATGTGGCGAAGAATATCGTTGCGGCGGGTCTTGCGGAAAAATGCGAAATTCAGCTTGCTTACGCAATCGGCGTAGCGAAGCCGGTTTCGATCAATGTGGATACGTACGGTACGGGCAAGGTGTCGGAGGAAACGCTTGTGGAGCTGATTACGAGCAACTTCGATCTTCGTCCGGCTGGCATTATCAAAATGCTGGATCTTCGTCGTCCGATCTACGCCCAGACTGCTGCATACGGCCACTTCGGCCGCACAGATGTGGATCTCCCTTGGGAGCGCGTGGACAAGGCGGATAAGCTGAAAGTCGATGCTGGCGTTTAAAAGTTTGATGCGATGAGACGTTTGGTTGCTTCTGGCGGCAGGCTTCTCATTAAAAGAAAAGATGAATGAAAAACGTTGTTATTCCTTCTTTCCGGAGAATGAATAACGGCGTTTTTTGCTGTGCCCTAAAATTTTCAAGCTCCTCAGCCGAAAAATAAGGTACGAGTGTATTCATTGAGGAGTGAAACGAATGTTTGTGAATCGAAAGCTGTCCCTTGTGATCATCTTCGCCTTATTGCTTCAGCTTGGCTTGCCGGGAGGGCTTGCTCTATCATCTATTGCACATGCCGCCAGCGGAGGGCCGGTTGTATTAGGCTTCGCTCCTGCTGATAATTTGACAAGCGTGCCGCTTGGCGCGGATTTAAAAATTACGTTCGACGAGAGCGTGTCGAAGGGCTCGTCCACGAGTCATGTGTATATTTATAAAACGAACGGAAATGTGCTGGTGGAGGATATTGCGGCGAGCTCCAGCCGGATATCTCTATCGTCGAATCGGCAAGAGGTAACGATTGACCCCGCTCTAAGCGGTTCCGGCAATAAGTTCGAGCTGAATACGGAATATTATGTGCTTATCGATGCGGGGGCGTTTCGAAATGTTTCGAATGGAGCGGCTTATTCCGGCATTCAGTCGGCGACGATATGGAATTTCCGTACGGTGGCGGTGGAAGATACGACGAAGCCCGTCGAGACCGGCCACTCGCCTCAGGGAAGCTCGGTGTCTATTACTTCACAGCTGTCGCTGTCCTTCAATGAACCTGTCTATGCTGCAGGAGGCAGCATTCGCCTCTCTTCCACAGATGATACGAGAGAGATTGCGGTAACTTCGAGTGAGGTTACAGGAAGCGGCAGCGGCACCATTACGATAACGCCTGATGGAGCATTGCTTCCGAACACTGCTTATACAGTGACGGTCGATAGCGACAACTTCCAGGATGCGGCGGGCAACGAGTTTAATGGGGTATCCTGGTCGTTCACGACGGCGGCTGCGCCGGTCAATCTTTCTTCCTCGCCGTTCGAGCCTGCGGATAATGCGACGCTTGTATCGATCGATGCCAATCTCACGATTGGATTTGACCAAGCGGTTCAGGCGAGCGCGGGCAAATACATAGAAATTCGACGGGTGAGCGATAATGCGACAATAGAGCGAATCGCCGCGAATGGGGCAAGAGTATCGCTAAGCGGCGACAGAAGGTCCGCCACGATTGATCCCACCAACAATTTGGCCGCCAATACGTCTTATTATGTGCTCATAGATCCGGGCGCGTTCACGCAGCCTGCGCCCAATGAGAGTCAATGGTTCTACGGCATCTCCGCGGCGACGATCTGGAGCTTCACAACGGGCTACGGCAATGACGTATCCGCGCCTGTGCTGCAGTCTCGCACGCCAAGCCAATACGGCAGCATAAGCGGCACGCAGACGCCTCTGACGCTGACGTTCAATGAGAATGTCTATCCGAGCAGCGGCAATATCGAGATTCGTCAAACAAGCGGAGGCACGTTGTTCCGCTCTATACCGATTACATCGGCAAGGGTGACGGGGGGAGGGTCGAAGACGCTCACCATTGACGCGACCAAATATATCTCTTCCTCTGATCCTGCGAAGTCCTTCGTTAATAATACGAGCTATTATGTGACGATTGGCAATCGGGCGATTCGGGATGGAGCGGGCAATTTCTTCGGGGGCATCTCCGGCACAAGCGGATGGCGCTTCACGATTACGACAGATTCGACAAGGCCGCAGTTGATTTCGTTAAGCCCGGCAAATGGAGCTAGTGCTGTTACGGTTGGAACGAGCACGGAATTCAGGGCAACCTTCGATCAGCCGGTGATGAAGGGCTCGGGGGCGATTACGTTCTACACGGCTAATGGCTCCAGTTCGATTCCGGGGAATTTTGCCGTGGATTCATCTAGTAATAAGAGTATTGTCATTACGCCTGGCACCGCGCTTGCGGCGAATACGAATTATTACATCAATATCGACGACAATGCTGTGACGGATCTGGTAGGCAATGCGTTCGTCGGCATTATGAATCAATATCAATGGACGTTCCTGACGATGGGCGGGGATACGACGGCGCCGACGATCTCGAAATCCGAGGTAAGCTCTAGCACGATTCGATTGATTTATAATGAGCCCCTCGATACCAGTATGAAGCCGTCTCCGGCGAGCTATTATGTGACAGTTGCCGGAGCGCCTCGCAACGTGACGGCGACGAAGGTGGAGGGCAATATCGTGACGCTGACATTGTCGAGTTCGGCGGGCAGCAATCAGAAGGTGGTGCTGTCGTACACAAAACCGACTGACGGCAAGGTGAGAGATGTGTCCGGCAATCAGGCCGCGAGCTTCTCCGCTCTGGAGGTGTCGAACGGCTCGACCAGCACAGCTCCGACGGTTGTCAGCGGTTCGGCGGCGGGCAATACGGTTGTGTTGAATTTTAGCGAATCGTTAATTCAGGTGCAGACCTATGCGTATACACAGTTCACGGTAAAAATCGGCTCGACGAATTACAGTCCCATCTCCATCTGGCAAAGCGGCAATGTGGTTCAATTGACGATGAATGCTTCCATATCAAGCGGCCAATCTGTCAGTGTATCGTACAGTCCAGTCAGTTACCCGCTGGTCGGGATATCCGGGAATAACGTAAGCTCCTTCAGCAATTACAGCTTGAATGGAAGCAGCGGAGGTGGGGGCGGCGGAAGCTATGATGTAACGCCGCCTATCGTGCAGAGCGTCACTTCGAACGGCGCTATCGTCACGATCCAATACAATGAGCTGTTGAGTTCGTTGTATCCGCCCGCTGCGTATCAATTCAGCGTTCTGGCGGACAATCAGGTGCAAGCAATCAATAATGTGATTGTGGCCGGAGATTCGGTTATTCTGACGTTGAACGCGAGTTTGGGTACGACGCAAACGGTCAAGGTATCCTTTGTCGGCAACGGCAGCTCGGTGAAGGATTATTACGGCAACGCGGCGTCCTCGTTCACGAACTGGACGGCTAATACGGGAACAGGCACGGGCAGCGGACAGCCAACGGCTATGAATAGCGCTATTTTGCAGGGGGCCGTGCTTACGCTGTCCTTCGGCTCTATTCTGGATTCGAGCTCCGTGCCTTCTACGAGTCTCTTTCTTGTTCGGGTGAAGGGGCTGCTGCGCATGGTGAATGGGGTGCAGGTCGCGGGCAATAAAGCGATTCTTACGCTTGCGTCTCCGGCGAATGTAGGCGATACGGTGCAGGTATCTTACGTGAACAGCTCTGCAGGGCTTAAGACGTACACAGGCGCGGCAATAGACAGCTTCACCAACGAGAATGTAGCAAACCAGACTACGCTGCTCGACACGCTTAGCGGCGATTATGAAGCGGCTGACGGCGGAGGGGTCGGAATCAAGACCTCCGGTGCGTCGGTGACGACAGATACCTCGCCTGCCGGCGTATATGCGAATCGCTACACCTTGAACAACGACAAGTTCATTACAGCGGTAACGACCTCGCGCGATGCAGGACTAGCCAATCCTCGCATTGTGTTCAAGGTGCCGAGCAGCGAGCAGGCGGCCAATGTAGCGATATCGCTTATCGCGCTGGAAATGGCGAACAAGCAGGGCGATGTGACATTCGCGGTGCAGTATGGCGATATTACCTACGAAATTCCCCTGAAAACGGTGGACTACAGCACGATGGCGGCTACAGGCGGGAGCAACAATGTGAACAAATATTTGCTGATAGGCATTGATCAAGGCGACTCGGATAAAACTTCAGCGCTTGTCACGGCTCTTAAGAGCTCGAAGGCGTCGGTGATCGGCGAACCGGTGAGCTTCGAGACGGCGGTAGCGGTAGGCACGTTGAAGCAGGAGCTGACGGATTTCAGCGGCTACGTCACGCGCACGATCAAGACGACGCAAAATGTGGACAGCAGCAGCTCGGCGGCGGTATGGTTCGATCCTGTCACCGGGACGCTGTCCTATGCGCCTACTACGTTCACGAAGGAAAACGGCGTAACGACGGCTGTGTTCAAGCGTCAAGGCAACAGCGCCTACGCCTTGGTGCGGAATTCGGCAAGCTTCTCCGATATGAGCAAGCACTGGGCGCTGGATTCGGTGCAGATGCTGGCGCGGAAATTTATCGTGGAAGGTCATACGGCGACAACGTATAATCCGGATGCGTCGATTACGCGCGGCGAATTCGCGACCTATATCGCCAAGGGGCTGGGCTTATCCGGCGACCGTGAGGCGGCTGCTAAATTCACAGATGTGAATAAGGATACGGTGATGGGCGCTTATATCGGAGCGGCGGCATCGGCCGGCATCGTGAATGGCGTGACCGCGACTACGTTCAAGCCGAACAGCTATATTACGCGCCAGGATATGGCGACGATGATGATGCGGGCAGCGGTCGTTGCCGGGCTCAACACGGATCTGGCAAGCAGCGAGGATTCTTACTTGCAGAAGTTCACTGATCGGGGCAAAATCAGCTCGTATGCGAAGTCGAATATGGCGAAGTCGATTAGCCTAGGCATCATTAACGGCAAGTCCGCCACGACGCTTAGTCCGACTGCGAACGCTTCGCGCGCCGAAGGCGCGGTCATGATAATGCGATTGCTGGAGAAGGCTGGTTTCTTGTCGGAGTGACGGGGGGAGTAGGGAGCGCTGGAGGTCGGAGAAGTCGACTTGCAGAGGCGTAAAGTGGTGTGAGGTGAGCTGTAAGTCGAAAAAGTCGACTTGCGGAGGCGTAAAGTGGTGTGAGGTGAGCTGTAAGTCGAAAAAGTCGACTTGCGGAGGCGTAAAGTAGTGTGAGGTGAGCTGTAAGTCGAAAAAGTCGACTTGCAGAGGCGAAATGGTGCGTACGGAGCGCTGTAGGTCGAAAAAGTCGACTTGCGGAGGCGTAAAGTAGTGTGAGGTGAGCTGTAAGTCGAAAAAATCGACTTACAGACTCAACTTTCGCAGAGTCAAAATGGTCATTACAGTAGGCATGACATAGGTTTGAAGCCGAATGATTAGTTGACTTGACGCCATAGAAAAACACCGCTTCATTTGGTAAAGTGAAGGTGTCGAACAATCACTACCATACA
>NZ_JAATHD010000046.1 GCF_011947265.1 Paenibacillus sp. HB172176
TGTCACAGGGCTTCAACCTTAGGATCTCTCCACCAGTTGCCTGTCAGCTACGAGGCGACTTGGCTCTTACCTCGACCGGACTTTCACCGGCTAGTTGTGCCTAGCTTGGCTAGGCGCGCATTATAAGAAAAACGCCTAACGGTGTCCTTGGAAAACAGCAACCTGCTCTAACAGACTTTTGGAAGGCTGCCGATTCATTGTGGATCCGTAAGCGCGTGGCCATTGAACCAAGACGTGCAGCGTAACGGACACAAATGACCGTAAGAAGCCGTAATCACGCCTAACGGGAATTTTAACGGTCGCGGATGTCCTTTAAAACCAGCTAGAGGGCCTCGAAAATGTCCGTTACCGGCGGCGCAAGCGTTATTCCTATCGAAATTTTATAAATTCTGACGTCAAAAAAACCGCCAAATTATTTAATAATTTGGCGGGGTGGGGTTTCTTTACTTCTTTATTTATTTGTATCTCTTCCCTTTATGTCGAGCTGACATCAAGATTTGCTTGACGTCGATTCTTCCGGCGCAGGATCGGGCTTCTTCACCGTCTTCGCTACCACAAGCGCGCCGTCCTTCTCGTCGATCTCGAAGGTGTCGCCCTTCTGAATGAGGCCCATCAGCAGATCCTCGGACAAGCGATCCTCGATATGCTTCTGAATCGCTCTGCGAAGCGGTCTCGCGCCGTACTGCGGATCGTAGCCTTCCTTCGCAAGGAACGCCTTGGCCGCATCCGTGAGCGTGAAGTCCACCTCTTGCTCGCGCAGACGCTTGCGAAGCTCGTCGGACATCAGCGTCACAATCTGAGCGATATGCTCCTCGCCCAGCGAATGGAACACAATCGTCTCATCGATCCGGTTCAAGAACTCCGGACGGAAGCTCTTCTTGAGCTCAGCCATTACCTTATCCTTCATCACATTAAATTCGCGGCCGGCGTCTTGAACCGCTGTGAAGCCAAGCGTCGTATTCTTCTTGATCTGATCGGCTCCCACATTGGATGTCATAATGATCAGCGTGTTGCGGAAATCGACCACGCGGCCCTTGGAGTCCGTCAATCTGCCGTCTTCAAGCACTTGAAGAAGGATGTTGAACACTTCCGGATGCGCCTTCTCGATTTCGTCGAGCAGCACGACCGAATACGGCTTGCGGCGAACCTTCTCTGTCAGCTGACCGCCTTCCTCGTAGCCGACATAGCCCGGAGGCGCTCCGACCAGACGAGAAGTCGAATGCTTCTCCATATATTCCGACATATCGATGCGGATAACGGCATTCTCGTCGCCGAACATCGATTCGGCGAGCGCTCTTGCAAGCTCCGTCTTGCCGACCCCGGTCGGGCCGAGGAAGATGAAGGAGCCGATAGGACGCTTCGGATCCTTAAGACCCGCTCTGGCGCGTCTGATGGCGCGGGAAACGGATTTCACCGCTTCCTCCTGACCGATGACGCGGTCATGAAGAATGGATTCCATCTTCATGAGACGCTCAGTCTCCTCTTCCGCCAGCTTGCTGACCGGAATGCCGGTCCAGCTTGCCACGACCTGAGCGATATCCTCAGGCGTTACTTCTGAATCGGTGCGGCCTTGCTTTTCCTTCCACTGATTCTTCGTCACATCGAGCTCTTCGCGAATCTTCTGCTCCGTATCGCGAAGCGCCGCGGCTTTCTCGAATTCCTGGCTTTGAACAGCCGCATCCTTCTCCTTGCGGATATCCTCGAGACGGTTCTCGAGCTGCTTCAAGTTTGGCGGTACGGTGTAGGAATTCAGCCTAACCTTCGAGCTCGCCTCGTCAATCAGGTCGATCGCTTTATCCGGCAGGAAACGATCCGTAATATAACGATCCGACAGCTTCACCGCTTGCACGATGGATTCATCGGTAATTTTCACCCGGTGATGCGCCTCGTAACGATCGCGCAAACCATGCAGGATTTGAATCGCTTCCTCCACCGAAGGCTGATCAACCGTAATCGGCTGGAAGCGGCGCTCCAGCGCGGCATCCTTCTCAATATATTTGCGATATTCATCCAGCGTCGTCGCTCCGATGCATTGCAGCTCGCCGCGGGCAAGCGCCGGCTTCAGGATGTTGGAGGCGTCAATCGCGCCTTCCGCTCCGCCTGCTCCGATAAGCGTATGAAGCTCGTCAATGAACAGAATGATGTTGCCGGCCTGACGAATTTCATCCATGATTTTCTTCAAGCGATCCTCGAATTCGCCCCGATATTTCGTTCCTGCGACAACCGACCCCATATCGAGCGTCATGACGCGCTTGTCGCGCAGCGTCTCCGGAATTTCATTATTGATGATCTTCTGCGCAAGTCCTTCCGCAATCGCCGTCTTGCCGACGCCTGGCTCCCCGATAAGAACCGGATTGTTCTTCGTCCGGCGGCTGAGCACTTGAATGACGCGCTCGATTTCCTTGCTCCGGCCGATGACCGGATCGAGATTGCCTTCCTTCGCGTAAGCGGTAAGATCCCTGGCGAGACCATCCAATGTCGGCGTGCTGACATTCGCCTGCGAGCCGTGATTGCTCGACACAGCCTCGCTGCTGCCAAGCAGCTGCAGCACTTGCTGACGCGCCTTGTTCAGCGAGATGCCCAGATTGTTAAGCACCCGAGCCGCAACGCCTTCGCCCTCGCGAATAAGGCCCAGCAGAATATGCTCTGTTCCGACATAAGTATGACCGAGCTTTCTCGCTTCATCCATCGACAGCTCGATAACCTTCTTCGCTCTCGGCGTGTAAGCAATATTATTCGGCTGTTCCTGCCCTCTGCCGATCAAGGCTTCCACCTCGTCCTGAATCTTCTCCAGACCGAGACCGAGTCCGATCAGCGCCTTCGCCGCAATGCCCTCTCCTTCCCGAATCAAGCCGAGCAGAATATGCTCCGTTCCAATATTGTTATGGCCGAGTCGCACGGCCTCCTCTTGAGCAAGTGCCAACACCTTCTGCGCGCGTTCCGTAAATCTTCCAAACATCATATTCCTGCACCCCCATGATCAAATTGACCGCTTAATTGCTTGCGAATGAGCTCTGCCCTGCGATAATCCCGCTGCTCCGGACTCATCTTCTCATCGAAGGTTTGTTGCAGAAAACCAGGCTGAGTCATTACAAGCAGCTCATTGAGCATCTGCGGCGTTACTTCCTCGAGCAATCCGAGATCGGCACCGAGCCGGATATCGGACAATCGCTGCGCAGCTTCCTTGGAGTCCATAATAACCGCATGGGACAGAATACCGTAAGATCGCCTTACCCGATCCTCGATCCGCATGCGCGACTCCTCCAGCAGCCGCTTCCGCGCCGAGCGCTCATGCTCGATAATTTGCTTCGCCACGCCATGCAAATTTTCAATGATCTCCGATTCAGATTGGCCAAGCGTAATCTGATTCGAGATTTGGAACAAATTTCCGAGCGCCTCGCTTCCTTCTCCATACAGGCCTCTTACCGTCAGTCCTACCTGCGTCACCGCCGTCAGAATGCGATTAATCTGCTGGGTCAGCACCAGAGCCGGCAAATGCATCATAATCGATGCGCGAATTCCCGTTCCCACATTCGTGGGACATGCCGTCAAATATCCGCGGTTCTCATCGAACGCATAGTCGGCCGCTTCTTCAAATGTATCGTCAATTCCGCTTGCGAGCGCCCATGCCTCGCCGATTTGAAAACCGGGATATAAACATTGAATGCGCAAATGGTCTTCTTCGTTAATCATAATGCTGACCGCTTCGTTCTCGCTTAGAATAACTGCGCCGGCTCGCGACTCGTTCGCAAGATTCGGACTGATCAAATGCTTTTCCACGAGCACCCGCTTATCCAACTCGCTAATATCGGAGAGCAGAACCGTCTCGAAGCTGCCGAAAGGCTCCAGCCTGCCGGCCAAGCTTACATCGGTAAGCTTGCCCAGCACCTCCGCCGACTGCTCATTGGTAGCCAGCATCGGAAACGGCTGGTGACGCAAATTTCGAGCAACGCGAACTCTGCTGGATATCACCACATCGGAATCCGGGCCTTCGCCCTTCATCCATTCGCTTAACGCATCCTGCGTATATCTTCGTTTCGTCAACGGATTCACCCCTTCCGTTATTAAATACGTGTTCAAAAAGTCCGGTTTTCAGCACCGAGAAGCTTGTATGAAGCTAGAAACTGAGTAACGGAAGTTTCGGCTGAGTGCAAGATTCGATGTCGAATAAACTTCTTGGCATGCTTCGTGATCAAAAGTGGACTTTTTGAACAACCTCTTTCATTACATCTCGCTGATTTTACGATCAAGCTCCCGGATTCGATCGCGAAGCTCCGCCGCATTCTCGAATTCCTCCTGCTCCACATAAGTCTGGAGCTCTCGTCTTAATCGTTCCACTTCGCGCTTGCATTTAATCTGATCGCCGGATCGTTTCGGGATCTTCCCTGTATGGGTCGTACTTCCATGTACCCGTTTCAGCAGAGGATCAAGCCGATTTCCGAACGTCTTATAGCAAGAGCTGCAGCCGAATCGGCCGATCTTGCTGAATTGCGCATAGGTTAAACCGCATTCCTCGCATTGCAGGGACGAATTCGCGATGCCGCTCGAGGCGTTGCCGCCTATAGCGTTAAAGTCGAGCAAGCCCGACAACAAGCTGTGGATGGAGAAGCTGTTCGGAGCGCCGGGTATGCCCTCGCCCTTCTCCCTTGCGCAAGCTTCGCAAATATGAAATTCCGTCTTCTCGCCGTTAATAATTTTCGTGAAATGAAGAGTAGCCGGCTTCTTGCCGCATTCTTGGCAAAACAACTCTGGTCCCTCCCTGTCGTCTTATTTGACCAGCAGTGAAATGAGCATCGATGTCAGTATTCTGGCGCGCATCTCGTCCCGATAGGGAAGCTTCAGAGCGATCGTATCGCGATGAATCGCGGCCTGCAGCAAATTTGCTTCGCGCTTCGTTAAGAGACCGCCTTCGCCAAGCTGATAGATCAAGCCTTCAGCCGTGCTCTGGTCCACGCTTTGGCCAATCGTTTGCTCAATGTGATACTGAATCATCTTCAGCGCCGGAAGATCTACGCGCTGTATGCGAATATAGCCTCCGCCTCCGCGCTTGCTTTCAACCATGTATCCTTTCTCCAGCGTAAATCTGGTGCTGATTACATAATTGATCTGGGATGGCACACAGGAGAATTTATCCGCTAGATCATTGCGTCTAATCTCGACAACGCCTTCGCTTTCATCCAGCATCTGCTTCAAATGCTGTTCAATGAGATCGGAAATATTAAGCAAACCGCCAACCTCCCTGAAATTGAACAGATTGAAATGAAATAAGTGTTGACTTTGACTTTCTTTGACTTTAACTTCATTATACAAAAATTTCATCAAACGTCAAGCGGTAATCTTTAAATTTTCTGAACATTGCAATAAATCTTCAATTCCTCTGCATTGCTGCTGTGTTGCTCTCATATGCACACTCTGGAGTGGGAGGCGTATAGCATTAGCTTACCCCTATTGACGCACTTGCAAAACAAATTCATTCCAGATACACGCTTGTTAATCGATGGCTAAATTTCTTTTCCGTTGCTCGAATGCCCGGAGGGTATTCGCACCGTGAATGATGTCCCCTTGCCTTGCTTGCTGACAACATGTATCGAGCCCTCATGCATATGCACGATTCGCTTGACAATGGACAAGCCCAAGCCCGTGCTCCCCGTTCTGCGTTCACGAGCTGCGTCCCCCCGATAGAAACGATCATAGATGTAAGGAAGCTGTTCCTCGGGTATGCCCTCACCCGTGTCTCGAATGCTGATTACGCTGCAGTCTTCTTCCTGCATTCCTTCAATAATTATGGAGCGGCCGCTTGGGATATGCTTCACCGCATTCGATAACAAATTCGACCATACCTGCATGAGCAGCACCTCGTCGCCGGCAACGGTCAACTGATCCTGCACAATAATTCTCACTGCAATATCCTTCTCCGCCAACTGCCATTCGAGCGTCTGCAAAGCCTGCCTCAGCTGCTGCCGCACAGGGATGCTTCGCTTCCCGGACAGGCGGCCATCATGCTCTAGCGTCGACAAGAGCAATAATTGACGACTTAAGGCGGCAAGATGTCTTGTCTCCTGCCCGATAATCGCCGCATAACGCATGCGCTCCTTCCATGGCAGCTCTTCCTGAAGCAAGGAATCCGCATAGCCTTGAATCGAGGTTAGAGGAGACTGAATCTCATGAGACACATTCGCCACGAATTCCTTCTTGGCTCGATCCGTCCGCTCAAGCGCCGCGCCCATTTTCTGAAATTGAACAGCCAACTGACCGATTTCGTCCTTCCGTTTCGTTGGCAGCTGCAAGGAATATTGCCCCTGGGCAACACGCTTCGCCGCCTCCATCAAGCGAACAATAGGCTGGACGATATATCGTACGCTGAACAGAAAATAGGGGATGCAAAACAAGAGGCTGAGCACGAACATGAGTTGGAAGAAGATCCGAAGCTCATCGAAATAAATGCTGCTGTCGTGACGCAGAAAAAGAGCGTACCGCTCGGCACTCGCCTGAACCTGTACGCCTACCGTATTGCTGGTCAAATTATCGAAATAGCCGGTTGAGAAGGGATGATTCGGAAATTCGGCAATGCCGTGATACGTCTCTCCCCGCAAAACCCGCTCCTTCACGATGGAAGAAAGATCATTCTTCCCGAAATCCCTTCCATAGAACATCTCATTGCCCGCCTCGTCATACACGTAGACTTGATAACCAAGATAGGCGAGGCTGCCCAGGTAATCGCCCATTACATTCGGAAATTTCTCAATATGCATCTGAATCGTCTCGGCCGCGAGGAACAGCTTGGCATCATTATGAGACTTCAAATGCCAGTGATAATACAGCGTTGCCGCATAATAGCCGAGCATTCCGCTGATCGCGATCGTATATAGAATAATAATAAGCACGCGTATGTACAGCGAAGCTTTCATCGGGAGGACACCTCGATTTTGTAGCCTATACCTCTGATCGTATGAATGGAGAAGCCTCTATCCTGGAAAGAAAAGCGTTTGCGAAGTCGCTTGATATGCACATCCACCGTTCGCTCGTCTCCATTGTAATCCGTCCCCCATATAATGCGGATCAGTTCGTCTCTCGTAAACACCCTGCCCGGATACTCGGCAAGCTGAGCGAGAAGCTCAAATTCCTTCAGCGGCAGCAACAGCACCTCGTCTCCGTCCGTAACTTCATAATTTTTGCGGTCGATGACGAGCTCGTTCAATCTGATCTTATCGCTGGATGCGAAAGAATAACGGCGAAACAATGCTTTGACGCGGAACAAAATTTCGGACAGCTCGAATGGCTTGGTCACATAATCATCCGTCCCGCTCAAATAGCCCTTCTCCTTGTCGCTGAGCTGATCGCATGCCGTGAGCAGCAGAATCGGGATATCATAATTCCTTCGGGTATATTCGACTAAGGCATATCCGTCCATCTCGGGCATCATGACATCATAAATAGCGAGATCGATTCCTTGCTTAGCGAGCACATTCATCGCTTCATGTCCATTCTGAGCCTCCAGCACGCGAAAGCCTTCCCTGGTCATGTAATGCCCCAGCAAGGAACGCGTATTGGAATCATCGTCTGTAATCAGCACCTGCTTCAACTCGCCTCATTCTCCTCTCTCGCCAAGCTGAAGCGCCTGCATCGCGCACAATCCCGTCAAGCGCCCAGCTTGTCGTTTCTTCTGAGCATCATAATAAGAAAAGGTCCGCCGATCACCGTCATGATAATGGAAGCGGGAATTTCCGTCGGCGCCAGCACCGTTCGTCCAATCGTATCCGCAAGCAGAATGAGCAGCGCCCCTCCGAGAGCCGAGAAGGGGAGCAGCAGCTTGTAATTCGTACCGACGAGCATTCTGCCCACATGGGGCACAAGCAGGCCGGCGAACATAATCAAACCGCCAATCGCCGTCGCGACGGATGCGAGCAGAACGGCAACCGCGGATATCGCCAGTCGCGCCTGAACCACCTTCAAACCGAGATTGCGAGCCGTTTCATCCTCGAAGGCGAGCATATTGCACCATACGCCCAGCAGCAGAGCCAATGCAAGTCCCGCTCCGCCGAATAAGGCCAGGATGTACACATCCTCCCAGGTCTTCATCGTGAAGATAGAGGATATCGCCTGATTAACGCTGGTAACCGCGTAGCTGCCGCGATAATTGTAGAGCTGCCCGAGACCGGTGAAGACCGCATTTACCGCAATCCCGACCAAGAGCAGCCGAAGCGGATTCAGCCTTACTCGCCAGGATAACGAATAAACGAGATAACAGGCAAATGCACCCCCGATTACGGAGAACAGCGGCGACCAGAAGTAGAGCATTGGGAAAACGGTCACGACCGTAATCGACACGAATCCCGCTCCGGCGGAAATACCGATAATGCCAGGCTCCGCCAAAGGATTCTTGATTACCGCCTGCAGCAGCGCTCCGGCGACAGCCAGCGCCGCGCCTGACAGCATGGAAACGAGAATGCGCGGGAAGCGCAAATCTTTTATAATTTCCACCCGTTCATCCACGCCGTCCCATAAGCCCTGCGCCAGCTCCCAGGCTGTAACCTTGATGCTGCCTGTCATCGCGGAGAATACCGCTGTTCCAATTAATAGGAAAGCCGTAATGACAAATACACTCGTTTTCTTCATGCTTCACAGTCCTTCACGAAATGTCGGGATACAGCATGGGCAGCAGCGCTTTGAGTGATTCGCTGACAGCCAGATTGCCTGTCGTCCCGAATAACCTCTCTTCCAGATCATAGACCCTTCCCGTCTGAACAGCCTTGAAATGATGCCAGATATCATTCTTCCTGAACTCCTCGTCGAACATCTTCACAACCTCCTCCGGCATGCCGTGAGCCGCCCTCAAAATCACATCGGGGTTCGATTGGTGAAGATATTCCGTATTGGAGGCCAAATATTCAACCTTCTCGCCCTGCACGATATTAACGCCGCCCGCCAACCGAACCAAATCTCCGATATAGGAATGCTCCGTCGCGACCAAATAGCTGCCAGGCACGCCGAGCAGAATGAGAACCGTCGGCTTCTCCTTGCCCGCCGTCGCTTGCTGAAGCTCCTTCAGCGCTTGCTCATATTCCTCCACAAGCTGCTTGGCCTGCTCTTGACGATCGAATTTCTCGCCGAGCTTCAATATTTCTTTCTGCATGCTCTCCAAGCTGGTTAAATCCAGAAATTCAGCGTTCACCTTCGCTTGCTTAAACACCGGCTCGAGCTCGTATTGCAAGGTTGTGACAGAGAGCACCTCGGTCGGCTGAAGCGACTTCACAAGCTCCATGTCCGGGCTCATCGGATTGCCGACCTTGACCGCTTGGTCATATCTTGCCGGAAGAGTCTTGACGCTCTTCGGCACGCCTACCAAATCAATGTCGAGCCGATCCATAATTTGCGTTACCGCAACGGTCGTCGACACAATCCTTTGATTTTCCGCCGGGACAGGTTCGCTTTCATTCGACGTCTCACTCGATGCCGCAACCGATGTTTCAGCTGAATGATTGGCGACTTCATTCCAATTCCCCTCGCCGCAGCCCGCCAGGATCGCTAATAATAGCCCGAGAGCGAACAGCTTTATCATTCTGTTCCTGAGTTTCATCATTTCTCTGCAATCTCCTCACTTATTCTGAAGGATTTTCCCTTCTTCTCTTCCAGATGAAAAAAGCTCCGACGATCAGAATGAGAGCAGCTATAATCGGCGTCCATACATTCATGCGACTAGAAGAATCTTCGCTTTGCGGCTTCCCCGCGTCCAGACCTGACGCGATCGTTTGAACAGCGGCGGCATCAGAGCCTTGCTTCGCCGTCTCGACAGCAGCATCACCTCGCTCTGTTGACGAGGTTGAAGCGCCCGTATTCGTCTTAGCCTGATTGTTTGGCTCTGACGATTCGGTTGATGGAGCAGCGCTGTTCGCGGACCGTTCATCCGTTCCGGAGGCTTCCGCCTGAGAGCGCCCGGCCGATGCGGCATCGATCGTCTTCGCGGAAGGTGATGCCGCTGTCGACGAAGGCTCCTCGCCCTCTTCGGATGTCGGCTTGTCGGTTGGCGCCGACGATGGGGCTGCTTCCAGCGCTTGACTCTTCGCTGTCGGAGCTTGACTCTCCGCGTTAGAAGCCGCGGCATCCGGAGTGGGGCGCGGCGCCTCTGTCTCTGTCGATGCCGGGGCCGACGATGTCGCCTGCGACGCGCCCAAGCTTGGGCTCGGCTGAACACTTGGCGCGGGACTTGACTGTGCAGTCGGAGATCCCGCTTCCCCTCCTTCGCCCGAACTCCCTTTGACGGCAGCAAAGCTGTCCAGATCGAACACGAGACGAATCGTGTAATCATGATCATAGTCGATATCCGGGACCGTGACATGAATTTTCGAAACGATTGGCTCTGCAATTGAAGCCTTGAATTCCACCAGCCTCGTATCCGCTTGCTTATTCGTTACAATGATCGACGTATCCCTATACCCGCTTCCCGCCGGCACCTTGAAAGCAGTCACCCATTTACTGTGATTAATCGTTAAGCGTATCGTTGCAATGCCTTTATCAATAATGACTGAAGCGGGCTTCTCCCAATAATCATTTGCCATCGACACCGAGTCATTCTCCGCTTGCAGAATCAAATAATCAGCCGAGTACTCGCCGTCCTGAGGCATCTTCGCCGCATAAGCAGAATCATGCCCCAATGAGACGCCCATCCAGAAGACCGCAATCGCGCAGCAGATCAACGCCTTCCATTTCATTTCATGCTCTTCCTTTCCATATAAAAATAGCTTTATGTTCACTTCATTTTATGATAATGATAATTATTATCAATTAATATGCTATCAATCATTTACCTATTATGTCAATACATCTCTGAAAAAAAGAGCTTCAAGAGATCATGGGAGATCTCTCAAAAGCCCTGAAGAAGAGGTCTGTTACACGCTTTGAACCTGCGCCGGTTCTTCTGCTCCTGAAAGAGGCTGACGAACAATCTTCACTTGATAGAAAGCAATCTTGTTCGAGATCATATAATCCGGCGTCTCACGATGAGAATGCGACTCTCTGAACGCTTCGCTTCGCGTCCATCCGTGGAAATCCTCCTTGCTCTCCCATCTGGTGCTGACCGTAACTTCATCATATTCCTTCGTATTCTCTGTCAGCATAACCTCCAGCCCAAGAAATCCCTTCATGCCCTCAACCTTGCCGATACGATTGAAACGTTCAATCAGCTTAACCCCGTTTCCCTTCGTAATTTGGGATACATTCGTAACAATAACCATTGATAATTCCTCCTTGGATTGTGATAACCGTTTTTCAGAACATTTTTTGAGTGTCACTCATTCCTATCTCGCCAACCTTCTTCGCTTCAGCAAAATAAGAAAGAACGGCGCCCCGATACATGCAAGCAGAATTCCAGCCGGCAGTTCAATGGGATCGAACCAGGTTCTCGCTGCTGTATCCGCAACGACCATCAGAACGGCCCCTCCAACCATGGCATACGGAAGCAAGAACCGCTGGTCCTCTCCAATCAGGAGACGAATCGCGTGGGGAACAATCAAGCCGACAAAGCCGACGAGTCCCGCAACGCTTACCGCCGCTCCCGCAAGCAGCGAGGCTAGCGATATGACAAGAAAGCGTTGACGCTCCACATGCTGGCCAAGCGCCGCCGCCGATTGATCGCCGAGCATCAAAAGATTAACCGTACGCGCCGCAAAAGGAACAAGCGCCAGCCCCACCGCCGCATAGGGCAGCATGAAGCCAAGATGCGGCCAACTTCTCCCGCTCAGCCCGCCGGACAACCAGGGAATGACATTCTGGATTCGATCGGGATTCAGCACCATAATCGCATTCATCACCCCGCCCAGCAAAGCATTAATTGCGATGCCTGCAAGCACAATCCTGACCGGCGAACTGCCGCTGTCCCAGGACAGCAGATAGATGAGGAGCGACGACAGCAACGCTCCCGCGAAAGCAAATCCAGGAAGTAGATATGCCATCTGAGGAAACAAAACAAGTGCGATGACAGCCGCTGCCCCGCCGCCGGCGGATACGCCTATTATGCCGGGATCGGCGAGCGGATTGCGCATCACCCCTTGCAATAACGCTCCGGAAGCTGCAAGACAAGCGCCTACAAGCAGACCGATAAGAACGCGCGGTATTCGGAGCTCCCATAGTATGGTGTCGTACGGCATTTCGCCTCGATGAAGCAAGCTCCGCCAAATATTCATCAAACCTATTGCGACAGAGCCGCTTCCCGTTCCATATAGCAGAGCAACTAGGAGCAAGGGAATGGATGCTAAAGCCAGAATACGCCTCCGCCTTTTTCGGACACTGATATTCATTCCTTGAGCAACTCCCCAAGCAGCTTCACCGCATCAATGACGCGAGTGCCCGGATTCGTGCCGAACAGAGCTGGCGGCAACACATGTATTTGTCCATTGCGAACAGCAGACAGGGAATTCCATGCAGGATTGCTTTCCATCTCCTTGGTGAAACCGTCCTTCACTTCATCCGAATCGGCATGCGTCATAATAAGCACGACATCGGGATCCGCCTCGACCACACGTTCTGTATTCAACTGCGCATATTGCGGGTAACTCTGCAGTCTGGGGAACTGGGCAGCCACATTCGTGCCGCCAGCCGTCTCGAGTAGATTACCGGCTAACGAATTAGGAAGAGCCGCAAGATAAGTGCCTGGCGCTCCGTATACAATTAATACCTTCTTCGCTTGCTGCGGGTATGCCGCTTTCACTTCGGCCAGTTCGGAATCAATCTTTGCGTTCCACTCCGCTGCCGCACCCTCCTTGCCCAGCAGTTCTCCGAAGAGCGCAATTTGCTTCTGGATATCAGCAATAGAATTAGCCTCCGTTAATATGATTTGTGTGCCGATGCCCTCAAGAGAAGCCGCATCTTTACTGTTAATCGGATAATTTCCGAGCACCACATCCGGATGCAGCATGGCGATTTTCTCCAGATCGACGGTATGCACGGAACCGACAACCGGCACATCCTTGGCAGCCTCAACAGTAAAACCTTCGTTTTCCTCCGGCCTGCCTGATAATTCTCCGCCAAGCGCATAGATAATGTCAGCCTCGCCATTGCCTAATGCTACGATGCGTTCTGGAATTTCTTTCAGCTTGATTTGACGATGAGCAGAATCCGTGATGATGATGCCGCTTCCGCTCCATTCCTCCTCGCTGACCGCTCCTTGGCAGCCTCCAAGCAAGATCGCGCTCAAAAATAATGCAACCGCAAGAGCGTTGCAGCATGGTCTGCGATGACTGATCACTCCCAATCTCCTTACCTCCAATTTTGTTCTTCCCCGACTTGCTTCAGCAAACTCATTGAGAGTCATTATCAATCACTTCTTATCGTGAAGTTTACTTCGGGATTGTGAACGGAGCATGAATTTCATATTACAGTTATCACAGCAGCAGCGGGCTGAGCCCCCACTTGAATTTGTAATGTAAAGTTCATGCTCCGTTCACATTCAATGCTTACAATTTGTCACGTAACATCCATTGGAGAATGGGTTGACGTTCATTTGCTGTGCACGGCAAATAAAGAGGCAGTTATTTTTTTTGATCATCAATTGAGAATGATAATCATTAACTGAGAAGGCCTCTGTCCACCGACTCTACCATTGCATGAAAGGAGGAAGCTTTGCTATTTGAATAAACAACATCAAGAGCATCCGGACTTATCACATAGTTGCTTTTGCGGCTCTGCCCGCCCAATCCAATGAGGCAAGATCAAATTTGAAGATTTGAAGGAGTGTTGTTGAAATGAAAACGATGAAGAAATCATTATCATTGACTGTACTTGTTATGGCTCTATTTATGGCGATGGCAGCATCTGTATTCGCCGCAACGCAAAGCTACGAATTCTATTATGACGGTGCCTATGATTCCCATTCGAGCTCCTTTATTGCAGGAGATGCCTCCATTGACAGCGGACAGGTGACCATTACCTTGACCGGCGACTACTTCCCCGAGCTTGAGGTCGGAAGCACGATCTACTATGGTTCCTATGATTCCGGCACCAATCTGACAACCTTCGTATTCCCGGGAAGCACCTCGGCCGACATTCCGTTATCCCTTCATGTCGTTGTCGGCGGGTTCCACAATACCTGGTATGATTTGACGCTGGTTTGGACATAGGCATTTGAGCCACAACAATAATGGAAAACGAAGGAAGCGGCAATGTCACATTGTCCGCTTCCTTTCCAAGTATACGAACACCCTCATTTATTGAAAAAAGGATAAAGGGAGTAATGACATTGACGGCTACGATTAATAGATTTTTTTCAATACTGATTGCGTTCGCACTATTATTCGCGAACCTGTATATGGGAGAGGTCTCTGCAGAGGCTGAGACCTCTACTGTTGTACCTGACGGTGAATATTCGATTCCATTCCGATACGTGAAGGATGGAACTTCAGAAACTTCGGCTGCGAATGCCTTCATGACAGCCAATACTGGAAAATTAATCATCGCAGACGGTCATGCCGTATTCGAGCATGAGATCAAGAAAAGCGATTTTTCCACCTTTGCCTACTTCGGCTCGCGTAATCCCGGCTCTGTTAAAGCGGTCATTACAGAGGCTGGCTCCGTCGAGTCCGTCACGGGCATCGAAGGATATACCGAAGCAAGCGTACGCGATGCGGAAGATCCCGATCATGTCATCATACAATTGCCTATCGAAGACGTATGGACAAAGCAAGACATACTGATGCATATTCATGACGAGGACAATATATATGGATTGCCGATCCTATATAATCACTGGTATAACGCACAGTTAGAGCTGTCGCTATCCGGCATTGATCTAACGCCTCCAGGAGAAGAGGAGGAAGAAGACAATTCTGCTGATACAGAAGTGACTCTTGAACAATTCCAGGAACGATTAACTGTCGGACATAGCGTATATGCGAGCACAAGCGAGGGAACGGGAGACGGATTCTATCCGGAAGGTTCCAGAACGACTCTCTATAATCAACTCCTGTTGGCAGAATCCATTGTCAACGATTCTCCTGACAATCCGAGCATTTTGTCGGCCGCTTATACCCTGCTTGATCAAGCGATTAAATCCTATGAAGCCAAGCTTATTGTTGTCGACAAATCTCGGCTCTCCCAATGGATAACGGTTGCGGAGCAATGGTTATTAACTGCAAAGGATGGCGGTGAAACGGAGAGCGGAGGTCCTGCCAAACCAAGTGAAGCCGCCATTTCCCATGGAGAGTATCCTGTGGACACCTCCACTCGTCCAATCTCAGGTCTGACCCAGAAGGTTCGGGCAAGTATCAATGATGCCCAAAGTATCGTGGACGATGCGAGCGCCTCCCAGACTGTTGTTAATGAGATGTACGATCAAATCCATTCTGCCTATGACTGGGTGGACATTGCGAAGCAGCAATTCGTCGCTTCCAATGTCGATATTCTCATTCTGGATTCCATAGGGCCCGATGCTCAAATCTCGGAATATGCGGACGAGATTAGTCCCACGGCCGTTATACTGCAGAAAAAATCAGCTCCTTACTATGAGGCCTATGCGAATATTACCTTCATCGACGATCCGAATGATGATCTGGAATTCGGCCCGCAGACCATCCAGCAAGTCAGCATTAACGCAACTACGGGCTCATTCGGGAATTACACCTCTAATAGAGCGGTTCCCGTTACTCTAAGCACGACAGACACGAACAAGGTCTACCAAACCTATATACGGTCAGGCAATCAAAACCACCTTCAAACCGATATGCTGTGGCAGGGATTGTGGAAGCTGAAATATCCGGCCGAGCTTCCCGCGCCTGTCGAGCCCGTAAGAGAAATTTACATTAGCTTTAACAAAGCTTATCTCGATGAGCTGAATGCGTTGGTTACGGAAGCGCAGAATGTATACGATCAAGCCGTAATTGGCTCAGAGGCCGGACAATATACAATGGAGTCCAAAGCATTGCTGCAAGCGGCCATTGCATCCGCATCCGAGACGGGAAATTGGCTGGCTGCTCCACGTCCTCAGATTCTGACTGCGACAACAGAGCTGCAAGAAGCAATAGATGCATTCGAGTATTCTGCCGGGCAGCCCTTCTATTTCACAATTGCCCATGCGACGAACGATGCTTTTTCGACTATGGAAAATTATTTTGTCAGACCAGCAATTATGAATCAAGAAACAGACGGCTCCTATCACATTACATTCATCTTGAAGGACAGCTCTACCGTTCCCGAGTTCAAAACAAAAGTAAACGATGAATACCTGGAAGCGGAAACGCTCAGTGAAGACACTTCATCCGATCAGAGAAGGGTGAGCTTTACAGTTAATGATCTTTCTGCCTTGCTGGATGCCAAGGTAAGAACCGTTGTGCCGTCACAAAACTATGATCGGACGCATGATATTCGATTGAATTTGAATAATGTAGATAACTCTGCGCTCTATGCTTTAATCAAGGAGGCTGGCAGCTTCCTGCAAGGCGCAGAGGAGGGTTCAGCAACTGGACAATATCCTGTTGGAAGCAAGGCAGCACTGCAAGAGGCATTAGCAGCAGCATCTCAAGAAGCTGTTCATACAGATGCCGCTGAAGAAGATTCCAATTCGGCCTTGCAAGCCCTTCAATCGGCATTCGATGCTTTCAAAGATGCTGTCATTGAAGGGGATTCTGGCACTCCGGGCAATGGAACGCCAGGTGTGTTAAATCCCGTTTACCCGGCGAACGGAAGCTATTATATCCCGTTCCAGGTACTGAAGGATGGTACGAACAGCGTCTCCATCATGGATGGATATCTATTCGGATCAGCGCTGGTTCAAGTGACGGGCAACACCAAGACCGTATCCTTCACGCTCAAGCAAAGCGCTGAGATTGTCGCTCTCACGTTGAATGGTTCCAGCGGTTCCGTTTCGAACAGCAATCCAGACGCCAATACACGAGTCGTTACCTACGCGCTGTCGTCGCTTTCTTCCAAAATTCCGGCGTGGGTGGATGTCAACTGGCCAGCGATCAATTATGTCCATAACTATAATATTCAGTTCTTATTCGACGAAAGCTCCGCTGTGTACGCGGGCTCCAGTCCAAGCGTTCCAGGAGGAAACGGCCAAGTCGGAGCTCCTCCGGGCTATGAATTAGGAGATGGAACAGGAACGGTAAATCCGGGAGACAATGTGGCGGGTGAAGAAACGGAGGAGGAGGCCGAGGAAGAAACGAACGAAGAGTCGCCGGAGCTTCCAGGTGATCTGCCTTCATTCTCTGATATTGTGAATCATTGGGCAAAGATCGATATCGAGAAAGCGATTAAGAGAGGAATCGTGACTGGCTATTCTGACGGCACCTTCCATCCGGACAACATTGTTACACGCGGTGAATTCGCAGTCATGATTAGTCGTGCGCTGAACCTGGAGGGCGAGGGTCGTGCAGCATTCAGTGACAATTCGCAAATACCTGATTGGGCCAAAGATTATATCGCAAGAGCAGTTGCAATCGGTCTTATGAGCGGCTTCGAGGATCAAACCTTCCGGGCAGCCGGACAACTAACGCGTGCACAGCTAGCCGTTATTATTGCTCGGGCAGCAAATTTATCGCATTCATCCACTTCGACCAGCGGTTTTGATGATCAGGGCGATATACCTGCTTGGGCGCAGCAAGAGGTTGCCGCTGCTGCTCAAGCCGGCCTAATCCAGGGGAAAGAGAATAATAGATTTGGCCCAAGCGATACAGCAACTCGTGCCGAGGCGCTTACTCTCATTATAAGACTCTTGGCATATATGGAGAAACTGAACGCTTCTTAGGAATAGCTTTTATTGCAGAAAGAAGACAGTGAGAGTCCTCACTGTCTTCTTATCATATATAAGCTTACTCTGCAGATCTGTAATTCCTCTCCGCTTGTTCCCCCTTTGCCCGATGTATTTCAGCGATATACGCTGAGTGCTCCTTCCCGAACACCTCCATATTTAATTCATAAATTCCATGGATGATTGATCATTCAAGAAGCTTGCCGCTATTCTTTTCACCTCCGTATCCAGAAAAAAAGAATACCAAACAAAGCTTGAGCGGCCCGGCTGTCATGGCATTATGCTGCGTTAGACCCGTGGCTTTGCGTCTTCGACTTTCGTGCGAATTTGCCTTTTTTCTGTTTTGCTTGGCACTATATGAATATTCTATGGTGAACACAAGTTCAAATTTCTGTCACAATTTATTTTATCAAATTTTATAAAAATACAATATAGAGCAAATTTACTTATCTTTCAGCAGGAATTTTGATCATTTAGCACTAACAGATGGCAAAATACATGAATTGTCAGGACTTTTCTCACAGATGATGAAGTTGCTTCCCTTGATGGACCTGCTTTTTCCTCGTACATTTCATGCTTTATGATGTTCCTGCTTATCTTGCTTATTCTGCTTCTCCAAATTGCTTTCATGGAAGGTTCGGACACTGCCTATGAAGGAAGCGGAACCTCTAGTAAGAAAAATACTTCCGAAAGACAATAGCTGCCAACCTTTTGTATCAATAAGCAGGATTTTCTCCTGTATATTTCTTCAATTGAGAGGAAATCTGCAGATATGCTGGAAATCCTCCATTACATTTCTTGAATTCATCGCTTTTTCTCGAGACTGCAGCTTATATACTGGAGATTTTCCACTTTAATTGCTGCTAGGAGATAGCTCAGACACATATAAGGGAGTTATTCCAGTATATCTATACATTACACATGTACACCCACCGTCCCCCTCTCTTCATTGGGCAATTAAGCGCAAAAAAGCCTGCTGCAGGTATCTGCAACAGGCTCTTCTCGCTTGGCGACGTCCATTCCGCACCGGCAACGAATCCGCTTCAAAGCTCTCTCTACGCCGGTCGGCGTCTGAACCTTCCCCTAAGGCCGGGCCTGCTTCTCCGATTGGCTTCGATCAAGGGTTCGGACACTCTCCCATCGGGAGAGGAACGTCTTCAAGCACAAAAAAAGCCTACCGTAATCTACGGTAGACTTTTTTTGCTTGGCGACGTCCTACTCTCCCAGGACCCTGCGGTCCAAGTACCATCGGCGCTGGAGGGCTTAACAGTCGTGTTCGGTATGGGAACGCGTGGTTCCCCTCCGCCATCACCACCAAACAGGTGTTTTTGCGGACGAGTTACTTACTGGATGACTCCAGCAAAAGACCCAACCATTGCTTTTCAAAGCGTGTTTGCGCCTTGAAAACTGGATACGAAAGTTGCTGTTACGCTTTAGCTTGTGTTGCTTTAGGATAAGCCCTCGACCGATTAGTATTCGTCAGCTCCACACGTTGCCGCGCTTCCACCCCGAACCTATCAACCTCGTCGTCTTCAAGGGGTCTTACATACTGGGAAATCTCATCTTGAGGGGGGCTTCACGCTTAGATGCTTTCAGCGCTTA
>NZ_JAATHD010000047.1 GCF_011947265.1 Paenibacillus sp. HB172176
TGAATGACGGAATAGACTAAATTTCAAAACTCGTTTTCCATAATTCGGAGATCCTAGTAGAGACCGCAACGAAGGCATCACGGATTCAGGATATCGTTTAAATCCTACTTTCTCCCAAAATCTTTGTCCTTTGGGATTCGATTCTAATACATCGATTTCAATCTTGGTTAAGTCAGTAAAGCGTGTCTTCTTCAATAATTCTATTCCAGCAATTCCATATCCCATATTACGAAATTCTCGCCTTATAAAATATTGTCTTATATATACTTGTTTGTCATCTTCTTTGCCTTGTACATTTTGATATTGATATAACGCATATCCAATTATGACCGTATCATTCATGATTAAATCAATTTCCCAAGAGTCTTTAAGAAAGTCAGACATTCTTTGCTCTAATTCCTGCATTCCCATTGGGTTTGAACTGTTCTCATCTTCAATTAGCTGCTTGTTCATTTCAGCCAATATTTTCAGATCAGAGTTTTCAGCACTTTGCAAACGAAGAGACAATTTCACATCACCTCAAGTAATAATGATTTGGATCTTAAATATATTACTGGCTTCGGTCTGTCGTATAACGTTTTTGTATTCACGAACCTTCACTGCCTTAAACGACCGGAGGGAGTGGCCGCGACGCGGTTAGGCAGTGCAAGGTTGTCCGGCTGAATTGGCTTCCCTGCTACTAGAACGGCTTAATTATAGCCGTTCTATTCCTGCTTCGGTCCGGACCAAGGAGCCGGAGGCGACGCAGCGTGAATACGGTGTTATAGGATGTCAGCGTCATCTTCGAATTTCTTTCAAGATATCTTATTTATTTGTTACGTTCTATATTTCTTATAATTAGTTCTATAGATTTCTTTGTTGAGTGCCAGTCAAAATGTGAATGCCCCGAATAAGAACTTGCAAGGTATGCACAGTTTTGAACTAATAATTCAAATCCAAGCTGTGAAGAATTAATAATGGCGAGATCCTTACTCGCTTTAACTCTTAATTGCTCATCGTATTTCCATCGTTGCCAAGTATCCCATATCGATTCATCATGTGAATCTAACAATTTGATATTATAAGTTTCTGGTTTAGTGTACTTAATAGATGATTTGATTTCCCTTAAATGTTTTTGATTTAATGGTGTGATTGCACCATTGAAAACAAATAAATCACAACTTAAATCATCTTCACGTCTAAAATAAAGTATATCGTGTGTTCGCATAGCGTGCTCAAATAAACTAGCTAATAAAAACATTTCAGAACAGTCATTTGCATCAACCAAAAGCACATGACCAAGTTCTTCTCTGACTTTGATCTTAATATCTTTTTGACTTAAAACTACTGTTGTGACTTCAGTATTTTGAATTTTTGTTTTTATTCTACTAACAGTCAATAAACGAGACATATTGTGACTCCTAATTGAATTGATATTGTATTGATTTACGCTTTACGCTGATTTCCTATAACGTTTTTGTATTCACGAACCTTCACTGCCTTAAACGACCGGAGGGAGTGGCCGCGACGCGGTTAGGCAGTGCAAGGTTGTCCGGCTGAATTTGCTTCCCTGCTACTAGAACGGCTTCATTATAGCCGTTCTCTTCCAGCTTCGGTCCGGACCAAGGAGCCGGAGGCGACGCAGCGTGAATACGGTGTTATAGGATGTTCCGGCCTTCTTGAATCTACTCTCAAAGTTCTTTACTCAGTCTTATCATGTCTTTACATTGTATTCCATTCTCATATATTTCTTCTTCATATTTTCTTATAAAAAAATCTTTATCAATTCCTACAATTCTAAATCCGCATTTCTGATAGAATATTAATTGATATATACTTGTATTTGCAGTACCAACTTCAATTATATTACCTTTTAGTTTCCTGGCTTGATCTATTGCCTTTTCTATTAATTGCTTACCAATCCCTTTACCCTGATGTTCTTCTTTAACTGATATATTTACTATCTCATAGGTTTTTGTATAACTTTGTATTAATACGAATTGTCCAACTATTTCCATTCCATTAAAGGCTAAATAACAAAACCCCTTATTGATATACTCATCGATTAATATCTTAGATGGATCTGCAAGTAACAGCAGATCATAAGGAATTTCATCACGTTTAACATCTAAAAGTTTAAAACTGATATTCATGAAACTTCTCCTTTATGATCTTGCCGGAATTTCCTATAACGTTTTTGTATTCACGAACCTTCACTGCCTTAAACGACCGTAGGGAGTGGCCGCGACGCAGTTAGGCAGTGCAAGGTTGTCCGGCTGAATTCGCTTCCTTGCTACTAGAACGGCTTCATTATAGTCGTTCTCTTCCAGCTTCGGTCCGGACCAAGGAGCCGGAGGCGACGCAGCGTGAATACGGTGTTATCAGATGTCGTCGACTTCTTGAGTTCACCTTCAAAATCCTTTCGTACTCTCTAATTTATTTATTAATTCCCTTACTTCTTTTCTATTCTTCAATATTATAATTTGTTTTTCGTTTTTAATTTGTTCAAGTTTAGTTATCGTTTTCATTCTACTTCTTTTTCTATAATTCCAAATCCATTTAAAAAATTCCCAATCTAATTTTTCTTGACACGCCTCGTTCATATCAGGTCTAGTTTTCTTATGATACATCACTCTTCGTTTGAGTACTCGATACAAACATAGCCACTTCGACATGTCTAAATAAATAATTAGATCAGCATGCTTTATCCTGGTATCCATAGTTCTTGAGTAATTTCCATCAATAATCCATTCTTTTTCAGTTGTGAAATTTTCAACAATTTGGTCCCATTCTTCATTGGGAGTTGGCACCCAATTTGCCTTCCAAAAATACCGGTCTAAATGAACGACTGGAAGATTGAGTATATTACTTAATCTTTGTGATAGGGTTGATTTTCCTGAACCACCAGAACCTAAAATAAGAATACGGTTCATAAATTTGTCCCCTTTTCTTAGATCTTCGACGATTTCTGATAACGTTTTTGTATTCACGAACCTTCACTGCCTTAAGTGACCGAAGGGAACGGCCGCGACGCGGTTAGGCTGTGCAAGGTTGTCCGGCTGAATAGGCTTCCATGCAACTTAAACGGCTTCCTTATAGCCGTTCTATTCCTACTTCGGTCCGGACCAAGGAGCCGGAGGCGACGCTGCGTGAATACTTTGTTATAAGATGTCCCCGCCCTCGAAGCCTTACTCAAAACTCTTGTTTTATATTACTTTTTGACTTTCTATATAGTCTTTCTTTCCATTTTCTATCCTTTTCCCCTGGCTTAGGATTTTCAATAAGTTCTATCCCTTTACCGGTTATAAGCTCTTTATCAAGGGCTTTTTCTATTAATTCATATCCTCTAAAATCTAAAAGGGTTTTAAGCTCTGTCTGTGATAATATCTGCTCGTCCTTTAGTTTCATTCTTATGGTTCTCAAATACAATTGTTTCGGTATTTCTTTATTCTCAAATGATTTTATAATTTTGTCGATCTGACTGTTTTGAATCACATCGCTTTTTATAGCATTTACAATTATACTCTCAACAGCTATATATCTATCCACTGAATACACTTCAATCAAGGTAACCAATAATTCATCTGTCCATTCCATTTCACTGTAAAATGACCAAAGAATATGCTCTTTAACGGAATCGTTTATCTTCAATTTGTCTATATTCTCTGTCAAATACTTTAATGTTTCCCGATCAAGAATTGAATGGATTGATAGTTGTTCATCTATTTCAAGAGAATGTATAAGATCATCAATATAATGAAATTCATCATTCGCTATAAATTCAGTAATTTGTTTCAAAAAATCTTGAACATTAATAATTTATGCACATCCTTTCTTTCGAGGTTTTCTAATCTTTGCGGGGATTTCTTATAACGTTTTTGTATTCACGAACCTTCACTGCCTTAAGTGACCGAAGGGAACGGCCGCGACGCGGTTAGGCAGTGCAAGGTTGTCCGGCTGAATTGGCTTCCCTGCTACTGAATTTACTTCTTCGAAACCACTTCTTCTGCTTCGGCCCGGACCAAGGAGCCGGAGGCGACGCAGCGTGAATACGGTGTTATAAGATGTCCCCGCCTTCTTGTGACACTTTCAAATATGTTCTTGATCTATATACGCTTTTGATCTTACATACGCTCTTGATCTTCATATACGTTTTTGATCTTACATACGCTCTTGATTTTCCATATGCTTTTGATCTTACATACGCTCTTAATCTTCATATACGTTTTTGATCTTACATACGTTTTTGAACTTACATACGCTCTTGATCTTACATACGCTCTTGATCTTACATACGCTCTTGATCTTACATACGCTCTTGATCTTACATACGCTCTTGATCTTCATATACGTTTTGATCTTACATACGCTCTTGATCTTCATATACGCATTTGATCTTATATACGCTCCTGATCCTCACCTATACATTGGGTTCAAGACCACTTTTATTAAGAATTCACTTTACAATCTTTGCGGGGATTTCTTATAACGTTCTTGTATTCACGAACCTTCACTGCCTTAAGTGACCGAAGGGAACGGCCGCGACGCGGTTAGGCTGTGCAAGGTTGTCCGGCTGAATTGGCTTCCCTGCCACTGATATACTTCAATCGAATCCGCTTCTTCCTGCTTCGGTCCGGACCAAGGAGCCGGAGGCGACGCAGCGTGAATACGGTGTTATACGACGGATTTAACCTTCTTGAATAAGCTTCCACGAATTCTTTGAATAATGTAACCACATCTTATATTCTGTGATTTTATCCTTTAAATCATAAACGCTATCCATTTCTCGATAATGTCCAACTTCAGTTATTGGTATTTGAATAATATCATTATCTTTTCTAATCTTTGATAAATTAATAAATAAACCTTTCTCTGTTAATTCCAATAGTACCCTTGAAATATCTCTTGGAATATTAATAAACGTCCTTCTAGTCAATTTCTCTAATTTGAATTCAATTACTTTTGATATCATCATTTCATATTCCTCTATATTTGTTACATAGAGTTTGTTAAACCAACCATCATCATGAGCGTAATAGGAAAATCTTACCTTTGGTATCTCATGCAATGGTTTTGCAAGATGACCGAAAAATAATAATTCAGCTATTTGTAAGTTAGTTAATTGATCCAGATCTTCTTCTATATTAAAATCTACCCAGCAAAAATCTCCATACCCATATACGTAATCATTAATTAATTCATCGATTCTTTGAGATGTTACATAATCAAATCGAGATAGCTGATTCCACTCGGCATTATCAAAATCATGTTTAAGTAAAATTAAGTTTTCAGGTCTATTATTCATACAAGCCATAAATTCATGAAATTCAATACCATATGAATAAAAGCATTTATTCTCTGCTTCGTTTCCGCTAACGTAGATAATTTCTCTAATATTCTGTTTTTTCTTCATTGAACTTGCCCTCATATCTTTCAAATATATATTTGTTAAATCTGTCGTATAACGTTCTTGTATTCACGAACCCTCACTGCCTTAAACGACCGGAGGGAGTGGCCGCGACGCGGTTAGGCAGTGCAGGGTTGTCCGGCTGAATTAGCTTCCCTGCCACTGAATCATCTTCTTCGGAACCTCTTCTTCCTACTTCGGCCGGACCAAGGAGCGATAGCGACGCAGCGTGAATACGGTGTTATAGGATGTCGCAGACCTCTTTGAACAACTTACAAGTCCCTTTATTCTTTCTACCATTCTTTTATATAGCCCGTTTTTTCTAATACTAGTTTTGTTACAGGGTTTATATTCTCTATGGGTTCTTCCAGTTTAAAATATTTCAATTCCATTCCCTCATCATCATTTACCATTGCTTGTCCTTCAATATCAACTGCTTCATATACTGCCATTACATTATAGATCTCATCTCCATGTGGATATTTGTAGTACATATCCGAACCTGAAAGCATTGAAATCAACTTAAATGATTTAGCCCTTAATCCAGCTTCTTCATATAATTCTCTGGCAGCCGCCTCTTCTAAAGATTCACCTAATTCAAGCGCTCCTCCAATGGTTCCCCAATCGTAACTATCCGATCGTTTCTGGAGCAATAAATGTCCTGATTCATTAAAGACTAATACACAAGATCCAACCATAATCAACGGTTGACTGCCGAATTTCTTTCTCAGTTCCATGATATAACCGATGTAAATCACCTCATCTGTTGTATTAATCTTTAATTTGCCTTTCTGCGATTTCCTATAACGTTTTTGTATTCACGAACCTTCACTGCCTTAAACGACCAAAGGGAGTGGCCGCGACGCGGTTAGGCAGTGCAAGGTTGTCCGGCTGATTAGACTTCCCTGCTACTGATATACTCCAATCGAATATGCTTCTTCTGCTTCGGCCGGACCAAGGAGCGATAGCGACGCAGCGTGAATACGGTGTTATGCGAAGCTCTTGACATCTTTGTAATACTCACAAGATTCTTGTTCTTATTTCTTCTATTATCTTGTTTGTAATTTCTCTTACAGTTAGTTTTCCGTCAATTATTATGTTTGAATTTGGTTTTACTGATCTAATCATTTCTATATATCCTGTTCTTCCGTTAGTTAAATAGTTTATAAGATCGTTTCTTATAGCATTTGGTTTTTCTGAGTAATCTCTTACAATTCGTCTTGCCATTGCAATATCTAATGGTGTATCAATATATATCGTAAGATCAATCAACTCTTTCATTCCATCATTCAAATATGCAAATGGATAATCCACTATAATAAAATCAATTTGTTCTTCCTTTGAAAGTACTGAATTTATATCTTGAATCAATGGAGCAAGATCCCATTCATTATAATCGGCCCCATTGTTTACCCATTCAATAATGTCCTTAGGGCTTTCCTTGAAGTCATAGTCATCAAAGTAGAGTGCAGTGCAATTTGAAAGTTCCTGGTTCAATTGGTTTGTTACAGAGGTCTTTCCACCTCCAGAAACAGCAGCGATAGTAATTATTGTTGGTTTAATTGGAATTGTCAAAATTCATCGACCCTTCTGATGGAGAATTATACTTGTTATTGAATTATTGTCTCTTCAAGAGTTTCGCATAACGTTCTTGTATTCACGAACCTTCACTGCCTTAAACGACCGGAGGGAGTGGCCGCGACGCGGTTAGGCAGTGCAAGGTTGTCCGGCTGATTAGGCTTCCCTGCTACTGAATCTTCTTCTTCGAAACCACATCTTCCTGCTTCGGCCGGACCAAGGAGCCGGAGGCGACGCAGCGTGAATACGGTGTTATGAGATGTCGGCTCTTCTTCGAGTTACTCCCCAATACGCCCTTCATTCAATTCAAATTGTTTTAAATCGTCCTTCAACATCTCTTAATATCTCTTAATATCTCTTAATATCTCTTTCCATTTTTAAACATCTCTTAACATATCACAATGTTTTATATAACTTCTAATACGACTTTGATACTGAACGGTCTTGCATATATAATATGCACTTAACGAATTTAACACCTGCTATTCAATTGTAAATATGTGGAGAGATTCTGTCTATGAATTATTGTATAAGTCTTTCGTTATCTGCTTAAATATGACCCCCCACTTCGCCTAGATGCGATGGAAGTGACTTCAGTCGCCCACTATTCAAGACACATAAGAGTAACCGATATCTTTACTTATATTTTGAAATGTTTTTAATCAAAAATGGCAATCACATGGCCAATAAATATAAAATTCAGTTAATTCTCTTGGTTTATATGCTCTTAGCCGATTTCTCATAACGTTTTTGTATTCACGAACCTTCACTGCCTTAAGTGACCGGAGGGAACGGCCGCGACGCGGTTAGGCAGTGCAAGGTTGTCCGGCTGACTATGCTTCCTTGCTACTAGAACGGCTTCATTATAGCCGTTCTTCTTCCAGCTTCGGCCGGACCAAGGAGCCGGAGGCGACGCAGCGTGAATACGGTGTTATCTGATGCAGGCTCTTCTTCGAACCCCTTTCAAATTCTCCTTTCATTCTATTCAGGATTTATTCAAACTGGTTTCAAATTGTCATTTAACATCTCTTAACATCTCTTAATATCTCTTAATATCTCTTAATATCATTTCATTTAATTCGTATTTCAAAGAGTCTTTCCATTTGAAGCCCTGAATTGGTTTAGCAGGTTTCTATTCAATTGTAAATTTATGGAGTTCCCTTGTCCATAAATTCTTGAATAGAGTTTCTTGATATTAATAAAAATAAAAAACTGCAGACTATAACTAAACTCGATAAACGTAACAAATCGCTTGATGCAAACTAGAACGAAACAAGTAACCAACGAACTATTCACTTGTTAAATCTGTTTAAATGAAGGGAGTTTTATACCCGAATTTCAAATATTCTGTTAATTCTGTTCATCTCTTAAGCACTTAGCCTGTTTCAGATAACGTTTTTGTATTCACGAACCTTCACTGCCTTAAGTGACCGAAGGGAACGGCCGCGATGCGGTTAGGCTGTGCAAGGTTGTCCGGCTGAATTAGCTTCCCTGCTACTGAATCTACTTCTTCGGAACCTCTTCTTCCTACTTCGGCCGGACCAAGGAGCGATAGCGACGCAGCGTGAATACGGTGTTAGCTGATGTAACCGACCTCTTGAAATACTCACAAAATTCCTTTTACTATTAGTCTAATTTCTTTAAATAGGTCAGTTTCAATTTTTTCTATCCATTCATTTGGGTTAGTAATTTTTGTTGGGAAGTTGCTTTTATTCAAAGAATAATATTTCAATTGAAGATAACTACTTATCGGAAAATCTTGACCATACCATTGTTTTTGATATCCTATAAATCCATGATTCTCGAGCAATAATTCCATGGATTGAACTACTACTGTAATAAAATCATTCAGATAACATTGTCCTTTAAATACTTGTTTCCCAGGAAGAGTTTTTATCCCATCTTCATAGCAATTAATTATAATTTCGATTTTATCTTCATTAATTTTATCGATCTTCCAAGTATGTATTGCTGGTTCAGAATCCATATCAAACTGTACCTGTTGTTTAAGTTCACCTGCAGGAACATATTCAGGTATTAATTGTTCAATTGACTTCACTAAATCAACCAAAGGTTCAGATAGGTAACTTGGGAAAATATAAATCTCTTCTTCTGCAATCTTAAGGTGAATGTCTGCCCAGCCTATGCTGGTAAGACTATAAGTAAATATCACTTTCAATCACTTCTTTCAGTTTTTGACATCGGTTATTTCAGCTAACGTTTTTGTATTCACGAACCTTCACTGCCTTAAGTGACCGAAGGGAACGGCCGCGACGCGGTTAGGCTGTGCAAGGTTGTCCGGCTGATTAAACTTCCCTGCTGCTGATTCTTCTTCTTCGAAACCACTTCTTAATGCTTCGGCCGGACCAAGGAGCCGGAGGCGACGCAGCGTGAATACGGTGTTATAAGATGTCCCCGCCTTCGTAGCAATTTCTAAATAATTACTTCTCCGGGTTATATTCTTCGATTGAAACATATTTTCCGACCTTTGGTGTACTAGAATCAGCACTAGGAAATAAATACAGGGTATTTAAATATAAATCTGTTGTTAAATCTCCTGAGAATCCTGCAATAATATGAAGTTCACGCTCTTTATTCTCTTCAGGTGTTGTATTTCTGCCTAAAGAAAGATCACCATACAATTTATATTCAAGGTCTAATACTTCTTTCTTATCAAAAAAATCAATTGACGTTTTGGGTTCATACTCTTTAATTAATTTATTAATTATCAATTTAATATCGCTAAATAATTTAGTTGGTTCATCTAAATTCACAGGGTTTAATAATACATATAAATTAGTTCCTTTATCAAATCTCTCATTTGAAATTGTATATACAACTTCATAATTTGTATTCTTAGATATACTTCCATTGTCTTCTATTGAATTGGATTTTTGCGTTTCATTCGATGAATCTTGTTCAGCAATAGTTTCATTTGGATCACTTTTCGATTTATCAGAATAATTATAGATCCCACTTATAATTAATATCACGAGAATGATCCATACAGTATTCTTTTGTTTTTTCATTCTTTTGCTCCTCTATATTTAATTTTAGGGGATTTCTTATAACGTTTTTGTATTCACGAACCTTCACTGCCTTAAACGACCGTAGGGAGTGGCCGCGACGCGGTTAGGCTGTGCAAGGTTGTCCGGCTGAATAGGCTTCCTTGCTACTAGAACGGCTCCATTTTAGCCGTTCTCTTCCAGCTTCGGTCCGGACCAAGGAGCCGGAGGCGACGCAGCGTGAATACTGTGTTAGACGAAGTTAACGACTTCTTGAAATACCTACAAATGCACTTATTCGCCTTTATACAAGTTTTTATTTATAATTTCTTCTCTTCAAGATATGTTTTAGTTAATGTTGTTAATTATATTCTTTTCAATCTTATTCGCACTTTAGAAGTTCACTTCTTTTTCCAATTGTGTTATCATATTTTTAAAGAAGCCGAGTGCGCTAACACTCGGCAGACAAAAGGCTTGGATGGGCTTATCCCTTCTAAGTTAAAAGGTAATAGACCTCACCTGGGCGTGCAACCTTTGGGTGGGGTCTTACTTTTTCTTGAAGTTATTCGAGATGTATGTCAGTAGGGCAAGAATAAATGATCCAAATAATAACATGATCGTTATTGCTGCTTCTACTTTCATGGCATCACCTCCTTTCGAAGGGATACCATGCCCACCCAAGATTCGATTGTCTTAACCATATTGTACCATTAAGACACCGTATGATACAGAACAAATATTCTTGTTTTTGTTGATTTTTATATGGGTTTCGTTAATTTCGTCTAACGTTTTTGTATTCACGAACCTTCACTGCCTTAAACGACCGGAGGGAGTGGCCGCGACGCGGTTAGGCAGTGCAAGGTTGTCCGGCTGAATAGGCTTCCTTGCTACTAGAACGGCTTCATTATAGCCGTTCTCTTCCAGCTTCGGTCCGGACCAAGGAGCCGGAGGCGACGCAGCGTGAATACTGTGTTATCAGATGTTGGGGCCATCTTTGATATACTTCCAAAATCCCTTTATTCTCTTTCAAATACTTGTTTCTCTAATTGATGATCTTCTATTAATTCTATATTTCTTTTGGTTTCTACATACTCTTTAATTTCTTTCTTAATGTTTGGAAACAGTAATATTGAATCAATCTCATCTATTGGAATCCACTTTACAGCTGATTGATGCGGATCGGGTCTACTAGGTAACTTTGGAATTGAATTTACTTTTAATTGGCATTCAAAAATAAGATGTAATCCATGAGGATCTTGCATACTATACTCTCCTGATTGTTTGTGTGGTGTCATTTCATAGGTTAAGGCAAGAGGTCCTACTGTAACTTCAGCCGAAGTTTCTTCTAGAACCTCTCTTGCAACTCCTTCTTTAATCGTCTCACCTGGTTCAAGTCCACCTCCAGGGAGGTTATAATGAATGCCGTTGTCATCATATTCAACAAGGAGAATAGAATCGTCCTTTATAATTAAACCGGTACATCTAATTCTAACATGTGGCAAGATCGTGTCCTTCTTTCTTGTGGTTTTATATTTCTTTGCACTTTAAAGACTTGCCCCAATTTCTGATAACGTTTTTGTATTCACGAACCCTCACTGCCTTAAGTGACCGAAGGGAACGGCCGCGACGCGGTTAGGCTGTGCAAGGTTGTCCGGCTGAATTGGCTTCCCTGATACTGAATTTACCTCTTCGAAACCGCTTCTTCCAACTTCGGCCGGACCAAGGAGCCGGAGGCGACGCAGCGTGAATACGGTGTTATATGACGTTCTCGCTTCCTGCGTTCACCTACAAATTCTTTTTCGTGTTTAATGCAGTTATCAAAGCATTTTTATCTCGCTCTCTTCCAATAATCGTCTTTGTCATTTTAATCAATTCGAAAGCCTCTTCAATTGTAACCCATTTGACTTCTTGGGTTTCCTTATCAAATTCAGATTGGTCATTTATTGGTTGCATAAGATAATATTTTGTTACACAAGTTTCAGATTTGAATTCGCCGGGAATCGCTTTTAAAATCTTACATTCGTAACCAGTTTCTTCTTTTACTTCTCGTAAAGCTGTATCTTCAGGTGATCGATCATTAATGTCTGTCCCGCCCTTCGCAAAGGTCCAAACATAACCTCCCCATTGTCCTAAGGGACTTCTCATTAGCACTTGACCTGCGTTGTTAAAAACAATTCCTCCATAAGCGAATTCAATTTCCAAAAAATCTCTCCTTTGTTTTTGGTTTTTCTCTTTTTATTGTTTTTAAGATTTTCGAGAATGTCATATAACGTTTTTGTATTCACGAACCTTCACTGCCTTAAACGACCGAAGGGAGTGGCCGCGACGCGGTTAGCCAGTGCAAGGTTGTTCGGCTGA
>NZ_JAATHD010000048.1 GCF_011947265.1 Paenibacillus sp. HB172176
GAGGGAAAACCTCACGTCCGGTTTGATGAAGGGGGAACTGGAAAGTAACTAGAGGGCTTGCGCCCTCCAACGAAATTCAGTTCTCTACTCTACTCTGGAGACGGTGCTGACTCGTGCGGGACGCACTGCTGCAGCGCTGTTTTTCAGCGCTGCATCAAGGCGTTGAGAGGAAGGAGCAGCTCTAACGCTGTTTTCCAGCGCTGCATCTTGGCTCGGGGAGGTGGGCGCTGTTCTAACGCTGTTTTCCAGCGTTACGGTTTGCGTGAGGAGGCGGGAGCAGCTCTAGCGCTGTTTTTCAGCGCTGCAGTGCCGTCACGGCTTGCGTTCTGCATTGCGATGTTGGTATTGTTTACACACTCCAATATACTTTGTCATTCATGCGCATGCATCATGTCAGATTAGTGCAAGACGCACAACTACACCGCCTATTTTCGGCGATACTATCCATTGTTGAAATAGGACTGCGATGATAACATGTCAGGTAATATAACATATACGCGAAGGGGAGCGTGTGCATGTGCAAAACGGGGCGTTGATGCAGGACGCAAAAACAACAGCTAAGAAAGGGAAGGAAGTCGTAGCCTTCAGCCATGTCGGCAAAATATTCTCTACCGGGACGAATGCGCTTCAAGATGTTCATCTCTCCGTAGACGAAGGAGAGTTCGTCAGCTTTCTCGGTCCATCCGGCTGCGGCAAATCGACTGCGCTTCGCATGGTGGCGGGTCTGGAGGAAGCGTCCACGGGCAGCGTACAGGTGAACGGCGTGAAGCCGAAGCAGCTCATTCGGGAATCGAACGATATTGCTTTTGTATTTCAGGAATCGAATTTGTTGCCATGGCGGACTGTAATCGACAATGTGATACTTCCGCTTGAGCTGAGAGGCGGCAGCAAGAAGAATCACAGGGAGTCTGCTATGCGGGTTCTAGAGATGGTGGGCTTGAAGGATTATGTCAAAGCCTATCCAAGACAGCTCTCCGGCGGGATGAAGATGCGTGTATCGATCGCGAGAGCGCTGGCCGCGAAGCCGAAGCTGCTCCTCATGGATGAGCCGTTCGCGGCGCTTGATGAGATTACCCGCCAGTCGCTGCAGATGGAGCTGCTCGATATTTGGCAGAGGGAGAAGATGACGGTGCTGTTCGTTACGCACAATGTATTCGAAGCGGTGTTGCTGTCGACGAAGATTGCCGTGATGTCCGCAAGGCCCGGCAGAATGTCGGCCTTCCTCGATGTGGAGCTGCCGCATCCAAGATCGCTCGCTATGCGGACAGAGCGAGCTTTCGGCGAGTATGTCGAGCAGGCCTCCGCCTATCTGGAGCAAGGCTCGCTCAGGAAGGAGCTGGGATAATGCCGCTGCGTACCGTGCATTCGATGCCTTCTCAGCCAATTGGCGAAGACAACCAACTGGAGGAATTGCCAGTCCAACTATTGTCGGCGGGGAGCAAGAAGAGAACAGGCTTCGCCCATACGTTTCTTCATTATTTGCTCGGCCCGATCATTGCGTTCCTGGCGGTCATTGCTTTATGGCAGCTCATTCCGACCTGGATGGGAACGAAGGTGTTCATTTTCCCGAAGCCTACCGATGTATGGAGCTCGGTTGTGGACGATGGGGCGCTCTTGTGGGCGGCTGTACGAATGACGATTCTGGAAGCTCTGATGGGCTTCGCGCTCAGCACGACTATTGGAATCGGATTATCGGTACTTCTTGCAAGCTCATTAATACTAGAGAGAAGCATTTATCCTTATGCGATTATTTTGCAAACCATACCGGTTGTGGCTGTAGCGCCGATCGTCGTCATCTGGTTCGAGGCGGGCTATAACTCGATCGTGGTCATCGCGTTCCTCATTGGCTTCTTCCCGGTCATCTCCAATACGCTCATGGGACTCAATTCGGTGGACCGCAGCATGGATGAGCTGTTCTCGCTCTACAATTCGGGAAGATGGCAGAAGATGTGGAAGCTTCGCTTGCCTGCGGCTATGCCCTATATTATGGCCGGTCTCAAAATATCCTGCACTCTCTCCATCGTCGGAGCCATCGTCGGCGAATATGTGGCGGGAATCGGGGGCGGCAAAGGCGGCCTCGGCTATGCCATTACCGTCGCTGCGGTTCAGATGAGAACGCCGTTCCTGTTCGCCTGCGGAATAGCGGCAGCCATTCTCGGCATCAGCTTCTATCTGCTTGTCAGTCTCGTTGCCAGAGGAATATTGGGCTCCTGGCATGAGTCGGCAATGAAGAAGTAATAAATAGAAAAGTGGAGGAGATCAAGCATGATTAAGGGGAAGAAGCTTGGAGGGATGGTTCTAGCCATTATGCTTATGACGGTGATGGCGGCTTGCGGTAACAACGGGGAAAGCAATAATGGAGGCAGCGGCAACAACGGCGGCAATAACGCCGCTCCCACTGAGGCAGCAGCTTCGACAGCTTCTGCCGAGTCAACGACTCCGGCCGAAACGGAGGCGCCGAAGGAGGCGGAGAAGGTGAAGCTGGTGCTGAACTGGTTCCCGAAGGCGCAGCATGGAGGTGTCTACGCGGCGCAGGAGCAGGGAATATTCGCGGACAATGCGCTTGATGTAACGATCGAGCCAGGCGGTCCTTCGGTATCTGCGGTGCAGATTGTCGCCTCGGGCAGCGCCGAATTCGGATTGGCGCATGCGGACCAGATTGTCATTGCGAAGAATCAGGGCATTGACCTGGTCGTCGTCGCGGCGGCGCTGCAAGGCAGTCCGCAGGCGTTCATGTTCCAGGAGGACGCGGACGTGAAGGACTTCGAGGATTTGAACGGCAGAACGGTCTTCGTGCAGCCGGGCATAACGTACTGGGATTATTTGAAGAAGAAATATGATCTAAGCGGCGTGAAGGAGATCGCGTATACCGGTCAATTCGTCAACTTCATCGCGGATCCGGAATCGGTCACGCAATCCTTCGTCACCTCAGAGCCGTTCTTCATGACCAAAGAAGGCGTGAAGACGAAGACGCTGCTCATCTCGGAGTCGGGCTATAATCCATATAATGTCGTGCTGTTCGTGACCAAGGATTACCTCGCAAAGCACAAAGAGACGGTCGCGAGCTTCGTGAAGGCCTTCTCGGAGGGCTGGATGTCCTACAAGGATACCTCCGCGGAGGTGGACAAAGCCATTCACGAGGCGAACCCGAATATCGATCTCGACGCTGTGGATTTCGAAGCCGAGGCGCAGCAGGAATTCGTCTATGGCGGAGACGCGGCGGAGCATGGCTTCGGCTATATGACGGAAGAACGGTGGACGACGTTAATCGATCAGCTCGCGGAGCTGGGTTTGCTCAAAGAAAAATTCGATGCGAAGGATATTTTTACCACTGAATTTTTGCCAAGCGAATAATTGAATCGAGGTTGGTTGAATATAGGAACGAATTGACGGGAGCTTGCGCTTCTGGCGGTTCGTTTCTTTTTTATTATTCATTTTGGCGTCTGAGCCAGGTAAACTTCTCCTATAGATATTGATAACCCTTCGAAATCGTATATAATTTAAAGTCTAAGTAGTTTAGAACTAAAGCATTCCATATGACGAAGATGCATCATTGGAGTATCTCGCATGCGAATCAAAGGAGTTGAAAGAGAACAATGTTGAAGCTTTTTCGTTTCTTGAAGGGGTACCAGGCGCTTATCGCGCTCGTCATGGTGCTCATCTTGCTTCAATCTCTGGCGGAGCTGTATCTGCCGACCTTGATGTCCGATATTGTGGACAAGGGTATCGTGGAAGGGGATCATCCTTACATCTGGCGCGTTGGAGGCTATATGCTGCTATTCACGCTGGCAGGAACCGTCGTCTCTATTCTTGCGAGCTTGTATGCTTCAAAGGTCTCCTCAGGGTTTGGACATGTTGTCCGCGGCAAGGTGTTCTCCCATGTGGAGAAATTCTCGCTTCAGGAGTTTGACCAGCTCGGGACAGCATCGCTTATCACTAGAACGACGAATGACATTACGCAAGTGCAGCAGGTGTTAATGATGATGCTCCGCATGATGGTGATGGCGCCGATGATGTGTATCGGGGGCATCATTATGGCCTTGTCCAAGGACGCCGAGCTGACGCTGGTTCTGGTGGTCGCGCTGCCCGTGCTTGGCGGTACGATCTGGCTCATTACGTCCAAGGGCCTGCCGTATTTCAAGGCGATCCAGAAGAAGCTCGATCGGCTGAATCTCGTGCTGCGCGAGCGGCTTACCGGCATTCGGGTCATTCGCTCCTTCAATCGCACGGAAAGCGAGAAGGTTCGGTTCACGGAAGCCAATGGCGATCTGACGAACACGGCGATTCGCGTGAATCAGATTATGGCAACCTTGATGCCGCTGATGATGCTGATTATGAATCTATCCTCTGTCGCGATCGTATGGTTCGGAGGCTTGCGAATCGATAGTGGAGCCATGGAGGTTGGCGATCTGATCGCCTTCACCCAATACGCGATGCAGATTATGTTCTCTCTGCTCATGTTCTCAATGATGTTCGTCATGGTGCCGAGAGCTTCGGCGTCCGCGGTTCGCATCGACGAGGTGCTGCATCAGGAGCCGGTTATTCATGATGGGGACACTGCTGCTCATTCGGGCAAAACAGTACAAACCGGAATTGTCGAATTCGACAATGTGACGTACAGCTATCCGGGAGCGGAGCGGCCGGCCGTGGAACGGATCTCCTTCCGGGCCGAGCCGGGCAAGGTGACGGCGATTATCGGGGGGACGGGCTCAGGCAAGTCGACCTTGATCAATCTTGTGCCGCGCTTCTTCGATGTGCAAAGCGGATCGCTCCGCGTCGACGGCGTCGATGTGCGGGAATGGACGCAGGAGCAGCTGAGGGCTGCGATTGCGTTGGTGCCGCAGAAGTCGGTGCTGTTCACGGGAACCGTCGCGGACAATATTAGATACGGCAAGGACGACGCGTCAGATGAAGAGCTTCGGCAGGCGGCGGATACGGCGCAAGCCACCGACTTCATCACGGGCATGTCCGATGGCTTCGACTCAACCATCGAGCAGGGCGGAGCGAATGTGTCCGGCGGTCAGAAGCAGCGCTTGTCCATAGCGAGAGCGTTGATTCGCAAGCCGAAGGTCTATCTGTTCGATGACAGCTTCTCGGCGCTGGATTATAAGACGGACGCGAGATTGAGGGCGGCATTGCGGGACGAGACGAAGGAATCCGCCGTTATCATCGTGGCTCAGCGCGTCAGCACGGTCATGGACGCCGATCAGATCATCGTGTTGGACGAAGGACAAATAGCCGGCATCGGCACGCATAAGGAATTGTTGGAATCCAGCGAGGTTTATCGCGAGATTGTGGCTTCGCAGCTGTCAGAGGAGGAGATTGCGTGAGCGAGGGAGCGAAGGGAAAAGGTCCGGGAGGACCAGGCGGACGTCCGGGAGGACCGGGAGGACCAAGGCCGATGGGCTTCGGTCCGGGACCCGGCATGATGGGCATGCCCGGCGCGAAGGCGCAAAATTTCAAAGTCTCCTTCAAGAGACTGGCAGGCTATTTGAAGCCGTTTCGATTAAAGCTGATCGCGGTGTTCGCGGCGGCGATCGTCAGCACGATTTTCACCATTCTCAGTCCGAAAATATTGGGCAAAGCGATTGACAAGCTGTTCGCGCCGGTCATGGCGCAGCTGCAAGGCAAGCCAAGCGTATCTATCGATTTCGAAGGCATTGCCACCATTATCGGTTTATTGATCGGTCTCTATGTGGTCAGCGCCTTGTTCGGTTTCCTGCAGCAATATCTAATGGCGGGCGTATCGCAGAAAGTCGTGTATCGCCTTCGGAATGAAGTGAGCGACAAGATGGAGCGGCTGCCGCTCAAATTCTACGATTCGCGTTCCAACGGCGATATCATGAGCCGGGTCGTGAACGATGTCGAGAATATAAGCAATACGCTGCAGCAGAGCTTGACGCAGCTGATAACTTCCGTCGTTACCCTCGTCGGCGTAATCGTCATGATGCTGACGATCAGCGTATGGCTGACGCTGGTGCTGATCTTGACGCTGCCGCTCAGCTTCCTGGTCATCAAAGCGATTTCGAAACGATCGCAATTGTATTTCAAGAGCCAGCAGGCGCAGCTTGGAGAACTGAACGGTCATGTCGAGGAGATGTACACGGGACATACCATTGTCAAAGCGTTCGGGAGAGAGAAGAAGTCGATCGAGAAGTTTGGCGAAATCAACGACAGGCTGTATCAATCCAACTGGCGCGCCCAATTTATTTCCGGCATTATCATGCCGCTCATGAATTTGATCGGGAATATCGGTTATGTGTGCATTTGCGTCATCGGGGGCATTCTGGTGACTCGCGGCAGCATCAGCGTCGGCGACATTCAGGCCTTCATTCAATACGCTCGTCAGTTCACGATGCCGATTACGCAAACCGCCAATATCGCGAACATTATTCAGTCGACGATTGCATCGGCGGAACGCGTATTTGAACTTTTGGACGAGGAAGAGGAGTCGAAGGATGTTGTCGCTTCGGGCGTTTCCTCGAAGCCTCGGGGCGATGTGGTGTTCAGGGATGTGCAGTTTGGCTATAAAGCGGACGCGCCTCTTATCGAGCATATGAACATTGATGTTCGAAGCGGTCAAACCGTGGCGATTGTCGGCCCGACCGGCGCGGGGAAGACAACGCTGGTGAATTTGCTGATGCGCTTCTACGAAGTAAACGGCGGAGCAATCACGGTGGACGGCAGAGACATTCGCCAGATGGAACGCGGCCGTCTGCGCAGTATGTTCGGCATGGTGCTGCAGGATACGTGGCTATTCAACGGAACGATCCGCGACAATATTGCATATGGGCGGGACGGCGCGACGGAGAAGGAGATTATCGAAGCATCCGAAGCGGCTCACGCGGATCATTTCATCCGTACCTTGCCGGACGGCTATGATACCGTTCTGAACGAGGAAGGCTCGAACATCTCGCAGGGACAGAAACAGCTGCTAACAATCGCGCGCGCGATATTGGCCGATCCGTCGATTCTTATCCTGGATGAAGCGACAAGCAGTGTCGACACGAGAACAGAGATTCAAATTCAGCATGCGATGAATCATCTCATGGCGGGCAGAACCTCCTTCGTCATTGCGCATCGCCTCTCGACGATTCGGGAAGCGGACATGATTCTCGTCATGAACAAAGGCTCGGTCATCGAGCAAGGCACGCATGAAGAGCTGCTGGAGCAGAACGGCTTCTATGCCGATCTGTACAACAGTCAATTCGCAGGCGGCGCAAGGGTGAATGCGGGCTAGTTTGCGTGGAGCTCATGGAAACCGTGCTGGAGTGGTTGCAGAGTTAAAAAGTAACTCTGGAACACCGAAAAGCTTCGTCGTTAAGGGCCCCTGCGCCAATCGATTATCGATTGGCGCAGGGGCCCTTTCTTCGTTTACGGAAAGATCTTGATAGGGGGCTTGGATGATGCAGGTTGGAGCTAGGAGAACCGTTAACGAAACTGGATAACGTTAAAATCATAAAAAGACATCTTTTTCAAATTTAACGAAGACTAATCGTCTTATTTCATGATTTTGGGCTGAAGTCATGCTAATTTTGATGAAATAACGAAATCAATCTTCCTTAGATTCACGCAGGCCTCAGATGCAGGCGATTAACGTTATGAATCTTCCTTAGGATCCCGTGGTCTTAGAGGCTTCGACTCCATATATAAAGCGATATGAAATGCAAGCGTAACTTTACTGTAATTTCAAGGAGCCCGTCAGACGTTTTACCTGTTCATCTTTTTATTGCAACCTTAATAGGTTGCAAGTATGCTAGAGGAAGAGATTTACAAAAATAGGACTTAGGCAGGGGATCGATTTGCGAAGTAGAATGGTCAATTCACCTTGGATGTACGCGTTCGGCATGCTGGCAATGATGATTCCGAGCCAGGCGTTTAACTCTTTCTACAGCTATTACTACGTGGAGAAGCTTGGTCTTGCCATTGGTCTCGCGACGCTTGCGAGGACAATCTATTTGATCTGGGATGCTGTTAATCAACCATTAGCGGGATATTTTTCCGATCGCACGAACACAAGGTTCGGTCGCCGGAAGCCGTGGATCTGGGGAGCAATTCCGCTGTTCATGCTAACTTTTATTATGGTGTTCGCGGTTCCCGGAGGCTTGCCGGAGTACGGTTTGTTCACTTGGTTTCTCGTGTCGCTAATTCTCTATGAAGCGGCGGCGACCATACTGTGGGTCAATTACGGAGCGTTGTTCCCCGAGTTGTATCGTGGAGACGCGCTGCGTTCAAAGGCTTCAGCCATTCAACAGGGCTATCAGATCGTTGCGATTCTGATCGGCTCGGCCGTAACGCCGATTCTCTATGAAGCGATGGGCTTTGGTAAAATGTCGATCGTATACGCGATATTGTTTGCGATCTTCATGCTCCTATGTATGAGGTATACGCAAGAGGATCCGGATACGCTTAAGACGCCGAGCATGAAGCTGAAGGAAGCCTTTGCGGCAACCCTGCAGAACAAGCCGTTCTGGGTGTTTAACTTCTCGAATTCCTTCGCCCAGACGGTGAACGGGCTGTTAAGCTCGATGATTCCGTTCTACGCCAAATATGTGCTTCATATCCCCGAGGTTCAGGTCACATATCTCCTGGCGTCAATCTTTGTGTCGGTGATTCCCCTCGTTGGCGTGTGGTATTGGATCATCAGGCGCATGGATCCCGTCAAGGCATGGCGCATCTCCTTGCTCGCGTACGCGCTCTCTGTCATCCCGTTGTGGTTCGGAAGCAATTTGCTCGGCGGCATTCTTGCAGGCGTCGTCGCAGGCTTCGGCCTTGCAGGCTTCCTTGTGACTCCTCCCGTAGTGAGCAGTCTCATCATCGATCAGGATTTTGAAAGCACAGGCAAACGCAGAGAAGGCGTCTATACGGCTGTCAGCGGCTTTATTACGCGTTCCAGCGGACTGATCTCCGCGCTTGCTTTCCTAATCGTTGGCTATATTTTCGGCTATGAAAGCGGCGACAATCCCGGCGACAACCCGGAGCTGACCTTCCGTTATTTAATCAGCATTATTCCGCTCTTGCTGCTGCTTGTCTCTTTCGTGCTGTCATTCTTCGTGAAGCTTGCGAAGAAGCATGTGGAGTGACTTTGAGTTGTCCAAGGCAACACTATTATTAATAAGACTTGAATTTTTATAAAATTTATTGCTGGGAGGATATCTATAATGCCTAATATCAAGAGAACTCTTTATGCTGTGGCTGTGTTTGTAGTCCTATTGATCATCATTCAAGTATTTGTAAGTGCATTCACTTCTTCTATTTCTGATGCCCATACTAGGAGCCTAATTACTCTTTTAGTTTCAATAGGGATCTCATTTTATGTGACACGCAGGATATTGACTAAAAAATCTCACAAAAAATTATATTAAATATTGAGTTATTCAAGGAAGTTGAAAGCATCTGATAACATAGTATTCACGCTGCGTCTCTACAATATTTGTATTAATCTTTACTGACTGGGAATTGAATTTTTTGCTGCTATTCTGGACACCAATCTTGTTCTTCATAATTAATCCAGCGTATTTAGGAGAGAGAGGGATAAAAGCGGGATATGTCTATATAAGCAGAGAAAGTATGAAAGATTATCGATACATTGAAGGTAAAAGATCCTATGTTGAACTGCTTGTTGAGAAAAAAGAGAAGCCAATTAAACTAACGATAAACTTAAAGGGACAACGAGACGATATGCAAAAATCGTTGGATTCATACTTTCAGCAAGGACAGTCATCCTATAATCTATAGAACAAAGGAGCGACCATATGAATATTCTCGCTATATCCGGCAGCTTACGCAAGCAATCTTCAAACAGCGCTCTGTTGAAGTCTATCATTGCGATGGCGCCTTCTGATATGACTTTCATAACTTACAATGGTCTTGGCGAACTGCCTCATTTCAATCCGGATATTGATGTTGATGATGGTCCTGAAGCAGTAATGGCATGGCGATCGCAGCTGAATACTGCCGACGGAGTATTGATCTGTACACCGGAATTTGGCAATGGGGTTCCAGGTTCGTTGAAGAATGCACTCGATTGGATTGTCTCATCAGGTGAATTAATGGATAAGCCAACAGCTGTAGTGACTGCATCACCCACACTAATGGGCGGTGATAAGGCTTTCGAGTCGATTTTGCTCACTTTGAAAATGATAAATACACAGATCGTGGAAGGAGCCGCATTAAAAATTCCGCAGATTAATTTGAAAATGGATAAGGAAGGCAATATTACAAATGCAGAATTGAAGCAAGAATTGCTTCTATTATTGGAACATCTGAAAGAAGCTTCTCAGCATGTTCTGAAATAATCTAGTTATAGAAGATCAGCGCAAAACGGACAATCAAAAGATATTCATTTTTAGTTTCTTTCAGATATAACAACAACTTGTTGGAGTAATCAGTGAAATAAACCGTTATCCTGTAAAATCATTTTCGGGAGAGGGACTATATAAGTTGAACGAAAGAAGTTGACATTCAAAATCGAACGCATAGGCGATCAATGATGACATGTGGGTATTTCATGATTTCATCCATAAACTGTCCGACACTCAGACGGATTTCGGCAACGGTGGAATAGAACACATTGTTGATGACATTGGATTTAAGCCA
>NZ_JAATHD010000049.1 GCF_011947265.1 Paenibacillus sp. HB172176
AGTCTTGACGAATTTGAGAACATGGAAACCACATGCCATGCAATAGCAGTTATTTTCATACATTGGGGTGACGGAGCGGCGTCATGAATGTTTTATCGCCAAATAAATTTACAGTTTAGTAGACACTGGAGAGGGTGCCGCAAGTCGCGAAAATCGACTTGCAGCCCTTGAAGTCCGCGGGTACGGGGGCCGCAAGTCGAGAAAATCGACTTGCAGCCCTTGAAGTCCGCGGGTACGGGGCTGCAAGTCGCAAAAATCGACTTGCAGCCCTTGAAGTCCGCGGGTACGGGGCCGCAAGTCGCGAAAATCGACTTGCAGCGCTTGAAGTCCGCGGGTACGGGGGCCGCAAGTCGAGAAAATCGACTTGCAGCCCTTGAAGTCCGCGGGTACGGGGCTGCAAGTCGAGAAAATCGACTTGCAGCCCTTGAAGTCCGCGGAGTGGAGCATCTCCGTCGTCTGATCCTGGTCGAGTCGACCAGGAAAGCAGGCAACTCCACACCGACATTTTATAAATTCTATTGTGGTGAGAAAAAGCGCCAATAGCGCGAGAGGCCGATGGCTCTTCGCGCTGTTGGCGCTTTTTTCGTTGCTGTTGCCAAGCTATGCCGTTAATTCGCGGTAAGCCTCCGGCGTCAGGAGCTTGGAGAGAGCTTCTTCAAGATCGCCTTCCACCTCTACCTCGATCATCCAACCGCCTTCGTAAGGCTCGTTGTTAATCAGCTCGGGCTGATCGACTAACGTCTCATTAATCTTCGTGACGATTCCAGACACCGGACAATAGAGCTCGGATACCGTCTTGACGGATTCGATGGAGCCGACCGAGTCGCCCGCCGAAACCGCCGCTCCCACCTCCGGATATTCCACGAACACAATGTCGCCGAGCAAGCTCTGCGCATGATCGGTAATGCCGATGCGAACCGTATTGCCTTCTGCTTTCACGACCCACTCATGCTCGTCGCTATACTTCAACTGCTCTCTCACTTCGCTCATTTGGGATTCCTCATTTCATCATATCAATCTTGTCCAAAAGATACCGTATTCCTCTTAGGAATGTCAATCCTGTTCCCGTTAATTGTTCCTCGGTCAAATTCATATTGACACTTCACTGTAATGAATTATAATAAAACAGGGCAAACACATGCAAACTACATACGCGGATGAAGGTAACGGGAGAGATTATCGGTTTTCGAGATAACGCCGAAGGAGTAAGCCGATTTAGCGGTGAATCTCTCAGGCAAAAGGACCTTTACTGGACGCATCTCTGGAGAGCATTCTGACTAACGGCAGCCGAGGCGGCCGATTAAATGAATCACCCAAGGGGAAACTCGCGGAAGCGAGGCAACTCTCAGGTACAAAGGACAGAGCAGGGGAACATTCTTAAGCTGGCGCAGCTTTATTTTTGCTGGCTTTTCGGATCCCCCTGCCTGTCCTTTTTCGCATATTCGCATACCCAAAAATAAAGCATGAGGTGATACCATGACTGAATTACTGCGTACCCCGCTATTCCCCGTTTACTCGAGCTTTCCCGGCGCGCGCTGCATCGACTTCGGCGGCTGGGAGCTTCCCGTCCAGTTCAGCGGCATTCTGAAGGAGCATGAAGCCGTGCGCACGAAGGCAGGCTTGTTCGACGTCTCTCATATGGGCGAATTTCTGGTGAGCGGCCCGGGAGCCGAGAGCTTCCTGCAGCGCATGCTGACGAATGATGTTTCCCGTCTGAGCGTCGGCGCCGCGCAATACACGATTATGTGCTACGAGAACGGCGGCACCGTCGATGATCTGCTCGTCTACAAGCTTGCCGACGAGCAATTCATGCTCGTAGTGAACGCATCGAACATCGATAAGGATTTCAATTGGCTCCAGGAGCATCTGGAAGACGGTATAACGCTTGTTAATGTGTCGGAGAAGACCGCGTTGCTGGCGCTGCAAGGCCCGCTTGCGGCGGAAATTCTAGCGGGACTGACCGATGCTCCCCTTGCTTCGTTGCCATCCTTTCACTTCCTGCAAAATGTTTCGCTGTCTGGCGTGACAGCTCTGCTCTCGCGTACCGGCTATACCGGCGAGGACGGCTTCGAGATCTATTGCTCCGCGAAGGATGCGGTTACCGTCTGGAACGGCCTTATGGCCGCAGGAGAGCCGCTCGGTCTGCAGCCGATTGGCCTTGGCGCGCGCGATACGCTTCGCTTCGAAGCCAGATTGCCGCTGTACGGCCAAGAGCTGTCCGCATCGATTTCCCCGCTGGAAGCCGGACTTGGCTTCTTCGTCAAGCTGGACAAGGGCGATTTCGTCGGCCGCGAGGCGCTTGCGAAACAGAAGGAAGACGGTATGCGCCGCAGAACAGTAGGACTGGAGATTGCCGAGCGCGGCATTCCGCGTTCCCACTATCCGGTTTTCGCCGATGCGGGCGCGGCTGCCGAACCGATAGGCGAAATAACGACCGGCATGCAATCGCCCACATCCAAGCGGAATTTGGGACTCGCGTTAATCGACAGCGCGTTTGCCGCGCAGGACGCGAAGCTGTGGGTAGAAATTCGCGGCAAGAAATTCGAAGCCGCCGTTGTAAAGACGCCATTTTACAAGAGAGGGGATATCAACTGATGAAGCACCGTTACTTGCCAATGACCGAGCAAGACCAGGCTGAGATGCTGGCCGTAGCCGGCGCAGAAACGATAGAAGATCTATTCGTGGATATCCCGGCCGAGATTCGCTATTCCGGCGTAATGCCAATGTCCGAGCGACTCGGCGAACAGGCTCTGCTGAAGCATATGCGCGGCCTTGCGAACAAGAATGCCGACTTTGACCGATACGCCTCCTTCCTCGGAGCCGGCATCTATGATCACCATATTCCCGTCGTCATCAATCACGTCATCTCCCGTTCTGAATTTTATACGGCGTACACGCCTTATCAGCCGGAGATCAGCCAAGGCGAGCTGCAGGCGATCTTCGAATTTCAATCCTATATCTGCGAGCTGACGGGCATGAAGGTTGCCAACGCCAGCATGTATGACGGCGCGACGGCGCTTGCGGAAGCAGCCGCTCTTGCGAGCGGCGCTACGAAGCGCAAGAAGATCGTCGTCTCCCGCGCCGTGCATCCCGAGGCTCGCGAAATTCTGCTAACCTCGGCGCATGGACTTGGCCTGGAGGTTGTAGAAGCCGGCTGCAAGAACGGCGTAACCGATACGGAGGCGCTTGCCGAGCTTATAGACGACGCGACAGCCGCCGTGCTGCTGCAATCGCCGAATTTCTTCGGCTGCATCGAGGATGTGCGCGCGATTGAGGGGCTCGTTCATGCGAAGAAGGCTTTGCTTGCGCTCAGCGTGAATCCGCTGTCGCTTGGCAAGCTGGAATCGCCCGGAGAGCTCGGCGCCGATATCGTGGTCGGCGACGCGCAGCCGCTTGGCATTCCCGCATCGCTAGGCGGACCGACCTGCGGCTTCTTCGCCGTAGCCGAGGGGCTGATGCGCCGCATTCCAGGAAGAATTGTCGGACAAACCGTCGACCAGGAAGGAAAACGCGGCTTCGTGCTGACGCTGCAAGCCCGCGAGCAGCATATTCGCCGCGAGAAAGCGACCTCGAATATTTGTTCCAACCAGGCCTTGCTTGCGCTCTGCGCATCGGTGTATATGTCGACGCTCGGCAAAGCCGGCATGCAAGAAGCGGCACTGCTTAATCTGCGCAAATCGCATTACGCAGCGCAGATCGCCGCGGCTTCGGCAGGCAAGTTAAGCCTGGAGTTCTCCTCCCCTTTCTTCAACGAATTCGTCGTGAAGCTGCCAGCAGGCTCGGACATCGCTTCGATTAACGAAAAGCTGCTGGCCGCGGGCTTCATCGGCGGCTATGATCTCGGCATTGCGTATCCCGAGCTTGAGGGCCGCATGCTAATTGCCGTCACAGAGCAGAGAACGAAGGAAGAAATCGAAGCATTCTTCAGCGAATTGGAGGCGATCGTATGAAACCGGAAAAAGCGCTCATATTCGAATTGACCAAGCCGGGCCGCATCGCGTATTCCTTGCCGGAATGCGATGTTCCCGAGCTGGAGGCCGCGGACATGATCCCCGAATCGCTGCTGCGGTCGAAGCCTGCCGAGCTTCCCGAGGTATACGAGGTGGATGTCATTCGCCATTACACAGAGCTGTCGCGCCGCAACTTCGGCATCGACAACGGCTTTTACCCGCTTGGCTCCTGCACGATGAAATATAATCCGAAGATTAATGAGGATGTCGCCAGATTCCCGGGCTTTGCGAAAATTCATCCTTATCAGCCGGAGGGAAGCATTCAAGGCGCGCTCGAGATGCTGTACACGCTGCAGAATGATCTTGCCGCGCTGACCGGCATGGATCAGGTTACCCTGCAGCCGGCAGCCGGCGCGCATGGCGAATGGACAGGGCTTATGCTCATCCGCGCATACCACGAGAGCCGCGGCGAGAAACGCACGAAGGTGATCGTACCGGATTCCTCGCATGGCACGAACCCGGCCAGCGCCACGGTTGCCGGCTATGATACGATTACCATTCCGTCGAATGAGCAAGGCATGGTCGATCTGGACGCGCTTCGCGCCGCTGCCGGAAGCGACACGGCCGCGCTCATGCTGACCAATCCGAGCACGCTTGGCCTGTTCGAGAAGCAAATCGTCGAGATTGCGGCAATCATTCACGAAGCTGGCGGTCTGCTTTACTATGACGGAGCCAATTCGAATGCGATTATGGGCATTACGCGCCCCGGCGATATGGGCTTTGACGTCGTTCACTTGAATTTGCATAAAACGATGAGCACGCCGCATGGCGGCGGCGGCCCTGGCGCCGGTCCGGTCGGCGTGAAGAGCCGGCTCATTCCGTTCCTGCCGAAGCCGATTGTGAGCAAGCGCGAGGACGGAACGTTTTACTGGGACTATGACCGTCCCGAATCCATCGGACGGGTCAAAGCCTTCTACGGCAACTTCGGCATTCTGGTGCGCGCGTATACGTATATTCGCACCTACGGGCCGGACGGCCTTCACAGAGTATCCGAGCTCGCGGTGCTGAACGCCAACTATATGATGCATCGTCTTGCTCCTTATTACGAGGTCGCCTATCCGGGCGTCTGCAAGCATGAATTCGTGCTGTCCGGCAAGAAGCTGAAGCAATACGGCGTGCGGACGCTCGATGTCGCGAAGCGGCTGCTCGACTTCGGCTATCATCCGCCTACGATCTATTTCCCTCTGAATGTGGAGGAATGCATCATGATCGAGCCGACCGAGACGGAGAGCAAGGAGACGCTCGACGGCTTCATCGACACGATGATTCAGATTGCGAAGGAAGCCGAGGAAACGCCTGAGCTGGTGACCAACGCTCCGTACACAACTGTCGTGAAGCGCCTCGACGAGACGAACGCGGCCCGCAAGCCTTTGCTGTTCTGCACATGCGGGACTTGAGAGGTTAGAGAAGTCAGCAACCATACCCTGTGAGACCTGGCTTGCAGTATGTAGCTTGCAGTCTCCGACTTTGCTCTCACTAGCTACTGTTTAACTCGCGGTATCTGGCTTGCTCTCACTAGCTTGCTGTCACTAGCTTGCAGCCACAAACACAACTAGCATCTTCCAGCCTCCACTCCAGCGTTAAAAGCGGGAATGGAGGCTCTTCGCTGTTCAACAGCAATTCGAGCCCGGTTGCATTTAACAGTGAGCCGATTAAGGATCAGGCTCTATTTAACAGTGAGCCGACTACGTGACAGCGGGACTGCGGCTCAATAAAGCAGCAGTGCTGTGCTGGAATTTCTCCTGTTTATTTATCACTCTCACCCTGCATTTCAAAATCTGATGGAATTTCTCCACTATATTTCCTCGCTACAGCTACATTTAGCTCCCATTCGTTAAATAAACTGGAGCTTTTCCAGCATAAGTTCAAAATATCGATTTTCATTAAGAATATACTGGAGTTATTCCAGTTTATCGGATATTGCCACTGATTATATGACCATGCACGCCTCATAATTGACTCTTCCCAAGCAGCCATTCCCCCATCTCCGTCCACCAACCAACGTAAAGCAACAACAAGGAGCCCGACAGACACTGATCGTGTCCAGCCGGGCTCCTTCTCTTCACTAAATCTTCATTCTCGCCAGGCCTTTCGCCTCGCTGCGTCGTCGTTTCGTTCTCACCACGCCCCTCGTTCTAGCTGCTCCGCGCCACATCACCCGTTCTCGCTACGCCTTCGTTCTAGCCAGCAAGTACAGAAAGTACGGCGCGCCAATAACCGCCACCACGATGCCTGCCGGAATCTGCGACGGCTGAAGAATCCAGCGTCCGATTGTGTCCGCGAGTAGCACGAGCAAGGCGCCGAGCAACGCGGATGCGGGAATCGTATATTGATGCTTCACGCCGACCAACCTCCGCGCGATATGCGGACCGATCAGCCCGACGAAGCCAATGCCGCCGCTGACGGCTACGCTCGCTCCTGCCAGCGCCACCGCTGCCGCAATGAGCTTGATCTGCTCTCTGCTCACCTGCAAACCCAGTCCAAGAGCGGTCGGCTGTCCCAAGTTGAGCACATTGAGCGTTTGCCCCTTGATCATCACATAGGGCAAAAGAACGACAATCCACGGCAATAAGGCGATGACGAACTTCCATGTCGAGCCCCAGATGCTTCCGGCGAGCCATGTTGCGACAAATTGATATTGCTCCGGATTGAGCCGAAGCGTCAGCACGATCATCGCCGCACTGATGCCGGCCGCTACGGCAATGCCCGTAAGCAGCAGACGGGTCGCGGTCAATCCTTCGTTCCGCTTATACGCGAGTGCGAAGATCAGAATAGCCGTCGCTCCCGCTCCCGCCAGTGCAAGAATCGGAAGCAGGAAAACCGGCGAGCTTCCCTTGACCGGATAGAACGATATGTAGAGCATAACCATCAGTCCTGCGCCCGCATTGATGCCGAGTATGCCTGGATCGGCAAGCGCATTGCGCGTGATGCCTTGTATAACGCAGCCAGACACCGCAAGTCCCATGCCAATCAAGATTGACAATACGATTCTCGGCAACCGGAAATCAAATAACGTTAAATTCTCCATATCGGAACCAAATCCGAACAATGTGCGCAGCACGTCAAACGGAGATAATCTAATAAAGCCCGTATTCATGCTGACCAGAAACCCTATAACAATAAGCGCAAATAAGGAAAGTAACACCACAAAAGCCCGTCTTCTGACTCGCTGTTCCACGGTTGGCAATGAGGATAATTGCTTCATACCTACAGCTCCCTCCTTTCGCTGCGTGCAAGAAAGAGGAAGAACGGTACGCCGATGAGCGCAATCAAAGCCCCGACCGGCGTCTCTGCTGGAGGATTCACCATGCGCGCGCCAAGATCGGCCAGCATGACAAGCAGGCTTCCAAGGACCGCCGAGCATGGAATAATCCAGCGATAATCCACGCCGACAAGCTTGCGGGTCAAATGGGGAATGATAAGTCCGACAAAGCTGACGGCGCCGACAATCGAGACAGCCGCCCCGGCTAGGATAAGCACCAGAATCGTTCCCGCCAGTCGCACGAGCTGCGTCCGCTGCCCCAGGCCCCGGGCGATATCTTCGCCCAAACTGAGCATGGTAATGGATTTCGACAACAGGATCGAGCCCAACAGCGCAGCTGCAATCGGTATGCACATGATTTTCAATTGAATCCACTTCGTTCCCGACAGCGCGCCTGCATACCAGAACGCCAGATCTTGACCAATGTTGTAATAGAGCGCAATTCCCTCGCTGAGCGCCATGAACAGAGCACTTAACGCTGCGCCTGCAAGCACAAGCCTCAGAGGCGTCAATCCTCCCTTTGCCATCCAGCCAATGCCGAATACCAGCACGGCTCCGAGCGCCGCGCCGACGAAGGAGAAGAGTATAATTTGCAAATAAGGCATGCCCGGGAAGAGCGCGAAGCATATTGCAAGCGCGAATGCCGCTCCGGCATTCAAGCCCAGCAGACCGGAATCGGCTAGCGGGTTGCGAGTCATGCCCTGCATAATCGCTCCGGCTACCGCGAATGACGCTCCCACCATAGCGCCTCCCAATATTCTTGGAAGCCGCAGCTCCCAAATAATATTATGATCCGTATTGTTGCTGTCGAATTGGAACACTGCTTCCCAAACCACGCGGAAGGAAATATCTGCTGCTCCGAAGGAAACAGATAAGACGAACACGAACGCAGTTAACATGATTCCCCCGAAAATAATAAAGGTTGCCGCAAGGGGACGAGTGCGAAGCTTTTGTTTTTTCAAGCTGTTCTCTGATTGATTCTTACGCGAATAAACGTTCATAGCTGCTCCTAACCACCCAATGATATTGATTCTCATTAACGCTGTAATTGAGTATAATGCAAAACCTTCACTTACACAATGCAATTTTCCCCAATATGTCAGCAACATTGATCCCATTATTGCTTTTTCTACCTGCATTGCGAGCTTCAACAATACCTGCAAATTCACCGTCGACAGTGCCGCCGAACAAGGTGAAACGGCTAACGGCGTCCTTGGCAAACAGTAACCTGCTCTAACGGACATTTGGTCACCTTAAACTGCTTTTTTCGCTGCCTATTTTCTCTAACGGACATTGGGTCGCCTTAGCGATTAAATCGAACGAATAATCGACGTGATTAGTCCGCTAAGCGGAACAAATGTCCGTTAAAAATCTGAGCTGGCTCAAACGAGCTTCTAAAGGTCGAAAATGTCCGTTACAGTTGCAAGCGTTCATATAGAGAAAGTATGGCGAAATCATATACTTCCCTATATTTAGGAAAAACTCCTGACCGCATCCTTGAATCGCTGTGAACTGTTCTAACGGACTTTTTAGAGGCTGCCAATTCATTGTTGTATCCGTGAGCCCATGGCTATTTGTCAAGGCGTGTAGCGTAACGGTCACCATTGAGGCTGTCGATTAACTGTGGATCACCTGCTTATGGAGCACCTCAGCCAGTCCCGCATTTGAAGCGGCAGAGCTGAAAATCTGCGCTAGAGCGCTAGTCGGAGCGCCCTCCGAGGCAGCAGAGCTGAAAATCTGCGCTAGAGCTCCAGTCGGAGCGCCCTCCGAGGCGGCAGAGCTGAAAATCTGCGCTAGAGCTCCAGTCGGAGCGCCC
>NZ_JAATHD010000005.1:0-86756 GCF_011947265.1 Paenibacillus sp. HB172176
CTGGCGCTGGCGGGCGCGGCCGCGCTTGCGGCGCAGCGGCGGCAGCTGCGCCTGCGGCTGGCGCTGCGGCGCTACGGCGCGGCCGCGGCGGGGCGCGACGCGCTAGCGGCTCGCGCAGGCCGCGCGGCGGCTCCCGCCGACGCAGCCCGCGCTGCCGGCCTCGGCGCGAGCTATGCGCGCAGCAGCGCAGCAGACGCCGTACGCACCGACGCCGTACGCACCGACGCCGCACGCACCGACGTCGCACGCACCGACGCCATACGCACCGACGCCGTACGCACCGACGCCGTACGCACCGACGCCGTACGCGCCGACGCCGCAAGAGCTGTCGGCCTCAGCGCAAGCTATGTGCGCAGCGGCACAACAGCCGCGCTTATCCGCGCGGAGGAGCTGCAGCGCAGCAGCTTGATCGCAGCGGCTTACGCGCTGATCGATCTGCTGCAGCATCGCGCGGACAAAGCCGCCGCCCGCGCCGGAGCGGGACCCGCTATGCGGCGGAGCTCCTCGGCGACGCCAATATACTCGGCCGATTCTCCGCTTGACAGCTCAGCCGTGCATTCGCTTACAGTGCGCGAGCAATGCGAGGCGCTCGGTCAATGGCTCGACGACGCTCAGCGAGCGGAGCTTCGCCGTCTGATCCAATGGCTGGAGGAAGCGCGATTCGGTCCAATCGGCAAATGGCTTAACGCGCCGACAGCTGCGGAACTTACGACTGCCTGCAAGAAGCTGACGGCTCGCTCTTCCAACTCGCGGCGTGGTTTGTCCAGGCGTTCATCCTTCAGCAGCGAATAGTCCTTTCTTGGAAGTCAATAGCTTTAGAATGAAGAGCAATCGCGATTATGCGATTGCTCTTCAGCCATTTATCGCGATAGCACGAGTTCTCGCTTTTGCGTCGACTGACGAGACTTCAAGGCTGCTCGGCGAGGGAGACCCAGGTCATGAGGTCGCCCAAGCATAGACGATATTGATTCTCAAAGCGCCTGATTCGTCAATCCTGTACATGTCCATTCTGCAACATATGCGGTACACTGAATTCGCGTTATTCAAATGAGGAAAGGAGGAATAACAGGTATGCGGTTCGCAAAGCTCTTCGAAAATCGAACGATTTTTCCCAAGCTGGTCTCAACCTTCTTGCTGGCTATTGTGCCTATTTATTTAATTGGATTTATGATTAATCAGATTGGCGCTACGATTATTCGCAAGGAAATTATGTCTTCCATTGATACGCGCACGCATTATTATTTGACATCGTTTGAAACGGAAATTCAACGAATTGTTACCTTGCAAAGGCAATATATGATCGATGCCGATATTCAAAGATTAAGCACAACAGCACAGGTGCTTTCCACGTATGACAAGATGGTCATGGAGCAGAGCATTCAGAGCAAATTGCAAATTATGAACAATAGCAGCCCATTTATCGAAGACGCCCGGTTGTATGTGCCTCTAATCGGAAAGACGATTTTTCCATTCACAGATGAGGCTGGATTTCTTGATATGGATGCGGATGAGCTTGGGGAGCTGATTCGCAAGCAAGCCTCTCCTATCATTTATTACAAGGATAGGCTGACAGTGAATGTCGTATTTCCGGATCCCTCATTGCTGCAGAGCGACACGGCTTATGTTCTGCAAGTGGAATTGGATCAGCAGGCGCTAAGACGCTTCTTGGTTCAGATGACGGACTCGGCCAAGGAAAATGCCGTTTTGCTAAGCGACAATAGCTCCTGGGTTATTGACGCGACCGCCGAGAACAGCCAAATGGATGATTCGATAAGAGCTCTGTTGTCGCAGGCGACTCATCAAACTCAAACAATTGGTCAGGAGAAAATAAAGATCGGAAGCGAGGAATATTGGGTCTACTACCAGCATTCCCCGAATTTGGACGCGAACCTGGTTGTATATGTGTCGGAAAAACAAATAATGGGCTCGCTTCACGGTTATCGCAATTGGCTAGTATGGCTCTCTGCCATCTCAATGCTTGTTGTATTGCTGTTTTCTTTTTGGATTTACCGTCTTATTCGTCAGCCGCTGCGAACAATGGTTGCCGCCTTCTCCCAAGTCGAGCGCGGCGATATGAATGTTTCCATTCATCATCATCATAACGATGAATTTCAATATTTGTACAGGCAATTTAATTCGATGATTGAGCATTTGAAGTTATCCATTACGGAAGTCTATGAAACGCGCATACGCGCGCAACGCTCCGAATTGAAGCAGCTGCAATCGCAAATCAATCCCCATTTTCTGTACAATACCTACTTTATGGTTCACAGAATGGCGGGAGATCACGATTTTGACAATGTGACCAAGGCGACTCAATATCTGGGGGAATACTTTATGAACATTACCAGGAACATGCAAGATGAATGTACGCTGGAAATGGAATGGAAGCATATGACGGCTTACATTGAAATTCAAACCTTGCGTTTTTCTCCTCGCATTGATACCAGGGTCGATAAGCTGCCCGATGACTATTCGGATTTGCTGGTGCCTCGTCTCCTATTGCAACCGATTGTCGAGAATGCCTTCGAGCATGGATTGAAAAACAAAATGTACGAAGGACATATTTATATTTCGCTGCAAAGGAGAGAGAATCAGGTCATCATTGCGGTCGAGGATAACGGGGATGAGTTTACGGACGAAAAAAGGAATGATCTCGAAGAACTGCTACAAGCTGCTGACGATCATTTCGAAACAACCGGGCTGATTAATGTTCATCGACGCCTGCAAATAAAATTCGGGGAGCAATCAGGGCTTCGCCTCTCCCGAGGCAGCAAGAACGGTCTTCGAGTGGAGCTGTTGCTTCCGGCAGAAAGAAAGGAGAGCGGAAATGTATCGAATCATGGTGGTGGATGACGAGCTTTATGTTGTAAACAGTCTGGTGGGACTTTTGAAGGAAGCTGCAGAGCTGGATTTGGAGGTGTACAAGGCGAACTCGGCTTTGGAGGCGCTGGACTGGCTGCGAAGAACGAAAATCGATATGGTGTTGACCGATATTTCCATGCCGGGTATGGACGGTCATGAGCTGCAGAAGCAAATTATTCAATATTGGCCTCGCTGCAAGGTCATATTCCTGACCGGGTACAACGACGCTTCATTTATTAAAAGCGCATTCCGGCATCAAGCGGTGGATTACGTGTTAAAGACCGACGGGGACAAAGCTATACTGGCTGCAGTCGAGAAAGCGATTCAAGCTATTGAAGGGGAAATGGAAGTGAGCGGCTTGCTCATGAAAGCGGAGGAGCAAATAAACGCCATGCACGCTTTGATGCAAAGGGATTTCATAACCGAATTGCTGCTGGGCGACCGCCGGATATTGAATGGGCTTGGTACCTATTTGTCAGATTTGAACATTCCGTTGATTGCGGAAAAGCCCGTTCTTCCTTTCATCGGAAGAGTGGATGCCTGGAAGAAGGACTTTAATGCTTCGGATAAAGCGCTAATGCTGTATGCGATTCAAAATATTGCGTTGGAAACCTTCGCCGATTCGATTATTTGTTTCTCGGCGATGCTGGATCATTCTCATGTGATTTGGTTCGTACAGCCGCAAGCAAAGGAATCTGTGTTATCCGTTAACGACGACATCGAGTTGCAAAAACGTCTTTCCAGTTTTGTGCATGGTTCGTTGGATACGATACAAACGAGAAGCAATCTTTTTTTAAAGCTCCGGGTTTCCTTTGTGTCTGCTCAATCCCTCGTAGCATGGTCCGACATTCCGCCAAAAGTCGAAGCGTTGAAAAAATTATTTCATCGGGGCTTTGGCTTCGACCATGAATTGCTGCTGGTTGAGGGGGAAGCGCTCGATAATCCGTCGATCGGAGACAACCCCGAAATTCAGATGCAATTGAAAAAGATGGATACGCTCTCATTATGTCTGGAAAGCGGCAATGAACCGGACTTTTTTAGCGTGTTCGATGAAATGATGATGCTCGGCGACCCTTCCCGAGAGGAAACGCCGATTCGCATGGCCATTTATTTCCGCTTGTCTTCCTTGTTTGCTCCTTATTTAACCTGGGAGGAGCTCGCTGGAATTGTCCAGTTCGAGCGGTTTGGTTCATGGGAAGAAGTGTCCGCCCGGTTTAGAAATTTGGCAAAGTTGATTTTCGAAAAGCGGCAATTGGAGGCTGAGCATCAGAGCAGCTCCCTGGTGACAAGAATTCAAAGATTTATTCAAACGAATTTGGACTGCGATTTGTCGCTCACCCGAATTGGAGAGGAAGTGGCCTTGAACCCGTTCTACTTATCGCGTATATACAAGCAAATTACCGGTCACACCTTATCCGAGAGGATTATGGCTGCCCGATTGGAGAAGGCCAAGGCTTATTTAGGCGAGACGAATCTGAAGATTCAAGAAATTGCCTCAAAGGTTGGTTTTGAATCTCCTGCCTATTTCACCAGATTTTTCAAAAGAACAACAGGCGTAACTCCGCAAGAATACAGACAAATGTTCAAGAAGTAATAAGAAGTCAAGCAAAGTTAAAAATGTCTGATTTCACCGCGCTCTTCCATTCTGTACAATTTGAAATGAAAGCGATTTAACAAAAAAAGAGAAGGTGGACGAAGCATGAAAAGATTTTATTTCAAGAGGGCAGCATGCTCCAGCTTGCTTCTGGCGGTTATAGCGCTTGCGGCATGCACCAATCAATCGCCGCCCGAAAGCGCGACAAGCGATCCGGGACAAAACGCTTCTTCGGGGAGCGAATCGGGAGCATCGCCGTCACAGCAGAGCTCGGGGGAGCAAAGCGTGGAAGACCCGCTGGGAAAATACGATACGCCGGTTATTGTCAATGCGGCGCGCTATATCGATCCTGCGGCGCGATTTGGCAAGGATGACACGATTGACGACAATGTCTGGACACAGGAATATCTGAACACGTTAGGCATTCAGTTGAAAAGCGCGTGGACGGTTCAGGGAGCTGCGGATCAATACAATCAGAAGCTGAACCTCTCTATCGCTTCCGGAACGTTGCCCGACATGTTCGCCGCGCCGACGACGCAATTCCAACAACTTGCGCAATCCGGACAGCTTGCCGACTTGACGGACGCCTATAACCGGTATGCGTCTCCGCTCTTGAAGGAAGTGATGGATCAGGACGGGCCTGACGGCTTGGGCTCGGCTATGGTGGATGGCAAGCTGATGGGCTTGCCCCGCACGGTCCCTATGGAACACAGTGTTACTGTTCTCTATATCCGAGCGGATTGGTTGGAGAAGGTGAAGCTGGATCCGCCGCAAACGATGGATGATGTCTTCAAAATCTCGGAGGCCTTTACCAATCAGGACCCTGACGGCAACGGCAAGAAGGATACTTACGGAATGGCGCTGGATAACAGCTTGAACGATGCGTTGTTCATGTCTGGATTTTATAATGCGTTCAACAGCTATCCCGACATCTGGATCAAGGATGCGGACGGTAATCTCGTCAACGGCTCCATTCTGCCGGAAACCAAGACGGCCTTGGGTAAGCTGCAGGAGATGTACAAGGCTGGGGAAATAGATCCCGAATTCGGAACTAAAAACATGTCGAAGGCCTCCGAAGCGATTGTCTCCGGGCAAATCGGTATGATGTTTGGTCCCGACTTTGGTCCAAGCTTTCCGTTGCTGACAGCGAAAAATCAGGACCCGAACGCAGACTGGGAAGCTTATCCGATGCCGTTGACGGTCGACGCCGCTCCGGTTAAATTCAGCGCAGCCTTTCCAGTTACCAATTATTATGTTGTTCGCAAGGGATTTTCTAATCCCGAAGCTTTAATCAAAATGGCCAATTTGCAGTTGGAGAAGCATTATGGAGAAAGCACGGATCTGGATAAGTACTATCAAACACCCGCGCCGGAGTCCGTGCCTGTTTTTAAATTCTCATTCACGCAGCTGCAAAAGCTGACTCAGGTGGATACGTATAAAAACATAATGAAGGTTACGGACGGACAAATGTCAGAAGCGGAGCTGCCGCCAAGAGATCAGGTTACGTACAACCAACTGCAGGATTATAGGGAAACAGGCGATATGAATGTCTGGAATGTATACGCTTTGTTCAAACAAGACGGCGTCTGGTCGATTGTGGACCAATACTTGCAAGCTAAAGACTATCTTATGCAAAGCGCCTTCTATGGAGCGCCGACACCGACCATGATCAAAAATCAGGATACCTTGACGAAGCTGCAGAAGGATACCTTCACTAAAATTATTATGGGAGCCGCTTCGCTTGACGAATTCGACAAGTTTGTCTCCGATTGGAAGAAGCTGGGCGGCGAGCAGATTACGCAGGAAGTCAACGATTGGTATTCAGCGAATCAAAACTAGAGAAAGCATAAACATCGGGAGGGAATGCAAGAGCATCTCCCCTCCGATGCTTGCGGGATACCTTTGGAGGGAGCGGTTATGAAACACAGAACTGTAAGAAGCAATCGGGAACTCCCGATGCATTTGATGCTACTCCCGGGAGTCATTCTTGTGCTCATTTTTTCGTACTTTCCGATGGCCGGGATCGTTATCGCGTTTCAAAACTTCATTCCGTCGCTTGGCTTCTCCAGGTCGGAATGGGTCGGATTAGACAATTTTCGCTATGTATTGAGCTTGCCGGACACGCTGCAGGTGTTCTGGAATACGATTTATATTTCCGCATTGAAGATTGCCGCGGGATTGGCTGTGCCGGTTACGGTTGCATTGCTTCTGAATGAATTGGGGAAGAAATGGTTCAAGGGATTGATGCAGACGCTCATTTATGTCCCGCATTTTTTATCCTGGGTCATCCTGGGCGGTATCCTGATTGATGTTCTATCTCCGAGTCAAGGTCTTGTCAATCAGGTTTTATCCCTGTTTGGGTTCGATCCGATTTACTTTCTTGGGGATAACAGCTGGTTTCCCAATACGCTGATTGTGACGAACACGTGGAAGGAATTCGGGTTCGGTACGATTGTGTATCTGGCTGCTTTGACCGGTTTGAATCCCAATCTGTACGAAGCGGCGATGATTGACGGGGCGGGCCGCTGGAAGCAGACGCTGCACATTACATTGCCGGGAATCATCCCCGTTGTTGTGTTGATGGCCACGTTAAGCTTGGGACATGTTCTGAACGCCGGATTCGATCAAGTTTTCAATTTGTACAGTCCTGTTGTTTACCAAAGCGGAGATATCATTGATACAATGGTCTATCGCATCGGTTTGGTACAGGCGCAATTCGGTGTGGCAACAGCCGTGGGATTATTGAAATCGGTTGTTTCGTTTCTCCTAATCTCCGTTTGCTACTGGCTTGCATACCGATTTGCAAATTATCAAATCTTTTGAGAGTAGGGACTTCAGATGATTGGAAATTCATTGAGCAGGAAGCTGTTTATTACCTTCAATTATATATTTCTTGCTCTTCTGGCATTGCTTTGCATCGTTCCGATCATTAACGTGCTTGCCGTATCCTTCAGCTCCAGCGCTGCGGCGAGTGCGGGACTTGTGAAGCTGTGGCCTGTCGATTTTACGCTTAGATCTTATCAATATATTTTAACAAAGCCTGATTTCTTTCAAGCGCTGGTCATTAGCCTGGAACGAGTGGCGCTGGGAACGCCGCTCAATCTTTTTTTGGGCTTGATTATTGCTTATCCCTTGTCCCAAAAAAAAGAGAAGTTCAGATACAGAACAGTATATGTCTGGTTTTTCGTCATCACAATGCTGTTCGGAGGCGGATTAATTCCGGAATATATTGTTGTCAAAAATACCGGCATTATGGATACGCTTTGGGCTTTAATTCTTCCTCATGCCGTCGATGTATTTAACGTCGTATTGATTCTTAATTTTTTTCGAACCATTCCCGCGGAATTGGAAGAGTCTGCATTCATCGACGGAGCAAGTCATTGGACGACGCTATGGCGCATTTATGTCCCGCTTTCCTTGGCGGTTATCGCTACGATTACGATTTTCTCCGTAGTCAGCCACTGGAATGCCTGGTTTGACGGGTTGATTTATATGAACAATCCCGAGCATTATCCGGTATCCACCTATCTGCAAAATATGCTTGCTTCTATTAATCTCAGCTCGGTGGATTTTACGCAAGCGCAGGATTTGACGGAGGTGTCGGACCGCACAGCCAAATCCGCACAAATTTTTGTCGCGGCGTTTCCCATTTTGCTGCTATATCCTTTCCTGCAAAGGCATTTCGTCAAAGGGATGCTGCTTGGCAGCGTGAAAGGATAGAGAAGGCAACAAGCGGGATAACGAACCGAAATTGAGGAGGTTGATGATATATGAAATTTTTTAAGAAGGGAACCAAGCCTTATCTTCTTCGCATCGTCGTTTCCCCTGTCCTTGCTTTGATCGTTTCCATTAGCTGTTTCAGCTTGCCGACTAGCTACGCCTACTATCAGGATGAGCTTGGAGACAATGTGTTCGGAATTACGTCCATAGGTCAGCCGCAATCGATTGTATTGCAATCGCCCGGATTTGAAGACGGCTCCAGTGCGACGGCATGGACGACGGGCGGCGGTTCTCAGTACAATTTCGCGCTGGACAATATGGCGGGGCGCAATGGAGGCACAGCCGCAACCATTGAGTCTCCCGCGGGCACTGCGCCGGGCTTTCCCTTCTACTCGCAGGATTTAACCGGGTGGTCGGTTGGCATGCCGATTGAATTCGGAGCCTGGATTCGTACGGAGGTCGAGGATACCAGTCCGGCAGGCGCTTATCTTGCGGTCAGCTATTATGACAGCAGCGGCAGTCGAATCGCGTTCGACCAGTCCTCGGCGCTCAAGGGCTCGATGGATTGGACGTATGTGAAGGCCGTTGGGATTGTTCCGCAAGGGGCGGTTACGGTAAAGGTCAGATTTCTGTTGAATGGCACAGGAAAAGCGTATTACGACGATGCCAACGTATCCGTCTATCCTCAAGCGGATGTGCCTCAGGCTGTCTACGCGAGTCAAGTGCAGCTGAACGTAGCGGGCAGTCCATCCAACTCCGATTTGCTGGGATTTGGCACGGAGATCAATCCCTTTACATTTGCCTATGACGGATTAACCGCTGCGGACAAGCAGATGATTTTCGATCGGCTTTCGGAGATCCGCCCGGCTTGGGTACGCGTTTTTGTCGATACGAGTTGGTGGGTGACCGATACTGGATATGATTTCACCTCGACGATGGCCAGCGCATTGCTGGAGGATTTGCAGATGTGCAACGACCTGGGGGCAAAAGTGAATTTGGTTATGTGGGAGCCAACCGAGCTGAGAACGAGCGCCATCATTGCCGATCAAATGTCAGCGCTGCTTCTCTGGCTGCAATCACAAGCTGTGAACGTGGCCGCTTTGACGCTTTATAATGAGCCGGATCATGTCTATCCGGGAACGTCCACAGAGTATGTCGATATGTACGATGTGATGAAGCAATCCCTTCAAACGAACAATCTGACTCAGATCGAGCTGATAGGCGGCGATGTCGGGGCGAACGACGGCTACTTGGATATGGTTGCGCCGCAATTGAACACAAATGTAGAGATGTTGTCGTATCATCAGTATGTTCCTTATAAAAAATCATTGCTCAAGCCTGTTTTTCGTGCCGCGCTGGCGGCCAAAACCGCGGCAGACAATGGCATTCCGGATATGTACGGCTGGGAATCGAATTTGACGGGCGGACAAGGCGCCGGCGGTGGCTTCTCGCCGGGGGTTGATTCTGTGGACGGCAAGCTGTTGCCGGATCGCTTCTCCTCCGTATTGAAGTTATCATCTTATATGCTGCAGGCTTTGGCATCCGGCGTTAAAGGCTTATCGTATTGGGAGGCTTTCGAAATGAGCTATTCGCCCGATCCCAATGATCTGAATTGGATTATGCATTTTGGAATGTGGTCGCACAAGACCGACGACTTCACGCTTCGTCCGGCTTATTACGGCTTTCAACTGCTGTCCGGCTTTATCGATCCGGGTGCAAGCATTACGAGTCTGACGGATGCATCGGCCAATCATACGCTATTGTCCTATATGGTGGATAATCCGGACGGTACGCATGTTGTTTATTTGGTCAATCCATGGGATCAGCCTGTTGAGGCAACGGTAGATTTCGGTAATGCATGTTACAGCAGCGCAAATGCCAAACAATATGTGTTCGAAGCATCCGCTGTCGCAGATGCCATCGGGGCAGAACAATTGAGTCTGGACGAATCTGCCGTGACCTTTGACAACGGCCTATTGATTGACACATTGCCGGCGGAAAGTATGGCGGTTATCCTCCTTGATGATCAGCCGCCGGTAACGACGGCGACGGCCGCGAGAAAGGAAGGGGCGCATGAAGGTGAAAGCAAGACAGTAAAGGTTGAGTTTCATGCCGATGACGGTGCGCACGGATTTGGCGTTAAGCAGATCCAGTACAGCTTGGGCCATGGCTGGACGACTGTTGCAGACGAGGAAGACACAGTGTACGTGAAAACTCGAAAAAATGTCTTGAACATCCGTTACCGTTCCATTGACCATGCAGGAAACGTGGAGAACGTCAAGCGCCTGATCGTCAAAGTCGATAAGCTTCCCTCTGCCTATGAGGATTGACTCTTTTGAAGTAAAGGGCAAACCGGTTCTTCCTTTCCTTAGCAAATGGAATCGGCACAGCTATGTGGCCGAGCGGTCCTTCGATCTGGAGCCCTTCGAGCTTCCTGCCTCTGCTACAAGCGGCTCGCCGGTACTCTTTACCGATGATCTGTTCATCGGGTTTATGAATGACGAGTTCGGCGGACGGTTCCATTATGACGGCGAGCGTACGGTCAAGGCAACGTACGGCGAGAATCAACAGCTTTTTGTGCTGGAGGGTAAAGCTCCGTACGAGGCCTGGAGCTTGTACAATGAAGCAGTCTTGTCGAGACAAGGGGTGAGTCCGGGGAAGAGAAGCGTGCCATTGTATCGAACCATGGAATATTGTACCTGGGTAGAGCAAAAGGCGATGGCGACTGAGGGCGGGGATTACACGTCGATTTTGTCGGAGAGCTTCGTGGAGTCTTATCTGGAGCGATTGGAGCTATTGCATTTGCCCAAAGGGAAATTCACGATCGATGACGGCTGGTATACACGGCATAGTGCCGGCGGCAGCGGCACGATTAGACCCAATGAACGATTTCCCGATTTGAGGCGCATGGCGGGAACGATCCGTCAAGCGGGGTATGAACCGGGGATTTGGCTTGATCTGGGCTGCGTGTCTCCGCTTTCCGATTACTACCGGGCGAACCGGAATCAGGTGAAGCCGCATACCTACTGGGGGCAAACGGAAACGGGTCAGTCGCAGCCGTTCTGTCAGGCTATACCCGGCACGGCGTTTCGAGAACAGGTATATGATGTTTTTGTCAGATTGATTGATGCCGGGTTTGTCAAGTTTAAAATCGACATGCTGTACGGCAACAAACGCGAGATGAAGGAATTAATGCGAATCGTATACGAAACGGCGCATGGCATTCGTGACGATATCGAAATTGAGGCTCATATTCCCGACCTGTTTGTTTCCAGATACGCTGACGTTGTGAGAACCAATGATGTCCTCATTGCAGAAGGAAGGGACTGGATGCGGCAAACCTTGGCTTATTGGACCGTATGCTGTCACTCTGCGCCGAACAAGTGGTTGAATCTCGATCACATCGGAGGGAATGATCCTAAGATCGGAGAACGGGAATTTCTGACTCATTTGAATATGTTTCGGCAAAGGCCGGGTTATCCCGTGCTCAGCCTGCTGCCGGATCGGTTCTCGCGACAGGCGCAAGAGCAGGTTCGGGACATCTTGAAGGAATACGACAAGCATAAAATGGATGAAGGCTGGTTTTCGCGAATTCCGGAGGAAATCGGAAATTAGCAATACCGCGTTTGCAAGGCGCCCGCAGGCATTTCGCTCGGGCGCTTTTCTTCTTATCTAAAGCCAAATTTTCACCTTCTCCTTGACATAGATGGAAGGGGAGAGACCTGTCACTTTTTTGAACACTTTATTGAAATAAGACTGCTCGCAATAACCGAGGAAATCGGATATTTCGCCTATGCTCATCTGCGATCCGGCGAGCAGGTCGCAGGCGACTGAAATACGAACCTGATGCGCATATTCCATGACCGTCTGCCCGGTTGCTTGTTTGAATATGGCACTTACATAATTCGGCGTCTTGCCGACATAACGTGACAGCTCGTCCATCGTCAGCGTACCTCGGTAATGCTGGAGAATATACTCTTGAAGCTGAACGACGATTCCGTAAGCTTTGCCGGGTATCGACATGCGATCGGCTTCCTCTGCAAGCGTAGCCAGCAGCTCCAGCAGTATACTGTGACAGAAGGCTCGAGTGTGCGTCGATTTGCGTATCCAATGCTGCGTTAACAGGGAGAAGCGATGCCTGATATAATCGAAATTCGTCAGCCTGGCCATATGGAAGGTTCCTTCCGATAACAGGGGCGTTTCGTCCTCCAGGCCTTCGTTTTGGAAATGGGCGACATACATTTCATGCGGCTCCCGGGAAGGATTGACGGCATGCCGAATGACGCCCTGAGGAACGAAGAGCATGTCTCCCTTGGACAAGAAGCAGGTCCTGTTCATGATCGTATATTCAAGCGATCCTCGTGTCATGAGCAGCAGAATATGATTGGTTGTCAGCGCTTCGGGGACTCTCCAGACCTGCTGGCTTTGCGGGTCCGTTTCGCAGTGTTCGAAATAAATGGCAATCGGTTTGATCATTTTCCGAGGTCTCCCTTCCGTTCTCCGTATTGTAGCATAATCGTAGAATGACTCCAATAATGATTGCTCTGTTCATTGAATATAATGCTATATTTATCTACCATATAGAGAGAATTATTATAAAAAATGCGGAGGGATATGAACATGCTTCAAAGACTAAAAGCAAGAACGGCGAATATCGGTTTTTTTGCTGTGGGTCACGCTGTTTATTGGGATCAGTTCGAAGGGCTGCTTGAGCAATTGATGGGTTATCATTCTGAGTTGAGGGAGCTGCTGGAGAATAATGAGGTCGTGGTGAAGGACTACGGAATGATTGATACAAGCGAAGGAGGATATGCTGCGCTCGAGCAGATGAGAGGGGATGGTCTGGACCTGTTGTTCTGCAATATGATCACCTACGCCACCTCCTCGACCTTTGCCCCGATTCTCAGAGGAATGGATGTTCCGATCGTTCTGCTCGCGCTCCAGCCGCTCGAGGCGATGGATTACACGAAGGCGAGCACGTACATGCAGCTGGCGAACGACAATATTTGCTCCGTGCCGGAATTTACGAACGTGGCAGTACGAATGGGGAAAAAGGTTGACGACATTATCATCGGTACGCTTTATAACGATACTGAGGCACAGGAAGAGATCAAGTCGTGGTGTGATATCGCCAAGGTGCTCCATGACTTGAAAGGGGCGCGTCTGGCTCTGATGGGCCATGTGCTTGAGGCGATGTATGATATGCATGCCGATCCGACCGCTATCTCGGCCGCATTCGGCGTTCATGTTCCATTGCTGGAGATTGACGATGTCGTCCGTCTGTACGAGACCGTGACGGAATCGGAAATTGCGGTCATGAAGGAGAAGATCGTTCAAGAGTTCGATATGCCGAATCCGGTCAGCGATCCCGTGACGATGAAGCTGTCGGAAGCCGATTTGCAGCAGGCTGCTCATTCGGCAGTAGCGCTGAACAAGCTGGTGGAAGCGTATAATCTGACAGGACTGGCTTACTATTACGAAGGACTGGAGGGTTCATTGCAGAGAAGGATTGCCAGCTCATTTATTGTAGGCAATTCCATGTTGAACGCGCAAGGCGTGCCTATGTGCGGCGAATACGACATCAAGACGCTGCTGGCCATGCTGATTATGGATCGACTGGATATCGGCGGCAGCTTTGCGGAGTTTCACCCCTTTGATTTCAAGGAAAACTTTATTCTTGTCGGACATGACGGCCCCCATCATATCGCGATTGCGGACAGCAAGCCGATTTTGAGGAGTTTGGTCAAGTATCACGGAAAGCCGGGCAGCGGCGCCTCTGTGGAGTTCAAGATTAAGGAGGGGCCGATTACGATGCTGGGTATTACGCAGACGGAGAAGGGATTCAAGTTCGTCATCGGAGAGGGGATGTCGCGCAAGGGAGCAATTCCGCCGACTGGAAATACGAATACGCGCGGATTTTTCGAACCGAATGCGAAGGCGTTCGTGAAGGCATGGGCGATGGAGGGACCGACCCATCATTTCGCGCTCGGAATCGGGCATCATGCGCAGACGCTGCACAAGATCGCCGGCGTTCTCGGAATCGAAAGCGTGATCGTGAAGCCGTCCGGACGAGAGTAAAGAAAAGGAGGATGTCCGCAGAGATGAAAGCTATGAAGAGTATTACACTGGAGATGAGCCTGAAGCCTTTCAAAAGCATGGAAGCGCCGGATGTGGAGGCGGTATGCCAAGCCTTGTTCAGTCAATGGCGCCCGTTGCTCAAGCACGCCGACACGGTCAAAGTGATGCTATGGGCTTCCGACGGATCGGAAATTTTGGAATACGATCGCAACCTGGACAAGGAAATGGAATGGGCGAAATACATTGGCGGCGCCAACCCGCGGGACAAGCGGGCGCTGAAAAACGATCCGGACGGCGTCGGGCTTCATGCCCGAAGCTATTTGTACATGGCAGAACCGCCGTTTCTGACTTACCGCATTTTTCGGAAGATCGTGGAGACGATTAAGCGGATTGGCAAAGAGACGCTCTCGAAGAAGATTTTAGTAGGAGCGACCTTCGACCCCGGTCCCGAATTTGCCAAATCTCCGTTTAAATATGAGCGGCATGCCGAGATTTTGAGAGGCGTTTCAATGGGGCCGAACAGCTTTGTTTGCTGCTACAGCGTGCTTCACGCCGATTCGAGAAGCTACGCCGGATTCCCTGACGGCATTCCGGAGGGAACGCCGTTTGGGACCTTCTTCGGAAGACAGTCTCAACTGTTTTTGCAGGATATGGGCTTCGATTATTTGTGGCTGTCCAACGGCTTCGGCTTTGGCACGGAAACCTGGGGAACGACCGGTGCGATTTACGATGGGGAGAGCTTTTATCCGGAGAAAGTGAAGAGCGTGAAGAACGACATTCTGATGTTTTGGCGGCTGTTTCGCAAGGAATGTCCCGATATGCCGCTCGAAACGCGAGGGACAAATTTAACCGCCGGCATTGATCTGTCCACGGACGGAGTGCCGCTGCGGGATATTTATGAAGGGAAATTCGGAATCTTGCCCCCGCCGAACTCGCCATGGGCTGCGCTCGACGGCGATTTCGGACTGGAGTTGACGGGCTATATGTCCAGAATTGCGGAGCTTCCGGAGGGCGACGATTATTTGTTCCGCTTCTATCCCCATGATCCGTGGTGGATGAACAGTCCGTGGCTCGACCGATATGAAGGCCAACCGCATGATATTTATTTGCCGCTCGCAGTATCGAGAATGAACGGCAACGGTGAGGTAATCAATCCGAATCATCTGAATCTGCTGTCGATCGATAATAGCCTGGGCGATTTGCCGGATCAGGTTGCGAACGAGGTCATGCCTCATTTGCTCAAGGCAACCTTGCAACAACCCGACGCGCCATCGCCGTTGGTGTGGGTATACCCGTTCCGGGAGTACCACGAGGCGGCGGCAGCCGATGAACCTGATGTAGCTCGTCCGTTTTTCCAGGATTGGTTCATCCGCGGCGCAATTAATCAGGGGCTTCCTCTAAGCACAGTCGTATCAACCGATAATTTTGCGGCTTCGGTGAGCCGCTTTCCAGAGCTGTATAATGGCTCCATTCTGGTGTCGCCGGTTCCCGACCGGGACAGTGAATGGGAAGCCGCGCTGCTCGGATGGATGGCCAAAGGAAATAAGGCGGTGCTCTACGGATCCGTCCGGCATGCCGGAAATAAGCTCCTGAAAGCGCTCAATTTAACTTCGACTTCACCGCTTGACGGGGAGTTGGATGTCCAGAATCGCCTCTCCCTTGACGAACTGCGAGGCGGGGCATGGCCGAAGCGGATTCTGCATCGTCCGGAGCTGTCCGATGGAGGCATTGATACGGTTCTACAGGATGAGAACGATGGTCATACGGAGGTTGCGGCAATAGTCGGTCGAGGCAGCAACCGTAGAATTGCCGCGCTGATCCGGCGTCTTCCCGAATGGCAGGGAGGCGGGCTGGCATGGGTGCGCGGGACCAATGGCAACCGCTACGAGGAAGGAAGGCACTTGCTGGTCCCGGACGACGCTGCGCAATATTTCCCTGCAGAAAGTCTGCTGCGGCTGATCCTGACGCAATTCGGCATCGTTGTCCGTACGGTAAAAGAGGAACCGGGTACGAAGGATCCGGTTGTGATGGTGCATCGAAATAAAGGCGGTTTTTATTTCTCCGGTTACTCGCCGGATACGACAGCGGATCTGAAGCTGCAGTTTCCGATGGGAGCCCCCCTGTTGATGGGCTGGGAAACCAGGCTCGAGGAAGGCTGCTCCGTTTATCGTCTGCCGCGCGCCTGGGAGGCTGAATGCCGCGTGTTCGTCGGGCAGGAGGAGCGTTCATTGCTAAGCTGCAGGATGATTCCGCCCGCCGGGCATGATGTGAAAAGACGCATTCAAGTTTCGGGACTCAAGGATGCGGATGTGGTCTTGTTCCCGGAAACCGGATTCGAAGAGGATACGAGAGTGACATTGAACGCTCAGCCTCCTTTCGTTACAGGCGAGCCATTTGATTGCAGATTGACTGATACCCCATGGGGGAAAGCGTTCGTTATACACGGCGTCACCGGAAATTTAGTATTCGCCACTCCACTTCCGGAGCAACCGCCGGTTGAAGCTGAGAAGAAAGGCGGGCGGATGCAATGAGCGGACAAGAGGACTTGCAGGTGCTCGAGACTCGGTTATGCGAGCTGATGCAGCCGTTTTGGAAATCAAGGGTTATGCATGATGAGTCCGTGATAGCCGTTGCAGAGAAGGGAAAGCCGGGCAGCGCCCGGCTCTTGTTCCGTCCAGAGCGTATTCTGTCTGTGCGAAGCTATGCCCGGGATGTCGAATATCGAGAAGGTGTGGATTGGGTAGCAGAAGACGGTATGCTCCTGTTTCCGACAGGTTCGCGAATAGAGCGATTGACTCGGAATGGTCTGTATCCGCCGGAAGAAATGGAGAAGGCAACCGTTCCGAAAGCAGGGGGAGGATACTTGTTAAGCAATAAACAGTCGATCCATCAGCACCAATTGGCGGTAAGCTACGTTCATTCGGGCACGGAGTGGAGGGGGCCGGTTCCCGGATTTGCCGGCAACCGTCTTCGCAACACAGTGGAGAAGCTGAGGACGGGCCGTCCGGTTACGATCTGTTTGTATGGAGACAGCATATCGGCCGGATACGATTCGAGCGGAATATTGAATCTGCCGCCGTATCTGCCGAATTGGGGGCGAATGCTCGCCGGGGAGTTGCGGCGGGTTTACCGTACGGACGTAGAGTTGCACAACCCTTCTGTCGGCGGCAAATCGGCGGACTGGGGGCTGGCGAATGCACGCGAGCTTGTCGCTGTTCATCAGCCGGATCTGACCATTCTGGCGTTCGGGATGAACGATGGAACCGGGAGGGTGCCGCCAGTAGATTTCCGGCAACGAATAGAGGGGATAATGAAGCTGATCCGGGTCGAGCATCCGCTAGCTGAGTTTATACTTGCGGCTCCAATGCTGCCCAATCCGCTAGCCATGCTGCCCAAGGATCCGTCGATAAGCTTCCTTGGCGAACAAAGAAGCTATCGGGCAGAGCTGGAACGGCTGGGCACCCAACAAGACGCCGTTATGATGGACATGACCTCTGTACACGAAGAATTGCTGAGACACAAGCCGTATTGGGATATGACCGGGAACCATATCAATCACCCGAACGACTTCCTGAGTCGTTGGTATGCACAGACGGCTGCCGGTTTACTGATAGAGGATGCAAGCGTGTGTGCCAATCAAATTGATTAATATCGGGCAAGAACCATAAAAACATCCTGTTTCGAAGGGACATTCCCCCCCTCTATAATATAGATGAAGCAATACAATTGAGAGAAATGAGGGGAAGCAATGAGAGTCAGAAGAACGGGTTTGATGTTGTTAATCATGCTGATGGCGTCCATGTTTGCGCTTAGCGCTTGCAGCAATTCGAACGAAAACGGAGCGAATTCTATCTCATCGGACAACGCAACCGGTCAGACAGGTAATCAGACAAACAGTCAGTCAAACACCAATGAACAAGATCAGTCAGGCCAATCAGGAGAGGCCGCGGCGTCCGACCCGCTCGGGAAATACGACCCGCCAATCGAGGTGTCGACGGTCCGTGCCGTGAACCAAACGTTCAAATACGATCCCGGCAAATCGCTCGACAATAATATTTGGACGGATATTTTCAAGAATCAATACGGGATCACGGTCAAGAATGATTGGGTTGTGGATGCGTCGCAGTATGATCAGAAGCTAAACATCGCGATTGCATCCGGGCAAATTCCCGATTTTCTGCTTGTCAACCGGGAACAGATGATGAGGCTGTATGAATCCGATCAGTTGGAGGATTTGAGCGATATCCTGAAAACTTATGGTAGCGATTACATGAAGGAGCTTTTGAATCAGGATCAAGGCACCGCGTTGAATGCGGCTACCTTCGACGGCAAGCTGGTCGGCATTCCGCAGTTGCCGGTGAACGGCGGCGTTTCCTCGGGAGAGATGATCTATCTTCGATACGACTGGTTGCAAAAGCTGAACCTGCCGGAGCCGAAGACGATCGACGACGTGGTCAAGATTGCGACTGCTTTTGCAAAGGACGATCCGGACGGAAACGACAAAAATGATACGAACGGTCTCGGTGTCAACAAGGATCTATTCAGCCAGCACGGTTCACTTAAAGGATTCTTCAATGGCTTCAATGCTTACCCGCAAATTTGGGTGAAGGAAGACAGCGGCAAGCTGGTGTACGGTTCAATTCAGCCGGAAATGAAAACGGCATTGGAAAAGCTTCATGCGATGTACGCCGATGGCGTGATTGATCAGGAGTTTGCGGTCAAGGACTGGAATAAAATTAAAGAAGAAGTCGGGTCGGGCAAGGTGGGACTCGCTTACGGAACGGTAGCCGATGGCGGGTATATCGAAAAGGTGAACAAGGATAACGACCCGAATGCCGATTGGCGGGTGTATCCGATCGCTTCCCTGGACGGCAGCTCGGCAAATCCGCAGCTTAATGACACCGCCAACCAGTTCTACATCGTGCGCAAAGGAGCCGAGCACCCTGAAGCGGTCGTGAAATTAGGCAATATTTATTTGCAGCACTATTACTTGACCAACTATGCACCGGATCCAAATCCGTTCATAAACCGGGAAGGCATCTTCCCGGCCAAGTACGTTCCGGTTATCATCGATCCGATGAGCGTGAACCTCGATGCCTTCCGACAGGTGCAGGACGCGCTAGCCAAGGGAGACGGCAGTCAACTCGGTTTCCCGGCAAACGTCCACTACGACCGGTTGACCAAATACGCCGCAGGGGATCAAAGCATGTGGTTCTCTAATATGGTGTTCGGCGAGTTGGGCTCGTTCAGTGTCATCGATTACTATGACAAGAACGGAATGGGCGTCTATAATCAATATCAGAAAGCCGCTACGCCCACCATGTCGGATAAACAATCGTCGCTGGAAAAGCTGGAGCTTGAAACATACACCAAGATAATCATGGGTCAATCGCCGATCAGTGAATTCGATAACTTCGTCAAGCAATGGAAGAAGCTTGGCGGAGACAAGATAACGGAGGAGGTCAACGCGGACGCTTCCTAATCGTATACCGTCATTTTTCGGCCAGAGAAGGCGGGGAGACTCGCCTTCTTCAATCTTTTTTAAGGAAGGATAAACCTCAGATGCTGCGCAAAATAAAGCGAGTCGAATTCCCCTTGCACCTCATGCTGATTCCGGGGCTGCTGGCGATATTGCTGTTTAATTACATTCCGATGGTTGGCATGACGATTGCCTTTCAGGATTTTATGCCAGCTAAAGGCTTGTTTGGATCGAAGTGGATTGGCTTGGAAAATTTCAGATACATGATGGAGTTGCCCGATTTCTACCAAATCCTCTGGAATACTGCTTTTATCGCCCTTATGAAGATTATCGCCGGTTTGGTTGTCCCGGTCACGATCGCTATTCTACTGAATGAAGTTCGAAAAGAGTTTTTCAAGCGTTCCATTCAGACGCTGGTTTATTTGCCTCACTTCCTGTCCTGGGTCATATTGAGCGGCATACTGATCGATATTTTGTCTCCTGGTCAAGGTGTAGTCAATCTGTTTATTCGTTGGCTGGGCTTTCATCCAATCTTTTTCCTTGGGGATAACCGCTGGTTTCCCTTTACGCTGGTCATCTCCAATGAATGGAAGGAGTTCGGCTTTAGCACGATTGTCTATTTGGCGGCAATCGCCGGGATCAGTCCCTCCCTGTATGAAGCGGCGATCGTGGACGGAGCCGGTCGCTGGAAGCAAACGCTGCATATCACACTGCCTGGAATGGCGCCGATTATCGTGTTGATGTGCACACTCAGCATCGGCAATATCCTGAACGCAGGGTTTGAGCAAATATTCAATCTGTACAGTCCGGTCGTCTATGAAAGCGGCGACATTATCGATACGTTCGTTTACCGCACCGGTTTGATCGATGCGCAGTACGGACTAGCCACAGCGGTTGGTTTAATGAAATCGGCCGTATCTTTCATTTTGATCTCAATATCCTATTTCATGGCGTATCGATTTGCCAACTATCGGATTTTTTAAGGGGGAGTTCCATGTGATTGGGCAATCATCCAGAGCTTATCGGTTGTTCCAAATCTTCAACTGTGTATTTCTGATCTTCCTATCCGTCATCTGCGTGCTGCCGCTTATCCATTTGTTTGCCGTTTCGCTAAGCTCCACTGCAGCTGCCGAAGCGAACAAAGTATTCCTCTGGCCGGTGGATTTCACGATGAAATCGTATGAGTTCGTGCTGGGACAATCGGCCTTCGTCAAGGCACTGCTAATCTCCTTGGAGCGTGTACTGCTGGGAGTGCCGATTAACATGCTGCTGACGATTCTTGTCGCCTATCCGTTATCCAAAGAATCCTCGGAGTTGACCGGCCGCACATGGTATGTCTGGCTATTCGTGTTCACCATGCTGTTTCAAGGCGGGATCATTCCGCAGTACATGACGATGCGCATGCTCGGTTTGCTCGATACGATCTGGGTACTGGTGCTGCACGCTGCCGTTCCGGTTTTTAATGTCGTTATTCTATTGAATTTTTTTCGAAATTTGCCGAAGGAGCTTCAAGAAGCGGCGCTAATCGACGGAGCGGGCCATTGGCGGATCATGTGGCGAATCTATGTACCCTTGTCAGCGCCTTCAATCGCAACAGTAACGTTATTCACCATCGTGATGCATTGGAACGCTTGGTTCGACGGCATACTGTTCATGAATTCTCCGGATCATTATCCTTTGCAAAGCTATCTGTATACGGTGGTAGAGAGCATGGAGACGCTGGTCCAGAGCTCCACTGACCTCGATGCTTTGCTGGAGGTTTCTGATCGTACCGCTAAGGCGGCGCAGCTTTTTGTCGGGACGTTGCCGGTTCTGCTCGTCTATCCGTTCCTGCAGCGGCACTTCACGAAAGGGATTGTCCTGGGCAGTGTAAAGGAGTAGCATGTTAGAACAGCAAGGACTTTCAGCCCGGGGAGGAGAATGACGATGCGCCCGATTTGGAAACGCAAGCGTTTTTCCATTTTCAGCAAGCTGGTTCTGACTTTTCTGATTGTGATGGTTCCGTTTTATTTGCTGGGGATTTCGATGACGGATAAGGGCAAACATCTTGTTGGCATGGAGCTATCCAAGTCGCTTGAGCAGCAGATGCAATTTTATCTGGTGTCGCTGGAGACTGAAATCGAGCGCATGACCGCTCTGCAGCGGGAGTTTATCAATGACGAAGATTTGGACACGCTGGCCATGCTTCCGGAGAAGCTGACGACTTACGAGCGTCTGACAGCCGTCAACCGTCTTCAAGCAAGGTTGAATCTGATCAAGGAATCGAGTGCGTATATTGTGAATGTCAATGCGTACATCCCTTCCATTTCCAAAGTCGTCTCTTCCAACGCATCTGTGAACCCGTTAGACTCCGACAAGCTCGAAGAACTGAAGGCAGCTACTTTTCAATCGATTCCTCCCTTGTACAATGAGGGTAACGATTTATTTATTCGCGAATATTACCCCAGTCCGTACAACCTGGATTTGAAAAATCCCAGCTTCGTTCTGGAACTGCAAATTTCAACCCTGACGCTTGACCGCTTTCTTGAACAGTTGCCGGGGAACAAGGATGGCGGTGCGGTATTCATGCACGGGAATGCCTTGATTGTAAGCGATAAGCACAAGGCCGTGTTCGACAAAGTGATGGAGGACTTGAATCAATATTTTGCTTCTCCCGCAATCATATCGCAAGACCCGTATGGGGAGAACAGGCAACCACAGATTCAAACCCGAACCTTGATTTTGAATCATGAATCCTATTTGACCGTGCACTTGTATTCGCCGGAGTTGGACTCGCATTTGATCGTCTACGTGCCGGAGAACAAGGTCATGGGACCGCTGCAAAAGTACCGGACATATATGTGGCTCATTTCGGTTCTCTCGCTTCTGATCATTCTGTTGTTCGCTTATTGGATCTACAGAATTATTCACCGGCCGTTGCGCAAGCTGGTCCGCGCATTCCGTAAAGTGGAATCCGGCGTTATGCAAGCTGGTATCCAGCACAACAGCAATGATGAATTTCATTATTTGTACGAAAGATTTAACGCTATGGTAGACCATCTAAACAAGCTGGTATTCGAAGTGTACGAGCACAAAATTAACTTGCAGCAGTCCGAGCTAAAGCAACTGCAATCGCAAATCAATCCACATTTTCTCTATAACAGCTTTTATTTGCTGTACCGCATGACTCGGGCGCAAGATATCGAGACGGCGACACGTTTTACCCGTTTTTTGGGCGACTATTATCAGTATATAACGAGAAATGGCAGCGACGAGGTGGTGTTGGAGGAAGAGATCCGTCATGTCCGAGCGTACACGGAAATTCAATCGATTCGTTTCGGCGGACGGATTCAGGTTGCCATTGAGCCAATTCCCGAAGATTGCAGTACGATCATTGTACCGCGGCTTGTGCTGCAACCCATTGTAGAGAATGCTTACCAGCATGGATTTGACGGGGAGTTGTCGGAATACAGGCTGGAGATTCATTTTGTTATGGAACGGTCGTCCGCAGGCGAACCGCTGCTGGTCCTTCAAGTGAAGGATAACGGCATCGGCCTATCAGAAGCCGAATTACAGGAGTGGCGCGGTAAGCTGGACAACGCTCTTCCCGTCTATGAAGTTACGGGGATTTTGAACGTGCATCGCCGTCTTCGGATGAAATACGGTGGGGCGGGGGGTATTCGTCTGAATCGGGCGGATATAGGGCTTGAGGTTGCGTTGCTGATCCCTTGCAGCAATCGAACAGCTTGACGCAGGCCGAGAATACGTCGAAGGAGGAGAAGAAGCATGCTGCAATTGCTTATCGTGGATGACGAACAGCTCGCGGTCGACTATTTAATAGAAGCGCTGGAAGATTGGCCGGATTTCCCGATGACGATTACCAAAGCGTATTCCGGCAAAGAGGCCTTGGAAAAGATCGAACACGCGAAGGTGGACGTACTGTTGACCGATATCCACATGCCGGGCATGAACGGTATGGAACTGGCAGAAGAAATCAAGCGGCGATGGCCGAGATGCCGCGTCATCTTTCTGACGGGTTACAATGACTTCGATTACGTCCAGTCAGCGCTGCGCAAGGGTGGGGTCGATTACGTGCTGAAGACGGAAGGGGACGAGATGATTGTACGAGCGCTGAAAAAGGCGGTTGCCTCGATCGAGACGGAGCTGGGCAAGGAAGAGATTTTGCAAAAGGCAAGGCAGCAGGTGCATCTGGCTCTTCCTTTTCTCAGGCGGGAGTACTTGACCGAATTTCTATTGGGAGGAGAAGTGGAGATTCAAGCGGCGCGACGGAACCGGTTCAAGGAGTTGGCAATTGATCTGGAACCAGAGCATTCGGTGTTTGCCGTTCTTGGAAGAATCGATGATTGGGGGAGCTTCTCCTCTCCGTCGGATCACCTGCTTCTCTCCTATTCCATTCATAATATTGCGGAAGAGTACTTCCGCGAGGCGTTTCGCTGTGTCTCCTTCTCGTATGATCAAACCCGATTGGTCTGGTTGCTTCAGCCGCCGAAGGAACTGCAGCAGGAGGAAAGGGTACAGGATATGCTGGAGAGATGTACGGAGCGTATTCAGTCGGCTTGCGGCAGCTTGTTGAAAATCCCCGTTTCCATTGCGTGGTCTTCGCAGCCGTCGGAATGGGAAGGGGTGGCCAATCGGCTGGAGAATTTGAAAATGCAGCTTGCCTTTCGTATGGGCTCGGGCGAGGCCATGCTTGTAAGCGATGAGATGAATGAGTCGGCTAAGCTGCGTTCGAGTCGGTCAGCAATGGAAATCGGCCGATTGCGATCAGCCGTTCATAAACTCGATCTGCTTGAATCGGTTTTGGACGACGGCAATAGAGATAAGTTCGTCGGACTGTATGACGAATGGTTTGAAGTCGATCTGGCGGTTATTTCCGATCAGGGAGACAAGTGGTTCGGTCTCGAAATTTTTTCCCGCATCTCGGCATTTTTCCTGACTTATATGAATAAACGCGGATTGTTCGCGAATGTTGGCATTGGCACGGAGTTTTCAACGGACAAAATTTACAACCCCGACCGGCATGCGAATTTGCAGGAAATGATTCGGTTTTTCTCTGACATGGGGATTCGGATTGCCGAATATACCGATCGCAGCCGGATTGAACGGAGCCATGATGTGATCCGACGCGTTCACGAATACATCCATCAGTTCTTGCACGAAGAGCTATCCTTGACGAAGCTGGCGGATTTGGTCTATCTGAGTCCGCCCTATTTCTCCAGATTGTACAAGCAGGTTACGGGGAAAGGGTTATTGGAGTATATCAACGAAACAAGAATTCAAAAAGCCAAGCTGCTGCTGAAGACAACGGATAAGAAAATCAATGAAATCAGCGTGGAGATTGGATTGGAGTCGGCTTCGTACTTCACCCGTCTGTTTCGAAAGAAGAACGGGGTTACACCGCAGGAATACCGGGATAGCAGCAAGGGGATGGAAACGTTCTAAGAAAGGACGGTTTCCTTCGAAGGGCTCTTTTACAGTAGAAGGATTATCAAGTCAAATTCAAAGCGGTAGAATCGACACAGAAGCAGAATAAAGCGAATAGTCATTCCTCATAAAGCAGAATGGATCTATTAGAATGACCCTGTTTCCGCTTGACCCCTCGAAGCGCCTTATATATAATTATCACATTAATCGAGGGAGGCTCGGACATGACGAAGCAGAATGAAATTATTGTTGTCCTAGATTTCGGAGGACAATACAACCAGCTGATTGCGCGCCGCATCAGGGATTTGGGCGTATACAGCGAGCTGTTGCCTTATAATACGCCGGTAGAGCGGATCCGTGAATTGCAACCGAAGGGCATCGTATTCTCGGGAGGACCGGCTAGCGTTTATGAAGAAAATTCACCGCGCGTAGATCCAGCGATCTACGATTTGAATATTCCGATTTTCGGTATTTGCTACGGCATGCAATTGATGTCCTATCAATTGAACGGCAAGGTTGAGCGCGCGGGCAAGCGCGAATACGGCAAAGCCGAGGTGGAGTTCGCCGAAGGTAACGAAATCACATTCGGACTAGACAAGGTGCAGACCGTCTGGATGAGCCATGGCGACCATGTTGTCGAACTGCCCGAAGGTTTCAAAGTGGACGCTTATACGGAGCATGCTCCAATCGCGGGCATTAGCAACAAGGAGCGTCAATTGTACGGCGTGCAATTCCACCCGGAGGTTCGGCACTCGGAATTCGGCAATGAAATGATCCGCAACTTCCTGTACAATATTTGCGATTGCGACGGCACATGGACGATGGAATCGTTCATCGAGGATATGATTGTTGAGATTCGTAACGAAGTAGGCGACAAAAAGGTGCTTTGCGCGCTTTCGGGCGGCGTGGATTCCTCCGTAGTTGCCATCCTGCTCCATAAGGCGATCGGCGATCAACTGACTTGCATGTTCATCGATCATGGCTTGCTGCGCAAGGGCGAGGCCGAGAGCGTGATGGAAACCTTCGTCGGCAAATTCGATATGAAGGTATTGAAGATTGATGCGCGCGACCGTTTCCTCGGCAAGCTTGCAGGCGTAGACGATCCCGAGAAAAAGCGCAAAATTATCGGTAACGAGTTCATCTACTGCTTCCAGGAAGAATCGGACAAGCTGGAAAACTTTGAGTTCCTGGCACAGGGAACCTTGTATACGGATATCGTTGAGAGCGGCACGGCGACCGCGCAAACGATCAAGTCGCATCATAATGTAGGCGGCTTGCCGGAGGATATCAAATTCAAGCTGATCGAGCCGCTTAAAGCGCTGTTCAAGGACGAGGTTCGCAAGGTCGGCGAGGAATGCGGCTTGCCGGAAGCGATTGTATGGCGTCAGCCGTTCCCGGGCCCGGGACTTGCGATTCGCGTGCTTGGCGAAGTAACCGAAGAGAAGCTTCATATCGTGCGCGAATCCGATGCGATTCTGCGTGACGAAATCGCCAAAGCCGGTCTTGATCGTGAAATTTGGCAATATTTCACCGCGCTGCCGAATATGAAGAGCGTAGGCGTCATGGGCGATGCCCGCACCTACTCCTATACGGTTGGCATCCGCGCCGTAACGTCCATCGACGGCATGACCGCCGACTGGGCGCGCATCCCTTGGGATGTGCTGGAGAAGATCTCCGTACGTATCGTCAACGAGGTCGACAATGTCAACCGCATCGTCTATGACGTAACCTCGAAGCCGCCTGCGACGATTGAGTGGGAGTAAGTTGGATTGAAATGATGTAGTCAAATGCCGGAAGCCTTGATACATAAGGGTTCTCGGCATCGCGTGAAAGTTAATTTCCATCGCACCAGCAACTATTGAGTTCAAAAAATTACTCTCTTTTATCTGCGTTGTTTAGCAAATAGAAGGGAGTTTTTTTATGACCAAAATTAACGAGTTGATTAAGGATTTCAAACTTAACCACTAAATCTTAAAAAATGTATGTTGAACTTTGTATGTTTTTATACAGGTAGGAAAAGTTCATGATTAAAACATTAAGTGTCTATGAAGCCAAGGAAGTGACATAGGTTCATTACAAGAAATATATACCATAACGATCAATAACACATGACTTATGCAGTTCACGAGATTAACTGGTAATGATGAGAATCTATGCTTGTATAAACCGGCCACCACGTCATAAGCAGAAACGGCGGCCAGTAGGTGGAAATAAAGCTTGCAAAGCGGCGTACATCTGTGTCAAAATCGATGTAGATTCGCTGAGATCCCTTTTGGTTTCTCATGTGAACCTGGCAACGAGTTTTGAAGAGTCCGCGAACCATTTCGCCGTGGGTGCAGCTCTCATCACTCGTTTTTTCTTTGTTTACTTTCCATAAGGCATAAGCGAGAAGCGTTTCTGTGGCGAATAGTAGCTCCATGTGAGCGTGTTGGTGTGCCTCTGATGTCGAATGGCACTTTCCAAAGGCAAGATCTTGCTTAGCCATACGAAAGAAAACCTCGATGCGCCAACGTTTTCCATAGACTTCAAGCGCTCTCTCAGGGACATCATGACGATTGCTTATGATGAGATAGGCTCCTCTATAAACAGCTGGGCTCTCTTCCTTTTCTTCGAGAAGAGCATCGCCATCTTCATCTTCCTTCAATCGAATAGCTGCAACGGCAGCAATAGGCATAAACTTGGTTTTCGTTGTCGCTTGCCCTTTTCTACCTACTGCAGGATAAGGGAATTTCATATAGATATCGGGAATAGATGCTGCTGAAAGTCCGGATTTTCCTGTGGCTATCAGTGTCGCATACGCCTCCTTAATCAATTGACTCGCAGAAATAGGGACGTATCGATCTTTTCGCCCGGCATGCGAGATCTTTCGGTATAAAGCTGTATTGCGTTTGGCTTTCGTCACCCAATCAAAGCCGTTTGCCTCCAGAAACATCATGAATTCCTTCTTCAAATACCAGCGATCCATGGCTACCCAAAGACGGCAAGTGACCGATTCACGAAGCATGAGAAGGAGCTGCTGAGCTAATGCATATTTAGTCAAACCGGAATCATCATCGGTTTCGCCAGTAGCTGTACAGCAGCGGGTACTCCAATCCATTTTGTAGGACAGCCTGAATGACGACGGCGTTCATGCACCAGCTATACACTTTGGAAGAGGAATCGAACAGCCAGCATAGGAAAGGAAGCCTCTTCGCATAAGGATGGGCAACATGCGTGTCATCCAAATTGACGGTATCTCCTTCTTGTAGTTTCATGTCGTCATCGGCTTGCAGTCTTTCGACACGTTTAAGCCCAAAAGTACGCCAAGCGTAAGGGGTGGTTAAGAATCGACTCATTGTGTATTGTGCTAACTTGTAAAGCTTAAACATCATCGAGAGTAGTTTATCTTTCGCTGCTAGCGTAGACATTTGGTTCACAGAAGGGCAGTTCGAAACCAGTCCAATCACATACATAAAGCAGAGCATCCAGAAAGGTACGCCGCGCCGTTTCACAATACCGGATTGTGTTAATAGTAAAGAAAAATCGAAACGATCCCAAAGCGTGCGAAGTACCGGAGCTCCGGCACATTCTCCTTGATTAAGATTACGGTAACGTGGCTGTTCGAGTGTTTCACTCACAAAAAATCACCTGAAATTCTCTAAGATATACCGGTTAGAATGGTATTCTTCGTGATTATTGTGGTGATTTCAGAAAGTCAAGAGGTTTCTCGGATATTCGATAACATCTTTATGACTCTTGCCCGATTACCTGGTTTTGGGTTGAAGTGCATAAGTCATGAATAACAATATAGTCGAGTTAAATGTTTTTCCAATATCTAGTGAGCCAAGAGCTTATTAATGAGCAAAATAACCTTATGTAGAGGATTAAGAGTCTTTAAGTAGGCAAGACTATCAATGTGATATCTAATGATGACGAAATATCACGGATATCCAATGACTTGAAACCAAAAGTATAATTCAATGTTTGATACAAACTCATTGAGATGTCATAGATTTTGAAGAGGTTTTTTTCAACAGGCTCAAAAATTCAGACGTAATTCCATTGAGAAATAATTAATATGAATTTTTGTCCCTTATACGTATAATTTTGTCCCGTATTATGTTATTGTGATTTGTAAGGAAGGAAGAGGTGTTTCTTATGAAAAAACAAAATGTATTAAATCTAATCAAGTATCATGTGGAGCGAAACGAGAATGCTTTTAGAAATGAATCCATAAACATAGCAAGGTACTTCGACAGCATTGGTGATAATCAGTTGGCAGAATATATTATGGGCTTAATGGCAGAAGTCAATTTATACACGCCACAAGCAAATGATTTTGTAAGTGAATTTTTAAAGCAATTAGACATTCGAGAAGTGGGGTCGTTAAGTTTACCCATAGAGATAGCGGATGATATAAAAGGTATTATTAATGCGGTTAATCACAATATAGGAATAAATAAATTTTTGTTTGAAGGATTTCCAGGTAGCGGAAAAACAGAGGGGGCTAAACATGTAGCCCGTTTGCTTGATCGAACATTGTATTATGTTGATTTTGACAACTTAATTGATAGTAAATTAGGTCAAACAAATAAGAATATTATAAGCGTATTTACTGAAATAAATACAATTCCGCACCCGAACAAAGTTGTTATTTTATTTGATGAAATCGATATTATTGCATTAGATCGGGTAAATAGAAATGATGTACGTGAGATGGGGCGAGTGACATCAACGATATTGAGAGAATTCGATAGATTAACTGATTTAAACAAAGAAATCATTATTATTGCCACGACCAATTTATATTCAAATTTCGACAAAGCTTTAATGAGACGCTTTGATGCAGTGATCAATTTTAGTCGGTATAGCAAAGAGGATTTGATGGATGTTGCTGAGCATTACTTCACATCCTTTGTTAAGAATTTTAGAAATGTTTCCAAAGACACAAGGTTATTTAGGAAAATATTGAAAACAGCGATGAACCTTCCTTATCCGGGTGAGTTAAGAAATATCATAAAAGCATCTTTAGCTTTTAGTGATGTAACTATGGAACATGATTATTTAAGAAGGTTGTACAATCAATTAGTTGGTCATCTAGAACAAACTGATATTGCAGAACTTCATACTCAGGGTTTTACAGTGCGAGAAATAGAAAAACTGAAGGGCGAATCTAAAAGTACTGTTTCTAGGAAATTGAATACGGGGGAGATCGAAGATGAATAATGTGCTAGCACTTAAAGGGAAGCGATTTGTGCAAGCATCAAAAGAAGGTCCTCCTGGCGGAGGGGCTAACATGAACAGTCAAAAAGTAGTGACAAGTGATCATCTACTTAGTATGCAATCTAAAATAGCCCGAATTAGAGCATTCTGGCAACAAGAAAAAAAACCTTTTGAAGGCATTTTAATAAGTGTACACTACAATAAAATTGTTGCCAAAAGTAATCGTATTGCTGGCTTGTTTAAAGGGAAAGATTCTAACTATGCTATTGTCGGGGCAAAATTTAATGAAGAAAAGAGCAGGCATATTATCACTTATTTTCTTGATATTGAGGATTTAGATAGAAGTATTGATTTGCTCTCGAAGGCAAGGGATATTTTAACGGCTAAATTTCAACATGGTATGGATAAAACCACTCTTGAAAACAGAAAGATAATAGATGTTCTTCCGTATGAACAATTTTCAATCAGTAAATCGGCATTTAAGCAAGTGATTGCTGATGTTTCATATATTGATGATTTTGAAGTGGAGGCTGCAACACCACAATTCAAACAAAGTATTATTACATTATACGATACGCATACAGATGCAAAAACATTACTTAAACTTATTGGTATCGATATATTATCGAGTAGAATATTGGATAATCAGACCGTATTTTTAGATGAATATCAAATGAAACTCTTATGCGAAAAAGCACCCTACCTTGTATCGATGGCAACAGTAGATTTAAAAGAACTATCTGCAGAAAATTTTATGCAAGAATATCAGCAAAGTTCTATGTATGTACCATCTCCAAGTATTGAACCGACGATTGGCGTAATTGATACGTTGTTTGATAGACGTGTTTATTTCAATGAATGGGTTGATTACTATGATATGATTGATGATAATCTTCCCAAAAGCACAGATGATTATCGACACGGTACAGCAGTTTCTTCTATTATTGTGGATGGTCCAAGATTAAATCCGTGGTTGGATGATGGGTGTGGTCGATTTAAAGTGCGTCATTTTGGTGTGGCAATAGGTTCAAAATTCTCTTCATTTACAATTATAAAGCAAATAAAAAAAATTATTACGAATAATCAAGATATAAAAGTGTGGAATATATCTCTTGGCAGTAATCAAGAAATTAACGATAATTTTATTTCAACAGAAGCTGCAATTTTAGATCAAATTCAGTTTGAGAATGATGTAATTTTTGTCGTTGCAGGGACAAATAAACCGAATGATGCAATTGTGAAAATAGGTTCACCTGCAGATTCTATTAATAGTATGGTCGTAAATGCTGTCACTAAAAATGGTCTATCTACAAAATACGCAAGGAAGGGACTAGCATTATCTTTTTTTGCAAAACCAGATATTAGTTATTATGGTGGCAGTGAGGAGCAATACATGAAAGTTTGTGAACCACTAGGGGAAGCAAATGTTGCAGGAACTTCATATGCTGCACCTTGGATTGCACGGAAACTAGCCTATTTGATAGATGTTTTAGGTTTGAATAGAGAAGTGGCGAAGGCAATGATTATTGATGCAGCAAGAGACTGGAACGAAAAACCCACACCAGAGGAAGTTGCCCTTTATGGACACGGTGTTGTACCCATTAAAATCGACGATATCGTTCAAACAAAAAAAGATGAGATTAAATTTTTAGTGTCGGATGTCAGTGAAAAATGGAACACATATAATTACCATTTTCCGATCCCCTTGAAGGATGACAAATACCCTTATATTGCGAGAGCGACGATGTGCTATTTTCCTATGTGCGATAGAACTCAAGGCGTTGATTATACGAATACGGAACTCAATCTTCATTTTGGTAGAATCAATAATGATGGGAAAATAAAAGATATTACAGGGGATAAGCAAAATCAAGAGGACACATTGAATACCGAGAAGAATTATCTCTTGGAGGGGGAAGCGAGGGCTAGATTTAGGAAATGGGACAATGTAAAATATGTAGCTGAGCGACTTAAAGTAGGGATGAGACAAAAGAAATCTTACACTAATAAAAACTGGGGAATGGAAATTAAAACGAATAATAGATTAAACCCTGCTGATGGAATAGGTGTTCGTTTCGGTGTGGTCGTAACGTTGAAGGAGATTAACGGCATAAACAGAATTGATGAATTCATTAGAAATTGTACGTTAAATGGTTGGTTGGTCAATAGTCTTGATGTTCAAACAAGAATTGACATGAATGAGAAAGTAAATGAAGAAATAGAGTTCGAGTGAGGAATTGATAGTGATAAAGACGTTGTTGTAATGGTCGACGAGTGTGCCTTTTCTGCATTCTCCTACATCGTAGGCATCCGCGCTGTAACGTCCATCGACGGCATGATGGTTGACTGGGAGCGTATCCCTTGGGACGTGCTGGAGAAAATCTCTGTTCGTATCGTAAATGAAGTGGACAACGTTAACCGTATCGTCTACGACGTAATATCCAAGCCTCCAGCTACTATTGAGTGGGAATAAGTTAAAGAGATTGATAACCAATTAGATCAAGGGTTCATTCCATTCAAATTTGAATGTGAATGAGCCTTTTTTTGACTTAATGGCATTTATAAAATTTTTAATGGGATGAATGCTTGCAATTTTAACGGACTTTTTCGTGGCTGTCGATTCATTGTGGAGCGCTATCTATACTAAACGTTACTGTTGATTCTTCGTGGATCTGTAGCGTCAAAACAAGGCGGATCGCGCTGCTCGGGGTTGCGCAGTAGCGTTGGCCATCAGCGTTGCAGCTCGCCATGCAGCACGGGGTCGCGCAGTAGCGCTGGTCACCCGCGTTGCAGCTCAGCTTGCGACTCCGCTGAGTCTGATTTCCATCAGAATAATGGCAAGCACAGGCAACGCAGCTTTACTGCGATCCAAGGATGCCGTCAGGTGTTTTTCTCATTAGCAAAGCACTAACAGAATTCAGTGGAGGTCCTAAAAACGCCTTTCACTCGCGCTTAACGGAAACGAGTGTCATTTCAGAATGTTGTTTATTGCGTAGAGCGGCGCCTGAGGCTACAGTGGGAACAGAACGCAACACATCAAGGGGGAGGTGAGAAAATGAACGCAACAACGCAACAACAATCCTCTTCGGGGGAACAACCGATGAAGAGAAAGCGCTTCTCTTATTTCAAAACACATTATCAATATTATCTGCTTCTGCTCTTCCCGCTGGCCTACTTTATCTTGTTCAAGTACGGTCCCATGTATGGTCTCGTAATCGCTTTCAAGGACTACAACATGTTTCAGGGAATGCTTAAGAGTCCGTGGAATGATTTCGATACCTTCCGCCAGCTGTTCCGCATGTCGCTCTTCTATAAGGTCGTGCGCAATACGCTGCTGTTGAACGTGATTGACATCCTGGTCTCATTCCCGGTTCCGATTGTTCTCGCGCTTCTTCTGAACGAGCTTAAGAAGGCGTGGTTCAAGAAAGGCGCGCAAACGATTCTGTATCTGCCGCATTTCATCTCGTGGATTATTATCGGGGGCATGGTGTATCAGTTATTCTCCACGAATACCGGTCTGGTCAACCATTTCTTCCTGCTATTTGGCATCGACCCGGTACCGTTCCTGACGAACAAATACTGGTGGCTGTTCATTTATCTGGCCGCCGGCGTCTGGCAAAGCGCAGGATGGGGCACGATTCTCTATCTCGCAGCGCTGACGGGCATTAATAAGGAGCTTTACGAAGCGGCGGAGGTTGATGGAGCGTCGCGCTTGAAACGAATGTGGCATATTTCGTTGCCAGGCATTCGCTCGACGATCGTAATCCTGCTCATTTTGCAGATTGGACATATTATGACCATAGGCTTCGACCGTCCGTTTGTACTCGGCAACACGATGGTTATGGACTACTCGGAGGTAATCAGCACCTTCGTGTACAAGGTCGGCATTCAATCCGCGCAGTTCTCGCTTGCAACGGCCATTGGCTTCTTCCAGGCGCTGATCGGCTTGATATTGGTGTTCGCGGCCGATCGAATTGCGAAGCGAATGGGCGAGCAAGGCATTTGGTAGAAGGGAGGTGGATATGGAATGAATTCCATTCGTGTATTTCGCGTGTATGACGCTGTTATTGTTGCTATTATTGCGATTGCGGCGATTCTTTGTTTAGTTCCGTTCATGCATTTGATTTCAATTTCTCTCAGCTCAAACAATGCTGTAACATCCGGGAAGGTCGGACTCTTGCCTGTCGAGCTTGATCTGGAATCGTATCGTTTCGTTTTTCAAGATGAAAGCTTGTTTCGTTCGCTGGGCTTTACGGTCGTGCTGACGGCGGTTTATACGCTGATTGCCATGGCACTGACCATTTTCGCGGCCTATCCGCTCACGAAGCGAGGTCTTAAGGGGCGAAATCTGTTCATGTTTTTGATTGTATTCACGATGTTTTTCGGCGGAGGAATGATTCCGGATTACATTCTGGTCAAGGAGCTCGGATTGCTCAACACCATGTGGGCGTTAGTGTTTCCGGGCATGCTGAGCGCGTTCAATCTCATTATTCTGAAGACGTTCTTCTCGTCCATTCCCGAGGGCTTGGAGGAATCGGCCCAGCTCGACGGCTGCACACCGATCGGCGTGCTGTTCCGCATCATTCTGCCGCTGTCGATGCCGGTTTTGGCGACGCTCAGCCTGTTCTATGCGGTTGGCCGCTGGAACGGCTTCATGGATTCGCTCATGTATATTACGAAATCCGAGTTATATCCGCTGCAGCTCATTCTATATCAGATGGTCATGAATTCGCAGCTGACAGAGCTGACGATGATGGAGGGCGGCAATGTTCTGGATGCTTTGCCCGAACCCGAATCGCTCAAGGCGGCTACGATCATGTTCGCGACGCTGCCAATCATCATCGTGTACCCTTGGCTGCAAAAATATTTTGTATCCGGTATCATGATTGGCGCCGTAAAGGGTTGATAATGGTTTCACCGCTATGCGTTAATTATATAATAAAGGGAGAGTTGAACATGAAAAAAAGAAAACTCTGGTTAACCGCAGCATTGCTTGTCACCATCCTGAGCCTGATCGTGGGCTGCAGCAGCAACAATGGGAACAATTCGTCGAGCACGAACAATCAAGCCTCCAGCGAGCCAAGCGGCAACACATCCAGCTCAGACCCGAAGGAAACGCCAAAGGGAGAGCCGGAGAAGCTGAAGGTTGAAGTGTTCGACCGCGGAAAATCGGTGAACGGCGAGACGGCCGACAGCAGCATATGGACCAAATGGATTCATGATCAGGTGCTGGAAGATCTCAACATCGACGTTACCTTCGTAGCGGTACCGCGCAGCCAGGAGGTTGACAAACTGAACGTGCTGATGGCTACGGGCGACGCGCCGGACATCGTGTTCACCTACGATCAGGTCACAACGGCCAACTACGCGAAGAGCGGCGGCTTGACGGACGTGAGCGAACTGCTCGACCAATACGGCTCTGACCTGAAGCAATATTTGGGCGAAGAGGTGCTGAGTTACGGCAAGTTCTTCGGCAAGCAATTCGCGATTGCCGCGAAACGCGCATTCGTCGGAGATCAGTCTTCCCTCATCCGCAAGGACTGGCTGGATAAGCTGGGCCTGCCGGTGCCGACGACAACAGAAGAATTCCTCGAGACCATGCGTGCGTTCAAGGAGAAGGATCCGGGCAATACAGGGGGCAAAGTGGTGCCGTACGGCATTGTCGCTTTCGATGCGAGCTATAACGTGAACAGCCGCGCTCTTCTCTATTCCTTTATTCAAAGGGGGACGGAGGAGGAATTCTACGCCAAATATGACTTTATGATGCCGGGCATTAAAGACGGCGTTCAATTCATGAATCAGATGTATAACGAAGGCTTGATCAGCAAGGACTTCCCGCTTGACAAGGACGGCAAGAAATTCGAGAGCGACTTCACGAATGGATACGTAGGCGCGTTGACGCAGACAGGCACGACCGTGTTCCAGGGTCTGACCAAGACGCTTGAGGCGAACGTGCCGGAGGCCGAGTATGTCGTCATGGACGCGTTCACGGATCAGAATGGCAATCATCCCAAGGAAATGTACTCGCCGATGGATAGATACATTATGATTCCGAAGTCCAGCAAGCATGCGGAGGCCGCCGTCAAATATCTGAACTGGATGGCGAACCCGGATAATCTGAACACGATCGTGAACGGCTTCGAAGGCGAGGACTACAACCTGGTGAACGGGCTTCCGGTTGCCATTAAAAGCGATACGCCGCCGGTGCACTTGAACAATCGAGGCATAGATCTGTCGATCATCTCGAACGGCCTCGACTTCGGAGACGTCGATAAAAACATTCAATTCGTTGTGAACAACTATCCCGATTATGCCGAAGTGATAAGAGAGTCGCTCAAGAGCTCGCTCGTTGACGGCTATTCGCAGCCGCATTTCGACCGCCCGATCGAAGCGCAAATCAAGTACGGAAGCATCTTGAAGGATAAAATGAACGAAATCAAAACCAAGGCCGTCACGGCGAAGCCGTCCGACTTCGACTCCGTCTATGACAGCGGCATGAAAGAGTACATGTCGCTTGGCGGACAGGCGCTTGTCGACGAAAGGACGCAAGTATACAAGGATATGAAGGCGGGCAACTAACCCAGAACATCTAGATGCATCTAAATTAAATTCAGACACGGGAAGGTAGGAGGCTATCATGGGACGTAACTATTATCGCAGGCTGCTGTTCACCTATCTTCCCGTGTTATCTTGCACGGTTGCTATTATTATCTTGATCTTCGTAGCCATCATTAACGGTCTCATGATCGACAACGCGAAGCAAGCCAATCAGGCGACGACGCGGTTCATGAGTCAGGTCGTGGACGATACGCTGAAAAATATCGAGCTTGAGCTATTCAAGGAGCTGCTAAGCAATGAAGGGCTGCGGCCTTTCTTCATCGTTCCTCCGGGCGATTCGGATATTATGCTCAGCTACGACGCTTCCCATGTCATGTCCGCTATGATGGTTCGTTACGACATCATTCAATCGATGGCGTTATATCGCGATTCGGATCATATGGTGCTGGATCAGAGCTCGATTCGCCCGCTGGGCGAGTATCCGGACCGCGCATTGATTGAAGAGGGCATGGGGGACGGCGTTCAGAATTTCTGGACCGCGCCTCGTATGACCGAAACGAGCGGCGTGAATGAAGGTACGCAGGTTGTCACGCTGGTGTATAAGGTGTCGAATCAATTCGGCTTGATTCTTGTGAATGTGCCGGTAAGCGCCATCAAGAACATTCTAAGCGATATGGTGAACACGAGTACCGGAGCGTTCGAACTGATTGACCAGAATAGCCAAGCTTTCTTCGCCAGCGGAGATCGGCTGTCCAACGACGGCGTGCTCGATGCTTCCGTCCGCTCGACCTATACGGGATGGACGCTTCATAGCGGCTTGAACAACGGCAATCGTTTCTCGCTCGTTGTCGACCGCTCCATAGTCTGGATTGTGCTTGGAGCGCTCGTTATTACGATTGGCGTATTCCTGACGATTTATTTCACTCGCCAGCATTATCGTCCGGTGGAACGCATCATCAAACGGGTATCGAGTGCAGCGCGCCTAGCAACGGGTGAGCCGGGCTCGTCGGAGTTCGAATTCATTGATCAAGCGGTTCAGAATCTCATTATGAGCAATATGGCATACGCCACTCAGCATGAGCGAGATCGCACCTACCGGGAACAGCAGCTCATTCACGGGCTGCTGCTCGGCACGCTTAAGCAATCGGAGGAGGAGAGCGAGCGGATGCTGGCGGAGCTGGGTTATGCGATCCCGAAGCAGGCGTTCGTTGCGCTGATGGAGATTGATGAATACGCCGAGTTCTGCGGAGCGTATACTGTCTCCGATCAAGCGTTATTGAAATTCGTCAAGCGAAGTGTGGCAGGGGAAATTCTGCAGAAGAGCGGCCATCCGCATGTAGTCGAATGGATTTCGAAGAATCGAATGGCAATTGTGATGATGAGCTCTGGGAATCAGAAGACGCTGTCCGCGGCTATTAACGATTGTGTGGAGCAAATTCGCAAGTGGATCGACAGTAATCTCAATTATACCGTCACATTCGGAATCGGCTCCGAGGCGACTCGGTTGAACGGGCTTGCTTCCTCTTGCGAGGATGCGGCCATTGCGCTGGGCTATAAGATGTCGGTCGGTCCGAATCGCGTCATTGCCTTCTCCGAGCTCGATCCTATGCGGCGCGGCAATGTGACGCAGGATCTGAAGCTGCTTCAGCAGCTGATTCAAGCGTATCGCCTTGGGAATCGGGAATGGGAGAAGCATGCGGGGGAGTTGTTCCGCCAGTTGAAGCAGAATCTGCAGTCCAGGGACGATACGGTACGGCTCCTGCAGTATTTTCTCTATTTGCTGGGCGCGGAGTTCGAGACGATGGGCAAGGAGACTGCGCGGCAATGGAACGAGACGCAAAGACCCGCGCTTCAGGAGGCGCTTGCCGAGAAGGATACGCTCGAGGAGCTCGAGCCTATCTTCATGCAGACGCTGAGAGAATGGTTCGGACAACTCAGCGAGTTGAATTTGCAGCGCGACCATTTCACCTTGCTGCGGGATATTCGTCAATATATTAGCGATTTCTATTATAATCCGGATTTGTCGCTGATTCATCTGAGCGAGAAGTTCGAGGTAAATGCGAAATATTTGTCCCAATTGTTCAAGGAAGAGACGGGCGTTAATTTCAGCGATTTCCTGATCGAGCTGCGCATTGAAGGCGCCAAACGCCTGCTTGAGGAGACGGATGATTCTCTCCAGAGCATCACCGACCAGGTGGGCTACACGAATGCAATTTCCTTCAGCCGATTGTTCAAGAAGCAGGTCGGCATGACGCCGATACATTATCGAAAGCAGCAACGAAAGGCAGGGAAAACGAAATGAAGGAAAAGGATATCGTTCATGTTATCCCCTTTTTCCATTATGATACCGTCTATCTGAAATCTTATGAAACCTATCTGGAAACCGCGTTGAATCATATACTTGAAGCGCTTCGCCTGATGAACGAGGATTCGAATTACACGTTCATGGTGGAGCAGGCTATCCTGCTCGAGGAATTCTGGGAGCGGTTTCCGGAGAAGCGGGAAGAGCTGAAACGCTTCGCTTCGTCAGGGCGGCTTGAGGTTGGAAGCGGCATGTATTGTATGCCGGATTTGAATTTGCCAAGCGGCGAAGCGCTCATTCGCAATATGGAGATCGGCAAGCGCTGGGTCAAGGAAACGCTGGGGCTTGAACCGAATGTATTCTGGGTGCCGGACTGCTTCGGCCATCATCCGCAGATGCCGCAGATCGCGGCGCATACCGGGTATACGTCCTATATTCTCGGCCGCGTCATGGAGCCGGATATGATGACGCCCTTCTATTGGCGGGGAGCCGACGGCACATCCATGCTGTGCGAGCGAATTCACGGCAATTACGACATTCTTGTATTCGGTAAGAACGGGAGATGGGACAGAGAGATTCAGAGCTGGGGAGACGACGCTTTGAGCGGCAGGATCCGCAGCCGGTACAGCTTCCTGAAGCCGGTTCATCTCAGCCGCAATATTCTGCTGCCCAATGGCGGGGATATGGCGAAACCCGTTCGCTTGTCGATCGAAGCGGTAGAGGCGTTCAATCAGTCGGCAGCGGATTCGAAGACTGGACTGAGCGGAGTGGAAGCGCGCTTCTCCACATTGGCTGAATTTGTCGAGTCGGTGCGGGAGGAAGCGCTGGAGCTGAATACGATCGAACAGGATCTTAATCCGCCAAGGATGGCAGGCGCCAATTCGTCGCGGATGCGCCTCAAGCAGGCGAATGGCCGCTTGTCGAGCCTGCTTCAACAGATGGAGAGGCTGCTTGCCGTTATCGAGTGGCAGGAAGATTCCGAACGGATGGACCGCAGCCGGTGGACAGTGCTTCGCGACCGCTTGGACCGCGCGTGGAAGCTCGTCACCTTCGGCCAATTCCACGATATTATTTGGGGCACCATTCTCGATGAAGGCTATCTGGACATGTTGCGTCGATACCGGGAAGCGGAGGAGCTTCTTCAGCGCGTGGGACGCGAGCTGTCGGCGGAGCTGTCGCAGCCTGCCGCCCAGGCGGGGAATGATGCGGGCGCGATAGGCTTTACGGTGTTCAACCCTTCTGCTTATGACCGCAGTGAAGATTATGCAACGCTGTTTCAATTGACGGAACCGGGGATCCGGGGCGCATCGGTCACGCGCGTAGACGGAACTCCCGTTCCTTTCGAATATGAGGAAATTCGTTCGGAGGACGGAGGCTTGACCGGCGCCCGGATCATCATTCGCGATTGTTTCCCGGCGCTGTCCACCGTGTCCTACCAGCTTCGCTGGAGCAAGGAAGTCCAGCCGGAGCGGGAGCTGAGCCTTGAGCAAGCGGCGGCAATTCCCCTCTGGTCGCTGCAAGCAAGCGGAGACGGGTTCGTCTTCGAGAATGCGCATTATCGCTGCGAGATTCAATCGAGCGGCTGCCTCTCCAGCTATGTCAGCAAGAGCGGCGATACCCGCGAATGGGTGGCGGAAGGACAGGGCTGGAATGATTTGCTACTTCTGCGCGATACGGGGGATTTGTATAATTATTATGTTTATCCGGGCGACAAAGAGGTTATCGACTCCACTGTCGATGCTTGGCGCGTGTATTCGGCCGGTAATACATTCGGCAATTCGGGCGCACTGAGCGTAGAGAACGAGACAGATTCCACCATCACCTTGCTGGCCAGAGGAGAATTGAATTGGTGGAGAGTGGGCGTGGCTTACGAGAAACGGATCACGCTTCACAAGCATGAAGCGAGAGTCAGCTTCGCGACCAGTCTGACCGGGCACGGCATTCAATATAGAGTCGTCGCACTCTTCCCGACAACGCTTGCCGACAGCACATTCATGCAGGAGATTCCATTCGGTCATATCAAGCGGCCGAAGAAGGAGTTCGCCGCCCAGCAATGGAGCATGCTGCAAGAGGGCGGGAAGTCCTTGCTGCTCGTCAATCGCGATATACCTGGCAACGGCTGTCATGAAGGAACGATGTTCCTCGCTTTGACTCGTTCGGTAACGATGGATTACAAATGCGTGTCGGAGACAAGCTACGAGAAGGGCGAAAGATTCGAGTATCATTACGAGATTATGCCGCATTTCTCGAGCGCTGCTCAACCTGTCGAGGAGCTTCAGCCGTGGCGCGCGGGCGACCGGCTGAACCTTCCGCTTGTAAGCTGGATCGATGGAGAAGGACGCGTGTCGCGTCAGGTGCAGGGTCCGCGAATGGATGGAGAATCGATTCAATTGGCGGGCTTCTACAGCCGACCGGAAGGCTGGATGCTGCGCTTCTACGAGGCGTCGGGAAGCCCGAAACGAGAAAGCCTGCGGTTGAATCGAAGTCAGCCTGTGCATGTTCAAGAGAGCAACGGCATCGGGGATACGATCTCGACCGGGCAAGCGCTCCCAATAACCGAAACCGCCAGTCGCCAATCTCTTGAGATGGAATATGGTGGCTTCCAGATCCGCACCCTTCTGCTGGCCGATGCGCGGCAATAGCTTCAAGTTTGGAGGAAGGGGGCCCGCTTCTATGACCATGAATACGAGCCCGAAATGCTTCCCCGGCATTCGAGAGCTGCATGCGGGCATTCCCTGCGATGAAGCGCCGATCCTCGCCATGTGCGAGGACGTGAATTGGCGCTTCGATTGCGCGGACTTCCGCATGGTTTCGCTGATTCGCGCCATATACAGCTATGAGCGCTTATTGTCCGCTCAAGCGTCGGAGACGATAAGGCGAACCATCTTGAACTTCAAATACTGGATGGACGAGCCGGGCGAGGACAGCATGTGCTATTGGTCGGAGAATCATCAGGTTCTGTTCGCGGCGGTCGAATATTTGGCGGGCCAGCGTTATCCGGACGAGCGGTTTTCCAATGCGAATTTGATTGGAAGGGAGCATCTCGAGAAAGCTCGCATACGCTTAATGAATTGGCTGAAAGATCGCTTTGATTACGGGTTCACAGAGTGGCATTCGAATACGTATTATGAAGAAGACATTGCGGCCTTGTCCATTCTGATCGACTTCTGCGAGGACGAAGAGATCGTCTTGAAGGCGAAGATGATTATGGATCTGCTGCTGCTCGATATGGGCATGCATTCGTTCCAGGGCCTGTTCGCCGCGACGAGCGGACGTTGCTATGAAGCACAGAAGAAGAGGCCGAGGCTTCAGAACATACGGGACATCAGCGAGAGCGTCTGGGGCTTCGGCCATGTGAGCGATTTCGATTATTCGCGCATCTCGGCCAATTTCCTGCTGATGGAACGCTATGATCTGCCCGAAGCGATTCGTCTGATTGGCCGCGATTCAGAAGACAGAGTCATCAAGGATTCGATGGGGCTCGATCTATCCGAGCTCGCGACAGCATTCCCCGATTCCAAGGACATGGAGAGGAGAGGACTGTTCCTCTGGGCGATGGAGAGCTTCACGAATCCGGAGTCTGTCGTGATAACGCTCCGGATGTTCAATCGTTGGAGGCTTCACGGCAATGCGTTCCTGGCCGATCTGCGCTTGGTTGATCATGCGCTGCCGCGGAAGCTTGGATTGCTGCCGCTCGTCATTCGTTTGCTCAATCCGGTCACGCAAGGCTTCGCGATTCAGAGAGCCAATTCGTATACGTACAAGACGAAGCATTATATGCTGTCGACCGCGCAGGCTTATCATCCCGGCGAATTCGCTCATCAGCAGCATGTATGGCAGGCGACCTTATCCCCGGAAATTACGGTTTTCACGACGCATCCCGGGGCGTCCGCCTTCGAGGACGACCAGCGCAACGCCTCGCCCGGCTATTGGGTAGGCAGCGGAATTCTGCCGCATGCCGTGCAGGATCGGCATGTTCATATCAGCATATACCGGCTGGACGGACGCAAGGGCTTTATGGAGAAGAAGCGGGCGCGCTTCACCCATGCATACTTTCCGCAGGAGCGCTTCGACGAAGTCGTGCGCGATGGCCGCTATTTGTTCGGAAGAGCGGGGGACGCTTATATCGCCTTGATTGGCAGGTACGAGCTGGAAACAAATCCAGACGATGCTTCGGATTTGATCCAGAAGGGGCTGGAGACGTACTGGATTTGTGAGCTCGGAAGTCGGGAAGCATACGGCGACTTTGGTACATTCGTTGAGACGATCCGCGCTCGAACGATCCGCTTTCACCGTCATACCCTGACCTATCAAGGGGAACGCGAGTATTCGCTGACATATAAGGGCGCGTTCCGCATCGACGGCGTAATGATCGAGACGAATTACGACCGCATTGATACGCCTTACGGCAAGGTCGCAAGGAACCCCCGGGAAATTGAAATTTCATTCGGAGGGCAGTATTTATATTTGAATTTCGAGAGCAGCGAGAGAAGGCATGGGGGTATTAAACGATAAAGGTCTGGAGAGGGCCGTTACAATGGAGGACGAACAAGGTTCGTTAACCAATAGAGGTGCAACAATAGAGCTTCCCGTTGCGGGAAGACTACTGTTGCACCTCTTAAGCGTACAGATAAAGCATTACTGCTCTATCTGTTCCCGAATCCAGTCAGCAATATCCTTGAGCACAGCCTTGTCGACATACCCCGGGATCTGATATTCCGCAGTCGTCCCGACGGCGTCTCCCTGCGAGGCGATAAAGAAATGGTTCAGCCCCGGATAGAGGGCATAGGCGACATCGTCTACCCCTTCAAGACGTTGTTGCCACGAGACATAATCGACATCCGCTTTGACTTGGAAATCCGTTTTGCCCTGGAGGATGAAGATCGGTTTGTGAAGCTTGGCGGCAATATCTGCAGCGTTGTAGCGATCCATTTCCTTGAAATAGTAGGCCGGAATTCCGAAAATAGTCGTCTGCTGAGCTTCCTCATCGGTCATCTCCTGCAATTGCTGCGCCCTCGCGTATTCGTTGCGTACCGCCTCGAGGTTAGACTCGCGCGCAGCCTCGTCCATGTCCATCGCTTCAATCGCTGATACATTTTGATCGTACATGACCTCCCACAGCTTGCGAGGCGTTCCGGCTAGCAGAATCAAACCGGCGAAGTCGCCCCCGGCTGCATCGATACGCGGAGCAAGCATGCCGCCCAGGCTATGTCCGATGATATACACCTGAGAGGCGTTAATACGATCGTCCTGCTTCAACCAGTGAGATGCAAGCACGGCATCATCGACAGTTTCCTGCGCTGCGGTGAATGTTCGCATATCCGATTTTGCCAGCTGCTCGCCATACGTGTAAGTGCGTTTGTCGTAACGAAGGACGGCAATGCCTTCCGCAGCAAGCGCCCAGGCAATGTCGCGAAACGGCTTATAGGCATAGGCGGCTTCATCCCGGTCGCTCGGCCCTGAGCCATGAACCAGCACCACTGCCGGAACCGGGCCGTTCACTTCTTTCGGCAACGTCAGCGTGCCTCCCAATGGATAATCCGTATTTTCCCCGATTACGACGGTTTCTTCCCGAACATTCGTCGGCATTTCTGCTTGGGATTGCTCATAATAGCGGTTGAACGAAAGACTCGCTATACGGCCATCCGAATGAAAGGCGAATTGGATCTTGAGCTGCATCTCCGAGAAAGCGGCAAGCGCTGCGACTGCATCCAACTCGTTGACCTTGGTTTGCTGCATGATTGTAATCGATTCGAAATCGCCGAGAGAAGAAGCGAGGGATTCCCATCCCGCTTCAAGCTGCTCGGGAGTTATTGCGGCCGCCATGTTCTCATCGAATTGGGCGTATACATCGTCGAATTGACCTGCGATCAAGGCATGAATCACACCCTCAACTCTTGGCTGCACTTCATCTTGATTGCCGCCAGCGGATGTGACGAAGGCAAGGGTGCTCTTTGCGGAATCGTAATTTACCTCGCAGCCAAACAGTTCGGCAATGGCGTTATGAGGCAGATAGACGCGGTCCTTCTTCAAAGCAGCGGCGTAAGTCGTTGTGCTGCCTGCCAATTGCACCGTATTGCCTTGCAACTGCAAGACTTGCACGTTGTCATCATTGGACAGCGTCACTTCCTTGGCTGCGCCGTTCCAGGTTATCGATACCAATAAATGCTCCGAGATAAAGCGGATGGGCAGCATGACATGATTGCCGTCAACATAGGGCTGCGCATCGGGGAAACTTACCTTCTTTCCGTCGATGGTGACAGTAAGAGGATGGGACTCCGCCAGCGCCTGCATCGGAAATATCGCAAGCACAAGCAGCAAGGACAGCGTAATAGCGGTTGTTTTTTTCATTGTTCACACTCCTGACTCCTAATAATGGGGTTCTATTCAAGAGCGAAATTGTTTTATTCGCTCTGTTATATTAATAATAGAACAGATATTTTTAATAGGCAAGAGTTTTCTCATGAAAAATCGAATTTACGCGTAAAGGAAACGTCAGCCCCGATCTCCAAGATCGTACATCGCCATGTAATACGGATAATGCTCCTTGTATTGCGTCAACGGCTCCGGATTCGCCGCTCGGCCAATTTCGCGGCAATTCGCTCCCATCCGGTCCGCGGCCGCGTCTCCGAGATCCGCCCGGCAAGCCTCCAACAACAGCTCGAGACGTGCTACCACCTCGGGATGCTCCTCCGCCACATTCCGACTTTCCGAGACATCCTCCTTCAAATGATACAGCTCCCAAACCGTTTCGTCTTTGCGATGGACATGCAACTTCCACTCGCCGCAACGAACCGCCGCAAGCTTGCTCGAATGATAATAGAAGAATGCTTCATGCGGAGACGCCGCGTCTTCCTCTTGCAGCATCAACGGCAGAATATCCTTGCCGTCGATGACGCGGTCATTCGGTAGTGAAGCCCCTGCCAGCGCGCAAAGCGTCGGCAAGAAATCCATCGAAGTCGCGATTTCCCCGCATATGCCGCCTGCCGGAATCGTCCCCGGCCAAGACATTAGGCACGGCAGCCGCATGCCGCCCTCCCAAGTTGTATTCTTCGTACCGCGCAGCCTTCCGTTGCTTGCGCCGTAATCGCAACGCGAGCCGTTGTCAGACGTGAAGATGACCAGTGTATCCTGCTCCAGCCCAAGAAGCTTCAATTCCTCCATCAGCACGCCGGTCGTCCAATCGATGCAAGCGACCGCCGCGCCGTACGGCCCATTCTCGGATTGCTCGAGAAAGCGCTTTGGCACGTATAGCGGCAGATGCACGTACATATGCGCGAAATACAAGAAGAAGGGCTCTTCCTGATGATTGCGAATGAATTTCACCGCTTGCTCCAGATAACGCTCCGTCAGAGACGCCTGATCCGGCTGCGCCTGCAGCACTTGCTCGTCGTCCATCAGGGGAAGCGGCGGCAGCATATGCCTGGAGCCGGTTTGTCTGCCCATATCGTTGCTGTACGGCAGGCCGTAATAATGGTCGAAGCCGTGTCTTGTCGGCAGAAATTCCTTTTGGTCGCCGCAATGCCATTTACCAATCATCATCGTGGCGTAATCGGCTCCTTTGAGCGCTTTCGCGATCGTTATTTCGTCGGGATTCAGTCCTACTCCTTGTCCCGGGAACAGCACATGCCTTCCCTCGAATTGGTCAAAGCCGATGCGCTTCGGATAACAGCCCGTCATCATAGCCCCGCGCGAAGGCGAGCATACCGGCGATGCCATATAGAAATCGGTGAATTGAATTCCGTTCTGCGCCATAAGGTCCAGCGCAGGCGTCTTGTGCGCCTGCGAGCCGTAACAGCCCAGATCCCCATATCCCAAATCATCGCAATTGATTAGAATCACATTCGGTTTTCGTTGCATCGAGTCGTCCTCCCCTGTTCAGATCAAAATAGTTCCTGAACTAAGGATACTATGAAGCATGGGGGGCTAAACGATGGTATAGTGGGAATAAACGCAGATTAAGGACAGGAATGATTCCGCATGGACAAGAGCAATAGTCGCAGGGGCTTGCCCGAAATCAGTATAAACATTCATTTTTTATACGAATGGCGGCGAGAGCCCCTTTGGAATTTCGAATATTTCAGCAATCCGTTCTATACGATCTGGCTGGTCATAAACGGCTGCCGCAGAATCGAAACCCGCACCGGAAGCTTCGACATTCATCCGATGGACTTGCTAATTATCCCGCCCAACACCCTGTTTCGTACGCGTCACTGCCAAGCGTACAAGGATGAAATTCATTATTTGGCGATGGGGGTCGGCATTCATTGCGGAGATATTCCATTCGAATTCGTGTGCAGGCTGCCACTGCAAAGCAGCTTGAGTCTGGATGAATGCCAGTCGTTGTCTCAGCTTTGGAGCCGCTTGCTGCATCAGTGGCAGGGCAGCCAGTCCCGCGATGGCTTTCCATCCAACCGCCAAACAGCGAGGACCTTGTCCCAAGCGGATGACGAACTGGATAATCTGCTCGCAAATCTCGAATTTGCAGCAATGGAGCGCGGGATGATGGCTTCGTTAATCCGCTATTGCGAGGGAGCTTCGCTCGAGCCCTTCGAAGCCATCGACGAGCGTGTTCTGAAAGCGAATCTCATTATGAGGCATAGCGTCGGCAACAAGCTGTCCATGTCCAATCTATGCGAGCAGCTATTCATCAGTGAAGGGCATTTGCGCGCTTTGTTTCAAGCCAATTTGAAGACTTCGCCGATGAAGCACTTCCTGATGCTGAGACTGCAACGCGCCAAAGAACTGCTTCTTACCTCCGGACTGACCATTACCGAGATTGCCGTTCAAACCGGCTTCGATGATCTTCATCATTTCGGCAAGATGTTCCGAAAGTACGAACAGACCAGCCCAAGCCGATATCGCGAGATGGGGAGGGGAGAATAGAATTTTCTTTTATCGCTCACGGAAGGAGGAATAGGTTATAATTGTCAATGGCATAAGCAAAAGCATTTACGATGGGGGAATGGCAATGAACAAAAACAGGGTACTGATTACGACAACAAATGCAATTGAAAATGTTGAGATCAAGCATTATAAAGGGGTGGTCTCTGCCAGAGTCGTTGCGGGCACCGGGTATTTTTCGGATCTTTTTGCCGGCTTTAGCGACATATTCGGCGGACGCTCGGGTACATATCAAAGACAGTTAAAGAGCCTGTATGATGAAGTAATCGAGAATCTATCCAATGAAGCCAGGAAAATCGGCGCCAACGCAATTGTCGGGGTAAATATGGACAATGATGAGATTTCCGGAAAAGGAAAGCAAATGTTTATGGTAACGGCGACCGGCACTGCGGTTACCGTACCCGAGCAAGAGCTGGAAAAGATGCAAGGAGAAGAAGTTGAAGAATTGCTTGAGATATCCAGCGAGAAATTCGATTCCATGTATAATCGTCTTCGCATTATAACCCTCATAAGAAATGATCCATCGGAGATTGAAAATCATTGGGACTATATCGTTAATCATTCTGTATTTGAAGTCATGGAATATGTGTATAAAAGATATAGCAATGAAACGATTTCATTTCAGATATTCAAAGAGCGTACCATAGCTTATTTCTCCCAATTGGAAGAGGGTGTTGCGATTTCGTTCCTGTACAAAAAATTCGATTCATCAACAAGGAATAGCCGATTAATATCGTTGTTGCACGGCGCTAAGCTAGTCCATTATCAATCCATCCTAAATTCCTTTCCGCAATCCTCTGAAAATATGAAAATATGTCTGTTTCATTTGTCCTATGGCGATAAAAGGGTATACAAACGGGAAGATATTCAGAGGTTAGCCAAACTAATCGAGGTATTTGAAAAGGGATTTCCCGAACAGCTTGGGGCTAAGCAGAACGACAATTGGATATGCAGTTGCGGAAATAAGAATAAATCGGGCCAGAATTATTGTAAACGTTGCGAAAAAGATGCGAGAGGCTTTCTGAGCACGGATGTAAATTATGATTATGTCATCAGGCTGCTGAAGGAAAGGGAATACGTTTTGAAGAAAATTTTCAAGGTGTCCGTCGAATAGGGGGGCCAGAAAGGGGAGTAGGCAAGCATGTCCAAAATCGTCTATCTGGGTACATTATCCGCGAAGCATCTGGAAAAAATACATACGACTCTGCCAGAGCGGTGGGAAATCGTTCACGGCAAGGAGGAGCAGTGGCTCCCGCATCTGGAGGGAGCGGAAATTATAATCGGCTGGAACAATAAGGCTGCCGAAGCTTGCTTGAAGCCGAATACGAGGCTGAAATGGATTCAGAATTGGGGAGCGGGCGTTGATAGAATGCCCCTTGCCGATATGGCCGCATATGGCGTCGCGCTCACCAATGCAAGCGGCGTTCACGCTTATCCCATCTCCGAGACGATCTTCTCGATGATGCTGGCCTTCGCGCGGAATCTGCATCAGTCTATCCGCAATCAAGAGAGAAATGATTGGAAATCGACAGGCGCGTTGCGCGAAATTCATGGGGCAACGATGGGCGTTGTTGGAGTCGGAGCCATCGGAGAGGAAACGGCGAGGCTTGGCAAAGCGTTCGGCATGACGGTGCTTGGTGTAAGACGATCGGGCGAGCAAGCCCCCAATGTAGATCGAATGTTCCGTCACGATGGACTGGGGGAAGTGCTTCGCATGAGCGACTTTGTCGTCAACACGCTTCCCCATACGACGGAGACGCATCGCATGTTCGGCAAGCAGCAATTCGCATGGATGAAGCCCTCGGCGTATTACATCAATATTGGCAGAGGCGGCACGACCGATACGGAAGCGATGATTGAAGCCTTGCGCAGCGGAGAAATCGCCGGAGCGGGACTCGATGTCTTCGAACAGGAGCCTTTGCCGAAGGATAGTCCGCTCTGGGGAATGGACAATGTGCTCATAACGCCGCATAATTCAGGCTCGACGGTGCATTATGACGATCGGGCTCTGGATATTTTCCTGGAAAATCTGCAAGCCTATCTCGGAACGGGTCAGCCTTCGCGCAATGTAGTCGATATTCAGAAGCAATATTAGTTCAGATTTCCCGTCATTTCGAAAATGTTCAATTCGTTGACAAGCTTCACCACATCCTTGGTGCGCTGCTTATCGAATTTTTTCAGAATGCCGTTGATTTGTTTTTTTATCGTTTCCATTTCGACGGATCGCATGGTCGCAATTTCCTTGCGGCCGTAGGATTGGCTCAGCAGCTTCAGAATTTCGATTTCGCTGGGCGTGAGCGTCGAGATAATATTGAGCGCGGCCATAAGCTTGGACTCCGTCTTCTTCACCCGCACGAGCTCATTCCGAAGCTTCTTCGCGATCATGGGACGAATCGGGGAGTCGTCGGTATAGGCCGAGCGAATGCCTTCGATAATTTCCTCGCGGGAAGCGGATTTAATCATATAATCCACGATTCCGGTCTGGAAAGCGGCGAATACGATATTATCGTCTTCATGAACGGTAAGCACGATAATCTTCGTATCGGGAAGCTGCTCGTGAATCGCCTTTGCGGCTTCAATGCCGGCGAACTTTGATTCCATCTCAATGTCCATGAGAATGATATCGGGATGGCATTGCTTCGCGCTTGCTACAGTGCTTGCGCCATTGTCCAGGGAGCCCAGCCATTCGAAGTCGGGCTCCATTCGGATCATTCTCTCCAATCTGCGGCGATGAGCCTCCATATCGTCGGCAACAAGAATTTTGATAGTATCCATCGCTTGTTCCTCCTCGAATGTCTTCTTGTTAGGCTAAAGGAATGAAGACTTTAAAGACGGTCCCCGTTTTTTCATTGCTTTCGACCTCGATTTTGCCATTATGTCCCGTAATGATGGTGTGGCAATACGATAAGCCGACTCCCCAATTGGTTGCCGAGGATTTGGTTGAGAAGAACGGAGAGAATACATCGTTGATATGCTCGGGCGGGATGCCGGGACCTGTGTCGTGAATGGAGACGAAGCCCCAATCATCCTGCTCCCTGACCGTAATGGTGATGATTCCCTTCCCTCCTCGCAGCGCTTCAATGGCATTGATAATCATATTGTAGAAAACCTCGGTCATATGCTTCTCGTCCATATAGGCTTTGTAACCGCTTGATTCATTAAGAAACAAAATTTGCTCCTGATTGATCCCCGTCGATAATTTGGCGAGCGCGTTTTCGACAGGCACAAACAGGCGAACCAGATGCATTTTCAGAGATAGGGTATTGAGCTTGCTGGATGCGTTATGAAGCGTTTCGTAGGACATCAGACAAGATTTCATGATCAAATCAAGACTGTAGAGCGTTTCCTTGTCCTCGGGATATTTTTCTTTCAAAAATTCGGCCTCCGACTTGATGGCGAGAACATGGTTTTTGATCGAATGGGTAAAAGCCCGCACGCCTAAGGACGCGGTTTTGATACGTTTGTTGATTTCGGAATTTTTGTCATTGTATTTTCTCTCCATCGCTTGATATCTGGAGAAGGTGAGAATCATAAAGCCGAGTGCGATAAGCGAAATCATGGGAAAGAAATTCAACTCATAGAACAGGTTGTAAATTTTCGGCTTGATATAGTTATGATAATCGGGAATGAACGTGGCTTTCACCAGTATTTCGGGCGCCCATGAGAACATGCCCGTATGAATGATAACGACGGGCGCGAGGCACAAAATGTGATAGAGCGCGTATTGTCGTTGAAAGCTTATTTTCTTGTTTTTCACATAATAGCGTATGAGAATGAAGAAGCTTGCGAGCAAAAACGAATATTTCATCGTCAAGAACAGGATGTCGAGACTGTCCCTGATTTGATTGAATAATTCCATCCGTCTATAGGTCCCGCCATAGAAACGGTTCTGAAGCCATTGATTGAATCGGGGATCGTAATAACAGGCTTGAATAACAGCCGTCAACATGAGCGGCGCGTACCAGCGCCATTTTTTTAAGCCGTTTTTTTTGTAGGAAAAGGAGATTGCGAACAATAAGAAGGAATAGGTGAACAATAGAATGCCGCCGTTGAACAGGCGAATGAACAAATCGGGATCGATATTCTCCAGAACGAGTCTGTTCCAGGAGCCGGGACTGAAATCGTAAATATTGCTGATCAGCTTGAAGTACACATTGAAGTTGCTGAGGTAGAACAAATAAGAGTAAAAAGAAATAATCCATCCCGCAATAATTCCGTAGAGGAACAAGGTGGATGAGTTTTTCGGCTTCTTGTAGGTCAAAGCAACGGTGAAAAGCAGCAGAACAATCGTCAAATAAGTCATGTCAGCACCCTCTTGTCTACATTCATTTTACACGGAGAAGACAAATTCCAAAAGGGGTATAAAATTTTCATCTTATTGGATGGCGGAGCTTTCGTTTACGATAGATCATGTCAGGAAGCATAACATGAGCAAAGGGGAGAGGGCAATGAAAAGAAAGGGATCTATCTTGTTGAGCCTGATTATCGCAATTGCAATGCTGGCGGGATGCTCGTCGAACAATGGAGGGAATGGTTCGAGCGGAGGAGAGTCGACAGGAGAAAACAGCGGGAGCCAGGGAGGCTCGAGCGGTTCCGAGGCCGTTAATTTCACCGTTCCGGTGTTGCCGGATGATCTGGCGGCGTTCCAGGCGGTGTACGAGCAATTCTCGAAGGAAAATCCGAACATCAAGGTGGAATTCATTACATTTCCGGCCAATCAATATTATGAGAAGCTGAGAATACAGCTTTCCGGCGGGGTGCAATACGATTTGTTCGGCGGGGTGCTCGATTCGATGATCGACACGGGCATTATTGAGCCTCTGGATGATCTGATCAAAGCGAATAATGTCGATGTGTCGGGCTTTGGCGAAATGTTCGAGCGGATGAAAATCAATGGACATTACTACGGGATGCCGTATCGCAAATCGAACTGGATGCTCTATTACAACAAGGATTTGTTCGATGAATTCAATGTGCCTTATCCAAGCGACGATATGACATGGGCCGATTTCCGCGAGCTGGCCAAGACCATGACGAAGGGCTCTGGACAGGACAAAACCTACGGGGCATTCCTCCATACCTGGCCTCAAACCTGGTATATGCAAGCCGTTCAGGCGGGAGCTACGATTATCGACAAGGATTTGTCGCCGTTCAAGCAGGCGCTTCAATTCAGATTGGATATGGAAGCGGACGGCTCCATCATGAAATGGTCGGAGCAAATTGCGACGGGCGCTCATTATAACGCGGCGTTCCAGAAGGGCAATATCGCGATGAATCTGATGGGCGATTGGCATGTCGCTCAGCTCAGAAAAGCGGAGGATGAAGGGAAGATCAGCTTCGGTTGGGATGTTGTTCCCATTCCTCATCCGGAGGGTGTAGAGGCTAACACAAGCTTGGCTTTGCCGGTTTCATTAATGATTAACAAAAATTCGAAGCACAAGGAAGAAGCGTTCAAATTTATTGATTATATGACCGGCAGCAAGGGCGCCGAAATCTTCGCTTCGATGGGCTATCTCACCGGATTTACGAACGATGCGGTCAAGGCGGCGTATTTCGGAGACGGAAATCGCAATCCCGAGCATCTGAATTATTTCAACGAAGCCAAGGAATATGCGGAATATCCGATGCTGCCCGGCGTGAAGAACATTGTCGTGAATCAAATTTACAAGCAAGAGGGAGAGCTGGTATTCGTCGGCGAGCAAACGCCGGATGAAGCGATTCAGAACATATCCGATCGCCTGCAGAAGGAATGGGGCGACATCTACGCGGATCAGTTCTCTGTAGGTGAATAAATCATCATTTTCCGATCAATAAAAATTACAAAATAAGCAGATACCGATGCGCGGACCCGGCATTGCAAGTGTCATGGCGTCCGCCCGTCGGTGAAGGAGTGCTCTACCTTGCTGAGAAAGAAACAAAGATCGATGACGCAAAGAAATCGAATATCCGGCTACCTGTTTCTGCTTCCCAATATTATTGGCTTTGCCATCTTTGTTTTTTTGCCCGTCATTGCTTCCTTCTTCCTGAGCTTCATGAATTGGAACGGCTTTGGAGCGATGAAGTTCGTGGGACTGGACAATTACGCAAGATTGCTTAAGGACGAAAACTTCAAAATATCTTTTATGAACAGTATTATTTTTACGCTGGTTTCCGTGCCTTTTACTTTGTTTCTATCTCTTATCGTTGCCGTCTGGCTGAATGCCGGCATCAAATTCGTCAAATGGTTTCGAACGGCGGTCTTTCTCCCGTACATTACGGCTACAATTGCCGTTGCTGTGATTTGGCAATTGCTCTTGAACCCGACGATGGGTCCGATTAACGGAATATTAAGCAGCATCGGCTTCAATCATCCGCCCGGATGGCTGTCTTCGCCGCAATGGGCGCTGCTGTCGGTAGCTCTTGTCTATATATGGAATTCAATCGGCTATTATATGGTTTTGTATTTGGCCGGCTTGCAAGGCGTGCCGGAGCATTTGTATGAAGCGGCGGATATAGACGGCGCCGGTTCGATTTCGAAGTTCTTTCATATTACATTGCCGATGCTTTCGCCCGTTATTTTCTTCACGATCATTATCGGTGTCATCAACTCCTTCAAGGTGTTCGACCTGATCTTCGTATTGACCCAGGGAGGCCCGGGCCGTTCAACGCAGGTTCTGGTCTATACCATCTACAATGTGGCGTTCAAGCAATTCGACTTCGGTTACGCCTCCGCGATGGCCTATATATTGTTCCTGTTAATTCTCGTCTTCAGTTATCTTCAATTCAGAGGACAGAAGAAGTGGGTGAATTATTAATGATGACAGAAGGAGAAAATCGTATGCCGCTCGTTGGAATGAAAGAGCATAAAGAGCATTCGTCCATGAAAAGATCGCGGCTCATCAAGCAGAGCATGCTGTATATCGTGCTTATCGCAACCTCGGCTTGCATGCTGCTGCCCTTTATCTGGATGGTGTCCGCATCCCTGAAGGCCGAGCATGAAATTTTCGGATTTCCGATTCAATGGATTCCCGAGACCTTCTATTGGAGCAATTACGTCGATGTTTGGACGCAGGTTCCCTTTCATCTCTACTATTTGAATACGATCAAGATTGTTATTATTACGGTTGCGATTTTGCTGGTCACCTGTTCCATGGCGGGATACGCGTTCTCCAAAATAAGATTTCCCGAACGTGATTTCCTGTTTTTTGTCTACTTGGCCACGATGATGATTCCGTATCAGGTAATGATGATTCCGCAATTCGTGCTCATGAAAAAATTCAGTCTAATCGACACGCACTGGTCGTTGATTTTGCTCGGGGCGGTCAGTCCGTTCGGCGTATTCCTGTTCCGTCAATTCTTCTCGTCCATACCCGATGAAATTATCGAAGCGGCGAAGATCGACGGCTTGCATGAATTCGGCATCTATCTGCGCATCATTCTGCCGTTAACGAAGCCGGCTATCGCCACGCTCGTTATCTTCTCGTTCATGCATACGTGGAATGATTTTCTGGGCCCGCTTATCTATCTGTCATCCGACCGGCTGTTCACGCTGCAGCTCGGCATGCAGCACTTTATCGGACAATATAATACGGAATACGCCTTGCTGATGGCGGCCGCCGTTTCGTCTGTCGTGCCTACGATTATCGTGTTCGTGGCCGCGCAGGATTATTTCGTGAAGGGCGTTGTCGGATCGGGTGTGAAGGGATGAAGAAGGAAGATGAGGGAATGGAAGAACGTCGGAAGCCGAATATCGTCTATGTGTTTGCGGATCAGTGGCGGCGGCAAGCGGTCGGCATCAGGAACGAGGACCCGGTGATGACGCCGAATATGGACCGCTTCGCAAGCGAGAGCATGGTCTTCGAGCAAGCTGTCAGCTGCACGCCGTTATGCTCACCCCACAGAGCCGCGTTGCTGACGGGAAGGTATGCCTTATCGACGGGCGTATATACGAATTGCAAGACGGGGCTGGATATGCGGCTGTCTCCGGAGGAAACGGCAATCGGCCATGTCTTGAGCGGCGCAGGCTATAGGACGGGCTATATCGGGAAATGGCATCTGGACCTGCCGGAGCAGAACCGGGAGGAGCATCCGCTCTCCGGAGCGAGGGAATGGGACGCCTATACGCCGCCCGGACCGGGCCGATTCGGCTTCGATTATTGGTATTCGTACGGAGCGTACGATCAACATCTCAAGCCGCATTACTGGGAGAATTCCCCCGAGATGGTGAAGGTGGATCAATGGTCCGCGGAGCATGAGACGGACAAGGCGCTTGCCTTCTTGCGGGAGCATGGCGGCAAGCAGGAGCCGTTCGCGCTGTTCGTGTCGTGGAATCCGCCGCATAGCCCATTCGAGCTTGTTCCCGAAGCGTACAGAGACAGCTATGCGGACAAGAAGCTTTCGCCGCATTCGCACAGGGCGAATGTTATCGTTCAGGATCCGTTCCTGATTCATACAGGAGAAGAGGTTGACGGCGGGGCAGAGAGGCTTGATCAGGCTTCCAGGGATTATTTCGCAGCTGTCACCGGCATCGATGAACAATTCGGGCGAATCATGGACGAATTGCGAGAGTTGAATCTTCTGGAGCAAACGATCGTTGTGCTTACGTCCGATCATGGCGAGCTGCTTGGCTCGCATGGCATGATGGCCAAGCATTCCTGGCATGAGGAATCGATTGGCGTTCCCTTCATGATCGGCTGGAAGGGAGCGATTAAGCCGGGAACGACCGATGTTGTGCTGAACACTGTGGACATTATGCCGACGCTGCTGGAGCTTGCGGAATTGCCGTTGCCAGACTCTATTGAAGGAAGCTCGGTCGCAGACTTCTTGAAGAAGGGGGGCTCTTCCGAAGAGGCTGAACTCGCTTCAAGAGCTGCGTATATCAGCGCTTTTCCCGGCAGGATGGAGGCGATAGAGTCGTTCAGGGCAGCCGGCTTGGAGCATCTGCATTACGGCTGGCGCGGCGTGCGAACCTCGAGATATACCTATGTGGTGGACAAGGGCTATTTTGCGGGCTCAGAGACTAGGCGCTTGCTCTATGACTTGGCGGACGATCCCTTTCAGATGAAGCCCGTTTCCTTAAAGAGCGCGACTGAGCATCCTGTCGCACAATTGCTCGAGGTCCGGCTTCGCGAGTTTCTGGATGAGACGCGTGATTCGTTTTCATTGTAATTATAGAATTTATAAAATTAAGTCTATGGTTGCACACGATCGTAGCGGACCGTAGATGCGTTATTTCGGCAAATGGTGCTGTTTTTAAGATTTCGCGGACAGAGATGCACTTATTTGCGAGAAAACAGCGGTTTTTTTGATTTTTTGAGGAAATAGCGTCTCCTGTGTCCACGAAAGTGAGCAATCTCCGTTTTTTTGTTTCAAGAAACGTTGCCGTTCTTTGACAAGGACGCCGTCAGGCGTTTTTCTGAGATGAAACCAGCCCTCGAAGCGGATGGCGTTAAACGATGTCGTAAGGCTGATTGACAGCTTGCGCTCAGCGCTTGGCTGAAGCTGAGGCAGCTCTTACTCATAGTAAATGGCGTCATACGGAAATTCGAGCTTCTTCATTCGGTATTCCTTCGGCGTCATGGACATATATTCGCGGAAGACTTTGCCGAAGTAGCTTGGACTGTCGAAGCCGCATCGCGAGCCTATCTCCTGCACGGCGAGCTCGGTCGTGCGCAGCAGAGCTATCGCCGCCTCTATCCGCCTGTCCCTGAGATAGGCGAGAGGCGAGGTTTGCACCGACTTTTGGAACAGCCTGCACAGGTGATGCTTGTTGATTCCACAATGCTCCGCCAGCATATCCAACGTTAGAGGAGTGGCGTAGCGCTCCTTCAGATAGGCCTTGGCCTTGAGTAGGATCGTACTGCCGGTCGCGCCGACTTCTCTGCGCATTTCTCCGCTTGATTTCGCTAACGCGAGCATCCAGTTATAGGCCAGTGACGACAAGACATACTTATCCGTTTGTTTCTCTTCGGCTATTCTCCGAAGAAGCTCCCTCAGCTCCGCGATGACGGGTGAATCCGCCTCTCTCCGAATGACATGGCCCTCTTGCTCAATGACCATATCCCAAATTCGACGGGCTTCGTCGCCTCTCAGGTTCAGCCACAGAATTTCCCAGGGCCGGGATTGATCCTTATAATAGTACCGGTGATTGCTTGGTATTTTCACAAGAAAGGCTGATCCCTGCGGCAATGCGAAAACTTGCCGATCGATTTCAATATAGCCCTGCCCGCTAAGCGTATATTGAAAAATAACATGTCCGGAATCCGGCCGCGCATCGCCCGCGAAGCTGTATTCCGGGCTTTTTATGTTTTGCCAGCCGATCGAATCGATGGTCAAAATGGAATGATCGTTGTTGCGAAAGGCATAGGAATTTTGCTCCATAACCCTGAACTCCTTAAAATGAAAAAGTCAATTTTGTTATAGTATACCGCACAACTTTTAGATTGTCTCGCCTGGTGCAGAGCGGTAAGATCGACGTAGAAAAGGAGTGGTGAGAAATGTTGAAGCATGAACGGATTCTGAAGCTGCAGCCCGGTGAATATTGGTGGGGCGGACGAACTGCGGATGGAAGGAGCATGCCGTATGGAGGGACTTTGTTCCGCGCGGATTTGGCCGAAAGTCATCTTGCCAATCAAGCCTGTCCGCTGCTCTTATCCAATAAAGGAAGATACGTATGGAGCGAGGAGCCCTTTGCATTTCGGTTCGAGGATGGTGAGCTAACCTTGTCCGGCGAAGAGGATTTGATTGCGGGAGAAGGGCATGAAAGCTTGAAGGGAGCCTTTCAATATGCAGCCCGAACACATTTCCCCGCAGCCGGCGGCATTCCCGAGGAACTGCTGTTCACCGCCCCGCAGTACAATCTGTGGATCGAGCTCCTCTACGAGCCGACGCAGGAGAAGGTGCTGCAGTATGCGAAGGATGCGCTTGCTCAGGGAATGCCTCCCGGCGTCATCATGATCGACGATAATTGGCATGGTCCCTATGGCGACTGGACGTTTCACTCCGGAAGATTTCCCGATCCGAAGCGGATGGTGGAGGAGCTCCATGCTTTGGGCTTCAAGGTCATGCTGTGGATTTGTCCGTTCATCAGTCCTGATTCCATTATATTCCGGAAGCTGGAGCCGTCCGGCATTCTTCTGAAGGATCGCGAGGGTCGGACTGCCCTTCGGAAGTGGTGGAACGGCTACAGCGCCGTCCTTGATTGCACGAATCCTGCCGCCGTGGAATGGATTCAGGATCAGATGGACGCCCTTCAGCGCGAGTACGGAATCGACGGCTTCAAGCTGGATGCCGGCGATGCGGATTTCTACGAGACGGATGATCGCAGCTATGCGCCTGTTACGCCTGGCGGACAATGCGAAGCATGGGCCAAGGTGGGCCTCAAGTACAAGCTGAACGAATACAGGGCCTGCTGGAAGCTTGCGGGACAGCCGCTGGCGCAGCGGCTGAAGGACAAGGGCCACGAATGGGAAGGCAACGGCTTGGATTCGCTCATTCCCGACGGATTGGCCCAGGGACTTCTCGGTTATGCCTATACCTGCCCGGACATGATTGGCGGCGGTGAATATATGAGCTTCACGACGTCCAAGCTGGATCAGGAGCTGTTCGTCCGTTACGCCCAATGTTCGGCATTGTTCCCGATGATGCAGTTCTCCGCTGCACCTTGGCGGGTGCTGGACGAAGAGCATCTTCGTTACTGCGTGGACGCGGCCCAGTTGCATGTACGGTTCGGACAGGAGATACTGGCGCTGGCGGAGCATGCGGCGCAGACGGGCGAGCCGATCATGCGCCATATGGCGTATGAATTTCCCGAGGCGGGTATGGAGACCATCCAGGATCAGTTCATGCTGGGCAGCTCGATCCTCGTCGCGCCTGCTGTGCGGAAAGGGATGAGAGCCCGTGAAGTCGCGTTTCCCGCAGGCTCATGGGAGGGCGATGACGGCAGTGTGATCGAAGGCCCGGCGACGGTAATAATTGATGTGCCGCTGAGCAGGCTTCCTTATTATCGGAAGGCTTGAGCATGGGTCGAGGCTGTAGATGTAAATAGTAGCTCTGGAGAGCGGTAAATTGTCCTGAGCGAGACTGCTAGTGTAAAAAGTAACTCTGCAGAACGGAAAAACGCTCGGATCGGAGCTGTAGGTGTAAAAAGTATCCCTGCAAAACCTCCTCTCGGCTTCACGCCGCGAGGAGGTTTTTGTTTCGCATACCTTTATAACGGTTAATAATAGAGAGCGCTTTTTTTCCAAAATATGAACTGCAAGGGGAGTGGTCTTATGTCGAAATGGATCATGTCTGTTGTTATGGTTGCGGCCGCGTTGCTCGCAGCGTATCTCATTACCTTCGGCTTGCCGCCCAAGGAGGACGCGAATAACGAAACGGCGGCAAGCGCCGTGCCGGACCGTCCGGTCGATACCGCAAGCGCGGAAGCGGATTACAAGAGCAACTGCATGTCCTGTCATGGCACGGAATATCAGGGAGGCATCGGACCCAATCTTCAGAACGTCGGAGCGGATATGAGCAAGGAGAAGATACATAAGCAGATTATGCAGGGCGGAGGCAGCATGCCGCCGTTCAAGGACAAGCTCTCCGAGGATCAAATTATTAATCTGACGAATTGGCTCAGCACGTTCAAGAAAGCGTAGCTAATCTGCTAGAACTTACGCCTAATGTCCAGTCCATCGTTTCCGATACTGATGCGGAGTAATGCCCCTATGCGATTTGAACAATTTGCAGAAATAAGAGCTGTTCGTGAGCCCGATCTCCTCCCCGACGAGTGAGACGGGCTTATTCGTAGTTGTCAGCAGAAGAGCGGCTTGGTGCACCCGGCGCGTCGCGATATATTCGGAGATGCTGATGCCTGTCGCTTCTTTGAACAGGTGGGTCAGGTAGAAGGAAGAGAGATGCAGCGAACGAGCCATTTCGTCCAAGGAATAGGGCTCCGTGTAGCGGTCTTCAATCCAATTCAGAATAAACTCTGCTTGCCGGTTTCTTCGACTTGCTGGATAGCGTGCGGCAGGTTCATTCAAGCTCCCCCATTCTTGCTTCAGACAACGGTACAGCGGGACCAGGAAGAGCGAAATCTCCTCCTGCTTGTCTGCCTCTTGCATCTTTGGGAATCGTTTGTGCATATCTTGGAACAGGCCTTCCAGCAAGCGAGGATCCTGCAGCTCATACAGGCAGGGGGAAGAGAGCTCTCCCAACTGAATGAATCGGTAGAAGGAATGCAGTCCCGGCCAATTTTCGAAATAGGCATCAAACATAGTTCCTTCAAAAATAGCGATGGAGCGCTCGAAGCATTCGCCTTGGGAATAGTCCAGCTTGACATGATGAAGCTGATTCGGTTGAAAAACGCAGAGCATTCCCGGCCGAATCTCATAGCTGATATTGTTGACGATCATCGTTCCTCTTCCCTGATGGATGAACAATATTTCGATACCAGGGTGAGAATGGAAGGTTTCTCTATGCTCGTTATTGACGCTGCAGCGCTTATAGGCAAAATACAAGGGCATTTCGCTAAAGCTGTTTGTCGGTGTGGCCAACAGACTCACCTTCCCATAAGACAATGTAGAATGCGATTCAAGCACTGAATTCAATATAGCAAGGCGAAGATGCCGATTCAAGCACCTTTCCTTATAAAAAAACGCAATGGAGCGTCATTTTCCCACTGCATGGCATCACAATTGAACCGTCTTCTGAGTTAAGCTTCTCATGTAGACATTCATATACCGAGGAGGACAAACTCATGTTGAAAGCAGCGATTATCGGAGCCGGAGCGATATCTTCCGCTCATATCGAAGGCTATTTGCAATTCAAGGAGCGTTGTCAAATCGTCGCCTTATGCGATCTGTATCCAGACAAGGCGGAAGCGAAGCGGGAGCAGTACGGACTGGATGCCAAAGTCGTGAAGGATTACAAGGAGCTGCTCGGAGACGGCATTGACCTTGTGTCCGTATGTATGCCCCCATTCGAGCACGCGCCCGTTACAATCGATTTCCTGAATGCGGGAAGCCATGTGCTAGTCGAGAAACCAATGGCGGCATCCCTCGCGGAATGCGACGCCATGATCGAAGCGGCCAATCGGAATGGCAGGATCTTATCCGTCATTGCCCAGAATCGGTTTAGAAATCCCATTATGAAGCTGAAAAGCGTGCTCGACAGCGGTTTGGCGGGAAATATCCTTCATGCTCAAGTAGATTCGTTCTGGTGGCGGGGCCATAGCTATTACGACTTATGGTGGCGCGGCACTTGGGAGAAGGAAGGAGGCGGACCTACACTGAACCATGCGGTGCATCATATGGACGCTTTGCTGTGGATGCTCGGATGCCCAAGTGAGGTTCAGGCCTTCATGAGCAATGTCTCCCACGACAATGCGGAGGTGGAGGATCTCTCCGTCGCGATGCTTCGGTATCCGAACGGGTCGCTCGGACAGATTACGAGCTCTGTCGTGCATCACGGCGAGGAGCAGCAGTTTATTTTCCAGGGACAGAACGCGCGGATCTCGGCACCTTGGAAGGTAACGGCGTCTGTATCGAAGCCGAACGGCTTCCCTGAGAGTAACGTTGAGCTGGAGGAGCAAATGCAGCGCTTCTACGATTCGTTGCCGGATTTGCCTTATGAAGGACATACTGCTCAGATAGACAACGTGCTGAGCGCGATCGAGAACGGAACGCCGGTGTTGATCGATGGAGAGAGCGGCCGCGGCACGCTCGAGCTCATCATGAGCATCTACAAATCCGCAAGCATCGGCAAGAGCGTTCAGCTTCCCTTGCGGCAAGGAGATCCCTTCTACACTAGGGAAGGCGTCAAGCAGAACGCGCCGCATTTCTACCAGAAGGGGGCGAGCGTCGAGAATTTCGCCGATGTGAAGATTACGACGGGAAGCTCTTTTGGGAACTCCCTTAGTGAGGAGCAATAAAGCGGAGGTCATAATAGCTGCAGAAGCATGACTACGTGAATAATGCGCCAATATGATCATGACTAATGCAGTACCATCACAACGGACCGTAGATGCGCTATTTCAGTAAAATTAGCTGTTTTTATGATTTCGCGGACAGAGATGACGTTATTTTCGAAAATACAGCGTTTTTTTTTGTTTTTGGAGAAAATAGCGCCTCTTGTGTCCGCCAAAGTGATCAAACCGGGTATTTTTCTCAAATAGCGCATCCTGTGTCCGCTCGTATTGGCTTGGAAACGTGGGGCAGGGCAGCCTAAAGGACAAACTTCCAAAGCAGCCAGCTGATAAGAGCGGATAACCAAGAGATGAATCCGAATATCATGACGATCTTGTTTTCGCTCCAACCGTATTTCAAGCTAAAATGAAAATGGATGGGGGCCATTCTAAATAGTCGCCGCTTCGTGCGTCTGTAGTAAAAAACTTGAAGAATGACCGAAAATTGCTCGGCAAGATAAACGGAAAACAGGATTGGGATTAAGATTTCGACCTTCTCGATAACCGCTAAGAAGGAGAGTGAGCCTCCAATGGCCAACGAACCGGTATCGCCCATAAACGCCCTAGCGGGATAAATATTATAAAGAAATAATCCGAGCAAGCAGCCAATCATCACGAGAGAAAACAGTTGCACTTCTTGTTTGTCCGAAATCATAAAAAAGAAAAAATAAGTCGGGATAGCAGCATTGATCAACAGCCCGTCCAGACCGTCAGTAAAGTTGATTGCATTGGCTGATCCTACTACAAATAATAGCATGATCCCAAAATAAACATACATGGGCAGGTGGAGCCGGAAACCGTGAAACAAAGAAATATCGCTTGTGAGAGAAAACGAATGCAGAAGAGTGATAAGAAGCAAAGCGGCAAACGAGAATTGGAACGCAAGCTTCGTCTGTCCGGAGATGCCTGATGGATCTTGCCATGCCGCCTTTTTAAGATCGTCCATAAAACCGACAGAGCTAAACAAAAGAAAGGCAACACATAGGAAACTCATTGTGGGCGATGGTTGAAATTGAAGAGACATTATAATGCCTATGAGCAGTACCAGGCCAGCCATCAGCGGCGTTCCCCGCTTCGATTGATGATCCGGCGGCAACTCGGAGCGAATGGGCTGCATGAGCTTTAAGCTGCGAAGTCCCCAAATGAGCAGCGGAGTGAATATTGTAACAAGCAAAAACGAAAGACCAGCAACCTCGAGTATTCCCGCCATTTTAAACGCCCCTTTTCTCCCAAGCTCTCATACAACCACTATACCTAAGAGAATTGCAGTCTTATAGAGAAGCTTTTTTGGCCGTTTTTTCATATTTATCGCAACTGTGGACATGCTATAATAGGGATGTTTTTAAAATCTCTGATTAGCAGGTGAGACGCCTAATGATCATCCAATTCATTCGCCTTTTTTCATTCACCGAATACGAATGAATGGGGTGTATTTTTGTTGTCCAAAAATAATAAAAAGAGGCTCAGAGCAGCTGCGGCTATTTCACAGACCCAAGACTTGTTTAGGTGTCCGATATGCTGCGGCTCTATGCAAATGATACAGTCAAAAAGCTTGATTTGCAGCAATCGGCATTGTTTCGATTTGGCGAAGCAAGGATATGTAAATCTATTGCCGCGCGTTAATAAAACGAAATATGACAAACCGTTGTTTGAATACCGGCGATTGATTTGCAACAATGGCTTTTTCGATCCTTTAACTACGAGAATCAGTGAGATAATAAGGGGTCATCTTCATGATGATGGTCCAACGAGGCTATTGGATGCCGGATGCGGCGAGGGCTCTCATTTGACGAAAATTCAGCAAAACCTGTCTCCATGTGCAACCGGTTCTCTCTTGGCTGTCGGTATTGATATCGCTAAAGAGGGAATCATCGCCGCAGCGACCGAATATTCCAATGCCATTTGGTGTGTAGCGGACCTTGCAAAATGTCCGTTTGCCGATCAACAATTCCATTTTATTCTTAACATTCTGTCACCGGCTAACTACTCGGAGTTTCGAAGATTGATGCTGGATGAAGGCATGGTGATTAAGGTCGTTCCCGAACGGGATCATCTCATAGAAATAAGAGACAGGGTTTATGAAGGATTCGCCAAAGAAGCTTATTCAAATGCCAATATACGGAACCAATTTAAGGAGCATTTCACGATAATGAATGTTGATCATGTCCGGTATCAGGTGAATGTGAATGAAAGGTTAATTGGGCCGCTGCTTGGCATGACGCCATTAACCTGGCGGCTAACGGCTGAGGGTTTACTAAGTATGCATAGCCGAGATTTGCGGAAGGTTACAATGGACTTTATGATTTTAGTGGGCATGAAGTAGGCGGGTTATGAGAAAGACAAGCTATATTGTCGGCAGCAGTCGAGGACAATTATTGTCAACGACTGTTGCCGCTTTGCTCATTGCACATTGCCGAATAGTTAGTTTCGCTATATAATATATTCAGTTATGAAGCTCGGAAGGAGGATGAAGGATGGCGGATCGGTTAGAGCTGGAGCAATTCGTGGATCATATGCAGCGCATTAACCGCTATTTGCGCTCGGAGGCGTTCGATAAGAACAAGCAGGAAATTACAAGAGTGCAGTGGATGCTGATGCGCAAATTAAAGTGCTCGCGCGATGGCGTGACGATTGGACAGCTTGCGGAGCATCTGGATGTGCGGGCGAGCACGATGTCGCAAATGCTGGATCGGTTGGAGAAGCTGGATTATGTGGCGAGAAAGGGCAGTGAAGAGGATGCCAGGGTGAAGCTGGTGCAGCTGACTGAAGCAGGCAGGGCGTTGATTACGCAGATGGAAGCGGCCTGGCTGGAGTCGCTCGAGGAGCCGTTTGCCCATTTCTCGGAAACGGAACGACAGCAGCTTGTCAGTCTGATGACGAAGCTGTCGAATCATTTGCCCCGCAAAGGAGAGTAGACGCATACATGCCGTACAAACGATATATTCGGAAATATTGGAGGAGCTTCTTGACGGCGGTGTTTTTCGTGGCGCTTGAAGCAACCTCGGATCTCATGATGCCGACGATTCTTGCCCAGATTATCGACAAGGGCATTAAAAATCTGGATATGGATTATGTGCTGCGATTGGGAGGCTTGATGCTGCTGATTACAGCTGTGGGAGCGGTGGCTGCGTCTTCCCGCAATATTGTGGCTAGCCGCGTGTCGCAGCGCTTCGGCGCGGAGCTTCGCTCCGATCTATTCCGCAAAATCCAGTTTCTCGCCTTCGAAAATATCGACAAATTCGATCGCGGCTCGCTCATCACGAGATTGACCAATGATGTGACGTTGATGCAGAACTTCCTGAACGGAATGATGCGGATTTTCCTAAAGGCTCCGCTGCTGGGATTGGGAGCGCTTATTATGGCTATCAATCTAAACGTGAAGCTGTCGGTCGTATTCGCCGTCGTGGTGCCGATCGTGGCGCTGCTGGTGTTTCTCAATATCAAGATTGGGTTCTCTCGATTCATGAAGGTACAACAGTCGCTCGACAAGGTGAACAGCTCGGTCCGGGAATATCTGTCCGGCGTTCGCGTTGTGAAAGCGTTTAATCGATTTGATTATGAAGTGGAGAAGTTCGACATATCCAATGAAGAGCAGAGGAACCGCTCGACGAACGCGATGCGGGCGATGGCGATTTTTAATCCGGCGATTATGCTTACGGTTAATTTCGGCATTATTGCGGTTCTGTGGCTTGGCGGTCATTGGGTCAGCGAATCGCAAATGCCGGTCGGTCATCTCGTCGCCTTCGTTAACTATATGACGCAGATCTTGTTCGCCTTGATGACGCTCTCGATGGTGTTCAATATGTTCGTGCGCGCGAAGGCTTCGGCCCAGCGGATTGGCGAGGTGTTCAAGCAGGAGAACGCGATGAACTGGAACGAGGGAGCGGGGGAGTCGCAGGCTGCGAAGGGCAAGATTGTGTTTGAAAATGTCTCCTTCTCCTACGGCGGTGAGGATGGACAAAATGTGGTGAGCGGCGTTTCCTTCGAATGTCTGCCCGGCGAGACGGTCGGCATCGTAGGCTCGACCGGCTCCGGCAAGAGCAGTCTGGTGGAGTTGATTCCGCGCTTCTATGACGCGACCTCCGGCAGCATTCGCGTGAATGATACCGACATTCGCGAGTTGGACCCGGCTGTGCTGCGTGAGAAGATCGCGATCGTGCCGCAGAAGACGATGCTGTTCACCGGTTCTATTATGGACAATATTCGCTGGGGCAGGGAGGACGCGACAACAGACGAGGTAATAGAAGCGGCGAAGCTCGCGGAGGCGCATGACTTCGTCGTGGGGCTTCCGGAAGGCTACGACTCCAGGCTTGGGCAGCGCGGCGTGAATTTGTCCGGAGGTCAGAAGCAGCGTCTCTCCATCGCGAGAGCGCTCATCAGGAAGCCGGAAATTCTTATTCTCGATGACTGCACAAGCGCGGTCGATATGGCGACGGAGGCACGGATCAAGGAGGCGCTTCGTACCTACACGAAGGACTTGACTTGCATTCTGATCGCGCAGCGCATTACATCGGTAATTGACGCTGACAAAATCGTAGTCATGGATGGAGGCAGCGTGGTCGGCGTTGGCAAGCATGCCGAGCTGATGGAGAGCTGCGAGGTTTATCAGGAAATCTTCCAATCGCAAATCGGGAAGGAGCTGAGGACGAATGTCGTCTAACGGCGCAGAATCACATGAAAAAGCCGCCAACCGTCCGGCGTCTCCTCCCGGCATGCCTGCCATGGGAAGACCGGGCGGCTTCGGCGGCGCGGGCAGAGGCGTGGTGGTCAAGCCGAAAAATTTCAAAGCTACGATGCGGCGGCTGTGGGGCTATATCGGCAAGGAGCGCAAGCTGCTTGGCATCATCTTCCTGTTCGTCATCTGCAGCTCGGCGATTTCCGTAGCGGGACCGTACTTGATCGGCGTAGCCATTGACGCGATCGGGACGGACGGAGGCGTGGACTTCAAGTTGCTCGAGACGATTCTGTTCGTCATGATATCGGCTTATATCGCCGAGGGAGGGCTTACGCTGCTGCAGGGCTGGCTGATGGCGGGTCTGTCGCAGCGGGTCATCAAGCAGCTTCGCGGCTCCCTGTTCGCCAAGCTGCAAAAGCTGCCGCTGCGCTTCTTCGACTCGAGGTCGCATGGCGAGCTGATGAGCCGGATGACGAACGATATCGACAATGTGAGCAATACGGTATCGCAATCGACGGTTCAGCTTATGTCCGGCGTCATCGGCATCGTCGGCTCGTTCGTGATGATGCTCGTGCTCAGTCCGCTGCTTACGCTGGCCAGCCTCATTACGGTACCGCTCGTGTTCATTCTGGCGAAGACGATCACAAGCCGCACGAAGGTGCTGTTCAAGGAGCAGCAAGCGCAGCTCGGTCGCTTGAACGGACATATCGAGGAGACGATTACGGGACTTCATGTCGTGAAGGCGTTCAATCATGAGGAGCAGTCGATCGCCCAGTTCGAGGAGGCGAACGACAAGCTGCTCGACGTGTCGCTGCGCGCCCAGATTTGGTCAGGCTTCCTTATGCCGCTGCTCAGCGTCATCAACAATATCGGCATTGCGGCCATCGCGATCGTCGGCGGCGTGCTCGCGGTTCATGGTCATACAACGGTAGGCGTTATCGCGTCCTTCGTCGGCTATTCCAGGCAGTTCGTGAGACCGCTGAACGAGATGGCTCAGATCTACAATGTGCTTCAGTCCGGCGTTGCAGGCGCGGAGCGGGTGTTCGAGGTCATGGACGAAGCGGAGGAAGAGGCGGATGCGCCGAACGCTATTGAACTCAAGAACACGAAGGGACATGTCGTATTCGACAATGTCGATTTCGCCTATCGCTCCGATGTGCCGATTCTCAGGAGGGTAAGCTTCGATTCGCCGACCGACACTAGCACGGCGCTGGTCGGGCCGACAGGAGCGGGCAAGACGACCATCGTCAATCTTCTTACGCGGTTCTATGATGTGACGGGCGGCCGAATTCTGATCGACGGCAGGGATATTCGGGATTATACGAGAGAAAGTCTGCGGCAAAGCTTCGGCATCGTGCTGCAGGACACCTATCTATTCTCCGGCACGATCAAGGACAATATTAAATACGGCAAGCCTGACGCGACCGACCGCGAAGTGGAGGATGCGGCCAGGATGGCGAACGCGCATGCGTTCATCCAGCGGCTGCCGAAGAAATACGAGACGGAGCTGATGGAGAACGGAGGCAATATTAGCCAAGGCCAGCGTCAATTGCTCGCGATTGCCAGGGTCATTCTCGCGAAGCCGTCCATTCTCATTCTCGACGAAGCGACGAGCAGCATCGATACTCGCACGGAGCTGCATATTCAGGAGGCGCTGCTCAAGGTGATGCAAGGCAGAACGAGCTTTATCATCGCGCATCGACTGAATACGATTCGAGATGCGGATACGATCATGGTCGTGGACAAGGGCCAATTGCAGGAGAAGGGCAATCATGAAGCGTTGATGGAGAGGGAAGGCATTTACCACAATATGTTCCACCAGCAATTCAAGAATATATCGGGCTAGCAAGAAAAGGCGCCTGTTCCTGTTGGAATAGCCAATGCGCGTCCCCCCGTCGGCACATATACTAGCATAAGAAAAATCAGGGGTGAAAAGTTCGTTTCTCAGCAAATGAACGTTTTGAATTTCCTTGTGAAGGATGCTGATGCGGGTATGCCTTGCTTATGCTGCGGCGTGCATATTGGGAAGAACGAGGGCACGATCATATTCGGCAATATAAAGCAAATTGCCACGAACACGACGACGAAGACGATTGGGGCTTCGGGATCGAGCACGACGGATGAAAGCGACGAGGGAAGCACATCCGTCAGCAGTGCCCGCTCCGGGGCGAAGCGCAAGAAACGGTTTGCTCAAGGCAGATTGGTAGCCAAACGAAGAACGAGATGTCCATAAATCGGATACATCTCGTTTTTTGTTGTAGTCATTCGAGTTAAGTGTTATATTTGATATATAACAGACATATGGAGGTGCGCGGTCATGCTGCTTCAAATCGATCTTGAATCCGAAACGCCGATTTATACACAGCTTGTTCAATGTGTTATCGAAGGAATTGCGATGAAGGAGCTTCGGCCTGGAGAAGCATTGCCGTCTGTTCGGAGTCTGGCGGAGGACCTGGGCATTAATCTGCATACGGTGAACAAGGCTTATCAGCTGTTGAAGCAGGAAGGTTATGTGCTGATCAATCGCAAGCAGGGTGCAGTTATCCAGCCGGGAGCCTTTCCGCCGGCGGATGATAGCTACAAGCTGCGTTTGCGGAGTCAGCTTCGCCCGTTGGTCGCGGACGCAATATGCAGAGGAATGACGATGGAGCAATTCGCGGAGGAGAGCAGAATGATGTTCGCAGAGCTTTTGGCGAAGGAGGAGGAGGAGAAGCATGAATAACAATTGGATGCTGGCGATTGCGTTAATCATTATGCTGCCGATTGCGCTTATGACGACGATCATGCCTCATTTGACCAGGCGGATTGAAAGCTTCGGAGTGACGATTCCCGAGAATAAGCAAGAGGATACGCGGATTAGAACGCTTCGAGGGCAATACTACTGGATAAACGTCATTGTCGGGATTTTGCTGACAGTGTCGCTGCTTTGGCTGTCAAGCGGTGAAGTGAACGAGAATCGCTGGAGCTTTATTTTGCTGGCGCATGTGTTCGGATACTTGATTATTTCATTCGGGATTTACCTAAGACAGCATGGGGCGGTCAAGCGGTTGAAGCGCGAAGAGAAATGGATGGCGACTCCGAGTCAAATGGTGCAAGTGAATACGAAGTTCAGACAATCGAAATTGACGGTTTCGTATCTCTGGTTCATTCCCCATCTCTTGCTCATTGTGAGCAGTGTATTGATCGGAGTGCTGGGCTATGACGATTTCCCGGATCGTATCGCCATGCATTACGACATGAACGGCGAGGTGGACCGTTATGCGGATAAGAGCTACTGGACCGTACTATGGCCAGCGTTCATTCAGATGTTCCTGCTGCTCGTATTCGCAATGGTCAATTATTCAATTGGCAGAAGCAAGCAAATTGTGGAAGGGAACGATCCCGAGGGCTCGCTGCAGAGGAATATTGCCTTTCGCCGCATCTGGTCCGGGTTTATGATGGTTATGGGCTTTCTGGTTATGGCGATGTTCAGCGCCGTTCAGCTTGGCATGCTGAAGGGTTGGGATCCCCAAAGTATAACTTATCTCACGTTGGGCATAACTGGATTCATCTTAATAGGCTCGATCTCCCTTTCGATAATAACGGGGCAGGGCGGAAGTCGATTGAAGGCCGGGACGGGAACTAAGCCGGGGTCGTCGACGTCGGCAGATCATGACCGTTATTGGAAGCTGGGACAGTTTTATTATAATGGGAATGATCCGGCGCTCTTCGTGGAGAAACGATTCGGCGTCGGCTGGACAATGAATTTCGCGAGACCGCTGGGCTGGCTTATGCTGCTGCTCATCATTCTGATACCTGTGTTGATCGGGTTGCTTGTTCGATAGCAAGGAAGTCATAATTTGGGAAAATACAGTGATTTAGCACATGCTCATCAAGTGAAAACGCTACCTTTACGAATGAAATGATTTATTTATCAGAGGAATATTCGGAAATAGATTGACAAAGGACTCCCTTTCTCTTTAATATTGTAAACGGAAAACAACAATCGCATAAACTTTTCGTATAATCTCAAGAATCGGCCCCAAGAATCACTACTCGGTCACCGTAAATGATCAGGCTACGAAGAGAGTGGAACGGTATGGTCAGTCTCGGTCCGGCTGGCAGACCGCTCCCCCCTTTTTGCAGAGCCTGGAAGAAATGCGTATTTCGCATCTTTTTCTGGGCTTCTTTGTTTGTTCTAAGAGGGTGTTCAAAAAGCCAGACTTTTTGAACACGCACTCTAATTCAATTTTGGGAGGGTATTATCAAAAATGGAACGTTTCTTTCGCTTAAAGGAACTGGGAACAAATGTAAGAACTGAAATTATGGCCGGCTTGACGACTTTTATGACGATGGCGTACATATTGGCGGTCAATCCGATCATCTTGTCGCCGACCGGTCTTGATTGGACTGGCGTCTTCCTGGCGACAGCCTTGGCTGCGGGCATCTTCTCCATCGCGATGGGCTTGTTCGTCAACTTCCCTGCGGCGCTCGCGCCCGGCATGGGACTGAATGCGTACTTCGCGTCCGTCGTCATCTCGTCGGCGGCAACGGATACGCCGATCTCGCCGGCGGTAGGCTTGACTGCCGTATTCATCTCCGGCATTATCTTCATCATTCTGACCGTCACGCAAATTCGTCAGATGCTGATCACGGCCGTCCCGGACAGCCTGAAGCATTCGATTACGGTCGGCATCGGGCTCTTCATTACCATCATTGGTTTGAAGACGAGCGGACTGATGACGATTGCGGTGACGAGCTTTAATGATATTAAGGCGAACACATTTACGCCGGTTGGAGGCTCCGAGACGGTCATTCAGCTCGGCAGCTTCGAGAACTCGGAGGTCGTGTACACGCTTATCGCACTCGCTTTGATCGCTGTACTGATGGTCATGCGCGTTCCGGGAGCTCTGTTGTGGGGCATACTGGCTACGACCTTGATTGCAGTCATTACAGGCCATGTTGACGCTGGGAAAACGTTCTCGGACAATACCTGGGTGCCTGATTTCGGAACGATGAATTTCTGGCATTTCGACTTCGAGGGCGTCTTCGAGGTTGGGCTGGTCACGGTCATTCTGACCTTCACCTTCGTGGAGCTGTTCGACACGTTCGGCACGTTGATTGGAACGGCGAATCGCGCGGGCATTATGAAGGATCCGGAAGCCGGCAAGAAGAAGGTCGGCAAGGCGATGCTCGTCGATGCGGTAGGCGTAGGCGGCGGCGCGATTCTGGGGACCTCGACCGTGACGACCTATGTCGAGAGCTCTGCCGGCATTGCGCAGGGCGGCCGCTCTGGCCTGACCGCCGTAACGACGGGCATCTGCTTCCTGCTTGCGATCTTCCTTTCGCCGATCGTGATGCTCGTTCCAGGATCCGCGACATCCGCGGCTCTGATCGTCGTCGGCGTGCTGATGATGCAAGCGGTGAAGGAGATCGATTTCTCCGATATGGTGTACGCGATTCCCGCTTTCTTTACGATTGCCATGATGCCGTTCACGTACAGCATCGCCAACGGCATCTCGTTCGGCATCGTATCGTACGTCTTGTTGGCGGCTGTGGCGAATATGACGGGCAAAGGTAAAGGGCAATACAAGATTCATTGGATGATGTGGCTGCTCGCGATTCTTGTGATCGCCCGCTATGCGTTCATGGACGCGGCTTGACGCTTAAGAGGCGTCAAGCCCTAGTCGCGCTGGATAAATAGACCTGAAGCACAACGCTGGACCGGCGTTGTGCTTTTTTCTGCATCGTCTGATTTCATGCATCTTGTGGCTTGATGCTAGGGCACCCAAAGCTTAATCAACTAAGCAAGTTTAACGGACAACAGATGATCTGACGGACAACTGACACGCTAACGGACAACAGATGCTCTATTTTGATGAAAATGGCCTTTTTGCGAGTTTGGCGGACACAGAAGACTTTATTTGGCTGGAAAATCATGATAAGAAGGACGAGATGAGGGAATAAGGTCATCTGTGTCCGAAAGCGAGGCATTTGAGCCTTGTTTGAGCGAAATAAGGTCATCTGTGTCCGCGTAAAGGTGAACTCTTCTTTCGTTTTCTTGAAGAAGCTGTATAGGAGTAAATTGTGTAGTAGGCGTTTAATCACATCTTCAGTAATCCTGCGTTATAATAGAAGGTATGCTGATGACGAGGAGGAGAGGGCGCGTGCAACAGGTGGATTTGAATTGCGATATGGGCGAGGATGCGGGAGAAAGTGGAGCCCAGAGTGATGAGGCGCTGATGAAACAGGTAACGTCGATCAATGTAGCATGCGGCTTTCATGCGGGAGATTCGGCAACTATACATAGAACGGTTGCTGCAGCGATAAAGCATGAGCTGGCGATTGGCGCGCATCCGGGCTTTCCAGATCGGGAGGGCTTCGGGCGAAGGGATATGTTGTTCGCTCCCGAAGAGGTATACGCGATGATGGTCTATCAGATCGGCGCGGTACAAGCTTTCGCAGCTGCGCAAGGTGGAAGGCTGTCGCATGTGAAGCCGCACGGCGCGCTCTACAATCGGGCGGCGAAGGACGCGGCATGGGCGGAAGCTGTCGCGGAAGCGGTTTATCGTGTGGATGGTAGCCTTATTTTATACGGATTATCGGGCAGTGAAATGGTTCGAGCAGGGGAGAGGATCGGCCTTCGAACAGCCAATGAGGTGTTCGCAGATCGGATGTACGAGGAGGATGGGTCGCTTACGCCTAGAAGCATAGAGGGCGCGGTGCTGACAGACTCGGCCGCGGCGGCCGAGCAAGCGGTGCGCATGGTCTTGAATGGAGAGGTCGTGACGAGAGGAGGCAAGCTCTTGAAGCTTAGGACGGACACCATTTGCATTCATGGTGATACTCCGGGCGCCGAGGCGCATAGTATAGCATTAAGACAAGCGTTGCGGGAAGCGGGCATTCATGTAAGCCGGGCAGACCAGATCGCGCTGAATTAACGGATGGCAGCCGGTGACAGGTACAGGATTGGAGGCACCGCATATGGACGAATGTGTTACAAAAATAAATTATATCTTGCAGCCGCTTGGCGACAGCGGGCTTCTGATCTCGCTGGGGAGCGCGATGGATGAAGCGACGAACGCCAAAGTGGAAGCCGTCATGAGGCTGCTTCAAGACGCGAAGGACGAGCTCGGGACGGTTGAATATGTGCCGGCATTCGCTTCGATCGTCGTTCATTATAATCCCTATGAAATATGGAGGGGACGCTCGGAAGAAGAGAAGAAGCATGCGTCCCTCTTTGAGACGGTATGCGCCAGATTGAAACGGAAGCTGGACGCTCTGACAGAGGAAGCTATAAAGGACAACATAAGCTCACGTCATGTCAAAATTCCCGTTCTCTACGGCGGTGAGCATGGACCGGATCTGGTCGATGTGGCCCGATTGCATGTCATGACGGAAGAGGAGGTCGTCGCGATTCATAGCGGCGGCTCCTATAAGGTCTATATGATCGGATTCGCGCCGGGCTTTCCTTATCTCGGAGGCATGTCGGGAAGAATAGCTTCGCCAAGGCATAAGACGCCGCGTATCGTTATTCCCGCTGGCAGCGTCGGCATAGCGGGCAGACAGACGGGGATTTATCCGCTCGCCACGCCGGGAGGCTGGCAGTTGATCGGGAGAACGCCGTTCACTCTGTTCAACCCGCAACGAGAGGAACGTCCGAGTCTGTTGCAGGCGGGAGACAGGGTTTCCTTTGTCCCCATTACGAAGGCTGAATACGAGGACTTGAGAGAGGAGGTTCGGCGATGACGCTTACGATTATAAAAGCCGGCATGCAAACGACGGTTCAAGATTGCGGGCGAGCGGGCTATCAGCAATACGGCGTCGTCGTCTCCGGTGCGATGGACGGCGTTGCCGCGAGGGTCGGCAACATGCTGGTCGGCAACAGTCAAGGAGAGGCCGTCCTGGAGCTGACCTTGTCCGGAACGGTGCTGCGGGCGGAGGATCGGCTTCTCCTTGCCGTTTGCGGCGCCGACATGGCGCCGACGGCGAATGGGCGGGAGTTGCCGCTGTGGCGTCCCGTTCTGGTCGAACAGGGGACAGTGATTGCTTTTCCCGTCGTGCGATCGGGCTGCAGGGCCTATATCGCCATAGCGGGAGGCTTCGACCTCCCCGAGATTATGGACAGCCGCAGCACCTACCTGCGAGGAGGCTTCGGCGGCTTTGAGGGAAGGGCGCTCAAGGCGGGAGACCGCTTGCAGGCGAAGCCTGTGAATCCCGATTCGTTGTCCGGCCGCATGTTGCGCAGCTTCCAATACGGTTCGCGCTTTCCGCAATGGCATGCCACCCATTTCGCCGTGGCGGATCGGGGTGTGGCGGCGGTTGTCCGGGTCATGGCAGGCGCGCATTTCGACCGATTGACCGGGCGGAGCAAGGAGCAATTGTTCCAATCCGTCTTCCGCATTCATGTGAATTCGGATCGGATGGGGTACCGGCTTACCGGAGAAGCGCCTCTTGAGCTCCAGCATCAGGAGGAGCTGTTGTCGGAAGCCGTCGCGAACGGAACGATTCAGCTCCCGGCGGACGGCAATCCGATCGTGCTGTTGGCTGATCGCCAGACGACGGGAGGTTATCCTCGCATCGCTCAGGTCTCGACGGTCGATTTGCCGGTATTCGCCCAGCTCAAACCTGGCGATTCCGTCCGCTTCGTACGCATTTCCTATGAAGAAGCGGAGAAGCGGCTGATTGAATCCGAGCAGGATATGAGTGTGCTGCAATCGGCAATCGCGCTTAAGTTTCCCGGCTAGTTCAAGGTGAATGTCCAAGGGCCTCTGACGAGAAACGCCGGATCGCTTAATTCAACGGTCACTTTTTTGCTGCCTGGCTCAATTTCAAATTGGAAAAATTCCATTTCGCCAGTGCGTTCATTCGTTTTCAACATGGAGCTGCGATCAAGCCTGAATTGCATGATGGATCTTGGATCGCTCTCTTTATAATGAGTATCCACATAGACCTTTAGAGTCGTTGCATCCACTCGTTCAAGCTTTGTCATGTCGACCTTGAAGTCGGCTAGTTCAAAGCTTTGGGTCATGGACGACGTTTCTCCGATTGGCGGTATGGTTAATGTTAGTTTGGTTTTATCTTTTTCAGACACTGTTATTGCAGGCAGAGTGAGCACATAGGGCCCTTCGTCATGACTGGCGAAGCTGAAAACCCGGTTCGGAGCTCCCGTTGCTTGCTGCCATTCGAAAGCGACAGGATTTCCTTCTTTGTTTGTCAGTTGGATTCCGCTATCTCTATGTGCATAATCAAGATAACCATACTTTATAACGTGACCATCATCATCCAATCTGGAAACAATGTTCACCCACATCCGGTCGGCTCCATGATTAGGGATGAGCGTTATAGCTGCCCCATTCTTTTTTACCGTTTGACCGAGCTCATCGTAACCCGCATAGGACTCCGCTTTCGCTAATGAGATTGATGTGATTGCTTCTCTGTAATCGTCGAAGTAGAAGGAAATTTTCCCTGCAAGCGGCAAAGCTCCATTATGCCAGAAATCTCCCGTCCATTCGTTCAAAGTCCCAACGTACATGGATCGTGAAACAGTGAACGAATCGCCGGCTTCATTAATGAACGTGACACTTTCGAACCGCGGCAAATCAAAGGCGGATACCGTCATGTAAGTTTCCTTCTCATCCGACATCAATCCCGTAATATCCACATATCCATCGCCAATCTCGACTCTAACGGGCTCCTTCAAGATCCATCTCTCTTCGGGAGCCGTCTCCTCTTTCACCACGCCAATGCCGGGTATGAACTGCAAGCTCTTCTGAATCGCCGCATACACCTCGCCATGAAACAAAGCTCCGAATACAAGCGTTGCCACGATTGCGGCGGCGGCAATGGTTTTGGACCAGTCTTTTCTTCGACTCACTCGAACAGCTTGCGCCTCATGAATCCCTTTCAAGCTTCTGCTATGAAGTGCGGAAGGAATAGGAATGGAGGCCATTTCGTCTTTTATTTTATTGTTCATAGCGATCTTCCTCCTTCATGGCGGCGCGCAATTTGGACAAGACACGATAGAGGGTTGTTTTGGCTGTGCCTAACGGGATACCAAGAATCTCGGCGGTCTGTTTTATCGTATAATCTTGATAATAATGCAGCAGTATGACGCTTTTCTCATCTTCATGCACAAGAGATAATAATTGCTGCAAGGTTAGCGACAGAGAAACATTTGCCTCGGATCCTGTATCTGTTATTTGATCCGGCGTCAGCAATTTCGTCTTGTTCCGCTGGCGAAGGAGATCAACCGCGCAATGGATAGTTATTCGAATCAACCAGGTTTTAAAATAAGCTGCATTCTTCAGCTTGGCGATGGCTTTGTAGGACCGATAAGCAGTCTCCTGAACAATGTCCAGAGCGTCATTCTCGTTCTTCACATACACATAGGCCATTCGGTAAATATCTTCCTCATAGCTGCTGAAGAGTTCCATGTACGCATTTGCATCTCCTCGTTTTGCTTTCTTGATCAAGGCCTCGATAGAACTCACCTGCTTTGCATGTTATACCCATTAGACGGAGTAGGGAGAGATTTGGCTTTTCAACAATGAGAAAAATCTTTGCTGCCTCCCATGAAGAGAGCACTGGCTTGCTTTAACGGAAATTTTTGAACCTTAGACAGCCTTTTTTGAACCTGGCGGTCTGTAACGGGAATTTCAGAGGCTGTCGACGATTAACTGTGGACTGGGTTGCAATGTTGATTACCAGCGCTGCAGCCTCAAAAGTGGAACCGACGGAGGTGTTCTACAAGTTGGTGATTCACAGTTAATCGATAGCCTCATTTTAAATCCTTATCCGGCGATTTTAGAAATTTTCGTTGTCGCGATTATGCTCGCTTCCCTCAGTAGGGAACGAAAAGGGGCTCCCGAAAATTCGGAAGCCCTTTTTGTCACTTTCTATTCTTCATCCGCGCTCTTTCGCGATATTTCAATTATTTATCTCTTCCGCTCCAGATCGAACCGATCCGCGTTCATGACCTTCACCCAGGCGGCGATGAAGTCGCGCGCGAACTTCTCCTTGCCGTCATCCTGTGCATACACTTCCGAGATTGCGCGCAGAACGGAGTTGGAGCCGAATACGAGATCCACGCGGGTTGCGGTATGCGCAACCCCGCCGCTACGGCGGTCGCGTCCCTCGTAGACGCCGCCCTCTGCCGGCTTCCACGCGATATTCATATCCAGAAGGTTTACGAAAAAGTCGGTTGTCAGCATGCCGACGCGCTCCGTGAATACGCCATGCTTCGAGCCGCCGTAATTGGCCCCGAGCACGCGCAGGCCGCCGATAAGCGCCGTCATCTCCGGCGCGGTCAGATTCATGAGCTGCGCTTTGTCGACCAGAAGCTCCTCCGCGCTCACGCTGAACGGCTTCTGCAGATAGTTGCGGAAGCCGTCTGCCGCAGGCTCCAGCGCGGCGAAGCTTTCTTCATCGGTATCTTCCGCAGCGGCGTCGCCCCGACCCGGCGCGAACGGAACCGTCATGTCGAAGCCGGCATCGCGAGCCGCCTGCTCGACGGCGGCGCTGCCGCCGAGCACAATGAGGTCTGCCAAGCTGACGGGGATATCAAGCTCCGCCTGAATGCCTTCTAGTACGGTTAGCACCTTCGTCAATTGCTGCGGCTGATTGACTTCCCAATTCCGCTGCGGAGCAAGCCGAATGCGCGAGCCATTGGCGCCGCCCCGCATATCAGATGCGCGGAAGGTGCTCGCGGAAGCCCAGGCTGTCGTCACCAGTTCGCTGATCGTAAGACCCGAGCCAAGGAGCTTCTCTTTCAAAGCTGTGACGTCCTCCTCCGACAAGACATAGTCAGGCTCAGGAACGGGATCCTGCCATATCATAATTTCCTGGGGCACCTCCGGTCCGAGGTATCTGACACGAGGTCCCATGTCGCGATGCGTCAGCTTGAACCAGGCGCGGGCGAAGGCGTCGGCGAATGCTTCCGGATTTTCATAGAAACGTCGCGCGATCTTCTCGTATGCCGGATCGGCGCGCAGCGCCATGTCGGCTGTCGTCATCATCGTCGGCACGCGGACTGACGCATCCTCTGCGTCGGGCGCGAGATGCTCCTGGTCAGGATCGATCGGCGCCCACTGATGCGCGCCTGCGGGGCTCTTGGTCAGCTCCCATTCATAGCCGAACAGCATGTCGAAGAAGCCGTTGTCCCATTTCGTCGGATTAGCGGTCCAAGCGCCTTCCACGCCGCTGGTAATCGTATCGCGGCCCAGACCTGATCCATGTGTGCTTAGCCAGCCAAGGCCCATAGCTTCGATAGGCGCGGCCTCCGGATCGGGACCGACCAGCGCGGCGTCGCCCGCGCCATGCGCCTTGCCGAAGGTGTGTCCGCCGGCAATAAGCGCAACCGTCTCTTCGTCGTTCATCGCCATGCGGCTGAACGTATCGCGAATATCGCGGGCGCTGGCCAGCGGATCGGGCTTGCCGTTCGGACCCTCGGGATTAACGTAGATGAGGCCCATCTGCACGGCGGCCAGCGGATTATCCAGAACACGGTCGCCCGTATAACGTGTATCGCCCAGCCATTCCTTCTCGTTGCCCCAGTATATATCCTCCTCTGGATGCCACACATCTCGCCGACCGCCGCCGAATCCGAACGTTTTGCCGCCCATGGATTCAATGGCGACATTGCCGGTCAGCACGAACAAGTCGGCCCAGGAGATTTTGTTGCCGTACTTCTGTTTGATGGGCCATAGCAGACGGCGAGCCTTGTCCAGATTGCCGTTATCCGGCCAGCTGTTCAGCGGGGCGAAGCGCTGCGAGCCGCTTCCCGCTCCTCCTCGTCCGTCGCCTGTGCGATAAGTGCCTGCGGAATGCCAGGCCATACGGATAAAGAACGGGCCATAATGGCCGTAATCGGCCGGCCACCATTCCTGGCTGTCCCTCATAAGATTGTGCAGATCCTGCTTGAGCGCGTAATAGTCCAGTTTGCCGAATTGCTCCGAGTAATCGAAATCATCTTCCATAGGATTGGATTTGCGGTCATGCTGGTGCAGAATGTTCAAATTAAGCTGATTCGGCCACCAATCCCGATTCGAGGTTCCGCCGGATTTGTGACTCGTTGCTCCGCCATGCATAACCGGGCACTTGCCTGCGTTTGCAGAAGAAGAAGCGTCCATTTTCTCATCTCCTATTCGTTAAAATGAGTAGCAATAAAGAATTGCTCTTAATCTCTTTATAAAACGTTATTCAATGAATTTCAATGTTAGAAATGAACTTTCATTGAATCTTCATTCAGCGCCCGTAATTCTTCCAATTATTATCAGTTCAGTTTTCGACATGCCCATATCGGGTAATGGTTACGAATAATATAAAATACGAGGAGGGAGCAAGATGAAGAAGCATTGCTTGTTTTGCCAGGAGATTGTGGAGATGGAACAAATCGGGGAATATGACCGGTTCAAGGGCTGCATGTGCTCTCATGACAGTTATTACAATCTGCTGTCTGATGATTATTCCGCTATACAAGACTATCCCTATGATCAAAAGAATAAATTATTCCCCTATATTTCGGCTTATATAAGAGAGAGGGTGGATCAAGGTGAATCTGTTTCGCTGTCGCTTGCGGATGTACAAGAGCTAGCCGTCCATAATAAGGCTCCAAGCACGGTGGAAGAGAAGGAAACGAGACTGCTGCTCTATCTGCGTGGTCGTGTCACAGGGCATGGCGAGCCGGTCAATTTATATCCGTTAGATCGGCAATATAACTTGATAGCATCGTCGAATCTGCAGGAATTTGTATATGTGATCGAGAGATTGCGAGATAGCGAACGAATTGACCGCATCGGAAATGTGCTTCGCCTGACCTCCAAAGGCTGGCGAGAGGCTGAAGCGATGAGGGAGCAAGCGGAGAGCTCGAAGGGCGGGGCGGCCGAAGGGGCTGAAACTGCGCTCAGAGAAGTTGGGACGGATGAATAGTTCCGGGATAAGCGCGCCGGATAGACGCAATCGTATTCATGCAGCAGCGATGGGACGGGATTAATCGAACAGCAGTTGAAACAACGCAGGCCGTCCGCTATGATAATATCACATGAATGATGGATGAAATTGGAATGGCGGTGCTTTTAAAATGAACTTTCCGACGAAGCTCGAAGGCAAGAGAGTTGACTTGCTTGCTATGGAGCATCGGCATGCCGATGCTCTGTTTGCTTGCAGCATGGATGAGCGAATCTGGACCTATCTGCCGCAGAAGACGAGCTCCGCCGCGGAGATGGCCAAGTTCATTGAGCAATCTCTTGCCGCGAAGGAGATGGGAACGGAGTTTCCCTATGTGGTGTATGACCATGAGCTCAAGCAATTGGTTGGGAGCACCAGACTGCTTAATATCTCCGTTCCGAATCGAAATCTGGAGATTGGCTGGACCTGGTACTCGCCCGAGGTTTGGAGAACGAGGGTGAATACGGAATGCAAGTATATGCTGCTTCAATTCGCGTTCGAACAATTCGAAGCTATTCGTGTGCAATTGAAGGCGGATCAGCGGAATGCCCGTTCGAATGCCGCCATCCGAAGGCTGGGCGCGGTGCATGAAGGCGTGCTTCGTCACGACCGCATCATGCATGACGGCTATATTCGCAACGCGGATCTGTACAGCATTTTATCTTCGGAATGGCCGGACGTGAAAGAGCGATTAGAGCTTTTTCTCATCCAATAGCCTCCAGACTTCCGTATTATTGAGCGGCAGTGTTCCGAGCCCGTTTGTGAATACTGTGAACGCCCATAATGATGGAGATTAGCTCATAGCTGTCAAGCTTCTCCGAATGATTCTGCAAGACGAAAGCGCCCGACTGGAGCCAATGATTCGTTTGCTCGAAGCTCGCGACGAGTTGTCCTCCCGAAGATTTGATCGTATATGCGCGAGAGAAGGCGGGAGATTCGATGAGAAGCATTCCCGTGCTTGGAGATTCATATTCGTAGACCTTCTGGAAGAAGGTGAATCTCTTGCGAAGCACGCCTTCTGTGCCTTCCGGCGTATTGGCTACTTCCCATTTATTCGAGAAGGAACGGAATCTTCCGGTGGAACGCAGCTCGCCTTCCTTTCCATAGACGGAAATACTGGCGCTGAACATGGTCTTGAGGTCCATGGTGCCGATACGGTCCCCAGTCGAGTTCATGATGTCCGTGGTCCCGCTGCTGAAGAAGTTGTCGTTGAAATAAAGTTCCTGCATGGCAACCATCCCTTCCAGTATTTTACCATGTGCAAATTATACGATACTTGGAGGGCGCGATTCCATGCGATTTATGAAATTTATTACAAAATAAGCATTTTGAACTAGATTTGTTGTTCCGGGTTCGATTCGATATACTAAGCATGAATCTATCGTAGAAGAGGAGCGATAAATGATGTCGATTCGGATTAACCCTTATCTCATGCTGGACGGCAGAGCGAGAGAAGCGGTCGCGTTCTATGAGCAAACCCTGGATGCCAAGCTGCAAATGCTTCAAACCTTCGGCGGCATGCCGGGAGATCCTGGTCGTCCGATGCCGGAGGAAGCCAAGGAAAGAATCGCGCACGCTCTGCTCAAAGTTGGCGACAGCGATCTGATGATTTCGGATATCTTCCCCGGCATGTCGCTCGAAATGGGCGATCAGGTCAACATCTGCATTATGATAGACAGCAAGGAAAAGACGGAACGGCTCTACAATGCTCTGCAGCAGGGCGGAGAGGTGAAGATGCCGCTTTCGGAAACCTCTTGGAGCAAAGGCTACGCGATCGTGAAGGACAAGTTCGGCATAACCTTTCACCTATCGACAGAATAAAGGAATCGACAAGCAGCCCCCGAAAGCAGAATTGAACGGCTTCCGGGGGCTGCTTTCGTTTTGCTAGCCATTATTTGAAGAACAAGAAATTCGTAGGCACCTTCCGCAGCGCGCCGTCCGACGGTTTGTTAATAATTTTGCCGTTAAACACGAGCGAGGAGGAGCCGCCTCCATCGAGATTGTAGGCGTCGACCGCGCCGAATTGCTTCAGCAGCGTTTGAAGCTCGGCCAGCGTCGCGCCGGAGCTGCCGGCTTCGTTGTAGCCGTCCGCGACGAGCAGCAGCAGCTGGTCGTCCTTGTAGTTGGCAATGACCGTGCGAGGAGCCCGGCGGGGGCTTGTCTGCCATTTTGAAGGAATGATCTGCGGATAGCCGTTCTTCAGCAAGACCGGAACGAAGGAAGCGCCGAACTTCGGCTTGAGCGCGTCGAGCTGCGTTTGGGATGAAAATTTGCCTCCGATTAACTCATTTTTGTCGTTCAAGCCAACGAAGAAGAGATCGGAGTAGGAGGCCTGGAACGGCATTATGTAATTGCCATCGACGATGGTCGTGCTAAGCGGGTAACGCTTGCCGCCCCCATCCGCAAATCCGCCGCCGTTAATGCCGACTGCCGCATCATAATCATTGACGGCTTGCAGCGTCGTCTGCGCTTTGCCTACCTCCGATCCGCCGAGCACCAGCTTCATCGCATCGTCGGACTTCAGTTGAATCTTCACGGCGTAGCTTCTGAAATTCTCGTTCGAAAGATAGAACAGCTGCGCGCGGAGCTTGTTTGAAGAGATCGTCGCCGCCGGCTTGCCCAGCCTGCTTGTTATGATCTTGTCGTAAATGAGCAACGGTCGTTTTGCTTGCGCTGTCGCTGTAGACGTAATTTCCGCCATTCTCGCATTCGTCTGATTGTAGAGCTCGAGATCTTTCTTGATCGATTCGCCTGTGTAGACGGCAGTTGCTTGCGCCTGATCCAGCGCTGTCGAAGCGTACTCGATGCGATTCTCGCTTGACGCGGCTTCAAGTCTAGCGGCTTTGGGCAGCGAATCATCCGAAACTTGAATGATAACCGTAGTGAAGAGAAGCCATAACATCGCGCCTATGAAAGGCGATATGGCGAGCAGCGCGGTTCGGTTCAATCGTTTGATCGTCAGATTCATTTCAATACATCCAAGCCTTTCTTAAGCTCGTCCAATTGTTTTTTGACCTCGTTCAACTGCGTGTACAGCTTGTTGCTGTTATCCGTTTTGTCGTCCGCGTTGTCCTTCGTGAAGTTCAGCAATTCGTTCAAAGCGTCGATCTTGCTGTTCAGCGCAGCGATTTCCGCTTTGTAGCCCGATTCTACGTCATCGATGCGAGTGTCATAGGCTTGCTGCATCTGCGTAATTTGGGCTGCGGTTTGCTGCTCTACATCGCTGGTGATTTGCTCCTGGATATGCTCGGTATACACCTTCGCGCCGTATATACCGCCCCCTATTAATATAAACCAAGCAAGAATGAAGCTCGTCAGCGCGAGCGCGCTTCTTTTCCTGTGCGTCTTGACGGCTCCCCGGCTTGCGATTGATGGAGTTTCGACACTGATTTCGTTCATAATTCACCTCATAATGGATGTCATCACTCATGATGCGTTCTATGTATTATCAACGCAAAATTCTCGTAAAGGTTGCGATGACTTCTTAATGTCACCCTATTGTAACAAACGATAGATTCGGTGTCGCTCCTTTTTGAATCACAAAATGTGGAAGGGGAATTTGCGTTTTTTTGAAGTCGGAGCGCTCTATTGTATACTGTAGAGAAGACTGATTAAAGCCATAATGATGGAGGGGAATTCGCGATGGAACAAAGCAATGGAAAAGAAGCAATGGCTATGTTTGCGGGAGGCTGCTTCTGGTGCATGGTGTCGCCGTTCGAGGAAATGCCGGGCATACGCTCCGTCGTGTCCGGATATACGGGAGGCCATACGGAGAACCCGACGTACGAAGAAGTATGCTCCGAGACGACGGGGCACACCGAGGCTGTGCAGATCAAGTACGATCCGGATGTGTTTCCTTACGAGAAGCTGCTGCAAATCTTCTGGCAGCAGATCGATCCGACGGATGCCGGCGGCCAGTTCAACGATAGAGGCGAATCGTATCGCACGGGGATTTATTACTATACCGACGAGCAGAAGAAGCTTGCGGAGCAATCGAGGGATGAGCTGCAGAGCAGCGGACGGTTCGATAAGGGGATCGTGACGGAGATCGTGGAAGCGGGACCGTTCTATCCGGCGGAAGAGTATCATCAGGGCTATCATAAGAAGCATCCGTTCCGTTACAAAATGTATCGCAAAGGCTCTGGCCGCGACGCCTTCATCGCCAGCCGCTGGAAAAGCGCAAAGAATGACGCGGAGCTGAAGCAGCGTCTGACGCCGATTCAATACGAGGTCACGCAAAATAACGGCACCGAGCGCCCCTTCACCGGCGAGTACTGGGATCATACGGAGGACGGCATCTACGTCGACATCGTATCCGGCGAGCCGTTGTTCAGCTCGCGGGACAAGTACGACGCTGGCTGCGGCTGGCCGAGCTTCACGAAGCCGCTGCAGGCATCGGCGATCGAAGAGAAGACGGACACCAGCCATTTCATGGTGCGCGTAGAGGTTCGGAGCAAGCAAGGAGATTCGCACCTCGGCCATGTATTCGACGACGGACCTCAACCGACAGGCCAGCGTTATTGCATCAACTCCGCTTCGCTGCGCTTTGTGCCGAAGGAAAAGCTGGCGGAAGAGGGCTATGGTGAGTATGTCAGCTTATTTGACATATAATAGGTAGAGATACGTCAGATTTTCGTTGAACTGGATTTGGTTCTGTGTGTTCGGTGTGTGCGGCGCGCGAGATGTTAGCGGTATATCTGCAAGTTGCGCTGCAAGTCGATAAAGGCGACTTGGAGGAGCAGAAACGGGCCTGTGTGGCGCTGCAAGTCGATAGAGTCGACTTGGAGGAGCAGAAGCGGGCCGGAGTGTCGCCGCAAGTCGATAAAGTCGACTTGGAGGAGCAGAAGCGGGCCTGTGTGACGCTGCAAGTCGATAAAGGCGACTTGGAGGAGCAGAAGCGGGCCAGAGTGGCGCCGTAAGTCGATATAGTCGACTTGGAGGAGCAGAAGCGGGCCTGTGTGACGCCGTAAGTCGATAAAGTCGACTTGGAGGAGCAGAAGCGGGCCTGTGTGACGCCGCAAGTCGATAAAGTCGACTTAGGAGAGTAGAAGCGGGCCTGTGTGATGCCGTAAGTCGATAAAGTCGACTTGGAGGAGCAGAAGC
>NZ_JAATHD010000005.1:86855-211679 GCF_011947265.1 Paenibacillus sp. HB172176
GTGACGCCGCAAGTCGATAAAGTCGACTTAGGAGAGTAGAAGCGGGCCTGTGTGATGCCGTAAGTCGATAAAGTCGACTTGGAGGAGCAGAAGCGGGCCTGTGTGACGCCGTAAGTCGATAAAATCGACTTGGAGGAGCAGAAACGGGCCTGTGTGGCGCTGCAAGTCGATAGAGTCGACTTGGAGGAGCAGAAGCGGACCTGTGTGACGCCGTAAGTCGATAAAATCGACTTGGAGGAGCAGAAACGGGCCTGTGTGGCGCTGCAAGTCGATAAAGTCGACTTGGAGGAGCGTGACGCCGCAAGTCGATAAAGTCGACTTAGGAGAGTAGAAGCGGGCCTGTGTGATGCCGTAAGTCGATAAAGTCGACTTGGAGGAGCAGAAGCGGGCCTGTGTGACGCCGTAAGTCGATAAAATCGACTTGGAGGAGCAGAAACGGGCCTGTGTGGCGCTGCAAGTCGATAGAGTCGACTTGGAGGAGCAGAAGCGGACCTGTGTGACGCCGTAAGTCGATAAAATCGACTTGGAGGAGCAGAAACGGGCCTGTGTGGCGCTGCAAGTCGATAAAGTCGACTTGGAGGAGCAGAAGCGGGCCTGTGTGGCGCTGCAAGTCGATAAAGTCGACTTGGAGGAGCAGAAGCGGGCCGGAGTGGTGCCGCAAGTCGATAAAGTCGACTTGGAGGAGCAGAAGCGGAGTTTTAGGTGTAGAAAGTAACTCTGCAGAGTGGGTAAGTGCTGAAATGGGCGCTGCAGGTGTAGAAAGTAACTATGCAGAGTGGGAAAGTGCCGAAATGGGCGCTGTAGGTGTAGAAAGTAACTCTGCAGCAAAAAAGGCGCCGCATGCGGCGGCGCCAACAAACCAACAAACCAACAAACCAACAAACCAACAAACCAACAAACCAACAAACCAACAAACCAACAAACCAACAAACCAACAAACCAACAAACCAACAAACTTCCAACCAACGAACCAACCCGCCTAACCCCAATCAACCGACCGCCCCGACCTCAGTCAACCAACCTAACTCTCACCACGTCCCGCTCTACACTTGCTCAACACATGCTCTACACCAGCTTCCTAATCGTGAAGTTCTCGCCGAGCACGTACCAGTTCTGCGGGAACGGCACGCCGAGCACCCAGTAGCTGACGCCGCGGAGCTTGTTCGTTTTGACAAAATCGAATTTGGCTTGCACGCTGCGGGCGTCCTCGAACCATACCACATGCTCCTTGCCTTCTTCGTCATAGTAGCCGTACCAAGGCGATTGGGACTCCGTGTCATATTGAATTTCAGCGCCGTATTTCGCGGCCCGGACGACGGCTTCGTACGGGCTGACGGTCGGCGCCCAAATGCCGCCTTGCACGTAGGGCAATGTCCAATCGTAGCCGTAGAGCGGCATGCCGAGCATGATTTTCTCCGGCGGCATGACGCTCAAAGCGTAATTCACCACCTTGGCCACCTCGTTCAACGGAGCGACCGCGCGAGGCGGACCGCCCGACCATCCCCATTCGTAGGTCATGAGCACGACGAAATCCAATATTTTGCCCATTGCTTCATAATCATGCGCTTCGTACAGCGTGCCCATCTGCTCGCCGGACTGCTTCGGCGCCAGCGCCGCCGAGACGAGATAATTGTATTGATGCATTTCGTTCACGAGATTCTGCAGAAATTCATTGTAGAGCGTTTTGTCAGCCGGCGGTACATATTCGAAGTCTACATGAATGGCCAGATACCCTTTCAGCTTCATTACCGCTACGCACTCGGCGATGACCGCCGTCTGGATAGCGGCGTTCGATACGACCGCATGCGCAATATCCGGACTGAAGCTCCCATTCTCGAAATTCGTAATGACCATCATCGGAGCGACGCGCTTCTCGTAAGCGGCGGCGATGACGCCTTCGTCATTGATCGGCGTTAGCTCGCCGTTCACTTTCACGCGATAGCTGAACGGGCTGAGGTAGGTTAGATATTCCCCCACATCGCGTACCAACTGGACGCCGTCGGCGCCAAATTTCTCCGTATATGCGTTCACCTCGATTATCGGCTTGCTGCCGGCGGGAATTTGCAGCACTTGACCGGGAAAGATCAAAGCCGGATTTCGGATTCTGTTCGCTTTGGCGAGCTCTCTCACCGACAGACCGTAGCGCTGACCGATGCTCCACAGTGTATCCCCGCTTTTGACGGTATAAGTTGTTCCAATGCTTGGAGTGGGGATGATTACGGCTTCCCCGATAACAAGTATGCTTTGCTGGGACAGCCCGTTAGCCGAATAGACCGCCTCTAATGGAATGTTGTAGGTTTGCGACAGCTGCCATAAGGAATCGCCGGATTTAACCGTATGAATGTACATAACGTTAGCCTCCTTTTTAGAGGGGTATTCAATCATGTGCTGAAAACGGAACATTCCGAACACGCAGGATTAGCGGGTTCTCCTTAGAAAATTGCACTCTATAACATCTATATTCAAGAGAGCGGCGTTCTAGTCTTGTTCATAGAAGAGCAAGTCAATGGGCAAAGTAAGTGGGAATGGTTTACAAAATAGTTTGATGTTCGCCAAAACCATGCTTATGCGTTGAAAAAGCGAACTTTAATAATTGACATGTTCAAATTGTTCGTATTTCATTGACAGTACGAAGGCTATTGGATAAACTAAAGTAGCTTTGAAATGAGTCGAATATTGACCGCCTGCATTTCTGGCAGGGAAACTTCTGCAACGGCCCCGCGGCGAGAGATGCAACACCTGCTGAAGGGCTTTTTCTATTTGAATAAGGTATTATTCAACCTATAAGAATGCATAAGTTGCGTCGCACTTATCAGGTTCTTATCTGTCTCGTGAAATCGCTCTTGTCAAATACGACAGAGTGTTTCATCTTGACCATACTGAATATAGAAAGTGGGTTTGTGAAAATGTCTGCTAAGGTAGGCGTCATCATGGGCAGCAAGTCAGACTGGGACACCATGAAGCTGGCATGCGATGTTCTGGAGGAGCTTGAAATCCCTTATGAGAAGAAAGTCGTTTCGGCGCATCGCACGCCGGAGCTTATGTTCGAATACGCGGAATCAGCCGCCGAGCGAGGTCTGAAGGTCATCATCGCCGGAGCTGGAGGAGCCGCACATCTGCCCGGCATGGTCGCTGCGAAGACGATTTTGCCGGTAATTGGCGTTCCCGTGAAATCCTCGAATTTGAACGGTCTCGATTCCTTGCTCTCCATCGTGCAGATGCCCGGGGGCATCCCGGTAGCGACTGTCGCGATTGGCAATGCTGGCGGCACGAACGCGGGCTTGCTCGCGGCGCAGATGATTGGAGCGTTCGAGCCCGAAGTGCAAGCCCTCGTTCAAGCAAGGCGCGATCGCGTGAAGCAGGAAGTGCTGGAAAGCAGCGAAACGTTATGAGCGGCAATGACGTGAAGACGATTACGCGCACCATATTGCCAGGCAGCACGATCGGCATTCTCGGCGGCGGCCAGCTCGGACGCATGCTTGCGAATGCGGGAAGCGCGATGGGTTATCGATTCGTGACGCTCGATCCGACAGAGGACGGTCCAATGGGACAAGTGTCCGAGCAGATTACGGCGGCTTATGACGATCATGGAGCTGCGCTTAGACTCGCGGAACGTTCGGATGTCATTACCTATGAATTTGAAAATGTGGACGCCGAGGTGGCGGCGATGCTGATGTCGGAATCCTACGTACCCCAAGGCAGCGAGCTGCTCTACACGACACAGCATCGCCTGAGAGAGAAGGCGGCCATCACAGCCGCCGGTGTTCCGGTAGCTCCGTATCGCGAAATTGCCAGTGAGGAAGAGCTTCGCGCCGGCGTCGCCAGCTTCGGTATGCCGTGCGTGTTGAAGACGGCCATGGGCGGCTATGACGGCAAGGGACAATGGGTCATCCGCAGCGAGGAAGAGATTCCCGAAGCTTACGAGATGTTAAGCAAGGCGAAAACGGAGCTCGTGCTGGAGCAATTCATCGCCTTCGACAAGGAAATATCCGTTATTGCCGCGAGAAGCACGAATGGTGAGATCAAGGCATTCCCGCCCGCGGAAAACATTCATGTCGAAAATATTCTACATCTGTCGATCGTTCCTGCGCGCATCAACGAGGAGCTGCAGAGGAAAGCGGAGCAGCTTGCCGTTCGTATTGCGGAGAGCATGAATGTCGTCGGTCTGATCGCCGTCGAGCTGTTCGTCACGAAGGATGGAGCGCTGTTCGTGAACGAGCTGGCGCCAAGGCCGCATAACAGCGGGCACTATACGATGGAGGCTTGCCGAACCTCGCAATTCGAGCAGCATATCCGCGCGATTTGCGGTTTGCCGCTGGGCGACACGACACTGATGAGCCCGGTCGTGATGGTGAATGTGCTCGGTCAGCATGTCGAGCCCGTCGTGAAGCGGATGGCCGAGCGGGACGAGCTCGCCGATAAGCTGGGCGTCGCTCCGAAGCTGCATCTCTACGGCAAGAAGGACGCCGTGTTCAAACGCAAGATGGGGCATATCAATGTGCTGGCATCCACGATAGACGCCGCACTCAAATGGATAGAAGAGACAACTATTTGGAAGGTGTGAAGGATTCATGTTAGATCGTTACAGCAGACCGGAAATGAGAGCCATCTGGACCGAGGAGAACAAGTTCAAAGCTTGGCTGGAGGTTGAGCTTTGCGCATGCGAGGCTTGGTCCGAGCTAGGCGTTATCCCGAAGGAGGATGTGGCGGCGCTACGCGAGAAAGCGAGCTTCGACATCGACCGCATCTACGAAATCGAGCAAGATACGCGCCATGACGTAATCGCGTTCACGCGCGCCGTATCCGAGACTGTCGGATCTGAACGGAAGTGGGTGCATTACGGCCTGACGTCGACGGATGTTGTCGATACGGCGCTTGGCTATTTGCTGCTGCAGGCCAACGGAATTTTGCTTAAGGATATCGAGCGCTTCATCGGCATTCTTCGCGAGAAGGCGATTCAGTACAAGGAAACGCCGATGATGGGCAGAACGCATGGCGTTCATGCCGAGCCTACCACCTTCGGCCTGAAGCTGGCGCTTTGGCATGAAGAGATGAAACGGAACCTGGAGCGCTTCAAGCATGCGGCTGAAGGCGTTCAATTCGGCAAGATGTCTGGCGCTGTAGGCACCTACGCCAACATTGATCCTAGAGTTGAGCAATTCGTATGCGAGAAGCTCGGCATTACAGCCGCTCCGATCTCGACACAGACGCTGCAGCGCGACCGTCACGCCGAATATATGGCGACGCTGGCGCTGATCGCGACTTCGATGGACAAGTTCGCAACCGAAATTCGCGCGCTTCAGAAGAGCGAATTCCGCGAGGTGGAGGAGCCTTTCGCAAAAGGTCAGAAGGGCTCGTCGGCGATGCCGCATAAGCGCAATCCGATCGGCTGCGAGAATATGTCCGGTCTGTCTCGCGTCATTCGCGGACATATGCTGACCGCCTACGAGAACGTGCCGCTGTGGCATGAGCGCGATATTAGCCATTCTTCGGCGGAACGGGTTATTTTGCCGGATTCAACGATGCTGCTGAACTATATGCTTAACCGTCTGGGCAATATCATCGCCAACCTGACCGTGTTCCCGGAAAATATGAAGCGCAACATGAGCGCGACCTACGGCGTGCCGTTCTCCGGCCGCGTCATGACGAAGCTGATCGACAAAGGCTTCTCCCGTGAGCAAGCCTACGACACGGTTCAGCCGCGCGCAATGCAGGCCTGGGAAGAGCAGCGTCAATTCCGCTCGATCGTTGAAGATACGAAGGAAATTACAGAGGCTTTGTCCGCGGAAGAGATCGAGGATTGCTTCAATCCGACATGGCATTTGAAGCATGTGGACACAATCTTCGCTCGTCTGGGCTTGAACTAAGGGGGAAACGTCGAACAATGACTGCAGATTCGAACGTATTGGCAATATCCACCGCCGTCGATTATGTGAAAGCGCCGCTTGTCTACAAGGGCAAGGTGCGCGAGCTGTACGATCTGGGCGAGCATTTCCTCATCGTCGTAACGGATCGCATCTCGGCCTTCGATTATGTGCTGGAGCCGGCTGTTCCCGACAAGGGCAATGTGCTGAACAGCTTATCCGCATTCTGGTTCGAGATCACGAAGGATCTCATCGAGAATCATGTCGTGCACACGGACGTGACCAAGCTGGGCGAGCTCGTCACCGAGCCAGAACTTCTTAAGAATCGAATTATGGTTACGAAAAAAGCCGAGCGAATTGATATCGAATGCGTCGTTCGCGGGTATATAACAGGAGGGGGCTGGCGTCAGTACCAGCAAACCTCCTCAATCAACGGCATTAAGCTGCCGGAGGGCATGCGGAAGAACGAGCATTTTGCCGAGCCGATCTTCACCCCGGCCGCAAAGAACGATGTCGGGCATGACGAGGATATCTCCTTCGAGAAGATGTCCGAGCTTGTAGGCGCGGAGCTCTCCGCAGAGCTTCGCGAACGCAGCATCGAGCTGTACAAGTTCGCGCACGGCTACTGCGAGGAGCGCGGCATTATTCTCGCCGATTGCAAATTCGAATTTGGACTTATCGACGGCAAGGTGATTCTGATCGACGAGATCTTCACGCCGGATTCCTCGCGATTCTGGTCGGAAGCGAATTACGCTTATGATGTAGAAATCGACAGCATGGACAAGGAGCCGGTGCGAGCCTATCTGCTCGGTTCCGATTGGGACCGCGACAGCATGCCGGCGCCGCTGCCGGATGTGGTCGTTCAGGCGACAACCGCGCGTTACCGCGAGATTTACCGCCGTTTGACGGGAACAGAGTTGGAATAGTTTTACGAAAATTAAAATCTTTTTTCAGGAGGCAATTATGAAGGCAACGGTCTATGTCACGATTAAAGAGAATGTACTCGATCCGCAAGGTACGGCGGTGCAAGGTGCGCTTCACTCGATGGGCTTCGCAGAAGTAGGCAAGGTGCGCATCGGCAAATATTTGGAGGTCGAGCTGGATACGAACGACCGCAGCGAAGCGGAAGCAAGGCTGAAGGTGATGTGCGAGAAGCTGCTCGCCAACACGGTTGTAGAAGACTACCGTTTCGAACTGGAGGGTTAATTCCATGAAATTTGCAGTACTCGTATTTCCAGGCTCCAATTGCGACATCGACTGCTTCAAGGCGGTGGAATCCACAATCGGCCAATCCGTCGACTATGTCTGGCATACCGCGACCGACCTGTCGGCTTACGACGCGATTCTCGTTCCCGGCGGCTTCTCTTACGGCGATTATCTGCGCTGCGGCGCGATCGCGCAATTCGCCGGCGTGATGAACGAAGTGAAGAAAGCTGCCGAGCAAGGCAAGTACATCCTCGGCATCTGCAACGGCTTCCAGATTTTGACCGAAGCGGGCTTGCTGCCAGGCGCTCTAATCCGCAATACCGGCATCAAATTCCGTTGCCACGCGACAATGCTTGAGGTTGTGAATAATGAAACGCCGTTTACGAATCAATACTCGCAGGGCGAGCTTATTAATATTCCGATCGCGCATGGCGAAGGCAACTACTTCTGCGACGAAGCGACGCTTGCCGAGCTGAAGGCGAACAATCAAATCGTATTCCGCTATGCGGGCGACACCAATCCGAACGGTTCAATCGAGAACATTGCCGGAATCAGCAACAAAGCGGGCAATGTGGTCGGCATGATGCCGCATCCGGAGCGCGCCGTTGATCAGTTGCTAGGCTCGGAAGACGGAACGCGGATGTTTACATCGATTTTGAACGCATGGAGGGAACAGCATGGCGCAGCAGTTAACGGCTAAAGAACCAACGGCAGAACAAATCGCGGATCAGCGGATCTATACGCAATTCGGCGTGACGGACGAGGAATATTCGCTCATCTGCGGACATCTCGGACGCAAGCCTAATTATACAGAAATCGGAGTATTCAGCGTCATGTGGTCCGAGCATTGCTCCTACAAAAATTCGAAGAACATTCTGAAACGCTTCCCGATTACGGGACCGCGCGTATTGATGGGTCCGGGCGAAGGCGCCGGCATCGTCGATATCGGCGACAACCAAGCGGTTGTGTTCAAGATCGAATCACATAACCATCCATCAGCGGTAGAGCCGTATCAGGGCGCTGCTACCGGCGTCGGGGGCATCATCCGCGACATCTTCTCGATGGGCGCGCGTCCGGTGGCGCTGCTCAACTCCTTGCGCTTCGGCAATCTGAAGAACGAGCGCGTGAAATATTTGTTCGAGCATGTGGTCAGCGGCATCGCAGGTTACGGCAATTGCATCGGCATTCCGACCGTTGCGGGCGAGGTCATGTTCGACGAGAGCTACGAAGGCAATCCGCTCGTTAACGCAATGTGCGTCGGCTTGATCGATCATGACAAAATCCAGCGCGGCGTAGCCAAGGGCGTTGGCAATCCGGTATTCTACGTGGGACCGGCTACGGGCCGCGACGGCATTCACGGCGCGACCTTCGCGTCGGTCGAGCTGTCTGAGGAATCCGAAGAGAAGCGCACGGCGGTGCAGGTCGGCGATCCGTTCATGGAGAAGCTGGTTATGGAAGCGACGCTCGAGCTGATCGATTCCGGCATCGTGCTCGGCATTCAGGATATGGGCGCGGCGGGTCTTACCTGCTCCAGCGCGGAGATGGCGTCGAAGGCGGGCAACGGCCTTGAGCTTTACCTCGACGAGGTGCCGCAGCGCGAGACGGGCATGACGCCTTACGAGATGATGCTGTCCGAGTCGCAGGAGCGTATGCTGTTCGTCGTCGAGCCTCAGCATGAGGCGCAAGCGAAGGAGATTTTCGATCGGTGGGGCATTATTTGCGCCAAGGTCGGCAAGGTAACGGATGATGGAAGCCTGAGATTGTTCCACAAGGGCGAAGAAGTGGCGAATATGCCGGTGAAGGCGCTTGTCGACGAGTGTCCGGTATACAACAAGCCGTCTGCGGAGCCTTCCTACTACACGAAGCATGGCGCGGTTGACGCGGGTGGATTCCAAGAAATTACGGATTTGACCGGCGCACTGGAGCAAATTCTCGCATCTCCTACAGTAGCGAGCAAAGAATGGGTATATAACCAATATGACTATATGGTTCGCACAGCTACGGTAGTGCAGCCGGGCTCCGATGCGGCTGTCGTCCGAATCGACGGCACGCGCAAGGCGCTGGCGATGACGACGGACTGCAACGGCCGCTATGTCTATCTCGATCCGGAGATGGGCGGACGCATCGCAGTGGCCGAAGCGGCGCGCAATATTGTATGCTCCGGCGCCGAGCCGCTCGCGGTGACGGATAACCTCAACTATGGCAACCCGGAGAAGCCGGATGTGTTCTGGCAGCTGGAGAAGTCGGCGGACGGCATGGCTGAAGCCTGTGTAGCGCTCGACACGCCGGTAATCGGCGGCAATGTCAGCTTGTACAACGAGAACGCAAAGGGCGCGATCTACCCAACGCCAGTTATCGGCATGGTCGGCCTCGTACACGACATTGATCATGTGACGACGCAAGGCTTTAAGTCGGAGGGCGATGTGATCGTGCTGATCGGCGAAACGAAAGCGGAATTCGGCGGCAGCGAACTGCAATATGTTCGCGACGGCGCTCCGTCGGGACGTCCGCCTGTGCTTGACCTGAAAGTCGAGAAGAAGGTTCAAGGCGCGGTGCTTGGAGCGATTCAGAAGGGGCTAGTCGCATCCGCGCATGACTTGTCGGAAGGCGGTATCGCGGCGGCGCTGGCCGAATCCTGCATCAGCGGCGGAATCGGCGCGGAGGTATCGCTGACAAGCGAGCTTCGTCCGGATCATCTGCTCTTCAGCGAATCACAGTCCCGCATTCTGCTGTCGGCGAAGCCCGAGCAAGCGAAAGCTCTTACGGCTTGGCTTACGGAGCAAGGCGTGGCGAACGCGGCAATCGGAGAGGTCAACGGAAGCAGCCTGAACATCAACGTCAACGGAAAAGCCGGCATCAACGCGCCGGTCAAACAACTGGAGAAGGTTTGGAAGGATGCGATTCCATGTCTGATGAATTAAAGAGTCCCGAGGGACATTCTCTCTGGACGGGAAATCATTATAACGAGGGCATCGGCCGCGATGATATCTTCGACAAGCTGCGGGAGGAATGCGGGGTGTTCGGGGTGTTCGGTCATCCCGATGCCGCCGGACTGTCCTATTACGGGCTTCACGCGCTTCAGCATCGCGGAGAAGAGAGCGCGGGCATCTGCACGGTCGATACGGCGGACAATAACAAGTTCAGCTATTATCGGGGAATGGGTCTCGTCAAAGAGGTGTTCACGAAGGACAATCTGGATATGCTGTCGGGCGACCGCTCGATCGGCCATGTCCGTTATTCTACCGCCGGAGAGAGCAAGCTGGCGAATGCTCAGCCGCTAATCTTCCGATACCGTGACGGAGATCTCGGCGTAGCCACTAACGGGAATATCGTCAACGCTCCGGAAATCCGCCGCGAGCTCGAGCAAGGCGGCTCGATCTTCCAGACGTCGAGCGACACCGAGGTTATCGCGCATCTTATCGCGCGTTCGCCGAAGGACTTCGTCACGGCGGCGAAGAAAGCGTTGCAACGCATAATAGGCGGCTTCGCCTTCCTGATCATGACCAACGACAAGCTGCTCGTCGCCTCCGACCCGCATGGCTTAAGACCGCTGGCGATGGGCCGCCTTGGCGACGCGTATGTGTTCTCGTCCGAGACCTGCGCGTTCGAGACGATCGGCGCCGAGTACGTGCGCGACGTGCAGCCGGGCGAGCTGCTCATTCTGGACAGCGACGGCATGCGTGTCGACCGCTATGCGGATGTGGGCCGCAGAGCGACCTGCGCGATGGAATATATTTATTTTGCAAGACCAGACAGCGATATTAATACGATCAATATTCACTCCGCCCGCAAGCGGATGGGTCAGAAGCTCGCGCATGAATCCTTCGTTGACGCAGATATTGTGACCGGCGTGCCGGATTCGAGTATTTCCGCAGCCATCGGGTATGCCGAGCAGACGGGCATTCCTTACGAGCTGGGACTTATCAAGAACAAATATACCGGCAGAACATTCATTCAACCGTCGCAGGAGCTTCGGGAGAAGGGCGTGAAGATGAAGCTGTCGGCGGTGCGCAAGGTGGTCGAGGGAAAACGCGTCGTCATGATCGACGATTCGATCGTGCGCGGCACGACCTCCCGCCGCATCGTGAACCTGCTTCGCGAAGCGGGAGCGACGGAGGTGCATGTGCGCATCACATCGCCGCCGTTCAAAAATCCATGCTACTACGGCATCGATACGCCGGATCGCAACGAGCTCATCGCTTCTTATCGGACGGTGGAGGAGATTCGCAAGGAAATTAATGCGGATTCGCTGGCTTTCCTGACGGACAGCGGATTTATCGAAGCGGTTGGCGGCAATGACGGCGCTTATAACCGCGGCATGTGCCTGGCTTGCTTCGATAATGATTATCCGACGCCTGTTGACGAGGAAGCGGAGAAGAGCTGCAGCTGCTAGTTGCGAGCGCGCGGATGCTGCAGATCGGGATTTGATTCCTGCTGCTTTGAAAAATGAGACTGCGAGCAGCAAGCAGCATGAATAGGCATGATTGTATAGGATTGAATTTGTGCAAGAGAAAGGGTGGGCGAATTGTCAGAAGCGTATAAGAAGGCCGGAGTCGACATTGCCGCGGGCAACGAAGCGGTCGAGCGGATGAAGAAGCATGTGAAGCGTACCTTCCGTCCGGAGGTTATGGCGGAGCTGGGCGGCTTCGGAGGTTTGTTCAGCCTGAATAAGGACAAATACGACGAGCCCGTGCTGGTATCGGGCACCGATGGCGTCGGAACGAAGCTGAAGCTTGCTTTCGCGATGGACAAGCATGACACCATCGGCATTGATGCCGTGGCGATGTGCGTGAACGATATTATCGTGCAGGGCGCCGAGCCGCTGTTCTTCCTCGATTATCTCGCTTGCGGCAAGGTTGTGCCCGAGAAGATCGAAGCGATCGTCGCCGGGATTTCCGAGGGCTGCGTGCAATCCGGCTGCGCTCTGATCGGCGGTGAGACCGCCGAGATGCCTGGCATGTATTCCGATGAGGAATACGATATCGCGGGCTTCACGGTCGGCATTGTCGACAAGAAGAAAATGATCGACGGCTCCACGATCGCTCCCGGCGACGCGGTTATCGGCTTCGCTTCGAGCGGCATCCATAGCAACGGCTTCTCGCTCGTTCGCCGTTTGCTTCTTGAGGAAGCGGGCTACAAGCTGGAGCAAGAGCTTGACGAGCTTGGCGGCGCGAAGCTTGGCGATGTGCTGATCGAGCCTACCCGCATCTATGTGAAGCAGGCGCTGAAGCTGATCGAGCAAGTGAATGTGAAGGGCATGGCCCATATTACGGGAGGCGGCTTTATCGAGAACATTCCGCGCGTCCTGCCGGATGGCGTGAACGTCGATATCGCTTACGGCTCATGGCCGATTCTTCCGATTTTTGAATTGATGCAAAACAAAGGGAATATTACGAATCGTGACATGTTCACGACGTTCAATATGGGAATCGGCCTTGTCGTTGTCGTGCCGGCGGACGAGGCTGAAGCTGCGCTCAGAATTAGCGAAGAGCTTGGCGAGAAGGCTTACCGTATCGGGACCGTTACGGAAGGAAGCCGCATCGTCACCTTCACGGGAGCGGAAGTCTAATGGCTCCGCTGCGCATCGCGGTATTCGCATCCGGCAATGGCACGAATTTCGCGGCAATGGTTCGCCGGATGCGTGAAGGGAAGCTCGATGTGTCCATCGAGCTTCTTGTTTGTGACAAGGCTTCCGCGCCGGTAATTGGAAGAGCGCAGGAAGCCGGCATTGATACCTTCGTCTTCCGGTCGAAGGATTATCCAAGCCGCGAGGATCATGATCAGGCGATTGCGGAGGAGCTGCGGAAGCGCGGAGTCGAGCTGATCGTGCTCGCGGGATACATGCGAATTATTACGAATGTATTGGTAGAGCCTTATTATGGACGGATGATCAATGTGCATCCTTCGCTGTTGCCGTCGTTCCCGGGCGTGAATGCGATTCAGCAAGCCCTGGACCACGGAGTGAAAGTAACGGGCGTCAGCGTTCATTATGTGGACGGCGGGCTCGACAGCGGCCCGATTATCGCGCAGCAGGCTGTCGAGATTGAAGCAGGCGACACGGAATCGACGCTGGCCCAGCGGATTCATGCGACAGAGCAGCAGCTGCTGCCGGGCGTTATTCAAGCGATTGCTCATGGCAAGGTGAGGTTGAATGTGCGCAAGGTTGAGTTTCATTAATTTAATTGGAGGGGATAGGCGTGGCGATTCGCAGAGCGTTAATCAGTGTGTCGGACAAGACCGGCATTGTGGAATTTTCCAGAGAATTGGCTAATCAAGGCGTTCAAATTATTTCGACGGGGGGCACGTTCAGCCTGCTGCAGAAGGAAGGCATTCCGGTTATCGGCATTTCCGATGTGACGGGGTTCCCCGAAATTCTGGACGGCCGCGTGAAGACGCTGCATCCCGCCGTACATAGCGGCTTGCTCGCCGTTCGCGACAGCGAGGAGCATCAGAAAGCGATGCAGAAGCTAGGACTGGATTATATCGATCTGGTCATCGTCAATTTGTATCCGTTCAAGGAAACGATTGCGAAGCCGGATGTGACCTATGAGGACGCGATCGAAAATATCGATATCGGCGGCCCTACCATGCTTCGTTCCGCAGCGAAAAATCATGCGTTCGTAACTGTTGTTGTGGACGCAGGCGATTACGATGTTGTGCTGGAGGAAGTGAAGGCTGGCGGCGATACGACACTCGAGACACGCAAACGTCTGGCGGCGAAGGTATTCCGTCATACAGGCGCTTATGACGCGCTGATCGGCGATTACTTGTCCAAGCTGGGCGGCGAGCCGCTGCCGGAGAAATACACCGTTACTTACGAAAAGGTGCAGGATCTCCGTTATGGCGAAAATCCGCATCAGAAGGCGGCCTTCTACAGCAAGCCGCTTGCTTCCGCAGGCAATGTAACGACAGCGGAGCAGCTTCACGGCAAAGAGCTGTCCTACAACAACATTAACGACGCGAACGCCGCGCTATCGATTCTGAAGGAATTCGACGAGCCGGCTGTCGTCGCGGTCAAGCATATGAATCCATGCGGAGTGGGCATCGGCGCTACGATTCACGAGGCGTACCAGAAGGCTTACGAAGCGGATTCGACTTCGATCTTCGGCGGAATTGTAGCCGCGAATCGCGAAATTGGCGCGGACACGGCTGAACTGCTCGGCAGCATCTTCCTTGAAATTATTATCGCTCCGGATTATACGCCGGAAGCGCTGGATATTCTGACGAAGAAGAAGAACATTCGTCTGCTGAAGCTCGGCGAGTTGACCGCTGCGGCGGAACGCAAGCCGGAATGGCTTGTTACGTCGGTAGACGGCGGCATGCTGGTGCAAGAGAGCGATGTTCACAGCTTGACGGAGGCGGATCTCAAGGTCGTAACGAAGCGTCAACCGACTGCTCAAGAGATGAAGCAGCTGTTGTTCGGCTGGAAGGTCGTGAAGCATGTGAAATCGAATGCGATCCTGCTCGCGAAGGATGATATGACCGTAGGCGTTGGCGCTGGTCAGATGAACCGCGTGGGAGCGGCGCGTATTGCTATCGAACAAGCCGGTGAGAAGGCGATTGGCGCCGCTCTTGCTTCGGATGCGTTCTTCCCGATGGGAGATACGGTCGAGCTTGCTGCGAAGGCGGGTATTACGGCTATTATTCAGCCGGGCGGATCGATTAAAGATGAGGAATCGATCGCTATGGCGGATGCCCATAATATTGCGATGGTTGTGACAGGCGTACGTCACTTCAAGCATTAATAGAGTCAGGTCTTATTGTCCATTCTCCTGCGCAATAGAAGTCGCACACGTCCGGTTTCTGGTGCAGGAGGGGAATTGATGGGTGCTTGCAAGTACGGTAATTTTCAGGGGAGGTTTGCAGAGATGCGAATGTTAGTCATTGGCGGAGGCGGTCGCGAGCATGCGATTGTCTGGGCGCTCAAGAAGAGCGAGAAGGTAAAGGAGCTGTTTTGCGCGCCGGGCAACGCAGGGATAGCCCAGCTGGCGGAATGCGTGCCGATTGCGGTATCGGAATTCGATGAATTGGTGCGTTTCGCCAAGGACGCCTCAATCGACCTCGTCTTCGTAGGACCGGATGATCCGCTTGCGGACGGAATTGTCGATGCGTTCGAAGCGGCAGGAATCCCGGCCTTCGGACCGAATAAGAAGGCAGCGGCGATTGAAGGCAGCAAGATCTTCATGAAGGATTTGCTGAAGAAGTACAATATCCCGACGGCGAAATATGAGACGTTCACCGACTATGAATCGGCGCTGTCGTATCTGCGGGAGCAGTCGGCGCCGATTGTCATTAAAGCGGACGGACTGGCAGCGGGCAAAGGCGTTACCGTTGCGGCGACGATGGAGGAAGCGGAGAAGGCGCTGCGCGAGGCGATGGTCGACAAGGTGTTCGGCGAAGCGGGCAATCAAATCGTGATCGAGGAGTTCCTGGAAGGTCAGGAAATGTCGATTCTGGCCTTCGTGGACGGCGAAACCGTGAAGCCGATGGTGCCTGCCCAGGATCATAAGCCGATTTTCGATGGGGACAAAGGGCCGAATACGGGCGGGATGGGAACTTATACGCCGTTGCCGCATATCGATCCTGCCATTATTGAGGAAGCGATCCAGAACATTGTGATTCCAACCGCGAAGGCGATGGTCAGCGAAGGGCGTCCGTTCCGCGGCGTGCTGTTCGCGGGCCTGATGATTACGAAGGACGGTCCGAAGACGATCGAATTCAATGCCCGCATGGGCGATCCGGAGACGCAGGTCGTGCTGCCTCGTCTGAAGACGGAGCTGGTGGATATCGTGCTGGCGGCGATGAACGGAAGACTGGCGGATATGGATATTGAATGGAGCGACGAGGCTGCGGTATGCGTCGTGCTTGCTTCCGAAGGCTATCCCGCCTCGTATCCGAAGGGCCGCGTTATTACCGGACTCGCGGAAGCGGAAGCGCAGGGAGCGCTAGTGTTCCACGCGGGAACGGCGATGAAGGACGGACAGTTCGCGACAGCCGGTGGACGAGTGCTTGGCATCGTCGGGCTAGGCGCGGATATCGCCGAAGCGCGCGGGCGCGCTTATGAAGCGGCGAGCGTTGTGCAGTTCGAAGGCAAGCAGAATCGTAGTGATATCGCGGCGAAGGCTTTGCTCTAAGCCAGGTTGATTGCGACCGATAGTTGAATAGAGATAACCTTGAGCCTTCCCATACAGCTGCTGTTGCTGCGATAACAGCAGCCTTCGCGGGGAGGTGATTTTTTATGTTGTGGAGTATGTTTAAGGACTAACTTGTGCGAAAGCAGTTAGGAAGGAACTGCAGCGCTGGTAACCAGCGTCGGAGAGTCAGAAAGTAACTGGGGAGGAACTGCAGCGCTGGAAATCAGCGTAGGAGCGTCTTTGTAACGCTAACGGAACGAGAGCCGCTTATTGAGCGCAGATTGTTGCGAAGTGTCTCATTTTGTCCGATGATGTTACTATTTTGTAACTCTATTAATCTGCTGATTCGATAAGATAAATCTATCAGCGGAATAGTGGGTGAGACAAATGGTGAATCGGAAGAAACGCGTTCAAAGATTGGCAATTGCAGCTTCTCTGACAGGTCTTCTCGTCTGGGCAGGCGGCTGCGCGACGGGACAAACGATCAGCTTGTCGGCATTGGCGTCGATAGGCGGACAGCAGACGGAAGGGCATGCGGATGGCAAAGCGGGCAGCGACGGTATACATGCGGGCGGCTCGGGCGAAGGCATGTCGGACGGCAAGGCAGCCAGCGGCGGCATACATACGGGAGGCTCTGGCGGGGGCATGTCGAACGGCGGAGATCGAACAAGCGGATCGGGCGTGTTGAATACGGCAGAGTCGGCAACGGCGGGCAACGGCGCGGAAGCAGGCGGAAGTTCGACAGCAGATAACGGTGGAGTGACGACAGCGGTTAACAAAGGCGAGAACACTAGCAGCATAGGAAAGAGCAATGAGGAAATGGGAAACGATCAGGGGGAGGCGCAACAAGGAAGCGAGACTAGCGGAAAAACAAGCAGCGATGGAACCGGCAACGCAGGCAGTGAAGGAACAGTTAACGCAAAGAGCAACGGCACAGAAGGCAACGACGGAGCCGCAGCCAGCACGGAAGGCGATGGCGCCAGTAACGACGGAGCCGCAGCCAACGCGGAAGACGGTAACGCCAGCAACGACGGCAGCAAGACTTCCGCGAGCAAGGACAGCAATGCGGCGAGCTCTAACGGAAGCCAAGCGAACAATACAAGCGATAACGAAGAACCAAGCGTCAAACCGTCAACGGATGCAGATGACGCCAAGGAGCAGAAGCTGATCGCACTGACCTTCGATGATGGTCCGGATTTGCATTATACAACGGCGATTCTGGATATTTTGAAGGAAAAAGGGGTTCATGCCACCTTCTTCGAGGTCGGCCTGCAAATCGAGAAATACCCCGAGGTATTGAAGCGTATCCGGGACGAAGGACATGCGATCGGCAATCATACCCAAGACCACAAGGATCTCAGCAAATTGACTGAGGCTCAAATCATAGATCAGATGAAGCAGGTTGACGATGAAATGAAGGACGCGATCGGAGAGGTGCCTACCCTGTTCCGCGCGCCTTACGGAGCCGTATCCGATACGCTTAAGAAGGTGATGGAGGATAACGGACGCCGGCTCGTAGGCTGGAATATCGATACGCGGGATTGGGCGGGCACCTCGATCAAGGATATGCGCGAGATGATTCGGACGAAAGCGAAACCGAATGCTATAATATTAATGCATTCCTTCGGGAGCAAAAATATTCAGCACACGGTGGACATGCTTGCGGATGTCATTGACGATCTGCAGAAGCAGGGCTACACGCTGGTGACGGTTGATCAAATTCCGGAGAAATAAGGGTTGAACCGGAGATAAAGAGAAATGGAAAGAAAAATGGAAAGAGAAAGACCGGGAAAGGAACATCTTGTAAGGCGGAAGGGGGCGACGACTTGGGGCCTGGTAGAGAGTCTGACAGCAGTAACAGCAGTAACAGCAGTAACAGCAGTAACAGCAGTAACAACAGTGACAGCAGGGATAGTAGTCACAGCAGTAACGGCAGTGACAGAAGGGACAACTGCGCAAATAAGCGCAGCATCGCGGGGGGCGCCCTCCGCTCTTTCTTGTTTCTAACCGTGTTCATAATCCCGCTGTTGCTGGCGGGCTGTAGATACACGGCCGCTCCCGCGGATTTGCTGCGGAAGCCCGACGCCTCCGCCGATCATTTGGAGCTGACAGCAGCTGTCAAGGATGTTTTGCCGGAATACAGCAAGCTTATGCTTCCGAACAAGGACGATTTCAAGGATGCGATCCGACTCCTCGACATAGACGGCGATCGCAAGGACGAAGCCGTCGTTACCTTCTTCAATGAATACAGCATTCCGCAAATTGTTATTTTCAAACAAACCGGGAGCGGGTGGAAGCAATGGCTCTTGGTCGAGCAGCCGCTGGCACGGGATATCGGATGGCTGAAATTCGTCGATGTCGGCGGAGAGGACGAGCTGGTGATGCTGGTCGGATGGGTCGGCTCCTTCGACAATCCGAATGTACTGGAGCATTACTCGTTCCAGGCGCAGGCCGAGCGGGACGATAATGGCAATCTTGTTCTGAGGCCGGTAGAGTCCATACCTTACGAGCTTGCGGAGACAGGAGATCTCGAGGGGAACGGCGATATCGAGCTTGCGCTGATTACCTCTACGGGCAACGGAGGAGAGCTCGTCGTGCCGAAGTATAGTCTTGCCGTCTATACGCTGCAAGAGAATGGCATGACGAAGAAGGCTTCCATGGAGCTGGCCGATACCGCGAGCGCGTTCCAGAGCTTGAAGATCGGCCGCATCTCCGAATCGGGGTACGGCATCGTAATCGACGGCATTACAGGAGCGCACAGCTCCGTCACCCTCATGTTCGCCTGGGAGAACCGCAAGCTCCTTCTCGTGTATCCGAGCCGCAGCCTGCAAGCCGGCATGAGCAGGGCAAGCAGCCAGGATGTCAACGATGACGGCATTCTCGAGGTCGAACAGCGAATTGAAGCACCGGGCTATATGGACACGCCGTACTCGGAGATGCAGTGGATTAATATATGGCTGCAATGGGACGGAGAGAAGAGCTTCCATCCCGTGAAGACGAGGTATGAAGACTATGTCTACGATCTGAAAATCGATATTCCGGATTCCTGGCAGAATCGTTATACGCTCAAGAAGCCGACTGCGCCTTATGGCTTGATCTCGTTCGAATATTGGGATGCGATGGAGCAAGCCTCCTATGACTTGGCAACCGTATACGTCGTGCCGCAGAAAAAATGGACAACAGCCGCCGCTTACTGGAAGAGCGGCGGAATTCCCTATCATCAAGTCATGACGGACAGCGGCAATATATTCGTTGTATCGTTCCAGACCGCCCCTCCAGAGGGCTTGTCCGAGGCGGGGGCGAAAGCTTTCGGTGAGCTGCTGGAGGCGGAGAAGGACTTCCCGTCCTACCTGTCTATTGAGCATATGGAGTAATCGGAGGCAGCTTGAAGGCGACTGTGAGCGGACCTATTCAGATCAGATGAAATCGGCGGTGAGTGCTATTGCGAGTTTTACTTCTGGAGGATGAAGAATCGATTCGAGGCTTTATTCGAATTAATTTGAAACGAAACGATATGGAGGTTGTGGAAGCGGATAACGGTGAGGACGCGATCGCGCATGCGGACACGCAAGGGCCCTTCGATATCGCGCTTCTTGACGTCATGCTGCCTACGATTAGCGGCTTCGAGGTCTGCGAGGCGCTTCGCGGACGATATCCCCGGATGGGCATTATTATGCTGACGGCAAAGTCGCAGGAAGAGGACAAAATTCGCGGACTTGAGCTGGGCGCGGATGATTATGTGCAGAAGCCGTTCAGTCCCGGGGAATTGATCGCGCGCATCAAGTCGCTTTATCGCCGCATGACGGTAGATGCGCCGCCGAGTCCGACTCCAGAGCCTCAAGCGGATCAAAGCGAGATGACAACTCCGGAGCTTGCGGCAGAGGAAGCGGCAGTGCCGCAAGAGCGCCTGGAGTCTGCCGGGTCTTCAGGAGTCGAGCATGCTGCTGAGGCAGTGAGCTCTGCGACAGCCGCAGATGCTATGCTCATCAGCGGCGTTATCAAGCTGTCCATCAAGGAACGCAGACTATGGAAGCATGAGCAAGAGATCATCCTGACGCCCACCGAATGGACGCTTGTACGTCTGCTGATGGAGAGGGAGGGGGAGAGCATTAGCCGCGATCATATTCTGAGCGAGGTGTGGGGACGGTATTATGTCGGCGATCTGAAGGTGGTCGACGTGAATATTCGGCGGATTAGGCAGAAGATTGAGGAGAGACCGTCGAATCCGTCCGTCATCGAGACGGTATGGGGCTTTGGCTATCGCTGGAAACGGAGTGGGACGCCATGAGGATGAGAAGCATCCAGACTCGGATGGTTCTAAGCTATTTGCTGCTGATCGTACTGGTCGTGTGTGTGCTTGGAGCCGCCTTCGCCGCTCTGATGTGGAATTATTATTACGGCAGCGCCCAGAGCTCGGTCAGGCAACGCGCCGAATCGGCGATTTCTCTTCACTCCCGTTCGCTCGCCTCGCTTACGCTTCAGGATCAAGCGGATTATATGCTGCAGCATATGGTGGAGGACGGTCCGGCTCGCATCCAATTGCTGAACAGCATAGGTCAGGTGCGCATCGATTCCGACGGATTCGCGCCCCAGGTTCAATATTCGACCGAGGATGTCAAGGCGGCGATGTCCGGCGGCATCGGCAGCTGGAGCGGGGTTGATCCTTACTACGGCGAACGCGTCATCTCCATCACGATTCCGCTGTACAACGATTCGCGAATTGTGTCGATGCTGCGCTACACGTCATCGATCGAACAAGTGGACAATATGGTTGGCAAAATCATTCGGATGGCGGTGTACGTTGGATTAGGCGTTATTCTTCTCTTCCTGGGACTCAGCCTCTTCCTCGCTCAGCGCATCGTGCTTCCGATCAGAGAGCTGACGAGCGCGGCCAGATATATGGCTGAGGGCGACTGGACCCGAAGAGCGACGAAGCGCAGCAATGATGAAATCGGCCAATTATCCGAAACGTTCAACGCGATGGTAAGCGAGCTGACGAAGCGGGAGAGGTTGAAGAACGACTTCATCTCTTCGATCTCTCACGAGCTTCGTACGCCGCTGACCTCGATCAAGGGCTGGAGCGAGACGCTGAAGGAAAGTCAGCCGGGCGAGGACGACGAGGAGGTCAAGCTTGGCTTGTCGATTATCGGGAAGGAGACGGAGCGGCTGTCCGGACTGGTGGAGGATTTGCTCGACTTCTCGAAGCTGTCCGCGAAGACGATGGAGCTGCATGCGGAGACGCTGGATCTGAACAGCTCCGTGAAGGAGACGGTCCGTCAACTCGTCGTGCGCGAGGACAAGACCAAGGTGCGCCTAGTCGCCTCGTACGACGAAGGACCGATTATTATCTTTGCTGACGCGAATCGGTTGAAGCAGGTCATTATCAACCTGATCGACAACGCGTACAAATTCACACCCGCCGGCGGCATCATTCGTGTGACGACGCAGGCAAGGGAACAGTCGGCGCTGCTCGCTGTCTCAGATACGGGAAGCGGCATCGCTTCCGAGGATCTGCCTCATGTGATGGAGAAGTTCTACAAGGCGAGCAATATGGAGGGCGGATCGGGTCTTGGGCTTGCCATCTGTAAGGATATAATTGAGCTGCACGGCGGAACGATCGCGATCGACAGCGAACGGGGATCGGGCACGGTGGTGAAGATTGAGCTGCCGATTCTGAGAGAGGCCGCGTCCCGGGAACAAGCACGCGAGGAATCAATGTCGGATTCGCAATGAGAGAAAGCATGCGAAAGCAGCATGCTTTCTTCGTTCTCCCTCCTTTCGTTCTCCTGTCTTCGCTCTCGCGAACGCGAGCCCTTACTCCTTGTAGAAGATAAGCTTGCGATTAATGAAGACGAACAGCACGGAGACAATCGCGCCGAGAATAAGCATCGCGGACAGCCAATGCTCCTCCAGCCAAGCAATCCACAAAGGCATGGGAACTCACCTCTTTTTCCTCGATAATGACAATAGATTTTGTATGTCGTTATTCCTTATTCTGCACTAATCCGCAATCCCTATTCCGGCTGTTGCAGACGGATGCTTCGAAGACAGGAGCAACAATCCGCGCGAAGGCTCATTTTTATCAAGACAAACTCGTCCGTTCTGTGTTTAAATGGAGATACCATATTGTAGCAAAGGCGGGTTTTCATGAATAACAGAATGCGAGCGCTGTCAGTTGCCCTTCTCACCTCATGTATCCTATTCATTGCGGCATGCAGCGGCAATAACGAGGAAGTCGCAGACGTGATTGCGACGAACACGATGAGTCCAACGATGGAACCTACTCCAACCGTTACACCGGAGCCGACTTCGACGCCAATGCCCTATATAGCGCCTCTTACAGGCATAGGCCTTGAGCAAGAAGCGACGAACAGGCCGCTGGCCGTCATGATCAACAATTATTCGGCGGCGAGGCCGCAATCCGGTCTGACGCAGGCCGATGTCATCTGGGAAATTCTTGCCGAAGGCGGCATCACGCGTCTGGAAGCAATATTCCAGAGCACAACGGAGCAGACGAAGACGCTTGGACCGATACGAAGCAATAGAGCCTATCTCATCGATATTGCCGACAGCTACGGCGCGATCATGGCGCATGCCGGCGGAAGCCCGGAAGCATACGGCATTCTGCAGAAGCAGGGCAAGCCTTATCTTGACGAAATTTCGAACGCGGGCGGCTACTTCTGGAGAAGCAAGGACCGCAAAGCGCCGCATAATCTATACTCCGAACTGGAGCGGCTGCGCAAGGCGGCGGACAACAAGGGCTACAACAACAAGCTCCCGGCCGCGGCGGCTTATCCGTTCTCGCCGGAAGGCGCGCTGACAGGAGCGACGGCGAGCTCGGCGGAGGATGCGAAGAAGATCGAGATTACGTTCCTCGGACAGGACTACGAGGTCGAATATCAATATGACGAAGCGACCGGCCTTTACAAACGTTTCATTAACAACGAGCCGCATATCGACCGGAATACGGACGAGGCGTTAACGGCGACGAATCTGGTCGTGTTCGAAACGAAGCATACGGTGTACGATAATGTCGGCCGCCTGACCATCGATTTGAAAACGGGCGGCGCGGCGTACATTTTCGAGAAAGGCAAGAAGATCAGCGCGCAGTGGGTGCGGGCGAAGGACGGCATGATTCGCTTCATGAAGGACGGCCAAGAGGTGCCGTTCGTTCCCGGGACAACCTTCATTCATGTCGTGCCGAATAGTCCCGCGCTTGCCGAGCATGTGACGATAAGCATGTAGTGAGAGAATGTAATTATTATACGTGGACACAATAACCGCAAGAAGATGTTCAAAAAGTCCGCTTTTGATCGCCGAGCAGACCAAGAAGCGGCCGTGTTCACGGATTTTGCACAAAAAAAGTGCTGTTCCGACATGGAACGGCATTTTTTGCTTGTTCTGAAGCTGAAAATATGATTAAATTTTCATGGATGTTTACAATCCGTTAACAATTATGGTGTACACTAAGGAAGGCTTTGAACAAGCAATACCGCAAGACCCATACTTTCTAGTCGATAAGGGGATTAGCATGTTTAAGAAAAAGGACATTTTTTTTAAAACACTGGAAGAAATGGCGGACACGCTCGTAGAAGCAATTGAATATTTTGCCAGCGGCGTCTCGGATCTGTCGGATGTGTCGGCTTTCGCGAAGCGGATGAAGGAGCTTGAGAGCGAATGCGATCAGTATACACACACCATCTTGAAGGAGCTTAACAAAACCTTCATTACGCCGATCGAACGCGAGGATATTATGGAGCTGATCACCTCGCTTGACGATGTGGTCGACGGCATTGAAGCTTGCGCCTCCCGCTTTGAAATGTACCATCTTCGCGAGAAGGATGAATATATTACGCTGTTCGCGGAAATTCTTGTCCGTTGCGGACATCAGGTGAAGAGCGCGATCTATCTCCTGACCCAGAAGAAGCTGCTTCCGATGCGCGAGCATTGCATCTCGATCAACGAGCTTGAGAACCAGGCCGACGATCTGCTGCGCGTAGGCGTGACGAGCCTGTTCGCCAACGTGAAGGATCCGATCGAGCTGATCAAGCGCAAGGAAATTTACGAACGGCTCGAACAGACTTCCGACTATTGCGAAGACGTTGCGAACGTACTTGAATCGATCATTATGCGCAACAGCTAACAAGGAGAGTAGGAATCGAAGACATGGAATTATATGTACTCTGGATTGTCGTATTTCTAGCGTTATCATTCGACTTCATCAACGGCTTTCACGACACGGCTAACGCGATTGCGACATCCGTATCCACGAGGGCGCTGAAGCCGAGAGTAGCCATCCTCATGGCGGCGGTCATGAACTTCCTTGGCGCGATCACGTTCACCGGCGTTGCGAAGACGATCGGCTCGGGTGTTGCCAATCCCGCGGAACTGGAGCATGGCGTCACGATTGTCATAGCGGCGCTCGTCTCCGCGATCATATGGAATCTGGTCACATGGTGGTTCGGCATCCCGTCGTCCTCCTCCCATGCGCTCGTCGGCTCCTTGGCAGGCGCGGTTATCGCGGGAGCGGGACTCAGCGCCATTAACGGTGAAGGCTTTGTCGACATTATGAAGGCATTGCTCATTTCGCCGCTGCTCGCCTTCACGCTCGGTTTTATTATTATGTGGATTCTGAAGCGGGCATTCGCGAAGTCCTCTCCGCATCAAGTGAATAAGGGCTTCCGGACCGGACAGATCATCACCGCGATGTTCCAATCCTACTCGCATGGCACGAACGACGCGCAGAAGGCGATGGGCATTATCGTATTCGCGCTTGTGACCGCGGGCGAGCAGTCGACGATGCATGTGCCTCTGTGGGTGCAGATTTCGGCGGCTACGGCGATGGCGCTCGGCACATCAATCGGCGGCTGGAAGATCATCAAGACTATGGGCACGAAGATTTTCAAAATAGAGCCGATCAACGGCTTCGCGGCCGACCTGGGCTCCGCTGCCATCATTCTGTCGGCGACGATGATTCATCTTCCGGTCAGTACGACGCATGTTATCACCTCCTCGATTCTCGGGGTGGGCAGCGCGAAGCGCTTCTCCGCCGTGAAATGGGGAGTAGCGGGCAGAATCGCGATCGCTTGGGTCATTACGATTCCGATTACCGTCGTTCTCGCGATGGGCGTCTTCTGGCTTATTCATCTCTTCGCTTAATTCATGCGAAATACATAGGACAGCCAAGATTTCCGGCGAGCGTCATGAGGCGCTTCGGAAATCTCGGCTGTCCTTTTTTGATTCCGTTGGGGGGCAGAGTTTTGTGGAGCGTATTATCTTCGGCGTCCAGGTCTTCTGCGGCGGCGTCTGCCGGAGCTGCCCCCTTGTCTGGGCCTTGGCCTTGCGCTCGATGCCGGACGTCTCCGTCTTCTGCGCCTGCGAGGCTTCCACTCGCTGTTGTTCTCGTCATCCTCGCTGATCGACTTCTTGCCGAAGGAGCCCATGAGCACCTTCACCATCGGGGCCATCTGAGTAACGCTGCCCATCACCTTCTGCACCTTGGTGACGGTGCTGAGGATGCCGTCGAGGCCGCCCATGCGGTCGACGAAGCCCTTGATCTCTGTCAGGTTCGGCAGCGTTCCGAGATTGCCGAGCTTGATTCCCTTCTTCGACTGCATCGCATCGGTCTCGATCAGCTGATTATTCGAATGGGGAACGATCGAGGGCAGCAGGCTCTGCGTATTCGCGGTCTGAGGTGGAGGCGTCATGTCGCCGTTATATTGGAAGCCTCCGTGCAAGCCGTTGTACTGCTGGCCGAGCTGGCTTTGACCTTGGCGATGACTGCTTGCTTGCCCATAGCCTTGCTGGCCATAATGACCGTGCTGGCCAGGATGACCATGTTGGCCGCGCTGGCCTTGTTGGCCTTGCTGGTTGCCGACGCCGGGGTGATGATATTGATTCAAACAGATCACAACCCTTTTTTTCATAGTCTATGGGTTAGGCGTTCATAACGATTGGACGAATGCCCTGTTTCGCGAAGAAAACTTTTGGTTAATAGCCTGTGGGGAGCGGTTAGGGTTGCAGATAGAATTCCGCCCAAGGCTTTCGCACGTTAATGTTTGATAAATAACGAACAAAGCTATACAATAGTAAGAACAGTATACATAGGAGTGAATGCGAATGCAGCTGAAGAAGCTGAATGATAAAGCGATTGACCAGTTATTCGAAGCTATACTAACATTAAAATCGGTTGAGGAATGCTATATTTTCTTCGATGATCTATGCACCGTGAATGAAATTCAATCCTTATCGCAAAGGCTGGAAGTCGCTCGCATGCTTGGCAAGGGCAGTACATACAATCAGATTGAAGCGGAGACGGGAGCGAGCACGGCGACGATCTCGCGCGTGAAGCGCTGCCTGAATTACGGCAACGACGGTTACAAAATGTCGCTTGAGCGTCTCGGCAGGTAAGGAGGCGCGTATCGCCATGACGAAACCTGGCATACTGGTTATCAGCCACGGATCCAGAGAAGAGAAATGGGTGAAGCTCGTTGACGCGGCAATTCATGCCGCAGCAGCGGGCTTTCATGTGCCCGTTGTCTCTTCTTTTCTTGAAATTGTGGAGGGACGCTTGATCCAGGACGGCATTGACGAGCTGATGCGATTCGGCGTGACGGATCTGTTCGTGCTGCCGCTATTCGTATCCTCCGGCAGCACGCATGTCGATGAAATCGGGCAAGCGTTCGGCTTCCCTTGGGTATCCGATCTCGAAGGCGATCTTGGCGAGTTCCGCGTAGGTGAAGGCGTGCGGGTCACGTATGGCCTGCCCATCGACGATGATCCGGAGATTGGCGAGCTGCTGCTTGCGAATATCTCGGAGCTGTCCACCGATCCGTCCAGGGAAGCGCTGCTGCTGGTCGGGCATGGCAGCAAGGAGCCGGTGTTCCACGAGCGCTGGGCGGAGGGGCTCGGCAAGCTTGCGAAGCGGCTGAGGCTTGCCGGCGGCTTCGCGCGGGCCGAATACGCGATGCTGCTGCCGGATCAGGCTGCCACAGTTCTTCAAAGCATGCAGCAGGAGGAGCCTGAGCGCGAGATCATCGTCGTGCCCGTTTTCCTAAGCGTTGGCTATTTCACCAATCGAGTCATTCCGGAACGGCTGGAAGGACTCCGCTATCGCTATAACGGGAAGGCGATGCTGCCGCATCCGGCGATCGAGCGGTGGATTGCAAGGCGGATTTCGAGCTGGCTGGCTGAAGGATCGAATACATAGAGAAGTATTGAAATATTTTTGGAACCATCTGCGATGATGTCCCTAAGGAGGCTTAGAGCTCTGATGAAACGAGCCAGGTTAATCTATAATCCAACATCGGGAAGAGAAGAGATGAAGCGGCGGCTTCCCGATATTTTGCAGCGTCTTGATCAAGGTGGAATCGAAGCCACCTGCCACGCGACGGTCGGCGAAGGCGACGCGACGCTCGCAGCCGCGGACGCTGCGGACCGCGACTACGATATGATCATCGCCGCCGGGGGCGACGGCACCTTGTACGAGGTCATCAACGGGCTCGCCAACAAGCCGAACCGGCCGCCGCTCGGCATTCTGCCGCTGGGGACGACGAACGACTTCGCCAGAGCGACGGGCATTCCGAAGCATTGGGAATACGCATGCGATCTCATCATCGGTCAATATACGAGACCGGTTGACGTCGGGAAGGCGAATGATCGTTATTTTATCAACATTGCGGGCGGGGGCTCCTTGACGGAGTTGACCTACGATGTGCCGAGCAAGCTGAAGACGATGGTCGGCCAGCTCGCTTATTATATGAAGGGCATCGAGAAGATGACACGCCTGCGCCCGACCGAGCTGAAATTCGAAGCCGAGGACGTCGGCATCTTCCAGGACGAATACATGATGTTCCTCATCTGCAACAGCAACTCGGTTGGCGGGTTCGAGAAGCTCGCTCCGGAATCGAAGCTCGATGACGGGCTGCTCGATGTGATGCTGATCCGCAAGATGCATCTGGGCGAGTTCATCCGGCTTGTCACACTGGCGCTTCGCGGCGAGCATCTGAACGATTCTCATGTCACCTACTTCCGCACGAACAAGCTGAAGGTGACAACGCCGGATTATGTCCAGCTTAATCTCGACGGCGAATACGGCGGCGTGCTGCCTTGCACCTTCTCGGTGTTGCCTTCACATTTGCGCATCTTCGCGGATGAGACGGGGGTTTCGACTTATCGGTAGGTAGAGCGAAGCGAGTGATGTGGAACGAATAAGAATAGGTGTACTTAGAGTGGACTTATAATAAAAGATAACAAGGATTAGATCAGATCGGAGAAGCTATGAGCAGGAAACGTACGGGAGCAGCAGGAGCTAGGAATAGCGGGCGGATGTCTGCGGGGGCGGGCAAGTCCGCGCGGCATGACGGGCCGTTCCAGAAAAATGATGTCGTGACGATGGATATCGTCGGGCTGACACATGAAGGCGAAGGGGTAGGCCGCTCGGACGGCTTTACCCTATTCGTGCATGGCGCGCTGCCCGGAGAGAAGGTTCGCGCCAAGGTCATGAAGCTCAAGAAGCAATACGGCTACGCGCGGATGGAGGAGCTGCTTGCGCCGAGCGGCGACCGCGTCGAACCGCCATGCGAGATCTACAAGGAATGCGGCGGCTGTCAACTGCAGCATCTGGATTATGAGGCGCAGCTCGCCTGGAAGCGGCAGCATGTGGTCGATAATTTGACGCGAATTGGGAAGCTGAACAACATAACCGTTCACCCGACCATCGGCATGGACGAGCCTTGGAAATATCGGAACAAAGCTTCGGTGCCGGTCGGCCATGCAAGTGTTCGAAGCGGGGGAGCAGATAGAGTGGAGGAAGGCGGCGCAGATGGATTAATTGCGGGCTTCTATGCCAGAGGAAGCCATCGTATCATCGACATGGATGATTGCCTGATCCAGCATGAGCATAACGACGAAGTCATTCGTGTCGTGAAAGGCATCGCGAGAGAGCTTCGCGTGACGCCGTATGACGAGGAGAGCGGCACAGGCGTGCTGCGGCATATTATGGCTCGCACCGGCGTCGTGACGGGCGAAATTATGGTCGTGCTGGTGACGAACGGCAAGCGTCTTCCTCGGCAGCCAGAGTGGATCGAGCATATTCGCAAGGCGCTGCCTGCCGTGAAGAGCATCGTCCAGAACGTGAACGAACGCAGCACCAACGTCATCTTCGGCGACGAGACCAAGGTGCTGTGGGGCAGCGAGGTCATCTACGACGAGCTTGACGGCATTCGCTTCGCCATCTCGGCAAGATCGTTCTATCAGGTGAATCCTGCGCAGACGGTGGCGCTTTATCGCAAAGCGGTGGAATATGCGGCTTTGAGCGGGACGGAAAAGGTCATCGACGCCTACTGCGGAATCGGCACGATTTCGCTGTTCCTTGCGCGTCAGGCCGGCGAAGTGTACGGCGTGGAGATCGTCCCCGAGGCGATCGAGGACGCGAAGCGCAACGCGCAACTGAACGGCATCGAGAACGCGTCGTTTGAAGCTGGCCCGGCCGAGGTCGTCATCCCTCGCTGGCGCGACGAGGGGATAGAGGCCGACGTCATCGTCGTCGACCCTCCTCGCAAGGGCTGCGATCCTGCCCTGCTCGACACCATCCTCGACATCAGCCCCGAGCGGGTCGTCTATGTGAGCTGCAACCCCTCGACACTGGCGCGCGACTTGCGAGTGCTGGAGGATGGCGGGTACCGGACGGTGGAGGTGCAGCCGGTGGATATGTTTCCGCATACGGTTCATGTGGAGTGCGTGGTGGGGATATGTCGCGTCGATACCTAGAAGTCTATAGTTTTGAGCATTCAGCGAAGTATTTCTCCTTTGCGCAGGATGAGAGTGACTATAAGAACAAGGTGTTGAGAGATACGATTAAGGTTTCAGTTGTTTTGGATTTGAAATGGATAGATATGACGAGCGAGTTTTGACCTACAAAGAGAGAATTCTTCTGTTATTTATGAAATGAACTGTGAAAACGCGAATGAGCATCATAACGATCCAAAGACCACCTTATAAAGCAAAATAGAGGTGGTCTTATTTTTTAGCTTAGATAAACGAATTAGGTACATGAGAGACATGCGCACCTGATTTTTCGTGACACATAAAGCTAATAATGAAAGTATAAATTGACTCAATTTGATAGACGACTATGTTGGAATGTTGGGAATGAACAGTATTGCCGGGCTTTTGCCGAGCGAGGTAACACAATAACGTTATATACCAAACCTTTAGCATGATATGAGGAGAATATAAATGGAAGAGCATCAAAAAATACTAATGAATATAGCGGCACGTGCTAGTCATATCTTACATGAATATTTTTCAAAGATATCACAATATTTTGATAGTGATTCTGAAATGCCGGTTTTTGAAAGGTATGTACTTAAACAATTGCCTATTAGTTGTCATACTACAAGTGAGAGTGTATTAGTGTTAGTCGCAAACAATAGATTATGGGATAACGAGATGCTTATTCGATCTATCCTTGAAGGGACGCTAAAGTTCATTTATTTGACAGTGGGCTCAAATGAAGAAAGGACAAAGAAAATAGATGACTTTTGGAATGTCCTTCCTATCATAAATAAAATAAAACGTTCAAAAAGAGCAGAAGATGTATACAAATATTTACCTGGCGATCAAAAACAAAAAAATGACATGAAATTTATCGGTGCAACCGTTCTTAGTGAAGAAGAAATTGAGGAAATAAATAAAAAGTATCCGCGGAAATACCGAAAAGAGTTAGAGCACAAATGGTCATATAGTGAAATTATTAAAGAGCTATCAAAGCAAGATAAGCATAAGTTTTTCTTTGGATTGTTTCATGGATATGGAATTGGAAGTCACTTAATCCACCAAGATGCGGATGCTATTAATTTTCTAATAGATCATAATCAAAGAATTCCTGAAAGAAGGATAGCTAAAGAGTTAGCGCACGGGTGTAGACAGATTAGCGATGTCTTGATTTTTGCTTTCTTAAGACTCTACGCGTATAAAATACTAAATAACGAACCTGCAGAAAAAATCTATTTAGATTCGCACTCAAGATTAGATGAAGAAATGGAAAGATTCCATAGGTCCTTCCGAGAAATCGAAGAACAGTTTTTAGATTATTGATCTTGTTCATTTAAATTCAAAATGTTTTTGGGAAATGGAGAAGAGGGTGTCCAAAAATACAACCAGAGCTACCTAATAGATTGCTGTTTTGTAATGTTAGAAATGGAAGTATGAAATCGCAGATTCTTGTAGAATGGATGTTACCACACCACCAACTCAAGAAGGGGCGATTTTTTGCGTTGTCGAATGACTACTTCAAAACAGTAATCATATACAGGGGACTTACTTTCGCTATTGAGGAGATCGAAAAACAGGTGAATTTGACAAATATGAATCTGAAATAGTGAATGTTGTCGAAAAAAAGGACTTTCCGATCAGCTTATAGAAGATATACCCATGGAATTGTTGGATCGAATTGTAAGGTTGTCTCTGATAGGAGTGTTGAGGGTTTATTAACGTTAATGTTTCTTAGGGGAGGAGATACGAAAGTTATTTTTAGGTCTTATCAGAAATTACCGAAAAAATAACGGTACTTTATTCGTTGGGCATCCTTAATCATTTAATCATAGAAGAAAGGAATCAGTATATGAAAACAGTCTCGTTGCCGCCGCACGCACCTACGCTAATAGAATCAACCCGTGCGATTGGGTATACGTTAGAAGCAGCAGTTGCTGATATTATCGATAATAGTATAACGGCATTAGCATCATGTGTTGATCTCTTTTTCTTTCCTATAAATGATTCCTACATAGCAATATTAGACAACGGAAATGGCATGCACTCGACACAACTTGAGACCGCGATGAGGTATGGAAGCCAAAATCCTAATGATAACCGCGATGCCAATGACTTGGGACGATTTGGACTGGGTTTAAAAACAGCCTCTCTTTCGCAATGCCGTACTTTAACTGTGGTTAGCAAACAGGAAAGCCGAGTTGAGGCACGCCGTTGGGATATCGACCATGTTACAGAAACAGAAGAGTGGTCGTTATTGGTGCTTGAAACTGAAGAAGAAATGTCCACTGTTCCGCGCATTGAGGAATTAAATAAACTTCAATCCGGCACACTCGTTGTTTGGCAGAATCTTGATAGGTTAAAAGTAGGCGAAGTCAACTTTGATCGCTCGATGAGCAAAAAAATGTCTGATGTACGAGATCATCTATCATTGGTTTTTCACCGCTACATAAGCGGTGAAGCGGGGCTAAAGAAATTACGTATAAATATGAATGCTCTTCCTGTCGAACCTGCTGATCCTTTTCTTACGAAGCGAAATACGCAAGTTATGGCAGATGAAGTGTTATATATTGAGGATGCAAAGGTTGTTGTTCGCCCTTTCATACTTCCGCATGTATCAGCGTTATCCTCTGATGAAATTGATGCTCTCGGCGGAAAAGAGGGGCTTCGTAAAAGTCAAGGTTTCTATATATATCGTAATAAGCGGCTACTTTTAGGGGGCACTTGGTTTCGCATGATGCGCCAAGGGGAACTTTCAAAGCTGGCTCGCATTCAAGTGGATATTCCAAATGAACTTGATGGTCTCTGGACGTTAGATATTAAGAAATCCACGGCAGTTCCACCAGAAGTTGTGCGTAATAACTTGGAATCGATTGTCGAGCGTTTAGCTGAACGAAGCAAGCAAACTTGGACTTTCCGTGGTAAAAAAGAAACAAACGATTCGGTCGTTCATGTCTGGCAAAGATTTAAAGGTAAACAAGGCGGCTTTTATTATAACATCAATCGAGACCATCCAATGGTTGAAATGTTCTTAGACGCACCAGCACAGGTTCGTCGCAACCTAGAAACATTGTTAAAGGCGATTGAATCGCAACTCCCTTTAAATCAGCTATATATAGATTTGAACTCGGATAAGCCAATCGAAAATGACACAGAAACCACTGCAAATGATATTGAAGCAACTCTAAAGTTGCTGCTAGATCAAATGCCAACCGCGGTGATGCGAATGGAATTACTGGAGCGGCTTTCGGTATCTGATCCATTTGTGGATTACCCACATATAGTTGTTAAATTCAGAAAGTGAGGAGCGTGCTAACTATGGCAGGGACTAACGTCGAACAACTGGAAGGGATGATTTCCTCCAGCATCAACACAGCATTTCCCTCCGAGCCACCAACCGAGGCGGAGTTTGATGGTATAGCAGACAAATTGCGAGCGTCGCTCGATTCTTTCTGTCATGTCACTGATGAAGAATATGAGGAGATCAAGCGCAAGCTGAAAATAAACATCGTTGTGAAGATGGAAATAGGTACAGTCATAATTGACCGCAAACGTCCTCACCAGTCATGGCTGCCGGCTCGACGGTCCAAGTACGACTTTTTCTTTTGGAATCGTTACAAGAAGTATCTTGAAAACGTTAAACATTGGAATCCTCGAGTTACTGGCAATCTCGGGAGAGTATCTGATGAAATTGTGGACTTGCTTGGCGATCCCGAAAGCACTGAGCCTTTCCAGCGGAGAGGTCTTGTTCTGGGGGATGTCCAGTCAGGTAAAACCGCTAACTATACTGCTATTTGTAATAAGGCGGCAGACACAGGCTATCGCGTAATAATTATACTTGCTGGCATGATGGAAAACCTTCGTCAACAAACCCAAGAACGACTTGATACTGAGTTTTCGGGTAGATTGAGCCAGTATTTGCTTGACCCTGAGAAGCGTGAGATTGAAAACGTTTCTGTGGGTGTTGGGCGATATGGACAGGAAAAGCGAATTGAATCCTTTACATCAGTTACCAAAGACTTTGACAATAACATATTACGAGCGTTAAACCTGTCTTTGCACAGCGTCACTTCTCCCGTTGTATTTGTCGTAAAGAAGAATAAAAGCATCCTTAATAATCTTATTCGTTGGTTGAAAAACAATAATACCAATTCACATGGCATAATCAACCTGCCAATGCTCTTAATTGATGATGAGGCTGATAATGCTTCAGTTAATACGAAAAAAGAAGATGAAAACCCGACGGCGATTAACGAAGCAATTCGTGCACTGTTGGCATTGTTCCGTCAGGCGTCTTATCTTGGAATCACTGCAACTCCATATGCTAACATCTTTATCAATCCCGACACGGATGATGAGATGTTACGTGAGGACTTATTTCCTCGTGATTTTATATACTCACTCGCTCCTCCATCGAATTACATAGGTGCCGATAGTATTTTTGGTGAGGACGCTACGTTCAGTAGTGTTCTTGAGGAACTCCATCCTATTGAGATGGATGCGTTTTTTCCTTTCGATCACAAAAAAGGCCATCCTGTTACTGCGTTGCCGCCAAGCATGAAAGAAGCAATGGCTTACTTCTTGCTGATGAATGGAATTCGTGATGTGCGGGGCGATAACAAAGCCCATCGCTCTATGATGATTCACGTTAGCCGTTTTACTGATGTGCAGAATCAAATTCGAGATTTGGTGAGCGTATGGCTCAGTGATATGCGAGATGATTTGCGGAGCTATTCGCGTCTTTCTGAAAGTGAAAGTAGCGCAATCGACAACATTTTTTATTTAAAGCAGGTTTGGGAGAAATACGGACTTGCTGAAAAGGCTGGGTATTGTGGTCAACCGATGACTTGGCACCACTTCTTGTCGAAATATCTTTTTATCGCTGTATCGCCTATCGATGTAAGAGCAGTAAACCAGCAAAGCGGTTCTACCAGCCTCAATTACTTTGAAAATCGTGAGAATGGTCTTCGTGTTATTGCTGTCGGAGGAAACAGTTTATCTAGGGGGCTTACCATCGAAGGGCTTGGCGTGAGCTATTTCTACCGCAAGTCGCTCATGTACGATACATTGCTTCAGATGGGGCGTTGGTTCGGATATCGTCCTGGGTACGATGATTTATTCAAGATTTGGATAAGCGAGAAAGCCATCGACTGGTACGGATATATCACGGCTGCCGCCGAAGAGTTAAAGCTCGAAATTGCAAGAATGAAAAACGCCAACTTGACCCCGTTGGAATTCGGTCTTAAGGTACGGCAAGACCCCGCTTCATTGATTGTAACAGCAAGGAATAAAATGCGGGCAGGAACTATGGTGAAGCGCCCAATTACAGTGTCTGGTCGATTGTTAGAAACGCCGCGCTTAAAAGCCGATGCGACTTCATTAACTTCCAACGAGGAAGTATTCAAAGATTTTGTGAGTCGATTGGACTTAATCGGGCAACGGTCGCCACGTGACAAAGCGCAGTATTTTTGGACTGGCGTTGCTAAAGGAGAAGTAGAACAGTTACTGAGAGACTTCAAAACTCATCCTTGGCATCTATCTTTCCAAGGTCATGCACTTGCTGATTTTATCAGAGATAAGATGGGCACTGCAACTTGGGATGTTGTTATTGCAGAAGGCTCTGACAAAACCGAAACATATTCGGAACTATACTGTAGCGGCGAAGTTCTGCAAATAAAGCCAGAAAAGCGTTTTGTTGTTGCTAGCGTTGACCAAATCAGTATCAGTGGTACGAAGGTTAGAGTTGGTGCTGGTGGTGCATCTGCACTCGGGTTAACACAAGGGCAGAAGACGCGAGCTGAAGAAGATTTTCGGGATAAGAATCCTGATAAAAGGCATGTTCCCGATAGTGCTTATCTTATCAAGGGACGCTCGCCAATCCTCATGTTGCACGTCATCTATGTTGACCGTATTGGGAAAGACAAAAAAGGACAAATAAGAACACAAATTGATGATGGCGTTAAAATTCCAGACTACTTGTTTGCCATCGGTGCTGGCTTCCCATTTACTGGGTTACCTGAGAAAACTGCAAGCTACATGGTCAATGCGGTTGAACTCAAAAATTATTACGACCCTGAGGAGGACAACGACGAATGACAATAACACCAGAATCTCTCCAAAGGCAATGGGACAGTATTAAATATCGCGACGGTGGCTTTTTACAGGTGGATATAAAACATCCATTGGAATGGCACATAGGTTTTCAGTCAATAAGCCAGAAAACCTTGCTCTTAGTCAGCGACATTGAAATCGGGGATGTTATATCTTCAAAGTCCATGGCGGTTAGTCGCCGTCGCAGAGAATCGGATAACAGGTGGACACTGTCCTTCGAATTGCTTCGTGATGAACAAGAAAGTGTGTTTGCAATCCTATGTAGCGATATTGTCGTTCACTCTCAATCGGCTTCAAATAAGAAAGAAGCTCTGACACTTGTGATAAGTCGGTATAAGCAATGGAGTCGGCTGCTTGAATCCCAGAAAAGCGGACTAATGGATGAGCATAGCCGAAAGGGATTGATCGGCGAATTATTATTCTTATCCAACAGACTAGCTGCTTCGGACTCAGCACTTACTACTGTGCAAGGGTGGATTGGAGCGGATGGTGCAGACCAAGATTTCGCATATGCCGATGGTTGGTTTGAAGTAAAAAGTGTGGGGGCCTCCGCAACAAGCGTTACCATTTCATCACTTGAACAGCTGAATTGTAACGATTATGGCGAACTTGTGATTATGCGCATTGACAAAACTGCTCCCGAAAAGAATGGCGCATTTTCGCTGAATGATATTGTTAGACAAATCTGTGATCAGCTCTCCGGTGACTCTGATGCTTTGGAGATATTTCGCTCAAAACTTGCAGCATATGGATACATTGACCTCCAAGCCTATTCGGAACAGAAATATTACTGCTCGGGTACGCAATGTTACTCAGTTAATGAAACATTTCCTCGAATGACGAAAAAAACTATCCCTGCTCAGATAGTTTCTTTACATTACGAGTTAAACCTTCCATCCTTACAGGAATGGCAGAAAGGATGACATAAATGGATGCACAAGAATTTAGAAAAGATTTTATGGAAAACGTCAGAGCCGAAGCCGCGGCTACTGGTGAGGGTTCTTGTGCCTCTTTTGTCAGTAGTTTCGCTGAATATTTAGAAAGCGCAGAAGTCCTATTAGATTTCACTGCTTCTTATTTTGAAGGGACGGGTAAACGTAATCGCAAGCTCCGGGTTGATGGATATGCGTTTGATGAATTTGATAAAACGATGTCGCTCGTAATAGCCGACTTTGATTCTTCAGATAGAGAAAATGTTATTACACGGACACAAGCAACACAGTTACAAGAACGTCTCGTGTATTTCGTTGACCAGTCTTTAAATAGTTCGCTCCACAGTGAAATTGAAATGAGCAGAGCCTGCTCAGACTTGGTGGACTTGTTGCGCGAAAAAAGAGCAATTACAAGAAAATATCAGCTGTTGATATTTACAACCTCAATAATGAGTTCTGCAATTAAAGCTTTGGATGTAACAGAGATAGATGGAGTTCCTGTAGAATGCCAAATTTGGGATTTAGAGCGGCTTTTCAAAGTCTGTGGTTCCGTTTCTGGACGCTCAATTATTGAAATTGAATTTAAGGAGTATACCGCAAGAGGTATCCCATGTATTGAAGCCAGCGACACCACGACTGATGACTTCAAAAGTTATCTCTGCATTATTCCAGGCGTACTTCTAGCTGATATCTATGATCGATATGGCAGTTCACTGCTTGAAGGAAATGTTCGTTCCTTCTTATCCACAAAGGTTGCTGTGAATAAGAAAATTAGAACGACAATTCTACAATGCCCGGAACGTTTCTTTGCATATAATAACGGAATAGCCGCAACGGCAATGAATATAAAAACTGAAATCACTTCACAAGGCATCTTCCTTGTCGGTGTTACAGATTTTCAGATTATCAACGGCGGTCAAACGACAGCATCGCTTTCCAATGCTCGCCATAAAGACAAGGCAGACCTTAGTTCTATTTTTGTCCAAATGAAACTTACAGTTATTGAACGATCTCTTGCTGACGAAGCAACAGAATTAATGCAGAATATATCGCGTTCGTCTAATAGTCAGAACAAAGTAAGCGATGCCGACTTCTTCTCTACGCATCCTTTCCATGTTCGTATGGAGCAATTTTCTCAAAGGCTCTATGCACGCGCAACGGGCGGCTCGCAGTTCGATACTAAGTGGTTTTATGAAAGAGCGCGTGGACAATATTTGCAAAAACAAATGCGCTTGACCCCAAGCGAAAAGAAAAAATTCTTGTTGCAAAATCCCAAAAGTCAACTTATTACAAAAACTGATCTTGCGAAAGTCCGAAACTCTTGGAAATGCTTGCCTCATATTGTGAGTCGAGGAGCTCAAACGAATTTTGCTGCTTTCGCTGAAGCTACTGATAAAGACTGGGCTGAGACGGATAATGGGCTGATTTTCAATGAGAGATACTGGCAAGAAAGCGTTGCTTTGATGCTCTTATTTAGATATACTGAGAGAATGGTATCACATCAACCGTGGTATACTCAAAGCTATCGTGCTAACATTGTAACTTATACTATAGCGTTATTACATAAACTAATTGTAGGGCAGCATCCTGGTATGACTTTAGACTTGGCAAGCATATGGGCAAGGCAAACTGTCCCATCTCCAATTGCTTCGGTGCTAACATCCCTTTCTGAATTAGTCTATAACAAATTAACTGACCAGAGTCGCAAAGTAGAAAACGTAACTCAATGGTGCAAACGTGAAGAATGTTGGAAAAACGTCAGCACCATTTATTTTGATTTACCTTATGAGATCAAAACATGCCTTATCGATAATGAGGAAAAGAAGACGGCTGAACGTGAAGCAAAGTCCGATCAGCGAATGCTATCGGGAGTCGAAATACAGACAAAAGTCTGCACGGAGATAGCTCCAGATCAATGGAACGCGGTCATGAAGTTTGCGATAAGTAAGCGCATGATTACACCCGATGAAAGCACCGCGCTAAGAATCGCTTGTCAGATACCACTGAAAATACCTACACCAGCACAAAGCAAGAAACTTCTTGAAGTGTTGGAACGAGTTCAAGAGGAGGGATTCAAGCTATGAGTGAGCAGACAAATATCAAATATAGTATCGTTGACTTGTTTGCTGGCGCAGGTGGGCTTAGTTTTGGATTCCTTCAGACCGGTAGGTTCATGGTGAAAGCTGCTTTTGAAATGAATCGATTTGCTCAGCAGACTTATCTTCGCAACCATGCAATTGAAGAAAGTTGTATGTACAGCGATGTTGAGGATGCTTTATCGGAAGAAACAAAGAAAAAACTAGGACAGGTGGATATTGTCATTGGCGGGCCTCCGTGCCAAGGTTTTTCCAATGCGAATCGCCAGAAAAACCACGCAATAAGTCTTAACAACTCGCTTGTAAAGAAGTTTGTTAAGACTGTTCTTCATCTAAATCCTAAGGCGTTTTTAATGGAAAACGTTAGTATGCTTCAATCAGAGGTTCATCGGTTTTTTGTTGCTGAAGAGGATATGAGTGACATCGAGCAATATGGAATTCCTACGACAGATTCACAAATACATCTTCTTGAAGTGGAATTTGTATTCAATGGCGTAACAGAGATTATTTCGGATGTAAATATGATTTCCCGTTATTTATGGGAAGACGAAAGTTATCTCGTTCTGAATGTAGTTTTCAAGAATCGTAGTAACATGGAAAAACTCAGGGCTGCGTTAAATAAACATCGGCGTAAACTAACGGCACTCGCTAAAGAGCTGCTCGATACTGAAGGCGAAAACTATATTATACAACAAGGACGGCAAGCTGGTAATGCCTTAGTACAGTATTTCAATAATGATGAAATTGATGGACTTTGTGAAGCAATTAGACCATCAATTTTACTACAACGTATGCTTTCTAAAGCACTGGAAATCAAAAATAATAGAATCGTAGTTGAACGGTATTCTGGTGAAGGTGATTTGGTTGCCTATGTGAAATCTATGTCCGTTCTGGACTACATTACGTCCATATTGGAAGCAGATTGTAACGGATATACGATCAGCAAAGGTGTTTTGTCAGCAGCAACCTTCGGTGCGCCTCAAAAACGAATGCGATATGTTGTTATGGGCATTAAAAAGCACATTGCTGATTGTATCGAGTTGCCTGTAGGAACTATAAAAGAAGAGAACTTTAAAACTGTTCATGATGCTATTGGGGATTTGGAAGCAATTGAACCAACGACAAACATAGCAGAAGGTAACACTGGAGTTTCAATTGGAGATGCCTCGGATGGGCTTTCTGAGTTGGGGTTGTTGTTGCGTGATTCAATTACATTATATAATCATGTATCTACTGCAACAACCGAACGCGCGCTTGAGCGATTTAAGGCAATCAAGCAGGGGCAAAACTTTCACAGCCTAAAGCCAGAGCTTAAAACGACCTACTCGGATTCCGAAAGAACACAGAATACGATTTATTTGCGCTTGAATTATGATGAGCCTTCGGGAACAGTAGTAAATGTTAGAAAATCAATGTGGATTCACCCGATCCATGACCGTGCGCTCAGCATTCGCGAGGCAGCGCGTTTGCAGACTTTTCCTGATAGTTTTGTTTTCTGCGGAACTAAAGATGCTCAGTACCAACAAGTGGGGAATGCGGTGCCGCCAATCCTTGCCAAGTCGATTGCAACACATTTCCTTAAATATTTAGATGTGCGGCGACCACACGTTCATAGTGTTCATGAATGTATTGATGACAACCAAAGTAATTCATTGTTATTTGTCTGAAACAATAAGCCCGAAAGTTGACGTTAATGCCTGTCCAACAATTTACAGATATAATGATCAAGAAGAATAATAGAGGGGGGAGAAAAGCTCCTCCCTTGGAACGCCAATATTTATCGTATCAGTAACAAGCCACGATTCTGATGTTATTGATGGAAAACGGCATGGTGAGTTGATGTGGATGATCCAAAACACATCCGCTGGACGTTTTTCATCGCATTGCTTCAGCCATTCGGCCTCGCGTAAAGCTTCATATGCTTTATCCATCTGCAAGTCCTCCGCTATATTTCGCTGCTGGCATCTCTATTTCCTCAAACAGTTGTTTCAGTCTTTTCTCGCGTACTGTCTTCTTCAACTCGCATTCCCAAACAATGATTACCCGCCACCCGTCAGAACGGAGTTTCTCGATGTTCTTAATATCTCTGTTCCGGTTATTTTCCAACTTTGATTTCCAATACTCAATATTTGACTTCGGCATAACAAAGTATGGACAATTCTGATGGCAATGCCAGAAACATCCGTGTATGAAAAGTATTGTACGATATTTAGGAAGAACGATATCAGGAGTGCCTAAATAGCGTCTGTCATTCTTCCTATAGCGAAAACCTTTTGCAAACAGGTGCTTTCTCACTAATTCCTCAGGTTTTGTGTTTGAACTTCGGATTCGTGACATGTTGTAGCTGCGAGCTTGGGGAGAACGATCGTCAGCCATAGAATCCGCCTCCTTAGCTGTTAGAATATTCACCAGAACATATTTTCACTTCAGCAGTGCGTCGAGATTGCCTAAAAACTAAATACTTAAATCGCTATATTCATCATCCATATTACCCCTTAGTACAATTACTTGTCGAATGGTAAAATGTGTGATGTTTAGTAAGTAATCGGATCGATCAAGAATTGATAGTATTGCTGGGATTGCATTGGATTATTCAAATAAATCAGAAATCGAGTATGTTGGAAAAACCAAACAATGATGTCTTCTTTCGTGTTCAAATGTTTCTTTTAGAGTTTTGATGATCTCCCATAAGTTTTCTAAAGTACTCTTTAGTCCGAACCCACATCTCGATAAACCATTCAATTACTGGAATCTCCCTCGGTTCAGACAGAACAATCGACTGGTAAGCCGTATAGTTGAATAATCCAACAAAGAAGACTATTACTATTAAGCCAAACCTGTCATCAAAGATGTTTTCATAACCAGTTACTATACTGTTTGATGTCAAGAAACCTTTCATAGCACCGATAGCCGAATACAGACCGGATCCATATAGAAAAAAGAGATTCACCGTTCTGAACCAAGGTGCGAAATTTCTCGCATTAACGATATAACGATAAATAATGTGCAGAACAATGGTGCCTACAAAAGATATGATTGAAGCAATAATAGTGCCATATGCAAAGAATCGCACTACATGCGCTGTTTCATTTTTGATAACAGAGTCTATTATCCTTAAACCAAAATATAAACTGAAAAGATAAAGCATAAAAAAGGTTAGTACAAAATAAATCGTTTTCCCAGCTAACTTGCTCAAAATTTCTGTCATATGCATCTCCCTCAGAATTTGATTAATTATAATACGACAAATAATACCATTAGTTTCAATGAAGATGAATTGGGTGTTTGGAAAGCGAAGTATGTAATTACTGAAATTGTTTTTTGAACTAAGTTAACTCTTTCAATAGATACCAAGCTGTTTCGAGTACTGTAGTATCTGAGAGTAGGTACATTCTATATAAGTTCACCTGTGTCTTTCTTTAAGAGTGATAATTATTTTGTCAGTCATGGGAGGTGTGCAGTACTTATAGCTTGCAAAAACCTCTCCTAATCCCAGAAGGGAATAACATAAAATCATACCTCACTTCACTGATGTGATTTTGGGCTTTTTTTTGATCTGGCATGCAAACTTAACAAATTCATTACTTAAAGCACAATTGAAATTTACAATGATGCTTCATGATAGAAATATAGGTTCGGAACATAAAACGGAATAAGGAGCAGTGACGATGAAAAATAGCAATAAAGCAAGGCGTCTATTAAACCTGTTCATTCTTGCATCGATGGTCGTATTTCCAATGCAGGTATTTCCCATGCAGGCTGTACATGCAGCAGAAGTTGAAAACACCGTTGTTATTAATGAAATCGAATCTAGCGATTCCGTTACAGATATCGATTGGGTTGAATTAATAAATATCGGCAATGAAGATATCGATATCAGCGGATGGTTTGTGACGGATGATAAAGGGTTAGAGCGGTTGGCAGACAATGAGGAATGGCGTATTGAGGATGGCACTGTTTTAAAAGCTGGCGATATCCTTGTTATTGAACAAGCTGAAGGTGATTCCGGTTTGGGAAATGGAGATGCTGTTTCCCTGTACGATAGCAACAGTACATTAATGGATTCGTATGCTTATTCCGCTCATGCAGTCGGTACGTATTCCAGGGTTCCGGACGGTACGGGAGAATTCGTTGATCAGGCGCCAACCAAAGGCGAGCCCAATATTGTCGAAGAAGAAGAGCTGCCCCAGCATCAATTACTCCTTAATGAAATTAATTCTTCGCCGGATGATTGGGTAGAGCTTATTAATCTGGGCACCCAAGAGATGGATATTTCCGGTTTTGAAATTCGCGACAATTCGGATGACCACCGTTGGAAATTCGCAGAGGGCGCAGCTCTGGGAGCAGGCAAGTTACTTGTTGTCGATGCGAACACGGAGGGTCTAGTCTACGATGACCAGACAGATGCTTATGCTGCAGGTACGTTCGAGGCGGCGATTGGCATTGGTTCGGGAGATTCGATTCGTTTGTATGATGCGGATGGGAATCTCTTGGATGAATATTCCTGGACAGAGCATGCGAGTTATGAAGGCGATGCAGCATTGGCCTCCTTCGGAAGATATCCGGACGGGACGGGTTCGTTTGAATTAACGAAAGAAACAAAGGGACTGCCAAACGATTGGTATAAACCTCAGATTGTTATCAATGAAGTAGAGTCTAATGACGACGAAACGGATTGGGTCGAAATTTATAATGGAGGAGCAGCGGTCGTTGATCTGTCAGGCTGGTATGTATACGATGATGATCCAGTCGGCCATGCTGCAGATATAACGCCCGTAACGGATGGCACCCTTCTTAATCCGGGCGAATTTTACGTTTTTGATCAAAATATACATTTCACCTTTGGTCTGGGGAAGGCTGATCGCGTTACGATTTTCAATAAAGACGGTGTGTCCATTGCAGACTATTCATGGGAAGCCCATGCAAATGGCGTGTACGCGCGTATTCCGGATGGAACAGGCGAACTCATAGAGTTTCCGACTTCGACTAAGGGGAAAGCCAATGTGGTCACAAATCCGGTTATACTAAACGAAGTGCAATCCAATGACCTGAACGGCGGGCCTGACTGGATAGAGCTTGCCAATCCAACAGGAGAAGCTTTAGATATTTCGGGCATCGTCATAAAGGACAGTGAGGATTCCCATCAATATGCGATCCCGAGCGGTACAACTATTCCGGGAAATGGCTTTCTGGTATTAACCGATGAAGAGTTCGGGTTTGGCCTTGGGAAGAATGATGCTGTACGTCTGTTTGAAAATGAGAGATTAATAGCCAGCACAATATGGCCAGAGCATACGAATCCGACTTGGGGCTTGTATCCTGATGTAACGGGAGCCGAGTATAGAAATACAAAGGAAGCAACCCCTGGCGCGCAAAATAAATTCGAAGGTGTCCCTGATGTTATGGAATGGCCGGGTAATGATGAGGTTGTCATTTTTGACCAGGAACCAACATTCCTGGAGGATTCTTCGGGGCTCGATTTCTATAACGGTCAATTATATGCAGTTGATAATGGTACGGGCCGATTTTGGATTTTGGACGTTGCAAAAAATGGAGAGTTAAGCTTTGCGGAAGGCTTTGAAAACGGCAAGCGTATTCGTTTCCAAAAGGATGCGGAGGATGCAGAAGCGGTAGGTCCGGATACGGAAGGTATTACAGTAGATGAAGACGGCTTTGTTTATGTCGCTTCCGAACGTGATAATAGCGATAAGGGCGTTAACTTTAATATGATTTTGCAAGTTGATCCGAAGCTAGAGGGCAGTGATTTGGTTGCCTTACAGCAGTGGGACCTAACGGCTTCATTGCCGCAGGTTTCCGCCAATATGGGGATTGAAGCTGTAGAATGGGTATCCAATGCAGATGTTGAAGGCAAGCTGTATGATCAAAATATGGATACCGTTTTTGATGCGGCTCAATATCCGGATGCCATTTCAAGCGGCGTGTTCTTTGTTGCCTTGGAGGATAATGGTCATGTGTATGCTTATGTTTTAAATGAAGATGGAAGCTCTGTGCAAATTGCGGATCTGGACGGGAAAATGGGTGGTGCCATGGCGCTCGACTATGATACTTATGAACATGTATTGTGGGTTGTTGCAGATAATGGATATGGCAACCGCGCGGCAAAAATAACGCTGAATGGAGAGAAAGATCCTGCCATTATTCATGTAATGCCTCCAAGCGGTGTCGATACGAGCTTCAATAATGAGGGATTTGCCATTGCAGAGGCAAGCTTTACGAGAGAGGGTCAGAGACCGGTGTATCGGTTCAAAGATGGTGAAAATACGGGCTCTCTGACGATAGGCTCTATCGCCTCTGATTATAAGGAAAATGATGATTCCGGAAATATAGGTAATGAAGGTAATGAGGGCAATGAGGGCAATGAAGGTACTGGCGGTACAGGAGGCGGCAACAATGGTGCGGTAACGCCTACACCAGACGCGCCGAAGGTAGAACATAACAGAATCAACGTTACTTCCGAAATCACACAAACGTCTGAAGGCAGTATCGCGACAGCGGCTCTAACGGAAGAAGCCATTGCTGAAGCGATTGCTAATGCAGAAGCCGCGAATGCAACAAAAAAGAAGGTTGAAATTAAGGTAGAAGCTGAAGGAAACCCTGATTCCGTTGAATTGAAGATTCCACATCAATCGATTGGCGCATTAGCCGAAGCTCGGGTAGAAGCTATTGAAATGACTTCGTCCATTGCAACCATCATGTTTGATGATATGACGCTAAATGCCATTGCCGAAGCGGCGAAGGGGGATGTGAAGCTATCTGCCAGTGTTATTGATCCTGGCGTGCTTTCCGTATCCGGAGACGCTAAAGAGAGGATTGCGGACAGACCGGTCTACGAGTTTACGGTTGCAAGCGGCGATGATATAATCAGTGATTTCAATGGCGGTTCGGCGAGTGTAACCTTGCCGTACACATTACGCCAAGGCGAGGATCCGAACGCTATTGTCGTGTACTATCTGGACAAGAACGGAAGTCTTGAACCTGTCATGGGAATGTATGATTCTGAAGCTGGCACAGTAAGGATGACTCTTAACCACTTCTCAAGCTATGTGATTGGCTACAATAAAGTCGCATTTGCTGATGTCTCAAGCACGCAATGGTATGGGAATGCAGTAGACTTTGTAGCGGCTCGCCAGCTCTTCAATGGGGTAAGCGACAATACCTTCGCGCCGAATCTCGAAATGACAAGGGCGATGGTTGCCAAGGTTATTGCGAATATGGAGGGAGCGGACCTGACGAGCTACGATACATCCGTATTCGCGGATGTGGATAAGGATGCATGGTATGGCGCTGCCATTGCCTGGGCAGCCGATCATGGGATTGTGTCGGGTGCAGGGGATGGAAGCTTCGATCCAAGCGCGCCTGTCGCGCGCGAGCAATTGGCTGTAATGATCCATAACTATTTGGCGTACAAGGGCATCAAATTCGAAGGAACAAATAAGCCTGCCTTTGCAGATGCTGACGCAGTGAGCGATTGGGCGAAGGACGCAGTGACGACCCTTCAAAGCTATGGTCTTATAAACGGAATGTCCGGAAACATTTTCGCGCCACAAGCAAATGCCGACAGAGCAGCCGTGGCCACGATATTCAAAAATGTTGCGACTGCGTTTGTGAAGTAAATGAATTGGATAGAGGCTGGGATAGAACGCAGCTAAATAAACATGCCCGAGCGCTTTAATGGCGAAGCGCTCGGGACTTTGTTTTATCTCGAATTTTTATGAATTATAGCTACTCCCCAAATCCTTCAAATAAAGCTTTAATTCATTAGCCTCTCGAACAGAAAAGGTAATCTCTACGGTTTCTGCTAAACCCGTGATTCTTACATCTAGCGAAGCTTCGTTCTCCAAGTTTTTTAATAAGATTTGAGCTGCAGGAACATGCGCTTCGTTTAATAAGCGAATGATTTCGTTAATGATTTCACTATTTTCCTTTTGATACTCTGCGAGCTGATACACCTCAATCCCATCCTTATGATATTCAGCGAGACTGCTGCCAGAATTATTCGTTATTCCAAATTCTGAATAAATATCCGATTGGTCTATTTTTTCGCTACTTCCTTGTTGCCAAGAGTACGAATAGTAGAAATCGTGGACGGTATGTACGCCATTTAACTCGTGATTTATTGCATATGCATCGGAGCGATACAAGCTATAATCTACTTGATTGGCAGATGAATGCTCCAACACAAACTCAAGTGGACCAACCTGAGATTGATATTGTGGGAATAGATAGGGATGTCCACCTAGCAATAAATCAATCTGTTCTTTCCATTCTATGTATGATGATGTTGGCGTTTCAATTGTAGTATTCCTGTTCATCGAACATGATGTAATCATTAGTAGCAGGAATGCAAGGGCGCATGCCTTCCAGGTCATAAGCATCAATGCCTCCTCTGCCAGCCATAATCTTTATCCAGATCATCAAACCTGTTCAGTATTTTCCAATGCCATCGTAAGACGCGGCAAAGGTATGCCTAATTTTTTTGCTTCTCTCACAACTTCAAGTACCGCAAACCCTGCTTTACTGTTGTTGTATTCCATGAAAAGTCGCGGTAAGCTTCCCTTTGCAAAAATGACCTTGTTAAAAAGTATGCCGAGAATTGCAGGTGGAATCTTGGTCAACAGCAGAGTAATCGTATCTGTCCTTGCGCCTCGTGCTTTAAGGACAGGAATCATTTCCCTCATATTTAACCCAACATTTGCAAATGAGGCTTTGTGGTTCATGAGCGCAGAAAAGCTTCCCCGTTTTAACACCTCGGTCTCCATCGCTGCATTCATGGCAAAGTGATTCCATAGCCAGCTTTGCATATCCTTTATCCAACTAATTTTAAAATGGGCACTTTCAAATAGCTCCTTGACCCTGTCGTTAATAGGTTCAGTGCCTGCCCGCGGCTTTTCCAGAAATATCATTTTCATAAAACCGCCTCTCAGTCTATTGTCCGCGATGCCGCCTCCTGCTCCGGGGAAGCCAAAAACAACATTGTTCATGGACAGAGGTGCGATAGACGACTTCAGATCTTGCCAAATGTTATTGAAGATGAGAACGGGGGTATTTCCTGCAGCAGTGGATAGGAATTGTGCTGCCCCAGGAAGCTGCTCCGTATTGACGCTCACAATAATGAGATCATAATGGGGAAGAATTTCCTCATGCAGTTTGACGTTCCAGCTTTCTTTTATGAACTTCTTCCCTTTCCGTGCATCCCACATTTCAAGCGCAATACGGCTCCCGAAGGTTTCTTTCCTCCCCTTTCTAACGTAAAACTCAACTGTATGTCCTACCTGTTCGAAAGACCAAGCATACTGGGTCGATATTAAACCTCTGCCGAAGAATAAAATGTTCATGTTAGCCTCCCTCAAAAAGTTGATTATTGTTGTTAATGATCCAACAACGTGTTGTATAATGTTATTGTATGGCTTCACCATACGGTCATCAACCATCAGATTTTCAATATCTGTCGGATTATCGATTGGACAGAAAAGTGGAGGCAAATCATGAATAAGCAACCTGAGATTACGGACAAAACAAGGCAAACCTTTATCAATGTATTCTGTGATTTATATAGCCAAAAGGCAATTGAAAAAATATCTATACAAGAGATTGCGAAGCAATCCGGATATAATCGCAGTACATTTTATCAATACTTTACGGATATCTATGCGTTGTTAGACTATGTGGAAGAGCGTGTCATAAAATCCATTCACGAGGAAATGGCAAGCAGGGAGCTTTCTACGCATGCGTTTCAAGATGCGCTTCAATGCTTGGAAAATGCAGAAGAAATTTCAGTCTTGAAAGCTCTCTTGGGCGACTATGGTTCTGTTCATTTTGTTGAACGCCTGAAAAGAGAAATTCCTTTTGAGAGATTGATTGCGGACTTTCCAGCAAATGATAACTTAGCGCCATATCTGATTGAGTTTTACATCTCAACATTACTGTCTTTGTTTCGCCTTTGGATACGCAACGGCAAGGATTTATCGTCGGAGGAATTGGTCACGCTGATCGATAGCCTATTTGCAAATGGGATAAAACCGTATTATTTCTTTGGAGCAGTCAATGAAGGGGAAACGCGGAGAGAATCTGGTTTCCCGTGAGGAAGAATTGGAAACAATATTGCGGTTCCTATTGCTTCAAAGTGATTTGAGAGGACAAATAAGATACAGATTGGCATGCAGACGCAAGCAGCTGCATGCCAATCTGTTGGTTTACCGGATGAGTTCGTTACGGACATACAGAACCCGCTGAAGCTTGAGAAATCAAGCTTCTTTGTGGCGATCCACCGCATGGCGTTTATCATCTGGGCGTGGTACACAATTGCAGCTATTCAGATTCAACAAATTGATTTCTAGCGGCCCCCAAACCAACCAGACCGAGTAGAGCAGAAGCGCCAACCAATATCAGGAGTGGAACGCGCCAACCATGAGTGGCATCATGCAAATATCCAATTAGTCCTGGGCCAATAGCAGCCAGTAGATATCCGATGGATTGGGCCATCCCCGATAGTTCACCCGCCTGATGGGCACTTTGGGTACGCAAGCCGAAAAACATCATAGACAAGCCAAAGGCAGAGCCCGCGCCAATACCCAGGATAATAACCCCAAATGATAACAGATGGATGCTGCTATAGAGGAGACCGAGTGTTCCAATCAAAAGTAAAACCGATGTAATAATCACTAATAACCGTTGATTATGCATGCGCCCGGCTGCAACAGGAACGATATATGCAAAGGGGAGCGAAGCTATAATCAGAATCGACAGAAACCAGCCGGATTGACTTGAGCTGATGCCCTGACCTTTTAGTATTTCAGGCAACCATGCCACCAGCACATAAAAAATGGTCGATTGTATGCCCATAAAAAGAGTTACTTGCCAGGCTAATGGAGAGCGCCATATAGGAATCCGTTGGTTGTTCACTGCGCTGCTTGCAACAGTGGCTGGTTTCGCTGAAGCCTTAAGTTGCGGTGCCCATATGAGAATAGAAATGACGCTAAGTATTCCCCATACCCCCAACGCACCTTGCCAGTTCAAGCCCGCCCCTACAGCTAAGGGAACACTAATACCCGATGCGATTGCCCCGCATACATTCATAGAAACAGAATAAATGCCTGTCATTGCACCCATTTGCCTTGGAAATTCCCGTTTAATCAGGCTCGGCAGTAATACATTGCATATGGTAATTGCGAATCCCAGAAATGCGGTTCCAACATACAAGGTTACCACTCCGGATAATGAGCGAACAGCGATCCCCATAGTTAAAACGATAAGGGAAATGAGGAGGATGCGTTCGATACCATATCTGCGTGCTAATTTGGGTACAAAAGGCGATAGCAAAGCAAATGCAATCAGTGGAACTGTGGTAATTAAGCCGGCTGAGGTATTTGAAATATGCAAATTCTCCCGAATAATACTGACTAATGGCCCTACCGAGGTGAGGGGAGCGCGCAAATTTGCTGCGATAAAAATAATGCCTACTATCATGAGCCAGAATCTCGCTTGCGCGGGGGTTCCGGAGTGGGGTATTGCATTCTGTTTTTTAATCAACTGTTCCGATGAACTCATAAGGGTTCCTCCTGCGATTTGGTTTTAGGTAAGCAATTACCGTTCAAGTCGGGTAGTGTGTCACGAGCCTTTTCAATGTATGAGCGAACAGCTTCCTCGGCTTGATGGCCATCTTGATTCGCAATGGCTTGATAAAGCAGCTCATGGGAGTCTTGATAAAAAGCTGCATTTTCGAAATCCTCCGTTTCTAAAATCGTGGTTTGCAGCGCCTCGGAAATATGATTATACAAATCTGACATCAATTGGTTATGTGAAGCGGCAATCACCTTTTTATGAAACTCGACATCCCAATGAGCATACCTTTTGAGATCCTGCTGGCTGGCTGCTTGTCTGCACTGCTCCAAGCATGACCGAATTGCCTCCAAATCTTCTTGATTTCTTCGGAACGCAGCCAGGGCGGCGGCCTCTCTTTCCAAGGCATATCGAACCTCCAGGCTCTCAAGTCTGTCGGTATGCTGAATCACCTTTTCAATTACGGCTCCCAAAACACTTGCAGAGCAGACATAGGTCCCATCTCCTTGTCTGGTTTTCAGCAGCCCTGCATACGATAAAGCCCGAATAGCTTCCCTCAAGGTGTTACGGCTGACTTGAAGCTGCTCCATCAGTTCGGGTTCTGGGGGAATGCGCATCCCTACTTGCCATTCGTTGTTTTCGATCTTCATCTGGATTTGGGAGGCGACCTGCTCCACCAAGGTTAAACGTTGCGTCTGAGTTAACAACAGCATCACTCCAATTTAAACGTAGGATGTTTGGTTCAATGGTCGTATTATAACAGATTGATTCTGATTTGAATAGATGAAAATGATAATTGTTATCATAGTTTTATTATCAACGCTCCTCCCTCGAGAGGTTTTCTCATATTGAATATGAAGTCTTCATAGAATTGACAATTAGTAAATTAAAAGATAAAATATTTACTTAAAAGAATAACTGGGAGGATTGGAAGAATGGCTACCGTCAAGCAAATTGCCGAACTGCTGGGCATCTCAAACGCGACCGTGTCGAGAGTGCTGAATCATGATCCGAAAATATCGGTCAGCGAGCAAACCAGGGCTGCGATTTTCAAGACAGCCGAAGAGATTGGCTATACGAAGAAGAAGGTTAATCCCAAAATAGAAAATATCGCCTTGCTCTACTGGGGAGAAGAGGGCGAGGAGCTCGATAATATATTCAACGAATCCATTCTGAATGAGATTATTGATCAAGCCAAGAACCGGAATATGAGCTTGGTGAGATACGAAAAGCGAGACGGCATTGGAGCGGTGAAGGCGGATATGACCGGGTTCATTGCGATTGGCTGGTTCGATATGGAGGAGATCGAGTATCTCAAGCGAATAACGCGCAAGGGCGTGTTTATCAATACTCGGCCCGACGAGAGCTTGTTTGACAGCGTACAGGCCAATCAAGACTCCATGGTGCGGCAAATCGTGGATTATTTCGTCTTGAAGGGACACAAGAGCATCGGATTCATCGGCGGTCCCGATTACGAGATGGTCACCCATAAGCCTCTTATGGACATTCGGGAATGGTCCTTCCGCCAGACAATGGCCTATTACAAACTACTGAAGGAAGAACATGTTTTCATTGCGGAAGGTTTTACGGTGAAGGAAGGCTATCGCATCGGCGTCGACGCCATCAATAAGCTTCAAGAGGAGATGCCGACAGCGTTCTGCGTTGCGGACGATGCGCTCGCGATCGGGGCCCTCCAGGCGTTCAACGAGCGACAATGGGAAATTCCGGGGAGGGTATCGTTCTTCAGCATTAACGATATCGGCATCGCGCAATATGTTTCGCCGCCGCTCACCACCTTCCGTATTGATATCTCGATTCTATGCAGCTCAGCGCTGGACTTGTTGATGGAACGCGTTCTGAGGAACAGGGAGACGACCAAGACTGTGTACATTAACGGCACACCGATTTTTAGAAAAAGCTGCTGACTGCAGCCGCGCGATCGCCAACCGGCGGTCGCTTTTTTATGCGATGAGAGGTGAAGGAGCACCTTTGGTAGAAAGCGGTTACAAATTTTGATTGACAGAATTTGACGGAACGTGATAACATAAATTAAGTAAATGATTTACCATATAAATAATAAATAATTTATTAGAAAGGTGAAGTTGATGGAGTTTATCAAAGGCATGGACATTTCCGTTCAAAGAGAGATCGAGCAGCTAGGCGCCAAATATTACAATGGCGGAGAAGAGGGCGACGCCTTTCAGATTCTCGGTGATTATGAAGTGAATCAAATCCGTCTTCGGCTTTGGAATCATCCTTACGATGCGAATAATAAGCCGTATGGCGGAGGAACGAATGATCTTCCTACAACGATCAAGCTCGCGCAGAGAGCTGCAAAGCAAGGCATGGGATATTTGCTGGACTTTCATTACAGCGACTTCTGGGCGGATCCGAAGGTTCAGATCAAACCGAAGGCCTGGCAGAATCTATCCGGGGAGGCGCTGAAGGAAGCTGTCTACCAATATACCTACGACACGCTCACGGAGCTGGCGCGCTATGGAGTGCCGCCCTCTATGGTGCAAATTGGCAATGAGATTACGAACGGCCTGCTCTGCCCGGAAGGCCAGCTTGAGAACGTTGAGTATATGATCGAGCTGCTGGAGGCCGGCATTCAAGCCGTCAAGGACCATAACCCTGAAATTCGGACGGTAATTCATCTGGACTGGGGCGGAGACAACGCGCTATATCGCAGATGGTTCGACGCGGCTGCCACAGCCAAGCTGGATTTTGATATTATAGGGCTGTCCTATTATCCGTTCTGGCACGGCACGCTGGAGCAGCTGCTTCACAATATGAACGACATTTCCTCGCGCTACGACAAGGATGTGCTTATTGCGGAGACGGCCTTCCCGTTCACAACGGACCGAATCCATAATGAGCCCATGATCTTCACCGAGGAGCAAGCAGGTACCGTTCCCTATTCCATCGATTCCGAAGGACAGCGTCAATTTCTGCTGGATCTGATGAATGTCATCCGTTCGGTGGAGAACGGCAGAGGAATCGGCTTCTTCTATTGGGAGCCGACTTGGATCAGCATCCCCGAGGCAAGCTGGGCGACGGAGGCTGGAAGGAGATATCTGCAGAGCACCGGCAAGGCGTCGAATGTATGGGCCAACCTCGCGCTGTTCGACTACGAGGGCCGGGCTTTGCCCGCTTTGCAAGCTATCAAAGAGTTTTAATTTCATGATATTGAAGGGGGAGCTTTACATGAGAAAAGGATTACAGTTTGCGCTTCTAGCCGTTATGAGTCTGGCCGTTCTGTCCGGGTGCAGCGATAATGCCGCGAATTCGGAATCGCTGACTGCGACGGGGTCTCAGCCCTCCGAGTCGGCGGGAGGATCCGGCAATTCCGGGAAGGGGGGAGAATCGATCACGCTATGGACGAATTTCCAGGTAGAGGCGGAGCTGCTTCAAAGGTACGCGGACGCATGGTCGGAAGAGACGGGCAACAAAGCGACGATTGTCCAGACGAGCATCGAGCTTCAGCAATTCGCCCAGGCGGCCAACAGCAAGGGAGGTCCCGACGGCATATTCGGCATCGCCAACGATCAGCTTGCCAGCTTTGTAACCGCCAAGCTCGCGGAGGAAGTGCCTGCCGACTTCTATAATGACGACGATTATGTGGATGCGGCGGTACAGGCCAGCTACGTAGACGGCAAGCGATACGGCGTTCCGATCGCAGTGGAGACGGTCACGCTGTTCTATAACAAGGACAAGGTATCCGCAACGCCGGCTACCTGGGACGAACTGCTCGAGACGGCGAAGTCGAGCGGCGGAGTGAAGTTCGATGCGACGAGCATCTATTATGATCTGGGCTTCGTGCGGGCTTTCGACAGTTATATTTTCAAGTGGGCGGACAATGCCTATGACACCGAAGATATCGGGCTTGGCAACGAAGGCGCGGTTCAAGCTTACAGCTATATCAAGAGGATGGTTGACGAAGGCTTCATCTCGTCCGACATTACGTTCGATATCGCAAGAAGCGCTTTCGAGAATGGAGAAACCGCTTATTATATCGGCGGTCCATGGGATGTGGACGCGTTTGCGTCGGCAGGAGTCAACTTCGAGCTCGCTCCGATGCCAGCCTTGAATGGAAAGCCCTTCGTGACGCCGGTAGGGACGCAGGTCGGCTTCGTCAGCTCGAAATCGTCTCATAAGGACGCCGTGTGGGATTTCTATCAATACTTGATAGATGAAGCGTCTGTGGAAATGTATGAGACAGGCGCCCGAATTCCGGCCAAGCTGAGTGTTCAGCAGCAAATCGAGATGGACGCCGTGACGGAGGCCTTCATGAAGCAGATCGCGAGCGGAGAACCGCTTCCATCCGTTCCGGAGCTGGGGCAGCTATGGACCCCGTATTCCGACAACATGCGGCTGTTGTTCCAAGGCACGCTGACTCCGGCAGATGCGGCCGGGTATATCGAAGCGCAATTCAAGGAAGCGATCGAGCTGATGCATGCCGGCTCGTAAGACAGCCGACCAGGAGACGATGGAATGAATAAAGCAAAGCATAACCTTACTGCGTACACGTACTTATCGCCTGCGCTGATCTCGATCTTCGTTCTTACTTTTCTGCCGGTCGCCTATACGGTCTATATCTCCTTCACCAACTACAACATGTACCATCTGGACAGCTACGACTTCGTCGGCTGGAGGAATTACGAGACCTTGCTGCAAGGCAGCATCAAGAATGTGTTCTTCTCCGTGCTTGGCTGGACGGTCGGCTTCGCGCTTCTCAGCACCGTCCTCGCCTATGCGGTGGGCATGGGACTTGCGGTTCTGCTGAACAATCCGCTCATGAGGGAGTCCGGCATTTACCGCTCGATTCTGATTGTTCCGTGGGCGTTGCCGGCGACGATCGCCATTCTGTCCTGGCAAGGTCTGCTGAATGAGCAATACGGGGGCATCAATCATCTGCTTGAAACGTTCGGCATTGCGGGCGTTCCTTGGCTCACGGATGTTTTCTGGGCGAGAGCGGGTATTATCCTCGTTAATGTTTGGCTGGGCTTCCCCTACATGCTGAATGTGTGCATGGGCGGGCTGCAGTCGATCTCGCCCGTCTTCTACGAGGTGGCCAGCGTGGAGGGCGCCTCCAGATGGTACGCCTTTCGTCGCATTACGCTGCCGCTTATGCTTAAGGTAAGCCTTCCCCTTGTTGTGGCTTCGTTCGCGGCCAACTTCAATAACTTCGGGAATATCTATATGATTACCCAGGGCGGACCGGCCAAAGTCAACTCCCAGTTCGCGGGCAGCACGGACATACTCGCCAGCATGGTCTACAAGATGACGACCTGGTCGAACCGCTACGATCTGGCGGCGACGCTCAGCATTTTCATATTCCTCATTGTCGGGGTTCTGACGCTGGTCAATCTCAGGCTCTCCGGGGCGTTCAAGGAGTAGATCGATATGGAACAAATCGAATGGCGTAAGGGGAGGAAGACAAAATGAAAGGGAATCAACGGGCGAGTCTATGGGTAAGCCGGCTAGTCATATGGATCGCCATCTTCTGCACGCTGTTTCCGGCTTATTGGATTTTTATGGCCTCCTTCTCCGCAGGCCAAAGCTTCTTCAGCGCGACACTGTTCCCCAAGGCGCTGACAACGCAAAATTACGAGCGTCTGATCGTAGAGACCGACTTCATGATTTGGGTTGGCAACTCGCTCAAGATCTGCCTGTGGGTGTCAGTTATTCAACTGTTCCTGACGAGCACGTCGGCGTACGCCTTCTCGCGCCAGCGCTTCCCCGGCAGGAAGAACGGACTGCTTGCCTTGCTCGTGCTTCAGGTATTCCCGAGCAGCATGGCCGTTTCGGGTTATTTCATCCTCATCTATCGATTCGGGCTGTCGGACAGCGTCTTCGCGCTGATCCTGGTGCTGGCGGGAGGGAGCGCCTTCAATATCTGGCTGCTCAAGGCGTATATCGATACGATTCCGAAGGAGCTTGACGAGGCGGCCTTCGTGTCGGGTGCCAGTCACCTGATCGTGTTCACGCGCATCATTCTGCCGCTGGCTCGGCCTCAAATCGCGGTTATCTTCGTCTTCTCCTTCATCGCGGCGTACAGCGAGTATGTCATTACTTCGGTCTTCCTGAACAAGCCGGCCAATCACACGCTGGCGCTTGGGCTTCAGACCTTCATCACGAATCAGTTCGCGGCGAACTGGACGCTGTTCGCGGCCGCCGCGGTGCTGTCATCCTTGCCGATCATGGCGATGTTCATGTTCATGCAGCGGTTTATTCAGAACGGTCTGGCCGCAACCGGCGTCAAGGGCTGACGGTCATACATATTGAGAGGAGGTGATGAACCGGCTTGACGGGGGTCTGATGATACATCTGTATGAACGGGCAAGCGACATGATCAGAGGAGGATGGTATGATGTTGAGAAAGCGGTTTCGGAAAGCAACGACAGCGATGCTGGTTGTTGCGGTACTGCTCGGGGGAAGCGTCAACGCGCCTTCGTCCGCAACGGCGGAGGAGTACGACGATTTCATCCGCGGTGTTGACGTATCCATGCTAAGCATGGTGGAAGACCTCGGCGGTCAATTCTATTCGGACAATGTCGAAGGAGACGCGCTGGAGATTCTGCATGACAACGGCGCCAACTATGTCAGACTGAAGCTGTGGGTCGATCCCTATGACGCGAACGGCAACCCTTATGGCGGAGGAACCAACGACTTCGAGACGACACTGGCCCTTGCCAAGCGGGCCGATGACCTTGGCATGGGCATTCTGATCAACTTCCATCTGAGCGACTGGTGGACGGATCCTGCCAAGCAGATCAAGCCGAAAGCCTGGAGCAGCCTGTCCTTCTCCAGCTTGAAGACGACGCTGTACAACTATATGAAGGACACGCTCGACGACTTCGCGGACGAAGGAATCGTCCCCGATATGGTTCAGGTCGGCAATGAGATTCCGACGGGGATTTTGCACGATGACGGCAAGGTGGGCGATGGCAATGACGACTTCTCCGATCTGGCCGAATTGCTCGAGAGTGCCATCGACGGCGTGAGGGATTCGGCGGCGTCAAGCACCCGGGTTATTCTTCATCTTGATCATGGCGGCGATAACGCGCTCTATCTGTGGTGGTTCGGCAATCTGCTTGCCGCCGATCCGAATTTGGACTTTGATATTATTGGTCTCTCCTTCTACCCGATGTGGCATGGAACGATGGATGAATTGCAATACAATCTGAATGATATCAGCAAGAGGTACGACAAGGACGTCATGATCGTGGAGACCGCTTATGCTTATACCCTGAGCGACGGCGATGGAGCGGGCAACGTATTCATAAGCGGCGACGAGAACATCGCGGGATATCCCGCGACACCGCAAGGGCAATTCGACTTCATGAACGATCTGGAGTCCATTATCCTCAATGTCCCCGACAGTCGCGGCCTCGGTTATTTCTACTGGGAGCCAACATGGCTGCCGGTGGAGGATGCCGTGTGGGGGACGGCGGCAGGTGTGGCGTATGCCAATGATTCCGTCACTCCGACCAATACATGGGATAATCTGACCTTGTTCGATTTCGACGGGGACGCTCTCTCCTCGATGAATCTGCTGAACGAGCCTGCGTCGAATCTCCTGACTAATTCCAGTTTCGAGTCAGACGGTTACACGAATACCCCGTCCGGCTGGAGCGTGTGGCTTCCAAGCGGCATTTCCGCGACAACGATTAAGACGGAGAGCAGCAACGCCTTCGACGGCGATTACAAGCTGACATTCTGGAATTCGTCGAGCTACAGCGCCTCGATCTACAAGACCTTCACGGGCCTTGAGAACGGCACTTATTCGTTCAGCGTATGGGCCATGACCAACGGGGATCAGACGACGCTGCAGCTCTATGCGAAGAATTACGGAGGCTCGGAGCTCGATACGACGATCGAAACGAGCGATGTGAACTGGAATCTGTTCACCATTGACAATATCGAGGTCACCAACGGCACTTGCGAGATCGGCATCTATACAGTTGCCGGGGCGAATGACTGGCTCAATCTCGATAAGGCGATGTTCAGAAAAGTGGAATAACGCTTCTTGGGAGAAAGGTCCATGTCGCAACTATTGCGATTATGGGCCTTTTTTCAACCATATAGCGTACTATGTCAACTAATTTTTGACCGACTATAGAGCAACCCAAACACACCTAACCGATTATTTTTACAAAATATGGTTACAAACTGATGAAAAGCTGCAGGTCGAACATCACATGAAGACCTCGAAATGCTGAAATGTCTAGAAAAGTGGCTTTGATGGAGACAGGCGGAACGCTAACGAAGATTGATAACGTTAAGAGCATAAAAAGGCATCTTATTCAAATCTAACGAAGATCTATCATCTTATTTCAAGGTTTCGGGCTGCGATCATGCTCGCTATTGATGAAATAACGATACCAATTTTCGTTAGATTCACGCAGGCCTGAGATTCAGGCGTTTAGCGTTATGAGTCTTCGTTAGGATCCCATGGTCGGAGAGAACCAAATGCCATTAAGGAAACGGAATGAACGACAGGCTACTTCGCTTACGACTCTGTCAAGTCAGATTTCTATGAATTTGTGCGTTGACAAGCTACCTACCAGATGGTAGATTCATATTATGAAAAATTCAACGACTACGTATGATGACATTCTGGCTTGCGCTCGTAATTTAATCGTGACCGGCGGTTATAACGGCTTCAGCTATGCCGACATCGCGGAGGTGGTCGGGATTCGCAAGGCGAGCATTCATCACCATTTTCCAACCAAGGTCGATTTGGTCCGAACGCTGGTTGCCCGGTATCGGAAAGAAGGAGAAGTTGGATTGGCGAATCTCAACCTTCAGGTACACGATTCGCTGGAATTGCTTCGTGCCTACGTTGGTTATTGGGAAGCCTGCATTGCGGACGCGAGCGATCCGTTCTGCATCTGCGCTCTGTTGGCAAGCGAACTACCCGTTTTGCCCGAGAAAGTTGGCCTGGAGGTCCGTGCACATTTTCGCTCCCTGTCGGCATGGTTAACATCTGTATTGGAGCAAGGCGTTAGCCGAGGTCAACTCCGGCTGACGAGCTCCGCTCATGCCGAGGCCGAATCGTTCATGGCAACGGTTCACGGAGCGATGCTTTCGGCGCGGGCTTACGGCGATCCGAAGATGTTCGGCTTCGTGACAGAACCGCTTTTGCAGCGACTGGCTTTATGATTCTCTTGTAAGGAGAGCAGCGTCGGCAATGGGTGCATTTTATTTCAAGGAGGAGCAAACGATGTCATTAGCTCAAGAACTAACGAAAAACAAACAGGAATTTACAGCGCATACCCCTATGGAAATTCAAATGGCCATGTTCCGTCAAATCCGGGAGCAGCAGGAAGCAGGAATGGTGTACGGCCGACAGGAGGGGCAGAAGGCAAAGGATTTTACACTCAAGAATGCTCTGGGAGAAACGGTCAACCTTTATGATGAGCTGTCCAAAGGGCCTGTTGTCCTGACCTTCTACCGTGGAGGCTGGTGCCCGTTCTGCAACAGTCAGTTGAAGGCCTATCAGCGGCTTCTGCCTGATATTCAAGCTCTCGGGGGTCAGCTGATTGCGGTCAGCCCGCAAAGCCCGGACAACACGCTTTCCCATCAAGAAAAAGCGGAGTTGACGTTCCAGGTACTTAGCGACAGCCATGGTCTCGTGGCCGCTATCTATAACATTCTTTACGATGTCCCTGACTACATACAAGATATTATGAAACCAATGGGAATGGACCTGGCAGAATACAATGCCACTGATCGCTGGATTCTACCGATTCCATCTACCTTTATGATTGACGAATCCGGCATCATCCGTTCCGCTTATGTGAATCCGGACTTTATGCAGCGTTTGGATCCGGAGAGCATCCTGCATGAATTGAGAAAGCTATAAATATTGCATCGAGAAATAAACAAGCGGACATAGAGAACGCTATTCGTGAATAAAAAGGATCTCAGTCCACTATAAGTGCGTGTTCAAAAAGTTCGGTTTTCAGCATCGAGAAGATTGGATGAAGGTAGAAACTGAGGAGCGGAGCGTAGTTGAAGCTACGTGAGCACCGGAAGTTTCGTCTGAATTCAATATTCGATGTCGAATATGCTCCTTGGCATACTTCGTGATGGAAAGTGGACTTTTTGAACAACCTCTATAAGTGGGAAATGAGATCCTTTTGTATGTGAATAGAGATATTCTTTGGATGCAAAGACAACGCGCCCTCCTTGTCAGCCTCTGCAAAATCTGCTATGAATGTAAGAAGAAACGTTCGGACGGAGGGAATAAGCGGATGCATAAGCTGATTATTGTCGATGATAATTTACGCGATCGCAAAGGAATTGCCGGTTTGTTGCCGTGGAAGTCATTAGGATGCGAGGTAGCGGGCATTTTCTCGAATGGAATGGAGGCGCTTTCAGCGACGAAGGCTTTGCGGCCCGACATTGTATTGACCGATGTGCAAATGCCGCTCATGGACGGGATCGAATTGGGACAAAGAGTGAAGAAGGAATTCCCGGCTGTGCAATTGATCTTTATGAGCAATTATGACGATTTCACGTTTACCCGCGGCGCTTTGCAGCTCGAGGCGGCGGATTATGTGTTAAAGCCGATTCGCAAGGATGAGCTGAATGAGGTTGTGGCCAAGGTAATCGGCAAGCTCGTCCGCGAGCAAACCTTGCGCCGGGAGAGAGAGTCCTTGCTGATGCAATACCGGGAATCCCGGGCCCTGGAGCAAGCAGGCGAGGAGAGCACCTATCATGAAGACATCGTCGACCGGATCAAAGAAATTGTGGAATCGCGCTATGCCGAGACGATTACGGTACAGGAAATTGCCGAAGCCGTGTATCTAAGCGTCAGTCATGTGAACAAGCTGTTCAAAGAAAAGACCGGGAGCAACATATTCGAATATTTGACGGAATACCGAATGGAGAAAGCGAAGGAAATGCTGCGCAAGCCGGATAGTCTGATCTATCGGGTTGCCGAAGAGTCGGGCTATGTGAACAAATCGCATTTTTGTCTGGTGTTCAAGAAGCATACCGGCTTCTCGCCATCCCAGTACAAAAGGCTATTCCACTAATCCTGGCAGGCGCAAGGGGGGCAAGGGTCATGAAACGACTGTTCGCTCGAATAAGCGGGCTCTATAGCGGGCTATATTATCGACAGAAGCTGTTCGCGGCGATACTCGTGCTCATGCTCCCGCCATTGCTATTGCTCTCCATGATTTCTTTGGGCATCTACATGTTTGAGAAGAAACAGGCGCTGTTAGCGTCGTACAACGAACAATTTGGCAATGAAGCGTCGCTCTTGGATCAGAAGTTCTACTCCAGCATTGAAAAATCGATTTACGTGACGAACAATCTGCAAATTTTGTTGCTGCTGAAGCAGAATTACAGCTCCGATCTGCTCGCCTATATGGATAATCTCGATAATGTGCGCCCGCTGCTTGATGCGCTTCGCTCGGATGACACGCACAATCAGATTCATCTGTACAGCTTCAATCAGACGATTTACAGCACGGACGGCATCAGGAAAATCGACGATTTGGATCCGGCTGTACGCCGGCTAGTGCTGAATGCAAGCAACGACTATCCCGTGCGGATGTTAAAGTCCTCGCAAGAGACCGGTCATCTGGAGGTTCGCATTTACGGGACAATTATGGACATCAACAAACCGCTTGCCATTACCGAGGTCGTCTTCCCGGTGGAGGAAACGTTCAGTTCCTTAAGGGAGATGCTGCCCTCGGACAGCCGAATAGTCTATCGCATGAAGGACGGGACGAGCTATACGATCGGAAGCAAAGGGGATTTCGGCGATGCCTATCTCGTGGAGCTGCCGTTAAAGTCCGCGCAGGACGAGCTGCTGCTCTATGTCGGCAAAACCTCAGTTTGGCTTCATCTTGCGCCGATTGTACTCCTTCCCTTCATCATGCTGGCCGGATTATTGCTGACCATCTTCGTCTCCATTCGACTTGTGTCCACCTTGCTGACCAAACGGCTTGTACGCTTGACGGGCATGATTCGCGGGGAAGTGGACAGCCTCGGTTCGGACGATCAGCTTAAGCAGGTGCTGGGTCATGATGAGCTTGGCCAGCTTGATCGCAGCTTTCATCGATTGGTTGTCCATATTCGACGTCATTACGAAGAATCTGCACAGAAGGAAGTGGAACGCCGGCTGCTGGAGGCCGAGTTGCTGCAAAATCATATTAATCCGCATGTGCTGTACAACACGCTTTCGGGAATCAAGTGGGTTTACCAGGACGAGAGGCTTCACCAGCTTATCGACGATATGGTGGAATTCTATCGCTTGTTCCTGAGTCGCGGCGAAGTGGAAGTGACGCTTGCGCAGGAGCTTGCGATGCTAGAGAAATATATGAAGATGCATCAATTCTCCTATGCGCTGGATTTCAACTATGCGATCACGACGGAGCCGGAATTGAACGAGGCGTACCTGTTGCGCAACCTGTTGCAGCCGATTGTAGAAAACGCTCTCCTACATGGCATTCATCAGCTTGATTCAGGAGGAAGAGTGACGATCGCGGCGAGGAGAGAGGCTGCGCAAGTCATGATCGAAATTTGCGACAATGGGGGAGGAATCGATCCGTCAGGGAAGCCTGTGCCCTCAACTTCCGTCTCTGAGCTGACGTTGAAATCCAAGCCGTCCGGCAGCGGATACGCGCTGTCGAATATCGAGCGCCGCATCAAGCTGTATTACGGCGAGCCGTTCGGCCTCTATTTGGAAAGCTCCCCGCCTACGGGAACCAAGGCGACAATGATTTTGCCTTTTCGTCGACAAATCGACTAGCTGTTGTGTGCAATATAGCTTCATGCTCCGTTTCAAAAAACAAAATTCCGTTAGGCAATCCTTCAATTCGACTCTTGTCAGGGTCAACGCAACCTATGAAAATAGGGTAAGCGTCCAAGCTGCCGCTTGTGCGGCGGACAGAAAAGACGCAAGGAAGGGATGAAGAGGATGTCTAAAGAGGGGATTGCGAAACCAACCGCCGACCAATTGGCATGGCAAGACCTGGAGCTCGGCATGTTTTGTCATTTCGGCATGAACACCTTTACCGGCAAGGAATGGGGCGACGGCGGCGAATCGCCGCAAGCGTTCGCGCCGTCGCAGTTTGATGCGCGGCAATGGGTCCGCGTCGCGAAGCGTGCGGGATTCCGTTATTTGATTTTGACCGCCAAGCATCATGACGGATTCTGTCTGTGGCCGACCAAAACAACGGATCACTCCGTGGCTTCCAGCTCTTGGCGCAACGGCAAGGGAGATGTCGTTGGGGAGGTTGCGGAGGCCTGCCGGGAAGAGGGAATTCTGTTCGGGCTATATTTGTCCCCATGGGATCGGCATGAGCCGAAATACGCGGATAAAGCGGCTTATGACGATTTGTATGCCGAGCAATTAACCGAGCTGCTGACGTCTTACGGTCCGCTGGTCGAGGTTTGGTTCGACGGAGCCGGCTCCGAGGGACGGGAGTATGATTGGAGGCGCATCATCGGGCTGGTCGAGAAATATCAGCCTCATGCGATGCGCTTCAATATGGGCGTTCCGACGATTCGCTGGGTGGGCAATGAGGATGGAATTGCCCCGTATCCATGCTGGAATCGCGCGGAATCGGCAAGAGCAAGCATGTTCACGCCGGATATGCTGACCTGGCTGCCCGAGACGCCGCTCTGGGTTCCCGCGGAGTGCGATGTTCCGATTCGGCCGAAAAGCTGGTTCTGGCGCGAGGGAGAGGAATCGATCATCTTCTCGCGGGAGGAGCTCTTGCATATTTATTACAGCTCGGTCGGCCATGGCTGTAATTTGCTGATGAATTTGGCCCCGGATAACAGGGGGCTCATTCCTGATGCGGACGCGGATGCGGCGATTGGTTTCCTCGACGAGGTTCGCCGGCGATTCGCCAAGCCGCTCGCGACGGTTTCGGGAGAGGGGCAACTGCATGAGATTCAATTCGCCAAGGAGACAGCCGTCGATCATATCGTGCTCATGGAGCGGATTGAGCATGGGGAGCTTGTGCGGTCGTACACGCTGGAGGCTGTGCTTGAGGATGGATCCCTGAGCATGCTTGTGGAGGGCAGCGCGATCGGGCATAAGAAAATCGACCGCTTCCCGGCTGTGAAGGCCGCAGCGCTGCGGCTTCGTATTACGGATTGCGTCGGGAATCCCGACCTTCGCGAGATGTCGGCTTATTTTGCGGGAATCGATAACAATTAATTGCATAGCTTATTGCGGAAGAGGCTGTTTCCGGGACTGTGATCAGGTCCCCGTTACAGCCTCATTTTTGTATAAAAAACAAAATACCGTTAGGCCATCCTCAATATCGTCTCTTGTTTATGCAAGCGCATACAACGAAAATGGAAGGAGAGATTGAACGACATGATAAGCAAGGAAGCGGGGAAATATCTATGAAAACGATTGCAGAAAAGAAAAGGCCGCTCGGACAATCGGCTGCCGGAGCTGGCCGGCATTGGCGCTGGCGACAAATCAAGCAGGATAAATATACGTATCTATTGCTCAGTCCGGCGATTGTCATCGTGCTGATCTTCTCGTACTTCACCTTGCCGGGATTGATCGTGGCCTTCAAGGATTATGACGTGTTCAAGGGCTTCTTCGGCAGTCCGTGGGCGGGGCTCAAGTATATCCGCGAGGTGTTCGAGCTGCCGATGATGACAAGCGCGATCGGCAATACGCTGCTGATTAGCGTATTGATGATTCTAATCAGCTTCCCGGCGCCCATCCTGCTGGCGCTGCTGCTGAATGAATTGCGGCAGCAATTGTTCAAGCGGTTTGTGCAGACGCTGCTTTATTTGCCGCATTTTCTGAGCTGGATATCCGTAGTCGGCATCGCATACGCCTTCTATGCCGTGTACGGTCCGCTAAACGACATTCTCCTCTGGACGGGTCTGCAGGCGAAGCGGGAGCTGTTTCTGTCTAATCCGCATTTCTTTATCCCGAATATTCTGCTTTTATCCTTGTGGAAGGAAACGGGATGGAGTACGATCATTTTTCTCGCGGCAATTTCCTCCGTCGATCCGCAGCTTTACGAAGCCGCCCATCTGGATGGAGCGGGCAAGCTGAAGCAGGCTATTCATGTGACGCTGCCCACGATACTGCCGGTCATTATGATTATGCTTATCTTTCAACTTGGTCATCTGTTCCAAAGCAATTTTGAATTGATCTACGGTCTGCAAAATCCATATGTGAATACCGAGGTCATTTCAACTGTCATTTACAAGCAGGGGATTCAACAAGGCGCATATGCGTTAACCACCGCGCTCGGATTTATCGAAGGACTTGTCGCATTGCTGCTGACCATCGGAACGAATGCCGTCTCGAAGCGATTGACGGACAGCGGGATATGGTAAGGCCTGGAGGGAGACGAACATGAAGAATCAACACGCAGGATATCGTATTTTCACCATTTGCAATTATCTATTTATCGGTTTGCTCGCCTTGGCGGCGTTGTATCCCTACTTGAATACGCTCGCCGTTGCGCTGAATGACGGCAACGACAGCATGCTTGGCGGCATTACCGTCTATCCGCGAATGCCGACGCTTGGCAATTTCGCGACGCTGCTGAAGGATTCCACGATCATTCAGGCGATGATTGTATCTGTCTCGCAAACGGTATTGGGCACGTTGTTCGCGCTGATTGTCCAATTCTCCGCCGGGTATGCGCTGACCAAGCGCAGACTTGTGGGGCGCAACGCCATTTTGCTTTTTTTCATCGTCCCGATGTTTTTGAACGGGGGGTTGATTCCCACCTATTTGTTATATTCGAAGCTTCATTTGCTGAACAACTTTTTAGTGTACATTTTGCCGAGCGCCTTTTCCTTCTTCAATGTCATTATTATTCGAACCTACCTGTATACGATACCGGCAAGTCTGGAGGAATCGGCCAAGATTGACGGAGCCAGCGAGCTTTCTATTCTTTGGCGAATTATTCTGCCTTTGTCGCGTCCGATTCTGGCCACGATTGCGTTGTGGACTGCCGTTACACACTGGAATGATTGGACGTCCACCTTGTATTTCGTTACTTCGGGCGACCTGCAGACGTTGCAGTTCAAGCTGATGCAGATGATCAAGGAGAGCCAGATGATCGCACAGCTGATTCAGGAAGCGCAGCAGCGGGGGGAAACGAATCTGAACCATATCGTACATGTTACGCCGGAAGCGATTCGCGCGGCTCAGGTTGTTATTACGACGATTCCGATTATCCTCGTGTATCCGTTTCTGCAGAAGCATTTTATTAAAGGCGTGATGATCGGCTCGGTGAAAGAATAAGAGCGGGTACAGATTCCCAAGTTGGAATTTTGCCATAAATGATTTCTCTACATTCAAAAGGGAGGTTCAACAAGCGTATGGGAAAAGCGAAAGGAATTTGGAATGTTCTCCTCGTTGTATCGCTGGTTCTGGTCCTGTTCACGGGCTGTACCAAGAACAACAATGCGGAGAACGTGAACGCGGATGATCCGCAGGGAACGCAGCAGACGACCAAGCAGCCGGAAACAGATTCAACGACTCCGGACGGCTTCAGCCCGATTCCGGAAGATGTGCAGGACAGCTCGGAATTGCCCGACTGGACCGGCAAAACATTAAGCTTGAAGGTGTGGTTCGACCATGGGACGGGAGGAACTTACGCCGGAGCCCGCAAGTACAAGGATGATGTTGTAACCAAGGAAATTGAACGGGTAACCGGCGTCCATATCGATCTCGAGCATTCGTATGACAACGGCGGCAACACTACCGGCGCAGTCAAGCTGGGAATGATTGCGGCTACGAATGATTGGCCGGATCTGATTATTAACGGCAATGAAATGAAAACGCTTGTAGAAAATGACAAAATTTATGATCTGACGGATCTTATTCCGCAGTACATGCCGAATGTGATGAACAAAATTCCGCAGTCGCTCGACTCTGTGTGGAGCAAGCCGTACATCAGTATGGACGGAAAAGCTTATGCGGTTCCCGCAGGCATATACAATAATGCTCTGCCCGTACTTTATCCGGATATTGATGCGAGCAAATACCCGCAGCCAAGCCCTTATGGAAACATTTGGGTGCGCGACGACGTTCTGAAGATGCTCTATCCCGACGCCAAATCCCAGCAAGAGATTCAGGATTTGTACGTCACGAATGGCAAGTTCACGGAGGACGACATTCTCGATGTTCCAATCCAATCCGAGGAGGATTTCATTCAGTTCCTCTACAATGTTCAAGAGCTTCATCTCAAGGAAGGCAATCAGGAAATAGCGCCGATCTATACCTTCTCGGGGCAGGACAACTGGAGTCTCATGACCGGGCTGTTCACCATGCTGAACGGCAGCTACTCGAGCGGCGGCAACAATAACTATTTCACCTATTGGGACAAACAAACGAAGCAGGTGGAATGGATGTTCAAGCAGCCTGAGTTCAAGGATTTGGTCAAGGAGATGAATGTGCTGCTTCGCGACGGCGTAGCCTCCAAGGAAGCGATGGTCGATCCGTACAACGTATTCCAGCAAAAGCTGAACAACGGGCTCTACGCCGTTTCTTACATTCAACCGGACAATACGGCTCTGGAGAAAGCGGGAAAAGCTTACCGCTACCGCAAGGTTTATCTGGACATACCGTTCAACAAAGACCGCTTCATATTGCCGACAGCATTCCCGGATACCGGAACCCGAATTCAAATTGTCAAAGGTTCTGTCAGCGAAGAGGATCTGCCTCAGGTGCTTCGTTGGATTGACTTCCTGGAATCCGACGCCGGCGAGAAGCTGTGGTACTGGGGACCGAAGAGCGCGGGACTGTTCACCGAGCAAGACGGTATGCGGGTCTATAAGGACAAAGCGTTGGAAGACCAGATGGTCTATTTGAAGCCGGGAACGGCGGCGCAGCAATATGGCCTGGAAATCGGGGACAAGTCTAACGATGACCGGTCGAAAAGCGATTTCATTACGTTTATGGGCCAAGGTCGGTTCGATCCGATTAATTGGTATCCCGACAAGCAATTAAGCGCCAAGGATGCCGACACCTATTTCGATATGAGTCGAACTGGCATTTATCCAACCGACGATACGACAGCGCCCAAAATTTATTCGTATGTGACTCAGGTGCCGGAGGCCGACGAGGCCTGGAAGAAGCGGGCGGATTTCGAGAATGCGCTGACCAAAACGCTGGTTGCCAAGGATGATGCTGAATTCGAAAAGCTGTGGAACGACTTCCTGTCCACCGCAGAGAAGGACGGTTATACCGACGGCTTGAAGGATAAAATCGACGCGGCTTTCCGCGAAACGAACGCACAGTATATGGACAATATCTAAACTCTGAGAAGAACCGGTGCGCTCCTCGCGCCGGTTCCCTCTAACTCTATTACGAAGGGAAGGGAAATTAATGAAAAAACCAGCTCTGCCCATGAAGCTGTCGAGGTTGGGCATGATTCTGCTTGCGAGTCTGATGGCGATGTTGGCTGGAGTGAACGGCCTCCCGGCTGCATACGCTTCGTTTACGCCGCAAAACTGGACCGTGACGACTTACGATGCTCAGGGGATTGAAACAGAGGGCGGCGTCACGCAGAACGGCAGCACAACTACGCTGACTACGAACGGTTGGAATGTGTGGGGAGCAGCCGACGGCTTCACGCTGGTGTCGCAGCCGGTAGAATCGCTGTATGGGGAATGCAGCACCGTGACAATTTCGGCAACGCTCAACTCGGTAGACGATATAGAGAATGTGAATGCGGCCGCCGGTTTAATGTTTCGCGGCAGCCAAGCGGCGGATTCGAAAAACGTGATGCTGCGGATGCAAAACGGCTCTTTATTGCTGACGTACCGAACGGAAGATGGCGGGAGCACGGCCTATAAGCGCGGCGCTAGCTTGAGCTTCCCCGTCGAAATGAAGCTGGTGCGTCAAGGCAATGCCTTTACCGGTTATTACAAGAAGGATGGCGCTTGGGTATTGTCCAATTACGTCAACATCGACATGGGGACGACGATAGAGGCGGGAATCGCCGGATATTCCGCAGTCGCAAATCCAATTACTGCCGAATTTCAGGACATTGTTATCGACGGAGAGAGCAACTACACACCGCCCGATGGCGACTACACGGATACGGAGCCGGTAGCTGCGGATACCTTGCTGCGCGAGAGGTTCGAGGACGGTTCGGTGAGCAATGAGCCCGAGGCTGTGAACAATCCGGTATGGCGAGGCGTTACAAGCGCATGCATCAATCAGGATGCGGACGGCAATCGCTCCTGGCAGCGCAACGGGGCGAACGGATTGGCCTTCGCCGGCGACAAGACGTGGACGGACTACGAAGTGAGCATGGATGTGCAATTCGATCCATCGGGAAGCGGCGGGAATCTCGCCGAATTGCTGGTTCGCGCGCGGGATACGAAGCTGTACGGCAACTTCTATTACGCTGTCGGCTGTATGAACGGGACAGAGCTGGTGCTTGAGAAGTCGTTCGCCGGTTCCGCCAGTACGTTGAAAAAAGTAAGTATAGACAATGTGCTGGACGGCGAGTGGCATACCATCAAGGCCAAGGTTCTGGACAATACAATTGAGGTGTATCTGGACGGTCAATTGATGATTCAGGCGACGGACAGCACTCTGCCGAATCTCGTAGGTTCTGTGGGCATCCGCACCGAGGACAGCAAGGTGAAGCTGGACAATCTCATTGTGACGAAGCTGGACGATCCGCTCGGCGGCGATTATGACAATGAAGCTGGCGGCGATTTCGATCAGCCCGCTCCGATGGAATGAGGATGAAAGGGGAGAGGAAGATGACGGGTTTCGGTAAATGGGGTCAGCCGGTGTGGCGATTCATGATATTGCTGCTTATTGTCGCCAGCGCCAATGGTTACGAATTCGGAACAGCGCCTGCCGCCTATGCGGACACTTCCGCAAGAGATGCATACAGCGTCATTAACGGGGGTTCGGCGGATCAACTCAGCGGCGGGAAGATCAAGGCGAGCGGCACGTCTCTGACGAGTATTAATGCAGGAGATTGGGCGAAATACGAAGCGGTCGATTTCGGCGCTTCCGGCGCGCTCGATGCCGTGTTCAGCGTAGCGGTGCCGAATGTTGCTGAAGGCAATTTCATCGAAATTCGCACAGACAGCCCGGCTGGAGCCTTAATCGGCAAATTGCGGTTAATGGGCACGGCCGACAATTATAGTCATGCGGAGCAGGAGGCAGCGGCGCTTTCGTCCACGGTCAACGGCGTTCACGATGTATATTTGGTGTTTGTTGCCGACCCGGCCAGCGGCTCTCTGCAATTCTGCAATTTGCAGTGGTTTCAATTTCATACTTCCTATACGGTTACGGATACGACTGCTCCGGTGACGGAGGCTTCGCTGGACGGACTGTACAACGGAGCTTATTATACGTCGGAAGTCACGGTCACTTTATCGGCGCATGACGATTATCGCGGCGTCGCCTCAACTGTATACAGCATTGACGGGGGAACAAGCTGGCAAGCTTACAGCGATCCTGTCGTGTTCGATGAACAAGGCAGCTACACGCTGGAATACCGCTCGACCGATAATGCCGGCAATGTAGAAACGGCGCATAGCTTGACGCTCGAGCTGCAAAATCTCGGTACAAGATCGGCGTTCGCCACCATTGAAGCCGAGACGGCGGATTACTTGTCGGGCAGTAAAATCCGTGTGCTTAATGAAGCGGTAGGCTCGATCTACGTCGGGGACTATGCGGAATACAAAGGCGTCGACTTCGAAGATGAGGGCGCGAAGGATGTTGTCTTTCGCATAGCCGTTCCGTATGAAGCGGAAGGAAATCGAATTGATGTGCATTTGGACAGTCCGGACGGTGAACTGATCGGATCGCTGCGCCTTCAACCGACAGCAGCGGACTACAGCACGTATGCCGAAGAAGCGGTGACGGTGGAATCGGTCGCCGGGGTGCATGATGTGTATCTGGTATTCGAAGGAACGCAGTACGGACATATCGGCAATCTCGACTGGCTGATATTCAACAGGACATACAGCCGTACAGATACAACGCCGCCAGTGACGCAGGCCGCTGTAGACGGCAGCTTCAACGGAAGCTACTATACCTCCGCGGTGACGGTAACGCTCTCGGTATACGATGATTATCGAGGCGTGCAGGGAACGGAATACAGTCTGGACGACGGAGCAACCTGGCATTCGTACAGTGAGCCTCTGTCCTTCCGCCAAGAAGGAAGCTACGCGCTGCAATACCGTTCGACGGATCAAGCGGGCAACGTAGAGGCAACGCATCAGCTTGCGTTCGAGCTGGGAGACTTGCCGCTGCCGACCTTCTTCTGGACCTCTTCGGAGATGCAGCCTGGCGAGATTGCGATGTTGATTGGCGAGCATTTGGACACGGTGACGGCGATTAAGCTATACCGCTTGCCGGACAGCTTGGCCAATCCACAGGCGCCTGCCTATATCCTGCATCCGCAGCCCGATGAGCTGACGGATGCCGACGACAATCCGCGCGTGACCGCAGCGCAGTGGGATGAAGAAGAGGCTGTCTCAATCACGCCGCTGCAGCAGTCGGATCAATCGCTGAAATTCCTGATTCCGTCAGGAGAGGAAGGGGGCGTCTATGCGATAAAGCCGGTGATGCCGGGCAGGGAAACGGACGTCGTGTATTTGAATGCGCCGGATATCGTTTGGGCTCAGGGCGATCAAGGTACGTTCGGAAGCCCGGGCGGCTGGGTCCGTCTTACGGGGCATAATCTGGATGACGGAGCCGCAAAGCCGCAGATTGCTTTGGAATCGGCAAGCACCGGGCAGGTGCTTGCGCTTGACGAAGCTGCGATTCGGATGATCGACGCTTACTCTGTCGAGGCCGATCTGCCTGGCAATTTGCCCCCAGGCGACTACAAGGTGTATGTGCATAACGGCAAGGGCGGGGCGACTGCGTGGAGCAAGGGCGCAACGCTTGCCATAGGGCAGAAGCCGGATTGGCCGCAGACGGAATTTAACGTGAAGGATTACGGCGCCAAGGGAGACGGCATCGCCGACGATACAGCGGCTGTACGCAAAGCGCTGCGGGCAGCGGGAGCAGCGGGAGGCGGCGTCGTTATGTTCCCAAGCGGACGCTATCACCTCACCAACACGATCGAGATTCCGACTCATACGACGGTTCGCGGAGCGTCGCAGGCATTAACCCAAGTGTTCTGGTCGCCGTATCGCTGGGATGCGGGCGAGTTGCCCGAGTCGCTTGTGAAGGGAACGCATGATTTTGCGATTGAGGACATTAGTCTGAAAGCGACGAGAGTCGGCAATTTCATTGTAGGCGATACGGATACGGGGGATGCCGGCAATGTGTTTATCCGCCGGGTTCGCATCATCGCCGACCCATTCGCCGGTCATCTCATCGAAAATACGGAGCAAGCTATCGATCACGAGATATGGACCCGGCTGAATGGCCGAATGGATGTGCTGAAGCTCGGCGGCAGGAATATCCAGGTGGTGGACAGTGTGCTGTACGGTCCCAATCGCTCTCTCGTATTGGTTAATCCCGAAGGGGCATTGGTGCGCGGGAACACCATTTATAACGGAGAATACGGCTGGTATTCGATTAGCGGTCCCGATGGTCTGCTGTTCGAGGATAACATCATTACAAGTGCGGATTTGACGGCAACGGGCGGCGGCATCAGCAAGCCGATTGATCATTTTACGCAAAATGTGTATTTCGGTCGGAATTCCTTCAAAAATACGGTCGGCAATGACCGTGAGGCGATGACCAACGACGGCGGCAGCGGCGCTTATATCGGTCCGGTCGGAGCTGTCGAAGGGACTACGCTGACACTACCCGACGGCGGCGCGGCTGCTACATGGACCGCGCATTCCTGGGGCGGAGGCGGAGGGGTATTCATTCTCTCCGGTACGGGCGCCGGTCAAATGCGCGCCATCGTCGACCATACCAAGGATGTGATTGAATTGGACAGTCCGTTCAAGGTTGCGCCCGACGAGACTTCGACTCTCTCTATTACATCGCTGCAGCGGGACGGCTTCTATATTGACAACAGCTTCGACAATAACGGAGCGTTCCAGTTCTATGGCGAGGCCGTCAATATGACGGTTGCCGGCAACAACTTCAAGCAAGCCAAGGGCTTCGAGGCTTGGGGACGGCTTGTATACGGCGGCAACCAGCCGGATTGGTACATTGATGTGACGGGCAATACCATTGAGGACGGAAATTATATGCATATGTACGGGGTAAACGATCAGTGGTCCGGCAACTCCGCGATTCGCATTACGAGTCAGGGCAATTATACGCTGCAGATCGGGGCGATGGTCAGGAATAATAGTTTGAAGGAAAACAGCATCATCAAGATCACCGGCGGCTCGCCGGCCGGCAGTCTGCGCGACGCGGTCGTAAGCGGGAATACGTTCACGGATTCGCAGAACGGTATTACAGTGAGCGGCGGCGTAACCGGCGTGATCCTCTATGACAACTCGTTTACCCGGGTGGAGAATGAGTTGAACATCTCTGCGGCGCTGATTGACAGCGGCAAGGTTATGCTGCTGGAGAATGATGGCGCCGGAACGGAGCCGCCCGAGACGGAACCACTGCAAACTGTTGCGGCTATGGGGCAAGCGGTGGACGAATGGGCTGCGGTCGACGATATCCATGAAGCGATCGCGGCTAATCTAAGCGTTCGATTGAGCATGATTCAGGCTTGTCTTGATCAGGACGATCAGACTGCAGCCTTAGCGTACATGGCTGATCTGTTAACCTACATTCAAGCTCCGTCCGTTCAACTGGCCGGATTGATTTCGGAGGCGGCGACAGATGCGCTTGCGCAGGCTGCAAGTGCTTTGATCCTGCTGTGGGGCGGAGAATGAGAGTGAGAGATAGATTGAGAGTCAGGTTGAGAGACAGCTTGAGAGACAGGAAGCAGGGACAGGGTGCGACTAATCATTGAGCAAGAAACCGGGAGGATCTGACACTTGAATATACATGGAAACATTTCTTTTCCAGCGCCGCCGCTATGGGCGGTGCTGGAACGCAAGCTGATCGATTTGATGAACGATGCCATTGAACCGCTGATGGAGCGATACGTGCGCGAGGATGGTACGATCCTCTGGCCGACAACTGAGGATCATACCGGCATCGACGCGCTGGACGACGCTTACGAAAGCTTCCATAACTGGCCGTTATTCTACGCGCTTGGCGGTCATGAGAAGTTTAAGAGGATCTCGTTCCGAGAGTTCGACGCCATTACGAAGCAATTCGCCGGCTATGACACCGGCTTCGGCCATGCGATGGTCGTGAAGGAATATGAGCAGGGATATGACTGGTTTCATCAAGGAGAAGGGTACTTGTTCTTCTACATGCTTGGGCTCGCCGATCCGAACGATGAGGCAACACGCGAGCGGGCTGTACGGTTCGCCGGCTTCTATAATAACGAGGATCCGGACGCTCCTAATTTCGATGCAGAGCTGAAGCTGATTCGCGCGCCGCATCCCGGCAGCATGGGACCGCGTTATGACAATTTCGATACGTATATTCCTTGGGGCTATAAGCGCTGGAAGCAGTTCTATGGACTTCCCTTCCAGGATGTGCCTGGATTTACGAAGGTTCAGGATGCCCATGACGAGCAGCTTGCTGTGCGGATGGGCGAGACGATGAAGGAGCGGATGTCTCGGGGCGATGCGGTGGTTAATCTCGCGGCGACCAGTATGATGACGAATGCTTATTTGTACACCGGCGAGGAGAAATATCGCATCTGGGTGAGAGAGTATGTCGAGGCCTGGATGAAGCGAGCGGCAGGCAACGACGGCATCGTGCCGGACAATGTCGGGCTGACAGGCGAGATCGGCGAGTACATGAATGGCAAGTGGTACGGCAGCTACTACGGATGGACATGGCCGCATGGCTGGCTGTGCGTCGGCAATGCCGTCACGATTGCGTCCGAGAATTTGACGCTGCTGGAGGGAAATCCGAATTATATGGACTTTCTGCGATCCCAGATTGATATGCTGGCGGAGCAAGCGATTGAGATGGACGGCACGCTCCACGCTCCGTACAAGCACGGAGATCCGGGGAATTACACGTACATGCTTTGGGATAAGGATGTGCTCGTTCAGGATCGGGGAGCAGGCGAAGATCAGATTCGACGAAGCGAAGGACAGCAGGAGGATACGCTGTTGTGGAAGGACGGCTGGTTCGAGTTCCGGCCGCTGGGCGCAATGGAGCTTGCGCATCTGTGCATGATGACAATGGAGAAGCAGGATTTCGAGCGGGCCAAGCGATTGCGAAACAACCATACCGACGAATGGCATCGTATAGTGGAGATTCCGGCGAAAGATCAAGGCGGGCACGAGGCTCCTTGGCTGGCTTATCAGCAAGGTGAATTCGAGCAATATCCCGAGCGGCTGCTGATGTACAATCTGGAGCAGGTCTATGGGAGGCTGGCCTATATGCGGGAGGACACGCAGGATCCGGCAACCTACACGGACGGTTACTTGCAGCGGCGTAATCCCGTTACGGTCGAAGGCTTGGTGCAGCTGACGATGGGCGGTCCGCTGCCGGTCTATAACGGCGGCATGCTGATGGTCAGGGTACGGTACTTCGATAAGCAGCAGAAGCGTCCGGGCCTGCCCAAGGATGTCGGCGCATTGATTGGCAAGATGAAGGATGACGGCCTTGAGCTCCAATTGGCTAATTTGAGTGCAACCGAAACGCGCGAAATGATCATTGGAGCCGGCGCGTACGGCGAGCATCAGTTCACAACGGTTGCGTATGAGCGCATGGAAGACGGCGAACTGAAGCGGATCGAAGCTTCAGTCGATCGCCCGCATCTAACCGTTCGATTGGAGCCTGGCGCACTAGTGAAGCTTGAACTGGGCATGCGCAGATTTGCGAATCAACCGTCTTACGCTTTCCCGGAGATGTGACAGGGAGACAAAAAGGCTGGCCGGTTGGCTAGGGTAGGGATCAACAATGGGGAAGAACGGAAGCATTGTGGAAGAACGGAAACTTCAGTCATTCAGGAGGGGCAAGCGTTGAAGATAGAAATCAGTAAGGAAGGGAATCAGGCTTCGGAAAACCTGATATTGGAAGAGTCGCGATCAGAAGAGCCGACTTCGAAAGAGGCGAACTTGGAAAACCTGACATCTGAGGAGCCGCTGTTAAAGGTGCTGTGTCTGGGAATCAGCGGAGGGAAGCTGTGGGCGGAGCGCACCGACGCTAGGGTGGCAGGCTTGGTCGATCTGTACGGGGAGTCAGCGTCAGCGGAGCAAAAGGTTCGCGAAGGCGAACGGGAAGTTGGATCGGGGATTGCGAAGGAGTCTGAATCGAGCGCAGACAACATCGGGGCTCTCGCGTTGTTCGCCGATGTGAGCGCAGCGCTCAAGGCGGTTCAGCCCGATTTGGTTTATATGACGATTCCGCCTTGGGCCAAGACGGATATGACGGCTGTACGCGAGACGATTGAAGCGGGATACGATCTGTATCTGGATAAGCTGCGGCCGGGAGATTGGCGGGAAGCCCATACGCTGCTGCAATGGGCGGAGCAGAGCGGCAGGCAAATCGGAATCGGCGAGGCGTATCGGTTCGACGGCCGCATCGCGCGCGTGAAGCAATTGATTGCCGAGGGAGGGCTGGGCAGGCTGGCAACCGTTGTCTGGCAATGCTATCGTACACCAATCAACGCCTTCTGGATGAAGGACTTCCATCATGTCATGCTCGAGGATCTGTCCTATCATCACTTTGGCGTGATGCATTATCTATTTGGATTGGAGCAGTTGGGTCGACTGTATGCGCAGTCTGTTCGGGCGGAATGGGCGCCCGAGCAGCCGCCTTGCGTCGTCTCCATTCAAGCGGGAGGCGATGAAGGCGGAAGCGACGGCGGCATGCTGCTCCAGTACTATGCAACCTGGGCTGCAAAGGGAAGAAGCGGTTCATTGCTGGGACACTTCCGGATAGAAGGCAGCGAAGGGATGATTGATTTTACAGACGATGGAATCATCTATGTGGATCAAGCAGGGGCAGTAACGGAATTGCAGCCGCTTGCGCCGTCCCCCTATGAACTGCGCAACGGAATTATAAACGAATATGTATGCGCCGTCAGAGAGAATCGAATGACAACGCTGGATATTCGCAAGGTTCATCCTTATCTTCAATTCATTCGCGCCGCGCTTGACTCAGTTGAACGGCAGCAAGCGGTAACGATAGCGGATTCACAATTAGGAATGGAAGGGAGATGACGGACATCGAGCATAGGGGAGCAAAGCAGGAACGTCCGTCCAATGACTTCAAACAGACCGTACGTCAATATAGGCTGCAAACGCCGGAGGGGACAATTCCCTACGGCGTAGGCTGCGCCTGGGTTCGCAGCTATGCGGATAAGCGCGGCCTGCGAGAGGGAGTTGCCGCTCTGCAAGGCGCATACAGCAGCGGCGCGCGTTATTTTGATACCTCCGAGGCGTATGGGGAAAGCGAGCAAGTGGTCGGCGAATTCGTTCGAACCATTCCAAGGCAGACGATCTTTCTGGCAACGAAATCGAGACTGCCCGATTTGAAGCCGGCGGAGGCTGCGGCGCATATTCGCCTTCAATTGGAGAGAAGCATAAGGCATCTGCAGACGGACTATCTGGACTTGTTCCAACTGCATGATGCTGCATCATGCTATGAAGCGGATGGCGTGTGGCCGGAGGTGCTGGATGTTCTGACGGATGCGCGCAAGCGGGGACTCATTCGTTATTTCGGCATGGCGATTCGCTCGCATGGCATGCTGGAGATGGCGATTCGGCACGGCGCCTACGCTTCGATCCTGACGTACGGCGATTTCACGCCGGTCAATCAGAGCGCGGGTCCGCTGATTCGCATGGCAGCGGACGCCGAAGTGGGCGCGGTCAATGGAAGCCCGCTCGGCAACGCTTGGCTGAACGGCCGCGATCCGCGGCAGCGTGATCCGGGGCGCGACTCCAAACAAATCAGAATGCAGCGCGAAGCAATCGCTTTTTATGATTTTTGCCAGAGTCAGGGGGTTCCCGTGCTGGCGGCGGTGCTGCAATACCCGCTGCGTAACCGGGATATCGATATGAATCTGACCGGTCCCGCCTCGGCGGCGCAGTGGCAAGAATCGATGGAGGCGCTGCGAATCAAGCTCCCGGCCTCGTTCTGGACGGATTGGAGCAGCCTTGGACGGCATTGGGCGGCGATGACGAAGCATACGGATGGCGAAGACTGAAGCGCAACGCGGAGCTTGATTCGTATAACGATGTGCTGTGCTTGCGCTTAGGAGGATTGACGGGTACAGCAATGGATTCCAGGGGGGCTTTCGAGCTCCTCTTTTTTTATTGTCTATCCGGCATTGCTTTGGATTAATGTATGCAACTCTCAAGGTAGCGCAGGAAGAAACCGGGCAGAACCTAACGAAAACGCATAGCGTTAATCTCATCCAACCGTCTGTTGTGTATTTCTAACGAATCCTAACGTTATTGCATCGCAGAAAGCAGTTTATTCACTAATATAGCAGCAAATAAGCATATAGATATTCGTTAGAGTTCCAATCATGCAGAAAATAGGCATATAACGATATGAGGATTCGTTAGAGATTCAGAATGTGAAGTCTGAGCTAACGGAATACCCATGTTATTGTATACAAACGGTGATACCGAATTTTTTGGATGAATGATTGACAAAGCCATTAATACAAGCTAATCTTTTGATTCCATTCTTAATGTTTCAAGACGGCAAGGCGGAAGAAGCGATGAACTTCTACACTTCGCTCATCGAGGATTCCGAAATCACAAGCATTATCCGGTATGGAGCGAATGAAGCCGGGAATGAAGGGACAGTGATGCAGGCTACTTTTCATTTGAAAGGACAAGAATTCATGTGCATCGACAGTCATGTCAAACATCAATTTACCTTCACACCATCATTCTCTATCTATGTCGCTTGTCAAACGGAGGAAGAAATCGGTGAGCTCTACGAGAAGCTTTTGGAGGACAGACAAGCTTTGATGCCACTGGGTAATTATGGGTTTAGCAGAAAGTTTGGATGGTTGAATGACCGCTATGGAGTTTCATGGCAGCTTAATCTGATTTAAATAATGGTTGTTTAGGAGATTGTCACTTCAACTTTGGGGACAATCTCTTTTTATCTTCGACCGGACGGTAATCGCCCGGTGTTTGCCGCGTCAAGCTATGAAAGGCTTTGTAGAAGTTGGCCATATTCGTAAAACCGCTGTCCATGGCGATATCGGTCACAGTCCGATCTGTCTCTTCCAGCAGTCGGATGGCGTGGCCGATTCGTTTGCGTTTCATATATTGCGCAGGTCCGATACCGTTCGACTTGGTGAATGCTTTGGAAAAGGCGGTGGGGCTCATATAGGCGATAGCTGCCAACTCCTTCAAACTGATCCGCCGAGTGAAATGTTCGTCAATGTGGGCCAGCGCCGCCTTCATCTGCGGATTGATCGCGAAGCGCGGTTCGATGACCAGGCCGAGCGCGCGAGCGGTTTCGGCAAGCAATTGCATCCCGCAAGCGGCAATGATAATCGAGCTGTAACCGTCCCGTTTGCGGTCTTCATGCTCGATTCTCTCCAGCATGCGAAGCAGATTTTCATCCGCCGGAATGATCCGGGAGGCACTTTGGCTTTGGAAAGGCCCCATGAATAGCGGCAGCAGCCCGGAATCATAAAGAAACGGAGGCTCCAGCTCCAATGTGAAAAACTCCAGATCTTCGCGGGACAAGATTCGTTCGAGTTGCCGCTCTTCCTCGTTGTTCAACAGTACAATATTATTCCGGTATACGGTGTGCAATTCCCCGGCAATTTTCCACTCGGCTGCGCCTTGCCTGATCCAGACCGCCTTGAAGCAATGCGAGACATGCGGCCTGTTCGATTTGTTCGAGTTATTGAACGATTGGCGTCGAATTTGGATGGCTCGATCGGCATTCATATAGGACATCTTCCCTTTTGGCAAAAAAGTAGAGGTTTAGGGCAAAATGAAGGAGGTCGAAATGACCTATTTCATTATACTTAAATTATAGCTTTACTATAGCACCGCCAAAATCAGTTTGCAAAAAAACAGACAGTTAAAAACAGGGAGGAAACTCGGATGTCTTACGATCTGGTCATAATTGGAGCGACAACGACCGCTCTGGCGCTGGCGCAAACCGTACAGGGAAGTCTAAAGACGCTTATAGTCAATGCTACAGAAATGGTGGCTTTCGATTTTGTGGGCAACTATAAGCAACCAGAGGTATACACGCAAGGAGCAGCCTATAACAAAAAGTTTCGCGATTTAGAGGCGGATGTGCTGCTGGGGACCGATGTGGTGTCCGTGACGAAGCGGGAGAACGGCAACGGTTATACGCTGGAGCTCTTGAGCGCAGGAGGTTTCTACACGATCGAAACAAAACGGGTGGTGGATACAACATTGGAACGGGAGGAGGGGCTGTCGGGGAAATCGCTGAATGCAATCATTATTCAGCAGAAGGGAGAACCGATGCCTTCTCTGCAGTGGCCGGGATTTGCGATCGTGACCGAACACCATGAACACAAGTACAGCACTGCAATTCTGAAGTTCGACTGCGCGCCGGACTGGACGGTGGCCGAGGCGCGGCATCGACTGATTGATGCATGGCTTGAACGTCCTGAACCGCTTCAGAGCTGGAAGATGGCCGCTATCGCCTTCTTCTTCGAGGAACGGACGACGCTCGGACAGCGGACGCGGGATGAGGGGTATATGGCATTGCCGGCAGCCAGCTTCGCCGAGCCGGAGGAGAGCCTCGCTGCGGGGATTGTACTTGGAAGGAGTCTGGTCGCATGTTGAACTATCGTCGAATACAGGATGGCGGACTGACGGAAACTCGGGTTAATCATGTGCAGTTTGAGGAGCAAGTCGATGTACTGATTATTGGATTAGGTACAGCGGGCGCAATCGCCGCCATAGCGGCCGCCGCTCAAGGAGCGAATGTGCTGGGGGTGGACCGACTGCCGGGTATTGGCGGAATGGGGACGATGGGGTATGTCTCCGGCTACTATTACGGGCTGCCAGGCGGGCTGCATGTTGATATTGACGAGGAAGCGCAGCGTATGGGCAGAGAGCATTTTCTGGATCGGGTCGAAGCGAAAAAATATATGATGGAAAACCGGATCACGGAGCATGGGGCGCGATTGTCGCTGGATACCAAGATAACAGGAGTGTTTATGGAGCAGGACAAAGTCACGGGGGTGTCGCTGTTCTCGCAGGGACGTCAGTGGAATGTGGCCTGCCATATGCTCATCGACGCAACTGCCGATTCGGTTGTTTGTATGCTGGCAGGCTGTGACACCAGTCTGGGTCGGGAATCCGACGGCAAAACGCGGCCGTTCACCAGCGTCAAGGTATGGCTGCACCCTAACGGAACGATTACGCGAACCAATCATGACAGCGGTTATGTCAATCAGTACGATCCCTTCGAGCTGTCTCAGGGCATTCTGCAGGCACATGCCAGCCAGCTCTTGGAGGAGTTCAGCGACGAGTCGAAACGCGTCATGTTTTTTGCCCCGTTCATCGGTATTCGCGAGGGGCGTATTATTGAAGCGGAGCAGATGATTACGATGCAGGATGTGGTCGCAGGCCGGCGGGAAGCCGAGACGTTGTTCTACGGTTACTGTGATTTCGACAAACACGGCAAAGACAATGTGCTGGAGACGGAGGAACTGCAGGATCTGTATGTGGCGGCCAATCTCAGCACGGCGTGTTTCTCGGTGCCTGTCACGCTGCGTTCCCTTACGCCGAAAGGCATCAAAGGAATGCTTGCAGCCGGCCGGCATATCGGGATGGATCACGATGTGGCGAGTTTGCTTCGCATGCAGCGGGATATGCAGAAATGCGGCGAAAGCGCGGGCGTCATCGCGGCATTGGCGGCAAAGCGGGGGGCAGAAGCCAGCGAAGTGCCGTACGGCGAGGCGCAGGCCATCCTGACAGCAAGCGGTTGTCTGACGGAGGAGCATGATCGCGGCATCATGTTCGACGATTCGTTCCGTCGCGAGTCGATTGAGTGGATGAGCGATCCGGCCGACATCCGAGCAGCGCTTGGCACAGATATGCCGGGTGTGGCCATCTACTCCTGCAAGCTGCTCGGAGAGCGCATCGCGCCGCAGTTGAAGGAGTGGCTGACCGAGCCGGAGGGGATGCTTCGTTACGGCGCGGCTATCGGCCTCGGCATTGCCGGCAATCCGGCGGGCGCGCCGACGCTGCGGGAGATGGTTGCAGAGCGGGACGCCTATTATTTCAAAGACTGCCGCCGCACGAACCAGTTCCGCAGCGCGATTGCGATCTATTTGCTGGGCAAGCTTGGCGATGCAGACAGCCTGGAGCTGCTGACGTCAATTGTGTGCGACAAGCAGGAATACGACCGGGAGCTGTATCACGAGATTAAGGAGACCAGCTACAAGCTGAATACAAGCAAAAATTTCAACGAGCTGTATTTCCAGATCGTGTCGCATGCGGCGGTCGCTTTAATCCGAATTGCCGAGGCGCATCCGGAGCTCGCGGTCGAAATCAAGCGTAGTCTGCGGGCCGCATTCGCCGATGAGCGTCATCTGCTGAACACGACGACTCTGCCGAAATTGACGTACGAATACGAAACCGTAGAAAATGTCCGCAAGTACGTTTTGCATTTCTGCGGGTAAAGAAGCGGTAAATATAAAGGTCCATGTCGCAGCAACGCGATGATGGACCTTTTTGGCATGCGCACTTCCAATACAGCATTCTATTGGTTCGGTGATACTGCTCCTCAATTGTCATGAAAGTCATAAAGACAATTCATGACGGAGTCACGACATGATTGGGTAGCAGGGTCCTGATGCGAAAGTCTTATGCATGAGAAAATGTGGAAAGTGTTGAGAAACGATCGGCACAGAATGAGAAGGTGAAGGAGGTAAGAGAATGGGCAAAAGCAAACCATTCAGATTTGTCGCTGTCTTCTTATTATTGGCTCTCTTGTTGAATAGCAATGTCGGTCCTTCGTTCATCGCAGCCGCGGAATCACTTGACGACAAGTCGTCACCTGTAAGCGACGAAAATCTCGAAGAGGCTCCGATAAAGCAAGTGCAGAGTGCAGCATCCATTCAATTGGACGGCGAAGTTGGGCTGCGCTGGGCTCGCCCAGCTTACAATGAGATCGAGGTTAAATGGAGCGCGCTGCAAATTTATGATGAGGAAACGAGGCAGTACGTTCCCGCCCCGGATATTGATCATTATTCACTGGAATGGAAAACGGGGGACACTTGGACGGTGCTGAAGGAAACAAGTGATGATTTTTATTACTTGCACACCGGTCTTCCCGAAGCGAGTTTCTCGTATTACAGACTATTTGTGTACGACAAGGATGGGAATAAATCTGATCCGTATCCGTTAAGGACGGCAACCGATCATAAGGAAACGAAGATTCTATTCTCGCTGGATCATGAAGATTTCAATGATTTTGCAATCAGCGAGGATGGGGAAGTTCTTGTATTCATGACGGAAGCGCAAGAGCTGCCAGGTGCAGTGGAAGGAGAGACTGGTCTCTATGCCTATCAATTATCTGATGGAAATCTTGTGCGAATCGATCAGGCTGTTCCCCCGACAGCAGACAGTACGGAATCAACGCTGGCTGTCAGTGGAAACGGTCGCTATATTCTCTACGAGAGAATGAATCAGGATGGTCAGTATGAGTTGTGCCGTTATGATGCGGTTGCGCATTTGAGGGATATTCTTACAACTCAGAGCAAAAAAAATGAAAATGTAGCAATCAGCCGTGACGGCAGCAAGATTGTGTTTGATTCAAACTTTGCTTATAGCACTGAAGATACCAACGAAGTTAAAGACGTTTATCTGTACGATGCTGCGCTTCCGGAGGCGAACAGGCTGAAACGAATCAGCGTAGCTTGGAATGGAGAGCAAGGAAGCGAGCAAAGCAAGCATGGCGCAATCAGCGCAGATGGTCATTATATCGCATTCGTCACGACTTCAACGGAGCTGATTCCTCCGGAGGTTGAGGACAACTCCATGAGCAATCTCTACCTCTATGATACGAATAGCGGCGCAATGCAATATATTCCTGTTGAGGAAGTCTGGAATAACGAACGATATCCGATCGATGTGACCTGGCCTAACTTATCCGAGGATGGCCGCTATATCTCTTACCGCATGTTCGTAAATGCGCGAGGTCTTCGAGCAGGCTTGCTAGACCTCAGTTCCGGTCAAGTGGAGCAAGTGTGGCAGACGAGGGGAAGCTCCCTTATTAGCTTGGATGTGCCGAAGCTAACGACGAACGGTCGTTACGTATACTTGGGCTTCTATAATTACGATCCCGGCACTTCACAAGAGCCCTATCGAACAAGAGGAGAACTGCTGTTTGATACGACACAGACCAATCAATATCGCTATTTGGGGAAGCTGCTTGATGCAAGTGAAGCTAGACTAACAGGCGATGGCAGCCGGGGTGTATATGAATTCTGGAACGCCCCGTACGAGGAGTATGAGGGCGATCCCGGCAGACCGGAAGGCGCTCAATTGGTCTATGTCTGCCTGGAGCGCTGTCAGGAGCAAGAGCCTCCTCCGAAAGATAAGATCACGAAAGCAAGTCTGGAGCTTCCAAGTCAAGTAAATGGCGATGTTCCTATAGGCGGGAACATAATCATCCGCTCGCTTGCCGAGCAAGGTCTTGAACTCAAGGCGGACATTGTATATGAAAGTGTTGGTCAGACGGGTACGCAATCGGCATCTGTTTCGCTCATTGCTGATGCTGCCGAACCGCGAGCGTATCGCGCGGATTGGACAGTGCCGGAAGACGCCGTTCGAATTGTATCGGCTCGAGTAGAATTGGCAGGTCAGCCCACTGAGGGGAAGGAAGCAATCATTGCTCCAATCGAAGTTGCGGGAGCTTTGAAGGTAAGCTTGACAACAGCAGCTCCCGAGCTGCTTCAAGGCGCGAAGGTGCATCTGTGGAGCGGCGGGCAGCGAGCCGGCAATGCCGCCGTATTCCCGGAATCTCTTGAAGCGGTTATTCCAGTTGCCGGCGCGGAGGACTACCAGATCCGTATTACGGACGCCTCGGGAAATCTGTTGTCGGAGAGAGGGGGCATTGTCGTAAAGCCCGGGGAACAAAGCGAGCTGCCTATCGCTGTCAATCCTTCGGCGAAGCTTGGGGTATCTGTCGTTGATGAGGGCGGCACAGCATTAGCCAATATTCGGCTCGAAATTCGCAAGAGGGAAGGCGAGCTAATCTACAGCGGGAAAACCTTGCCGGGAGGAAGTCTGGACATTCCATTCCAATTCTCGATGGGGGACGAAATTGAAGTGCGCGCCGTCGTATCTTCGCCTTACCAATCGCCGCCACCTGCAATCTATACGCTGGCAGCGGGCTATCAGCAGAAAGAGATCAAGCTCGTCAATCTGGATTACGCCATCGTTGGCGGCATCGCTTCCTTACAGGATAAACCTGTAACCGGAGTGATCGTTCAAGCATTGACAAAGTATGGCAAAGTAGCTGCTCAAAGCGTCACCGATTCGGAAGGGCGCTATCAGCTTCGCGTTCCGGCGGGGGATTACGACCTGTTCGCGGACCGGAAGGCGCAGCCCTTGTATGCCCTGCCCAAGCTTATTCCAATAACGCTGCAGGAATCGGAAACCAAGTCTATCCATTTGGCGCTTACTGCACAAGGCTTCGGAATGATAGATTTGGATGTCCAGATGAAGAACATCGATGGAAGCTTGACACCCATCGCCATCACGGACTGGAGAAGCGCCATTCACTATGGCCTTACTGTCAAAATTCTGAATGAATCCGGGGGAGCCCGGGCGAACAGCGTCAACGAAAAAGGAATTCCCGTGTATGGGACGCCTGGCGATGCTTTCGAAATTTGCGCCAACGGCATTGAAGCGGGGCTCGCCTCTTCTTGCGACACGGTCGTGCTTGATACCAAGAGAGAAGCGACGGCAGCGCTTAGATTGGAAGAGGTCGCGCAGATCACCGGCTCTATTTCCGGGACGGAGACCGTTCAATCAATGCAGATCATGTGGCGCGGCGACAGCAGCGAGCATTGGTCCGCGATGCGTAATCAAACCCTTCCTAAGTCAGGGGCATTCACTGAGTCCCTCTCGAAAGCGGGTTTTTACCAGCTTAAATTTTATAATCAGCATTTCATTGAAATATACAGAACAGAATTCGAGGTCTCGCAAGGTCAGCGAATCACTCTGCCTCCAATCCATCTATCAGGGAATACGCGATTGTTCGCGGGACAGCCAGGCAACGGATATTCGTTAGGAGATTTGAGAGCATCGCTTGGCGAAGCCGTTACTTTAAGAGCGGAGTATCAGTTGAATGGATCGCAGGCCATTACGAATACGCAGCTTGTCATTGAAGTTGCAGCCGGTTCTTCATTGTTGACCAACAGCGTCACCTTGAACAAAGCTCCTGTAGAAGTGACGGAGGAAGGCGGGGGCAGCTATGCCATTATGCTTGGCGACTTGGCTCCCGGTGCAAAGGGCATTGTATCCTACCGCGTAACCATCGATAACCATATGGAGGAACAATCGCTGCAGCAGCTTTCCGCTCGCTATCAGGTAGATGAAGACTCGGATGTCGTAGAGGAAACGATCGGAGCAGCCTATATCCATGCAGGCGATGTGACGCTGGAAGCGCCTAAGTTGGTGAAGCAGAAGACATTGACGGTGAGCGGCCGAGCCCCGGCGGGCAAGCAGGTATTGATCTATGCGAGCATGTCGCTTATTGGCAGCGCTCAAGCTACCCAAGGCGGGCTATGGACAGCGAAGGTTACATTGCCGGATAAACCGGAAGGCTTGATTTGGGAGGAACTGCCGAGCTATCGCTTGACGGCGAAGGTACAGACTGCATCCGGCTACGCAGAATCACGATCCCAGCTGGTTGAGATCGATTCGGAAGCGCCGGCCATTACGAACATGTCAATTGAACAAGATGGCGGACGGGCGGCTGTCTTCCATCCTGAAGAGGGAGTTTCCCGGTTCCCCTTTGTTGTTGTTCCCGGCCAATCCATCTTTGTCAAACTTAGCATGTCGAATTCGAATCGAATATCCAATCCCGTTGTCTCATTCGGACAATTATCTGCTCCATTGACAGAGGAATCTCCAGGTCAATTCGAAGCGGTGATTCCGGCGAGCTATGAGATGGGATCAGGCATATTCGTCAGCTACGACACGACTCCGACCTCGATGCCGATAAGCGTTGAAGCGCCTGCTTCCGAAGAGTGGGAAGCGCAGCAATCGCATCTTGCCGCCAACTGGGGAGAGATCAAGGAGAGCGTTGCAGATGCCGGTACGGAAGGGCCTGATCCGCAAGCCGCGTACACACCGACATTCAGTGTTGTATATCCCGACGAGGATGCAATTGAAGCGAACGTGCGGATGAGCGTCAAATATGAGAAGCGGTCGGAATATTCAGGCCCCTATGTGGGCTTCGAGCCGACCTGGGATTATAACACGGGGACGCTCGTCGTGAAGGGCAGCATCGCACGAAGCGCTTTAACGCCGCAACTGCTCAAGGAATGGAAGGTTCTTGCTCTGCAAGCCGACCCCGAGCCGGGACCGGGACCTGAGCTGTCTACGGATTATCTGGGCATTACCTTCTCCGTCGCGTTCCCGAAAGCGGAGTCGTTCAACAAAGCGTTCGGCTACTTCGGCACCTTGAAGAGCTATGTATCGGATACGATGGATTTCCTGGATTATGCCGATCAGCTCCTGCAGTTTCAGGATTACGTCATTCAGAATGAATGCTATGCGCCCAATGTCAATTATTACGTGAAGCAGACGGAGAGTTTATTCGATATGGCCAGCGCGGGTTTGGTGGTCAAAAATACGATTACCGGCATTGGACTGGTGGCGGGAGTCGCTTTATCCAAGCTGCCGACATGGGCTACAGCCTCCGCAGCTGCCTATATGACCGCGATTAATGATGCTGTGATGAGTAATTGGAAATCGAACCTGGACGACTTGAAGAAGGAGTTCGAGGCAGACAAGAAGTGGCGGGATGATATGGCCGCCGCGGGCGCTATTGACCGCTGCAAGAAGAGGAAAGACAAGGAAGAAGATGAGCCGCAGAATAAGGTTGCTGACCCGGTATGGATTTGGGATCCAAGCGGATATGTCTACGAGGCGCTGCCAAGCAATCGGCTTGAAGGGGTTAAGGCGACATTGCTGCAAGAGAATCTGGGCGATCAGGCGGTTTGGAGCGAGTGGGATGCGGATTGGTTCGGACAGCAAAATCCTTTGATCACCGATTCATTAGGCAAATACGGCTGGGATGTGCCGGAGGGTCGCTGGCGAGTTCTCTATACGAAGGAAGGCTACCAGACCGCGCAAAGCGCTGATCTGGAGGTGCTGCCTCCGCATTTCGATGTGAATATCGGGATGATCTCCTTGCAGCCGCCGATACCGACAATCGGGCGTGCGGTTGAAGGTCGAGCAATTGGAATGGTATTCAGCAAATACATGCTTGCGAATTCCGTTACGGCCTCGGGAATCATCGTTGAGAACGCCAAAGGGGATGCGGTCGGCGGAAGGGTCGAGGCTGTGGATGCGCAGACGGATGAACATGGACAACTGCTCGCAAGAAGCTTCCGTTTCATTCCGGATCAAGCATTCCGTGCCGGTGAGATATACCGCATGCGAATATTGTCACATGTGCAGAGCTATGCCCATGTCGGTATGGGGCAGGAAGCGGCAATGGACATGACCGTGCTTCCCGCAGGCACAATGCTTGATCAGGCGGCAGCCGATCTCCGCTTAACGTCAGGGTCTAGTCAATTGCTTGCGAAATGGACGCCTCGGGCTACGGGAGATGGCCGCATGTACCGGTTGACGGCTTCGCCTCAAGGAATTTCAACATGCGGGTCAATTGAAATTGAGGTTGGCATTGACCGAAGCAGCGCGTCCTTCGAGGGACTTTGTCCGGGAACTTCTTATCATTTGACTCTCACAACCGTGGACGGAAACGGGAATGAATCTGCGGGAATAACGGAGGCGTTCGCTACCAAAGCAGTCGCAACGCCGATAGTAGACTTGACGCCGCCTGGCGAGGTCAACAAACCAAGGGCTGCGTGGGAGGGAGATCAACTCCTTATCCGTTGGACGGATCCAATCGATGATGATTTCCACCATGTTCAGCTGGCCTATCGCGTGAAAGGCGCTTCCGAATATAGCGAAGGGCTCTTGGTGGCGAAAGGCAAACAGGAAGCCCGTTTGCTCCAGCTTAATGCATCCAAAGAGTATGAAATCAAATTGCGAACCTTCGATATTCGACTTAACGGCTCGCAAGGCCTCTCATTTATGGATCAGGCAGAGGATAATGGCGGCGGCAAGGGTGGAGGCGGGAATACAAATTCAGATCCACAATTGGCGGAGATTACATTGACCTCCGCGGCGAAGGAGTCAGCTTTGTTCAATCAAGCTCTCACCCTGAAATGGCCTGCCAATACATTCAAGGCTTCTGGAGAACTCCAAGTGAAGCGGTATGATCTTGGCGCGGCAATGATTCCCCCCGGTATGACACCGATGAGCGAGGCATTCACTCTTCAATCCGAGCTAACGCCGCTGAAGCGAATCTCCTTGAAAGCGATAGTGGATGGGAGCTTGTTGAAGAAGGCAGATCTTCGCAAGGCAGGTCTCTACCGGCAGAATGAGGATAACCCTGGCAAGTGGGTCTATGTAGGCGGAATTGTTAACCCATCGAAGTTAACGGTTCGTGCGGACATATCCGAGTGGGGGACGTATGCCTTATTCCTGAGAGAGTCTGACTTCTCCGATATGGTGAACCATTGGAGTCGCCAAGAGGTGGAGGTGCTTGCGAGCAGGGGACTCTTGCAGGGAACTTCGCCCCGTCGATTCGAACCCGAACGCGAACTGACAAGAGCGGAAGCTGTAACGCTTATCTTGTCTATCCTTCGCGCTGCTGGGAAGCTATCGGAAGCGGACGCGCATGAAAGCATGGGGAGCGGGACTTTCGCGGATGTGAAGAGCGGATCCTGGTATGAGGAAGCAGTCGAGCTCGCGGCAAGTCTCAGGATTGTTCAGGGCTCGCAGGGGCGTTTCCGGCCGGGCGAACCAGTCACTCGGGAAGAGCTTGCATTGATTCTGTATCGAACCTTCCCAAGTGCCGGAACAATCGCTTCTTCCAAAGCATTGGAATCCTTTCAAGATGCGGATTCTGTGTCCGAATGGGCAATATCCGCGATGCAGGCTGCCGTCGAGGAAGGCTTGCTGAAGGGATTGTCGCCGACGATGCTTGCCCCTAGAGCGAAGCTGAAGCGAGGTGAGGCCGCAGTTATTCTGTACCGAATGCTTGATCGCATGGGGCTCATCACAGAGTGAAGCCATGCAAACAAATGTTGAACCATGATTATGAAACAAGGGAGTGTTAGGGAATGGAATGGCTTGTTGTGATTCATGTGGTTTCTGCTTTTCTGGGTATCGGTCCGACCTATTTCGGCCATGTGTTGTTCAGGAGAAGCGCGCAGACGAATCAGCTTAAGCAGTCGCTCGCGCTTATGCAGACTTTGAATTATTTCCCGAAAATCGGGGGATCGATTGCCGTTGTCTCAGGTGTGTTGCTGGTCGCGCTTATGGAGTGGAGATTCGTGGATCCGTGGATCCTGCTGTCGCTTATTCTGTATGTGATCATTCAGATTATCGTAGTAGGCATGCTTAGTCCTGAGGCGGCGAAGCTAGATCAGCTTCTGAAGCAAGAGGAAACGGGGGGATCAGATCCTGCACGAACCGTAACCAGGACAAAGATGCTAGCTCGTATCAATCGCTTGTATGAAGCAGCTTCGTTATTAGGCATTGTGCTCCTAATTCTAATGGTAATGAAACCCTACTTTTAAATGTTGGGGACTTTCTCAACTCTCAATTTTAATTTAATGGAGGAATGGCAAATGAATTTATTAGGAAAAGTAGCTTTTATATCGGGGGGTGCTCGAGGAATCGGGGCATCCACAGCATTGAAGTTAGCCGAGCAAGGCGCAAAAATTGCAGTGAATTATGTTCAGCAAAGCGAAAAGGCAGAGGAAATCGTCGAACGAATTCGTCGCGGGGGAGGCGAGGCGGAGCTTGTAAGAGCGGATGTCCGGGATTCCGAACAGGTAGCTGCTGCCGTCGCTCATGTTGAAGCGACACTTGGCGAAATCGATATTCTTGTTTGCAATGCGAATATGCCCTTTGTTATGAAGCCTCTTAGCGAAATGAGCTGGGAGGAGTTTGCGGAGAAGCTGAATAGCGAAATGAAGGCTTCCTTCACGTTGACGCAAGCGGTGCTTCCTGCGATGATCGCTCGGAAATATGGAAGAATGATTTATATATCGAGTAATGCTGCGGACTCTCCAATGCCTTATATGGCTGCGCATGGCTCAGCCAAGTCCGCCCTCAATGCGTATGCGAAGTATGTAGCGCTGGAATATGCTCCTCTTGGCATTACAGCGAATGTGGTATCGCCGGGACTGGTCCAGACCGAGGCATCTGCTCATACCCCTGAATCGATTAAGCAGCAGGTTGCGGCAATGACACCTCTCCAGCGTGTAGCTGTGCCGGATGATATATCAGGTATGATTGCCTTCCTTGCAAGTGAAGAAAGCCGGTTCCTAACGGGCACGTACACAAGGGTAAATGGCGGATTGGCCATGAATTAAGCTGAATTAAGGTGATGTAAAGGGGAGTTATACGTTGAATAAGAAAAGTCTGCAAGTCTTTCTTCCACTGCTGTTGCTAATTAATCTATTCCTTGGAGCTGTTCCCGCTGCACAGGCTCAGACATCTGGTCCTCCTGTCAGTTTGCAAAAATATATGATGATCGATCAGTTCGGCTATAGACCGGAAGACGACAAAGTTGCCGTGTTGGTAGATCCGCAATCGGGCTATAACAGTGCAGATGCATATATGCCTGGTCCGACTCTTGAAGTAAGAAGAGTTGGCGATGATGATACTGTGTTTACAGGAGAGCCAGTCCTATGGAATAACGGCTCCACACAGTCCTCCTCGGGGGATCGCGGCTGGTGGTTCGACTTCTCTTCTGTAACAGCAGAAGGAGAATATTATCTCTGGGATCCACAGAACAATTCCAAGTCCTTCGATTTCGCAATTAACAAGAATGTGTATAAGGACGTATTAAAGGCTGCGATCAAGACGTTCTATTATCAGAGAATTGGGACACCGCATTTGCCGGAGCATGCAGGCGCTGCCTATGCGGATGGAGCAGCTTTCCTCGGCCCTCATCAAGATTCGGAGGCTAGAAATGTATTCGATCGGAACAACCCCGCTACGGAAAGAGATCTATCCGGCGGCTGGATGGATGCAGGCGATTTCAATAAATATGTGACCTACACAGCGCAGCCCGTCAATGAGCTTCTATCCGCATATGAGCAGAACCCGGATATCTTCACGGATGATTACGATATCCCGGAATCCGGAAACGGCATTCCGGATGTATTGGATGAAGTGAAGTGGGAACTCGATTGGCTAATAAAGATGCAGGAGAACGATGGGGGCGTTCTCTTAAAAGTAGGGGTGCCGAGCAGCGGCCAAATAGGTGAATTCGCGAATCCGCCGAGCGCCATTACGAGCTATCGCTATTACTTGCCCAAGGCGTCTTCTTCGACGATTGTAACGGCTCTTAATTTTGCTCATGCAGCACTTGTTTACAGGGAGTTTCCTTCCTTAAAGAGCTATGCCGATGATTTGCAGCAACGGGCTGTTCAGGCATGGGACTGGTACCAGGCGAATCCTAAATCCGATGATGCAGACAAAGGAGAGATTGAAGCCGGAGACGCGGATATGTCGCTGCAGAGCCAAGCGCAGATCGCAACGATTGCTTCTGTGTACTTATATGCCTTAACAGGCGAGGACAGATTTCATTCCGAATTCAAAAATAATTACAAATCGACATGGCCGCTAAGTGATGGTTACTGGGGTATGTATTATGGGGAACAAGCGGATGGTGTCATGTTCTATACGACGCTTCCGAATGCTGATCCGGCAGTGAGATCCTATATATTGGAAAGACGGGATGTGCAGGATTTCGACGAGGCTTTCCATGACGATGATGATTTGTATCGAGCCTTCGTGCCTGATTTCTCCTATCATTGGGGCAGTCTCCAGGTTCGAGCCCGTCTGGGCGCAACTGCTTATGACTTCGTTCAATATGAGATTAATCCGAGCAAGAAGGAGAACTACGACAAACGCGCTAAGAACATCCTGCATTACTTTCATGGCGTAAATCCGAATGGCTTCACGTATCTGACGAATATGAGCGAGTATGGAGCAGAGCATTCCATTTCTCAAATCTACCATAGCTGGTTTGCGGATGGCTCGCAGTGGGATCTCGCGCCTCCCGGCTTCGTGCCAGGCGGGCCGAGCACACAATATAGCGGAACTTCAGCTCCTCCATTGGGTCAACCCATGCAGAAGATGTATAAGGATTGGAATGGCATCTCATGGGAGTGGCCGAATAACGTCGACGCGTCATGGGAGATTACAGAGAATGGCATCTATTATCAAGCCGCTTATGCGAAGCTCCTAGCCAAGTTTGTGACGGCTCCGCCTCTGCCGACGGAGGCGCCGTCCGCACCGGCTAATGTGTCAGCACAAGCAACAGGCACAACCTCGATTGCTCTGCAATGGAGCAAGTCAGACTTTGCTTCCAGCTATGATATTGAAGTGGATGGTGTCGTCCAGAATAACGGCCCAAGCATTGCCTATACTCACGAAGGGCTGGAGCAAGGTTCAACCCATGTCTATCGTGTCCGGGCGAAGAATAATGTTGGCATGAGCTCTTGGAGCAATCCTGTCAGCGCGGTTACCGATGTGCCGCCGCCGCCGCCGCAGACGCCTGAGCAAATCTCCGCAGACGCAACGAGCAGTTTTGCTGTGCTTGTGAGCTGGGAAACTTCCGCTGGCGCAACGAAATATGAGCTTGAGGTTGATGGCGTGGTTCTGGATAATGGCAGCCTTACTTCCTATGAGCATAACGGATTGGCTTCTCAATCAACCCATAGTTATAGAGTAAGAGCGATCAACAGCGGCGGTAGAAGTGAATGGAGTAATCGAACAACTGTAAAGACGCCGCAAGCTCCACCGACCAGCATCATTGATCTTTCCCATAACGGAAATAGCGGCTACACATTCGGGCAGGCAGCCGATCAGGTCAAGCGCTATCAGACGTTTATTGCAGATTCTTATCCCGTTCTAACAAGGATAGAGATTATGCTTAGAAAAGCAGGTTTGCCGGGACAGGTGACGGTAGAGCTCTATGCGACAGAGGATAACAAACCTTCCGGCTCTGTGCTAGCCTCTTCAACAATTGCTTCGAGCGAGGTAACGGAGGATTATGCCGCAGTGAGCGCTCCTCTCTCCTATGACGGATTGATTGCTGGAGTCAAGTATGCCATTGTGCTGGGACAATCAACTCCGGGGCACGGCGGAATCTATGAATGGCTTGCCGGTTATGATGTGTTCGGCGGTTATGATTACGGCAAACAAACCGTTACGGAATGGGTGGATGAATCTCATATAGGCGATGGATGGATGAAGCTGCATGTCGCGCAAAGCGTTGAGCCGCAGCAACAAATTCCTGCTGTTCCTGCAGGTGCGACGGTTGTTGCAGCAAGTACGGATTCTGCTCTGTTAAGCTGGCAATCAGTGCAGGGAGCTCAGTCTTACGAGATAGAGATTGATGGAGAAGGCCCTTACATCTCGACTGCAGAGTTATCCTACATTCATAGCGGCCTTGCGCCGGGTTCTACCCATTCTTATCGAATCAGAGCCGTCAATAATCATGGGGATGCAAGTGACTGGACGAACCCGGTTGCAATCGCGATGCAACAATCTTCATCTTCTGTTATTGATATTTCCCATAACGGAACATTCGGCTATACCTTCGGAGAAAGTCGCGATCAGTTGAAGAGATGGCAGATGTTCGTTGCGAATGCGAAGCAGACGATAGAGAAGATTCAAGTGAATGTGAGAAAATTCGGCAATACCAGCAACATGACGGTAAGTCTGTATGCGACTAAGAATAATAAGCCAAGCGGATCGGCACTGAAAACCATCACCGTACCGGCAAGCTCTATCAGCGAGGATTTCGCAGTCATAGATGTTCCGCTAACCTATACGGGTTTAATAAATGGCGCTTCTTATGCAATCGTGCTTGGTCAAGTGAGAAACTCTGACTATTCCACTTACGAATGGTTGACCTCAGCAGTCAACGACAGCTTAACATCCGGCAAGTACAGTGGAGGCAAGTGGATGGATGAATCTGCAATTGGTGATGGCTGGCTGAAAATATTCGTCGTATAATTGTTCATATGCAGGTTCAATTTGGAAGGAGCACAATGATGTGATCTCAATTGTATTGGCGGATGATCAGACGTTAATGAGAGACGGTCTGGACACGATCTTAAGCTTGCAGCCGGATATGCAGGTCGTCGGAATGGCACGCGATGGCGAAGAAGCATTGGCTATGACGCTCGAGCTTAAGCCGGATATCGTCTTGATGGATATACGCATGCCGGGCATGGACGGCATAGAGTGCACCAAGCAGATTAAGGCCTCTCAGCCCGGCTCTGTCATTCTCATTCTGACCACTTTTGCAGATGACGGTTACATTATTGATGCTCTGGCAGGCGGCGCAACGGGCTTCTTGCTGAAGGATATTCCAGGCGAAAAGCTGGCTCAAGCAATTAGGGACGCTGTTAAGGGAGATCTGCTTCTCCCTTCTTCCGTTGCTTCAAGACTTGCTGCCAGAATCACCTCTTCTGATGTCTCGGCTCAAGCTCTGGTGGGGGCAAGCCGGCTGAAAGCGAAAGGTGTTAAGCTTTCCGAAAAGGAGAAGGAGATCGGAAGAGCCATGATGGAAGGAAAGACGAACAAAGAGATTGCAAGCTTGCTCTTCATGAGTGAAGGGACAGTGAAAAATTATGTAAGCAGTGTTTACGCCAAGCTTGGAACTCGAGATCGAACCGTTGCCATGATGACACTGCGCGAAATGTTTGAACATCCATGACGAGTGGGTCTGTGAGGAATTATATGCCCCGCTCTCGCTGGATCATTGGCCTTATTGGAGTTTCTTTGATGATTATGATCTTAACCGCCCTCCTGAATCCTTTTCAGAAGGCGACGGAAGTATCGAACTCGATTCAACTATACTCTCTATTCGCTCCGGACAAATGGGAAGCGGTATGGTCAAGTCTTCCGGCTGAGAATGGAATGCAGGATAAGGAAGGAGCTATGTGGCGACCGCTTTCTGAAGTATTGAAGGAAGCGGCTTCTCATAGGGATAGGGCAGGAGAGGTTTTATGGGTGAGAAGACCTCTGCCTCCCCAGATTGATCAAATTACTGGACCTTCCGAATTGAAGTTTCGCGGACTCTCACATTATGAGGTGTATTTGGACGATAAGCTTGTCCTGGATCGATCGATGAGCCATGAGTCTCGGCAAAGCTTGATGCTAACCTGGAATGAGGTTGCTCTTCCTGAGCATGCAGAAGGACTCATGCTGCAATTGCGAATATGGCCGAGCGACGATGATTTGGAGCCGATCGGCCATATCTACGCAGGAACGCAGGAGGATTTGCTGGGAACCTTCCTTAGGATCGATGCGATACGTTTGATTCTATCCATTTGTTTTTTGTTCATGATGGTTCTCGCAGCAGGAGCATGGTTGTTCTATGAACGAAATCGCATGTATGTCTATTTCGCAATCCTTACTTTTGCAGCGGGCTATTCTTCCTTGTGTAATACATCGCTCTTCTCGATTTACTTGGAAATGCCCGGATTAGCATTCTATGGCGGCATAGGCAATCCTGTTGTGGCCTGGGCTTCAAGCGGGATAATGGAAAGATTGGCGGAAGAGAGGAAGAGCGGCGGCTTTCGGAATCTGCGCAAGCTGTTTCTAGCTCTATCTCTCTGGTCTGCGATTAGCTCAATCTTTGCGCCTCGGCTTTATGAGCAATCAATGGTGTATTTATTTGGCGTTATTCTGCTTGCCGCGCCGTATGTGCTGTTCACCATCTTGCGCGCCTTTGAGCATCGTCGCAATGAATGGAAGCGGTTAACGACAGGAATGCTCCTTGTGCTTCTTTGCGTTTCGTTCGATCGTCTTGTATTCACATTTCCAAAATTCAATGATCTCGCTTTTCGCTACCTCCCGGCTCCAATCTATCAATTGTTGAATCATATTGTGCTGCTCTCGTTATTCCTATTGATCTTCATTATAGGAATCGTGCTTGTCATACGAGCAAGATCTCAATTACATGATTATACTTCCCGTCTGGAAGAGCAGAATGATCAATTACAAGAGGTTGATCGATTGAAGAGCGAGTTTCTTGCCAATACCTCTCATGAATTAAGAACGCCTCTTCATGGCATCATTGGATTAACAGAGTCGCTTCTTGATGGCCAGACCGTCACGATGGACGAGAAAGCGCGGGAGCACCTGAGTCTTGTCGTATCCAGCGGCAGGCGTCTCGCTCGTTTGATCGATGATCTTCTGGACCTCTCGAAGCTGAATCATCGAGATATCAATCTGGAATTAGCGTCTGTTTCCATGGAACATGCCGTTAACAGCGTGCTCGCTGTGTTCCAGATCATTGCTGCGAAGAAGGATATTACGCTTCATAGTGAAGTAGATCCGGATTTGCCGCATGCCTGGGCGGATGCGAATCGATTGCAGCAAATCTTGTATAACTTGATTGGCAATGCCGTCAAATACACAGATCAAGGCAGCATTACCGTTCGCGCCCAAGTAACGGGACGCTGGATAGCGGTGTCTATTATTGACACGGGCATAGGCATTGCCGAGGAAGTCCTTGCAAGATTAGGTCAGCCCTTTGAACAAGATGGATCCGTCAATCGGGGAGGCACTGGCCTCGGTCTCTCTATTACACGCAAGCTGACAGAACTGCATGGCGGGCATCTGGCACTGCGATCAACGCAGGGGCAAGGGACAACTTGCATCTTTACCCTGCCTGTGGCAACAGAGGATGTCTCAAATGAAGAGGCAACAATGACAAATCGTCCAGTGATTGACCCGCCAGCGTATGTGCCGGCTAATTTGGATTGGAATCGTTCATTGGAAATTGGTGCATCAATAGTTGCCGAGGGGAATCATCCTGCAGCAAATTACTCAGAAGATGCGGAATTGGCGAAACTGACCGTCCTTATCGTGGATGATGAGCCCGTCAATCTTCAGGTGCTGGAAAGCTACTTGTCCGCGTTGCCTATTCGTATAAGGAAGGCTTCCACGGGAGCGACGGCGTTGGCAGATATCGAGGCATCGCCGCCCGATTTGATTCTTCTGGATATTATGCTCCCGGATTTGAATGGGTATGAAGTATGTCGATTGATTCGCCAGCGGCATGATGTTCATGAGCTGCCGATTGTCTTATTAACTGCGCGAGATCGGTTGACAGATTTACTGGAGGGCTTCGAGGTTGGCGCGAACGACTATCTCACAAAGCCAACGGCAAGGCATGAGCTGCTAGCGCGCGTTCGCTTGCAATTAAGACTGATAGGGCTGACGACTAGACTTGAATTGCTTGTGCAGGAACGCACCCGTGAGCTGGAGCAGACGACGGATCGGTTAAGAGCTTCCGTTCGGGAACGTGCAGAGGCTTTGGCGGAGGTATCTGTCATGATGGAGCGAACGCGCATCTCTCAGGATATCCATGACCATGTTGGACATACGTTAACGGCATCAATCGTGCAATTGGAAGCATCCATCATGTTGCTGGACAGAGGGAAGGAGCTTGGCATTGAGAAAGCGAAGCTCGCTCAGTCTCTCGTTCGCAAAGGGCTCGATGAAATCCGCGAATCCGTTCGTATGATCCGACATGAGGACAGAGCTTTTCCAATGGAGGCGGCGATGGAGCAGTTGCTTGAAGAGACGATGGAGACGACAGGGGTTTCCGTCACCTATTCGATTAATTCGATACCAGATCTTACGTCTGCTCAGCAAAGATCGCTTTATCAGTCTCTCAAGGAAGGGCTTACGAACGGCATTCGGCATGGGCAGGGTACTCAGTTTCAATTTAAATTGTACACAGCTGAAGGGTATGTTACGTTCGAGCTGTGGAATGACGGTCATCCCTACACGGACAGTAAGGTTGGCTTTGGTTTGCGGGCTATGGTGGAGAGAGTGCAGGAGTTGGAAGGGCAGTTGTGGCTCAGATCCGATGAAGAAGAGCAGGGATGCTTGCTGACCATTCATTTGCCTCTTCTGGCACTGGAATAGATTCTGAGTATTAGATGTACCGGAGATAAGCTATCTTATAAAGCTTGTAAAAAATAGATCATGAAGGCAAATCCAATAAAAACCCAGGCCCCAATGAAGGGGCCTGGGTTCCAGTTACCGTCACAAATTAAAAAATTCTAGGGGCATGAATGCTTGCTGCTGTAACGGACTTTTTCGACCCTTAGAAGCTCATTTCAGCCAGCCCGGATTTTTAACGGACCTTTTCGCCTCTTAGCTGGTTAATCCCGTTGTTTTTTCGCTCGAACGGTTGTCTAAGAGGACAAAAAGTCCGTTAGAGCAAGCGGGAATTGAAAAACGCTGGCTAAGAGGACAGAAAGTCCGTTAGAACAAGTCGCTGTTTTCAAAGTACGCCGTCAGGCGTTTTTTCTTCTATTAAGGTATTACAGGAATATCAGGAATATCAGGTGGAATATAGCCGCCTCCGGAGTCCGGAACCTTCATTAATTCTTCTGTATTTCCTGTAATCGGTTGACCGCCGGTGCTTTGCACATTGGTCACGGTCAGGTAAATGGTATCGCCTTCTGATAGAGTTGCATACCAATCTCCCGCATCCAGTTCTACTTCAGTTCCGCTAGAAAGCAAGGTTGCTGTGATGGACGCTGGTGCAAGTCCACTTCCATCCTCCATCGTATTCAGCGAATAGTTGCCGGAGGTCTCTGCGGTTGCTTCAGATACTGCTTTGTTAAACTGCACAATAAACTTGCCGTCTTCGTAACGGAAATCATCAATTCTCAATTCATCCGGAATCGTAAACATGAGAATAAGCGTATCGCTGACGGCCATTCCGTCCTTCACAGCGATTACTTTGTAAGTGACTGGCCCGCCAATGGAAAATCCACCTTCATGATAAACAAAGGTCAGCATGTCTGTACCAGATTCACTTGGATCAGACCCATCAATTGTATAGCGAATTTCCGCATCAGGAGTGTCCGTGCTTAGTGTCACCAATGTGCCCATAGCAACCTCACCACTGCCAATACTAGCATACGGAGTCGCAACCTTCTCGATTACGGTATAGCTCTCGCTCATGATATCGCTGTTTGCCATTCCGTCCTTCACAGCAATCGCCTTAATCGTCATATCGCTGTCAATGCTTATCTCTTCCGTGTACAGTGTGCTGGAGATGGTTGGCGTGCTGCCGTCGGTTGTATAGTAGACCGACGCGGTCACGGTTGCCGAGCTCAGAGCCACTTTCGTTCCGACAATGACCTCGCCGCCCGCAATACTCGCGGTCGGAGTCTCCGCCGCTGCCGGCTGGGTAACGGTGTAGCTCTCGCTCATAACATTGCTCGCACTCGATCCGCTATAGGCGATCGCTTTAATCGTCATATCAACGCTAACGGGAATCGCGGTACTGTAGAGCGCGCTGCTCTTGGTTGGCGTGCTGCCGTCCGTTGTATAGCGGATTTCCGCGCTATTTGCCGCCGTGCTGAGCGTGACTGTTGTGCCCGCAGCAACCTCGCCGCCAGCCGGACTTGCTGTCGGCTTATTGCGCTGAGCGGCTGCCGCTCTCGCAGCGGCTTCCTCTGCGGCTCTCTGCTGCGCCTCGAGCGCTGCTTTCTCCGCAGCCTCTTTTGCTGCTGCTTCCTCTTTTTCCTTCTCTTCGTTCTGTTTAATCTCTACGAATTGCTCCTTGGCTTCGTATGCTCCGGTGACTAGCAGATCGCGCGTCGCGTTCGCTTGCCCGCCGAATTTGCCATCGTCGCCATTCGTCAACAATTTCTGGTCGAGGGCAAGCGCCACATAGCCTTTCGCCCAGTCGGAAACCGTGTCGTCGTTAACGCCGGGAGTCTCTTCCGCTTCCTCGCGCTGACCTAAGCCTCGAACGAGGAAGGTTGCCAGCTGCTCCTTGGTCACTTTTCCTGCCGGATTGTAGGTGCCTTCTCCATAGCCGTCCGTAATGCCCGCAGTCTTCACCGCTTCAATATAAGGCAAAGCATAACCGTTAGCAGGATCATCGCTGTTCACGTCACTAAAGCTGGATGTCTGCAGGTCGTTGTTCACTTCGAGTCCGAAGATCAGTGCAGCGACCTTGGCGAACTGGGCGCGGTTCATCTCTTCCTTTAATCCGAAGCTGGTGTCGCTGACACCGTCAAAAACCCCTGCCGAGATGAGGGCGTCGAACTTGGCCTTCGTAGCCGCATCCAAATCCTTCAAGTCGGAGAAGTCCTGCGACGTCTTCGTCGCGGCACCCGATTCCGCGTTCGCGACGGCATAAGGCAAGCACAGCATCAGTGCCAGCATTATGCAAAGTAGTCTTCTTCTCATCTGCTGATGTTCCTCCTTATAAAATAGTAAAACTTGGGACTATTGAACCGGACGCTCCAGAAAGTGAACATCGATGCAGAAGGACCCCGAGTTTTGTCGATTAATACTTCGACATGCCATGTCAAATTACCTACCGTTAATCAACCCTGTTTCGACATTTTTTTCGTCGCTCCTCCGTTTTCCTCTAACTTCCAATTGTGTGGGATAACACCAGAAATAATCGGATTGTCGGCTATTGATCCCTGCTATTTTCTCTTACAATGGAGAGATGAAGATATCTACGTTGTACCATTGGTTAAGTGAATATATACAAAATAACGGCGGAGGTTAGCATGAGTCAGATTATCGTGGACAGGCTGAACAAGACATACCGGCAAGCGATTAGAGAGCCGGGTTTGAAGGGGGCAATCAAGCATTTATATACGCAGAGATATGTAGATAAATGCGCTGTAAGCGATATCAGCTTCACGATTAACAAAGGAGATTCGATTGCTTTTCTCGGGCCGAATGGCGCGGGGAAATCGACCACGATCAAAATGCTGTCGGGAATATTGGTTCCGACCTCGGGTTCGGTTCGCATAAATGGGAAGATTCCGCATCAGAATCGGATGACGAATGCCTACAACATCGGCGTTGTTTTCGGTCAGAGGACGCAGCTATGGCTGGACCTACCTATTAGGGAGTCATTTTCGCTGCTGAAGGATATCTATTCCATTCCCCGGGAAATGTTCGATAGGAATATGGAGCGTTTCATCGAGCTATTGGATCTCGATCAATTTCTGCATTTGCCTGCCCGCAAGCTCTCGCTTGGACAGCGAATGAGGGCGGATTTGGCCGCTGCGCTGTTGCATAATCCTCCTATTATATTTCTGGATGAACCGACAATCGGTCTCGACATCTCCGTGAAGACCAAGATTCGCAGCTTCATCAAGCAGATCAACAAGGAGCAGGGCACAACCGTGCTGCTAACGACGCATGATCTCGAAGACATTGAAGATATATGCCGTCGCCTAATTGTCATCGACAAAGGCATCATTATTTATGACGGGGCTCTGGATGAGCTAAGAAGGCTGTATGGAGGCAAAGAACGAACCATTCATCTTCAGTTGAAGGACGCGAATGAGCTTCACGCATTAATGGCTAACATCAGGAGCAAGTTCCAAGTGAATCATATCCATAACAACGGGAATATGCTGTCGATCGGGTTCGACGGCAATCGAATCGCAGCTGGTGAAATCGTAGGTTATGTCATGCTGCATACTGAGGTAATCGACTTCAAATTCGACGAAACCAGGATTGACGGCATGATCAGGAATATCTATGAAGGCAATCTGAAGCTGACAGGTGATCATCGTGTATAAGTATGTATCGCTAGCCAAGCTTTCCATGCAAAATACAGTTGCCTACAGAGGCACGTTCATCATTAGCATCTTGGGCAATTTCATCTATCTTCTTTCCATTTTTTATTTGTGGAATGTGGTCTTCACGGCCAAGGAGCAGCTTGGCGGATTATCCTGGGATCAAATGAAGGGCTATCTGATCATCAGTTTTTTTATGAACGGATTAATTTCCTTCTACTCGGAAGGGACGATTTCCGGCAAGATCGTCGACGGTTCGGTAGCGCTCGATATGCTGAAGCCTGTCGATTTTCAGAAGGCAAGACTTTCCGAGGTGCTGGGAGCCGGCGTATTTGAGAGCTTTGTCAGTATTGTCATGATTTTCATTATGGCTCCGACTATTTTCTCAGGCGTGTATAATCCGCACTGGTACACGTGGCTTCTATTATTGGTCAGCGTTGGCGCCGCTCTGCTGATCAAATTCGGCATCATTTATCTCACATGCTTGCTGTGCTTCTACACGACGAGCCGATATGGTCTTTCGCTTGCTCGGACCGCCATTATGAATCTATTATCGGGCGCGTTGATCCCGCTTATTTTCTTCCCGAAGTGGCTGGAAGTCATCTGTACATACCTGCCGTTTCAAGGCATCGTCTTCATTCCCGCTTCGATTTATCTCGAGAGAGTGGATGGGGCGGAGGCGATAGGCCTCATCGGACTGCAGCTCGTTTGGGTTGTGATTTTGTGGTGGGCGGGCAAGCTGCTTTGGAATTGGGCGATCAAACAAGTGACCATCCATGGAGGATAGAGAGATGCATACTTCTATTAAGCGATCATTCTATTTGTTCTACCGATATATGCTTCAAAATATTAAGGCTATCCTGGAGTATCAGTCCGATTTTTTCATTCTCATGTCGGCGGCTGTGTTAACCCAAGTGCTGGGGTTCATCTTTATCTGGGTCGTATTTCGGCAAATACCCGACATACATGGATGGACGTTTTGGGAAGTCGTGCTGATGTATGCCATGCTTTTTTTTGCGACGGGCTGTTCTACCTTCTTCTTCGAAGGGACATGGCGATTAAGCAGCTATATCTTGCGCGGCGGGATGGACATCTATCTGATTCGGCCCGTGTCGCCGATTCTGCAGGTTCTTAGCTCGGCCGTAGGCATGAACGGATTGGGTAATTTGACTGTTGGCGCGTTCCTGATTGTGAGTTCGCTTATTCATGTAGATGTGGAGTGGACGATTTTCAAAATGGTGCTGTTCCTCCTGTTCGTGGTTTCCGGCGTTGTTATTCGCACGGCGATCAATCTTGCAGCGAATTGCATTGCCTTCTGGCTGCTTGGCTCGGGCAATCCGTTCTCGATGATGGTAAGCACGCTCGGCGATTTTGCCAAATTTCCGATCAGTATTTATTCGATTGGCATTAAGGTATTGATTTCCGTAATCATCCCATTCTCGTTTATCGGCTATGTTCCGGCTTCCTTCCTGTTCGGCAAAGAGGATTCTTCGGTGCTGTGGGGATTGCTCTGTCCCCTGGCTGCCCTCTATTGCATGGGAATGGCGGTGCTGATCTTTCATAGAGGGCTGAAGAAGTATGAGAGCGTGGGGAATTAGGGCATTAAGGTCAAGAGGACGCGGTTAAATTGCGTTCTCTTTTATTTTTGCGTGATAGAAAATCGATGTCGAAAAACGGCCCAATTTGTCGCAAAATGCTAACTTTGGTTAATATTCATCGAATGATGGGTTTGATAGAATTTGGAAGATGCGGAATCAAACCAGGCGGTGATGATCTATCAGTTGCTTCAACGATAAGAGAGGGGTTTTCAATGTTTACGACAAGACATTACTCTTATGCATTAGTCGGTATGGGATTAATCCTTTGCATGATCGAAACAGGATGCGCAGAACAGCAAATGGATGCATCCAATGAGGTTCCTGCGCACGGCGATGTTTACGAAAGCGAAAAAATCGAATGCGGCAATGCGGATGCCTGCGCCGCATGGGGGGATCAAATCGCGGAGGAACTGGAAACGCGATATGGATCCTTTGTTGACATGAGACCGCTTGAGCTGAGTGAAGAAGAAGAGGAGCTGTCTGATGCAGAGGAAGATATCTTGGCAGTCTACAAGATTGATGGCGATCGTTTCCTTGCCAATAAGACATCGACGGATACAGCCAGGCATGAACAATTGTGGAACGATTTTACGCGGCTGATTCCAAGCGAAGAAAGACAGGAGGTTACCGCGTTTGAGATTTTCTCGCATGTCGATACGGTTGCTTATGCCGTGCAGGATGAGGACGATCGAAGGGAATGGACAGTGGGTATAAACATAGATCCCGAGATCATGACGCCGCAAGAGAAGGTGGCCACTCTCTTTCATGAATTCGGCCACTTGTTGACGCTCAACTCTTCACAAGTAAACCCGTCCGCCAAGGAGAGAGGCTGCTCGACTCTTTATTTGGATGAAGGATGCGCAGATGAGGATGCCTATGTCTTGGCGTTTCACTCGCAATTTTGGCCGGAAGCGGAGTATGAATATAGCGATAAGCAATTCGTGAGTGAGTATGCGGCTGTGGATTTCGTGGAAGATCTTGCGGAATCGTGGATGAACTTTGTACTCACGGACAAGCCCGCAGGGAAGACGGTTGCGGAGAGAAAGATATTGTTCTTCTACGATTATGACGAGCTGGTCATGCTTCGGGCCGAGCTGCTTGCAAGAGCTTCTTCGTGGATGGGCCGGTATGGAGCGAATAATCTTGAGTGATAAAGGGGAGAAGATTATTACGCAAAATGCTAACTTTAGTTAGACTTTTTTTCTCTCAAACTTTGATAGAATTTTGTCAGTATTTGACGAAAGATTATTGGAGGGGAAACCAATGAGAGACAAATGGAAAATAATAGGTTTGCTAACATGCGTTTTGGCGTTAGTGATAAACTTGGCGGTCGCAGTGCCAAGCGCGCATAACATCGTGTATGCGGCTTCCGAGTTTGCTGGAGGCACCGGCACGCCAACCGATCCTTATCAGATTACGACGGCGGCGGAGCTTGATGCGGTGCGCAATCATTTGGACGCAAGCTACTTGTTGATGAACGATATCGATTTGAGCGATTATTTAAGCGCATCGGGTGCGGGATATAACAACGGCAACGGATGGGTGCCGATTGATAATGGCTCGCAATATGATGACAAATACTTTAAGGGGACGTTCGATGGCGGAGGTCATACCATCTCTCACTTATCCATAGACACTGCTGCTGCTGGGTATAACGGCTTATTCTCCCGAAGCAGCGGTACGATTGTCAATGTAGCTCTATCGGACATTCTTATGACATTCTCTTCCACGCCCATTGATCCTCAGATCTATATAGGCGCCCTGGTTGGCTATAATCAAGGGACGGTTCGGAATGCAGTTGCCGAAGGGAGCATCACGGTCACCGAATCCCAAAAAACATATACGATCGGCGGGCTGCTTGGCTTTTCGAGCGGGATGAGCGATAACATTTCGGCTGATGTGGATACCACGGCATTAATGAATGCCAATATAGCGACAAGGGATACCATTGGAGGATTGGTCGGAACGCAATCCGGGGCGTCCATCTCGAAAGCATACGCAACCGGATCTGTAAGCGGCGGATATGGCGCCTATGTCGGCGGACTGGTTGGATACGTGGATACCAGAGAACAGGAACCCGTTGCTGCCATGTCCGAAGTTTACGCCACTGGAGATGTCAGCGGAGGAGATAGCTCCTATATAGGCGCATTAGTCGGTAAATTCGGGCTGGCAACACTCTCGCATGCCTATGCTGCCGGTGCAGCTAGCGGCGGGAGCAGTGCGAGTGTTGGCGGGTTATTCGGCATGTTCTTTAGCAGCGGTTCAGTCACAGGAAGCTATACAACGCAAAATCCATTAGTTGGGATGGATCTCGGGGGCAGCGTTAACACAACATCCGTACAATCGGTATCGGCCATGCAGCAGAGCTCGACTTTCCTGGAATGGGATTTCACGAATACTTGGGGAATTGATGAAGGCGAGACCATTCCTTACTTGCTGCCGATCGTGACGGCAGAGTTGAAATCGGCGGATGTCGGGGACTCGCTTGTGATGCAAGGGACTGTGTGGAGCGGAAGCCTGGAGGGGCCGTTCTCGATAGACTATACGATTAAGGATGAAGAGCTTGCGACTGTCGCATCTCAATCGGATGTTACCGCGCAGGGTGCGCTCGCAGGGTTGTCTTGGCAGATCGATACGTCATCTTGGGATGAGGGGAATTACACGATTGAAGCAAGAGCAAGCGAATCGGTGCGTAACACGTCAGTCGGCAGCATCGGTTCCTTCTCCGTCGATCACACCGCGCCAACGATTCAATTCGGGGCGAACGGGAATGACGACTATGCGAAGACGGCAGCAACGACTGTAATCGTGAGCGATAGCGGAAGCGGCGTGGGTGCGTTGAAGTATGTATGGACACAAAGCTCGGAAGTACCGGATGCCAATGCGTCATGGACGACGTTTGCAAGCGGCGATGAGCTGAGCATGAACAATGTCAACGGGGAATGGTATTTGCATATTGAAGCGTATGACAAAGCTGGCAACTCCACCGCCTCTGCGACAAGTGCGTTCCTGCTGGATATCGACTCACCCTTGGTTACTTTTAATCCATTCAGCGAATCGGGCTACTTGCATTCGATATCTACGCAAGTTACCGTTAGCGATGCTCTGAGCGGTGTCGATGAAGCCTCTTTAAAGTATGTATGGACAAACAGCTCGTCCGAGCCTTCTGCCAGCGAGGAGTGGACGGCGTTCACAAGCGGCGACACACTAACCAAGAGCAGCCCGGATGGGGAATGGTATTTGCACATTACTTCCAGTGACCAGATAGGCAATACGCACTTCACCGTTTCAAGCGGTTTTAAACTGAATAATAATCCGCCGGTCATTTCGTTTGGTACGAACGGAAGCGCTACCCCGCAACCGTCAGTATCGACGACAATACAGGTGAAGATGATACCAGATATGAGCGGCGTAGACGGGAGCTCTCTCAAGTATGTATGGACGCAGAGCGAGAGCGCACCGGGAGACGAAGCTTCCTGGAGCAATTTCCACAATGGCGACACCATCACGCTGGCTGGCGAGGATGGAGACTGGTATTTGCATGTTCGCGCTTCGAGCAATAACGGCAATGCCGCAGAGGCATCCTCGCAGCGCTTTGTTTTGAATACCAGTGAGATTGCCAGTGTGTTCTCGGAAGGCAGCGGCACGCCGCAAGATCCCTATCGCATTGCAACAGCCGAGCAGCTTGATGCTGTACGATCGCTGCTATTTGCAAGCTATATGCTCCAGAATGATATTGATCTGACTTCCTATCTCAGCGAAGATGGGGATGGCTACAACGGAGGAGCCGGCTGGGAGCCGATTGGCGATATGGACAGCCCGTTCACCGGAGAGTTCGATGGCGCCGGACATCTCATAAGCCATTTGACAATGGTAAGCTCGGCGAGCTTGAACGGATTGTTCGGCGCTTCTGCCGGATCCATTGCGAATATTAGTCTCACAAGTGTGAATATGCAAATGAACGGCGCAAATTCGGTGTCGGGATCGCTGGTTGGCATGAACAGCGGCAGAATTGTTAATGCATATGCTGAGGGGAGCTTAATGGATAGGGGAGTAGACAGTACGGACGGCGGGTTGGTTGGTGGAAACGTTGGCAAAGAAGCAATCATAGAGAACGCTGGCGCTGATGTTGATCTGAGCGTCGGGGATGCTAGCGGAAGTCTAACTGCCGGATTTGCCGGAGGGTTGATCGGAGCGAATATACAGGAAGCCTTTGTTCAATATGCTTATTCAACAGGTGATATCATTGGCGGTGAAAATATTAAAGCAGGGGGATTCGCCGGAGCGAATTATAACGCCAAGATGCGCGATGTCTATGCATCCGGAGATGTGGAAGGCGGAGATGGAAGCTTAGTCGGCGGATTGACAGGACTGAATTATCAAGCGCTAATCGAGCAAGCCCATGCGTCGGGGGATGTCTATGGAGATGAAGAAGCCTATATCGGCGGTCTGGTCGGTGTGAACTCAATAGGCGGTATTCAGAACGTCTATGCATCCGGAGATGTAGAAGGTTGGGAAGATAGCTATGCAGGAGGGCTGGTTGGAGGAAGTTACGGCGAAATCGCATACAGCTATGCGACGGGGACCGTTAGCGGCGACGATGCGTATCCAGGCGGCAGTATTGGCTTAAACGAAGGCACCTTATATAAGAGCATTGCCTTGCAAGAGCCTTTGATTGCTGATAATGCCGAGGATGAGAGTGTGATCGATTCCGCTGTTGTCACGGCTGCGGAGCTGAAGGAAGCCGCGACATATGCGGATTGGGAAAACTTCGCCGACGTATGGGGTATCGATGAAGGGGTGGCTGCTCCTCATTTGCTGCCAGCCATCATTAAGACTGAACTGGGAGAGGCGCTTGTTAAGGATACACTTCCTGTTCAAGGTTCTATATGGAGCGGCCTGGAGGGGGAACCTCTGTCGGTGGATTATGCGATTATCGATGCATCGAATGAGACGATAACGCATGCCGTCTATAACGAAAGCACTGCTGCGCCAATTGCGTCGATCAATCGCTTGGTTGCGTTAGGTGCTATTCCTGACGGAGCCTACACCTTGCAAGTGACGGTCGCAGAAGGGGCAGGAGGCTCAGTGTCAAGCGATCCGCTGACGTTTACCGTCGATCAGAGCGAGCCAGCGGTTAGCTTCGCTGTGAACGGAGGCGAAGCCTATGTCCATTCGGCAGCGACGACTGTAACGGTGAACGATGACAGCAGCGGGGTCGAATCGGATTCCTTGCAATATGTGTGGACGCAGCAGGAGGAGGCGCCGGTCGCAGAAGCGGCATGGTCGGATTTCGCAAGTGGCGATTCACTTATGAAGGAGGGTGTGAGCGGAGATTGGGTTCTGCATATCCGAGCGGCGGATGTGGTCGGCAATAAGGCGAATGTATCCTCGAACCGGTTCAGGCTGGACAACATGGCTCCGACCGTGACGTTGAAGCTGCAAGCTCAAGATCAAACGATTCTGACGAGCGGAGATTGGACGAATCAGAACGTAACCGCAAGCGTGTATTCGACTGACGATGAGAGCGGCGTGGATCTGGTGGAGATCTCATTGGATAACGGGGAGAGTTGGCAGAACTACAGTGATCCCTTAACACTGACATCCGAAGGGATGCATTCGATCCTGGCGAGGGCGACGGATGAGTTGGGCAATCAAAGCGCTGATGTTGAAGCAACGACAGGAATTAGCCGCAGCGGCCTGTCTCTCAAAGTTAGCTTGTCGCATGGGGACAGCTCGCCGTACGCTAGCGGCGACTGGACGAGCGAGAGCGTAACGGCGAGCGTGTATGCGCATCAGAGCACGCCTGACGTCGAAGTGACGTCTACGAATTACTCTCTGGATAACGGAGCATTGTGGCATAGCTATAGCGAGCCCCTTCTGTTCAACAGCGAAGGCGTATATTCTTTAATGGTCAAAACGGAGGATAGCGCAGGGAATGTACTGACATCGGACAAGTCGATCAGGATCGATCAGTCCGGGCCGACGGTGAATCTCAGTGTGAATGGCAATGCGTCCAAATCGGCGAGCGTCTGGACGGTCGTTACCGTAACGGATGGCAGCGGCAGCGGCGTCGATGCAAGCTCGCTCCAATACGTGTGGACACAGACAGCGGACACGCCGACGGCAGAAGCGTCCTGGATCGAATTGGCAAGCGGAGATACATTAAGCAAAAGGGGGGCGGAAGGAGATTGGTACTTGCTTATCCGGGCGACGGATCTGATAGGGAATCGAACAGATTTCGTTTCTAACGTCTATCATGTAGGAACTTCTTCATCGGGAGCCGGTTCAAACCCGTTGCCGCAAATCCCTTCAACGAAGCCGCCTGTGAATGACACAGGTGAGCTCGGCGGGTACGGCGAGGCGACGACAACGGTCGAAAACGGGGAAACGGTTGTAACTGCGAAGGTGGATGCCGACAAACTGAAGTCGACGCTGGACGGCGCCGAAGAGACGGACGAAACGAGCGTCGTTACGATACCAGTCACTGGTGAAGCCGATCGCGTGCGCCTTGAGCTGGATGCGAACGGACTTCAAACGCTGCAAAGCCGGCGGACGCTCTTGCAGCTTGCAACCCCGAACGGCAATTACAGTCTGCCGTCATCCCAGATCAATCTGGAGGGGCTTGCCGCACAATTTGACGGAACAACCAAGGGGGTGAATTTGACCGTTTACGTAGACATTGCCAAGAGCGACGATAAGCTAGTGGAATTGGCCAAGCAAACGGGCGAGAAGGAGGGCTTCACCCTCGTCGTGCCGCCGGTCGAATTCACTATAACGGTCTCGGATGGCAGCAGAACGATAACGGTCGATCGCTTCAGCGCGTACGTCGAACGGGAAATCCCGTTGCCGAACAACGTGGATCCGTCGCAAATTACGACGGCCGTTGTCTTAAATCCCGACGGGACGACGCGGACCGTGCCGACGAAGTTCATCTCGAAGGACGGCCAATATTACGCGGTCATTAACAGCATGACCAACAGCGCTTATATGCTAATTGCGCATCCTGTGAATTTCACTGATGTGGATGCCGCATGGGCGCAAGGCCCCGTCAGCGACTTGGCCTCACGTATAATTATTAACGGAGTGGACGCAGACCATTTTAATCCGAATGCTGCCATCACCCGAGCGGAATTCGCCGCAATCGTTGTCCGGGCGCTGGGATTGGCGGAAGAAGGCGAGCCGGCTGCGTTCTCGGATGTGAAACCAGGCGACTGGTATGCGGGAGCCGTCACCCAAGCGAAGAGCTATGGCATCGTCCATGGCTACGCAGACGGAACTTTCCGACCGAACGCTAAGGTCACCCGCGAGGAAGCGATGGCGATGATAGCGAATGCCATGAAGGTGGCGGGCCTGCCTGAGGTCGACGCGGCGCAAGACACGGCCTTGTCTGCTTTTACAGATCAACAGGATGTCTCGTCGTGGGCGAAGGCGGCTATGGCGGCAGCCGTGCAAGCCGATCTGGTTCACGGTAATGGAGGCAAGCTGCTGCCGGGGAGCAACATTACCCGAGCGGAGACAGCCGTAATTGTGCAACGCTTGCTGGTGAAAGCTGGATTGATCTAGCTCTTGCACAGGAATGAATAAAGACTCCCCCTGCGTTCCGAATTTCGGAAACACAGGGGGAGTCTTCTCATATCAGCAGAATGGCTTGTGTGCGGTTGGACACCTGAAGCTTGGAGTAGATGCGATGGCTGTATACCTTCACGCTGCCCAAGGAGAGGTTCAAGTGATCGGCAATATCTTGGTTGGTAAGGCCCTCTGCCATCAACGTCAACAGCTCGTATTCCCGATTGGTCAGCAATTGACGAACATCGAAGTCTTTCAAGGGGGAAGCCATTTTCCTCGAATAAATTTGAATATGTTCATCAATCGAACGAATGTATTCCAGCAGCGATGGCTCCAGTTCAGATTGCAGCAACTGGGCAAGTATGGGCAAGATCTCCTCGCCTTCATAGACAAAGGTCATGAAGCAGCCTTTTTCCTTGCCCATTTGCAATGCGCCCAGCAATATCTCTCGAGCTTCTAGCGGGCGTTTTTGTTTCAGTAAGGCTACGGATTTGATCAGATTAAGATCAATTAACGCTCCATGCAGCCGCTCATTGGCGGCAATAATGGACAATCGGTCAATCAGCGAAACGGCTTGCGGAAGTTGACCCAAGGCAATCTTAACTCGGCACAGGACTAAATATTCGTATTCTCGTTGCAGCGTAATTGCACCGTCTGTGGAAAGTTTAGATCGATTAAGCCAATCCTCCACATGATCCATACATCCTTGTCTCAGATCAAGATAGATTTGGAATGCCTCTAGCGGCAATTGCCAGTAAGGGACATCATTCTCCCGAATGGAAACCGCCAGCTCCTGCAGCATGGGTTCCGGGTCATACATTGGATCCTTGAAGGTTTTTAGTTGCAGAAAGGTGAAGACGGCCGGCAAAAAAATGCCCAGCATGCCCGTTTCTTGGCCAATCTGCATCGCTTCCAATAGATAAGCCTCGGACTGCGCGTGTTCATGACGCTCTGTGAAGCATTCGCCGATCAAGCCGCAAATGAACCCCCACACCGGACGTTCGACCTGAACCTCTTGTTTCGCTTGCTCGGTATTGGCCATATACGCCATCATCCGCGTGACTAGCGTTCCCGTTGCGTTATAATCGCCGAAATTGCCGAGGGCGCTTCGCAGCAAGGAGGCATGCCCTGGATTAAACTCCACACTTTTGATCATCTCGCTCTCGTAGGGCAAATAGTCGGTAATTCGCATCCGATAAGCCATCATGCCCTCGAAATCATGCTGCAGTGAGCAGAAATGACTGTGCAATAAGGACAGCTCGGGGATTAACGAATGCCTGCCGTCGGGGTCCAATTGGCGCGATATTTGCTCTTCCAGATCGTGAATGATGCCCCGGGCTTCTTCGATTTGTCTGCGGAGAACCAGCGCCCAGCAATAATAGATCAGCACTTCCGGAACCGAACGCACAAGCTGGAGGTCTACGCTTCGTATACGCTCGATAAGCTGCTCGGCTTGTCCTTGCTTCAGCATGCTCGGAGCGAGCTTCGCCAGCAGCGCGCAGATGCGTTCGACGTTGCCTGCGGCGGTCGCATGCTCAAGCGCTTCCGCATACTGTTGCTGCGATTCATACCAATTGCTTGCGCGCGCATGGCAGGTTAGGAGCTCATCCGGCTGCTGCGCAGCCATGTAGTTCCGTAGAAACTCGGAAAATAAATGATGGTAACGAAAGGTGGTTCGTTCTTGATCCAGGGCAATTATGAACAGGTTGCTTCGAATCAACCGATCGAGCACCCGCCAGTTATTCGGCTTTTCGCTTACAGCATGGCAGAGGCTTTCGTTCCATTCATCGAGGCAGGCCGTGGAGAGTAGAAATTCTCGTACCTCTTCGTCGAGCCCGTGGAACACTTCCTCGAACAAATACGTATGAATGTGAGGATTGGATGCGCGAGAAAGGAAGGCTTGACTCCCGATTTCCGCTTGTTGCCGGAAGAGCATAATCAGTTGGATGCCGGCTGCCCAACCCTCGGTTTGCCGATAGACCGCCTTCATTTGTTCGACATTCATGCTTGACGTTTGCATTTTTAAGAATTGAATCGTTTCTTCCATCGTTAATGCCAAGTCGCTCGTGCCGATTTCTATCCAATCGTTTGCAAGCCGCAGCTTCGTCAAAGGGAATGGCAGGGATGATCGGCTGCTAATAATGAGAGTAAGATTATCAGGCAGATACTGAAGCAGATAGGCGAGCTTCTCATGAATCTGTCGATTTTCTATGAAATGATAGTCATCAAGAATGAGATAGAAATCTTCCTCCAAAGCGGATAGTTGTTGAAGGAATAGAACGAGAAGAGCTTCAATTGAAGGCTGAGAGGTGTTTAGCATTTTCTGCAGAGATTGACCGAATTCCGGGAACAAGTTCTGAATGCTGTCTATCATATAATTCAGAAATGAGATGAGATCATTATCGCTTATATGCAGAGAGTACCAACAAGCCCTTAAGCCCGAATTGCGCGCCCAATCGCTAAGAAAAGCGGATTTCCCGCAGCCTGCCGGGGCAATTACGGTAATCAGCTTCACCTTTCTCTGTTGAATATTGGACCACAGACGCGGTCTGGCAATCATCGTCGGAGCTGGCGGTGGTATATTTGTTTTTTGAGACAAAAGAGGGTATGGCGTCATATCTTCACCTTTGTTGAATTTTGTCGTATATTCGAAGCTTAACAAATATAATATTTTATCTAATGGTCAACCGCTTCTTCGCGATGCAAATAGGCGATGGCTTCCGAGCGACTGGAAACCCCAAGCTTTTTATAGATGACAACCAAGTAATTTTTCACCGTTCCCAATGTTAAGAACAGCTCGGCTGCAATGGCTTGATTGGATCGGCCTTGCTTCAAAAGCGCTGTGATGTTTCGTTCCTGCGCAGTCAAGCGCTGCCACGCGAGAGGTTGCGAGTAGGGAGGAGCGGGAACGGATGAGTAAGGCTCCGCTCTTCCCATAAGCTGCATCAGCCTATTCTGAATGCTGATAGGGTAGCTTAACCTTCCGTTGATGCAATCCTCAATTGTGGAGAAAATCTTCGCGGTTTCAGTGCCCTTTGTCAAAAAACCGTTCACGCCTTCACGCAACGCTTCCCACATGTATTGTTCATCGTCGAAGGACGTCAGAATTAGGATTTTCGTATCGGGAAACGCAGCCTTGATACGCCGAGTCGCCTCCAAGCCGTCCATCTTGGGCATGCGAATGTCCATTAGCACAAGATCGGGTCTGTGCAAGTAAACCTGCTCGATCGTAGACAGACCGTCATTGGTTTTGGCAACGACGTTATAGTTTCCCCCCATTGTCAGAATCGCGGTCAAGCCATCTCGAATCAGAGGTTGGTCTTCTGCAATAATAACAGTTGTCTCAGCCAACGAAATCACCTCGTCGCTGGGGGTGTTCGTGAAGCGGTATCGTAATTTCCACTGTGACTCCTCCAGTGCTTTCATTGGCTGTAACGGCAAATAGGCCGGACGCAGCTTGCACTCTCTCCTTCATGGCATTTAATCCAAAGCCTGGAACGATAGCAGCATTTAATTTCCCATTGTCTGATAAGCGAAAATAGAGAAAACCGGATTTGTACATCAGAGAAAAATGAAAGAAGGTGCTGGAGCCGTGCCGAACGCCGTTTGTAAGTCCTTCCTGCAAAGCTCGAAGAATAGTAGATTCGATAGCAGGCGGCAAAGTGGGCAATTCATCATCAATTGTGTACTCCACCTGGACTTGAGTTTGTTTTTTCAGGTCTTCAATCAGCTTGACCAGTTCGGAGGCAAATGGCGTGAAGAGGCTCCTCGTACGCATTGAATGGAGAGTCGTTCGGACGTCCTCCAGTCCGTTGCGGACATTGTCTTTTATCCGCTCGATCATATCCTGGGCCAAAGTGGGCTCGTTTTTTTGCAAAGCAAGCTCGGCGGTCTGCAGTCCCACCAGGGCGGAGGTCAGCGTATAGCCGACCGAATCATGAAGATCGCGGGAGATGCGGGTTCGCTCTTGCAACGCGGCAGAGCGTTCCATTTCTTTCGTTATAACTTGAAGCTCATAGCTTTTGGCTGCTAATTGACGTTTTTGCAAATAGGCTGACCTGGCTAGTTTGCCTACCAGGAAAAACGCAAAAAAGCCGATGCTTCGCGGGAAAAGAAAGTAAACTTCAGCAAAAATGGCGTTGGATTCACGGTACAGCAAGACGGCCGCAATGTTGCTGACGAAGCATGCCAACGAGAAAACCAAGGCTCGCCTCAAGGGATGATGGTACGCATATTCACCAACGAGAATTAATAGATAAACCTGCGTAACATAGCTTTCCGACCAGGCATACAAGATGAGAATGAGAATAAGCTGCGCATGCATATACCATAAGCCTTTTTTTTGCTGCAGAGCAACCTTCAGAATGTAGTCTCTGAGAAGGATGACCGCAACATAAGCGCAAGCAAAAAAAACTAGGCCTAAAGACAGGCGAGGCGTTTGATAAAGAAGAATCGCAGTAACCGCGACAGAGATGCTTGTTAAGAAGAGCTGGAATTTTTGATTAACTTGAATATCCACCGCGCACTGCACCTCATCGAAGGAATTTACCATTATTTTATCACACTAACCCTGTATTAATAAATTCGAGAAATAACGAGTTAGTACTTTTTCTTTAATAGTGATTTTTTCACAAGCATGACTTAAGTCATTCTTTATGCGAGGACATGGGAATATATGCTTATTTTTAAAGTGATCGATGACCTTCTTCATCTATTCCGGCAACGGCAATTGCATTATATTAAGTACTGCCCAGAGATATATACGACGATTGGAGGAGAGAGACTATGTCTGCTCGGATGAGACAAAAATTAAGTTTGGCCATTGCCGTGCTAATTATGGCATCCGCGTTAAGCCTTGGCGCTTCAATGCCTGTTCACGCGAGCGCGGTCTTTGCGGGAGGGAATGGAGCGGATTGGAATCCGTATCAGATCAAGACGGTGCGCCAGTTGGCAGCAATGAGCCAGCGACCCGATCTGCACTATATTTTGGTGAATGATTTGGATGCAACGACCTATCTGGCTGAGGGCGGAGAAGGCTGGAACGATGGAGCCGGCTGGCTGCCGGTCGGCGACGGGACTTCCCCGTTTTCGGGCTCCTTTGACGGCAAAGGTCATACGATTACGGGGCTGCGCATCAACCGCAATACCGACGGTTTGGGGATGTTCGGTTATGTGTCAGAGGAAGCCGTCATCCGAAACATCCGGTTGCAGAACGTAAATGTAAGCGGTACGGCCGGTTTAATGGGAAGCTTGGCGGGCGTGAACCGCGGGACGATTGAGAATGTCGCTTCGGAAGGCGCGGTTGCCTCATCCTTGCTTATGTATACCGGAGGCTTGGTCGGTTCGAATACAGGATTGATTCGTTATGCGCAAGCTGCAGTTGATACCACGGGCGATATGGCTGCTGGCGGCCTTGTCGGCAACAATGAAGGGACGATTACAGACTCCTTCGCTGCGGGTGCCATTACGGGCGGTTCCAATAATACTTTCGGCGGCTTGGTCGGCAACGCAACGACAAACAGTGATATTACTCGAAGCTATGCCACGGGCAATGTGACAAGCGCTTCGTCCAATGCTGGCGGACTGGTTGGCTTCAATCAGGGAAGCATATCGCAAGCCTATGCTGCGGGTAATATTACGGGCAATGTGACGAGCGGCAACAATATTGGCGGGCTTGTCGGAACGCTTCAAGGCTCCGTGACAGATGCGTACGCTACCGGCTCTGTCAGCGGCGCTTACGGCGTGGGCGGACTGGTCGGCTATGGCGGCACGATTACGAATGCCTATGCGACTGGAAGCGTATCCGGGATCTCTATGGTTGGAGGAATAGCGGGAGGCGGCGCTGCAGTCACAGCCTCCTATTATAATTCCGATACCGCTGGGCAATTGGATGCAGAGCAGGGAGAAGCGAAATCGACGGCTGAGCTTCAGTCAGCCGCGACTTTTGCGGACTGGAATTGGGATACGCTCTGGTCTATTGATGAAGGAAGCAGCTATCCAGCGCTTCAAATGCAGGACGAGTCGGCTCCGTGGATTGTTCGGGCAACGGTGGAAGATGCCAGCCCTAATCAGGTCGTTCTCTTGTTCAATAAAGCGGTCACTGCGGCGGATGCAAGCGGAATCTCGATTCGTGTTCAAGATCTCGAAGCAAGCATCGTGGGAACGGACTTCGACACGGCAGCGCATAGCGTTACACTCACCCTAGATGCGCCTGTTACGTTCGGGCAGAGGGCAACGATTGCCTATAACGGCGCGGGAACGCTGGCCGATCTGGGGAGCCGGTCGCTGGACGGCTTTACGGAGAGCATTCTGAATCGTGTCGGGAAACGCATCAGCTTCGATGTCAATGGAGGCTCCTCCGTTGATCCGATTCTGGCTGCTGCGGGATCGACCGCTGCAGCGCCGGTCGCGCCTGCCAGAGCCGGCTATCGTTTTGCAGGCTGGTACACCGAAGAGCAGCTGTCGGAGCCTTGGGATTTCGCGACAGACCTTGTGCAGACAGACATGATCCTGTATGCCAAGTGGGTTTCCCCTCCGCAGTTGGTGTTAGACAATTCCTCGGGCAGTGCGGAAACCTTTCTGGATACCCCGCTGTCGCTTTCTCTTGGAGAAGACATCGTGGCCATTGAATTTACATTAACCGCTTCTTCAAATCTGATTCAATTCCAGACGGACAGCTCCGAGCTTGCCCATGCTTTCATCAACTATATCGGGGAGGATGAGCAAGAACAATACCGCATTGTAATCGGCTCTGCGGAGCAGTCCGTTCTACCGGAACAGCTTGGTTATTTCAAGTGGCGCATTGCAAGGGAGGTTTCGTATCAGCAGCCGATGCAAATCACCTTGTCCAACATCCTGGTCTCTGACTCTGCAGGCGCCACTACGGCCATCGCCGATGTGGAGGCAACGGTCACTATTGACGATACAGCAGCGCCAACCTTAACGTTGACATCGTCCACATGGCCGAATTTGGCGACCAGCGTCGACATTATCGTAGCTGCTGACGGCACAGGAGGCGATATTGCACAGCTGAAATGGGCGGAAGGCGAGAAAGACCCGGCCTGGTTCAAGTCTGAGGGATCGATTATTGCCGGTAATTCTGTGGGGATAACAGCCAATGGCTTATATACGTTCTATGCCGAGGATGAAGCAGGCAATGCCGCCGTTCAAACGATCGAAGTCGGAAATTACGTTGTGAAAGGGGATGTCAACTTCGATGCGTCTCCTTATTTCGTCGATATTACAGATTGGCAATTGTTAGCCAATTATATTCTGTTCGAGGATGCTCCCGATGACAGGCAGCTCTTCGCCGCTGACATGAACAATGACGGCGATATCAACGTTGGAGACTGGGTGCTGCTAGCCAAGCTATTATTGCAATAATGCTCCGAGTATTCTATGGGAGGTACACAATGAAAGTAACAAAGATGGGAATTCTCATTGCAGTAGTCGCTCTCATATGGGCGCATGCCTTCAGTCCGATTCCTGCGAATGCCGCAGAGGGAACGCAGCAGCTTCAAGCAGGACAAGCTGTCGGACAGAACGGCGCAATGCTTGACGTGCCCATTATGTTGAAAAGCAACGGCGAAGTAACTGCATTGCAATTGCAGCTTGACTATGACCGGGACGCATTTGCCCTGATTGAAGTGAAAAAAGGTCGCGGGCTCGCCTCATCCTTTGAAGTGCTCTCTAATCTGGACAATGGCAAGGTTGTCATTGGCAGTATAGATTCGAGCATCGCTGACGGCCTGCGAGAGGTTGCCGTCGCAAGCTTTCGAATTAAAGCTGATGCGCCGGATGGAAAGTATGCCATTAAGCTGACGAATACGGCATTCACTGACCGCGAGGCGCGAAATTTATCCAGCCAATTCCGGCTTGTTGATGGCTCGATTACAGTCGGAGCGGGAAATGGCGACGATGGAGGCGGAAACAACAATGGGGATGGGGATAGTGAGGGGGGCGGCGAAACTTCCGCCTCCCCTGGCTCTGAACCAACTGTCGAATTGGATGCTCAAGCCCTTGTCAATGGAAAAACAGCCCAAATTGGAAAGGCAGTAACGTCGCAAGTCAGAGGAAAGACAAAAACAACCGTCACGGTCGATTCGCAGAGGGCGGCGAATCTTCTGGCAATGGAGGCGGATAAGGCTCAGCTTACTCTTCCAATGCCTGCTCCCTCCGATGTCAACTTTGTCGTGCTGGACGGTCAACTCCTTCAGCTAATGGAGCAAAAGCAGGTTGTGATTGAAATGCGAACCGATAATGCCAGCTATACCCTGACTGCGGAGCAGCTTCGTATTGCAGCTCTTGCCGAACAATGGGGAGAAGCGGTGAACCTGCAAGATATGCAAATACAGATTGAAATCTCTCTTCCGTCCAAGGAAACGACGGCAGCTTTTGAAGAATCAGCCTCAGAGGTTGGCTTCACGCTGCTGACATCGCCGGTTCAGTTCACCGTTCAAGCCGTATATGACTCACAAACGAAGGAAATTACCGATTTTCCGGCCTATGTCGAACGAGGTATCGCCTTGCCGCAAGGTACGAATCCGACACTGGCTTCGACCGTCGTCATCCTTGAACCGGACGGCAGCGTACGCCATGTGCCGACCCGCATAATCGATGATGAAGGTACGTATTACGCCTTGGCGAGCAGCCTGACGAACAGTGTGTATGCTGTTATCTCGCATCAGCAAGCGTTTCAAGACATGGATGGCCACTGGTCGCAGACTGTGGTCGACGATTTAAGCTCCCGTATGGTGCTCTCCGGCACGAGCAAGAGTAGGTTCCAGCCGGACCGCCCTATTACGCGTGCCGAATTTGCCGCAATCCTCGTCCGCGCGCTTGGGCTCAAGCAAGAGAGCGGTTCGTCATCGTTCACGGACGTTGCGGCAGAATCATGGTATAGCGAAGCTGTTCGCACTGCTTCAGAGTACAGCTTGATTAATGGCTTTGAAGATCAAACCTTCCGTCCGGCGGACAATGTTACCCGGGAGCAGGCTATGGTCATGCTTGCAAACGCCATGCCTCTTACGGGGTTGACGGCCGGGCTGTCGGTCGAAACCACTCCATTCCATGGCCTGGACGTCTTCACCGATGCTGCGAACACTTCCGATTGGGCAAGGAACGGCGTAGCTCGAAGCTTGCAAGCGGAGCTTGTATCGGGAAGAAGCTCGGCTGAGCTTGCCCCGCAGGCGAACGTGACCCGCGCAGAGACTGCCGCCATGGTGTGGCGTCTGCTTGAGAGGTCCGGGCTGATTTAGAATTAGACCCTCTATATGCTAAATGAATAAGTAGAAAACGGGCGCCATCAGGATTCATTCCCGAGGCGCCCGTTAATCGATAGGTCTTAATTGATAAACTTCAGTACTCTTAACATGCGTTCCAGCATCACGGCTGCTTCCGCGCGTGTGATTTTGTCCTGCGGATTCAACGAGTGAGTGTCGTCTCCTTCTATGAGACCCGTTTGAACGGCAGCCGCCATTTCATCTAATGCCCATTTCGAAACCGATGCTGCATCCACGAATTCGGACAGCTCGGTCCCTTTGACATCGGCGAAGGTCATGCCGGCATAGCGCAAAGCATTAACGAGAATCGCCGCTGTTTCCTCTCGGCTAATCTGTACGGTCGGTTGGAAGCTCCCGTCATCATACCCGCGGACAAGACCTTCTTGGGCAGCCGTATTCACAGCTCCGGCGTACCAGACGTAGCTTCCGACGTCGGTAAAGTTACTTGCTTCACCCGATACAGACTCCAAACCGAGCGCTCTAATCAGCATAGCCGTCAGCTCCGCACGGGTAACAAGGGCTTCCGGAGCAAAATTCGTCTCATCAACGCCTTTCACGATCAGCTTCGAGCCCAGCCGGTTGACCGTATCCTCGAACCAAGTGTCCCTAACATCCGCAAAGGTCATGTCCTTAGACAACACGGCATAAATGCCGCCGGATCGGATGCTCCAACGCACAACGTCCGCATCAAACGTGGCGGGCATCGGCGAGAGGGCAAGTTCCTCCGCATTATAACGCGCTGCCATTCCGTTATCCGGTTGAATTTCGGTTCCGAGCTTCTGCGAAACCGAGATATATTGATCATAGTCGCTGCTTGTTTGCTCTTGGCCGTCAATGACCGTGAAGAGCTCGATCTTGAATGGCTCACCATGAAGCTGAGCCCCGATGTCTTCCGCTGTTGCTTCCAGATTATCCAACAGGTCGGCAGACACAGTGGAAAGCCGTAACAGAATCACATCGAGCGCTTTCTCTTGCAAACTTGTCAAGACGGTTGCGGGCAGCTCGAAATCCGCGAGCTCGGTGCGCAGAATCAGCCGTCCGTCGGGATTCGCCTTCATCCATGCCAGAAGCGTTGCTGCAGGCAGCTTCAATTCCATCTCCTGCGGATGGTCTGGAAGCGTCGGCAGGTGGCCGTCGATTTCAATAACATCCGTTTCCAGCTCTTCAATCGTCATTCGATACGTTCTTGTCATTGCTGCATCAGCTGTCAGGATGATGATATATCCGTCGTCTTTGCCGTCCTCCCCTTCTTCGTCATTGTCATCATCACCGTTATGACTTGTTGTCACGATGTTGATTATCGTTATTTCCGATACGGCTTCATTCCCTGCCGCGTCCTTGGCATAGACGCTGTAGGTTCCATTGGCGGAAACATCAAATTGTTGCGTGCCCAATATGTCACTGCCGGCGCCGCCATGGAATTCAGTCGCGCTGCGGCTTCCTGACATCCAGCTCAATTCGGTCAACGTGTTGCCCGCCGAATCTCCATACACGCTTGCCGTCACCGTAATGTCAACGGCTTGTTGCGTAGGCGTGCTGTTATCCGGTACGCTGCTTAGAGCAAGTCCAGGGGCTGCCGATACGATGCGCAATCCGCCCGTATCCGGCAGTTCAAAGGCTAAATCGGCGGCGCCCCCGGATGTCCGCATAATACTTGCACTGTCTGGAAGGCCGATTGGCGACAAAATGGCAATGCCGTCTACATCCACAAGCCCCTGCGGAATTTCGTAAGTGAAGCTCAGTTCGGTCAATTCTGCTCCCTGATCACCCGAATAGGCAGCATAGACGACCTGTGTTACCGTACCGCTTCCGATTTCAAACGGAATCTCCGGCGTCCCGCTTACCGTCACGCCGTATCCATAAGTCACTTTAAATGACAATATCTCACCTGCACCGTATAAGCCATCAGAGGGTGCTGTCATGGCAATACCCGTTACAGCAGCTTTGAAAGCCGTAATGGCATCATTCAATGTATCTCTTGCAAAATCCAACTCGGTTTGAGATTGGTTTGCGCGGTCATCATACACCGTCTGCGCCGCATCAATTGCTGTCTGGAGTGTACTCCGCGCACTTGCTGGAGCTTCACCGACGCCCGTTCCTTCCTCATGATCCGTCAGCGCTTGATTCGCGTTCGTAATCGCTGTATTCAGCGCTGTGGCGTTGCCCGCTCCGATTACCGCAGCTTCAAAGGTTGTCACCGCTGCATTCAGCGTGCTCACAGCAGTGTCCAGCTGCGATTGCGTCCGATTTGTACGATCGTCGTACACTGACTGAGCCGCATCAATGGCTGTCTGCAGCGTACTGCGCGCGCTCGCCGGCGCATCACCGACGCCCGTTCCTTCCTCATGATCCGTCAGCGCTTGATTCGCGTTCGTAATCGCTGTATTCAGCGCCGTGGCGTTGCCCGCTCCGATCACCGCAGCTTCAAAGGTTGTCACCGCTGCATTCAGCGTGCTCACAGCAGTGTCCAGCTGCGATTGCGTCCGGTTTGTACGATCGTCATAGACCGACTGAGCCGCATCAATGGCTGTTTGCAGCGTATTACGCGCGCTCGCCGGCGCATCACCGACGCCCGTTCCTTCCTCATGATCCGTCAGCGCTTGATTCGCGTTCGTAATCGCTGTATTCAGCGCCGTGGCGTTGCCCGATCCGATTACTGCAGCTTCAAAGGTTGTCACCGCTGCATTCAGCGTGCTCACAGCAGTGTCCAGCTGCGATTGCGTTCGATTTGTACGATCGTCATAGACCGACTGAGCCGCATCAATGGCTGTTTGCAGCGTATTACGCGCGCTCGCCGGCGCATCACCGACGCCCGTTCCTTCCTCATGATCCGTCA
>NZ_JAATHD010000005.1:211779-226860 GCF_011947265.1 Paenibacillus sp. HB172176
AGACTGACTGAGCTGCATCAATGGCTGTCTGCAGCGTACTGCGCGCGCTCGCCGGTGCATCACCGACGCCCGTTCCTTCCTCATGATCCGTCAACGCCTGATTTGCGTTCGTAATCGCTGTATTCAGCGCCGCGGCGTTGCCCGCTCCGATCACTGCAGCCTCAAAGGCCGAAATCGCTGACTCCAATGTACTTGTCGCTGTGTCCAGCTGCGATTGCGTCCGATTTGTACGATCGTCGTACACTGACTGAGCCGTATCTATCGCCGTTTGCAGTGTACTGCGCGCGCTCGCCGGCGCATCACCGACGCCCGTTCCTTCCTCATGATCCGTCAGCGCTTGATTCGCGTCCGTAATCGCCGTGTTCAGGGCCGTGGCGTTGCCCGCTCCGATCACCGCAGCTTCAAAGGCCGAAATCGCTGACTCCAATGTACTTGTCGCTGTGTCCAGCTGCGATTGCGTCCGGTTTGTACGATCGTCATAGACCGACTGAGCCGCATCAATGGCTGTCTGCAGCGTACTGCGCGCGCTCGCCGGCGCATCACCGACGCCCGTTCCTTCCTCATGATCCGTCAACGCCTGATTCGCGTTCGTGATCGCCGTATTCAGCGCCGCGGCGTTGCCCGCTTCCAGTATATTATCGATTTCAATGGTTTTAACGGTCTCATTTCCGGCTGCATCTCTGGCATATACGGTGTATATGCCATTATCCTCAGCATCAAACTCTCCAGCAGCTTTTATATCTGTCCCTGAGCCGCCGAAAGCCGAAGCATTCTGATTTCCTGCCAGCCATTTCAATTGATCCAGGGAGTTGCCGCTCCCATTAATATTCACCGCAACGCTCACGGTCACCGGATCGAAGGTATCCGCCGTCGGAGAATGCGTCAAGGTCAAATCCGGGGCGTCCGGCATCGTAACCTGATAAGACATGGCGGCCGAAATCGCCGCCGCATAGAATTCATCGCCGCTATATTCCGCCTTCAGTGAATGCGTGGCTGCGGACAGCGAAGTTGTCGTCCATGAAGCCGTCCCTCCCGTGAGTGTACGGCTTCCAAGTATTGTGCTCCCGTCCTTAAATACAACCGTCCCCGTTGGGGTATCACCGTCTCCTCCCACCGTAGCCGTCAAGGTGACCGATTGGAGATAGGAGGACGAAGAAGCCGGTGACACCGTCAAGCCAACGGCGGCAGAGAATTTTTTTAATTGCGGAACAAGCCTCCCACTTCCCCATGTCCAAATCCGCCCCCCGGAATCAATGCCATAAGATTCGAAAAAGCCAACTTCGACGGAAGTGAACTGGACCGGGCTTCCGCCTGCATCCGTCACCTTGATAGGCACATTGGAATCTACAGTTGATCCGTTGCCGAACTTTCCGTTATCATTGCTTCCCCAAGCCCATAGATATCCATGTTCATCCAAGGCCAAGACATGAGCAACGCTGGGGCTTATGTCGGCGAAGACGACCGGAGTACCGCCGTCCGTGACGGGAAGGAGCTTCGGATCATAACGAATCGCATTCGTTGCGCCGCCGTCCCCCAGTTGACCGGCTTCGTAATGGCCCCAAATCCATACCTGTCCATCCTCGTCCAGAGCTGTATTCATGTGATTGTAACCGGATGAAACGGACTGAAATAATACATCCGTCCCCCCGCTGTCGGTAGTTGTATATTTGAATGGATCAAGGTAACTATTCCTATCAATACCCCATAGATAGCCTGCAGTATCAATGCCTAATAAGTAATCATATTTCCCGTCAATCTGCTGAAAGGTCTCTGCGTCGACTCCATCCTTCGTGACCGGAATCGGTACCTCCGACCCTTCCGACAAGACCCTGGTATAATTCCCAAACACCCATATCTTACCGTTCTCATCCAAGGCGTATGATGTATATCTCATCGCCGCAATTTGCTTGAATACGACCTCGTTCCCGCCATCCATCGCCGAAATCTTCGTCCATGAATGAACTTCCCCCAATGCTGAGCCGTTGCCCAATTGGTGGTTATTGTCTTTCCCCGTCGTCCAAATGCGGCCGTCCGTATCCAACGCCATACCATGCTCCACGCCCGCTTTCACGTCTTGGAAGGTTACGGGCGAGCCGCTATCCATTACCTCGACTCGCTTCATGACATTGCTATTAATGGTTATAGTCGTTCCGTCACCGTAAGCTCCGAATGAATTATCGCCCCAAGCCCAAATATGGCCATTGCTGTCCAGAGCGTATCCAAAAAGCATGTTTTGCGAAAGCGATACGAATGATGGAGCTGCGGCAAGCGCCTTGCCAGGTAAAAGAAGCAGCTGAAATAAAAGGACAAATGATAATGCCAGCATCGTTAATTTCTTCAAGAAAACTCAAATCCTCCTTCAAACAAACTTTTTATTTCTTTTATTCTATCAAACAACACTGAAAAGATAATGAAAGTCGTTGCTCTCGATTAACGTTAACGTTTTTACTGTTTTTCTGCTATCATTACATTACAGTAGAATTACAAGATTCTCGAAAATCTGACAATTTACACATAGAGGAGAACACAATGAGTTTGACCTTGTCGAATATCACAATGCTTATTTCCGTTTTTTTGATGAGCGCGTTTCTATGCTATTCTTTTTTTCATAGGAATAATAGAGGCGTGCGCTATTTCGCCTGGGTAATGGTCTGCCGGGTCGTATACGCGGGCTGCGTCATTCTGGAGAGCAACACCGAGACTTTGGATGCCAAGCTGGTCCTGCGGAATATCGGGCAAACCTCGCTCTTGTTCCTCGTCGCTTTCGTGGTGATGTTTGTGCTGGATCTACTGCAGAAGGATGCTTATTTGCGCCCGATTCCGAGAATCATGCTGTTGTCCCTATTCGGGGCATGGTCGGCGCTCGTCTGGACGGATCCTTTTCACCATCTGATTTATGCGGACGTCTTCATGAAGGACGGGTATTTGCAGACAATTAAATCCGTATTCGCCATATCGTTTACTCTTTTTTGGTATCTCATTCTTGCGGTTTGCGTCTTTTCCTTAATCACATACATAAGGAATATACGGCCGGAAATTCGCAAGCCTGCCATGTGGATGCTCGTTTTCGGCTGCGCCACCGCCGTGGTTGAGATCATCAAGTTAATCTTTCCCCACGAGATTGATTGGCTGCTGCCCCTGTCTGTGTATACCGGATTTCTGGGCATGGCGATGCTGTGGATTACGATTCGGTTCAGGCTGTTCTCCATCGTGCCGCTGGCAAGAAACATCGTCATGGAGACGATGCAGGAGGGCATCCTCGTTGTTAGTCAAGGCGGCGCCGTCATCGACAGCAACAATTATGCCGAGTCCTTGTTCGAAGGCGTCGGCATAGGCCGGACAGAAGGCCGGAATATCCGCGATTTGCTGTCGAGGTGGCCGGAGTGGCTGCGCATGTGCGAGCGGATGGAGCAGGGCGAGGCGGAGATTCAGGTCCTTCTTGACAAGGAGACGCGGGTATATGCGGTCAAGGTGTATCCCGTCTATGCCAGAAAACCGGTCAAACACGGCTCCGTGTCGGTATTGATCGATATCACGGAGAAGCAGAGGCGGCTCGAGCAAATTTCCGAGCTGAACAAGCTGAAGGATCAATTGTTCACCGTCGTCTCCCATGATATTCGCGATCCGCTTGCCGTTCAGGTCAATTTGATCGAGGAATTGGAAGAGTCGAAGGAGCAACTGGACAGCGACATGCATGAAATTGTCGATGCATTAAGCGAGCAAGCCCGGAATACGTTCGTCATGATTGAAAATTTGCTGGATTGGTTTCGCAGTCAGAAGGAGGGCACCGTTCTTCATCCACAGTGGTGGGAACTGTCCCCCATTGCGAATGAAGCCTTGGGAATGCTGCGAATGAAAAGCGGAACGAAACGAGTCAAGGTTCATTTGAGCATACCTGCCGACATCAGGATCTATGCGGACAGAGAAGCCGTAACGGTCATTATTCGCAATCTGTTGTCTAACGCGATCAAATTTTCGAGGGAAGGAGGCAGCGTCTTGATGAGCGCGGAGGCGAAAGAAGAAACGGTAACGCTATCCGTTCAAGATAACGGAATCGGCATGTCGACCGAACAGCTTCAGTCGTTGTTTGATTCGAAACAAATCGTCACGACGGTAGGAACAGCGGGCGAACGGGGAACCGGATTGGGCCTGCAAGTATGTCAGTATTTCGTAAGGATGAACGGCGGTCGGATTTGGGCGGAAAGCACTCCGCAGCTGGGAAGCGTCTTCCGCGTCTCGCTGCGCGGTTCCTGTCATGGAGGTGAAGGAGCATGAGGGTTGTCGTCATCGATGATGATAAAGCCATGCTGACGGTCATGAAGCGGCGTCTTGCCCGAATCGATGGGGTAGAGGTAGCGGCGAGCATGAGGCAAGTGTCTCATGCGCGAGACTATTTTCGCCGGGATTCGGCTGATCTTGCCTTTATCGATATTGAAATCGCTGGCGACAACGGCTTGCAGCTTGCGCGGGAATTGAGAGAGAGCCATCGGGATCTGGATATTGTATTCGTGACATCCCACAAGGAATACGCTCTTGATGCTTTCGACTCTTATCCGCTCGATTACATGATTAAGCCGATTTCAACGGAACGGCTGACGGAAACGGTGGAACGGGCCAGGAGAAAGCGGCAAGGGCAGCGGGCAAGCGAGGGCGAAGCAATCGAAGGGAAGCAAATGATTATACAAGGGATGGGAGGTCTGACGGTAGCCGATTGGCAAGGCGGCGAAGTCAAATGGATTTCCAGCAAAAGCAAAGAGCTGTTTGCCTTGTTGCTCTTGAATCGCGGGAAAGAGGTTTCCAGAAGCGTCATTATTGAACGCGTATTTCCCGATATGCCGTTGAACAATTCAAATGCCTATCTTCACACGGCGATGTACCAGCTTCGCAAAGCTCTCACTGCGCAAGGGCTGAAACAGATGGTTATATCGCACTATGACCAGTACCGTCTGGACTTGACCAAAGCGGAAGTTGATTATATCGATTTCGAAAATAAATTACGGGCTCTTGGGGATATTCATGAATCCAACATGGAGGACGCCTTAGCCTTGGAGCAACTATATAAGGGAGAGCTGTTCGGCGAGCAGTCGTACTTATGGGCTGTTCAGGAGCAAGAGCGATTGGGCTATCTGTATGACGATTTCGCCAAAAGATTGATTCGCAATCTGATGGATTGCAAGAAAGCAGCGACTGCGCTGCCCATTGCAAGGAAACTGGTTCGCCGTCATGAACTCGACGAAGAGGCCAATTTCCTGCTCTTGCAGTTGTTGGGCGCAGTTAAGGATTGGAAGGCGCTGCAAAATCATTATGAACGCTTCAGAGATTTGCTGAAACGCGAGCTTGGCATAGAGCCTTCATTCGAGCTGGATGGACTGCTTCAATTGTAATAGGAGAAATCAATGAAGGATTTTTTCCATGCCGGGTGGTGTGATTCCATTCAGAGAAACGCTATAATTGTTGAAGAATCACTCTCTTTTCGGGGGAACCTTGCCTATGACGAAGTCAGTTGAATGCCAATCCAGTGTTTTGTATGCGAATTATTTCACGCACCTATTGCCCCATTCCGTTAATTATAGAGACGGGCTAAGCTTCTACCTGTTCCGTCTGCAGGCTGAAGGGACCTGCCGTGCGCTTGTAGATGGAAAGTACGAAACCATCATCCCCGGCGATCTGCTAGTCTATCCGCCTGATCAGCGCTATGGGCTCATCGTTGAGCCCCGATGCGATCCGGCATCCGGAGATACGCTGCCTGTCGGAGACTATTTCCTGGCCGGCAGCGGGGAATGGATGGATTCGTGGTGGAAAAACAAAGGAATGCCGACGAAAACGAGCATCGGCTTTGACGATACGCTTCTGACTCTGTGGAAGCATATCATCAGTGAAAAGAAAAAAGTAATGGGTAACCATGAGGAAATCATGGACTATCTGCTAAGAGCATTCTGTTTGACACTGGAGCAAACGATTCAGACCAAACAGCGCGCCAAGGGAGCAGATATCGCTTATAAGCTTAAGCAATTCATAGAGAATCATGCTCATGAACCAATCAGTCTGGAAGCTATATCAGCCTCCGTCAGCTTGAGCGTTTCTCGCTGCTCCCATCTGTTCAAAGCCGCATTTGGCAAGTCTCTGTTCGCTTATTGTATTGATGTCAGGCTAAAGCTTGCGCAGCAGCAAGTGCTCTACAGCAGTATTGCGCTGGAGCAAGCGGCAGAAAAGTCGGGGTTCCAGAGTTACCCGCATTTCTGCCGATTGTTCCGTGAGCGATTCGGGCATTCTCCGACAGAATATCGGCGTAAATTCGGCTTCGAATTCAATCCATATTGAAGAGGCTGTCAGTTGTCAGTATACATGACTTGATTTTCTTGAACGAGCGCGGCGCGCAATTGCTCGTACTGAACATGCTGAACGACGCCGTCCGCATTAAGCGCCAGTACGGCGGCGGCTGCAGCCGATTGCCCCAGAATCATAAATACGGGCTCCATTCGGATTGAGCCGTAGGCTGCGTGAGTAGCGGACACGCATACCGGCACGATCAGATTGCTGCACTCCGTCTGTTTTGGCACAATCGCCCGATAGCTTATGGGATAAGGCGCATCAAGCTTCACATAAAAGCCGCCCTCCGTGCTTACATGCCCTTCTTCGTTCACATAGTATTGCGTGTGATGCGAATCCATGGCGAAGGATCCCATTCCTATCGAATCCGGTACTTGCTGCTCCCGTCTGACCACATGCTCTGTCACCACGTAATCGCTAATCATTCTGCGTGATTCTCTGACGTATAACTGGGGAGTCCAATGACCGCTTTCAATAAACTCATCAAGCGGCAGCCCCCAAGGCTTGTAGATCGCGCGAATGTCCTCGGGTACGCGCGGATGATTCTGAATGGTCCAGACATAGCCTTGCTGATAGAGCAGATGAGCTTGATACATTTGTTCACGCGCACGATAATCCGCCTCCGCATAACTATGGTTCATTCCATTGTAGTCGGTAGAGATGCCGCTGTTGTTATTGGAATCGGTCTTATCCGTCGACACTTTGTTTAATTTGAAAAATTTAGAGGCTTGTCCTTGCTCGATAGCCCGGAACAATATTTCATAATCGGCTTCGTTATAGCCCTCGGGCTTCTCAATCTCAAGGCGATTATCCGGGCAGTTCGTCAAACACATGCGAAAGTTATACGCTTGAAGCTTGTTGTCTCCATCGCCGATGCTTCCGCCGCGATCTGGCTGGACACGCAAGAGCAAGCCGCTTGAAGGTACTCCTTTCACTACGTAAGGATCAATCCCGCCGGGCAATTCATTGCCGGGATGAATGCCGTTTAAGGTTTCCCCGTACATGGAATTGGATTCCCGTCCGACAAAATAAGAGACATCGGAATTGCCCATCAAATCTCCTTCATAACTCGCGTCAATAAAAATTTGTCCTTCAAAAATGCTCCCTGATTCCATTTGAATGGAGACGATGGTTGAGCCTTGCTTTGTCACTCCGTTCGTCAGCTCAAGTCTCTCCCCATATGCGACTTCAATGTCGTTTTCCGTTACCCAATCTTGCAACACTTCGAGCGCCACTTTGGGTTCAAACAGCCAGCGTGTTCCTTCTTGCGCATATTTTCGCGCGATTCGCTCATAAAATTCCAATGCCAAGCCGCCAACTGCTTGCTCCATTCCTATATCCGTATCGCCCAAGCCTCCGCTGGTCAATCCTCCAATTCGATGACTCGGCTCAATGACAATGACGTTTTTGCCCATTCTTTTGGCTTGAACGGCCGCCGCAATGCCTGCAGCCGTTCCTCCATAAATGACGAGATCATACTGCTTTTTCTGAAGCTTCAATTTCATTCCTCCTTCGCATATTCGAGTGCAAATCTTATTATAATTGTATAAAAGATGAGTTAAAATGATGGATCTTATTAACTTGGTTGATGTATCTTGCTATTTCTTCAACGAAATATAAATCAGACAGCCCCTTGGGAGAACTATCTCATAGTGAAAATGTATCCCTTGAGAGTGAGCTTGCCTCACTCCATTTTTGAAGAACGAGATTTATAATTAATTTTGATAACGCTTTCATTAATTCAAAATTTGAGGAGGTATTTATGATTACCATGACAAGAAAGGCCATGTATTTATTCGTCGTGTTCGCTGTTATCTTCACCGGATATCTGCCGCGAACGACGGAAGCGGCGCCGGCGACGATTCAGAATTATCCAATGCCGTCCATCTATACCGCATCCAGCGTGTTTTCCTTAAAAGCGGATAATCAGACGATTCCCGTCATCAGCTACAAGGATGACTATGATTATGCGGAATTTTCTTTCTCCGGCACAGTAAGTATCGAAGTGACCAATAACGTGCCCATAACCTCATATTCCATCAGTCCTCAAGCCAAGAATATCGAGGGCACAGTCAGTGGCAATAAGCTAACGTTCTCGCTTTCTTCCTCCACCTACGTTATCGTGAAAATCAATGATCAGAAGAAAAAGATCGTTATTGCGGCGGATCCCTTGGAGACGAATATTCCCCCATCCTCCGGCTCCGGAATCTATAATGTGACGGCAGCGCCGTACCATGCGGACAATACGGGAGCTTCGATGGCATCCGGCGCGATTCAGGATGCGATTGATGATGCTTATCAAGCTGGCGGAGGTACGGTGTATGTTCCGGCCGGCGTCTATAAGAGCGGAAATCTGACGTTGAAGAGCAATGTAACCTTTTATCTTGCTGGAGGCGCCGTTATAGCCGGGACTGGCAAGGGAGAGGATTATACCATTGACTTCCGCAAGGATTCACGGAATGCGGATGGCACTTATTTTATCCGAACGGCCATAAATTCCAGCAATATCACCATTCGGGGACGGGGAACCATCGACGGGAACGGCATTGCGATGCGGGAGCGGATCATGCCTGCACCGAATAAGAGCGAAGGCTTCCTGAACAATCTGCTCGTCCCGCTCGCTACCTCGAATTTCACGTTTGACGGTTTGATTTTGCGGGATGCCGGGTTCTGGTCGTTCATGGTCGTACGTTCCGACAATGTGACCATCAAGAATCTGAAGGGATTTCAGGATCTGTACAAAATCGAGAATGACGTGATCGATATTAACGAAAGTCAGAATGTGCTGGTGCAGCATGCAGTCGCGATATCTGACGACGATACGTATTCGACGAAAACGTGGCTGCAGACGGGAATGTCCAGCGGCTGGCCGGGAGCGCTCGAGCATCTGGAGAATGTGGTCTTCGATGACGCGCTTGCATGGACAAGATGCGCGGCCTTCAAGATTGGCATGGGCGTGGCCCAGCCGCAGATCGGCGTGACCATTCGAAATTCATATGTGTTCCAAAGCTCGCGGGCGTTGCTGGTCAATCATGGCTACAATTACAATACATTGCCGGAGGAGGGCTATGCGCAGAATATTACGTTCGAGAATATTGACATCGAACGCGTCGGCATCAATCAATTCGGAAACTATTGGCTTGGTGTGACAACCAGCACCTCTGGCGATGTAAGCAATGTGGTAGTCAAGAACGTTAATATTCGCGAGCTTGGTTCGCAGCAATCCAGACTTTCCGGAAATGTTGAAAAAGGCGGCATGGTTAACGGCGTTATGTTCTCCGATGTGTATGTGAAAGGGAAGCTCGCGACAAATTTGAACGACTTGAAGCTGTCCGTATATAACGCCAATGTTACGGGCGTGAACTTCGCCAATACCCAGCCTCTTCTCGCCGATAATTTCGAGGATGGAGATATGGCCGGCTGGACATCCGTTAGCGGAGGCTGGAACGTGCCGACAGTTGGCTTGAATACCTTGCTGTCCAGCGGTAGCCAGACAACGACATCTCTTATTACGGCAAGCGCTGGCAGCGCATGGGCCGATTACATCTTTGAAGCGGGAGTTGGGATGGGGATTACCAATGCCAATGCGGGGATTCTCTTCCGGGTGCAGAACGCCGACAATTATTATATGTATCGGATCAACTCCTCGAATCAGAAGCTGGAGCTATACAAGGCGGTCGGCGGACAACTGACGCTTGTAGCCAGCACGCCGTTCACAGCTCAAGAGAAGCAGTGGTACAAGCTTAAAGCGGTCGTCCAAGGCAATACGATTAAAGGCTATGTCGATGGAGCATTAATGACCGAATGGACGAATCCCGTATCTCAATTGACCACCGGCGGAGTCGGCTTCCGCACCACCTCGGCAGGCGTTCATTTTGACGATGCGATCGTGACTCCAATCATTCGCTTCAACGACAATTTCGAAGATGGAAATTCGACTGGATGGTCATCCGCTTCCGGCTCCTGGAGCGTGACAACAGACGGCACGAAGGTGTTGAACCAGAATAATTCAACGACTGCGCTGATTACCGCCGGCGATGCCTGGACGGACTATGTATATGAAGCAAAAGCGAAAATGCCGATTGCAAATGCCAACGCGGGTATTGTCTTCCGGGTGCAGAATGCCGACAATTATTATATGTACCGCATTAATTCCTCCAATCAGAAGCTGGAGCTGTACAAAGCGGTAAATGGTCAGTTGACCCTCGAATCCAGCACATCGTTCGCGGCTCAGCCGAACCAGTGGTACGCGATCAAGATCTTCGTTCAAGGCAACACGATCAAAGGCTATGTGGATGGAGCCTTAAAAACGGAATGGACGAACCCCATAACGGAATTGACAACAGGCAAGATTGGCTTTCGGACCACTTCGGCCAATGTTTCTTTTGACGACGCTGTCGTCAGGTTCTCCTTTTAATCGCTGAATCCGATATGCAAAAACAGTGCCGCAGTTGAGTCATTCAACTGTGACACTGTTTTTTTGCTGAGAGGTTTCATGGCTTTATTTAATAATCAGTACTGGCACTTTGGCATGCTGGGCGACATTATGACTGACACTGCCAAGAACGAACTCGCCCAATCCGTTCAAGCCTCTGCTGCCGATGACGATCAGATCCGCATTGACTTCCCCCGCGTAATGAAGAATCTCCTTGGCAATGCTGCCGCTTCTGACTTCAATGTGAACATCCGAGTGATCGCCAATTTTTGATTTGATCTTGGCGATTACCTCATCGGAGTAATCCAACGCTTGCGGCACATAGATAGCTTCGCCAAGCACATAAGTCGTAACATTGGAGACGTGAATAATGTGCAGCTTGGAGAAATGATTGGATTTGGCGATTTTCAAAGCGGAGTCGAGCGCCTTCTCGGAGGTCTCCGACCCGTCATAAGCAACAACAATTTTGGAATATAGCATATGGACCACTTCCTTTCTTCGTATAACTTATTATAACCGAAGGAGAGATGACGTTGCTATGATATATATCACATGGCTTTGCGGCGGGAAATCGTGTTTACTGGAAGCATCTGTGGTAAAGTGGAGCAAAATGCGAATGAAGAGAGGGGACGGAAAGATGGGAATGGTAATGCGAATTGTGGGAATAGCGGTTTTACTGTTCATTTCTATCGTTTCAATTGGCTTCTCTCAATCCGACGAATATCAAGGATTCTATCATTCTTCTTTCCAGGTTTCTGAATCCGGCGCCTCTTCCGAATTAAGCGGAGCATGGGAGTTCTATCCCGACCTACTGCTAGAGCCGAGCGATATCGGTCTGCATGCCCTTGATGCCAGGGCTATTCAGGTGCCCGGTTCCTGGAGGAAGGCGGCTGCGGATGGAAGCGAGCTTCAGGCTTTCGGATACGGAACCTACAGAACCGTCCTCGTTATTTCTGAGAATCAAGTTGGACAGAAGAGGGCGCTTGTCTTCCATAATATAGGAAGCGCCTATCGTTTGTGGATTGACGGCAAGCCGTATGGCGGAGTCGGGATGGTTGGCACGAATTCGGCGGACGAAACTCCGCTTTTAGAGCATAGACTCGTTGAGTTCCGGCCGGAGGATCGTACGGTGGAGCTAGTCATTCAGGTCTCGAACTTTTCGTTTCGCGAGGGAGGCATTGTTCAAGCTGTGAAATACGGCGACCCGCAGACATTAAATCGTGCCATGTTTATCGACACCTGTCTGGCTGTGTTTTTGATGGGAGCAGCGCTATTCATGGGTCTATATCATCTGATCATGGCGATGATTCGCAAGCAGAATCGCATTTTGCAGCTTGTCGGCTGTCTGTCTTTCGCTTATGGCATTCGGACATTCGCAATGACCGAGCATGTGGCGCTTGCCTTCTTCCCTTCTTTCTCCTGGCGCGAAATGGTTCGAATGGAATACGCGGCAGGCGCCTCGGCTATCTTATTGCTCGCCCTGTTGGTACGTCGTTTGTTTCCCGCCGAGGCAAACCGTTTTCTAGTCGGTTCGATTGTCGCAATCAATACGATTTTACTCGCGATTGTGTTTTGCACGCCTTCTTCCTTTTTTACTAAACTGCTTCCCTATCATCCATTGCTCTCGCTTGGGATTCTTCTTTATCTGCTTATTGCTGTTGCGATTAAAGCGAAGAAGCGGCAACGGGCGGGCGCAACATGGCAGATCGTCGGTATTTCGATTCTATTAATCGCTTGTCTGAACGATACGCTCAATTACATTATGGTTCTGCATACCTTCTACGTCATGAATTACGCCGGTTTTTTGTTTGTCCTGATTCAAGGTTTGATTGCGGCGAAGCGCTATGAGCAACTGCAAGTCGATAATCGGGCACTGTCCTCGGAGCTTCATGAGCTGAATCGGTTGCTTCAGCTAAAGGTGGAAGAACGGACGCAAGAGCTTCGGGAGCAGAAGCGTGAATTGGAAGAGACGCAGCAGACGAGGACAAGACTGCTCGCGAACGTAGCGCATGACATCGGAACGCCGATTGCGGGCCTCCATGCGTATATGCATATGCTTCGGGACGGAAGACTTCAGGGACAGGAGCTCCCGGTGTACGACCGCATGATAGACAAACTATCCTCGATTCAGCGATTAAATCAGGATTTGCTAGAGCTGTCGAAGCTGGAATCGCGCACGTTGCCGTTCTATGTGGAACGAATTCCGTTTCGAGAATGGTTCGGACAGGCGCTTGAATCTCTGCAATCGGAATATCTGCTTAAGGGCGTCGTAATCGAATGCGGTAAGGAAGAAAGGAGGTGGGGGGACGAGGAGGTGCAAGTGGAAGTCGATCGGCATCGCTTGTGGCAGGTCATGTACAATCTGGTCAGCAATGCGGTCAAATTCGGATTGAACGAAGAATGCAGGGTCATTCTTCATTGCTGGGCATGTGAAGAGAACGGATATTTAAAGGCGCAATTCGCAGTCGAAGATTTTGGCAAAGGAATATCCCGGGAGCATTTGCCATACATTTTTCAGCAATTTTACCGACGTTCGGAGAATAGCGAAGGCAGCGGCATCGGGCTGGCTATCGTGAAGCAAATCGTCGACCAACACGGCGGGGCTGTTAAGGTGCGCAACAAGCCGGAGGGAGGCTGCATCTTCACGATTGCTCTTCCGGCCTGGACAGCTTCGCAATAGCATCATAGCGATTCCCGACGCCTAGCTTCTCGTAGAGCGCGCTTAAGTTATTGCGAATGGTTCCTTCGTTCAGAAATAGCTTCTCAGCCATTTCACGAGATGAATACCGCTTCAGCAACAGTCCCGCCAATCGTTTTTCGCGAGCAGTGAGCCCGAATGCTTGCAAGGAAGGCTCAAGCGCCTCTTCTTCCTTCTGTTGTCTCGCTTTTTCAATCGTATAAGCGGCGAGCTTGGTCGCGACCTCCACCGGAAGCAGATATTGTCCCTCCGACAGCTCCTGGATCATCGTCAGAAGCTTGGGAACATCATTGCTTTTGACGGCAAAGCCGTTAGCTCCGCTGAGGAGTCCCTCGATAATATATTCTTCTTCATTAAACGTCGTAAGAATGACGATCAGCATGTCAGGATATTCCCGACGCAACATTTTCGTGCATTCAATGCCGTTCATCCAAGGCATTTTAATATCCATCAGCACGACATCCGGCGTTTCCATGGCTTGGAGCTTTTCAATGGCTTCCAGGCCATTCCTTGCTGCGCCGGCCCATCTCAAATTCGACTCTCCTCTAATAAGCATTTCCATGGCTTCCCTGAAGAAATCGTCGTCGTCTACGAGAAACAGGTTAAGTAGTTTGGTCATGTTTGTTTGCCTTTCAAAATGCTATTTTTTCTATTTTAGCATGAAATAGCTGGATTTTTCTCTGTTTTTGTCGATTGATGACACTTTGTCACTGTTCAACAACAAGGAGGTCATTTATTCTATGGAGAGTTGGTCTGTCGATCTATATAAGGTGATGAAATCGTGTCAGAGGGGATGTTTGTTATGCGAAGAAAAATTTCCAGGTTTCTAGTTGTAATACTTATCGTCTTTTTGGGTTTAAACACAGTGATAGCCGATGTATGGGTTGAAATGGCGGTCGCAGCTCCTGTGGATGCCGTACCGCCGACAATCGGGACGCAGCCGCAAGGCGCGACGGCGAATGAAGGCGACCCGGAAATCCTCCTGTCGGTCGCTGCGACGACGACTGGTAATGGAACGTTAAGCTACCAGTGGTATCGGAACAGCGTGGACAGCAATACGGGCGGCTTTGCCTTGAACGGTCAGACGAGCGAAACGTACACAGTATCGACCGGTGCAGCCCGCGACGACTATTTTTATGTCGTTGTTACAAATACGGATGAGAGCGTCCCCGGAACGAAGACGGCAAGCGTGAGGAGCGCGACGGCGCATGTCGTGGTGAACGAACTGGCCGACGCGACGCCGCCGACAATCGGGACGCAGCCGCAAGGCGCGACGGCGAATGAAGGCGACCCGGAAATCCTCCTGTCGGTCGCTGCGACGACGACAGGTAATGGAACGTTAAGCTACCAGTGGTATCGGAACAGCGTGGACAGCAATACGGGCGGCTTTGCCTTGAACGGTCAGACGAGCGAAACGTACACAGTATCGACCGGTGCAGCCCGCGACGACTATTTTTATGTCGTTGTTACAAATACGGATGAGAGCGTCCCCGGAACGAAGACGGCAAGCGTGAGGAGCGCGACGGCGCATGTCGTGGTGAACGAACTGGCCGACGCGACGCCGCCGACAATCGGGACGCAGCCGCAAGGCGCGACGGCGAATGAAGGCGACCCGGGA
>NZ_JAATHD010000005.1:226954-244651 GCF_011947265.1 Paenibacillus sp. HB172176
GCGACGGCGCATGTCGTGGTGAACGAACTGGCCGACGCGACGCCGCCGACAATCGGGACGCAGCCGCAAGGCGCGACGGCGAATGAAGGCGACCCGGGAATTCTCCTGTCGGTCGCTGCGACGACGGTTAGTGGAACGCTGAGCTATCAGTGGTATAGGAACAGCGTGGATAGTAATCTGGGCGGCTTTGCCTTGAACGGTCAGACGAGCTCAACGTATACAGTATCGACCGGTGCAGCCCGCGACGACTATTATTATGTCGTTGTTACGAATACGGATGAGAGCGTCTCCGGAACGAAGACGGCAAGCGTGAGGAGCGCGACGGCGCATGTGGTGGTGAACGACTTGCTTGATGCGGAAACGCCGACCATTACCCTTCAGCCTGTTGGAGCAACAGTCCCTGAAGCTGATGTGCTGGTGCTCGAAGCGGATGCCAGCGTGGCGGATGGAGGCAGTCTGGATTACCAATGGATTCGGAATACTGCGAACAGCAAGTCAGGCGGAGCATTCGTTGTAGGAGCAACTTCCAAAACCTTCACCGTTCCGACTTCGACCGCCAATGATGTGTATTATTACGTGCTTGTAACGAATACGAATAATACTGTGCCGGGAGTCAAGACGGCAAGCGCAACGAGCAACGTCGTGCATGTTGTCATCGAAGACGTGACGCAGCCGACCGTCGCAATTACGTCCAACGAGCCGAGTCCGACGAAGGATTCGTCCTTCAACGTGACGATTACGTTCAGCGAGCCGGTAACCGGCTTCACGATATCTGATCTTATTGTGACAAACGGCAGTGCGAGCAACCTTTTTACGAGCAATAATTTGATCTATTCGGCCACCATCGCATCAGCTGCAGACGGAGAGACGACTGTCTCGATCGACGCGGATTCGGTTATTGATAAGGCAGACCACGGAAACATCGCTTCGAATGTACTGAGCATTGTCTATGATTCAACGCAGCCGACCGTCGCGATTACGACAACCGCATCGGCGACGACGAACGAATCGACATTCCCGGTGACGGTTACGTTCAGCGAGCCGGTAGCTGGCTTTAATATTGCGGATATAGCAGTATCGAATGGCAACGCGAGCTCCTTCCAGGCTGTAGATGACAAGACGTACACGGCTATCATTACGCCGGCAGCCGATGGAGCGGTAACGATCTCCGTCTCGGCAAATGTTGCATCGGACGAAGCCGGCAACGGCAACCTGGCGGCAACGCCGCTGTCAATCACATATGACGCAACTGCTCCGACCGTATCAATAGCTTCAAACGAATCGAACCTGACGAATCAATCGCCTTTTCAAATCACGATTGCATTCAGCGAAGATGTGCTCGGCTTTGAGCTTGGCGATATCGAGGTTACAGGAGGAAGCGCGGACAATCTGCAAGCCACGTCCGGTTCTCTCTATACGGCGGATATTCTTCCATCAGGAGACGGCGAAATAACAGTAGAGATTGCGGCAGGCATTGCGACCGACAATATCGGCAACGATAACACGGCGGCAACTCCGTTCACCATTATGTATGACGGGACTTCGCCGGTCATCGTTCTGAATGGGGATGCGGATCTGCAGCATGAAGCTGGAACTCCGTTTGTTGATCCAGGCTCCGTCGTCACGGACAATTACGATGCAGCGATCTCGGAAGCATTAATTGTAACGGGAAGTGTAGATTCGACGACGCTTGGCAATTATGAGCTGAAGTACAACGCAACCGATGCGGCGGGCAACTCGGCAATTGAGCAATCCAGACTGGTGCATGTCGTCGATACGACGAAACCGGTGATTACGTTAAACGGGGATCAATCGCAGCAGTTGGCTCTTGGTGAAACCTATATAGAAGCGGGCGCCACGGCTGAAGACAGCTTTGAGGGAGACATCAGCGGCAGTATTATCATTCAGGGAGCTGTGAATGGGAATGTTCCCGGACTCTATACGCTGACTTATACCGCCGAGGATTCATCGGGGAACTCGGCATCAGTCGAGCGTACGGTACAGGTACTCTCGAATGATAATGCGCTGCAGCAATTGACGATCAGTCAGGGACAGCTTTCACCGGCATTCGTGCCAAACGAGCTTGCTTACACTGCAAAGGTGAGCTACGGCGTGCGCAAACTGACGATTTCACTCCGCGCGAACGATACACATGCGGCAATTGCCGTTAACGGGCAGGCCTTAACGCCGGATGGCAATGGAGCTGCGGAAGAAGAAGTCGAGCTGATTATCGGCAACAATGAGGTGAACATCGAGATTAAGGCTGAGGATGGCACCACGCGCACCTACACGCTCAGCGTGTATCGAAGCGCCCCCCCGGCCCAGTCCAATTCAACGGGCGTAATCGTTCTTGTGAACGGTAAGCCCGAATATACCGGTGTTGCCATTACAAGCTTTCTTAATGGACAGCAAGTGACAAGAGTCATCGTGAATGAGCAGCAATTGCTGAATCGTCTGGAGGCGGCGGGCGAGCAATCGCTTATTACGATACCGGTTCAGACAAGCAGCGATGTTGCCATCGCTGAATTAAACGGAAGAATGATTAAGAGCATGGAGGAATCACAGGCAATTCTCGAAATTCGTACGGAGAATGCTTCGTATACTCTGCCCGCGTCCCAGATTGACATTGATGCAATATGGGAGCATCTAGGCACGGAGCCGGACCTTCAGGATATTAAGATCAAAATTGAGATCGGCACGCCGCTGAATGATAGGCAACAGTTGGTTCAAGACGCCGTGAATCGGGAAGGATTGACTATTGCTGTGCCCCCGGTCAATTTCAAAGTAACGGCGGAGTATGCTGGACAGTCTGTAGAAGTAACAACTTTTAACGCTTATGTAGAACGTTCGGTGAACATACCCGAGAGCGTGGATCCGAATCGGATTACGACTGGTGTCGTAGTAGAGACGGATGGTACCGTTCGTCATGTGCCGACGAAGGTCATAGAGAACGAAGGCGACTATTACGCTCAAATCAGCAGCTTGACGAATAGCACGTATGCGGTTGTCTGGCATCCAGTTTCGTTCAAGGATATGACGAAGCATTGGGCGATGAATGCCGTTAACGATATGGGTTCGCGGATGATCGTGGAAGGAATCGGCGAGGGAGAGTTTGGACCTGATAGGGAAATTACCCGTGCGGAATTCGCGGCTATCATGGTACGCGCCCTGGGGCTCAGAGCGGATACGGAAGGAAGCGACTTCCTGGATGTGGAGGCTTCCGCATGGTATGCCGGCGCGGTTGCGACAGCCCGTTCATATGGTCTGATTGACGGTTTTGAGGACGGTACCTTCCGTCCGGCCGATAAGCTGACACGCGAACAGGCCATGCTCGTTATCGCGAAAGCGATGCGAATTACAGGGCTTTCGAATCAATTGGGAGTTTCGATGCCTGACGAGATTATCTCGGCTTTCCGGGATGCGCAAGCTGTCTCGTCTTGGGCGCTCGAAGGAATTGCGGACAGCCTGAAAGCCGGCATCGTGACGGGCAGAGGCGGCCAGAAGATTGCGCCGCAAGCGAACATCACCCGCGCAGAAGTGGCAACTATCGTGAAACGTCTGTTAGAAAAGTCGGATTTGATCTGATACTTCAAATCAAGCTCAATATAGGAGCCTGTTTATAAAAGATGCTTTCCCTGGCCAGGGTCTGTTGCAGCAGATTCTTGTCGAAGGGGGGCATCTTTTTCATTCTTTAAGATTGATTAAAGGAAAGCAGCTTATGATGGCACTATCAGATGAAACGATAATAATCGCTGATAAAGAAATTACGATATGAGGAGTGTTGATCGATGAAAAACAATAAAATCAAAAGCATAAGCATTGCGACCATGGCCTTATTGCTCAGCATCTCTGCAGCAGGTTGCTCGACTGCGCAAGATGACGGTGCGAAGACAGCAAACGTTCAAAACACCGCGATCGTAACATCAAGCGAGACAACGGCGGCAAAGGCGGAGGATGTAACGCCAACAGAGGCTTCCGAAGAATCAGCAGGTTCAGCAGCAGAGGCCTCGCTTCTAGTTCCATCGGAGCTATTCAGCAACAGGGATCTTGAACAGACGGCAGATCTCTCGTCCGCAACCGAAATCCAACTGGAGAGCAATAAAGATGTGACTTTGAGTGACGAAGGCGTTTACGTGTTAAGCGGAGAAGCGGAGAATATGACAATTTTCGTTGAAGCATCCGACGATGCGAAGGTGCAAATTGTGCTTGCGGGCGTTACCATCACGAATGAAGATGCCCCGGCCATCTATGTGAAGTCGGCCGATAAGGTATTTGTGACATCGACGGACAGCAGCAATTTCATGGAGGTTACCGGCAGTTATGCAGCGGATGGAGATACCCATTTGGATGCGGTTATTTTCTCCAGATCGGATATCGTCCTCAATGGCACTGGATCTCTGGATATTGTATCCAACGAAGGCAATGGCGTCTCCTCCAAGGATGATCTCAAAATTACGGGAGGCGTATATACGATTCAAGCCTCTGCGGATGGGCTGGAGGCAAATGATGCCATTCTGATCTATGATGGAGCCCTTACGATTACTTCCGGCAATGATGCGTTGCAAAGCAAAAACGACGATGATTCTTCATTGGGCAACATCTATATGCTGAATGGCACATTGAACATTTCGGCGGGCGATGATGCGATTCGCGGCAATAATATGGTTCAAATTGATGGCGGCATCATCCAAATAGAGACGAGTGTGGAAGGCATTGAAGCAACCCATGTTCAAATTAATGGCGGTCAAATTACTCTGTATGCAACCGACGACGGCATCAATGCTTCGAAAAAGGTTGATTCCGATGTCATTATCGAGGTGAATGGCGGCACAATTAATGTGAGCATGGCTGGCGGCGATACGGACGCATTTGATTCGAACGGTGATATTTATATTAATGGCGGCACAATTACGGTCGAAGCATCCTCGGCATTCGATTCCGACGGCACCGCGAAATTAAATGGTGGCAATGTTACGGTAAATGGGGAGAAAATTACTGAAATTACCCAATCGCAAATGGGAGGAGGCGGCGGGCGGAGACGCTGAGCTAAGAAACTCGGAGGTAAATCGGGAGATTCTATCCCGATTTACCTCCTTTTCTCATGCGGATGGCAGGAGACGCAGGCTTGTACAAGAAGGCTATGAATTGCGAATGCACGTGGATGCTTTTCCAGGATGCGACCTGTTAGGACAGGTTCTTATCCTCGAAAGGCGTCTTTTTTGATCTATACGAATACGCTGCCAGAGCATTCAACGCCATTTTTTATAGCAGATCATCTCCATAATCGTTAAAGTTATATACATATTGTATACAATCCCGAGGAGTTAATGCTATGCTGGACTTGCGATTTTTTTGCTGGATAAGAAAAAGCTCGTATCATGCATCAAAGAGCAAAGAAAGGATGAAGCACAGGTGAAGTTTCGAGCATCGAATTATTGGCGGAAGCTGCTTGTGGCAGGGCTTTTGATTGGAGCTATACCGGTTATTCTGGTAGGTTTGTTCTCCTTCAACCGCGTGTCTGGCACGGTGATCAGGCAGGCGGAAGCCGCGAATGCCCAGCTTCTGCAGCAGACGCAATTGAGGGTGGAACAAAATCTTCTCGGAATTGACAATACGGTAACGCAATTTATTAATTCACCTTATTTGAACAACACTCTTCGTCAAAATTTCACGGCCTCTGAATTCGTTCAGATCGAAGAACTGGAGAGCTCGCTTCATCGGCTTCAATCGTTTCAATTCGGTATTCAGGATATTGTTCTGGCTAATATGCAATATGGCTGGGTTGTTAGCAATCAAGGCTACAAGGCCTTGGACGAATGGGAGGACGCTGATATGTGGATTTCCTTGCTTGACGGTCAGGAAGCCTCGCTTTGGCTCAGTTATCAGGACTTGAAGGAGCGGGGCGAGATGCCTCAGAATGACAGCACGGCCTCCAATTCCATCTTCTTGTTGAAGAAGCTGCCGATTAATACGATACAGCCACGCGGATTGCTGCTGACCAGCATTCCCGGCTATGAGCTGAAGAGATATCTGAACACGACGGATTTAGGAAACGGAGGCAGCACAGCCATTCTTGATTCCCAATTCCGCTTGCTGACTGGGGGGGATGATGTTGAAGCGAAGGAAGCTGAATTCAATCGGATGGTTCGAGATAACATCCAATCTCAGTCTGCCGACGAGAAAGCGACGGGAAGCCTCAAGACTGAATGGAACGGAATCGAGGTGCTTGTTACTTACCGCAAGGCTGCTTACAACGGGTGGACCTATGTATCGATTACGCCGCTTCGAGCTCTGCTGCGCGATTCGAATTCAATCGGCATCTTCACGCTGCTCGTGTGCGCGGCCAATCTGATGTTGGCGTTTTGCTTGTCTTTTCTGGGCTCAAGACGTTTGTATCAGCCTATTCGAGTTCTCTACGAGAATGCGACAGGGAATACGGCGGAAGAAGGCCGGTCGCCCGGCTCTTCTCGCTGGAGGAGCGGGGACGAGCTCGAACAGATTGGCGAGCGAATCGTCAATCTGACGCGATCCCAGTCAGAGATGGCCGAGAAGCTGGAGGATCAGTTCCGCTATTTGCGCGAATACTTTGTCGCAAGGCTGCTTCAAAGCCCCATACCCGCGCGCGAGATTAGAGAACGCACGGTTAAATTCGGAATTGTCAACAGTAACCGAATGATGAGTGTCATGGCTGTGGAGATTATGACGCTTGAGGGAACTCGCTACAAGGAAGAGGACAGAGATTTGTTGATGTTCGCGATTAACAATATAGCAGGGGAATTGTTCGACGATTCGGAGAGACTTTCCCCGGTGCTGACTTATCCTTATCAGGCGACGGTATTCGGTACTTCAGCCTTGGATTCGAAGGCATGGAAATCGGCCATCGTAGCCCATGCGGAGAAGTTTCAATCCACCATTCTCAAGATTCTGCAATTGCCTGTTCGTATCGGAATAAGCCGTCCGTTCGAGGATTTGAAGGGCGCTTACATTGCGATGGGCGAGGCGGTTAACGCTTTGAAAGCGCAAGCGGAATTTGACGAGCCCGCCGTTCTGCTGATGGAGGATGTCCAGCCTAATCGAAATCCCTTCTCGCTCTTGCTGAAGGAGCAATCGGGAGAGCTGCTATTGGACGCCATAAAACGCGGGGACCAGGAGAAGGCGCTGAAGGGGCTGGATATCGTGTTTATGGAGCTCTCCAGCGAAGCCTATACTGCGGAGGAGATCAGATTTGCGCTGCTGCGGTTGATGACGGTAGTGATTGAGGGGATGCAGGATCAAACGGAATCGCTGAAATCGCTTTGGAACGATGAGCAAACGCCGCTGCTTGAGCAGTTCCTGAAGCTGCGCACCATCCTGGATTATCGGCATTGGTTCGAGAGCGAATTGATTCTGCCTGCGATTCGTCTGCTTGAAGCGGAGAGAGAGGTGCAGTTCAAGTCCATTTCCCAGAAGGTGAAAGATATTATTCATTTCGACTTTGTTGCCGATCTGACCCTTGAGGCGTGCGCCGCCCGGCTTAATTATCATCCAAGCTATATCCGGCAAGTTTTCCGCAAGGAGACGGGCATGAACTTTAGCGAGTATTTGTCGCAATACAGGGTGGAAATTTCGAAGAAATGGCTGGAGCAAACAGATATGTTGGTAGGCGAGATTGCCGAACGGTTAAGATACAACAATTCACAGAACTTTATTCGTTACTTTCGCAAGCTGGAGGGGATGACCCCCGGTCAATACAGGGAAGCCGTGCGCAAGCAATCCCGGTAAGCGGCATGAGCGCACTTCAAGATGATTATCGCTTTTGCAAGGCAGGATTATACTGTCGGCTTTGAAGCGACTTTGCGCACTTGGCTCGATAATGATTATTCACGGTTACGCGATTACCGATTATGCTTGAGCCATTCCAGACAGGCGAGGAGGAATTTCGGTGAATCGGTTGTACAAACATTTGAAAAAGGGAGGCGTTTCGTCCATATCGTCAAACCATTCCACGTGGCTTTATCTTCGAAGAAATCATCGACTTTACATGATGCTTTTGCCCGGATTTTTATTCTTCCTTATTTTTAAATATGTTCCGATGTGGGGCATCATCATTTCTTTTCAGGATTACCAGCCCTTTCTCGGATTTGGCGGAAGCGAGTGGGTAGGGTTCAAGCATTTTGAACGCTTCTTCTCGAATCCGACTTTCTGGGTGCTGTTTCGCAACACGTTTTTGCTCGCAATTTATAATCTGGTTTTCTTTTTCCCGCTGCCAATTATCTTGGCTCTGATGCTGAATGAGGTGCGGTTGCAGTCTTACAAGCGATTGATACAGACCATTATCTATATTCCGCATTTTGTATCGTGGGTTGTCGTTGTCGGCATTGGGTATCTCTTTTTTACGACGGAGGGCGGTCTGGTTAATGAATGGCTGGCCGCTATGGGCTTCGAGAAGATCAGCTTTCTGCTCAGCGGAGAGTGGTTCCGCACGATGATTACCGGTCAAGTGATTTGGAAGGATACCGGGTGGGGAACAATTATTTTCCTTGCGGCCCTGGCCGGCGTCGATCCGCAATTGTACGAGGCGGCCAGAATAGACGGAGCAGGTCGGCTTCGCCAGCTCTGGCATGTTACGATGCCCGCCATTCGCAGTACAATTGTCATTCTGTTGATTTTGCGGCTTGGCCATTTCCTGGATACAGGCTTCGAGCAAATCTTCCTCAATATGAACGCCATGAACCGGGAGGTTGCGGAGGTATTCGACACCTATGTATATTCAGCGGGCATTCAGTCCGGGCAGTTTAGCTACAGCACGGCAGTAGGCGTGTTCAAGTCGGTTATAGGTCTTGTGCTGGTCGTGACGGCGAATAGGCTGGCCAAACGATTCGGCGAAGAAGGAATTTATTGAGAGGGGATTGGCATGACCAGAACGTCTTTTTACAGCCGAATATTCGACGTGTCGCTTGCAATCGTCCTTGCAATATTCGCAATGCTAAGCTTTATCCCGTTTCTCTATGTTGTTGCGGCATCTTTCACCTCATCTGCAGAATTGCTGCGCAAGGGCTTCGTGCTATTTCCCACGAGCTTCTCGCTCGACGGGTATCGTTACATCTTTTCGACTTCGACCATTACGCGAAGCTTGTGCGTGACCATTATTCTGGCTGTTGTGGGAACGCTTATCAATTTGTTTGCCACTGTATTAATGGCCTATCCGCTTGCGCGCAAGGATCTCGCAGGCCGTCGGTTTCTCATGCTGATGATTGTGTTCACCCTGATCTTCAGCGGAGGCATGATTCCAACTTATCTCGTCGTCAAGTCGCTGCATCTGCTTGACAGCTACTGGTCGCTGGTTCTCCCAGGCTTGATCAATGCATTTAATTTAATCGTGTTAAAAAACTTCTTTCAGCAATTGCCCGAGGGGCTGGAGGAATCGGCCAGAATCGACGGTTGTTCGGATTATGGCGTGTTGTTCCGTATTGTTCTTCCCTTGTCGGGCTCGGCGTTGGCAACATTCGGGTTATTTTACGCAGTTGGTCACTGGAACACGTTCTTTAATGCAATTCTGTATATGAACGATGCTCACAAATGGCCGATTCAGGTTTGGCTGCGGCAAATTATTATCTTGTCGCAGGGCGGCATCGGAGATTCGCAGAACTTCGACGACTCGTTTATCGTTCCGCCGCCGGCCATTATCAAGATGGCGGTCATCGTCATATCCACCGTGCCGATTTTGTTGGTGTATCCGTTTCTGCAACGTCATTTCGCCAAAGGCGTGCTGCTCGGCTCGGTGAAAGGTTAATATCCATTCTTGTCGACTATGGGAGGTCATTAAGCATGTTTAATAGAAATCGGATGGTTACTTCTTTATTGGCAGTATCGTTGTTGGGGAGCGCGCTTCTTGCGGGCTGCGGCAAAAGCAACAACGAGCCTTCAAATCAAGCGAGCGCAACAAGCGCCGCAAGCGGAAACGAGGCTAGCGCAACCGCTCTGCCTGAACAGACAAAGCCGTTGTCCATATCCATGATGAATATCTTCTATGGCACCGAACCTCCGAAATCGACGAATCAGGTGCTGCTGAAGATGGAGGAATATACGAATACGAAGCTGGATATTACCTGGGTTCCTTCGACGGCCTATGAGGATAAGTTGAATGTAACGGTTGCCTCGGGCCAGCTTCCTCAGACGCTTCTGGTCTTGAATCAGAAATCGACCTCGGTTATCAATTCCATTCGGTCGGGCATGTTCTGGGAGATCGGTCGCTACCTGAATGATTATCCGAATTTGTCGCAAATGAACGAACAAGTGCTGGAGAATATTTCGATAGACAACAAAATATACGGCATTTACCGTCATCGCCCGCTTGCGAGATACGGGGTTATCTATCGCAAGGATTGGCTGGACAATTTGGGTTTGAAGGAGCCGACGACAATTGACGAGCTGTATGAGGTTGCAAAGGCCTTCACGCTCAACGATCCTGACGGCAACGGCAAGAATGACACTTACGGCATTGCCGAGGACAAAAATATCGGCGCGCTCAACCAAATCGCGTTATATCTCGGAGCCCCTAACAATTGGGGAGAAGAGGATGGCAAATTAAAGCCTGCCTTTATGTATGACGAATACAAGCAAGCGCTTCAGCTCGTGAAGAAAATGTACGACGAGAAGCTTATCACGCAGGATTTCGCGGTTGCTAACCGGAACGACCAAATCAATCAGGAGAAGGCCGGTATTTATTTCTCGGTTATTGATGATGCCGCTTACAAGCACGAAGATCTCTATAAGCTCAATTCGTCGGCTGTCATCGACATTCTGCAGCCGATAACCGGACCGCAAGGCGTTCGGGTGCTGGCGACAACGGGATATAACGGTGTCTTCTTGTTTCCGAAAACAAGCGTGAAGACAGAAGAAGCGCTGAAGGGCGTTCTGGGCTTCTTCGATAAAATGGGCGACGAGGAAATGCAAAATCTGTTCGCATGGGGCATTGAAGGACAGCATTATTCGTTGTCGAACGGCAAGCCTGTCCGCACGGAAGAGCAAACGCTTCTGGATTCCACCGAGATCAACCCGCTTCGTCAAATGAAATGGGATGACGGAAGCAAGGCGATGAGCGGCGAAAATCCGGAGATCGTGCAGAAATTCGGGGAGATGCTCAAGGCTAACGAGCCATATGCGATTACCGATAAATCCAATCCGTATCTGTCGGCTACGCAAACCGAAGTGGGCAGCGAGCTGACCAAGATTATGGATGAGGCGAAGACCAAATACATTATGGGCGCGATCGACGACAAGGGATGGGACAGCGCTATTCAGAAGTGGCTCGAAAATGGCGGGCAGAAGGTTATCGACGAATATTCGGCCGCTTATCAGGCTGCAAAAGGTTAAGCTTTCCGAAGAAGCACGGCCAGGCGGGAGCAAGTTCTGCCTGGTCAGCCTCGAAAAGAGCTGGCAGAGCGAGATAAAGGAGGCGGAAAATGGTGACCGATGCGCAGCGGCAATCCCTGGTGCTTCCTTCCGACTATCCCGAAAGGGTGTACGCAGGGTGGCTGGGAAAGGTTATTGGAGTCAGGCATGGGGGCAATATCGAGCAATGGAGTTACGAGCGCATTGAGAGAGCCTTCGGAGAGATAGCGGGCTATGTGCATCAATTCAAAAATTTCGCAGCGGACGATGATACGAACGGACCGCTGTTCTTCCTTCGCGCGTTGGAGGATTATACGCATACACGGGACATCACGCCGGAGCAGATGGGGCTTGCCTGGCTTAATTACGCGCCGGACGGGCATGGATTTTTCTGGTGGGGCGGTTACGGTCACTCTACGGAGCATACGGCGTATCTGAATTTGCGCAGCGGCATACCGGCCCCGGAATCGGGTTCGATTGAACGAAATGGAATCGCCGTTGCCGAACAGATTGGCGGACAAATCTTTATCGAGGTATGGGGGCTGATCGCTCCCGGCAGACCGGGGCTGGCGGCCGAATATGCTGCCAAAATGGCCAGTGTCTCCCATGACGGGGAAGGAAAGAATGGCGGCATGTTTATCGCAGCATGCGTTGCTGCTGCGTTCGAGGAACGCAAGGCTGCCAGCATTCTGGAGCAAGGGCTTGCGGTTCTGCCCGCGGATTCCCGTTACGCTGAGATGGTTCGCGACGTTATGTGGATCTACAGGGATCGACCCGATAACTGGCGTAAAGGCTTCGCCTGTGTGAAGGAGCGCTATGACTATGCGAAATATCCAGGCGTTTGCCATATTATTCCGAATGCTGCGGTTGTCGTGCTTTCGCTGCTGTACGGGGAAGGAGATTTCTCAAGATCCATTAACATTTGCAACATGTGCGGCTGGGACACGGACTGCAACGTTGCGAATGTCGGGGCTATCCTTGGCGTCATGAACGGCTTGTCCGGGATTGGAGAGATGTGGAGAAAGCCCATCAATGATTTGTTATGCTGCTCAAGTGTAATCGGCTCTCTGAATATTCTCGATCTTCCGTGGTGCGCCTCCTATATCGCCCAATTCGGCTACTTGCTGGCAGAACAGCCGATTCCGGACGTCTGGCAATCGATCCTGGGCCGAGAAGGGCTGCACTGCCATTTCGAGTATCCGGGATCGACGCATGCGTTCCGAATGGAAGCGGATCATGGCGTCACAGCCTCTGTCGAGAACTCCGAGGAAGTGTCGGCTTCGGGCAGAAGATCGCTGAAGGCGATGTTCGACAAGGTGATCGGAGGCTGCGGGTACCGCGTCTATCTGCAAACCTACTACGGTCCGGAGGATTTCAATGATAACCGATACGATCCGGCATTTTCACCGATTCTGTATCCGGGTCAGAAGGTTTCCTGTAAGGTGATGCTTCCTTCCGCAGGAGCTCCGGGAGCGATTCAAGCAAGAATCTTTGTTCATGATCGCAACAGCGGGGAGCGCTTGTACGGCCCGAAGGCGTCGCTTCGCCCCGATCACTGGGAGGAGCTGGATTTTCAAATTCCCTATTTGAGCGGAGCCTGTCTTGATAGGGCGGGCATCGAGTATATTCCGACGGAGGCGAAGTACGCTACTTTGGTCGTTTTCATGGACGATTTCTCGCTGAGGGGAAGTCCGAACTATACACTGGACTTTGCAAAGGAAAGAATCGAGCGTTGGAGCGGGACCCACCTTGAGGTCAGTCAGTTGACGCATCTTCGCGGACTCTGGACGCTGGAGGCCGGGGAATTAAGCGCAAGCTATGCCGGCGCGTCGGCAGAGGCCTATACCGGCCAGCTTGATTGGAAGGATCTAACGCTTGAGACTGAGCTTGTTCCCAGACTTGGTTATGACCATATGATCAATTTCCGGGTGCAGGGCGCCATTCGCTCCTATGCGGCCGGACTGAGAGGACAAGGCGAATCGGCGCGAATCGTGCTTCTCAAGAATGATAACGGCTACAAGGAATTAGCCGCAGAGCCTTACGTCTGGAGACATGGAGAAGCTTACAAGCTAGCGGTCAAGGCCAGCGGCAATCAATTTTCCCTGTTCGTGAACGGGGAGCTTCTGCTAGCGTTCACGGACCAGGATCGGCCTTATGAGCATGGCATGGTCGGCTTCTCTTCCCATCGAAGCAGTCATACCCATTATAAGCATTTGACCGTGCGCGGAGAGGAGGCGTAACAAGATGAACAGGCAGAATAACTTGATGAAGCATGCCTCGGCTTTGTTCCGGGCGAGCTCATGGCGTCGCTTCGAATTGACGCTTGCAGCGCAGAACGACTATGACAACCCTTATTCGGATGTTGAGGTGGAGGTCGTATTCACCAGACCCGGAGTGCAATCCATTCATACATGGGCTTATTGGGATGGAGAGGAACGGTTTGCGGCGACCATTGCTTTCCCTTCGCCCGGCAAATGGAGCTATCGCACAAGCTGCTCTCACACGGAGGATGCAGGCTTGCACGCGCAAATCGGCGAAGTGGAGGTTGAAGCCGTTTTGCCGGATGAGCCTAATGCTCTGTACCGTTGCGGCATGTTGAAGCCAAGCGGCAATGGCCGTTATTTGCAGCATGCCGACGGAGAGCCGTTCTTCTGGCTTGGAGATACGGTATGGCCGGCTTTCTTCCGGGCGAAGGAGGCGGAGTGGCTCGCGTATATTCAGGATCGGGCGGCCAAAGGCTTCAATGTCGTGCAGGTTTGTCTGAATTGGGGAGGCGGGCGCGCCTCGGACATGGACGGCAACGAGGCCAGGCTCCTGGAAGGCGGCGAACGCTGGAATCCGGCCTTCTACCAGGGCGTGCAGAAGAAGATTCGTATCGCCAACGATTATGGTCTGGTTGTGCTGCTCAACGGTCTTTATTGCCCGAAGGGGCGACTTACCGAGGGAGATTCAATCGTGAGCTACGAGAACTATGAGCATTACGGCCGAATGCTGGCCGCCCGGTTCAATGGCTCCTTCGTCATCTATTCCCCTTCCTTCGACGCTCCTTATCATGAAGCCTGTGACAGGCAGGGCGAAGCTATCCGCACAGTGACGAGCCGGCACCTGATTACGCAGCATCCCAATACCTCTCCCGCAGGGACGGCGGTTCCCGCTACGGAGGAAAGCTATTTCGAACAACCGTATCTCAGCTTCAGCATGTGTCAAACCGGCCATCATAACGGGAATCGGGAGCTGGTTCTTCGCGAGGCTGAGGAGTGGATTCGCGGACTTGCTCGCAAGCTGCCGCCGAAGCCCGTTGTGAACGGAGAGGCATTCTACGATGCGGGAGGGATGACGCCGAATCATCATCCCAAGTATCAGGGAACCGACCGGGATTCGCGAGCCGCCGGCTATCTCAGCCTTCTGTCGGGCGCCTGCGGCTATACGTATGGCGCATATGGTCTGTGGAACTGGGAGCTGGACCCGGGCGTTTCTCATCGAGCCGCGATGAATTTCCCTTCATCGGAGCATATGGCCGTTCTTGCCCGAATCTTTCGTTCCTTCCGCTGGTGGGAGCTGGAGCCTGCCTCGGAACGAATTGTTCATAATCCCGAAGCGGCGCAGCTTCGCATGGCTCTGGCGTCGTCGGGGGACGAGTCTTTGCTTGTCGCCTATATGCCTGATCAGTCGGAAATCGACATCCTTCTGACGATAGCGGAGAGCGATTCTTGCAAAGCGGCGTTTCTTGACCCGATCAGCGGCGAACGTCATCAGGCCGCAGCCGTTACGCGGAGTGGACAGCGGCTGAAGGTACGCGCGGAGCGCCGAAGCGAGTGGGTGCTGCTTGTGCAGGTAGGCCGAGGCTAGAGGCGCTTCGTTCGGGAACGGGAATAGCGAGCGGCGTCTGCGCGACAGGAGTGAGACAGCGGACGCCGGCTTGAAGGGAGGTGATGCAGGAATATCGCTTTATGAAATCGCTCTCATTATGGTGGGATATCAAACTCAAGGAGGAAATTTTTTATGAAGTTCATGCGTAGCAAGTGGTTGGCAGGTCTGTTGTCCCTGATGCTTCTGTTGTCCTTTGCCTTGACGGCTTCGGCCTACAGCCATCCGGGAGGATTGGTAACATCAAGTGAATTCACGACCATCAAAGCGCAGGTGGATGCGAATGCTTCCCCGTGGGCGGAGGCTTATGATCGGATGATGATTGATGCGAACAACGCGCTGGGCGAATCCAGTCATGCCATTGCTGTCCTGAATATTCCAGGCTATTATGCCGATCCGACGGGGCATGATGCGGCGAAGCTTCGGCTGGAGATCGATGCCCAGTCCTCGTATGCTGCGGCGGTTGCCTATAGACTGACCGGCAATACGGTTTATGCCGACAAAGCCAAGGAGCTGCTGAACGGCTGGGCGAGCACGAATACATCCGTCACGGGCACGGACGGCAGACTCGTCTCGGCCTATGTCGGAGTCGGTCTTGTGAACGCTGCCGATCTCATCAAGGACTATACGGGCTGGAGCGCCTCCGATCAGACACAGTTCGGCAATTGGCTGACGGGGGTCATGATTCCCGCCTGGGCGTCGATTACCTCCGCCAATAACTGGACGGATTGGAGCATCTACGCACAAGTTGCGTCGTATCAGTTCCTGGACGATGCCACCGGCATGGCAGCCAAGGCTACTCAATTGAAGAACCGTATCGACACGACGATTGATTCCACGGGCTTCTTGCCGGCGGAGACGAATCGGGGCACGAATTCGCTCTGGTATCATTACTTTGCTCTTGGACCGATGACCTCTGCTGCCGAGATTGTGAAGAATGCTACCGGCGAGAATCTATTCACTTATGTTTCGCCGTCCGGCAAGAGCATCAAGCTCGCACTCGATAATATGTTTTATTATGTGAATGGCCATGTCTCGGAATGGCCGACGGCGTATGGCGGCGGCAATCAAAGCTTCAGTAACGCCAGAAACCTGTATGAAGCGATGGCCGAGGTTTATCAGGATGAGGATTACGAGGATTATGTCAAGGACTCGCGCCCTCTTGTTGGAAGACTCAACTATACGAGCGGCTATTACCACAACCATGCATGGGTATATCCGACGCTGCTTCGCACGTCCTTCCTGGACATTGTGGAGCCGGAGGCGCCTGGTCTAATGGGCTACTGGAGCCTGGACGAGACATCGGGGACGACGGCAGGGGATTCCTCCGGCAACGGACTTGACGGCACGCTGGCGGGAGGCCCGATCTGGACGACCGGCCATACGAACAACGCGCTCAGCTTCGACGGAGCTGATGATTATGTCAATTTGGGCAATCCGACAAATCTGCGATTCACCGGAGCGATGACGCTGTCGGCGTGGGTGTATATCGATTCCTATGCGAATGCGGGCAGAATTATTGCCAAGCAGGGCGCTTATGGCAATCGGGGCTGGACGCTGAACGTGGAGACAGACGGCAAGGCTTCGTTCCAGATCGCAACGAACAGCACGACGGTGCAAATCGTCAATAGCGCCGCCGCCGTGCCTACGGGGCAGTGGGTGCATCTGGCTGGCGTATACGAGCCGGGAATCGCGCTTCGCATCTATGTGGACGGTACCCTCAGCAATTCCAATACAACATCGATTGCGGCCTCGCAGTACAACAACGGACTGAACGTCAACATCGGCCGTCGTCCAAGCGGCGATTTGTACTTCGACGGCAAGATCGATGAGGTACGGACGTACAACAAGGTGCTTACCTCCAGCGAGGTTGGAGAATTGGCTGCGACAACGGAGCCTGGACTTGCAGGCTACTGGAGTCTGGACGAGGCATCGGGAACGACGGCAGGGGATTCCTCCGGCAACGGACTTGACGGCACGCTGGCGGGAGGCCCGATCTGGACGACCGGCCATACGAACAACGCGCTCAGCTTCGACGGAGCTGATGATTATGTCAATTTGGGCAATCCGACAAATCTGCGATTCACCGGAGCGATGACGCTGTCGGCGTGGGTGTATATCGATTCCTATGCGAATGCGGGCAGAATTATTGCCAAGCAGGGCGCTTATGGCAATCGGGGCTGGACGCTGAACGTGGAGACAGACGGCAAGGCTTCGTTCCAGATCGCAACGAACAGCACGACGGTGCAAATCGTCAATAGCGCCGCCGCCGTGCCTACGGGGCAGTGGGTGCATCTGGCTGGCGTATACGAGCCGGGAACCGCGCTTCGCATCTATGTGGACGGTACCCTCAGCAATTCCAATACAACATCGATTGCGGCCTCGCAGTACAACAACGGACTGAACGTCAACATCGGCCGTCGTCCAAGCGGCGATTTGTACTTCGACGGCAAGATT
>NZ_JAATHD010000005.1:244750-302321 GCF_011947265.1 Paenibacillus sp. HB172176
TACAACATCGATTGCGGCCTCGCAGTACAACAACGGACTGAACGTCAACATCGGCCGTCGTCCAAGCGGCGATTTGTACTTCGACGGCAAGATTGATGAGGTGCGCGCCTATGATCGGGCGTTGACCGCTGCAGAGATCGCGGCATTGAATTAGCTGTTTTTCAATAACATAACATGGAAAAGAGCCTCACACGCCTTTGCAAGCGGCGTACGAGGTTCTTTTCCATGTTATAAGCTTCGCTTTTTCACGGAGGGGTATTTCTATACAGAATTGGATGTGCATGTTATATTCTGTTAAAGGAGTTGAACGACGTGAGAGAACATCATCAAGTGGCAGTTAACAATCTGATTGCCCACATCAAGGATCAGAATGAATTTTTGGCCATTATTGTGTCCGGCTCGATAGCCAAAGGAACCGCAAGAGAAAATTCGGATATTGATGTGTATTTGGTCGTTACGGAGGATGCATTTCACGAGAGGAAGCAAGACAATGATTTGTTCTACTTTAATAATGAGCTTTGCGATTATCCCGATGGCTATATTGACGGAAAAATAATAAATATGCGTTTTTTGGAGCAAGCCGTTTTGCGCGGAAGCGAGCCTACAAGAGCATCCTTTGCGGGCTCGATGGTCGTTTACTCAAGATTGCCTGGACTGGAGGCGCTCATTAAACAAATACCTGTCTATCCTGAGCATAACAGGATAAGAAATATAACGGACTTCTATGCGCAAGTGCGCTTATACGGGAATTATTTTGCCAATCAGGCATTGCAGCACGACAATGTTTATTTGGCAAGCCATTCCATCAGCAGCCTGGTGCTGTTCGCATCAAGATTGATTTTGGCTCATAATCGAATTTTGTTCCCCTGTCATAAGTCCTTAATGACGGCGGTGGAGAAAGCGACGGATAAACCGCAGCATTTCATCGAAAGCGCCAATGAAATACTGCGCGCGCCGACGATTGAGAAGGTGAAGGCTTTCGTGGAACAAATTTCTTCGTTTCAGCATTGGGGAATTACCGATAGTCAGGCGGTAAGTATTTTTGTCGAGAATAACGAGTGGAACTGGCTCGAGCAGGAGCCGCCATTACAGGATCGATAAGGCTTTGAACAGATTCGATCGGTTTGTCAAAATTGACTTATTTACGCCCGTGATGAAATTGGCTATGCTCATTTTTGAAAGTGATTTCAAAATAAGCGTGATAAGGAGAAGCATGTTGATTTTAAATTTAAGCTATGATGAGAGGGGCGATAGATTATAATAGAGTAACAAAAGGAGATTGATGCAATGATTCGTGTCATGCTCATAGATGATGAAGAAGATGCGCTGGATTTGCTCAGCATACTGCTGGGGCAAATGGGGGATGTAGCGGTGGCGGGAAGATATATGAATCCCATTCAGGCCCTGGAGGAGCTGGAGGCGACGAGGGATGCCCCTGTAGATGCCGTGTTCCTGGACATTCAGATGCCGGGCATGAAGGGCATGGAGGCCGCCAGGAGAATAAGGGACATGTATCCTGGCATGCTGATTGTATTCACAACGGCGTATGCGGAACATGCGGTCGAGGCGTTCGAAATTCAATCCATCGACTATCTGCTGAAGCCGTTTACGCTGGAACGTTTGCGAATTTCGGTTGACCGCGTGCAGCAATCCCGGTTCGTCCCCGCCGCACAGGACCGTCAGAGCGCAAGTTCCGACCCTGTCGTTCGCTCTATGGGCGGCTTCCAAATTGCAATGCCGGGCGAAGCGAACAAATCGCTGATATGGAAGACGCGGAAGGAAAAGGAGCTTTGCGCGTTTCTGATTCATTATGAAGGAGAAGCCGTGGATACCGCAACGATTATTGAGGCGCTGTGGCCAGGGCATGATTTGAGCAAGGCCAAAACCTACTTGTATACCTGTCTGTCTTATTTGCGGAAAAGCTTGGCGGAGCATCATATCGGAATACATATACGCAAGGCGAATCAAGGCTTCATGGCCGTTTTGAACGAACGGGTTGTCGATGCAATCGCTCTTGAGCAGTTGCTCCAGGACGTGTTTGTTGAAGCAGAGATGGATGAAACGGCTTATGACAAGATCAAGCGAATGTATCGGGGCGATTACATGGAAGCTTGTGATTACGGCTGGGCCGCCGAAAGACAGCTCGCGATAAAAGCTTCCTATGCTCGCGCGCTTCGTAAATGGTGCGATTGGTTCCAAGGCCGGAATAATCTTCGACTTGCGATGGACAGCTTGCAGACGCTGCTCTCGCTTGTTCCGGAATCCGAAAGCGATGGGCGGGAGCTGATCAGGCTTCTTCTTGAAACGGGCAATCGGCATGAAGCTCACCGGGTCTTGCAGCAGTTGGAGCAAGCCGTTCAAATTCAACTGGGTGCAGAACTGGAGGAAGAGACGTTGCGGCTAATCAGGCATATGCAAGACATGGACGAGCGTCGGGTCCGATGAAGAAGTCGGCTGCCGCGGCGTTAATTACGCTCTCGCTGTTAATTGCAACTTACGGCATGCTGTTAACTTATTTTTCCATTCAGAAGAAGCCGATGCCCGAAGCGGTGAACGGCGTTATGGATTTATGGGATTGGCAATTCGAGGAGAACGGAGTCGTTCGGCTGGATGGCGAGTGGTTGTTCTATCCGAATCAATTGCTCACTCTTTCCCCGGCGCTTTCCGCAGCGGGTGGAGAAACGACGCATGAGCTGATTGAAGTGCCCGGATCATGGTCCACGCAGATGAACACGCTTGGCAGGGCCACCTACCGTCTGCGCCTCCGCGTCGATGACGCCAGCGCAATCTATGGCTTGAAAACAGCCTCTATTCTTCTTTCCAACCGTATAATCATCAACGGTCAAGTGGTGGGACAGAGCGGTAACCCGGCTGAGCGCGAACATTACAAAGCGCTGAACAAGCCATATGTCGGTTATTTCAAGCTGCAGCCGGGCTGGAATGATATTCGGGTTGAGGCGGCCAACTACGAATTTCGCGTGGGCAGCGGCATTCGGGAATCCATTCAACTTGGCAAGGCGGATCAAATCGCGAGGCTGCAGGATCGGGCGAAGGCGCATGACTGGATTGCGTTAACCGCCTTCCTCATTATGGGCCTTTATTTTATCGGTTTATTTTCCCAGCGCAGAAATGATCGTTCCCTGGCGGTGTTCGGCGCGGTATGCGTCTTCATCGCCGCCTTCATAAGCGTCAGCGGAGAGCGGGTCTTGTTTGATGTAGTCGGAGCCATCCCCTTCTGGCTTTATTTCCGCCTTCAGATGCTTTTAACTGTTGGCGTGGGGGCGGGATTTTTCTTGTATATTTATACGGCATTTCGGCCTTACAGCTTGGGTTGGCTTACGCGAGGCGGTCTGATAGCAGGGGGAGCTCTGATGGTGCTGCATCTTGGCTTTGCCTCCCATATTACAACGGGGCCTTTCCGTCAATTGACTTCTTTGTATGTAACGTTCGCTCTGCTGTACGCCACCTATGTATTCGTCTATTCGGTTCTGAGCAAGGTCGCGGGCAGCTGGTATTTGGCGGTAGCGGCTATGGCATTGAATGTGCTCGTGCTCAATCAGAATATGAATGTTTATTTCGGCGTGCCCCTTTATTCGCTCCCGCCGATTGAGCCCTTTCTGGTTCTGCTGATGCTGGCGCTGCTGATGTCGCTTCGATTCTCGAACGCCTTCGAGAAAATCGAGGAGTTATCCGGGCAACTGCTGCAAGCGGACAAGCTGAAGGATGATTTCCTTGCTCGCACCTCTCATGAATTCAAGACGCCGCTTCACGGCGTAATGAATATTTCCCGGTCCATGCTGGATGATGCGTCGTACCCGCTGGCGGCCGGACAACGAGAGAAGCTTCAATTGATAACCGACATCACAAGAAAGCTTTCGCAGCTCGTGTACGATATTCTGGACTTATCAAAGCTGAAGCAGGGCGAATTACGAATTGTGCCGTCGAAAATTGATGTTCGTTCCGTAGCGGAGATACAGGTTCGATTCTACGCTTATCTGTGTACGGATAAAGAGATTGAGCTGAAGAATCAACTGCCAGAGAGTCTTCCTTGCGCCTATGCCGATGAAATTCGTCTGAGTCAGGTAATCGGAAACTTGCTCGACAATGCAATTAAGCACACGACTAGCGGAAGCATTGTTATTACAGGACGAGTGCATGAAGGGATGCTTGAAATTGCGGTGCGTGATACGGGCTCGGGCATTGCCGCAGCGGATATTCCATTTATATTCGAACCATTCAAATCGCTTGAAGACAAGCAGAAGCGAGGCTTCGGCTTGGGGCTCCCCATTGCGAAACAACTGGTTGAGCTGCAGCGAGGGACGCTATCGGTTGCCTCCGTGCCCGAAGCGGGCTCTGTTTTCACCTTTACGCTTCCAATTGCCGGCGGGGGGAGCAGGGCGGAAGCTTCCGCTTCTTATACGGATTTACCAATGCCGTCTATGGAAAATGAATTTTCGCTAATTACGCCTCATTATGCGAATGCCGGAGGCAAGCGTACAGTTTTGATCGCTGATGATCAGTTTGTCAATCTGAAGGTATTGCTGGATTTGCTTCAGGCACTCGATTATTGCGTTATTGCCGTTAAGAACGGGAAAGAAGCGCTGGAGCAAATGAACCTCCGCGGCAGGATTGATCTCGTTATTCTCGATTTAATGATGCCAGGCATGTCCGGCTATGAGGTATGTCAGGAAATTCGCAAGCGATATTCGCTGCTTGAGCTGCCCGTGTTAATGGTGACGGCGGCTATCAAGCCGCAGGATAAGGTTGCAGCCTTCCAGGCGGGGGCGAATGATTATTTGCCAAAGCCGTTTGATCTGGAGGAGCTTAAGGCAAGAATCGGAAGCTTGCTCGCCTTGAAGGAGTCGCTGGGTCGGGCGGTGCATATGGAGGTGGCTTTTTTGCAATCGCAGATCAAGCCGCATTTTCTGTACAATGTGTTGAACAGCATTCAGGCATCAAGCTACACGGATGTGGAGCGCGCGCGTAAGATGATTGCCGATCTCGCCAATTATTTGCGCGGGAGCTTCCGCTTCAGCAATGCGGAGCAGGACATTCCGTTCGCAGAGGAATTCGAGCTTATTCGAACGTATGTCGAGATTGAGCGGGCACGCTTCAAGGATCGTATTCGCTTTGAATACGACATATCCGAAGCCGCTTTCGCCTTGCGCATGCCTCCGTTGCTGCTGCAGCCGCTTGTCGAGAATGCGATTCGTCATGGCATCGGCAATCGTCTTGAAGGTGGTACAGTGAAGCTGACGGCGCAGGAGGAGCAGGGGCAGTGGAGTTTTATTGTGACTGATGACGGCGTCGGCATTGATCCCATACGATTGCAGTCTCTGTATGAGCTATCGGGAATTGATCATTCGGAGGGAGTTGGCTTGCCTAACATTAATAAGAGATTGAAATACGAATACGGCGTCTCGCTGGAGATAGAGAGCGAGCTTGACCGTGGGACGAAGGTCATTGTTCGTATTCCGTCTTCAATGGATTAACGAATCATGATTGAAGTGAGCCCCAGGTCTCGTCGATAACCGACGGGGCCTGTTCGTTATGTTGAAATCTGTCGATTTTTAAGGTTTCTTTAAGGTGCTGTCGGTTATGCTGGGTCTGGAGATGCGAACTATGCGATAATGCGACAAATCGGAGAGGAAGATGCAGATTGTTCTCGGCAATAAGCAGGAGAGGGATTATGGAAGGAATGCGAAAAACAGCGTTGTTTATCTTGGCGATCTTGCTTGCGGCACCGCTGCTGTTGAAAGGCAATATGGCTTCGGCGGCCAGCTCCAACTGGCAGTTCATAGATGGCGCGGGAATAAACGGAATCAATGTTGCTCCTGCCAGCAAGGCGGAAAATCCGGCCATAACGGTATGGAACAATGAGGTGTATGCAGCATGGCAGGAACGAGCCTCGGGCACTTCTATCAATCAAATAAGAGTGAAGCAATATAATGATTCGGGCTGGACGAGCATCGACGGCAATGGTACTTATGGATTAAATGTGAATACGGGCAAGGCGGCAACCAGGCCTGCCATGGCCGTTTTCGGGGAAGACTTGTATGTGGCCTGGACAGAACAAAACACGGCGTACTATAACCAGATCAGGGTGAAGAAATTTGATGGAGAAGTCTGGAGCAGCGCAGATGGCGGCGGCTTGAGCGGGATCAATGCGGATGCCTCCAAGAGCGCCGATATGGTTAATTTGACTGTTTATGATAATGCTCTGTACGCGGCATGGTCCGAGGCCGGACAGATTCGGGTCAAGAGCTTTGACGGCGATACATGGACGAGCGTCGACGGCGGTGCGACCGGCTTGAATATTTCGGGCAGTGTTGCGGGCTTTCCTGTAATGACTGTGTTTGGCGACGACTTGATTGCGGCATGGTCCGAGGTATCGGGATCGAATTATCAGCTTCGCGTGAAAAAGTACGACGGAGAGAGCTGGACGACGATCGACGGCGGAGCGACCGGCTTGAATATCGTGAGCTCGAAAAGCGCCGTTTATCCATCGCTCGCAGTGGTTGGCAACGCTTTGTATGCTGCATGGGACGAGCCGACCGGAGGCACGGATAATCAAATTCGCGTGAAAAAATACGATGGAGAAACATGGACAAGCATCGATGGCGGCGGTACATATGGAATAAACGTGAATCCGGCTTTTCGGGGGAATTATGTTGAATTAAAGGTATACAAAAATCAATTGTATGCGATATGGCAAGAGCATACAGGCACAGGAGTCGTATTTAAAATACGCGTGAAGAAATATGACGGAGAAAACTGGACAAGCGCGGAGGAAGGCACAAACGGATTGATTTACAATGTTTCGAGCGCCGCGAATTATCCATCTGCATTGGCGTTAAATGATGTTCTCTATGTAGCTTGGCAGGAGAAGAACAGTGTTGAGACACAAATTCGCGTTGCCTCGTATACAGAGCCGCCGCCGCCGAGCGTAAACAGCGTAAGCGTCAGTCCGAGTACGGCAAGTCTGATGCAGGGAGAGAGCCGGCAGCTCGCGGCTACGGTCGATACGGTGGGCGGAGCGGCAACGACGGTCACATGGACAAGCAGCGACACGGATAACAAAGTGACGGTGAGCGGCTCGGGATATGTAACGGCTGCAGCAGACGCCGCTCCGGGCAATTATGTTATAACAGCGATATCGACTGCGGATAGCAGCAAGTCAGGGACAGCGACAATCACCGTTACGGCCGCGCCAGCCGTAAACAGCGTAAGCGTCAGCCCGAGTACGGCAAGTCTGATGCAGGGAGAGAGCCGGCAGCTCGCAGCTACGGTCGATACGGTGGGCGGAGCGGCAACGACGGTGACATGGACAAGCAGCGACACGGATAACAAAGTGACGGTGAGCGGCTCGGGATATGTAACGGCTGCGGCTGATGCCGCTCCGGGCAATTATGTTATAACAGCGATATCGACTGCGGATAGCAGCAAGTCAGGGACGGCGACAATCACCGTTACGGCCGCGCCAGCCGTAAACAGCGTAAGCGTCAGTCCGAGTACGGCAAGTCTGATGCAGGGAGAGAGCCGGCAGCTCGCGGTAACGGTCGATACGGTGGGCGGAGCGGCAACGACGGTCACGTGGACAAGCAGCGACACGGATAACAAAGTGACGGTGAGCGGCTCGGGATATGTAACGGCTGCGGCTGATGCCGCTCCAGGCAATTATGTTATAACAGCGATATCGACCGCGGATAGCAGCAAGTCGGGGACGGCGACGATTACCGTTACGGCCGCTCCTACCTATTTGCTCGGAGACATCGCGGATCAGACGATGACGGCGATTATACAAGGCTATGCACAAGGCGCGCAAGAAACGAAAACCATTCCGCTCGTAAATACGGGTACAGGAGATTTAATGAATCTGTCGGTTTCACTTGGAGGAGAAGACACAGATAGCTTCACCGTTACGCAGCCGGATTCCACAACCCTGGGCGGCGGAGAATCAACGAGCTTCGATCTTCATGCGAACGACGATTTGCCATCAGGCACTTATACAACCACGGTCACCGTATCCGCGGAACATATGACGCCAGTCACGTTCGACGTTACGCAAGTTGTGAACCTGCCGAACGCCCCGGTCAATCCGCAGAATCTGTCAGCGGTCGGCGGCGACCGATCGGTTTCGCTTAGCTGGGAGTCGGTGTCGGATGCGACGCAATATCGTATTTATATTTCGTTGGATGCCGATCCTGGCAGCAGCGTCGAAATGGCGACGGTTACTTCCTCTACTTACAGCGTTAACGGTTTGTTAAATGGCGTTCATTATTCCTTCTTCGTCAAAGCGGAGAACGCCGGGGGCCTTAGCGGAGCATCAAATGCCGTCAGTGCAACGCCGGCGACGATTCCGGGAACGCCGACTGAGGTAACGGCTGTTGCCGGCAACGGACAAGCCCTTGTCACATTCACGGCCCCGAACGATAACGGCGGAAGTCCGATTACGGGCTATGAGGTGACCTCCGTGCCTGGCAATATTGTCGTAATTGGGGATGCAAGTCCAATTATCATGACAGGCTTGACGAACGGAACGAGCTATACCTTCACGATTAAAGCTATAAATGGCGCGGGAAGCAGCGAAGTCTCCGCAGAATCGAACGCGGTTACTCCTCTCTTGCCCGATACGCCGACCGATCCAACAGATCCAACAGATCCATCCGATACAGAAACACCGAGCGATGAAAGTAACGCAGTGGATATTCTTGTGAACGGGAAGATTGAGACTGCGGGATTCGCGAAAATATCCAAACGAAACAATCAGAGTGAAATCACGATTGTTGTAGACCAGACAAAGCTGGAGGAGAGGCTTGCGGCCGAAGGAACGAAGGCTGTTGTGACGATTCCGATCAATCAACCGTTCGATATCGCGGTCGCCGAGCTTAACGGCGAGATGGTGAAGAGCATGGAGAATAAGGATGCAGTCCTGGTATTCAAGACCGATCAGGCAACGTACACGCTTCCGGCCCAGCAGCTTCATATCGGGGAAATAGCCCAAAAAGTCGTGGCATCTGCGGTATTGCAGGACATTAAGGTGCGAATTGAAATCGCCGTCGTTGCGGGGGATGCATTAAAGCAGGCGGAGAACGCGGCAGCCAAAGGCGGTTTCACGCTTGTCACCATGCCGCGAAGCTTTACGGTAACAGCCGTATATGAGGACAGAACGATTGAATTAGAGGAGTACGACGTTTACGTGGAGAGAACCGTCACGATTCCAGACGGCATTGATCCGACTAAAATTACGACAGGTGTTGTCCTTGAAGAGGATGGGACAGTGCGTCATGTGCCGACGAGGGTACGACTGGTCAACGGAAAATATGAAGCGCAAATCAACAGCTTGACCAACAGCGCGTATGCCGTCGTATGGCATCCGCTCGAATTTGAGGATGCTGCGCAGCATTGGGCGAGGAACGCTATTAATGATATGGGCTCCAGGATGGTTGTGGATGGAACAGGCAAGGGGATGTTCGGCCCCGATCTGGCCATTACTCGCGCCGAATTCACGGCGATCATTGTTAGCGGACTAGGCCTCAAGCTGGAGAAGGGAGCAACGCCGTTCTCGGATGTATCGTCCGACGACTGGTACAGTCGCGCGATTTATACGGCTTACAGGTACCGCCTCATTAGCGGTGTGGAGGATGGAAGCTTTCGACCGAATGAACAATTAACGAGGGAGCAGGCTATGGTAATACTGTCTCGGGCAATGGTAATAACCGGCCTGAAGGAGAAGCTGTCCGAGCAAACTGAGGCTTCATCTCTTCGCATATTCCAGGATGCGGAGGAGGTGTCCGCTTGGGCGCAAAGCGCCGCCGCCGACAATGCGCAAGCCGGCATTGTAGTGGGTCGAGGCGATAACTTGCTTGCGCCGAAGAGGGCTATTACACGGGCCGAGGTTGCCGTAATGATAGAGCGCTTGCTGCAGAAATCGAATTTGATATAGGGTAGCGAAGAAGTAATTGTGAACGAGAGGAGCATCTGTCTGCGGATGCTTCTTTTTTTGCATTCGGAGCTTTATGCGCGGTTCGAGGATAAGGAAGCGGCGACTGACAACAACTTAAGATTGGTTTAAGATTCGCTGTTTATGATGGGTGTAGCCCAAATCTTAACCAATTGGAAGGAAGTGTCTTCATGAAACACCAGAGAAAATTATCATTTTTGCTTGCTGCAACTCTTGCCATACCCGGCGCAGCCGGAGCGGCAACCGTTGCATCAGCGGCAACCGTTGCTGCGGAGGATGAAACGGTTATCCAACTCTCCGACAGCTCTGTAACGGTGGATGGCGTCTTGGCTTCGACAAGCTCAAGCTCGGCAGTCTATACGAGCGATGACATCGTATACTACGAGGAAGGGACTGACGACACCTATGGCGAAGGCGCCGCGGGAGATGCGCATAGCGCGGAGGAGGCTGACGCCCATACGGTAGTTACGATTACGGAGCCAGGCACTTATCGCGTTTCCGGCGAGCTTTCCGCCGGACAGCTTGCAGTTGATCTTGGAGAGGATGCCGAGTCGGATCCTTCGGCGCGAGTTACGCTTATACTTGACGGCGTGGATATTACGAATACGGTTGCTCCGGCTGTCATTTTTTACAGTGTGTACGAGCCTTACAGCGCAAGCGAAGATACGCAAGGCACGGTCGATTTGACCGATGCCGGCGCGCAAGTCATCTTGGCGGATGGATCCATTAACGAAGTGTCAGGCTCCTATGTGGCGAAAATATATAAGGAAGGCACAACGAAGAAGCTGCATAAGTATGACGGAGCCTTCTATTCGAAGATGTCCATGCGCATCGACGGAGAAGCCGAAGGAGACGGCGAATTATATATTGAAGGGGAGAATGAAGGACTGGATTCCGAGCTGCATCTGAGCATTGACGGAGGTCATGTGTATATCGAATCTCAGGATGACGGCATTAATACGAATGAAGACGGCATTTCGGTTACGACAATCAACGGCGGTTATCTCCATGTCAATGCAGGCCTTGGGGCAGAGGGCGATGCTATCGATTCCAATGGCTACTTGACGATTAACGGAGGAACTATCGTGACGATGGCGAGCGATCACAGTCCCGACGGCGGAGTAGACGCCGACAAGGGCATTGTCATTAACGGCGGAACGGTAATTGCATTCGGCACGCGGAATGATGCGACGGAAGCAGATTCCCTTCAACCGTTCATCGAGCTTTCCTTCGCGACCACTCAGGCAATTGGCACGGAGGTTGTCCTGAAGGATGCGGATGGAAATGTGTTGTTGGATCACACAGCAGAGAAAGCTTTCCAAAGTCTTACGTTCTCCTCCGATGAGCTGGAGCTTGAGAAAGCCTATCAGTTATACATGAACGGTGTACAACAGCAATATACAGGTAATTCATTCGGTATGGGCGGAGGCTTCGGTGGTGGAATGCCGCCAGAAGGCGGATTCCCTGATGGAGAAATGCCCGAAGGAGGCTTCGGCGGCGGCACGCCTCCGGAGGGATTCCCTGATGGAGAAATGCCCGAAGGAGGCTTCGGCGGCGGTACGCCTCCAGAAGGAGGAATGGGCGGTTTTACTCCCGGGATGGATGGAGAACAAACAGATGTGAATGCTGCAGCTTCTTCCGACTTTATTATTACGAGCACTACACATAGTTTCTCGGGTATATCCGAGGCTACGGATGCAGTTGGCAAGACGGTGGCAACCTTCACTATCAATGATGGACAAGGTATTGCGAATGTCGCTTCAGGAGAAACGGCATTGCTGGAGCAAATTAAGGCGAACATGGATGTTCCGGCATCGGACATTCAAGTTACCATTACAGATGTACCATCAGAGAACTTTTCTGAGACGGGCTTATTATCAGAGCTGCAAGACGATTTCTCGCAGATTATGCCAACTGAGGATGGAATCTATCGTTTGACTGTGGCAGTAGTTAGCTCGAATGAAACGTATACGGGTGTATCGCAGTCTTACTTTACCATTGGCGGATTGCCATTCACGGATGTCAGTCCTGTCAGCGAGCTTTATAGCGCTGTGAAGAAACTGTACGAGAGCGGCGTTATGATTGGAACGGGCGCAACCACATTTGATCCGAATTCGGCAGTCACCCGAGCGACGGCCATTACGACACTTGGACGACTTCTCGGCGTAGAAGAAGCAGCCGACAACAGTTTTACAGATGTGAAGCAAGGCAGCTGGTATGCGGGCTATGTAGGCTGGGCCGTATTGAACGCTATCGTCCAGGGAGATGGCGCAGGAAATTTCATGCCTGATCAAGGCATAACCGCAGAACAGATGAAGCTTATTCTGGAACGTTATGCAGCGCTAAGCGATGTGACGTGGCAATCGGCCGCACTGGAGGGCGGCAACAGCAGCCGAGTATTAACCCGTTCTGATTTGGCTCTCATACTGTCGTCTATGCAATAGGCAAGTTTGATGGCATGTTTGCAACACATTCAAATAAGTGAAAGAAAGCAAGCTCCCGATGACCTGAGGTCATTCCGGGAGCTTGCTTTTTTCGAATCATGCCCCTCCCGAATACAAAAGCTTCTAATGGAAATAATAGCCTTCTGAGGTGAGGGTATGACGGATAAGCTGAGCAGATACAAGCAAAAAAGAAATTTCGAAAAAACATCGGAGCCGGAAGGTGCGCAGGCAGGCTCGGAGGAAAGGCTGAGATTTGCCGTTCAGCATCATATGGCCCGAAGAGAGCATTACGATCTGCGCCTGGAATGGGGAGGCGTTCTGCTGAGCTGGGCGGTGCCGAAGGGACCGTCGTACAATACGAGGGACAAGAGGCTTGCCGTTAGGGTTGAGGACCATCCGCTGGATTACAGAAACTTTGAGGGCATGATTCCAAAGGGGCAGTACGGCGGCGGGATCGTGATGCTTTGGGATGAAGGGTATTGGGAACCGCTTGGCAACGTAGAGGAAGGGCTGCGCAAGGGCGAGCTGAAATTCCTGCTGAGCGGAAGGCGTCTGAAGGGGAGGTGGGTACTCGTTCGGTGGAACGCAAAATCGGATAAGGAGAAGGATAACTGGATATGGATCAAAGAAAGGGATGAGTTTGTCCAAGCGGCAGACGGAATTTCCGAATTCAGTACCAGTATCAGGACCGGACGCACGATGGCGGAGATCGAGGCGGGGGATGAAGAGAAATTGGCGAAGAATCCTTTCAACAAAGCGGAGGTGCAGCTTGCCAAAAGGGTTGATGCGATTCCGGCGGACGAGAATTGGCTCTATGAGCTGAAGTACGACGGCTACCGAATCATGGCGTTTGTCGAGGGAAACGGCGTTCGGCTGATTACCCGCAACGGCCATGATTATGCGAGTCGCTTTCCTACTGTTGCGTCAACCCTTGCCGACCTTGCCGCCGGCAGAGCAATGGTGCTGGACGGCGAAATGACCATGACGGACGAAGCGGGGAAATCCGATTTTCAGGCGCTGCAGAGCTATCTGAAAAATTCGAAGGCCGGGAATCTGACCTATATCGTATTCGATCTTCTTGCGCTCGACGGCATGGATATTCGGAAGCATCCTCTAACGGAGCGAAAAGAACGGCTTGAAGCCTTGATGAAAAATGCTCCGCGAAGCCTTTATTTCAGCCGGCATATCAGAGGAAGCGGGAAAGAAAGCTTTGCCGCGGCCTGCAAAGCGGGAATGGAGGGAATCATCGGCAAAAAGCCGGATTCGGTCTACAGCGGCGCTAGAAACGGCGACTGGATCAAGCTGAAATGCGAGAACAGGCAGGAATTCGTTATTGGAGGATACTCGCTTTCCGACAAAAAAACGAGCGGAATCAGCTCGCTTCTACTGGGCGTCTATGAGGAGGATGAACTCATCTATGCAGGGCGTGTCGGAACGGGCATGAGCGAGGCCGACATGAAAGCGCTCAGAGCATTATTCGAGAAGCTGGAGCGGCCGAACTCTTCTTTCTCGTTTCCGCCTAAGCCAAGAGGGAAGGAAAAGCTAACATGGCTTGACCCCGAGTTGTCGGCGGAGATCAAATTTGCCGAGTGGACGAAGGATCATCTCATCAGACAAGGGAGCTTCAAAGGCATAAGGAGCGATAAGAACCCCATGGTTAATAAAAGGGAAATTGAAGGCGTGAAAATATCCAATCCGGACAAGGTGTTGTTCGACGATCCTCCGATTACGAAGGAAGACGTGGTTCGGTATTATGAGAAGATTTCGGAGCGGATGCTGCCCTTTGCGAGCCGCAGGATTCTGTCGATTGTGCGTTGTCCGAAGGGAGTTTCGCAGACCTGCTTCTATAAGAAGCATCCCGATAAGGACAAAGCCGGAATCGTCAACATACCCATAACGACTCCCAGCGGTAAAACGGAGTTATACTTCTATCTGGAGAACGCAACCGGACTCCTGTCCGAGGCGCAGATGGGCACGCTGGAATTTCATATTTGGGGAAGCCGTGTCGACGAGCTGGAAAAGCCCGATATGATGGTATTCGATCTCGATCCGGATGAGGGACTCGGCCTGGAGAAGGTCAGGCAGGGGGCGAGGGATGTGAGAAGCATTCTAAGAGAGCTCTCGCTTGAGGCCTATCTTAAAACGAGCGGAGGCAAAGGGTATCATGTTGTGGTTCCTATGAAACCGGTTATGGAATGGGGGGCATTTCACGATTTTGCGAGGCGCGTTGCCGAGGTCATGGAGCAGAAGTGGCCTGACCGCTATACCAGCAACGTCAGAAAGGCTAACCGCGCCGGCAAGATATTCATTGATTGGATTCGTAATGGAAGAGGGGCTACCAGCATCGCCCCCTATTCCTTAAGAGCGAGAAAGGGAGCAAAGGTGTCCATGCCGATCTCGTGGGAAGAGCTTGACAGCATTGCCCCTGACGGCATCCATTTGGCGGATGCGCTCAAGCGGCTTGGCGGCGACGATCCGTGGAAGCATTTTTTCGAAATATAGGAATGAATCAGGTTTCGCAGGCGATACCGTCGCCGTCACGATCCAGCTTAGCGCTGTAGCCGGGATCGCCTCTGTAGAGCGGAGCGGCTCCCGCTGCGCGAACAGCGGCGCAGTTGGCATAAACGATCTGATCGTCTATGGTCGAATCGAGCGGAGGAGCGCTGCTCTCCGGGAACAGATTTCCCGGTTTGCCGACGACGAACAGAATGCGGGTTCCGTCCGGATAATCGGATAACTGGCTGCCTACCCAGCTGCCCGCTCCGCGATTGTCGCCAGCATCGATATAGGCCACGCTTGCGCCTTCTCCGCCCTCCTTGCACATCGCCATGGGCCACTCGTCCCGATCGTAGCCCTCCCGAGTCTCGATGCCTGCGAGCGATTGCTTCCGATTGTCCTCCGCGCCGTCCCGATCGATCGTGCAGACGGCAGCATAGCCTTGCGCGATGGCTCCGTTTATATGCAGCGCTGTTTCAGGAAAACGGTCGCTTGGAAACACAAGCTTTGCGTCGTAGACGTCGCTCCCCGTCCTAGCTTCAAGACGGCATCCTCCAAGCAGAATTATGGCGCACAGCGCTGTCAACAAAACTTTTCTCACTATCATCGTCCCTTTTCGTGATGTTAGAATCAGCTTACACCAAATTGCTGCGCATGGCGACCAGGAATTAGCGCCCGCGCCGGAATCTATTATTCGTCATTTAGTTCTCCTTCGAGCGCGACCCTATCAAGTAACCGATAATCGTGGATTCGACCGGGAGTACGACTAATGTCCACATTTCCTTTAAACCGAAGTCGGGAGAGCGGAAGGTTTCCGGCGTCAGCGTATAGACGAGCGCGATGAGAAGAACGAGCAGGGCGATCGAGCCTGTGATATACAAACGGACGTTGTCGCCCGATCCGAAAAATTTTCCCAGAAAGCCAAGCTCCGCCTTGCGTTTCTCGTTTTCCGCGTTTGCCGCTATAATTTTGGTGGCTACCTTGGGATCTTGAATTTCCAGTTTATTCATGCGACGGGACCCCCTCGCTTGCATAAAACGTAAATGTCAACGCCCAGGAAGAAGCGTCCCGATTAACGGTAATCTCATAGCGCAATGAAAGCTTGCGATTGTGCATAACGCCGAGATGAAGCATCTCAGAGCTTCCGATCGGCTTGCCTCTTGGGAAGTTGACGCAAGTAATTCGCACTTCATTGTAGGCGACAAGTCGGATATCTGTCGTGAAATCATTCCGCTCCTGTTCGTATTCGATGCAAAAAACAAAAGTAAGCGGATCGTTTTCCTCCGATAATACGATTTCTATCGGATTCATCTCATAGGCGGATACTCTCCCATGATAGACGACCTCGAAGCCGCCGGATGTTATTTTCATTCTGATCCCTCCAAAACGATTTTGATTTCTTGCAGTCTTCCTTCTATTCTACGAACGCTGTTGCGAGGACATGACAATCTCCGTTGCTATAATCAGGACTAACTTTTATCATAAAGCAGGGATTTTGTCGGTTTATATCGAATTTTATAGCTAGAATACCAGACCTGAGGAGAGTTAATTGTTGAGAAGATCCCGGATTTATTTCATTCTTGTCTTTGTTCTTGTCGCGAGTGCGCTTACTATTTATTATGTTCATGATACGAAGGAACGGGCATGGGTGGAGGACGGGGTTCTGGATCTTTCCTCTATGGCGTACGATTACAACGGAACAATTGCGCTTAATGGAGAGTGGGAATTCTATTGGAATCAATTGTTGACCCCTGCGGATTTCGAACTGCAGAAGCCAGAGCCTCGCTATGCGAAGGTTCCCGGATCGTGGGAGCATGATCTGGATGGCAATACCTACAATTCCAAGGGGATAGCCACCTTCCGAATGACGATAGAGAACCTGCCGGAGGACAGTCGTTATTTTGGCTTGAAGAAGGCCAATGTAAGAACCGCGACCAGAATCTATGTGAATGGGGAATTGGTGCTTGAGGACGGTAAGCCGGCTGTGCAGGCTCAAGATAATATTGGCAGCAATCAGTCGAAGATCGTTTATTTCGAGATTGAAGGCCGAACGGCAGAAATTATTATTCAGGTAGCCAATTATGATTATATTATCGGAGGCATCGCCAAGCCTGTCACGTTTGGCGAGCAGCAGCCATTAATGCATATGCATTACCATCAGTTTCTCTTTGAATATACAATGATTCTGATCGTTTTAATCATTGGCTTGCTTTACTTATTCTTGTTTCTGGTCAGCAAGAGCTTCCGCAGCAGAGAGCCAGTCGCATTGTCGCTTGCGCTGAGCTGTCTCTTCTACGGGGCGATGAGCAGCACTTACAGCGAGCGCGTTCTCAATTTGTTCTATCCCCACGCCTCCATTAACTTTAATTTTCGATTTGGACATTTGATGTCCGTGCTTTCCGTGATCATGGTGCTGTTCGTTATTAATAAAGTCAATCCTCGCTATTTGTCCAATCGCATACGGAACGGAATGACAGGCATTTATTCAACCTTTATCGTGTTGATCTTCGCGTTTCCTTTGGAAATGTATATGCCGAGCATTGCATTCTATCTGATCCTCACGATTGCATCGTTTTTGGCAATCTTGCTCAGGGTGGTCATTCTGTACTTTAAAGAACCCGAAACCAAGAGCGGCAATCTGGAAAATAGAACAATTATTTTCGCGATTTTTTGTGTGATTTTGTATTGGTTCGATGACAGCTTGTACAGCTTCGGCATTAAGGATAATATGTATCTCTCCTTCTTGTCGGTTGCCGTATACAGCTTATCGCTGGCAGGTCTGCTCATTGCGAGGTATGTCTCTTCGTACAGGAAGAATGAAGAGCTTACGGAGAAGTTAATCGATGCCTTCACGACCCTGGATCAGACAACGAAGGAAGCGGAGAGGCACGAGATCGCCTTTCTGCAGGCACAGATCAAGCCGCATTTTCTGTTTAATGCCTTGAACAGCATCATCAGTCTGTGCTATACGAACGGAGCGCGCGCGGCGAAGCTGCTTACAGAGCTTTCGCAGTATTTGCAGAGATCGTTCGGCGTCAATCTGAGCTCGGATTTTGTTACCATTGAGAATGAATTGAAGCTGATCGAGGCCTATGTGGAAATTGAGAAGACAAGGTTCGGGGATCGAATCTCGGTAAGCTATGACATCGACGAGGACGCCCTGCCTTTGAAAATCACGCCCCTGGTCATTGAACCGCTTGTCGAAAACGCGATTAGGCATAGCGTCTTGCAGTTGAAGAGCGGCGGACAAGTGAAGCTGTCAATTAAGAAGAGGGAGGGCATGCTTTGCATTTGTGTCGAGAATAATGGCAGGGGAATGGATGCTCGTACCCTGGCTCAAATTCAGGATGAAGAGAGTGATCGCATTTCGTCAAAAGGACATGGCATCAGTCTGAAAAATATTAATGCGAGATTATACAGCTTCTATGGCGTCAAGCTGGATTTTCAAACAGAGACTAACGGCACGAAGGTGTGTATCGAGATTCCCGCTGTCACCGATGAGCCTCTTGATTAAGGGTAACAAGTGTGGCTTCAACTATAATGCCGGGACGATGCAGCAAATTAATCATTAAAGAGGTAGCAGGGATGAAGAAGAAAATTCTTATTGTGGAAGATGAAGCGAATATCGCCATGGTGTTGAAAGCCTTTTTGACAAATGCGGGATTTGCGGTGGAGCAAGCGTATAGCGGCGAGCAGGCTATGAATTTATTTGAAACATGGGAGCCGTCTCTTGTAATGCTGGATGTTATTCTGCCAGATAGGGACGGTTGGTCTATTCTTAAGGAAATCAGGAAGAAGAGCGCTTGTCCGGTCATAATGCTTACCGCTTTAAGCGATATCCATTATCGATTGGAAGGACTCAATGGCGGCGCTGACGATTATTTAACAAAGCCTTTCATCGGAGAGGAAGTAGTCGCTCGCGCTCGTGCCGTACTTAGGCGATTGCCTCAGTTGGCGACAGAAAAAACAGCTATTTTCGGCAGTCTGAGGGTTGATTTTATCGGGAACAAGGTTACGCTGCATGGCAAGCCTGTCCACATGACCCCAAGGGATTTATCGCTGTTCCTATTCTTGACGAGCCATCCGAACCAAACCTTTGATCGCGATCAATTAATAGACGCCGTATGGGGAGTCGATTATGTCGGGAGCGACCGTGCTGTTGATATGGCAGTGAAGCGGATTCGCCAGTCTCTTGCTGAATGGTCCTCGGATGAAGGAGATATTATTACGCTGAAGAGATTGGGGTATCAATTCCATGTCAAAACAAGAGCGTAAAAGCATTCTCTACTATTGGTCGATTCGATATTTTGTCATTCTATTTATAAGCATTATGGCACTTGGCTTGCTTGCGATGTATGCATTCTATCAAGCTTCTCTGAACAGTCAGCGTCATCGTTTGGAGAGTATGTCCGGCGATCTGGCGGCTATTGCCGCCGACAATGGAGGGAAGCTTCCTGATGTTCCGAGCATGGCGCGTTTCCTGGAAGATATCGCGGCTTCGTATGATTTGACGGACAGGCCCATCATGTTCATTCTTGATCAGGATGGCAATATTGTTCAACAATTTCCTGAAAACCCTCCCGAGGAGACGCAGCAAGTCTCGAGAAGGCTGTCGGAGATTACGACGAAGGTTCCGCATACGATAAAACTGAAATCGTCAGAGGATAAGGAGCCATATCTGGCAAGCATACATCCAATAAGGACAGAAGACTCTGTTGCTGGTTATGCCCTGTATGCGGCTATCGAACATAACGCGCTCGACGGCATGTTCGCCTTCAGATATCCAAGGTGGATCCTCCTGTCATCATTTTTGTTAATCGGCTGGTGCATCGTCTACATGATGATGCGGCGTTTAATCAGATCCATTCAAGAAGCGGCTGGCGCAGCGCAGCAAATCGTAGCCGGAGACTATCAAATCCAATTCGAAAAGTCGTATAAAGAGAAGGAGCTTTACGAGCTGACGCATTCATTCAAGACAATGGCGGATCGGCTGAGCCGGCTGGAAGCGCTCCGAACGCAATTGCTAGCCGGTGTCACGCATGAATTCAAAACGCCTGTTACATCCATCAGCGGCCTCATTCAGGCTGTGAGGAAGAAAGTGGTTAGAGGTAAGGAAGCGGAGTTGTTCCTGGATCATTGCCTCAATGAATGCAATCGATTGCAGAAGATGGTAGAGGATCTGCTGGATTTCAACAGCTTCGCATCCGGTTCGATTAACGTGAATAACGAAATAGTGCATTTGGAAACAGTCGTTGCGGCTATATTGTCAAGATGGCGTTACGGGCAAGATGGAGCGACGATCGAGGTTGTCATGGAAACAACAGGACTTGAGGCGAATCTGCATGTATCCACGGACCCGTCGCGTCTCGAACAGATTCTTATTAATCTGTTGAATAATGCGAGGGACGCGTTGGCTGAAGGCGGATTAATCGTTGTTCAACTCATTTCAGATCCCTTGCATTGCCGTATCCGGGTTCGAGACACTGGCTGCGGGATACCGGCAGAAGAGCAGATTGATGTGTTCGAACCGTTCTTTCGCGGATCAGGCAAGAAAACGCGCGTTCATGGACTTGGTCTTGGCTTGCCCTTTACACGAATGATCGCGCATTCCATGGGCGGGGATTTGCAATTAACGGAAAGCTCCCCGAGCGGGACGACCTTTACGCTTGTCATTCCGGCAAGTCATGGGAGCTAAGGCAATGCACTGGCCAGGATATCCATTCTGTCAGCCGGGGGATTGTCTTTTTTTTGGCCAAAATACCCCATTCGCGAATGTTCTGTCATTTGACTGACACGCTCGGATGCTAGCATAAGAGCAGTGACCAGGATCGCGGTCCGGAAAATGAGAAGAATGTACTATTAAATGGCGGTCAATGACAATGAACAGAGAAATAAACAAGAAGGTTGTGGATGTATGAATATGTGGATGGTTTACCTGCCGCTAGCTATTCTGATTGCAATTTGTTCGATTTCATTCCTAGTTGTATGGAAGCTGATGCATCCTTCGAGAAAGCCGATTCAATTGCCGAGCGATGTGGCTGATTTGAACTACGAGCCTATTGCTTTCCGAAGCCGCGATGGCGCTGTAGCGCTAAAGGGCTGGTTTCTTCCTGCTGCGGAAACTCCCAAGATGACAATTATCTTTGCGCATGGCTATAGGGGTAACCGCCTCCAGAACAATGTAGAAGCGCTAGATTTGGCCGTGGAGCTCGTTCATCGGAATTACAACGTGGTCATGTTCGATTTCCGCAATTGCGGCGAATCCGATTCCGGCATTACGACAATCGGCCTGGATGAGCAGCAAGATATTCTGGGCGCAATCGATTGGTGCAAGGCTTATCATGCGGAGCCGATCGGCTTAATCGGATATTCGATGGGAGCTGTCGCCGCTATTCTGGCTGCTGCCAAGAGCGTCGAGGTATCGGGAGTTATCGCAGACAGCCCGTTCAGCGACCTGAACCGGTATTTACTCGATAATCTGTCGGTATGGTCCAAGCTTCCGAAATATCCTTTCTCGCCGCTGATGGTGTTCTTCATTCGATTCGTGATGAGGAAGAATCCGCAGCATGTGAAACCGATCGTTTCCATTCAGGACATATATCCAAGGCCGGTCTTATTCATTCATGGCGATCAGGACGATGCTATCCCTTGCTCCAACAGTGAGAAGATGTGCGAGCGGCATGCAGACGCGTTCACCTATTGGAAGGTTCCGGGGGCCAAGCATACCGGTTCGTATAAGCTGTTTCCGCAGGAATACGCGAAACGGGTCGTACATTTTTTTGATAATCTGTCGGGAGGGCGTATCTAGCATGGGATCGAAAAGTAGAATTACCGGCATAGGCAGTTATGTTCCTTGCAAGATATTGGCTAATGCCGAATTGGAAACGATGGTCGATACCAACGATGAATGGATCGTTCAGCGAACAGGCATCCGTGAAAGGAGGATTGCCGCGAAGGAAGAATTCACGAGTCACATGTGCATTAACGCAATTGATAATCTTATCCATAAATATGATGTTTCGGTTCTGGACGTGGATATGATCCTGGTCGCTACCTACACGCCGGACTTCCATGCGCCCTCCGTCGCTTGCTTGATCCAGCAGCATTATGGCATTCCTGCGACGGGGACGTTGGATCTGAACGCGGCATGCGCCGGTTTTATGTACGCCATGAATGTGGCGGATGGATTAATAACGTCGGGGCTAAACAGAAAAATATTAGTTGTTGGAGCAGATACGGCTTCCAAAATTACGGATTATACGGATCGTTCCTCCTGCATTCTATTCGGAGATGCCGCAGGCGTCATTTTGATGGAACGAACAGAGGAAGCGGGCGCCTGTATCGCGCGACATTTCGGAGCTGATGGCAGTGGCGGCATTCATCTCTACCGGACAGGGCTGCGAAGTGAAATGACGGGCAAGAAGCTGACAGGAGGCGGCATGCTGATGCAAAATGGGCGGGAGGTATACCGCTTTGCGGTCGGTACGGTGCCGATCGGCGTGCGCAAGCTGCTGAATCTGGCCCAATGCGGCGTTCAAGAGATTGATTGGTTCATTCCGCACAGCGCGAATCTAAGGATAGTCGAGTCGCTGTGCAAAAAGACGGGACTTCCGATGGAGAAGACATTGACCAGCATGGAGTATTACGGTAATACATCCGCTGCCAGCATTCCGCTTTCCCTGAGCAAAGGAGTGGAGGCGGGTCAAGTTAAGGAAGGTGATCGATTGCTTCTATTCGGTTTCGGCGGAGGCTTCACTTATGGCGGGATGATTGTCAACTGGACGTTGCGCTGTTGTCGATCTAACCGCCGAACAGCCAGGCTTCCAATTCTCGGTCGAAGATCAAGGGGCTGTTGATCTTGGTCTTGATCGGACCAAATAAGGAGATTAGCTCGCTTGCGTGCAGCTCCCGAGGCTGATCGATCCAGCCGGCAAGCGAGGCGAGCGCGCCAACGAGCCGTTCAGGCCTGACGCCGCGTTCTCTCAGAGAAGCGAGGGTCAGCGATTTGTCGCGCTTCGACAACCGCTCGCCGGATGCGTCCGCAATGAGCGGCACATGCGCGAAAGCGGGAGCATGCAAGCCGAGCGCTTCGTATAGCGCAAGCTGCCGCGGCGTTGAGTCGAGTAAATCTGCTCCGCGAAGCACGTCGGTGATAGCCATCGCAGCATCATCGACCGTTACTGCAAGCTGATAGCTGAAGATGCCGTCCGCGCGGCGCACGACGAAATCACCTAGCGATTCGCAGTCGAATCGGAGATTTTCACCGCTTAGCGAGTCCCGGAACTGGCAAGCGGGGCTGGATGCCGGCATGAAAAAACGCAGCGAAGGCGATTTGTCCGCCGCTTTCGCCGCTTGCTCCGCCTCGGTAAGATGGCGGCAAAAGCCTGGATATGCCGGGCCTTCGGAGGACAAACCATGCGGCGCGCTAGCGAGCTGTGCCAGATCCTTCCGGCTGCAATAGCAAGGATACAGCATGCCGGACGAAATAAGCCTCGCAAGCGCCTCTTCATAGAGGTTTTCCCGCTCGCTCTGTGTGTACGGGGCGTAGGCGCCTCCCAGATCGGGTCCTTCATCCCAGTCGATCCCGAGCCATTTCAAGTCTTGGAGCTGAAGCGAGACCCATTCTTGTCTGGATCGCGGCTTGTCGATATCCTCAACGCGAAGCGCGAATTCTCCGCCGGCTTGGCGAATTTGCAGCCAGGCCGCGAGCGCCGTGAAGGCGTTGCCCAGATGCAGCAAACCGGACGGCGTAGGTGCGAATCTGCCCCTGCGGGTCGTGTGATTCATAAAATCGGCTCCTTTCAAACGATCAGGTTGTCGGCAGATGCAACAAAAAACAGAGCAGCTCGGCTACTCTGTTGAAAGTAATGGTAGTGTTGAAGGTTGAATGGCGGAGCCGACGGGATTCGAACCCGCGGTCTCCTGCGTGACAGGCAGGCATGTTAGGCCTCTACACCACGGCTCCTCATTTTCAAACGCTTCTTGAACACAAGAAATATCTTAGCATGAATGCTTGTTCGTTGACAAGCTTTTTTTTTTGAACATTAATACATGTAATCGACATCTCCTCGTCCTCGCTGGGAAGGGGCGGTTAAATACATAACTCTTTGAGACGACCTTTCAAGGTCGTTTTTTTTTGCAGTTGACTTTCGACAGCGGTCGACGATTTATATACGGCAAATTGTGTCGAAAAGGGAGGAACAAGGGCGAGGGCGTCGAATATTAACTTGCTATACACTCTTGCATCTTAGGTGTCTATTCTGAGTTAAAGGAATGAGCGATCACATGATGATTGATGTGCTGGAAATTCAAGAAGCCTTGCGTTCTCGCGGCATCCTCATCTGCTTCTCCGGAAAGCTGACGCAAGCGCTAATCGCTGAATACGGAGAAGCAGTCAAATCGTATTTGGAAACGGAGGACCGTCCACAGAACGAAGTGTTTAATATATTCGCCTTGTTCATCGAACAAACGCAAAACATTAACAATTACAACGCAGCCAAATTCGAAAACCCGAACCACGACGTACTGCTGCATTCCAGCATTGTGACGATTGGCAAGACGGACGACGGCAGTTATACGGTTTGCTCGGGCAATTTGATCGAAAGCAATGACGCAGGAGGGCTGCATGCTTATATCAAGCCGTTGCTCCGGATGGATAAAACCGAGTTGAAGGCGCTGTATAAAGCGAAGATGAAGGAAGAACTGATGCCGGGAGCAACAAGTGCGGGTCTCGGCATGATCGATATGGCGCGCAAATCCTCCACGCCGCTGGAATACTCGATCGTGGAACGCGATAACGGGATGTCCTTCTTCACTTTGAAGGCTACGGTAAGAGGAGTGTCATCATGAAGCTGTTATATGTTGAAGGAACGAAGAGCACGCCGGAAGTGAGATTTGATCCGCAAGCCGGAACGCTTGCCATTACCGGACAATCCTATCCCGAGAACGCGTTCCAATTCTACGAGCCGGTCATGAATTGGATGGACGAATATCTGGATCAGATGAAGCGGGATACGGTCGTTTCGATCGAGCTGCAGCTTCCCTATATAAATACGAGCAGCACCAAGTGTTTCATGATTTTGTTGGAAAAGCTGGAGAACGCCTATGCTGCCGGGAAGGCTGTGGAGGTTCGCTGGTATTGCGACGCAGAGAATGAAGCGGAGCAAGAATGCGCGGAAGAATTCAAGGAAGATTTGCAATTGCCGTTTTCCATTTTGCCCAGAGGTACGGTAGCGTGAGCAAAGATGCGATAGAGCTGCCTGAATCGGGCGTCATTTTTGAAGTGAAGATGGACAGCGGGATTCGGAGGGTGATGCTTCTCGCGAGCACGCTAATCGCAGTGTCGATCATATTGCTCGGCTCGTGGGTGTACGGAATTACGGAGCGCGCAGCTCTCCATAAACTGAAAACGAGAGATTTGCAGACGCTTGCGAGTTCAATATCCGCGCAGGTGGATGGAAGAATCGATCGCGCCGTAGAAACTTCCCTGGCCTTGTCCCATGATCCAGCCGTTCTGGATTGGCTGGCGGGAAGAGAGCAGAATCAGGAATTGGCCCGCATGGTCAGCGGCAAGACCAGTTATATGCATGGGGAGCTTGGCTATGATGCAACTTTTATCGTTGGCGCCGCTACCCGCAACTATTGGGATTATGAGGGGAATCTTCTATCCGTTATCGACGAGAAGGATCCGGCGGATACCTGGTTCTTCGATACGCTCTCCGCCGCGAAAGAAGTGTCCATCAACTTTGACTACAACCCGGAGCTTGGAGGCACTTATGCATTCGTGAATGTGCTTGCCGGAAGAGAACTGTCCAAGCCGCTCGGCATAGTCGGCGTGGGCATGAAGCTGGACGAGCTGACGGAGGAATTCGCTTCCTATAAGGACGGACGCGGTATTAATCTCTGGCTGGTCAGCCGGAATGGCGATATTTATCTCTCCGATGATTGGGAGAATAACGGAAGGAACATCAGCGACGTGCTTCCGGAATCCGCCATTATTCAATTGGCCGAAGCGGATGTCTCGAATGATGAGCCGTTCATTCTTGATTATGATAGGCCGCATGACGGCAAGATGGATCTCATCGCCCAGCCTTTGCGTTCAACTGATTTTCGGCTTCTAGTCGAAGTAGAGAGAAGCGAAACGACTGGATTCCTGCAGACGATTCGCTGGAATACGGTGTTCGCCGCATTCATAACAATGCTCGCGGCGGTTGTCTTCTTCTTCTATGTTTCCCGCAGAATCGCGAATCCTTACAAGCGGGCGCTCGAATTAAATCGACGGTTGGAGGGAGTGGTCGAGCTTCGCACGAAGGAGCTGTCGGATCGGAATCGCGAAATGCTCGACAGCGTCAATTATGCGCGTTTGCTGCAGCAATCCGTTCTGCCGAAGCCGGATGAGCTGGCGAGATTGCTCGATGAACCTTTCGTCATTTGGCGGCCAAGAGATGTGGTGAGCGGCGATTTTTTCTGGATCAAGCACCTTGGCGATCGGACGCTTGTCGCGGTGGGGGATTGCACAGGCCACGGCGTTCCCGGCGCGTTTATGACGATGCTTGCTCTATCCACGCTGAATCGGATAGCAGAGAAGGATGACGGAATGAGTCCGGCGTCCCTATTGGAAGAGCTAAACCGGTTAATAAAGGAAACCTTGCATCATGAGGATGAGGAAGGCATAACGGATGACGGTTTGTCAATCGGTCTTTGCGCGGTTGATTCGTCGGGAGCCTTGGTGTTCGCGGGAGCCTCCTGCAGACTCTATCGATTGGAGGGGGAAGAGCTGCTATCCTGGAAGGGCGACCGCCAAGGCATCGGCTATCGGCGAACGCCAAGCGATTTCCGCTACACGGATCATGACCTGCCGGCAGGGAAAGCGAGATTCTATATGACTACAGACGGATTTACGGATCAGAATGGCGGGGATCGCGATTATCCTTACGGGAGGAAGAGGTTCGAAGAGCTCCTCCGATCCATAGGCCATCTGGATGAAATTGCGCAGCAAGAGAAGATGACTGAATCGCTTGAAGCCTATATGCGGGGAGAACGGCAACGCGACGACATTACGGTGCTCTCCTTCCGAGCTCTCGGCAATGGCGAGAGGACGGGGGAATCCCAATGACGAAGCAGGAAGAGCAATACGCCGTCTATGAGCATGAGCTTAACGTGCTGTCCCGGAGCAGACTGGAGCTGCGGCGACCCGCTGCGTCGAGCGACAGCATACGCGCGGAATACGAGAGATTGATGGATGAATACGAGAAGCTGATGAAATGGTCCAAGAAAATAGCCGCCATCAGCGATGTGCAAGCCACGATGCTTCGTCGCAGAGAGCGTGATATTAAGAACCTGCTCGATCATGCGAACCAAGGCTTTCTGACCTTTGGACCTCGATTGAGCGTTAATCCGCAGTTCAGCAAGGAATGCGAGCGAATATTCGGAAGAAGCGTCTTCGGTCTTTCCATTGTAGATCTGCTATTTCCGTCGAAGGAAGAAGATCAGTCCGTATTCTGCGAGCTTCTCCGACAGGCGATGCGAACGGATACATCAATGGAAGAAGCGCGCTTGCTGTTAACGGAAATGCCGGAGAACGCGTTAATCGGAGAAAAGTACGTCACGCTCGAATACCGGCCGATTGTCGATGATATGTCCCAGGAACGGTTAGTGCTGCTAATTATTACGGATATATCGGAGCAAGCGGCTTCGCAGGAGCGAATACGCGATTTGAGCTACCGAGACCAGCTGACTTCGCTGAATAACCGGCAATATATGGAGCCGATTCTTGACCAGCCTCCTTCGTCGGAATCACTTCCGGTAAGTATGATGGTCATCGATTTGAACGGCTTGAAATTGGCCAATGATATGTTCGGTCATCGCGAAGGAGACAGACTGCTTGCAAGAGGCGCCGAGCTGCTGCGAGCCGTGTTTGGAGACGACCAGGCGGCGACGCTGGCGCGTTGGGGCGGAGACGAATTCGTCGTCTTGCTGCCCCGGACAGACTTGGAGGACTGCAACCTGGCAGTAACCCGGCTCAAGTCGGAATGCGAGCGGTCGGCTATCGATCCGGTGAAGGTGTCTATGGCGATCGGCGCCGCGACGCTCACCCATGGCGATGAACCGTTAATGTCGGCTTTCGCAGCTGCCGAGAAGCAGATGTACAAGAATAAGCTGCTGGATAACAGGAAGGTTCGCGTCGATATGATGAACAATGTCACGACGGCGCTGATTGCCCGCGGCGTCGAGGCGAGCGGCCACCAACAGCGTTTGCATGATCAGACGAGCCGTTTCGCGTCCCGAATCGGTCTAAGGAAGGATTCGCCCGACATGCAGCTGCTGGAATCGCTCATTCGCATGCATGATATTGGCTATTTGGCCCTGCCGTCCGACTTGCTGCTGAAGTCAGAATCCTTAACCGAGGAGGAGTGGGAGCTCGTCAAGAGCCATAGTGAGATCGGCTACCGAATGGCGTCCTCCATTGGCGAATGGGCGCTTGCTGAAGCGATTCGAGGCATGCATGAGAGCTGGGACGGCAGCGGATATCCCTACGGGCTGTCAGCGGAGCAAATTCCTTATGCTTCCCGATTGCTGGCTATAATAGATGCGTACGATGTGATGACGCATGATCAGTCCTACAAGCGCGCGGTATCGCCCGAGATAGCGCTCGGCGAGATTGAAGCGCAGGCCGGACGGCAATTCGATCCGGAGCTTGCTGAGGCATGGATGGCGTTTGTTCGGGAGACGGATGAAAGCATAATGAACGATTACGGTCATGCCGTGACGAAGCGAGCCGATTAGAAAGCGAAAGAAAGAAATTTGAAGGGAAGGATAGACATGAATCTGGAGATGGTAATGGCCGAACTGGAATCGCTGGGCAAGGAGCGAACCAAGAAAATCTATATGTCGGGCGGCGCTCGCGAGCCTCTGTTCGGCGTGGCAACGGGCGCAATGAAGCCTATCTTCAAAAAAACGAAGATCAATCAAGAGCTGGCCGAGCAACTGTATGCAACCGGAAATTATGACGCCATGTACTTCGCAGGCATTATTGCGGATCCGAAGGCGATGACGGCGGCGGATTTCGAACGCTGGATTGACGGAGCTTATTTCTATATGCTGTCAGACTACGTAGTTGCCGTCACTCTCGCAGAAGCGGATATCGCGCAAGAGGTGGCGGACAAATGGATCCAAAGCGGCGATGAGCTGCGAATGTCGGCGGGCTGGAGCTGCTACTGCTGGCTTCTGGGGAATCGCCCGGACGCTGAATTCTCCGCGCCCAAGCTTGCCCGGATGCTGGAAACCGCGAAGCATACGATTCACGATGCTCCCGAAAGAACGAAATACGCAATGAATCAGTTCATCTACACCGTTGCAGTGTCCTATGTTCCCTTGCATGAACTAGCGGTTGAGACCGCTCATGCGGCAGGTCCGGTGGAGGTGAAGAAGGGCGAGAAGAAACAAACCTTTCTCCGCGCCTCGGAAACCATTCAGAAGGCAGTGGAAAAGGGCCAGATCGGCTTTAAACGCAAGCATGTGAGATGTTAAAGCTAATGAAGGTAATTCTTCTGATTCAATGACCAAGCTCAGCCCTAATTTTCGCAGCTCCTGCGAATCTTATATAATAGAGTTGCAGCTTAGTCTAATCAGAAGGGAATGAGGGATCATGGATCAACTTATCATATCTGAAGAGGATATGGTGCTGGAAACGGAAGAGTTCTCGAAGGTGTATCCGATTTTAATGAATGAAATTGACCATATTGAACGTGTTAGAGGCAAGCTGAACGACTTTCAACTGATGCTGGCAATATCGAGGGCCAAGGATTCCATGGCCATTCTAAGCTGGGACCGACGCCAGACTGTGAATGCGATTCTGGAGAAATACGCGCAATTGTACCGCGAGTCAGGCAGAGAAGCGGCGGATGCCTGGGTAGACGAAACCTTCGGCTTTATCTTGAGATTAAGCGAGGATGAAGAGGCCGAGGCTGATTCGCTCGTTCCCCGCAATGCGGAGATGGCTGCCAAGGAACTGGAGGATGCCCGCGAATCGGAGGCGTCCAGCCGCATCGCGCGAAGAAAGCAGGAAATTTCCGGTCTCATCACCGTCAAAGAAACCGAGCTTCTGCAGCTGTATAGGGAATTTTACAAGCTTTCCAAGTATACGACATGATATAATGCGGGTCAGGTATCGCCGCGGACATTAAAATGCATTGGTAATCCATCTCAAGCCTGCCCATTGGGCGGGTTTTTCGTTTTTCAATCAAAATATATTGCAAAACGATAAATGTTATGATATCGTCTTAATGAAAATATTGAGGTGAGGTGCATGTTATGGAAAGCGGACGAGAATCGCGGGGCAGCACATTCTTTCTGAAGGCCGTTGTCTATTTGATTGGTTTGGCGGTGCTTGCCTTATGCGTTTTTGCGGTGCCGGGAATCGCGAACTATATGAAGGAATTGTATCCGGAGCACGGTTATTTGAAATATCTCGTATTTATTGACTTTTACGCGACGGCGGTGCCATTCTACCTCGCACTCTATCAAGCGCTGAGGCTGCTTGGCTGCATCGACAAGAGCTTAGCCTTCTCGGAGCTGTCGGTCAGCGCGCTGAAGAAGATTAAGTGGTGCGCGATTGCGGTAAGCGCTTTGTACGTGCTCGGCTTGCCGCTTTTCTATCTTATGGGGGAGAAGGACGACGCTCCGGGCGTTATCGTCATTGGGTTGGTTATTATATTCGCATCCATGGTCATTGCGGTGTTCGCTGCCGTGCTGCAGAAGCTGCTCAGGAATGCCATCGATATAAAATCAGAAAACGACTTGACGGTCTGAGGTGAATAACATGGCAATTATCATTAATATAGACGTAATGCTGGCGAAACGGAAAATGAGCGTAACCCAGCTTTCGGAGCAGGTTGGCATTACGATGGCCAACCTCTCTATCTTGAAGAACGGGAAAGCGAAGGCGATTCGCTTGTCTACGCTGGAAGCGATTTGCAAGGCGCTGGATTGTCAGCCTGGCGATGTGCTGGAGTATAGGGCAGAGGAAGAGGTCTAGCAGTAGCAGCCTTGAACATAGAGCATACGCAGGGGACGCGAGACTCTCGCGTCCTCTTTCGCATGCGCAGATAGATCAATTGTACAACTGTAACGGACAAATTCGGTTCTTAGACGCATGATTTCAAATGTTCAGAAAGCTGGAACTAAGGCTGCGAAAAGTCTGTTACGCGCCAGAGTAAGTCCCTTACGAAGCTCGGATCAGCCTTTTCCGAAGCCAAGCTCGTTCAGGCTTCTCTCACCCGTCTCGACAAACTGCTTATAATTCATCGATTGCTCCAGCGTCTTCAGGAAATCATCGTATTGGGACAACGGGCGCTTGTCGAAGAGGAATTTCGCAAGCTCTTCTTCGATATACCTTGTCGCGTCCGCGGAATTGTAGCCTTCCGGATTGTCGACAAAGCCGTTCAAGGTATGGATGCGCGGCTGGGCATTGGCGAATTCGATTTCTTTGACCTGATTCGGGAATTTGGTCATAAGATAGTCCATTTCGGGTCTGCCTGTGAATTGATAGAGCCAGGAATAGCCCATTTCGCTAATCTTATCCGTCGGCACTGTCTTGCCGCCTTCGATATTATAATGAACGCCCTCCACTCCGAATTGCACCAGCATGGAGCCGCCCTCCGGATCAGAGATGTAGTTCAGCAGATCGAATACGCGCTGCAGCTTCTCCGGATCCTTCTCGAGTGATTTCGGAATTGCGTATCGTCCCGGCGAGTTGCCGATATCCCAGGAGCCGTCGAATTGTCCGCCAGGTCCGGTCAGTGCTTCCATCTGCACCCATTCCGCATTCGGATTTACCGTCTTGATTTGCTCCACGAACTGTTCCTTCGTCAGGTTCGGCCAATCGATATAGATAATGCCGGCTTGGCCTTTGATCGCTTTCTCTTGATGCTGCAGGCCCGTGTTGACCAGAATTTCCGGATCGACGGAGCCGGTCTTGATCATCGACTGAATGAAGGACAGAGCGTCGCGGAACGCCGGATCGTAGAGCGAATTGACGATTTTGCCGTCCTTCTCGTAAAATTCTCCAGGCTGGGCAACGCCATATGAGCCGAAGACAGGAGCGAATGCGCCAAGCTTGCCGCCGGTCAGTCCGATCGTATCCTTCTTGCCGTTGCCGTCCGGATCGTCATTCGTGAACGCCTCGGCCACCTTAGCAAGCTCTTCCGGCGTAGTCGGCACCTCCAGGCCAAGCTTGTCGAGCCAATCCTTGCGAATCCAATACGTATTATATGGAATTTGCGGTGATTTCGAGAGCGCGTACAGCTTACCGTCCACCATGCCCTTCTTCAGGCTGTCTTCGCCGGTGAAGCTCTCCACCTGCTTCAATTGATCAAGATAAGGCGTCAAATCCAGCAGCAAGCCTTGTTGCGCGAATTGCACGAGCTGCTGGCGGCTGACCGAGAATAGATCGGGGAAGTTGCCGGAAGCCATGCGCACGTTCAACTGGTTCGTATAATCATCGCCGGAAGGATAGACGGTAAGGCCGATGTCGGCGTTCAGCGCTTTATCCAGCTCCTGCTTGATCACGTCTTTGTCCGGCGTAGGCAGATTATTGCCCGTCTCGATAATTTCAAGCTTTACCTTCTTCTTGCTTGGAGCGTCCGTGCTTGAGGCATTGGTTTGCGCAGGAGCGTTCGTGCTGTTGTTCTTGCCGTTTCCGTTGTCGCCGTTATTGCCGTTGCCGCTCGAGCAGCCTGCAAGCAGACTTGCCGTGAGCAGGACCGCCATCAAGCTCATACGCTTTTTTTTGTTAAACATGGATTCATCCCCTTTTTGAATTTCGAATATATGGAGCTACTGACAACTAACCCTTAATGGATCCAAGAAGCATGCCTTTCGTGAAATGCTTCTGAATAAACGGATAGACGATAATGACCGGCAGACAAGCGAGGATAACCGATGCCATCTGCATCGTCTGCGTCGGCGTAATGTTCTCCGCATTCTCGAGCGGCTGCTGGCTTTGCATTAATATTTCCCGAACGATGACCTGCAGCGGGAACAGCGTGCGATCCGTCACATAGAAGATCGCTTGAAAAAATTCGTTCCAATGCCCGACGAGATAAAATAATCCGACAGTGAGCAGAACCGGCATGGACAATGGCACAACGATTTGAAGCAAAATGCGAAACTCCTTCGCTCCGTCCATTCTCGCCGACTCAAACAATTCCTCCGGCATGCCTTCGAAGAAGCTTTTCATGATGAGCAGATTAAAGCTCCAGATTGCGTTCGGCAGGATCATCGCCCAGAGCGAATCGAGCAGTCCGACCGACTTGACGATCAGGTAGGTCGGAATGAGGCCGCCGCTGAACAGCAAGGTGAATACGACCATGAACAGGAAGAAGGATCTTCCGGGCAGCTGCTTCCGGCTTAGCGGGTAGGCCATCAACGCCGTCAGGGCGAGATTGACCGCGGTTCCGACGACAGTAATGAATACGGTTACACGGAACGCCTGAGGAATGTTCGATTCCGTCAGCAGCTTATGATAGGCTGTGAACGTTATCTCTCTCGGAATAAGGATGAAGCCTCCGTTGCGCAGCACCTCTCCAAACGGGGTTAGTGAGACGGACAGCACGTAGAGCAAAGGGAATACCGCGATCGCTCCGCAGAGAACAAGGATGACCACGATTAGGCCGTCGAATACTTTGTCCGTTTTGCTCGTTACCATATGCCTTCCCCCCATCTGTTCGCGATTTTGTTGGCTCCCAGCACCAGCACCAGCCCGATGACGGACTTGAAGAGGCCGACCGCCGAAGCGAGACTGAAATTGAGCTGCTGAAGTCCTGTGCGGTACACCCACGTATCAAGAATATCTGCGACCGGGTAGACCTGAACATTGTAGAGAATGTAGATCTGATCGAAGCCGGCGTCAAGCAGATGTCCCAGCTTCAGGATGAACATCAGCACAATGACGGACCTGATGCCCGGCAGCGTAATATGCCAGATCATGCGCAAACGTCCTGCTCCGTCAACACGAGCCGCCTCGTACAGGGTTGGGTCTATGCCCGCGATGGCCGCGAGATAGATGATGGCTCCCCAACCGAGGTTTTGCCACACCTCCGAGCTGACCAGAATGCTTCGGAAATAGTCGGTCGAAGTAAGAAACGGGATGGAGTCTCCACCGGATTCGACGATCCATCGATTCACCCAGCCGCCGTTCTGTGACAGCAGCGCAATCAGAATGCCGAAGATAATGACCCAGGACAGGAAATGGGGCATGTAGGTCAGCGTTTGCACGAGGGAACGAAGCCATTTGATCCGGCATTCGTTCAGCAGAAGTGCGAACAGAATCGGCGGAATGGTTCCCCATACCAGCTTATAGACGCTGATAAGCAGCGTATTGGTCAAGAGCTGGTTGAAGTAGGGAGAGTGATAGAAGCCTTCGAAATGCTTGTACCAGGGATTCGCCCACGGACTGCTCGTGATGCCGTCGAGAATGGCGTAATCCTTGAATGCGATCAGGACGCCATACATCGGGAAATAGCGGAATACGATGAAGTAAAGGATTCCCGGAAGCAGCATCAGATAGAACGCCCGATGCTTGAAGATCTTTTTGGCAACTGGGCCGATTTGCGCGGTCCGCGAGACCGCTGCTGCAGATTCTGGTTGATGTCCAAGCGAACCGTCCATGCGATCACCTCTTTCTTGAATGCGTTTTCAATTGCTTGTTGCTAGTATAAGAAATTCGCATGAAGGCCATCTATACACAAAAGCCGCAATAGTGTATCAATTTCGTGGAAACACTTTTATCGGAGCTTATTTGATGCTCAATACGATTATGAACGGGTTGTCCAGGAGCAGACAGGAGAAATTTATCATGACTCCGCTATCCTTTATTAAGGCTGCTTGCTTCCTGATAACGGCATGGAACAGCCCAGGATGAGGTTATGGAAGCAGTAAGCCAGTGTTTATAATAGGATAAAAGATTTTAGGCAAGGAAGAAAGTAGCGCAAAGAATTAGGCTTTTCTTTAATTAAAGACTTTAAATAGACTTTTCTTTTGAAATTCAAGGCATTAATCTAGATATATAAACCGGTAGTTTCAAGAATGGAGTGTGTAACGATTGAATTTTTCTATCATCGGGTGTCAGCACGCGCATATTGGCATTTTCATGAAGGAGATGCTTGAGCTCGGGCATCATTGCGCCGGGATTTATGAAGAGGAAAATATTGCATTGGCGGAAAGTTTGGCAAACCATTATCAGGTTCCGATGATTCATGACCGTGAGCTTCTGCTGGATGAATCTATTGCAGTTGTAGGCTGTGCATCCATTAATATTGAGAAAATCGATGTGATAGAGCTTTGTGAACAGAGAGGCAAGCATGTCATGATCGATAAACCGGTTGTGACGAATCAAGCGGATTTTGAGAGGCTGAAGGCTGTTGCGCAAAGAGCGTCAATTCAGATCGGCATGCTGCTGACTGAGCGGTATCGTGCTTCAATTATGACCTTAAAGCAGATGATCGATGCTGGTGAATTAGGCGACATCGTGCATATCGGCATGAGAAAGCCGCATCGCTTAACTGCGCAGAACAGGCCCCAATGGCATTTTGACAAAAAACAAAACGGCGGTATTGCGATTGATTTGTTCATCCATGACTTTGATCTGCTCAGATGGTTAACCGGTCAAGAGGTAATAGCCATAAACGGTTATATGGCTAAAAACATTTTGCCGGAATATCCAACCTTCTATGATGTTGCCAGCATGAATGTTTGCATGGGCAATAACATTATGGCAAATCTTTACGCAGACTGGTATAACCCTGAGATGAGCTGGACTTGGGGAGATTGCAGAATTTTTGTAACAGGAACCAAAGGCATGGCGGAGATCAGGCTTGAAGGCGATCCGTTTGTCTCCAAGGAAGAGTGTCTGCTTAAGGTTACACATGAGCAGGAAATAAAGCGGGTTGTTCTTGAACAGCCATCGGCGACAGTAACGGAGGACTTCCTGAATCGAATCCAAGGTCATCCTTCTTTTGTGACAATGGGAGATATCATGGCGGCCACGGAAGCGACGCTTACGGCAGATCGCAACGCATTAATCGTTAATAAGTTCACATCGTAATGCGAGATTCATTCTTTTCATCTGGAGTTCATTAAAAGACTATAAAAAGACATTTCTTTAATTTATTAAACATATTTAGGAGGAACTCTTATGAACACAAAACATTTGAACATTGGCATGATTGGTCTGGATACTTCGCATTGCGAGGCTTTTACCAAATTATTGAATGATTCATCACATCCTTATCATGTAGAAGGAGGAAGGGTGATCTCCGCTTATCCGGGGGGCTCAGAGGATTTTGAATTAAGCATTAATCGAGTTGACCAAATTACAGATACTTTAAAAGAGCAATATGGCATTATCATACGAGATTCAATTCGTGCTGTTGCGGAAGAGAGTGATGCCATTCTGCTAACCTCGGTCGATGGACGGGTACATCTGGAGCAATTCGAGAACATCGTGAGTCTTGGAAAACCCGTTTTTATAGACAAACCATTCGCAGTTCGGAGCGACCATGCACGCAAGATGTTCGAGCTTGCTGAGAAGCATCAAACTCCGTTGATGAGTGCATCTTCTCTCCGTTTCTCTGTCGAATTGGATGAAGCTTTAGCGGATGCGGAGGAAGGTTCAATTATTGGTGTAGACAGCTTTGGCCCTATGAATATTCAGGAAACGCAAGGCGGCTTATTCTGGTATGGCATTCATTCTGCAGAAATGCTTTTCCGGGCAATGGGCAAAGGCTGCGTAGAGGTGCAAGCCACTACGAATGAAGCTTATGAGATGGTGGTAGGCGTATGGGAAGATGGAAGAATTGGCACTCTACGCGGTAATCGTAAGGGCAATTCGCTGTTCGGGGTTACCATCCACAGAGAGGGAGGAACGCAGTTCGTTAACGCTAGCAAGCATCCGAAGCCGAACTATGCAGGACTGCTCGAATGCGCCATTCCATTCTTCCAAAACGGCGAGGCCAGCATTAATCCGCAGGAAACGATTGAGATTATTCGATTCCTCGAAGCGGCGAATGAAAGCCGCGAAACCGGAAAAGCTGTGAAGCTGTAGAGCTTGCCTGCACTGGTTCAGAGATACAAATAAATCATGAGCAAGGAGAAACGGAAATGTTTAAAAAAGCTCGCTTTGGAGTTTTAGGCTGCGGTAATATATCCAAAATTCATATTCAAGGCATTATGAATACAGAGGAAGCTGAATTGGCTGCCGTCTGTGATACAAATAAAGAAAACTTAAAGGAGTATGTCGAAACCTATGGTGTGCGGGCCTTCAATGATTATTCGGAGATGCTCAAACAGGATGATATCGATGTCATTTGTATATGTACGCCAAGCGGCTTGCATCCCCTGCAGACGATTATGGCAGCGGAAGCGAAGAAGCATGTCATCTGTGAAAAACCGCTGTCGTTCGATGTATCGGATATCGATCGAATGATTGAAAGCTGTAAGGATAATGGTGTATTGCTTGCTGCTATTTTCCCTTGGAGAATGTCCCCGGTTATGCAATACGTGAAATGCTTTATCGATGAAGGCGGATTAGGCAAGTTAAGTCTGTGCTCCGCGCATATCAAGCCTTTCCGCGCTCAAGAATATTATGACAGCGCAAGTTGGAGAGGCACCTGGGCCATGGATGGCGGCGGTGTGCTAATGAACCAGGGGATTCATACCATTGATTTGCTTCAGTGGTTTGCCGGCCCTGCTGCTTCCCTCTATGCCAAATGCGACAATGTTCTGCGCGACATCGAGGTGGAGGATACGGCAGTGACTGTGCTCCATTTCAAGAATGGAGCGATGGGCGTCATCGAAGCTTCTACGACTGCTTATAAGACACCGGATACTCTTCATTTGCACGGGGAAAAGGGGACAATCGTGCTTACTGCAGGGGAGATCACAAATCTTAGTCTAATCGATCAAGAAGAAGTTGAGATTCCTGCATTTGAACCATTTAATGTCATTCCCGACGGACATCGCATGCAGATTCGTAATATGGCGCTTGCTGTATTGGAAGGCATGCCAATTGAAGTCACAGGGGAAGACGGGAGGCATGGACTGGAGATTATACTCGGAACCTACGAATCTGAGCGAACGAAGCAGGAAGTGCAATTGACATGAACCAGGGTCCTGCTTTTTAGGCTCTTTATATCGCGGCTGTTCCAAACGTCATCATTGACAGGGGGCAGCCGTCTTTTATTCGCAGAAGATACTCAGGAGCTCCAGGCCCTCTTTTGAAGCTTGCGCTTATCGCTATATCTTTGTTTGCAGCCGAACACCAATAAGAAAGAAGAAAGAAGAAAGGCTGCATACTCGCTAATTAATTAATTTCGTGGAAACGTCAATCTTACGATTGTTCCTGTGCCCTGGAGACTGCGGATGCGCAACCCGTAACGATCGCCGTAATGAATGCGGATGCGGTCATGGACATTCTGAAGGCCGATGCCGGTAAAGCTGTAGCGACCTGAAGAGGAAGCGTTTTTAGTTTCCTCGCCGTTTTCCGGTTCAGGATTTGAATCATCTTCTTGCTCGGAATTGCTTCTTACTATTTTTGCTTTGTAGGGAGCCATGCCGACGCCGTCGTCCCTCACGTACAATCTGACGATGCCCTTGTCCATCGAACCTCTTACGCAGATCGTTCCGCCCTCCTTGGGAGCAATGCCGTGGAACAGCGCATTTTCGACGAGCGGCTGCAACGACAGCTTCAGCATCTTCTGATCGAGCAAGGCAGGGTCGACTTCGACGCGATAACGATAGCTTCCGCCATAACGTATTTGCTGAATATGCATATACATCGAGAGTCCGTCCAGCTCCTCCTGCAGCGTTACATATTCCGAATGCTTGTCGAAGCTGAACGAAAGCAGACGAATCAAGGCGCGGATCGTTTCGCGCACCTCGTCAATGCGCTGCTGTCTGGCGAGCGAGCTGACGCAGGCCAGCGTATTATACAAGAAATGGGGAGAAATTTGGCTGCGAAGCATCTTCAACTCGAATTCCTTCTTCCGCTCCTCGGCCAGTCGCGTCTTCTGCAGAAGCTGCTGAATGCGCTCAAGCATCGCACGATAGCTTCGGGACAACCTGCCAATCTCATCCTTGCGGTCCTCGAATAGTCTTGGGATAACCTCTACGTTCTCCACCATATCCATCTTGTGCACCAGTCTTCGGATGGGGCGCGTGAGCAGACGGCTGAGCATGAAGGCGCTAATGAGCAAGACGATTGTCCAGACCAGCGTCGCTACGCGAAAGCTTGTATTGAGCTGATGCAGGCTCTGATAGAGATAATCCTCTTCGATAAAAGCGATCAGCGACCAGCCAAGGCGGTTGGTCGAGGTCTTCACGGCCATTAGCTTCTCGCTTCTGCCCTTGATTTCACTTGTTCCTGTCTGAAGCTCCATTAGCGAGGAGCGGAAATCATCCGTAAGAATGGGCGGATAGACTCCGGCCTGGGTCGGCAGCAGTTTGTCGCCGGATTCAAGCCGGTTAATCATATTGCCGTCTCTGGTCAGAATCGCGAAGGACTGATAAATCATCGGCGATATGCTTGTCGTCAAGAAGTCCAGATTCACCTCGGCTACAACGACGCCGGGGTATTGCCCCGCCCCGTTCTTGCCTTCGCCTGACATGGGCAGCACATAGGCCAGCGTGCGTCCCGACAAGGGGGACACATAGGGCTCGCTGACGTTCAGCGCTCCGTAATTATCGAGCGCAAGCTCATATAGACGAGGAAGCTCGGGATTGCCAAGAATGTCGTAATAGACCTGGGAGCTGGATATGACGCTGCCGTCGCTGCGGATCATATAGAGCGTTCTTGCTATGGAGGAGCTTTTGCTTGCATACTGGCGAAGCGTGTCGATTGCGAGTTGCTCGTTCTCAGGCTTCAGCAGATCCAGACGGTTTTCCAGCAGCAATACGATATTCTCGATGTTGTCCAGGCTGGCATCGATGAATTGATTGGTTCGGGCCGCGAGCAGCTCGGCGTCACCCGTCTTCTGCGAGCGCAGCACATGCTCCGCTTTCCCGAGATTCATCCAGGCCAGGAGCAGGAACAGCCCAAGCGTGACGAAGAACAAGAACAGGAAATGCTTGGTGGCAATGCTTGAATGTCGGATTCGATTGAATATCGACTCTCTTTCCATGAGGAGATCAGTCCTTCCTTCCGGTATCACGCTTACAGTGAGTGTTCGTATCTCTTACTCTTATAGATCAACGCTTGAATGATGTGGGAGACACTCCCGTCCAATTGCGGAACATGACGGAGAAATAACGATAGCTCGGAATTCCGACCTCCGCAGCGATTTCGTACACACGCTTATTGGTATGAGTCAGCAGTTCGATCGCTTTCTCCATGCGAAGCCGCGTCATATAATGGTTCATCGACTCGCCCGTCTCCTCCTTGAACAGACGGCTTATATAGTGGGGGCTTAGGCCGACATGTTCCGCTACGTGGGACAGGGAGAATGGGGAGCCGAGATTCGCGTTCATCCATTGAATCGCTTCCTTGATTTCGAGCCTCATACGCGGGAGATCCTCGTCATTCATAATAGCCTTGGAGAGCGCTTCGCACAGATCGTCCAGCGTGCGCGCGGCAATAAGCTTCAAGGCGTCTCCCGGTTCGGAGGCGGCGGCATTAAGGCCGCTCTGATAGGCAAGCAGCCATTGCAGTGCCCATTCCTTTAATTGACGCGGCTTGATGCGTCTATCCAGGCACCATTTCCGAAAGCCTCCATTGATTGCATCAGCCAATAGTTCGCCTTCATCTGTTGCCGGCGCGCGCAGCAGCTCTCCCGCTTCGAGCGACATTCTCTTCGACAGCTCGTTAAGAGGAAGCAAGTGTCCGGCAGTAATGGTCGACAGCTTGCTCCAATCATAGAAGAACGCTTCTTCCCAAGCGGAGAGAGCTTTCAACTCAAAAACGCCGGCATTCGGCTCGAATGTCGCGCCCAGCATCGCCTTGACGAAGCTTCCTTTCTCCTCTTTGCTTTCCGGCAGGAGCTGCAATCGCCACTGTTCCATAATCTCTCCAAGCTTGGCAGCTAATTCGCGTTCCCCCATTGATTCAAGCTCGGCAAAGAGCAGCACGCAGCGGCCAGGACCAGTCATGGCCCATGCGGCTAATCCGGCCTCTGCCTCCAATCTTGCGAGAGCTACGCGCAGCGAATGCGGCAGCGACGTCGCATCCTCGCCCGGAAGCTCATCATCCCCTTCCTGATCGGAAATCTCCGACCATAGGAGCTGGCCCATTCGATAAAGCTTTGCCTCCCCCGGAAAGATCGTCTCATTCTCTTCGAATAAGGAACTCGCGGCTCCGTTCAGCAGGCGATGCAGCCGATTAGCCAGGAGGAAGCGGCTTCGTTCCTTCTCCGTCAGCAAACGTTCCCGGTCGCGGCTTATCGCTTGGCGCGCTTTGCCCAGCGCCTGCTCGAGCTCCGTATCGTCCAGCGTTGCCTTCAGCAGATATTCCAGCGCTCCGAGTCGCAGCGCCTCGCGGGCATAATGAAATTCATGATGGCAGGTCAGCAGTATGATCTGGGTCGCAGGAAGCGCGGAACGAAGCTGCCGCACGAGCTCGAGCCCGTCCATGATGGGCATTGTTATATCGGTTACGACAATGTCGGGCTGCAGACGCTTGCATCGTTGAAAAGCTTGTTCGCCGTTTGCGGCTTCGCCCACCAATGTCATATTCCATCTCTCCCAAGGAAAAGAGCGCAGCTCGTCGAGCAAAGGCAGTTCGTCGTCGACGACAAACACAGTTAAGTTCATCGGAAAAGGTGTCGCTTTCAAGGACATTTCCATAATAGGCAATACCTCCTGTTGGACTATGAATTTCAATCTCGGGTAAGCGGTTGCAACAATGCCGCCGAATTCCCACTCAAGGCGGCCTTGGTAATCGTATATTATAACATTGCGATAAACCTTCGAATATACAGCAGATGGTGGAAACTGTTCGAATTTCGTAAGAGAGTCGTCGAATCAAATCAGGTTTATCCATTAATTATTGGATACCGCTTCTTTTCTCTAGGTGTGAGTTAGTTATGATATAGTAGCACCATAACTATACTACTTAACTTGCCAGGGGAGCTATCCTATGAACAAAAGCTGGTTTTATCGCACGCTTCTTTCGTATTTGCCCATATTTTTCATGACCACTTCAATCCTCATACTCCTGGCCTTTCTGGCGATGAATCAGATGAATCGCAGCGCGATTACGAAGTCGAATGAAATATCTGCCAGACAGACGGCTGCGATGTTTGACAATACCTTGCACGCCATTGACCGCTTAATGCTAAAAGAAATCGAACATTCGGAGGCGATAGCAAGGTTCTTCGATATCAGTTATCGTTCCGATTCATATCTCTCCGTATTCGGAGCCTCCGAGATGATCAGTTCGATGATTGCCAATGAATCTATTATTGATTCCATTTATTTCTATCGAAATGCCGATCGAGCTGTGCTGACGCCGAAGGGCGTGCTTAAATTCGATCAATTCGGAGACAATCCATTTGTCTCGCAAGTGCTGAATGAAGAGATTCTAACTTACAAATGGACGGGAATTAGAAGTTTTCAGGAATTTATAGACGACGGTGAAAGGAGGCAGGTCGTCAGCCTTGTCAGAAAAGTGCCTTTGCTTAGTGGAAGCGACGGGTTAATCGTAACTAATGTAAGCGTGGATTCTCTTAATCGATTGGTTAAGGAAATGAGCTATGCCCAATTCGGTTTCATTTATGTGTATGATCAAAGCGACCAATTGCTAATCCGATATTCGGAGGAGCTCGACAGCCTGGAAGAGTCCCGTTTGGATTCAAGCGGGACTCCGTTAAGTCGTTTCCGGTCGAGCTATACAGGATGGGAGTTTAGGAGCGGAATCCAAACGGAATCATGGCTGAATTGGATGTATTCGCTTTCTTCATTTTGGATCCTGTTCGGTATATTGACCGTGATCGCGGGCTTCGTATGGATAATCGCGGCAACCAGGCGCAATTATAAACCGATTGAATCCATTTTGGGACGTATACATTCGTTTTCGCAGATAAATATGAAAACGCTCCTGGATCGAGGGGAAGATGATGAGCTTAAATTCATCGAAAGCTCTGTAGAAAGTTTAATGGAACAGACGACCAAGTACCAAAAACTGCATGAAGACGATTTGATTTTCAGAAGACGGTATTTCTTTCAAGAAGTAATGGAAGGAGCGCGTTCTATTACGGACATGGAGTGGAAAAACCAGTCCGGGGAGTTAGGGTTGGCGCATGAATTTATTCAAATGGCCGTTTTTGTTGTGGAAATTGACAAGTATGCTGAATTCTGCGAAATCTATTCGAACAAAGACCAGTATCTGTTGAAATTCGTTGTAAGCAGCGTCGTGAACGAAGTGACCGAGCAACGGGAATGCCATGCATGGAGGGAATGGATTGCCCATGATCAGCTTGGGGTACTTGTTCTATTCCAGCAGGATGTTAAAGATGGGTATAATTCCGCGACGGATCTATGCCGATTTTTAAAACATTGGGTAGAAGAGAACTTGAATTTCACCGTCACAATCGGAATTGGTTCGAATGTGCTGCAAATTGCCGATCTTCCCATTTCCTTTGATGAGGCCATTGACGTTCTTCGCTTCAAATCCTCGCTTGGAAGCAACAAAGTACTGCTGCACGAGGAATTAAGCCGGAAGCCGAGAGGAGAAGCTTACTCATGCTTGAAGCTAATCGATTCAATTGTGCAAGCGTTTAGTGCTGGAGATGCGTGGGAAGACAAGTTCGACGAATGGTTTCACGCGTTGGAAGCCAAAATGTATTCTTTCGAGGAAATCGTTAATCAAATGAACTACATGATGTACGGCTTTGATCGGAAATTCCAGCGGCTTTCGACTGAATACATTGAATTGTGGAAAGAGGCTTTGCCTTCCTTGGAGCACAATATTGGCAAGATTGAAAGCATTACGGTCTTGAAAAAACAATGCGTGGAAATATTGAGGAAGCTTGCGGAGCAGATGGAAGGATTAAGAGGGGAACGAACAAATTACAGCATGATTATGGAGGTCAAGCAATGTTTGGAGCGAGAATACAGCAATTCGGAGCTTTCGCTCAATCAAATAAGCGATCGGTTCAGCCTTCATCCTTCTTATCTGAGCAGAATCTTTAAGGAGGAGACGGGTGAGAATTTCATCGAATGCTTGCTGAATATCCGGATGGAGCACGCCAGAAGGCTGTTGAAGGAAAGCGAACTGTCAATTCAAGGCGTGGCTAATAAAGTTGGATATTTGCGTTCCATCTCGTTTATTAGAGTATTCAAGAAGGTCAACGGCATGACGCCGGGCGATTACCGCAAAGAAAGCTGAGATATAAGTTAGAGAGCAGCGGCGCCCTTTTTTTCCTTTGAAGGCGAGTCAAGCAATCAATCAAAGCACATCAATCAGAAATGGTTTACTTCCTATCAGCCCGCTGGCGGCAACCCTCTTAATGGTTGCCGCCAGCGGCTTTTTGTATGTCAATCAAAAGCGGTTTACGGGGTAAATTCATGGTTATTGCCGCGAGATTTGATCTCCAGTACAGTGAATGTAGCTTCAGAACACATTCCATGATTACAAGAGGTGAACCATGTCAACCCTAAGCGCACGAAGAAAATTCAAGCAAAATGTTCCATTGTTTATGATGCTCATCCCTGTCTTGGCGTTTTATATTATTTTCAAATATTTGCCTATGGCCGGATTAGTTATCGCTTTCAAAAATTATAATTTTACAGACGGTATCCTTCACAGCCCATGGACGGGCTTTGATTATTTCGAATGGATATTCACGAACTCGCAAACGCTGGCCATTATTCGCAACACCCTGATACTTAGTCTATTGACAGTCGTTGTGAGCTTCCCATTTCCAATTCTACTTGCCATTCTGTTAAATGAAGCAAGAAAGATGTGGTTCAAGCGGGCCGTGCAAACCCTGGTTTATTTGCCCCACTTTTTCTCATGGGTCATTGTCGGCGGAATTATCGTGACGATCTTCTCCCAGCAGTCCGGTGTCATTAATCATGCATTCGAAGGATGGCGCGGCGAACCTTTTCCTTTTCTCTATGACGAAACAGCATGGATTGCCATCTTTCTCGGATCGGGGGTGTGGAAGGAGGCCGGCTTCAGCGCGATTATCTATTTGGCCGCATTGAGTACAATCGATACCAGTTTGTATGAGGCTTCCAGTCTGGACGGCGCAGGGAAGTTCAGGCAAATTTGGCATATCACATTACCAGGCATCCGATCGACAATCATCTTATTGTTGATTCTCTCCATGGGGCAAGTCATGGAGGTTGGCTTTGATAAAGTGTTTGTGCTCCAGAATAACGCGGTGGCGAATGTCTCCGAAGTTATTAGCACCTATATCTACAAGACGGGATTGCAGTCCGGACAATTCAGTCTGGCCTCGGCAATCGGCTTCTTCGAATCCTTTGTAGGCTTGGTGTTGATTGTAACGGCCAATCGAATTGCCCGGCGCTTTGATCAACAACTATGGTAAGGGGGTTAAGTGTTGAAAACGACTGTCAGTGAAAAAATGTTTTATGGTTTCAATTATGCCATATTGACGATCGCGGCGTTATCCTGCTTGTTGCCGCTGCTTCATATTATTGCGTTGTCGCTTAGCGATTCGCATTCGATTATGTCCGGTTTCGTATCGCTATGGCCAATGAATCCAACGGTGGAGTCTTATACTTTGATGCTTGAAGGAACTCGTGTTGTAGAAGGCTTCAAGAACAGCGTGACGATTACGATTGTGGGGAGCTTCCTCAGCATGTCCTTTACGATTATGGCCGCTTACCCGCTTTCGAGGGTGTATTGTTATGCGCGAAGCCAATTGACATTCTTCATTGTGTTCACCATGCTATTTAACGGCGGCATCATCCCTATGTTTCTGGTGCTTAAAGCGCTTGGGTTGATCAACTCTTACGGGGCGATCTGGCTGCCGGGCTTGATCAGCACCTTTAATATGCTGGTTATGCGGACCTTCTTTCAAAATATACCGGATGAGCTCGATGATGCCGCGCGCATAGACGGCTGCGGCGAATGGCGCTTGCTGTTAAGCATCTATTTGCCATTGTCAAAGCCTGTACTCGCAACGCTTACGTTATTCTACGCCGTAGGCTTCTGGAATGCATTTATGAATGTGCTCATTTTCATCAATGACACCAAGCTGCAAAATTTAACCGTTATCGTGCAACAAATGGTGCAAAATCAATCGTTGCTGCAAGAGATGATCAGTCTTCAGCCGGAGGATATCGCATCGGTTACGCCGGAGGGCATTAAGGCGGCTGGCATTATGGTTATGATCGTGCCTATGCTAATCGTCTATCCATTCCTGCAGAAATACTTTGTCAAAGGCGTGCTGATCGGTTCGGTCAAAGGATAGCGCGCAAGGCCCTAAGGGAGGTGGTGCCAGAGAATAATCGGTAAGATAGATATGTAGCGACAGGATTAGGGAGAACATGATTGCAAAGATGATAAATTGGGAGGTTGAACATGGACGGAAGATGGAAAAAGACAGTGTCCATTTTGGGGATAGCTATGGTGAGTGCGATTGTTGTTCTTGCGGGTTGCTCGAATGACAATTCAAACGGAAGCGCTCCCACAAATGAAGAGAACAACAGCGGAGCCAATGGTCAGCAGGAAGAACAGACAAAGCATGAAATTTCGGTATCCATTTATGATCGCGGCAATGTTCCCTCTGAAGAAGGGACGATTGAGGACAATCGCTGGACGGAATGGCTTGTCGAGAACAGCGGTATCGATGCGTCATTCGTTGCCATTCCGCGCAGCAATCCCGCAGAGAAATTGAATACATTGTTTGCTTCCGGCAGTGCGCCGGATGTAATTTTTGAATTTAACGCGACAATTCGGAATCAATTGTACAATCAGAAGCAACTGATGCCGCTAGACGATTTAATTGAGCAGAACAGCTCAGAATACAAGGAATTCCTTAATAAATACCCAATTATCAGAAAGTTGACAGCGAAGTCGGACGGACAAATGTATGAGTTCGGAAGAATTTCGGGTTTGAATCCTAATGTTGTGTTAATGGTTCGAGAGGACTGGCTGGAAAAATTAAATCTGGATGCACCGGAAACAACCGATCAGTTTTTTGAGATCGCGAGAGCGTTTACCGAGGATGATCCTGACGGAAATGGAGTAGGGGATACATTCGGAATGGCGCTTAGCTTTGCCAGCGGTATGGCTGTGGATCAAATGTTCGGCTCTTATCATGAAGCAACCGGCGATTCTACATGGGTGATCGAGAACGACAAATTGGTCCGACAATGGGACAGAATTCAAGCAGCGATGGCTTTTGAGAAAAAATTGTACGAGGCAGGCATAGTCGATAAAGATTTTATCGCCGACAAAAATGGAGATAAATCAAAACAAGACTTTATTACAGGAAAGCTGGGCATGATCGGGATGGCCGGAGGATCCGGAGCTGCCGGTCTGCAGGCATATGAGTCGCTTAAACAAAACGATCCCGACGCGAAGGTCATCATTATACCTTTGCCCGAAAGTGAATTTGGAAGCTTTACTGCCAATGTGACGCCTCCCGTACAGACAACGGGAATCGTAAATGCTCGTGCGGAGGATCCTGTCGGCGTTATGAAGTATGTGGACTTTTTGGTTAAGCAGGATACGCAAAAAACACTTGCTTACGGATTCCAAGGCACGCATTGGAGTCAGGGAACGAACGGCTGCCCGAAGGCGATTGATGAAGCAAAGAATAAACAGGAGCTGTCATGGAACATTGATTTTTCGATGCTGTCATCTCCAGGTCTTGATGCATGCTCTTCCTTCAAGAATAGTCTGAATCCGACCGATCCGCTAGAACAAGAGTTTATTGGGTTGATTGATGCCGCGGAGGAAGCCTATATTTCGCCTGATCGCCCGATTCCGCTGTTTACGCATCAGGTTTATTTCCCGGCGATGCCAGAGGATATCGATCAAATTCGTAAAAGCGCAGAGCCCAATATGTTTGGCAACATTTACACCAAAGCTGTAATTGGCGGATCAAAGTACAGCGTTGAGCAAGCCATGCAGGATATGCAAACCGCTTGGAAACAGGCGGGAGGAGAGAAAGTGGACGAATGGTTCGACAACTGGTACCAGGAAAATAAGGAGACTGCCGTGTTGACCAAAGATATCTATGAATTGAATGAAGCGCTGAAACAATAGGCTGCGGCAGGCGAGAGGAAGTTACAGATTAGATTCACTAGTAACTTCCTCCCATCGTTTCATATTCATGGAGAAGGGGCGAAGGTTATGGGAGCTTTAAAGAAATCGAAAAGTAGGATATTTGTTCTGCTGGCCATGTTGATTGTTTTATGCAGCATGAATACCTTTCAAGCAACAGCGTTTTCGGATAATAGCAATATGACCGATGAGGACTTCTTTGGTGCTTGGAACGACTCGGAATCCGCTTGGACGACTGAGGGGAAGCTCGACTACGCCTTTAGCCCAAGCCTGTCAAGTGTTGAAAATTACGTCAAGCAAGGTGATTATAGCGGTGCCGGAACAGCATTACTCGAATATTTTGTAAACCGAACCTCTATCGCAGTTCAACCTTTCAGCAGCGAAAAAAGAAATAGCGACACTGCAAATCTATTATTGGATGATGTGTTCACCTCTGATGGCGAATATTATCTGGATACTTTCACCGTGAATGATCTTTATCAAACCATTGATATATCGATTACGGATGCGGTTAAGGCGGCAATGGATGAAAATAAACAATTGACCCTTATTCTGATGGGCAGGAATAAAACAGGATCTGCCGCTACGTTCTACAGCAGGGAGCAGAGCGGCAACAAGCCGCAATTGGAAGTGACAACAGGGGGAAATACGTATAGCTTGACGGCAGTCAAGGATACTTATATTCAACCTGATGCCTATGGCGATACAAATTTCGGTACAAGTCAACAATTGATTGTGAAGGATTCAGGCGAGCCTTTTGACAGCCTTACCCGCAGAACGTATATTCAGTTTGATTTAAGCAGCTTGGCAGAAATTCCTGTCAGTGCGACTTTAAAGCTATATGGCCGGAATGCCTCTCAAACGGGAAATATGGATATCATGCTTTACAGGATTGCCGATACAGCATGGAACGAAACGACGATGTCCTGGAACAGCACCTTTGGGAACACGTTCTCCTGGCAAGGAGCCATCGCAAGCACGGATTGGGCTCAGCCTTTGACGGGAGCTGCGGCGTCATGGAAAAATATTATGTCGCGCTTTCAATTTGCTCCCCTATTGATTAACGAATACCAAGCGACAAGCGACGAGAGCTATGCTAGCAAATTAATCAGCCTTATACTTGATTTTATTACAGACCAAGGCAATTCGGATCCCGGTTATTTCTCCAGAATCGATCCGGGCATTCGATCGGTTTTCTGGATAAGAGCTTACGATGCATTGCTGGACAGCGCTTCAATCGACGCTCCGGCAAATACGGCTATGCTGAAATATATGTGGCAGATGGCAAACCATTTATATAACCCGGATAACTATGATACGTTCTCCAACTTCGGAGTTTTACAGACTCGAGGTCTCTACTTTCCAGCTGTTTATTTTCCGGAATTTAAAGATTCGGCCAACTGGCTTTCTACCGCCAATGCTAGATTCGACGGTTTGATAAAGACATTAAATTATATTGATGGCTCCTATTCGGAGGATAATTCGCAGTATAATATCGTCACGATTAACACCCTCATGGACAGTAAAAAAATGGGGGACTTGAATAACAAAGCATTCGGTGAAACGTTCAACCTTGGTCTGGAACGAATGGGGCGTTACACTATGAATCTTCTGTTCCCGAACGGATACAACCCGCAGTACGGGGATGCGGATTACGTGAATAACCGGCCGGTTGTGCTTGATATTGGCAATACTTACGACAATGAGGAGTTGATTTATTATGGCAGCAACGGCGTAAGCGGCACAATGCCAGCTTCAACCTCCATATTTTATCCCGAATCCAACCTTGCGATAATGCGATCGGATTGGACGGAAGACGCATTGTATATGCACGTTAACAATAATCATGGCGTACATGCGCATTCCGATCTTCTTAGCGTTATTGCCTATGCCTATGGACAGCCGCTGCTAATCGATCCGGGCCGATTCACCTATTCGACCGAATCCCCCATCGTGCAATGGCTGAGGCTTTCGCCGGAAGCGCATAACACGATCGAGATTAATGATAGCAACGGAAATGCAAGCTTGGAAAAACAAGTGGATTCCTGGGCAAGCAATGGGAATTATGATTTTTTCGAAGCAAACCAAGAGGCCTATCCAGGCTTTAATCATCAAAGAAGCGTGTTGTTCATCCATTCAAAATATTGGATTGTTTCCGATTACATCACTTCGAGCACAGGTACGAATAAGTACGAACAGACCTGGCACTTGCTGCCGGAAGCTAATGTGACGTTGGACGGAACAACAAAGAAAGCACAAAGCCAATTCGAGGGGAGCGCCAATATTCAAATCGTTCCGGCGGATCCTGCTTCTCTGACAGCATCGTTAAGGGACGGCTACTATTCCGAGAGATACCAGAATGTATCCGACGCCCCGTTCGTATCCTATGTTAAAAATGCTAGCGGCAACGTTACTTACGACACCGTATTGTATCCTACCGAATCCGGGGATACCGATCGAAATGTGGAGGTAACACGGCTTTCTACGGGAGCTCCCGCCACAACGGCTACAGGGCTCAAGATCGACTTGAATTCCGGACATAATGGAGACATTGGGTATTATTACTTGTCTCATGAACAAAAACCGTCTGTGGAAAGAAGCTTCGATATCTACCATTACGATGGGAAAATGGCTTATGTGGAAACGGATCATATGGGAAGTATTCGCAACGCTTCAATTAAAGCGGGAAGATCATTGAAGAAAAATGGCATGCCTCTCATTGACTCTTCGTTGGAGATTTCCGACATGGGGGTCGTGTGGAACGGCTCAACGCTTGAAATTACCGGCACGGATTTAAAGGCAGATTCGGATAGCGCTACGGCTATTGCCCTATACGCTCCCTCGGTAACCTCTGTACAACTGAATGGAACTGCTGTGCCGTTCTCAGTAGATGGCGACTATATTTATGCCGTTCGCCCGTCTAAAGTCAGTTTCAACTCTAAAACGGATTATTCATCTGTGCAAGGAGCAAACGGGTGGTCCTACTTGTCCTATGACGGCGCGAACGTTTCCGAGCTTGAGTATGAAGCTTCATTGGACCGTTGGGAACAGCCTGGCGGCGTACATCCATATGTAAGCGACATCTTGCAAACAACGGGATCTTCCAGGGATTCAATACGAAGATGGACAGCGCCGGCTGACGGTGTGATTCAGATGAAAAGCAGCGTGAAAGGTCATCCCGGTTATACGTCCGGAGACGGAAGAAATGTAAAAATAATAAAAAATGGAACGACAAATGTATGGCCGGAATCGGGATGGGAATTTATATCGGGCAGCGACACGACAGGATATGAAATGGATGAGATTCTGGAAGTCAGCGCTGGAGATACGATTGAAATGATTGCGAACAATTTCGACACTGCTTCGGCCGATCATCTCATATGGGAGACAAATATTGATCTTTATCCTGGGGCATCCTTGCTCTACGATGGCTTTCAAGACGGGGACAGCTATGGATGGACGCCTCTGCATGCATCGAGATGGACAGTGGGCAGCGATGGAGACGACTACTTCTACGCATTGAATACGACGGACTATTCCAATCAAAGCGGGAACAGACTTGGAGAATACGCATTGCTGGACGGCTCTGTTTCCGACAACTTCATCATTAATCTTAAGGCGAGAATGGGTGACGATGTAACCGTAAATGCTGAAGCCGATTTTGCCGTTGTGTTTCATTATCAAGATGCGGACAACTATTATTATTTGTCGATGAATAATGATAAAGGCAAGACGCAGCTTTTTAAAGTGAAGAGCGGCGCCGGACAGCTCATTGCCGATTCGGATGGCTTTACCGATTGGATAACGGATAACGAATTCCATAGCATTTCCATAGAGGGGGATGAAAATGGCAAGATTGTCGTCTATTTCGACAATCAAGTTGTGTTGAGGGCAACAGATAAAACGTTTGCCGGCGGTCAAATCGGAGTCGGTTCCTATAACGACAGCGCTTATTTTGATGACATTGCAGTTATTAATGTGAAGTAGGGAAAGCAATTTCAAATCGAACAGGGCTGGAGAGGGATGAACGCCATGAACATTATTTACATGAATACACATGATACCGGAACCTTCATACAACCGTACGGCGCCCCGGCAGCTTCGCCCAATTTGATGAAGGTTGCCGAAGAAAGCGTCATATTCCGTCATGCTTTCTGCGCAGGTCCGAGCTGCTCGCCCAGTCGCTCGGCTCTTCTTACCGGGATGTCGCCGCACTCATGCGGCATGCTTGGTTTATCGCATAGAGGGTTCCAGCTACATGATTATGGAACTCACTTGGCACATTTTTTGCTTCAGAATGGCTACGAGACGATCCTGTGCGGATTTCAACATGAGGCTCCCTCTCCGGAATTGCTCGGCTATACCACTGTGCGAAGCTCGAATCATCCAGATGAAATAAGCGGAGAGGGTTTCAAGTCCTGGGACTTGAACAATGCCAGAATGGCGACGGAAGAGATCGGAAAATCAAGAAATAAGCCTTTCTTCCTTTCATTCGGATTAATGAATACACATCGTCCGTTTCCGGCTATTGACGGCGATGTTAATCCTGATTTTGTGTCGCCTCCACATCCGGTGTTCAATAATAGGATGAACCGTGAGGATACGGCTGCGCTCATGACGTCTGTCGGTGTGGTGGACGAATGCGTTGGAATGATATGGGAGGCGTTGCGGAAATCCCGCAAGGATGAGGATACGCTGCTGATTTTTACGACGGATCATGGGATTTCATTCCCGCGAATGAAATGCCATTTGTACGATGCGGGCATTGGCGTCGCTTTGATGCTGAGAATGCCTGGAGGCAAGAACGGCGGAAATGCCGTGGACGGTCTGGTTTCGCAGATTGATTTGTTTCCGACGATTTGCGAACTTGCTGGTTTGGACAAGCCGGACTGGTTGGAGGGAAGATCCATGCTTCCTTTAATAGAAGGGAGCGCGGAGACGATTCGGTCGGAGATTTTTGCCGAGACTGCCTTTCACATTGCGTATGAACCGGCCCGCTGCATTCGGACGGAACGTTACAAGCTTATTAAGTTTTTTGAGGATCACGGGCGATGGGTTCATATCGGGGGAGATGGCGGAGAAAGCGAACAATTTGCAATAGAGCACGGGATTCTGGAAGAAGAGCGGGCAGATGAGATGCTGTTCGATTTGTTCCTGGACCCGGTGGAAAGAGTTAATCTCGTTCATCAAGCGCGATATCGGGCGATTTATGATGATTTGTCGCAACGATTGGATTCATGGATGAAGAAGACGAACGATCCGCTTCTGTCGGGAAGGATTGCTCCTCCGGATCCCAATAAGATCGCCGCGCCATGGGAATTGAATCCTAACCTGTTGAAGAGCGATGAATGAAGAAGACTTAATGGAGCTATTGGGGGGGAATGAAATATGACGATATCATTCATAAATAAAGTAGCGGAATGCACGATGCGCATGGATTTGAATGTGGACAAAAAAGGAGAATGGGACTGGGGAGCAGGCGTAGCGCTCTATGGTCTGAGACGGGTATACGAGCAAACGGGGAATAAAGATATCTATCTCTATATAAAACGATTCGTCGATTATCATATGGAGCATTCCGAGCTTGCTTATACGGTTAATACGACTGCGCCTCTCTTATCTGTTATTTTGTTGTATAAGGAAACCGGCGAGTCAAAATATTTGTCATTTTGTGAAAGCTTTACTTCCTGGCTAATGAAGGATGCGCCAAGAACGGAAAACCGTGAGCTGGAGCATACTGTTATCAATAGCAAATTCAGCGATGAAATTTGGGTCGATACTATTTTTATGGCAGGTGTATTTCTTGTCGAAATGGGCTGTCTTACAAAAAATGATCGTTACGTGGAGGAAGGGATCTTCCAGGCGACAAGTCATATGGAACGATTAATGGATGAGCAAACGAAGCTGTTGTATCACGGATATAGCTATGCGACAAGGGATCATTTAAGCGGATGCCTCTGGGGAAGGGGGAACAGTTGGGCGGTCGTCAGTGCAGCCGAGATCGCCGAATTGCTGCAGAGCGAGCTTGGGGCGCGCTTCAACGGGCAAATGGAGAAGCTGCTCCGAATGATTGCGGCGCAAGCCGAAGGTCTCTGCGCTGTGCAAGCCGATAATGGCTTGTGGCATACGATCTTGAACGACCCGGCAAGCTATTGCGAGTCGTCCGCATCCGCCGGCATTGCATATGGGCTAAGCAAAGGAGCTCGTCTCGGTTATTTGGCAGGCGAGGCTGCCGCTGCCGCAGCGAAGGGCTGCGAGGCCGTCAAAGCCAAGATCTCTCGCGATGGTGTTCTTACGGATACTTCCATTGGCACGGGCATTCATAAAAATCTGGATGGCTATCGTCTTGTGCCGAAGGACAAGATTATGCCTTGGGGACAAGGGCTTGCCTTGCTGATGCTGTCCGAGATGGATAGACAGAGGATGTGATTTCAGTGATTGCGGTACAAGGAATGAGGGTCGTACCGACTGTTCCGGTCTCTATGGCTGTCATGGTGGAGCCCGGAACAATCATTTGGGATAATGGAGAAACAACCGTGTTGAAGGAGTCGGTGAAGCTGCAAGTTCAGTCCTCCGGTACTCAAGCATTCAAAGACCATGCTTATCAGATTAGGGGCGAAGCGGACAAGCTTCCCGGCTATTGGAATGGGGAAAGCATACGGGGCTCAGGAGGCGCGCCATATCAACGAATGATCCCCGGTACGCTCACGGTCTACAATGAGAGTCGGTCGATTCCATATCAGGAATCGATCGACTATATTGTGGACTGGTATTGGGGAACGGTTAAACGAAAAGCGGGAGGCGCAATCGCTCGGGATGAGCGGCTGTCTGTTGATTATGAGGTGTACCTATGCCGATACGATGCTGTTGCCATTAGCCGAGATGGACAGTTTAAGCTTATCCGCGGAAGCGATGAAGCGCCTGAATCACGCGAGCTGCTTCTTCCCGATCCGCCCATGGTTCGGGAAGGCCGCGTGCTTGCTCATCTGTTCGTCGGTTGGGGAGCAACTGCCATTCATGACGGTGAATATGCCATTCGGCATTCATCCGGAACGCTTGATGAGCTTGATGAAGTTCGTATTCGCGGCAGATATATGGATATGATTCCACGAACCTATTTCATTCAACGTGTGAAGATAGATGAAGCGTTGTCTTCAAATGAGGGATCAGGCTTGGAATCCATGATGATTCGAACAGGGGCAACTGGAGAAGAATATGGTACAGGCATGGAACGTAAGCGTGAGAACATGCTGTGGACCGAACCGCAAAGCTATGTTCGGAATGAGCCGATCCCGCTTTTGCTGCAATCCGCATATGGCTTTCCCGTGGATTGGGGATTATCGCTGGATGTTTCCCTAGCAGATAGAGCGATGGCGAACGAAGCTCTCTCTGAGATCTCCGTTACCGTGTATCCGCATGCTATTTTCGATATGCGAGACGCGACGAATGTGCCGGATTCCGCCGTTACCATTCGAAATTCCGGCGGCGCAGCGAGGTTGAATCATAAGATGGAAGCGGGAGAGAATGTCCGGATTGCCTATTACGGCGAGAGCACGTCACGCTCCGGGAGATGGCCCTATCTTGTCGCAAGCCAGCTCCGAGGATTGTATCCGCATAGCTCTATCAAAACTTCCAACATGGCAGTCGGAGGGGAATCCAGTCTTAAGGGCTTTGAGCGGCTGTCAAGCGATGTGCTGAAGGTTAATCCCGATTTTGTATTTATCGAATATATGCTGAATGATATGTGCAGCGGCATGCTGGAGCAAACGTTGGAGCTGACAGAGCGTATGATATCGGGCATACTCGAAAGCGGTGCGGAATGTGCGATTGTAACGGTGAATGGCATGAATCCGCAGTTTCATGAACAAGGCTCCGCGCGGTTGTTCCGAAGCTATCATGACAAGCTTATCGAATTGGCGGATCGCTATGGCGTGGTTTTCATTGGCGGTTACGATTATTTTGAGAAGTTGCACGAGTTCGGCCGTTATTTCCTAACTGAATTGAAAGGCAATATGATTAATCATTCATGGGGAAATGTTGATCGGAGCTGGGGCAGTTTTGATGACGTGTTGGCTAAAGGCATTGACCGTTTATGGCACTGAAATTGAATCGTTCTCTGAATTTCGAGCCTCCTTCGCGGGGGCTCATTGTTTTTGGAAGGAGATTTGCTGAATGACTAGAGTTAGCGGTAGTCGATAGCCTCTCAATTCTTTTGTTTACTTGTACAGAATATTATCTTAATATAGTGCCATGGAATTGAATTTAGTATATTTTGTCGAAATTTGATTGGAGTTCTTCGAGCGAGTGCCCTTGTCATTAAGCAACAATATACGAGAGGAGGGAAGATAGCGTATTAGCCGAGCTCGCTTGAGAAAGTTATGAAAATAGCATGTATGGTTTAGAAGGTATGCCTATACGTTATCATGTGAATTTATGGGAGTGATTATAATTAAAGCTTATGATGTAAGGCAAAGGTTGTTATCGGGTTTCTTGGCGCTGTGTTTGATGTTTGGGATGAATTTAGGCTGGACGCATCCTGTAAGCGCTGCAACTCAGCCCGCAGCGCCAAGCGCGACGGGCGGCGAGGAAAGCATCACGGCGAGCAGCTTCACGTCGGGCGCGACGCTTAAGCTGTATTTGACGAACGGGAATCTGCAGGATACGGCGACGAACGTGACGGATGCCAGCTATACCTTCGAGAACATAGAGCCGAACAGTCTGCAGTTCTATGTGACGCAGACGGTGGGCGGCGAGGAGAGCGAGAACTCCAGCTTCGTGGGCGCGAGCCTGCGTACGCCGTCGGCAGCGGCGGGCATCGGGTATGTGGATGTGACGAACGTCTACGCCGGCGCAACGGTGACTTTGTATGACGATCAGGATCAAGAGGTGTCGAGCGCTCCGGCGGATCAGGGCGGAGGCGTGTGGCGCTTCAGCGGACTGACGGCGCGAAGCGAATATTATGTCGTGCAAAGCATAAACGGCGTGGTGAGCCTCCCCTCGTCAATCGTGACGGTTCAGCCGGATATTCCGGCGGCGCCAAGCGCGGCGGGCGGCGAGGGAAGCATCACAGCGAGCAGCTTCGCGTCGGGCGCGACGCTTAAGCTGTATTTGACGAACGGGAATCTCCAGGGCACGGCGACGAACGTGACGGATGCGACGTACACCTTCGACAACGTAGTGCCGAACAGTCTTCAATTTTATGTGACGCAGACGGTGGGCGGCGAGGAGAGCGAGAATTCCAGCTTTGTGGGCGCGAGTCTGCGCACGCCGTCGGCAGCGGCGGGCATTGGGTATGTGGATGTGACGAATGTCTACGCCGGCGCAACGGTGACGCTGTATGACGACCAGGACCAGGCGGTGTCGAGCGCTCCGGCGGATCAGGGCGGAGGCGTGTGGCGCTTCAGCGGACTGACGGCG